>NZ_AP028634.1:0-1200000 GCF_033097485.1 Pyrofollis japonicus
TTCTGGCAGCGTTGTCGGGTACATCATCTTTTGCGTAGCCGCGCAGCCTCACTAGCTCGAACTTTACTCGGTCGCCTTGAGAGAAATACGCGCACCAATCTATGAACTCGGCCTCATCGAGTATATCGGCGAGCCTGGCCTCCGTTACCGCTAGAACCCTGCCAGTCTCGTGGATAAGCCCTGCTCTCGACGCTACACCCCTACTACTCGGAGCACTAGACTCATAGACTGCTACGAGGTCCAGGGTCTCTACTACCCGATACCTTTGCCCGAGGGCTTCGAGTATACCGCGAAGCTCTGCCAGCGGCAGGGTAGCATGGAGGCCGCTCAGTAACGCGTAGAACAGTTTCGTCGAAGCCAAGGCCCCTAGGCACCAGCCCCTCTTCCATGCACTTAGCCTGGGTCCGGCTATGGGTGTGATGCCCTCGCCTACATAGATGTCTGCGCAAAGCTTCCTATCTATAACTCTAGTTACATTTTCTCTTCAAGTATGGGCCGTGCCGGGCCTGAGCCCACGTCCTCGGTGTACGGATTCTGCACAGACACATGGGGGCGAAAACTTATAAGGATTAAGCCCTATACTATAGAAGGGTGTCCCTTTATGCCCCGACAACAAGTTAGAGAAGAGACTCTACACGCCGAGGAACTGCACCGCGGAATCCTAGAAGAACTGCTATACATGTCTGAACAGCTGGGCAAGCCTGTCGGCAGACTGCTGAGAAGAATCTTTGAGCGAATATAACCATCTCTCCCCCTTTTTCCACGGCCGCAAGTAACTCATAGCACAATCCCCTCATCCTCTATCACTGACTCTATAGGCTTGGCACTAACCGCTCTTGGCTGAGACGGTGCTGCGGCTTCTTTACCAGCGTTTTTAGCCAGAATAAAGCATAACTTAGCTTAATGATCTCTAATCACAGACTGGGGAGCTGTTTTGTCCCGAGAAGAGACCGTAAAGGAGCAAGAAAAGAAAGAAGAAAGTGTCTGCATTGATATACCGGTCGATGTTTACGAGGAGCTTAGACGGCTCTCCGAGGAGCTCGGTATCCCTATTGGCGCGGTCCTACGCCGCTTGCTCGAGAAAGCCTAGGCCGCGGTGACGCGTATTAAGGAGTACAAAATCCGGTCACTAGGGTTTAGCTAGTAAAAAGCCTTGAGCGCCTTGCTTCGCTGACCTAATACTTTAGGTTGGGTGATTGTCGTCTTGGCGCGCGCTGTTAAGGCTCGCCTAGTCTTCCTCGCAGATGACTATGCTGGCTACGAGGTTCGTGGGCTCCTAGCCCAGCACGGGCTCTCAGTACTGGTAGAAGTAGTGGATCATAGTGGTAGAGTTCACCGCGTCTTATTCGATACGGGGCAGTACGGAGAAGCAATAGTGCATAACGCGAGGCTTCTCGGCGTAGACCTCGGCTCAGTGGAGGCTATCGCTCTCAGCCATAACCACTACGACCATACGGGGGGCCTACTAGAGGTTCTCCGGGCTATTGGTCGCCGAGTACCCGTAGTAGCCCACCCCGATGTCTTCAAGCCCTCCATCCATATCCGCGGGGACCGTGTGAGGCTTAACATAGGCATACCGTATTCTCGCCGAGAACTAGAGGATGCAGGCGCCGACTTCTTGCTGCTTAGGACCCCGCTCGAGATAGCTCCGGGAGTATACTGGCTAGGCGAAATAGAGCGCCGATACCCTGACCTCGCCCCAGGCCTACCAGGAGCCTACACGGTTAGCAATGACGGCGAGCTAGCTCCTCACCCGCTGAGAGACGATACGGGACTAGCCATAGTAGTAGAGAACTACGGAGCCATCGTTATCGGCGGGTGTAGTCACAGCGGGATAGCCAACATAGCCTCCTACGCTGCAAAGGTTACCGGTGAGACACCGCGCCTAGTAACTGGCGGCTTTCACATGGTTGCACTGAGCCAGGACAAGATAATGGAGACCATTAAGGTGTTTAGGGATCTAGGCGTAGAAGAGGTACACACTGGCCACTGTACTGGTTTGCAAGCAGAGTGCATACTGGCCAGAGAGTATGGAAAAGGATTCCGCAAGATTCATGCAGGCTACGCGATAGAGATCACTGGCTAGCCTGCATGCTCGAGAGTATCAGCAGCTATTACCAGGCTATACCAGTCTAGGCAGCCTTTTTGCCTCAAAGCATCGGCGGCATCCCGTAGAAGCATGGCCGCGTACTCTAGGTCGCTCTCGAAGCCACCATAGGCTAGTATCTCGTCTAGAACCTTTAGCGCCTCCTCTAGCTCTGGAGTAGTGCCGCAGGACTTGGCGACGCTCTGGGCAATAGTGTATGCCTCCTCAACGTACCTCTGATAAACCATGAAGCCGCTATCACCCAGTGCTCTCTACTCTAGTCCCTCTACGAGGATTATTGAGGATACTGAGCTTGGCTACTTAATACTTCTCTGAGCTTTACCAACAATACGTAACTTATTACGCTTTTTACTTGCTCATCGATGGCCAACCGATTGCCAGTCCTAATGGCTTCTTTGAGAATCTTTACCTCAGCCAGTGTCTCGTTAGTGTTGAGTGTTTTGATTGTGTTAGCTATTTGTGCCACCGTGGAGCCGGAAACCTTTGATACCGGGCGGTTGTAGAGAACCTCTACGATTATCTCTGTTGCGTTGAAGGCATCTCCCGTGCACTCATAGTATCGGTGAGCAACATAGTACAGCTTGTACGTATAGAGTAGGAATCTTGCGGCATCAACCCAATACTTGTCGGCTAGTTCATCGAGGGCTTTGTTCAGCTCGTTGCTTGGGTTCTGGGACTCAATAATCGTCTTTGTAACCGGTTCTACAGCATTGCCGAGTACGCGGAGTTCGTCCAATATGGATTGCTTATACATTATTGCAAGGGCCCTTAGCTCGTCCCTGTCCTGTATACATGTTGTTTCGGCATCGGTGCCTGTGATGGCAGAGCCTTTGGAGACTATTAGTGGTGTCACAAATGCCGCTGCAAGGAGTACAGCGGCCAGGAGTGCAGCATAGTAGGCCCTAGGGTTGAGCACCGAGGCGCCACCTCCTAGGAGGCGGGCCTATAGTAGAAGTTTTTACAGTGCTCGCCGAACAGCTAGTATGCTTTGTTATCCTTTGCTACATCTAGGCTGTGGAGGCTCCATACGCCGTACTGGGATATCAAGTAGTTGGCTAGGAACCCGACTATTATTCCGAGGAACCCTGCGACGAGATAGTTTACGCCGAGCCTGGTAAGCCCTATGCCTATCGTGAGGTAGCTGATCATTGAGCCGAGGGCTGCGCCATGGTAGCGTAGCCAGTAGTTAACCCAGCCCTTTACACCCTTCCTTTTCCTCTTTCCACGAAAAGTCCACGCGTCGTGAAGGGTAAAGTTCCACGTAAGGCTGGTCTCGAAGGCTAGGGGGAATGCCACGTACTCGCTTAGCCCCAGCACACCCTTCGCGAGCCATAGGATGAAGAGGTTGACAAAGGTGCCAGAGGCGCCAACTGTTACAAACTTTAGTACGCGGTACTCTCCGAGCCTGAGCAAATCAAGGACAAACTCCAGCATAGCCTTGAAGCCGAGCTTACTCTCGCCACGAACCCTCCTCTCGAAGACATAGGGGACCTCCGACACCTTTGCCCAAGGAGCCTTAGCGAGTATCTCGAGGAGCACCTTCCAGCTCCTACCCTCAAGGCGCAGCTTCTCGACGAGGCTTCTGCGCACGAGGAAGAAGCCACTCATAGGGTCGCTCGTGCGCCTTGATTCAGCCAACAATATGTATGCGAGGAGGCTCGCCGCCCTAGATATTAGCAAGCGGGTCTTGCTCCACCCCCTCACGCCTCCGCCTTCCCTGTAACGTGTAGCGACGACGACATCGGCACCACTCTTCTCAGCCTCCTCTACGAGGGCAGGAACCACCTCCGGCGGATGCTGCAAGTCAGCATCCATAACCACAATGTACTCTCCCCGGGCCTCCCGTAGACCCCTAACAATCGCTGTGCCTAGGCCTCGCTCGCCTACCCGGCGTATAACGCGGACCGGGTACCCTTCCTCATGGAGCTTCTCCGCAACCCTCCAAGTACCGTCAGGACTATCGTCGTCAACCACCACGGTTTCGTACAATGTGCCTTGAAGCACTTTGTCAAGCCTCTCTATAAGTACGGGTAGGTTCTCGGCTTCATTATAAGTAGGGATAACTATGGATACTCTTACACCAGTCTTATTGTCCTTCTCTTTGCTGTTATTGTTGCCCCTCATCTCGTTATGGACACCGCTCAAAACCGGCTAGGCTCCCATCACGTTATGGCTTGTATAGCACTGACCTGGCAAAAAGTCTTACAAGTCTAAGAGCCTCTGAGAACGACAATAGGCGCGTTACTGCTACGAGCAGCGCTGACACGATGAACGCAGAGACGAGTACCAGTAGCTGAGCACCCGCTGAAGTCGGTGCAATTATTGCTAAAGGCAGAGAGAGTGCCTGGATACCCCAGCTCGTAAGCAAGAGGCTATGCCGCGTCCCGAGGACGTGCAGACTAAGAGGCAGTGCGGCAACATTTGCTGCCAGGAAAGCTATTGCCGCGCCAAGAAGCTCGAGCCTCGGGGCTAGCGTAACAAGCGCCAAGATAAGTACGAGCAATCGGAGCAGACCTATGACGAGCAACCCCTTTTTATCTATCCTCTTATTCAAAACATTGACGGCGGCCTGGACTACTGATAACGGTATAACCGATAGCAGCATGACCAAGAAAGAGTCCCACGCGATATCCGCTAGCTCGGGCTTAACAATGGCCAGTACGAAGCGGGGCGCAGCAACAAAGGCCGAGACAATAGGCGTCACGAAACCTAAGCCTATTCTGAGCTGCTCAGCAATAACATCCTCTTTTCCGCTCTCCACGCTTACTGGTAGGGCAGCAGTAGTTAGTGCCCCAGGGATAAACGCAAGAGCATTTACCGTCATGAGGCTTATGTAGAGCGCACCTGTGTTAACCGGTTTTCCGACAATGTATGCGAACAAGTAGACACTTAGAACGCTCATGAGCTGAAGCGATACAGCCTGGGGATAGTTCGACACAGTGAGACCTAGCACACGGTTAACAAACCGATGGGAATGCTTGATGTAGTTCTGTAGCTTGAGACTGATCAGTGCGATAACGAGGCCTGTGGCGAACAAGGTAGCCGGGTAGGCTAAGTGTCCTATGAGTGCCGCTAGGAGCCCGTAACCTAGTAGCCCCAAGCCGATCCCTATGACGAGTTTGACTAGTCCAGCGCTCAGTGCAAGCCTGAAATAGATGGAGTATTTCTCTAAGCCGACAAGCCCTTGCAGCAGCGGTATGCCCGCAATGGATAGAAATGCCATAGAGGCTGGTATCAGAGCATAGCCGGCATAGCCGAGGACGACTGCGAGCAAGTATGCGGCTAGAAACCCAAGAATAGCGAGCAGCAGTCCTACTAGGAAAGACGCTGCATACCCAACAGCCCCGAACTCAGCAGTTTCTCTTATTACTGCGAGAGGTAATCCAGCAGCGACAAGAGTTGAAGCAAGCATTGCAGAGCTAACAATCTCAGAGGCCTCCCCCATGGCTTTGAGACCGATGAGGCGCGGCATCGCGAGCCAGAAGAGAAGCCCGATAAGCGAGACTGTGATGTTTGATAAGAGAAGCCATGAGCCGCCACTGAATGCTCGCCGAAACTCACTGCTATCCGTACTAACCATAGCGTTTTCACCGAGCCAAGCAAAGTCTATCAGTAAGCCAGCCCGCTATGCGAACAGCCCTCTTTTACCGCAACACCGTCTCACTATATGAGACATAACAATTTTACTACTACTAGACAAGCTAAGAGACATGGACCCTCCATAGCCCGGCGTACTTGAAGGAGGCCCAACTCATGCCGATCCTTAGATGCAGATCCTGCTCAGCAACATACGGGCTGGATGATAGGCGCTTACTGCTACCTATATGTCCTAGATGCGGCAGCCCTCTAAGAATAGAAAAGGAGGAATTCTCTTGGAGCCCTCGTGGCAGAGGGCTCCAACGCTACTCATCGATGCTAGCACTGAAGCCGGTTGAAAATAGAGGTGAGGGAGACACACCTCTCGCTGTTGACGAGTTCCTGGGTCTCCGTGTCTGGTTCAAGCTTGAGTATCTTAATCCATCGGGGAGCTTCAAGGACCGTGGAGCACTGCTCGCAACGAGTCACGCCATCCTGCTCGGCGCGGGATGCGTCGTTGAGGACTCTTCTGGTAATGCTGGGCTCGCAGTAGCCCGTCGGGCATCTATTAACGGCTTAGAATCAGTCATCGTTGTCCCCCGCGACGCTCCAGAGGGCAAGAAGAAGGCGATCAAGCTCATGGGCGCCAGGCTCGTGGAGGCCGAGAACCGTGCAGCAGCAGCCGAGCTAGCGCCGAGGATAGCGCGGGAGAAAAGCTGCTACTACGTCTACCACCTCGGCAACCCCTTGTTCGTAGAAGGCTTAGAGACTATAGCATACGAGGTTTATGAGCAGGAAGGAGTCCCCGACGCAGTGGTCGTGCCTTTCGGCTCCGGAGGCCTATTCCTAGGAATCTATAACGGGTTCAAAAAGCTGCAAAGCCTAGGACTAGCGAGAAGAACGCCACGAATGATCGCCGTACAGGGGGTGGAGGTCGCACCACTCTACGAGAGAATATATGGCTCGAAGCCGGCGAACGGTTCCTCAAGGCTTGCCGACGGGATAAGAGTCCCCAACCCACCGCTCCTAGATGATGCTCTTAAAGCGCTGGAGGAGAGCAGGGGCAAAGTCGTGGCAGTAAACGATAGTGATATCGTGCGTGCCCTGAAGACTCTAGTCGAGAAAGGATTCATCGTTGAACCAACCTCTGCGGCGGCGGTAGCTGGGCTAGAAAAGGTAGCAAGCACTCTTCGAGAAGAGGGAGTACGTGACGTCCTATTACCGCTGACAGGTAGCGGGCTCAAGATGCTTGACTTGCTCTCCCAGCTCCTACTCCCCTAAGAGACTGCCACGCCTCGTTAACCTTCACGGGATCGTAGAGCCTGGCTAGGAAAGCTACGCCAGTTAGCCCCAGCAGCGATGCTAGTAGGAATACTAGCTCCGGGCCAGCAACTCCTGGCAAAACCTCCTTGCCGTATAGATACCGGTAGAGGGGCCCGCCTATCAAGGGGCCAGCTACCATCCCGGTATTGAAGAATGCTTGTTGTAGGCCAAATACCCTGCCCCTCAGCCTCGCCGGGACCAGCTCTGCTTGCAGCGTCCTAAGCAAAGGTATAGAGATATTCATCGCTATGTTGAGCAAAGCAGCTATCGCCACGAACACCCAGTAGGACTTCACGAACCCTATGAGCGCCAATAAGCCCCTTGCGGCCGCGAAAGTTGCTACCAGGACGCGCTTACGTGAAACAGAGTCAAGCTTGTCAGCGAAGTGTGCGGCAGGATACGAGACAGCTAAGCCGGCGACACCACCTATGAGCATTATCGTTGCAACACTCGTCGGAGTCTTCGCTATGAAGTCCAGGATGTAGACATACAGTATGCTAGACATGATCCCGACAGCTATGCCGTTAAAGAGCCCATTCACATAGAAAGCCGTGAGACCGCGCTTAACAGGCTCCGGTAGCTCAAGTAACCCGCCCCGGAAGACAGCCTTCCCTCCCTTCTCGCCGGTTTCCCGGCCCAGGGTCTCCCTTATGAATAGCGCCATCACGGCACCAATAGCAGTCGCGATTGTTATGAGTATAAAGGGTACACGCAGCACCGTCAATACGCCCTTGGAGGCGAAGAGCCGCTTGCTCACCTCGTATGCTAAGCCACCTATAACTGGTCCAACAATGTTGCCCACGTTGCTAGCCATGACGTAGAGGCTAAGTGCCCGGGTCCGAAACCCTTCTTCAACGCTTTCAACAATTAGGGTCTCGGCAACAGGCCATACGAGTGCAGATGCGATACCCTGTACTCCGCGCAGAACATATAGTTGCCATACATCGGTAGTGGCGGCGTAGAGGACTCCAAGCACAGCATATAACCCCATGCCAGTAACTATCATCTTCTTCCGGCCAATCCTGTCGCTAAGCCAGCCAGAAGCAGCAGCAAATACCGCACGAGTACCCATAAACGCCGAGACAAGGATACCCATCTCGACGGCCGCGCGGTAGGCGTGCAGCGAGCCAACCTTCTCGGGCAACTGGTTTAGAACTCCCTTGAGCGCGAGAATATAGTAGGGTATCAGAAGATTAGCTGCACTAAAGCCTAGGGGTATGAGGAACGATATCAATATGAGCGCTACTAGGTTGTACCGATAACCCTTGCTGGCTCCCAGAGGTCCAGCCACCACTGCTCGTCAGCCGATATATCGGCGAAAGACGTAATTGCCCTATTTAAAGCCTTGCCTTGTTTAAATAAGTGGGCAACTTCTCACCCCGAGGACTGAGAACATGGAGATACTCAAGCCACTAAACAACCCTAAAGCCTTCTTCGTGAAGATAGAGGAAGGAGAGAAGCTCCCTGAAGCCGTGGCAACAGCCGCCAAGGAGCTGGACATAGGGCTCGCCTTTGTCCACTGCATAGGAGGATTCTCGCACGCAAGAATAGCTGTATACGAGTACACAACTAGCACGTATCACTACGTGAATGTTAAGCCTCTGGAGAACCATGTATTAGAGGTAGTAGCTCTCAACGGCAATATAGTATGCGATAAAGGCGATTGTAGACCGCATCTCCACGTAGCAGTCGCTCGCAAGCCCGACGAAATATATGCCGGGCACCTGGTAGAAGCAACGGTAAAACCGTTCATAGAACTCTTCATAATAGATGCCCAAGCCGCGCCAAGCGAGGCAAGAAGAATACTGTCTCACCGGTTCACACTAAAAGCAGACATAAAGCCCATGGAAAAATAGGGGTTTAGAAACATTACTATTGGAACGCCTATTAGCTGTTTTATGGAATAGAAAAACGATTTGTTTTAGGCGCTTAGCCCTTAGTTACCGCTATCGGGCGTAGCCTCACAACTATCTTCGCTATTCCGACTTTCTGCGCGACGAAGGCCACTCTATCGACATCCTTGTATGCTTCAGGCATCTCCTCTACAACCGTCGCCTTGTCGCTAGCCCTTATCAGTATACCCTTGGCCTCTAGCTCCTTCACCACCTGGGTATAGGTCTTGGTCCTCTTGGCTGCTGCCCTGCTCATCCACCTACCAGCACCATGTGGTGCGGTATACCACGCGCGTGCTCCGCTAGGTACTCCTACCAGTATGTAGCTCGCAGTACCCATGCTTCCAGGTATGAGCACTGGTTGTCCTATTGACTGGTAGTCTTTCGGTATCTCTGGGTGCCCTGGCGGGAATGCTCTTGTAGCGCCCTTGCGGTGCACAATTAGCTTCATCCTCTTCCCGTCAACGTCGTGCTCCTCTATCTTGGCGATGTTGTGGGCAACGTCGTAGACTAGCCTCATGCCCAGCTGGTCTGGGTCGCGGTGGAAGACCTTCTTGAAGCTCTCACGCGTCCAGTAAGTTATGAGCTGGCGGTTGGTCCAGGCAAAGTTGGCTGCAGCAGCCATTGCGCGTATGTAGTCTTGGGCCTCCCTGCTACTATAGGGCACGCTTGCGAGCTCCCTGTCCGGTGGCCTTATGCCGTACTTCCTCATAGCCCTCTCCATTATCATGAGGTAGTCGCTTGCAACCTGGTGGCCTAGGCCACGGCTACCGGTATGGATCATTACTACTACTTGGCCCTCGTGAGTGATGCCCATAACCTTTGCAGCAGCCGGGTCATAGATCTTGTCAACCACCTGGACCTCTAGGAAGTGGTTGCCGCTGCCAAGGGTGCCAAGTTGGGCCGCACCACGCTGCTTTGCCCTTCTGCTAACCTTGCTCGCGTCTGCTAGCTTCCAGCTACCCTTCTCCTCTATGTGCTCCGGGTCCTCTGGCCACGCGTAGCCCTTCTCAACAGCCCATGCGACTCCCTCGTTTAGTACTCGGTCCAGCTCCTGTATGCTAATCCTAATCTTGCCTGTGCTTCCGAGACCGCTGGGCACGTTGCGGAACAACTCGTCTATCAGCTCGCGTAGCCTTGGCTTAACCTCCTTGATGTCGAGGTCGGTTCTTATCACACGCACACCGCAGTTGATATCGTAGCCCACGCCGCCGGGGCTTATCACGCCGTCCTCGTCGATGCTCATAGCGGCTACTCCGCCGATGGGGAACCCGTATCCCTGGTGACCGTCAGGCATGACTATGCTGTACTTCTGTATACCATGGAGGCATGCAACGTTAGCGGCTTGTACGAGTGTCAAGTCGCCCTTCATCTTTTCCAATAGGAACTCGTCGGCAAAGATTAGTGCTGGAACTCTCATACAAGCCTTCGCGCCCTTAGGAATCATCCACTCATATTCACTTATCTTCTCGAGGCGAATATTGACGGACAAGACTTATCAGCACCTCGTCTCCATGTTTTCCGAAAAACCTTCTCCCTAGAGTAACTGGTTGGGATAGCCCCGGTTATAAGCGTGCGTTTAACTCCCCTTCTTCTTCGCAACGTATAGGCCGTTATTAGTTGTGAAGGCCCTGCCCGCGCTATGCATCGCTACCCGGACCTTCTTTAGCTCCCAGCCATACCTTGGGTTAAAGAGCTCGGCATCAGCATAAGCAGCAACAACGTCTGCAACCACCAGGTACACGTCCTCAGCAACGTCTTCGAGGCTGCGATGAACCTGTGCCTCAATAACACCCAGTGGGCGCGGCTTGACGAGCCGGGGAGCACCCGTAACGGTATCCCTGGCTAGCTCGGCGCCTAGAACACGTATCTTGTCGACCTTCCTACCACTCATTGTGCCAGCCCCGTAGATGAACTCAACGTGTTCAACACTCAGAACATTCACGGTAAACACGCCTGCTCCGAGAACGAGCTCAGTCGTGTAAGCCTCCTTGTCCAGGGCAGCCACTATTCGCGCCGGCTCCTCGCTGAGAGGCATAATCCATGAAGCGGCCATGAAGTTTATCCGCCCATTGTGCTCAGCGGCAACAACGTATACTGGACGAGGATGGAGAACATAGTACCACTTCTTGCCTGCATCAATATAGCCTTTGGGAGCGCTCACAGCGTCTCCACCACTATAAGGTGTTGATGAGCATCTTTACATAAAGACTAGTTTGCATATCGCTGTAGGCATAAAACAGACTAATCCATGTGTTTTAGGGGACGGGCTTGAACATATTGGGGCGCAAGAAGAAGGGGGAAATCCACGAAGCAGTCGCAAAGTTCTTCCATAGGGGCTCGAAAGGCTACATAGTGATTGCGGAGCGGGGCCCCGTGTCAGGCACGAGGCGTATAAGCGTAGACGAGATTGAAAGAGTTGCTGTTGACCGCATAATACTCCGCGACGGCACTGTGATACCCCTTCACCGCGTTATACGTATAGAGGATGAGAAAGGAACAACCATTTGGGCCCGTTTCCGCAAAGCCTCACAGAATAGCGAGGAACAGGGAACGTGACGCGACGAGGAAAACGAAGAACAAGAGGCACTAAGAGGAGGAAGAGGAGGGAGTTGGTAGAGAATCTCTATAAGGTGGGGCAATTCTTTGCAGCAGTCTTCATAGTCCTACTTCTCATTGCAGCCATTGCTCTGGCTAAGGGTTATGAAAAGGATGCTAACCAGGCGGCTGAATACGCTTACTATTCGCTCGTAATAGGTGTCGTTTTTCTTCTAGCTGCAACCATTCTTGAGGAGAAAAACGATCAAATATTGGGGTAGGGAAGGCATGGTACATTATAGAGGCGATTTTAGTAAAAGTCAAACCAACAAGGATTTAGGAATTGTAAGCGAAGCTCTACTTGGTATCGGGTTGGGAGCCGGGCTGGCTTCAATAGTCCTTTATTTCGACGAAATAATACTACCAGGTCGCCCAGCCTATTCTTTACCTTTAAAGTTTGCTAGTTCATACATTTCATTACTTGTAGCTCTACTCGTAATGGTTTCCGGTTTTGTGCTTATGCGTGTTGACAAGTATTTAGGCTCTCTCGTCGTAGTTTTTGGTACCATTAGTGTTGCTGGGCAGTGGTGGAGTGGGTTTCTCGCTGCTATAATATTGATTATAGTATTCGTTAACATTGTGGGTAGGATTGGCATCTTTGCCTCACTTCTTGCATCAGTGTTCTTCGTTTTACGAGCACTTGGTATGATGTGGAACATAATTGGCAGTGGTATAATAATGGGACAAACAATAAGCGCAATGATTCTCGGAGTAATTATCGCGTTAATCTATTTCATTATTCCAAGGGGTATAGAGGTACAGAAGAAAAACAAATCAAAACCTCTGCAAACAAACAACAGTCACAAACACGTTGGTCTAGTGTTACTTCTTGTAGCCTACCTAATAGCAATTATGGGGATACTCGTTCCCCATTTAAGATATGGTTTTAACAAAATAGTTTCATATGATACTTACTATAACATTCGTTTTTGTGACGCTCTGCGGAAAGGAGACTATATGAAAGCACTATTCTCGTGGCAACGCCCTCTTTACGGGATCCTAGTTACTGGAACGGCTGCTCTCGTAAATTGTAGTGCATGGTTTTTCGACGTTATTGTACCGCTTGTTGGGCTAGTATTGTTGGCAACATTTCTCTGGCTCATAATAAGGAAAGAAACATCATCAAATCTAATAGCAGGAATAGCTGCAGTAATCGGTACAAGTTACTGGGCTCCCTTTTTCCTCTACGCAGGTCTCCAAACAAATCTTCTTGCACTTCCAGCGGCTATATCATTACCTTATCTATTGCTTAAACGAAAAGATACAAAGGCATCCATGATAGTATCGGCCTTTCTTGGACTTTGGCACCCCTGGACACTCGCATATTATACAGTAGCAATCCTCATTGCAGCAAGGTTTACGCCTTCACAAGAGCTTAAGGAGTTACTAAGAAACATTGCTTATGGATTAATGCCCGGCTGGCTCTCTTATGGCTTCGTGGCTTTTGTCTCGTCGAAGGCCTTGGTTATAAACGTTGCACAAAGCGGAGTACTTGTCTCCAAACCGTTCTTGCAAAACATCGGCATATTCTTTTGGGGTACGTCGATGAGACCGGACGTTTTCGTCCCGCTTGTTATGTACCTAATCTCGATATGGGCTCTGAGAAGGAAAATAATCCCTCTTTGGGTTTTTGCGCCTTCTCTACTAGGGTTCTTATCACCGCTCCTACCAAATGCACGGCTCATAGTTCGTTTCCTCGTTGATGCACCATTTCCGCTTTTACTCGCCCTTGTACTATCAAGGGAAAGACCAGCTTATTGGGCAGCTGCAGTAATGTCAGCAATATTAGTATACTCCTACTTCCTTGGCAGCCTCAAGCCTGTTGTATATCCTCCAAAATAATTACCTAAAACTTATCAATAGGGGGTCTATATTGGAAACAAGAGATAAAGGTATCATCCATACGGGATTAATACTCATTATCGTTGCTGTTACCTTATATGTTGCTCTTTTGACTCTCTATAGCAATGGTTTAGAGAGGACTCTTAAAATAAACGATTATATTAGTGATGAGTGTTGGTACGTATCCTCTGGCATAAACGTTGCACGAAAAGTTCTCGGACTCCACATTATTCCCTATGTTAATGAGAGCTATGCAGTATATACGATAGTGTATGAAGAATCATGCGGCGTTGATGGAGCATATAGCGAGGTCATAGAGTATTCCCCCCTGGCGCTCATAGGTAAGGTCGGTTATGAAAAGATAAGCGCCTTCACGGTCTACGTGCCAATCAACGAGACCAAGGGCATGGATAAGCTCTATGAGGCAGCAGAATCCGGTAATACAAGTTGTGTACGCGACGTATTTCCAGGCATTCTTCCCGATGCCGAAAATGTTAACGAGTACTTAAACACAGAGCACCCTCCCCTAGTAAAGTATGTTCTCGGTATTATCGCTTGGAGAGAGGGGTTCCGCTTCCCTGCTTTCCGGTGGCCAAGCTTCATAATGGCCGCTATAGGCCTAGCAGCAATTACCGCGATAGCCGTCCGCTCTATAAGCATTTGGAGAAGAGCTGCACTTCTATCGGTAGCAGTACCCCTATTCCTAGCCTATATCGATAAGTCTGTACAAGCTATGAGCAGTGTCGCCATGCTCGACATCTACGCTGCGTCGCTTGACGCCGTAGCAGCTGCGCTTATAGCCTATGACCGCGGCTTAGCGGCCTCAGTTGTCCTAGGCTTAGCGGGCTCAGCCAAGTATACTGGATTATTCCCGCTACCAGGCCTCATTGTCTACGAGTGGCTGCGTGGACGCAAAAAGGAGCTAGTAGTTGAGCTGTTTCTGTCCTTTCTCGTAATTGCTTTGTTCTGGGCGCCCTTCGCCCTAAGGTACGGCGTTGGCTGGGTCTTCTCCGAGATAGTGGGGGCCTTGAAGTGGCATACCACGAGCAGACCCCCCGGTGGCCCACCGACAACGGATCCCCTTGGACTCTTACTGGGCAGGGTAGCATTCGTACTATACTACGTCGGGGATAAGCCGTACCTTGAGGCAGCTGCTCATCCGGCAATAACGCTTCCAGCACTAGTATTGGCGGCTTTCGGGCTGCCCGGAGCCTTGTTAGCGGCTTGTAGGGGCCAGCCAGGCAAATGGGTGCCTTGGAGTACAGGGCTTGCGACAATGTATGTTTCGGCTATAGCTGGTTACGCGGCGACATACATCGCGGGCAACCATACGCTTTACAGCTTCTATGCTGTACAGCTCTCAATGCTCGCAGCTGCCGTGCTCGCAGCCTATTCAGCCCAGCTAGCAGCCTCAGACGAGCTAGCAATGAAGAGCATCAAGCTCTGCGCCTATTCTCCGCCCGCTAGACGCTGGGGAGCAATAATAGCCGTGACTGCCGGTATGGCTGTAGGGCTAAAGCTCTATGGGCTCTACCCTCTACGAGACATTATCCCGATTCTCTACCCTGTGGGGGAGTACGTTGAGCAGGTATCTGGAGACAAGGTTGCAAAGCTAATCCTCTTAGCAGCTACCTGGCTAATATACTCGGCCCTAGCCTATCGCGCCGGGGCGCCTCAGCCCTGCAATAAGAAGGCACTACTAAGGCTCATTATACCATGGTTTCTCGCCGGCGCGGTCTCCACGTCTTCTCCTTCAGCCCTCTTTGCCCCAATAGCGGCGCTTCTAGCCATTATAAGAGAGAGGAAAATCCTAGACGGGCTAGTGGCGGGTATCCTGTTACCCTTGCCAGCCGTGGCGATAGGAGGTAGAAGCACTGGCTTTGCTACTGCCTTCCTAGCAGGCTATGGCATAGTAACGCTGCTCGTGTTCAAAACCAGCTATGTTTTATCAAACCTAGCTCTAATAATACTCGTAGCAGCCTTCTACATTACGGCGGCGATCCTTGTAAACAACGCGTGGTACCGCATAGCACTTGCATCTATCCCTTATCCCGGCCTATTAGCAGCGACAGCGCCGATGAGCTCAGAAACCCGCGGAGCAACAGCCTCAGCACTAGCATTAACTACCATAGTGGCTGCGCTACTCGTTCCTGGAGCAACTATGCTTGCCTTCCTTGCGCCACTCGTCTTCATAGTAGTGCAAGGAGCGCCTACGAGGAGATAGTTGCTTGCTTGTTCACCAAAGAATATCAGTGCCTCGTGCTTCACGGCTAGATAGGCTCCTCTTGTTTAGCGTTTTTCTGTTTAGAGACTTCAATCACGTTTCCGAGTATCTTGCTGCTGGGGATAAGCACCGTCTTATCATCGGCTTCGAGAACAGTGTACATGACGCCGATATTGATGACCTTGCCCTCCGCCTTGGCGGCGGGTACGGATATTCTATCACCTATGCGGAAAGGCCTCGAGACTGCGAGGAAGAGCCCTGCGAGCGCATTGCCTACGACTTGTTGGGAGGCGAAACCAATAGCCATGCCAGCGAAGCTTCCTAGAGCTACGGCTGCAGCAGTATTAGCCTTGAAGACCGATACGAGCAGGGAGAGGAGGGCAGCGTAGCCAGTTATACGTGTAACAGTCTTGGTCAACTTGGCTGCTCCTGGCCCTGCTGTAGCAAAGAAGGCTTCTACTCCTTTTGCGAACAGTTCTACAGCTACATAGCCCAGGGTAAGGAGTATAGCTGCCTCTATGTATTGGCTATTGTCTTTCACTAGGCCAGTCTTAAACGAGGATACCCATGCAAGTAGTGCCGATGCGGCGCCAATCACTATTATTGCTCCAATAATGTATGGTGCAGAGCTCTTGGCTGCTTCTGCGCCCTTCTCAACCTCTTCTGCAACCTTGTCTACTCCTACCAATATTCTAAGACACCCCATATGCAGCGTCTGGGGTAGTGTTAAAATAGCTGTACCTTAGGTATTTTGTCACAAAACTACGGTTAACACGCGTTAAACAATGGTGAAGGCTTTGAAGAGCATAGCTGAAAAGGCTAGCGGCGAAGAGGTCTACAAAAGGCTCTCGAGAAGCCTTAAACCCGATTGGCGGGACTATGTGGCGCTCGTAGCCGAGCGCCTCGACGGCGATAAGCACCCTTTCGCAGTACTAGCGGCGATAATTCTGAGCCAAAACACGAGCGATAAGAACTCGATAAGAGCATATATGAGGCTTAGGGAGGAAATCGGGGTATCGCCGGAAGATATTCTCAGGGCCCCGCTGGAGAGGCTCAAGGAGGTTATACGCCCGGCCGGCCTCGTCAATAACAAGGCTATGGCCTTGAAGGAGGCAGCGAGGAGGATAATCGAGGCCGGCGGCGAGAAAATACTGCTAGAGATGCCTTGGCGGCAGCTACGTGAGTTCCTGCTCTCAATACCGGGTGTGGGCGAGAAGACGGCTGACGTTTTCCTCCAGCTCGTTAGGCGTGCGCCAGTATTTGCCGTTGATACGCATGCGGCGAGGATAGCGAAGCGCTGGGGCCTGGTCCACGAGAAGGCAGGCTACAAGGAGATCTCGAAAGCGCTCCTAGAGTTCTTTGGGCCGGAGAGGAGCGAGGAGGCTCATCGCCTACTAATAGCCCTGGGCAGGACGTATTGCAGGGCGAGGAACCCTAGGTGTGAGGAGTGTCCGCTTCGAGACATTTGTCCATACGCGGAGAAAGTACTGGCTGCTAAGAAAGGCTCCTCGCCCTCAAGGTCTTAGCAGTTATGTAGCCTAGCGTCGACACTAGTATGGTAGCGGTAAATCCAAGCTCAGTAGCGACTACTACTGGCCTTATTGGTGCTAGTACTCCTGTGCTCAATGCAAGCTTGAGGCCAGTCACCAATAAGGCCATGGCTGCACCACTTATTGCCGCGGTCTTCGCCGCCATGGGGTCACGGTCCCCGAGGACTCCGGCTAGCACTGGCACCAGCATGGCTCCCGCCGTCAGCGTCCACCCGGTCTTGAACACAGCTGTAACGGCTTGGTAGACTGTCTTCGGCAAAGCGAGCACAGCCACAGCCGCTAGCGTCGCGGCAACAACTATGCCAGCGCTCACGACACGCATAGCAGTAGCACTCTTTCTCCCGGCAAGGTCGTATACAAGAGCGCTAGCAGCGGTCAATGCTACCGAGTCAGCAGTGCTCATTGAGGCAGCCAGCACTGCTGCAGCCAGTACAGCTAGCCCTGTCTCGCCCAGAAGCGATCCAGCCAGGGCAGGCATAGCATCAATAGGCTTATCGACGCTGGCCAAGTGGCGTGCAGCCAGCCCGGCGATGAACGAGCCCAGTGCAACTATGAAGGCGAACATCGTTGCCATGCCTGCAGCCCTTCTAACGGCTTTAGTGCTCGGCACTGTGTAGAACCTGTTGATTAGCTGCGGCAACCCCCACACGGCAAGGCTCGTCAGCATAGCCAAGTCGAAGACTATTAGCGTGCTGACTCCGTGTAGCGGCGGGGTAGCGTCTAGGCTTGAGGCTCCGAGCCTTGCGAGGGACGCGTAAGCGAGCACGCCGACTATAGACGCCATTATTATGCCTTGTATTACGTCTGTTAGTATGACGCTATACATGCCTCCGAGCGCGACGTATCCTGCAAGCACTGCAGCAACGATTGCGGCTGCGACCGGGAGCCCTATGTGAAGGGCCTTAGCCATGACCACAGCGGTGCCAGAGGCAACCGTTACCAGGTAAAGCAGGAGGCCAGTAGCAACTATTGCTCCAAGGAATCTCTGCAATCCCTTACTTCCATGAATCTTTGCTAGGAGTTCCGGAACAGTCAGGGCGTCAAGCCTCCTGCTCAGCTTGTTAACCTTCTCGCCAACAACTATGAATGCTAGGAGAGCACCTACAAGGATGTTTGCCAACGGTATTATGAGCGCTATTGGTCCCCATGCGTACGCCCACGAGCTCCCAACAATCATTACCACGCTGGAGAAGTACGTGGCGCCGAAAGTGAAGGCGAGTACCCAGTCACGCATAGAGCGATTAGCTACTAGGAAGCCCTTGAGCGAAGCAGCCCTATCCTTGACGGCTACACCGATAGCAAGGCTGGTGGCAAGGTAGGCCGTTATGAGCCCCGTCGCGTCAACCACTACATCTCCACCTCTTCGTCTTCCCTGACGGGTATCATGCTGTAGGCGAAGCCAGCTATTACTATTAAGAGGCCAAGGATAATTGCCTCAATCACCATTATTTATCCCCTCCTCTTGTCAATTATCCTCTTAGCCTTACCGCCCTCCGTGCGGGGCAGCGTCCCGGGGTCAACAATCTCAACCCTCGGCTTCACAATCAAGACTTCTCTTAGCTTCTCCTGAAGCCTCCTTGCAAACTCTTTCTTCTCTTCCTCGCTCAGCTTCCTCTCCGACTCAACCACGACTCTTAGTATGTCGAGTGCATCGTCTCTTTCAACTATTATCTGGTAGTGGGGAGAAGCCCATGGCTCCTGGAGTATAGCAAGCTCAATGTTCTGCGGGAACACGTTCACACCGTTCACTATAAGCATGTCGTCAGCACGGCCCTTTATCCTAGCTATTCTCCTCATGGTCCTGCCGCAGTCACAGCTCTTGGAATCCATTATGAATGTTAGATCGTTGGTCCAGTATCTCAGCAAAGGCATTGCATCATGGGTTAGCGGCGTGACCACGAGTACACCCTCCTCCTCCGGGCCAAGAGGCTCCCCCGTCTTCGGGTCCACAACCTCCACCAAGTAGTGATCCTCCCACACGTGCAGCCCATCATGCAGATGGCATTCCGAGGCTGTGCCAGGGCCGTATAGCTCGCTCATACCGTATACGTCGTAGCTATCCATGTCCCACAGCTTGTTTATCCTCCGCCTCATCTCCTCGCTCCACATCTCGGCGCCGAAGAAGCCAAGCCTCACCTTAGTATCCCTGGACGGATCAACACCCATCTCTAAAGCTACCTCGGCTAGCCTAACAGCATAGTTTGGGACAGCGGCAAGCGCTGTCGCACCAAGATCCCTTATCATCTGGACATGTCTTCGCGTAAACCCTGTCCCAGCGGGCACGACAGTGGCTCCAAGCCTCATTGCCCCGTAGTGGAAGCCGAGGCCACCTGTAAACCAGTGGTAGTTAAGAGTAGAGTAGAGCACATCGCCACGGCCGAGGCCCCCGGCGGCGAGCGTACGGGCCATCAAAGTAGCCCAGTTCTCAATATCCCTCATAGTATAGGCGACGACTGTCGGCCTGCCCGTAGTACCGCTACTAGCATGTACTTCTACGACCTCGCTGAGAGGCACTGCTAGTAAGCCGAAGGGATACTCGCGCCTAAGATCGTCCTTGAACGTGAATGGGAGCTTCCTCACGTCCTCGAGGCTTCGGATATCGTCTGGCCCTATACCGGCCTCCTTCATCCTCCTACGGTACAGCGGCACGTTCTCGTAGGCCCTTTTAACGGTCCAGCGCAGCCTAGCTAGCTGAATCTTCTCTATCTCCTCGCGTGGAGCAGACTCTATGCTGGGTTCTAGCATGTATGGCTTCAAAGGCATAGTGTCCACCTCTTAGAAGGTGTTAACAACTCTAAACAATTATGCATAGAAGGCGTCTCCGAATACAAACTCCGCTCTAAAAACCTCGGCATCCGAGCCCCTTTGGGGCCTAGCAATATTGGCGCATCAAGACCACCCCTCGCACATCGCTTTCCAGGTTCGCAGACAGAGTATAGCTGTTAACATCGGGAACAAGAGGCTACTCCCTAACCAGGTATTTAAGCGTTTCCCACCACGGTGGAGCGGTTTCCGAACCCCACGCCTTATAGAAGCAATACCGTGAAAGCGCAACTACTCGGGACCCGGAGGCGGCGCAGAAACCTTGACTACGCAACTCTATCCAAACGAGTGCGTAAAGAGAATAGTAGCGTTCGTACCCGAAGGCCACCTTCACGCACGCTTCATGATAGAGTTCTGCGACAAGACAATAATACTGCACGAGGCAACAGTAGCTGGGCTAGTAAGGGCCTTCGCCCTAGTAGCTCTTCACCCACAGAGGCGCGCAGCCGAGCTGACAGTAAAACACCTAAGCGAAGACGAGAAGAAGCCAGTGTTCGCCGAGTGGCAGCTCCTAGAAACAGATAGAGACGAGCAAGAGGTGCTCAGAGAAGCCGAGGAGAAGTGGAAGCAGAGCACTATCCCAGAGTGCTGCACAAAGCCGACGCCTCAGCGCGAGTCCTCGCAGTAAGCGAGCCTGTAGAGGATCCTAGAACCCTGCTCAACTGGAACAACGACGCCTCTTTCAACTAGGCGTTGCAGCCGCTCACGTACTATCCGCCTAGAAGCAGTTCCGCGAAGCTCACGCACGAGGCGGGTAATCTCACTCACAGAACGGGGACTACAATCAGCCAGCGCCTCGAGAACAGCTCGTGAAATAGGATCACTCGCGTAACGATAAGCCTCAACGATCCTCCTAGCAGCCTCAATAGCCCGGACAGCTGGCATGGAGAACACAATAGTCAGCCTAGAAGCTATAGCAGCCTCCTCGCTCATAGCCCCGAGCAAGGCCTCAAGCCTCTCGAGCCTGCGAAGCGCCTCCACGACAAGCTCCTCGAGCCGCCTCAGCCTATCCTCAGCATCGCCAGGCATAACTAGTCACCCCCTCTCCTCAGCACGGAGTAAAACATCGGGAACAGCTGCGAAGAAGCAGCAAAAACGTAGACCTACTCAAGCGCTAAAAACACGGACCCCCTTACTGTCTAGTCTCTTCGTCCTTCTCGGCTTCGCGCTCCTCAATCCTTACCTCTACTTTATCGTCCTTCTTCTCTATCAGAACCTTTCCAGGCTTCTCCCCAGCCTTCCCCCTGGTAACCACTATCGGGATGGTACCAGTACCTCCTTTCATCTGCTTCTCTAGTACCTCTAAGAGGCTGCTGATCTTCGGAATGGCCTCCAGCTTCGATTCGAGAAACCTCTGCGTTAACTCATATGCCTTGTCCGGAGGCATACCAGCATCCACGAGGCTCTTATACATCTGGGCTACTTCCTTGCCTATTTTCTCTCCGTCGAAGCTCTTGCTCAGAGTCTCCAAGAACTCCTTTACAAGGTCCTTAACGTTGTACATGAACTCCGTTATCGCGCCAAATACTTGGCGAAGCTCCTCAACCTCGTCTCCCCCAACCTCTATCTTTTTCTCAGGTTTCCTCTCAGCCACACGGCTTCACCTCCACGTATAGTGGACGATGTGTTCACTTAGTTCAGTTCTTCCCCATCCCAGTGACCGCCCGGTGACCGCTCAGGCCTGGAGAAACGGGTGCGCCCGAGCTCGGCGCCAAGTAAGCCAAGCAAACCCGGCAGCCTAAGCCTCTGAGACTCAAGAAACAAACCATACACCTTCACAAGCTTCTCGCGATAAGCTCGCGGCACGCCGCTCCTCGCTAGGCAGCGCGAAAACCTTCGTCTCCACAACCAATACCGGAAACGTAGCTCCAGGGAATAGAGCCTCAAAGAAACATAGACACTGATAAGACGCACCAAGAACAGAGTTGTCATAACAATAGCGCTGAGAAGTCCCATACTCCTAGCCAAGCTTATGCCCCAATACCTCTGAAGCATAGAGCCTAAGAGAAAAGTAAACATAATGCCATAATAACTGCATCGTCCTAAGCACGGTATGAGCACAAGATATATGCATCATCATCATTTTCTCGCATTGTGTATTTGCCCCAACCCTCTTTATCTTTAAATTCCTTATTGAATTCCGATTGGAACCTGTCTTTGGTGGAGTTGTAAGGCTTCTTGGGAACAATGTTTCAAACCCATACATTTCCATGAGAACAATATGGGATAGAGCAGAATGGAGGAGTATTGTAAATCAACATTCACTAGCCTTTTATAAGTAATCAATGTTCTAATAGAAATAAATACCCAGACCATAGCAAAGACTATTCGGATCCCAAAAGGGAACAAACCACTCTAACTCAAAAGAGAATTGTAAGCACGTAGTCGATGTCGTAGGTCGATGGCCCGAATGGCTCTACATCTCTAACTCAAAAGAGAATTGTAAGATATTGTCGAGAACATCGCGGCAATCGGCTCCGTGAGCGCGGTGCTCTAACTCAAAAGAGAATTGTAAGTTATCACAGTCAACCTCGTATATATATTCCCTATAATCCTCGCCTCTAACTCAAAAGAGAATTGTAAGGATACAGTATAGATAATAAGCTATTCCATGTCGAGTTCGACAAGATACTCTAACTCAAAAGAGAATTGTAAGCTAGCACTACTAAGACACCACTCATAGAACGCGCTATAATCCGGCTCTCTAACTCAAAAGAGAATTGTAAGAACGAGCGTCCACCTGCCCCCAGCAGTATTGTCCACAGACTCTAACTCAAAAGAGAATTGTAAGGGTACAGCACCCGCCCCAGCCCTCAGCACCAGCCGCTCCGCTCTAACTCAAAAGAGAATTGTAAGAGATTGCATCATTATCAGAGGCCCTGGCAGCTACGCTAAGCAGCCAACTGCTCTAACTCAAAAGAGAATTGTAAGCGCGTTCACTGTCGAGGATTATGAGAGCATTGTTGAGCGGGAGACTCTAACTCAAAAGAGAATTGTAAGATTACCACATTTCTGCCATATCCTATCCATATCCCATATTTTGCGCTCTAACTCAAAAGAGAATTGTAAGGCCACGCTCAACAACCCTCACTACGCCGCCGAGAATAGTCTTGTAGCTCTAACTCAAAAGAGAATTGTAAGATGAGGTCGTCGGTCGGCGTGCTGCTCCGCTCGGCCTTGTAGAGTCTCTAACTCAAAAGAGAATTGTAAGAGCACTATACGCGCCAAGAACGATCAAACCAAGCCCAGCACTCTAACTCAAAAGAGAATTGTAAGCGACCACCTTCTCGTCGGGCGGCACGTAGGTATCTTCCCCTCTAACTCAAAAGAGAATTGTAAGTGGGGCTAAGCCCGGGCATCGATACCGTCCTCGCATTCCTAGCTCTAACTCAAAAGAGAATTGTAAGCATCGGTTCTGTCCCGCGAACTAGTGCCAAGACGGTATATGAGACTCTAACTCAAAAGAGAATTGTAAGCAGCAAGCTCCAAGGGAGCCTTGAAGGTAATGATGCGGGCCCCTCTAACTCAAAAGAGAATTGTAAGCTAGGCTCCGCATTATCGCGGCTTCCCTGCCATCGGCTGTCTTCCTCTAACTCAAAAGAGAATTGTAAGCTCCCATGCAGAGGACCCGGCCTTCTCCACCACTAACCCGCCGAGATAAACTCAAAAGAGAATTGTAAGGTAGCACCGTGGCCACTATGGGCGAGACGGCTCTCATGCCCCTCACCTGCGATAAACTCAAAAGAGAATTGTAAGAGAGCTCTTCAAAAGCATTGTTATGAGCGCTATACTGGCTGTTGATAAACTCAAAAGAGAATTGTAAGGCAGAGGTGTTGCGGCATGGTGGCACGTATCCGCTTAAAATGGCTCTAATTCAAAAGAGAATTGTAAGAGGATCGTTTTCTTCGTAAGGTGTTGAGCTTGGGGCCAGGGCTGTAGTGGCAAATTTTTAGTTTTGATTCATGTTTCTGGTTATTCTGTTCCTTCGTGTATTATTGGGTTTAGCCATGTTCCTTTGAGTAGCCATGTGAGGGCTATTAGGCCGGTAGCGTAGTTGCTTATCGCCATGCCGGTCCATAGTCCTATTTCGCCCATTCCTAGCCTATATGCTAGTAGCCATGATAGCGGCACCCTCATGAACCATAGTCTGGCTATCCCTAGGATGGAGACGAAGAGGGTTCTACCGCTGCTCCGTGCAATCGTGTTTGCCACCATGAATATGCTGAAGCCGAGGGTGCTTGGGGCGAAGATGTGTATCATGTCCATTGTTATCCGTATAACGTTGGGGTCGTTGCTGAATATCTTTGCGAAGGGTTCTGCGAACAGCATTATTGCTGCGAGGAATGCGGAGATTGTTACGAGTAGTGCTGTGAGCCCGGTCCAGAGAGCCTTCTTTGCCCGCTCATACATCTTGGCGCCAAGTGCTTGTGCAACTATTATGCCGGTTGCTCTGCCGAATGGCATAGAGATTATCCGGTCGATCCCGATTATTATCTGGCCTATAGAGTAGGCTGCTAGGACATCGGTGCCGAGCCCTGAGACTATGCCCGCCATGGTCATGAAGCCCAGTGTCATCGCTAGTCTCTGAACTATTTGTGGAATCGATACGTGGGCGGCGAGGCGGAGGTAGAGCGGCCTAGGCCTAAGGTCTCCGACGCTTAGCCTGAGGCCGTGCCTGCCAGTGGCTAGGCTGTAGGCGGCGTAGCTGGCCGAGAATACTCGCGAGAAGAAGGTCGCCAATGCTGCACCAAGTATTCCGAGTCTTGGCAGGCCGAGCAAGCCGAAGATGAGTATGGGGTCGAGGACGAAGTTTATCAGTGTGGATGCTATTCCTATCTTTGTAGGAGTTGTGGTGTCCCCCATAGCGCTGAGCGTCATCGTGAAGAACAAGTAGATGCCCGATAAGGGTATCCCGGCCGCGAGCACAGTCAAGTAGATCTCAGCAAGGGGCTTAACATCGCTCGGAACCCCTATCGCCGAAAGGTATAGGCCAGCGGAGGCCATGATCGCGAGCGAGCCCGGGACGGCGACGAGAAGCATCACGCCGAGCACTGTTCCAGCCGCTTCTCTCGCCTTCCTCCACTTAGCAGCACCAACGTACTGGCCTACGAGCGCTGATATGCTACTAGAGAGGCCGAACAATATGCCGAACAATATGTCGGGGTAGGGCCAGGAGACTATTGGTGCTCCGAGCGCAGCCTTACCGAGCCTGGAGAGCCAAAAAGTATCAACAATCTCGTAGATAGTACTAATACCCATTGAGACCATGAGGGGGGCTGCTAGCCAGAGGATCAGGCGAAAGAGCCTCGGCTCGGTAAGGACGCGCTCACGCAGCCCCTTGAGCCGCGAGCCTACCTCGTCCCGCTTATCCACTCCTCCTCGACCCGCATTGGAGCAAGTGTTCTTGAATCGGGCGCGTTACTAGCCCGTGCAACACTTGGCGCGTTGAAGCGGGTTGTAGGAAAATAGCCCTTCTTGAAAGGCTCCGTAGAGTTCCATGGAACCCCTAGTCAGCGTAGGGGGTGGTAATAACCGTGCCTACGGCCTATACGAAAAACAGTCTATAGTGCTGCGGAGGCTTTTTTCAGCGTAGCGAGAACTATTACCTCCAGTACCTCGGCTATGAGGACAATCAGTGCACCGATAATGATTATTGTCAGTATTGCTCCATACCAGTAAAGCTTTGCCGTGAGGCCGGCGAGGCTTCTATCGCCGTATTCTCCCAGCACGTTCATTAGGTCGCGTTTGTTTAACCCATAATAGAGCATTGCGAGATAAAGCAGGATCCACCCAATTATTACGCTAACGCCTAGCCCTATGTGGCCTCCAATTATCGCCCCACCCAGTATAGATACTCCTATAACGAAGGCAACAATTATCAATACTACTAAGAACCCGATGGTGGCTTTAAACGCATAGCTAAAGATCTCCTCTCTCCCATAGATGTTGGACAAATAGTAGAGTCCTACGAGGTATAGTACTAGGCCCACGATCCCGATAGAGAAGTGTCCCGAGCCAACTATCATTAGCACGAGCCCTATTATTGAGAGTATTTTTGCCGTCTCGAACTCCAATGGCAATCTCCTCAAGCTAAGATATAAAGCGCTTTGATGAAGATATTAAAACATATTCCTATCCGCAGCCATGGAGAAACCGTAATGGCCTCAACGTGTAGGAGATGGGCCAAGAAATGCTGAGGCCTTGTTCAGATCCTTGGCTCGAGTATGCCCTTCTCTATAAGGCTTATCAATAGCTTCCTCGCGGCATCTTGGCCTATGCCCAGCCTCTCGGAGACAAGCACCACTGCTTCACGGAACAAGAGTTCTCCACGCCTCCTTCTCTCAGCGACGACCTCGCGGTAGGCCCGTAGCTCGTCCTCACCGAGTATCCCGGCTTCCTCGATCATTCTTCTAAGCTCCTCGAGGTATTGGCGGAAAGCGAGAATGTCTTCGAACACGTTTGCACCCTTCCTAGGCTTTGAGGGTTCTTGGCCGATTGCCCGCAGCGCCGCCTCTAGGGCCTCTGCCTCCGCCTCTAGGCTAGCAAGTATCCTCTTGGCCTCTGCCTCCACGTCCCGGAGGACCCGCTGGCCTCGGTCAAGGCTATCGCGTATAATCGTCCTAGCGCTCTCTACGAGACTTCTAGCACCCCTCACAGCCTCGAGCAGCTCCTGGGGCTCCTTCCCCCTAAGCCCCTCGATTGCCCGCTTCCTCATGCCTTGTGCCTGGGCTATGGCTGACCTGACGTCGCCGAGGACTTCTTCAAGCATCGTGGTCTGGGGCAGCCCTGCTGCACGCGCATCCTCAAGTATCTTTTCGAGCGCTTTGGCCCAGCTATTAGCAGACACGAGTTCGTCCTCTAGCCCGGCAAGCTCGTCCAAGAGTCTTGATACTTGCTCGTCGAGCTCTACTAGAGGTCTGCGCGCATCCTCAAGGCTCCTTCTCAGAGCCTTCACCAGCTGCTCAGCCTCTTCCACACTAAGCCTCTCGGCGACGCTTGAGTGCTCGAATCCCGGCAGAGCCAAGGCCTCCGGCGGCACCCTTACCCCTAGCCTCTCCAGCTTCTCGCTCATCTTCTCGGCAAGCCTCCTCGTCTCAGCAGTATCCTCCATTATCCTCCTAGTTGACTCGAGCAGCGACTCTAGCCTAGCAGTTATGGATTCTACCTCCTTGCTGGGCTCAGCGCCGCTTTGCCCGAGCCGCATTATCCCGAGCGTCTCTAGCCTGGAGTACAACATCCATAGCTTATAGTTGAAGTGTAGTAGTGGGCCGAGTCCGTTAACGTAGAACGGAGTGTAGCGGCCGGGATCCCGTGGATGCTTCTTCTTCTCGGCCTCCCATAGCTTCATAACCTCTTTCTCGAGCTCTTCCTCACTCATCCTTAGCTCGTCGATCTCCGAGAAGACCTTGAGTGCTTCCTCCAGCTTGTCGAGTACTTGTACCTCTATGCTAGTCTTTGCGCCTCCGAGCAAGGTGCTGAGCTGCTCATTGAGCGCTGATACGAGCTCCCTTATCCTCCTAGCCTCTTCCTCGATGCGCGAGCGGAGCCGGCGTGCATCCTCGACTGCACGGTGCACGTGCGCCTCAAGAACCTCTTCCTTGACGTAGCTCGCGGTGTCGTAGACGAGACGTGCAAGCCTAAGGCTCATGAGCCTGTTGCCGGCGCGTAGTGCCTCGAGCGCTACTCCTAGAAGCCTCTTAGACTTCGCGACAAAGGCTTCTAGGCTGCCAGCCCTAAAGTCCCTAGCCTTGGCTGAGACCACGAGACCCCACGAAGCCGCCACCGGGTCAGCCTCTATCTCCTCTACGAGCTTCTTCGCCTCCTCTATGAGCCTCCAAGCGTCCTCGTCGCTATCGGTTAGCCTTATCTTCATGCGGTCAGCGTCTATCCTCCTAGCCGAGCCAGAGGAGCTAGTTATGAGGCCGCGATAGAGAAGGCTCTGTAGCAGCATTCTCCGAGTACCCGGGTTGCGGGCCGCCACAACCAGCACGTCCCATATCTGGGCCGCTTGGACCTCCTTGCTCCTCGCATCGAGCTGCTCAAGGGCCCTCAGCACGGCCTTCTCTAGCGGGCTAAGCGTGTCAATGTAGACGCTTCCGTTTGTCCTCTCCAAGAACTTGTTCGCGACCAGCAAGGTCATGTAGCGCTCTAGCGTAGTGTACTCGTTCCGGTCTATGTCAGGGCTGAGTATGCCCCGGCCCTCGCCGCCCTGTCCGCGGTAGAGGTGGTAGCGCATCACGTACTCGTAGGCAGCGTTGAGCGCCTCCTGGACGGTCGTCTTCGTCGAAGGCGCTACTAGGAAGTAGCGAAGCGCGCCACTGAGCTCAGTAGGCTTCTCCACGTCGTAGCCAAGCATTGGATCGCCTACGAGCAGCGGTGCCCCATCAATGCCCTCTTCTAGTCCACGAAGCAGCCTCTCTTTCAGCCGAAGCTCTTCGCCAAGCTCTCGCAACAGGTTCGCAAGCCTCAGCGGATCAAGGCCAGCAGCCTCGGCCTCAGAGGACTCCACTACTATCTTCCGCGCAGCCCGCAGAGCCTCCTCGACCCCGCCATAGGTGTCGCTGAGCTTTATGCCGAGTGCTTGCAGCCTCACCCGGGTCATCATGGAGTCTATCGGGGCCTTGACTATCTTGACGAAGAACTTTGCCTCCAGGGCCTCTAGTACGCGGTCCGCCTGCGGCTCAACACCGCCGTGGTAAACCAGGAGTATCGCGTGCGGCCTCCAGTGGCTCATTATGGCGGTGAGGAGCTGGCTCTCCAGCCTCTTAGCCTCAGCCCCCGTCACCTGGCCAGGTATCGCGTATACCAGTATCCTCGCGCTGGTCTCCCCCGTCACCCGTGCAGTTATCCTTGCGACTCCGTCGCCCTGGGTTGCCGGCTCTCCCTCCAAGAGCCCCTCGTGGGCGAGGATGAGCGATAGGCCGAGCAACATGTGTTGGCGCCCAGCCTCGGTGTAGACTCGGCGGATTATGCGCAGTCTCTCCACGCGGTCAGCTATGAAGTCAAGGTAGTGTAGCTCCGGGCTCACGTAGATGACGCGCTGCATCTTAGGCGACAAGAGGAGCGCCTTCTCACCGCCCACGCCCACGAGCTTGGAGAAGATGTTCTCCCATAGCAGGCTAGCCAGCCTCTCGGCCTCGAACCGGCTAAGCTCAAGCGGCGAAGCATCCGCCACGAGCGGTGCAGCGTCCTCCTCGCTGGGCGGCACAGCCACGACGAGCCGGCCAGCCTGGTCAAGGTAGACGAGGCCGTCTAAGAGCTGCTCCAAGGGCCTCATGTCGTCTCTCGGGGCTAGCTGCGGCATCAGCTTAGCTATTTCGGGCTCAGCGCCGCGCAGCAGCTTAAAAGCGTCCTCGACAGCCGGCACCAATACTACTTCGTGTACGAGGCGCTGCACCCCTAGCTCCCTGCGGGGCCAAGCCTGCTCACCATACATGTTGAGTTCTCTCACAGCCTCCGCTACCAGCTCCCTCCTCATGTTGGTTGCCTCTACTAGTTGCTGCCAAGTAGCGGCACCCCTCGCTACAAGCTCGTCTAGGAGCCTCCTAGCCCTAGCAGGGTCTAAGCCAGCTAGCTTTGCACGAGCCTCCCAGCCGTCAATGAGCCTCGTATATGCCTCGGCATTGATTGCTGGTATCTCTGCTCCCCCGACGCTGAGGCGCAGGTTCTCAAGGGCCTCGATCAGCTCAGCCGTGTCGAGGATCGCTACCGCGTCTCCGCAGCCTCTCCGCCCCCTGCTCCAGGAGACTAGGTAGCGAAAAGCCGAGACAAGGGCACCCATGTTGCCAAGGCTGCTAGAAACGAGGGCGTTTGCGAGACCGCGGTCCACGAGGAGCGAGTCCAGGCCCTCGCCGAGACTATACCTGGCGAGGCTCTCTAGGAACGCGAATGCCTCCCTCCTAGTCAGGGGCTGAACCCATATAGTCCTAACCCTTCTCTTCAGCCTAGCAGCTATCGTTGCGAAGTCGCGGAGGCTCATAAGCCTGCTATAAGCCGGGGGAGTGAGGCTAACCACTACATGGAACATTCCGCGGAGACAGTTCTCTCTCCTACACCTAGCAGAGACGAGCTCAACGTCGCCGTTCAGGAGGCCTACGAGCCCCGCGACGAGTAGGCCAAGCTCCTCCTCGCTAGCAGAGGCTACGAGGTCCTCGAACTCGTCAATGAAGACTATGACGCCCCTACGCCCCTCGGCCAGGGAGCCTAGGACGTTCTCAACGTATTCTCGGAGGCTCGGGGCAGCGTCTGGAGGCCCATACTTGGCTAGCAGTCCGGAGGCCTCTAGCCCGGCTGCGAGCAAGGCGGCAGTAAGCCGGAAGGCGGGGTCACGCTCAGCCCTCTGCCTTAGCGATGCTAGGTGTGCAGCTACTGTCGCGGCCCTGGTCTCCAATGTGAGCCACTTGTTCTTCTCCGCCCAGGGCTTGATCCTGGCATTGTAGATGCTTGTCTTCCCTTCACCCCACTCAGCGACAAGCATTACGAGCACTGGGTCGCTGCTCTTCTCTATCTCGTTGAGGACCTCTGCGACCTGCTGGTAGACCCTCTGCCTACTGGGGAGCGGAGGAATATACTCGTCTAAGAGCTCGGCATCGGTCCCCGTGAGGCTTGGAAGTCTCCGCGGGACAGCGCCGCAGCCCGGAGTCTTAGCAGCCATACCGCTACCCCAATGCTGTTAAGAGAGGCGGTAACACGTGTACACAGGCATCCATAAACAAGCAGCGGTAACACCGTATAGACCCGGGTAACATTCTCCTCGTAGCAGCTCCTCCGGTGGAGGGATTGTTCGGGAACCGGTTTAGCATATCCCCGGGTAGTCTCCGAGACCAGTTTTTAGAACAAAGAACAGGGAAACGAATCCACGGTGACACCTTCTTGTCCAACACTGACGGCCTACTCCTCGTCATCGCCCTCGGCGGCAACGCCTTCATGAAGAAGGGCGAAGGCGTGGAGAAGCAATGGGAGAACGTAAAGAGGGCAGCCCGCTCAATAGTAGAGCTGATCAAGAAAGGATACCGTGTAGTAGTAACCCACGGCAACGGGCCCCAGGTAGGCCTCATTCTTGAATGGATTTACCGGGCTTCCCCGCACCTAGCCTCGACCATAACAATGGACATGGCTGGCGCCATGACGCAGGGCTGGCTAGGCTACATGCTCCAACAAGCAATCGGGAACGAGCTAGAGGCGAACAATCTGCCCAGACGCATAGTAACCATAGTCACACAGGTACTCGTAGACCCCAACGACCCGGCGTTCAGGAATCCCACAAAGTACGTCGGGCCCTACTACGACTGCAAAGAAGCAGAAGAGATAGCTAAGAAGACGGGCTGGGTCTTCAAACCCGATCCCCGTGGAGGATGCAGAAGAGTAGTACCGAGCCCCAAACCCCTAGAAATAGTGGAGCTCGACGCGATAAGGCGCCTCGTTTCCCAGAACTACGTTGTGGTAGCGGTAGGTGGTGGAGGAGTACCCGTAACGAGGAGCAACAACGGCCTAATCGGAGTCGAGGCTGTGATAGACAAGGACCTTGCCTCAAGCCTGCTCGCGCGCAGACTAGGAGCAGACGCCTTCATAATACTGACAGACGTAGACTACGTCTACATAGACTACGGCAAGCCCTCCCAACGAGCCCTCAAAACCCTAACGAGTAGCGAGGCGCGCCGCCTCCTAGAGCAGGGACAATTCCCTCCCGGAAGCATGGGGCCAAAAATACAGGCAGCAATCGAGTTCGTAGAAGAACGCGGCCCAAACGCATACGCAGCGATAGGAAGCCTAGACCACGCACTAGACGTCGTAGAGGGGAGGAAGGGGACCAGGATCGTCAAAGGGTAAACGAGCACTGTCTTGCCCCATTTACTCCTCCGTTACTTCGCCAGCAAGAAGCTCTATTCCGAGACTCTTCGCTGCCTCGGCCGCATTCCTTGAAGCCTCTACTGCGAGGATCATTTTCCTCGAAGCTTTCTTTCCGAGAATCCTTTCAACTATATCCGCCTTCTCGTAGAACCATAGAACGTCGTCCCGCTCTACATAGGTCTTGACTTCTAACAACCACACCTCGCTATCGTGTACATAGATATCAACCTCTATGACCGCTCCGCGTGCAACATATTTCCCATCAACATCGACGTACTGGAACCTCTTAACACTTAAGGGCTCCAAGCCATGCTCCTCAAGCAAATCACGGTAAATCTCGCGGACAAGGGACTCAAACCTCATACCAACCCTACGGCCCAGCGCGCCCAGACTCCTCTTCAGCCCCTCTACAGCCTTAACCAGCTGCTGTTGCCCCTCCTCAACTCTTGCCAGTCTCTCCTCGACCCTGGTAACCCTTTCTTCTAGTCTTTGTTGTCTCTCCTCTAGCTTCTGGTAGCGTTCCTCCAGCCTTGCAAACCGCTCCTCTAGTTGTGCAAATCTCTCTTCTAGCTTCTGGTAACGCTCCTCTAGCTGTGCGAACCTCTTCTCAAGCTCTGCAAACCTCTCCACCAGCTTCTTGAACTCCTCTTCTAGCCTCTGCTGCCTCTCTTCCAACCTCTGTTGTCTCTCCTCTAGCCTCGAGAATCGTTCAAGTAGTTCGCTGAAACCCAGTAGCCCCATCACTGTATAGCGAAACTCCTTATCCGATTCCAATAGCCTTAGAATCTTCTCCTTAATCTCCTCATCCGTTGTTGCCATATGTTCCGCCCAGACTTTCTACCAATAGCGTTATCAAGAAGACAAGCACGCCTATATTAAGATTTTTTAAGCATAGAAATAGGGATAAGGCTTGCCGTGAAGAGAAAATCGGCCCTAATAGAAAACTTGCTCAGCTATTCTTCCTCTCAGCCACTACAGCCTTGTATAGTGGGCAGAGCCCGCAGAACCACGGCGCCTTCGAGACGACTACCCTGTATACCTCGCCCTCCTTCTTCACGTACTCTTCGCCTATCTGCTTGGCTGCTTCCTCGCTGAGCCTCCAGAGCTTGCACACGCCGTTCTCGTTGTAGACGCAGGTCTGGCTCTTCCACGCCCCTACCATCGCGGCGATGCGCTGGAATGCTTCCAGCTTGGAGACGCGTGCCTCGTAGAGGCTGAGCGACGCCGAGTAAGCATCAATAATGCTTTGGAATGACTTTACCTCGGCTCTTACCTCTTCTACCTCGCTCCTAAGCTCCTCTATCTTCTTATCAGTCTCCGAGACAACCGGCTCCTCGGGCTCGATGAGAGGGAGTACACGCTTCTCGGTAAGGGATATACTCATAATTATCACCCCTATGGTTTGGGCTATACCTCCACGGCTTCAATATCGGCCGTGTAGTGAACCTAAGCAGTTGGGCCTGGTAACACCTTGTTTAACAGAATGTGTGCTAGGTCACTATCCCCTAGTCAATGCCTGGAGCCCAGCTATCTTTAACACATGTTAATTATTTAAAACCTTGCTGCCGTTATAGGCCGTGGGGATGCGGTGAAGCCACCATGATAAACGCATACGCCGTTGCACAGCTGCTCCACCTACTTGGGGCCAGCGTCTGGATAGGTGGCCACCTAGTGATAGCGTTCGGCTATCTGCCGCGCCTGCTACGAGGCGACCCCTATGAACTGAAGCGTTTCGAAGAGGTCTACGAGAAGATAGGGATACCAAGCCTCCTCCTAGTCCTCGCCACGGGCGCCTATATGGGTTTACAGTGGGCTCCTCTGGAGCAGTGGCTAGCCTTCGAGGGCAAAGCAAGGATACTAGACATAAAGGCCGCGATGGCGCTCACAGTGCTGCTGCTCGCAGCCGACGTCAAGCTCCGCATAGAGCCCAAGGCCGAGCAAGGCAAGCTACCGGTGCTAGATCTTGCTGCCCATATAATCCTCGTAACAATCCTCTCCATAGGCTTCCTAGTCGCAGGCTGGCTACTACGCTTCACATAGCTTCATAGCAAAAACGAAGAGTAGAGAGCGCATCATCTACGGGCTGGCTGCCAAAGATATACAATAAGGCGCCGTGGACAAGGGCGGTACAATACCGGCTGACACTGAACTCGGGACGAGGAGCCTCCCCGAGGCACTGGCATTATTCTCGAGGAGGAGAAGCTTGTGTGAAACGCGCTAAGAGCCCCTACATTATCACGCACTGTCCTTATCCTCTTTCTGCTTCTCTTTTTTCTTCATGAACGCGTCTAGGCCTAGTTGCCTCGTCTTCTCCTCGGCTTTGCGCAGCGCCTCCAGGCGCTCAAGGATGTGCTTGGGCGGCATTGGCTTCTCGCCCTGGAGCAGCTTCACGAAGAACGTGTCCCTCACTGGCTCGTAGACCAGCTTGTAGAACCTCTGAGGGTCTCGGAGAACCCAGTCCGGGAACAAGGAGACGTACTCGACAGCGGCCTTCCAAGCCTTCTCCCAGTCAATGATCTTCGAGACCTTCATCTTCACCTCGCGGTCGAAGTCCCGCGGAGTCTGCTCCTCCCCGCCGATCACGAACCAGCCGCGCGGGCTCACCTGGACGCACTCGCCCAGAACCTCCTCCATGCCCTCGGGGCAGCGTTGCCCAGGGCGGCGGCGCTCAGCCCGCCTCAGCAGCTCCTCGAGCGTAGCGCTGAACCTGCGATACCTCGGCCCATAGTGCTTAGCCCACGCGTAGAATATTGCACGGTTAAGCCCAAAGCTCTTAGCCTTATCAAAATCCTTCTCTAACACGTAGTAGCGGGCAGCCTGAAGCAGCGCCATAACCTGGAAACGCCCAACACCAGCAAGTCGTAACAAGTCCTCAGGCCTAGGCACAGCAATACCCCCGCGTAGAAAGATATCGGCAGAGGCACGGCCTTTATACAAGCCCCTTATTTCTCCACGGGACCGTGCATTATAGGAAACCCTTATTGGCCACACTATTGGTTCTAAGATATTCCTAAATGGTGCGGGGGTGCCCGAGCCAGGTCTAAGGGGGCGGGCTCAAGACCCGCTGGCGTAGGCCGGCGTGGGTTCAAATCCCACCCCCCGCACCACCCCTTATAAGGGGTCAAGGGGCGGCTCTTTCTTCCGGCTAGCGGCGGCTCAGTTATCCCGTGCTGTGTCCTCAAGGCACTGTGGCGACAAGCCCATGGCCTCTGGAACAAGTGTAGGGGACCTGGTCGCTGATACTGGGAAGGGCGCGGTTCTCTGGGTCTATGTGTCCCCGAAGTCTGCTAAGACCTACCTAGAACATGTTAATGGAGAGCTGATATTCTACTCAGCAGCTTCTTGTAAAGACCACGGTGTGAACCATGATCTTATAAGGTGGTTTTCGAAAGTGGTTGGTGTTAGGCCAATCATCGTGAAGGGCTGGTCTGCGAGAAAGAAGCTGCTCCTATTTCCTGGGGTAAGCAAAGAGAAAGTGGTCCGTGCTCTCTTGAAGCACGTCAGGAACTCGGGGTAAAAAGGAGAGAAGGGTCTTTCTTACCCCCCTTTATTTACTGGCTCGTAACAACATTTCTTGGATTCTTTTGGTTCTAGTTCATTGTTCTTCTTTGAGTTGTTGTAGCACTATCTTTAGTGCTTCTCTGACCGTTGTCCCTGTTATTGTTATTACTTTGACTCCTAGGTGTTGTAGGGCGGCGTAGGCGTTAGGGCCTGGCTGTGGCCCTGCATAGACTTTTGCGCCCTTCTCTGCTACGGTTTGTGCTGCTTTTACTCCTGCTCCGCTTCCAGCAGCATAGCCCGGGTTATCGACTACTTCTACGTTCTTAATTTCTCCGGTCTCGGTGTCTACTTCTACTATTGTAAAGGTCTGGGTTCTTCCGAAGCGGTCTGCTATGGTGTCGTCTAGTCCTCCATTGTTTGTGGCAAAGGCTATCTTTATGGTTGCCATGGGGTTTCACCATACTCTGTACCGAGTTCTTAAGGGTTTTTAGCAATTATCTCTCTCTAGTACTGGTGATTTGTCCAGGCCTTAGCACTACTGGCACGTAGGGCTCTGGCTTCTTTGGCCGGTACTTTGCCCACCATGTGCGCCACTGTGGGAGCACCTCGTCTGCCACGTACTCTGCTATCTTCTTCGCGGCCTTCGCTGCCGGGCTATCGGGGCTGTAGATCGTTATTGGCTTGTTCGTTGCCAAGGCCTTCGGGACCTCCGGGTCGTAGGGTATCTTGCCGATTATCGGTATGTTCTCTTTCTCTGCGTACTCCTCGATGAGGGGTAGCACGTCCTGGTTTATGTCGTACTTGTTTATTACGAGCATCGGTGCTATTCCGAAGTGCTTGGTGAGCTTGTGTATTCTCTTTAGGTCGCTTAGGCTCGCGAGGGTAGGCTCAGCTACCAGTATTGAGAGCTGGGCCCCCGTCAAGCTGGATATAACTTGGCACCCTATGCCCGCGGCAGCGTCCACGAGGAGCACGCCGCTCGGCCCTAGCAATTCCTTGCCCTTGTTCTTGGCCTCAGTCACTATCTTGCCGCTGTTTGGCCTACCCGGCATGGTCTCGGAGGAGACCAGTGTGAAGCCGTACCCGGTCTTGGCGACCCTTATCTCGCCGCTCTTGACGCGGAACTTGTATCTTATCGCCTTCGGTGGGCATACTAGGCTGCACGTCAAGCAGCCTTCACATATGTACGGGTTTATCACGTACTTCCCGTCCTTTATCTCGACAGCCCCGTAGGCGCACTCCTCGGCGCACAGGTTGCACCTTGTACACTTGTCTTCAAGTATGTAGGCGAGGCGGCCCTCATAGACATCGTCTACCTTCTCCCACTGGGTTACGCCGAGCACTAGGTGCAGGTTAGGCGCCTCAGCATCAGCGTCAACAGCTACCATGTGGTAGCCCTTCTCGGCCAGCGTTAGCGCGAGGACAGCGGTGAGCGTCGATTTACCTACTCCTCCCTTACCGCTCGCAACCACTAGCTCCACAGGAGGCTTGATCTCGGGCGCGGTCACTTCCTCCTCACCCCCTTCTCTAGAGCCTCTACGAGGAGTGATTGTGCGATCTCGTTGAGTGCCTTGGAGGCCTCGCAGCTGGGGCACTCCTCCACGACGGGAGTGCCGCGAGCATATATCTTGGCGGCCTCGGGGTCGTATGGTACGAGGAAAACCTTTTCAACACCATACTCTTTGGCGGTCTCTAAGTGCTTCTCGTGGCTCGCGATACCCGCCTTGTTTATCACCATCCATATTCTCTTCTCCATACCCCTAGCAATCTCCAGTATTGCCCTCAAGTCGTGGAGCCCGAGCGGTGTTGGCTCGGTGACCGCGATCACTAGTTCTGCCTCCTGTATGGCCGCTGAGATCCCGTTGCCAGTACCAGCACCAGTATCAACAATCAGCATGGCGTCGGACGGGGTCTCCTTCAGAGCCCTTTGCTTCGCGACAACTATTGCTGGCGGAGTGTGCTCCTCGCCCTCCCTAAGTATGCCGGTTATGAGGCGGAAGCCGCCACCCCTCTTCACTAGGGTAGAGTAGCTGTAGCCCACTACCCTGCGGCCTTCTGGGTCAATGGCCTTGTAGGGGCAAGCGTAGAGGCATGCCTTGCACCCGCTGCACAGCCTCGGCATCACCATCGGCGGCGTGCCCTTAGCCATGACGATCGCACCGGTATCACATACCTTGGCGCAAGCACCGCAAGCCGTACACTTCTTGTAGTCGATTATTGGGAAGAAGATTGCTATGGGTTCCTCGTTCTCGAGCCCCTGGAGCCCTAGGAGCAAATGATCATTAGGCGCCTCTACGTCCAGATCTGCGAGCGTTAGCTCCACGTGCCTAGACATGAGTACAGCGATATTCGTGGCTACGAAGCTCTTACCTGTGCCACCTTTCCCCCCAGTAACTGCTACTACGAAGCGGGGAGGCAAGGAGTGGTCACCCTTCCTTAACAAGTTTGCGATACAGGGGATGATTGACTACGCGGTCGTTAAGCTCCTCCATGGATAAGTTCTTGGCCTCTTCTATAGCTTCGTCAAGGAAGGCCTTGTCCTCTGCCGGTATTTCTGGTAGCTGGCACTGGTACTCTATGCAGCCCTTCCTACCAGTAGATGGGTCGCCTTCGTGTTTGACAAAGCACGTATCGTCCTTTATGAGGTCCTTTACCCCCTCTATGTAGAAGACGCCAGGACCGGCAACGTAGACAAGGTCCTCGGTGATCCTCTCCCCTCTCTTTTCGAGGCTCTTTAGCTCAGCTAGTGCCAATACCCTGCTGAACACGAAGGGGTGAACGCACCCCATTTTAGACAGGATGTATGCTATGGCGTCTCGTCCCTTTATGCTCGTACGCCACCACCATATATTATTCTTGAACAATTTTTACGCTTGCTAAAAACCTTGTAGGTCGTTTAAGTTAACAACTGTTACATAAACCTTATCCGACTAGGGTTAAAAATATATGATAATTAGTGATTTCATTAAACAGTATCTTTTATTTCGTAAAAAGCACAACCATACAGACTACGACGAAATACCGGCTAGCAAGTCCTCCCGCCGGCGACCGGACGAGACTACATATCCTTAACCCGATGAGTATCTTAGTCCTACTGGGGGCACGAAGGAATGGACCCCGTTAGGAACACACTGCTCAACGGCTACAAGATGAGCTTGGAGAAGGCCCGGAAACTAGCATCCACGGGCATGCTTCCGCAGGCCTCCTACCATCTCTATGTCGCCCTGCAGCTCCGGGCGGCAGCCCTGCTGAGGCTAGTCAACCCAGCAAGCAACCATACGTGCTCAGTCTCTGCGATAATGAAGCTTATTGAGAAAGCATTGCAGAGCCAGGGCCTCGTAGAGCTTGCGGAGAGGTTCAAGAAGATAGAGCAAGAGTATCGCGACGCAGTAAAATGGGCAGAAAAAGTCCATACTCTTGTAATGTACAAACCCGTTGACGTATCCATGGAGATGTTTGACAAGGTGCTAAGCCTCATAAATGAGCTCGAACAATTAGAAACTGACCTCCTAGCTACGGCGAAGAGTAGAGCAAGTGAGGCGAATGGCTCTTGAGCGGCGAGCTCGTCGAGAAAATGAATAGACGCGCGAGGACCTTCCTTCAGATAGCTGACGAACTCATGAGGAGCAAGGACTATGATGTAGCCGTATTTGCGCTAGAACAAGCAATCCAGCTAAGAATTAAGGCACTACTTCTGCGCCTCTTCGGCGAATACCAGCGCATCCATGGAGTAAGGGAATTGCTCGGTGCTCTCGGCAAGGCTAGAGGAAGCAGGTTTTTAGTGAGCTAGCTGAGCGTATAAGGATGTTTGTTGCGGATAATCGTGGCTATCTGTGGGTTCTCGAAGAGGCATACACTATGGCCAGGTACGCTGCCCGTAGCTACGGAGAAGTCGAGGCAAAGAATCTCAGAGAGATAGTGTTGAAGCTCTGGGAGCTCCTAGAAGAGGTTGAGAAAAGTGTCGTCAGCGAGGCACATGGTTGAGCGGTTACGGAGGCTAATGAAGTGGAGACAAATCGTCCAGGTAGTTGCTGAAGCTGCTAAACAAGTACTAGGCGAGGACATAAAGGTCTACGTTATAGGCGGTGCTGCTGAGGACAGGCTTACCGCGCTCAGCGACATTGACGTGCTCATAGTGTTGCCGAGAGACCCTGACCCATATGAAGCTACAAGGATATCTAGGCTAGTCTATGAGAAGGCTGTTGATCTCGGAATGCCCTGGGACTATCCACTAGACCTCCACATTGCAGGTCCTCACCTCCTTGAACTCTACAAGCGGTTCTCGAGGCGCATGATAGAGGTGAAGTAGTTCCCCAGGGTTAAGGAACCCTCTTAATCAACTATCTAGGATTGATGGCCTCCGCCACTATTTCCTCTCTCCAAGGCTCAGAGCCTCTAGTGTACCTTATTTCGTGCAGTCTACCCTCTACGAGCCTTACAACGGCCTTTACATCCATGTGCCTCATGGCCTCCTCTGGGTGATGCGTGACAAGAATCACTGGCATCTTCTCTGCAGCGTACTCGCTGATATAGGTCATGAGTGCTCTACGGCTCTCAGCGTCTATGTGGTCAAACGCCTCGTCTAGCAACAGCATCCTTGCATCTATTGCCAAGGCGCGGGCAATAGCGACCCTCTGTTTTTCTCCACCACTGAGCATCCAGGGCATGCGGCTCAGTAGATGTGTTACCCTAAGCATGTCTGCTAGCGCGAGTACGCGTTCTCGCACCTCTTTCTCGCCGAGCCCCCTAGCCCTTAGCCCGTAGGCTATGTTATCGTATACGGCCATGTGGTTGAAGAGGGCGAGGCTCTGGGGAACATAGGCTACCCTCCTACGGCTCGGGGGAAGCACGTGAAGCTCGACGCCGTTTACGATGATTTCTGCGTCGGCCCGGATAACACCAGCAATTGTTTTGAGCAGTGTTGTCTTCCCTGCCCCGTTTGGGCCAAGGAGCAAGGTGACTCCTTTCCCAGGGAGGTTTAGCTCCACGTTCCTTAGTATTCCCGCGCGGCGTACATTGATATAGACTGCCAAGACCTCTCACCCAGACCCCTCTTCGCGAGCACGCGTTTCTCGAAGCGGGATGCGAGAGACACGAAAACAGCTACGGTCGCAGTCAGTACGAAGACTATTGCCGCAACATGGGCGACGTCTAGGAGGTCCGCGTAGAGCATTGCCAGGTACCCGAGCCCGCTCGGCACGGCCACCATTTCTGCAGCGAACACGGTTTTCCAGGTCATGACGCTCTCGACCTTCACGGCGGGAAACAGCTTCTCCAACACTTTCGGCAAGATTATCGTTCTCCAGAGGTACATGCCCTCAGCGCCGAGGGTCTGAGCCACTGCGACCTCCTCGGGGTCGACGCTGCGGAGGGCAGAGAAGACCTGGTAGAGGATTGGCGGGAACGAGCAGAGAAAGCTCGCAGCAACAGGGAGCCGGAACTCATCGGTACCGAGCAAGGCTATGAGGAGTGGTATCCACGCAACACTCGGCACGGAAGCAATTATCGCAGAGAGCTTCTCGAGCACACCTCCCAGCCGCAGAGCAACCATGCCGGCGAGGACTCCTAGGCCGAGGCCTGCCACGAGCCCCAGGGCAAACCCGGTGAGCGCCCTCATAGCTGTAAGCAGGTACGCATCCACAAGCTTTGCGAGGAACACCTTATCGGCAAACACCCTTGCTATCTCGAGCGGCCCAACAAGCCACGGACTGCTATACGCTATTGCTGCGAGCTGCCAGGCCGCGAGCAACACGAGGTACGAAACCGCCTCCACAACCCTATCCCGCACCACGCTCATCACCTACTACACAGCTTAGACAAGTCAACTATGTAGTTGGACACGTTTATCCGGTGCTTTATCAGGCCATGGCTATACATTAGGTCGGCGAGCGCCTGGACCTCGGACACATTGATAGCTGTGGTCAGCTTGAGGCGGCCAAGGCTACGCTCAACGACTTCAACGGGGGCTCCCAGCTCCCTCGCATCAATCTTGGCCGCCTCCACAGTGTTCTCCAAGGCCAGCCTCGTCGCCTCCTCGTTTATCTCTGCAAGCCTGCAGACAACACCTGGGCGCTTTTTGAGGAGGCTCTCTGATACAACGAGGTAGCTGCCAGGCATATTCGGCCACAGATCCTGAGCAGTGAGGAGTACGTGGAGCCCCTTCGACTCAGCAACACTGAGATAGTGCTCGGGCAGGCACGCGGCATCGACAGAGCCAGTTACAACGGCGCTGAGGATAGCAGGTGGCTTCATAAACACGATCCTTGCTCTGAATCCGTACTTCTCCATCGCTTTCAAGAGGAGGATGTGCGTCTGAGCACCATTACCCGTGACCGCGACAACAGGTTCGTGTCTGAGAGACAGTAGATCCCTTAGGCTGTTGATCCCGGGGCGTCCTACGCACCCATACCCATAGTAGTGAGTAGCCTCCACTATGTACAGCGGAATACCCTTATCGATAATCTTGATAATCGGTGCTAGGCATGCCCACGCTGCGTCTATCTCGCCCTTAGAGAAGGCTGCCGCCAGCTCAACACCGGTACGAAACCTGAGAATACTATCTACATGTACACCATGAGTATTGAAGAGCCCCTTGTCGAGGGCAACCCAGGCAGCTGTAGCGTGAGTATTCAGCTCTATGCCAAGCCTCAGCCCTCTATCATTGCCTCCACTCTTGGCAGCAAGCATGGCGGCGGTTGCTAGGATTGCTAGCACTGCGGCGGCAACACCGAGCAGTGATGCCTTCAGTAGGCGCCACCCAGCACTCCTCCGGGCAACGTATACCTATAACGTCTGGCCCGTAACTGTACGGACGAGAAAATAGAGCCAAGTATCCAGCCTTCCAGACAAAACCATAAACCAGCGAAGGACAGCCAGGGAGTACTAAGACCAACATAGTGGACACGTTGAAGGAAAAACAATCAGCCAGTATCGGGGCTAAAAAAGAAGACTGAGGCAGATTCGCTTACTCCGCTGAGAGCACTACTATGCCATGCGGGTTGAGAATTCTGAGCGTTATTGTCTCCCATGCGCGGAACCGGTGGCCGCCAGTCTCGAGACCTATGTAGTCCACCCTGGTATCGGTTCCAACCACGATGTCTAGGGCGTTCTTCTCCGCAGCAAGCACTACAACCTTGTCGCCGGGGAGCAGCGGGGTTCTGACAACCTTGGCTAGCTTCTCAACCCTTGTCAGCTCCATTACCCCGGTTCTCTCGTGGACGGCAAGCAGCTTAGTGTAGCGCTGAGTCGGCACAAGCACTACAAATGGGCCCCTGAACCCCTCTGCCTCGAGCAGCGAGACCGCCTTAGCTATATCGTCCACAGCCTCGCCGCCCCGCTCCCATGTACCGAGCCTCGCGGAGAGCGCCTCCTTTACGCCAAGCAATTGCTCTATCAGGAGCCTCTCCTCGGACTGTACAAACTTCTTAGCAGCATAGCTTATCAGCGGGTCAATGGGCTCGCCGAGCCTCGAGTAGCGGTCAACAAGCCTCTGCGGGATAACCAGCTCGGTGAAGACTTCGCGGAGAGGTACCACTGTCTCAGACTCTACGCCGACGCCTTGCTCGCCATAAGCGATGCTGGTAGCGACAACATAGTCTACGCCAGGCCCAACGAGGGTTACTGGCAGAGCCCTTCGAAGCACACGCGAAGACTCAACACTCCTAATAAATGCCTTAACGACAACCTTCTCAAAGCTGTCCCTTTCCCCGTTATCCGGGTCTCCTGGGTCGTCAATATCGCTGCTCGGATTGGCGCCCGGCTCGCCGAGAATCTCCGCTACCTCCTCTGCACCCTTCTTCAGCTCCTCAACCTGCTCTGGGTCAAGCTTCTTAAGCATCTCGAGAAACTCGCCTACATGAGTCTTCTCTTCGCGTGCAACATCCATAAACACTTTCTTGACGTCTTCTCGCTCTGCCTTCTCTGCAATCTGCAGATAAAGGTTGATCGCGTCAAGCTCAGCCATAATGGCGAGGCGAAGAGCATCGGCAAGATCCTTGCCAGAAAGCTTGTCCTTAGCCAACTCAAGGGGATGACGTGCGAACAATTCGTGATCCCCACTCTATACCTACGTTATTACGTATATAGGCTCAGATGATAAGTTTTCTCTCACGCAAGGCACCGAGAAGAAGGCATGAAGTGTTCCACTGAGTTGCGCAGCTTGTTCGAAGACGTAGAACTATAGGGAACAATATCGTCAGAAAGTGATATATGGGCCTAAGCCTATGCCTAGGCGAGTGCCTGTGACAATAATGGTAATAGCAGCCATAGTTATCCTCATACTAATTCTCATAACGAACATGAAGATGGGACATGAGCTTATACTATCTACGCCTAGCACATCTAAGACCTTGCCTCTTGGCACAGAGCAGAGCACAGGCATGGGCAATGTTCCCCCGAAGGATAACGCCTTGCGGAAGTGCATAGGAGTCTCTCGCCTTTATTGCCGCCTCGGATACCCCGTTATAATCCGTCCTGGCTTCAACATATCCTACGCGGTTAAGGCATGTAATTTAACCTACGTAGTCGGCTACGCCAAGTATGATATCCTTAGCCTTGAGGAGGTGCTCCGGAAGGCCCTCAAGGTTCTCGGAGAAAACCATAGCCTGGTCAAAGCAGAGCTAGAGCCTGGAATCATCATAAACAATACCCTTGTCAAACACCCGGAATGGATACTTACTCTCAGCAAGACCTATAAGGGGTACAGGCTCTGGCCCTACGGCTGTTGCGGTGACACAAGGATAATAGTGGACGCGCTAAACGGCTCAATCAATGTAGACTATGAAGCCAATTACACGGTGCCGCTAGAGGAGATAGAGCAGCCGAGTCCCGAAGCACTAGCAAGGACCGATGTCACGCAGCTGCTCATCGATACTGTTAGACAAGTGCTTAGACACTATCACGGTCCATGGAAAGAAGCTCTAAGAAGTATGATAAATAACGAGACCCATTACCACTATATGGTAGATCTCAGAGTAGCAGTTCTGGGCACCGGTAGCAACTTGGTCCTTAGCAATGAGAGCGTTGTGGCAAAGGAACTCATAGGTAGGCCTCGCCTATACTGGGTGATTCGCATAGACGCCCCTGAGGCCCATATGAGGTTAACAGCACTGGTTGATGCGGCAACCAATAGGCTTGCAAGCTACGTCATAGAGCCCCTCTGGCCTACAACTCCTTGGGCAACTATTGTTGCAGAACCAGTCTATCCGGATAAATCAGCAACAGTCGGCATGAACGTAAAAGGCCTTGGTAAAGCAACTATTGTGCTAACCAAGGTGTACCTGGTTGAGCCGGGCGAGGAAGGCAAGCTCGCGATAAAACTCTGCTGGAAAACCTATGGTGCAGAAGAGGCAGGTGAAGCACTGCAGGCCATTGTTGTACCCGAGCTGCTGGCTAGCGACGGGATACGAATTGAGCCCGTCAAGACGAGCATTATGGTTAACTTTAGCGAGACAAAGAGCTCTGAACTAGTATATCGTTATGCTGTCTCTAGGAGTGTACTAGTAGGTATACACGTGCTCCCGCTCCACATATTTGTAAAGTATGTTGGTGAAGAGACGAATAGTCGCTCTCTCTGCGTGCCTATAGTGTTTCTTGTCGAAGGTAGCTCGTATTATTCTTCAACTAGGTAATTTTATTGGTTTTGTTTTACTATAATGTATTATTAATAGATGTGTTATAATTATCGAAACATGGGTAAAGTATTTTAGTAAGGAATGTCTCCGTAGTAAACACGAGTTAATAAAACGGTGGTTAATATTGGGTAGTGTTCTTGATTTGCGTGGAAAGATATGCCCAGAGCCCTTCCTGGTAATTATGAAAAGGTTTAGTGAACTCGAGCCGGGAGAATCTATTGAGGCTATGCTAGATTCTTGGCGCTGTGTGCTCCTCCTCGTGGAGGCCATGAAGTCTACGAAGACCGGTGTGGCTGATGTCGAGGAAAAGGACGATTATTACTATGTCAGGGTTACTAAACTGAGATAAGAAAGCATGACAGGGTAGGGTTGTTGTGGATTATTAGCTGAGTGCTAGTAGGCTCTCTACTAGTTTCTCCTTATCGGTGTTGCTTATTGTTTTACCGATCTCCGCTAGGCTCTCTATAGCGGATAGTGTCCTCTCATTGAACATTAGCCTTATTGCTTCGCCCGGGCTGAGTCCTCTCGTCTGCATATAGAACACTACGTCTCTTGGGACGCGATATTGTGCTGCATGGTGGCTTGCGGCTTCGACTTGGCCAGTATTTATCTCCATTAGGGGCATTGTGTACGCCTTGGCTCGTTCTCCCAGTATCAGTACCTCTGCGTCGAAGTGTGCAGCGCTGTCCTCGGCTTGTTCCCTTATTGTTGAGACTCCCCTCGCTGATACAAATGACTCGTCGAGGGCGTACCCGAATAGTTCTACGTTGCTCCTGCTTTCTCTTCCATCGTGGAAGGTATTCGCTATATAGTCTATGCGCTCATTGTTTCTCCCCACGGCTATGCCTCTGTGAACGTACTCTGCGTGTTGCTGTAGAAGGGTTTCCTCCTCGATCCGGTGCATTGCTGAGGCGCGGTAGAGCGATGCTGAGACAAGCCTTGCTCTCGGCGCTATGCTTCTACGCGAAATTATTGCTAGCACGCTGCTCTTCGTCGGCCTTGCAACAGATAATAGTTCCAGCGATGAAGACTCCTCTATGAAGGTCTCCATTACTACTGAGCCGTGGTACGGGCCAGCTATCTCTACGAGGAGCGATGCCTTTGTTCTCGCGGGGACGTGTATGACGAGGTGCGTGCTGCTCCAGCCGCTGCCTGGCCTACCACATACTCCTACGCGGTAGACCCCCGGCTCCTTGACAGCGACTATGTATGGTTCTTCGAGCCTGGCATAGTGTGCTGCGGTCAACTTGTTCTCGTCCATCGCTACAAGCCTCCCAAATAGCCGTCTATGCTCTCCGGCTGCCTCGTTGAGACGGTAAACCGCTATGCCTTCCTTGGGCTCGCTGCTCTGGACCCCGTTGCAGCCTATAAGTGCGTCGTAACCCTGTAGGATGAGGCTATAGTTCTCCGATGCCGTGCTGTACTCTCCCCGCAATACTTTTTCAAAGACGCTCCAGTCAGTGTAGTGCCTCGTGGTCGGGGAGTCGGCTATGTGTTGCCAGGGAAGCTTATCAACGAGCTCCTCTAGGTAGTCGTGGCGAGGTATCTGCGTACTTGTTTGCAATTCCTGGTCGCCTCCGAGGGGGTTAGCCTACTGCTCCTAGCTCGCTAAACTCTAGCTCGATTACCTTGGACAAGATGCTCGCAGTTTCTAGCGGCAAGTGTCCTAGAACGCTCTTGATGAAGCCGAGCACTATGAGTGCCTTGGCCTCTCCCTCGGTCAAGCCCCTGCTCGCCATGTAGAATAGCTGCTCCTCGCTGAGTCTGCCAACGCTTGCCTCGTGGCTGACCTCGGCTGTTGGCTCGTCTACCTCGTTTCTTGGATATGTATATGCCTTGCTCTTCTTGTCCAGGACGAGGCTGTCGCACTGTACGTGGCTGAAGCTGTTCTTTGCTCCACGGTTGATGCGGACAAGTCCACGGTATATTGAGAGGCCGCCGTTGCTCGAAATGCTCTTAGACACTATGTGGCTCTTCGTGTCCGGGGCGGCGTGTATAGCCTTGCCGCCGGTATCTTTTATGTAGGGTCCATTTGCTATCGCTACTGACACGTTCCTGGTTGAGGCGCCGCGGCCTTTTAGCACTGTTGATGGATACGTGTAGGTTATCCTGCTGCCAATGCTTCCTTCCAGCCACTCGACATAGGCGTTCTCCTCGGCTATGGCTCTCTTGTTGTTAAAGTTAATTATGTCTCTGCTCCAGTTCTGAATCGTGTAGAAGTGTACCCGTGACCCCTTGTGCGCATATATCTCGACCATGCCGTCGTGGAAGCTGAAACGCTTAAGCATCGGAGCAGCACAGCCCTCTATGAACTCGATATAGCTGTTTTCACCTGCTATCAGCAGCGTGTGCTCGAATTGGCCCTCAAGCTCGCTGCCGATGAAGAAGAACGCCTCTATCGGCTGTCTCAGCTTAACTCCCGGAGGTACGTATACAAACGCGCCGCCGCTCCATAGCGCATGATGTAGTGCAGCAAACTTGTGATCCGCTGGGGGGAAGACTCGGCCAAAGTACTGTTTAACTAGGTCGGGGTACTTCCTCATAGCCTCCTCCATTGGTAGCAGTATTACGCCCTTCTCCTGGAGCTCCTTCTTCACAACGTTGAGCACTGCCTCGCTATCAAATACAGCAGTCATCCCCGATAGGGCCTTTGCCTCTGCCTCCGGCAGCCCGAGCCTGGAATAGTAGTCGCGTATCCACTGTGGAAGCTCCTCCCAAGTCTCTGCGGGTTCTGCCTCGGGCTTAACGTAGGCAGCTATCTCGTCTAGATCTATCTCCTCTATCCCGAGAACCCAGTTGGGCATCGGAAGCTTATAGAAGAGCTCAAGGGCTCTTAGCCGGAACCTCCTCATCCAGTCAGGCTCCTTCTTGATCCTAGATATCTCCTCTACGAGGCCCCTCTCTATTCTACCCCTTATCTCTATCTCCTTGGGATACGGCTTCTGGAACCCGAGTATGTTCTCAATACCGCTTCCCAGAACATCTTTCAGGGGAGAAGCCTTAACAGCCGCCAAACCGGGATCGCCTCACAACTAGTTCTTCATGTAGGGCGCGTATCCGTGCTCCTCGATGTGTTTCGCGAGCTCGGGTCCACCCTCGTCGACGACCCTTCCGCTAACCATGATGGCGACTTTGTCGGGTTCAACGAACTGGAGAATACGCGCATAGTGAGTGATCACGAGCACGCCAACACCTCTATCGAGCAGCATCTGAATAGCCTTCGCCACAACCCTTACACCGTCGACGTCGAGGCCGCTGTCAGGCTCATCAAGTATAACGTATCGTGGATCGAGAACCAGTATCTGGAGCATCTCGGCCCTCTTTCGCTCGCCGCCGCTGAAGCCTACATTGACTTCTCTCTGAAGATGCTCGTCGCGCAAGCCGAGCATAGACGCATAGTTCTTTACGAGCTTGATCATCTCGGGCCTCGGGGTCCCTATCAGCTTGTCCTCAACATCCTTGACCCGGTTATACGCTGCTGCAACAAAGTTGAGGAAACGGACCCCCGGGATCTCCGGCGGGCTCTGGAAGCCCAGCATGAGCCCTCTGCGCGCCCTCTCATACGTAGGTAGACCGGTTATGTCCTCACCGTCGAGCAGAATCCTTCCATCCCGGACAACGTAGGACGGGTGACCCATGATCGTATAGGCGAGCGTGGTCTTACCACTGCCATTCGGCCCCATGAGGGCCACTAGGCTGGCTCTAGGTATGCTGAGGCTCACCTTCTGAAGCACAGTCTTGGACTCGGGTCCTCCCGTGACGCCTCTAACCTCGAGGCTCACCTTCTTTAACCCCAGTTAATTTTGACACCAGTTAAAGAATATGAACACCATACGCTATTAAGCATTATGCTAGAAGCACAGCAGCCTAAGCATTAGCATCCACGACGACATAGATAGCTATAAGATAACAAGAACCATGTTTTGCAGCCGGTCAGTGAACAACCGAGCCCCCGTATAAGGGGCAACAAGACTTTAGCAACATAACAGCCATTGCACAAGCTCTAGAAGGCAAACATGGAGACAAGGCGTGTAGCTACAGGGCCAGGCGAAATAGACGGTAGATGTCGGAAACATGGCCTAGTCTACATTCTAACATAGCGTGCCTTGGATGGCGCTATATCTGGATCTCTGCTAACAAATCCTCCAATAGTTCTAGCTCGGGGAACTCTAGGACTCCTAGCTCCTCGGCCAGTACGTATGGCTTGATTTTTCGCAGATCTATTTCCTCCCTGAGTATGGGGGAGAGGTAGGTCTCAGGGCTAAGGCTGACCGTTGTTCCGGTCTGGTACTGGCCCACGGCTGGTAAGACGACTAGGTTGGCTCCAAGCCTGGGGTAGGGTGCTACCAGGAATGCTGGGAGCTTGGCGACGTAGCCTAGCTTGTCGCGGAGCCTGAGGCTAGGGTGCTCGTGCCCCATGATGACTACTTCTACTGGTCCTGGGTAGTTTCCTTGCGGCTTCTTGTGCCCGTGGATAATGAGTACTCCTTTCTCGTAAAGCTCGTTAACGATCTCCACCCCATAGTCCTTGGCTACAAGCGACAAGTAGTTATCATGGTTACCGCGCACAACGGTAACCCTTACACCGCGCTCCTTTACAAGGTAGCTGAAGACCCGGCTCAGCTCTTCGCGCTCGCTGCGCAGCAGTCGCGAAAAACAATGCTTGACATCACCAGCGAAAATCACCCAGTCTGCCCCGGTCTCGTCAAGAGCCCTGCCCAGAACCTCTAGCGTCCTCGCAAGCTGGATCCTGGGGACGAAGAAGCCCTGCCTAGCAGCCTCCTCCTCGAACCCCAGATGAGTATCAGCAATGACCACTGCCCTTAGTCTGCGAACATGGATAGCAGGTATACTACCGATAGCCTCGACGCCGGGCAGTAGCTCCAACGACTATGCACCCTTGGCAGCCCTACCGGTATTACTCCCAGATACGAGCTACACACTAGTTAATATTACCCTTCTAGCATATGTGGCTTAGAAAGGAGAACCAGTAGTCCTATAGAGTGCTTTTCCGCGTCTTACAATTGCTTTACGATACTCGTTAACGGATTCCATTCGGTGAATAGATTGAACAGCGAACTTGTTCGTGCTCTTTGGAGGAGGTCAGAGATATATCTTCGTGAAGCAAGAAGGCTCTATGAGGAAGGCTACTACGATGTAGCCCTTGTTATGGCTGAGCAAGCTGTACAGCTTGGAATAAAAGCTGTCTATAGCCGTGTTCTAGGCTACGCCCCCAGGGGTCATAGCTTGCGCAGGCTTCTAGGCTACTTGGCATCGGTTCTCGAGGAGAACGAGCAGCACGGCGAAGCGAGGGCTATACGTGACTTCGTGGTAGAGTATCGCGATGTGCTAGTATTGCTTGAGGACGCCTATACTGAGGGAAGATACGCTTTGCCCGGCTACACTAGAACCGAGGCTGAGAGAGGGATAACTGTTGCTGAAAAACTACTAAGCCTTCTCAAGCAGATGTTTCTGAGCGGAGAAGAGGTTGGCAAAGAAGATAGACGTACTGATGGCTAAGTGGTTCTTCGAGCTACGCGATACATGGCGCCAAGCTGCACAAATAGTTGCGCGCGCAGCTAAGGCCCTATATCCTGAGGCAAAGGTCTACGTAATAGGTAGTGTCGCCGAGGACAGGTTCACCGCCATAAGCGACCTAGACATACTTGTCGTTTTACCATATGATCCGGATCCGAGAGAGAGGCTAAGAATAAAGATAAGCATAATGAGGCGGGCATTTGACGAGGGTCTCCCACTACATTATCCGGTAGACCTGCACATCGCGGGGCCTAAGAGGCTACAAGAATATCGGAAATACGTTAAGAGAATGATAAGAATAGACGACGCGTAGCTACTAAGACTCATTGAAGCAAAATAATCGTGATACCGATTTAGGGCAACTATAAAAGCGGTTCTGCCCGTGTTGGCCTAGTGGAGGTTGTTCCTGCTCTTGTTAATAGCCCTTCTAGTCGGCATAGGTATATGGTTCCTTGTATTCATTACTGGCTCTGTTGTTGGTGCAGTTGTTTCTCAGAGAGTTCGCGAGCGCAGAGCTATTGTCGCTGGGGCTGCGACACAGATAGTATTCATAGCTATGAGCCTTGGCGTGGCACCTCTCGCCTTTAAAGACTATTTGATAGGCTTGGGCCTGGTCGGCACAGCTTACGAGCACGTTGTGAGCGCTCTCATAGTCTCAGTGGTTGCCGCTCTCGCATTGATGGGTCTGCAGCTAGTGACTAGCATCGACTACGAGCCGCCGTTTGCTCCTAGGAGTCTCTGCGAAATAATCTGCATAGCGGGCATCCTGGCACCGCTTGGTGAGGAGACATTGTTCCGCGGCCTCCTAGAAGGCTACCTACTGCTTCACACTGGGCTATGGATCGCGGTAGTTACGTCTGCTATACTCTTCTCCCTCATACACATAGCACCGTTCAAGGATGCCCCGAGGAGCTACTTAGCGATAATATTGCTTACAGCCCTCATAGTGGGTCTCATAGCGGGATACTATAGAGCCGTCAGCGGCTCCCTGGCACCAGCGATAACCACGCACTCGGTCTTCAACATCATAGGGGCCGCTGGCTATAAGATAAGCAAGCGTGCCAACCCATAGGTGTAGTTCACAGCCTCCTACCCTTAGTGGGAGCAAGCACTAGGACCCTATACGGGGGTGCCTAGAGACTGTGAGCCACATAGACGAATACAAGGTAATGGTCACTCGGAGCAAGGGGTTCCTAGACCTCGCCAGGGAGGCCTACCGTAGGAAGCAGTACGATTTGGCGGTCTTCCTGGCCGAGCAAGCAGTACAGTTAAGGATAAAGGCGGCACTACTGCGCATCGCGGGCTATTATCCAAGAGTTCACGGAATCAGACTGCTTCTCGGAGAACCTTCAAAGACCGTTGGAGACAAGGCTGGTGATAAAATAAAGCAGTTTATCGCGGAGAAACGCTCACTCCTATCAGAACTAGAAGGACGCCTACCTCGTTGCAAGGTATGCTCCTAAACAGTACACGCGCGAGGACGCTGAAGACCTTATAGCAGTGGCCGAGGAGGTAATAGGCCTAGTGAAGGAGATAGAGAGGAGCGAGAACGGTGAGCCTCCTAGTAGAGAGCAAGGATGCTACGTGAGTGGAGAAAATAGATACCGAGGGTAATAGATGCAATCAAGCAGCTATACCTCGATTGCAGAGGTCTATGTTATTGGGAGCGTTGCAGAGGACAATTATATTGCGGCGAGCGACCTAGACTTACTAATAGTCACCAATAGTCCTCCCCAGACGCCACGCGAAGAGGCAGAGGCTAAGACAAGGATAGAGGAGCTGGCAAACCTGCCCATTCATCATCCGCTTGAGATACACTTTGCTGGCAGAATAGAGAAGGAAAATGGCTCAAGAGGTCAAGGAAGGCCATAAGGCTGGCCTAGGCGTTCTCCCGGAATAGGGAGGAGGCTTTCAGCCCTATTGTTGGCCGCGGGGGAACCCGCCACTCATCCCCAGGGCCCCGAGGGCTCGCGGGGCATGGTCGTTGGCGGAGCGGGGGCGAGACCCGCGGCCCCAAGTAGCCATAGAGTTATTACTAGCTCAATATGAGTTGCCCTCATCTATATTCTGCGGCGAGGACCAAGGCGAGAGAATTTCAATTACGTTATTTATTTTTGCCCTCTTCTTTTAAATTCTCTTAATAGCTCTTGTAATGCTTGTTCGTGCTCTTTACTCCATCTTCCTCTATGCTCTAGCTCAGGCTTTACGTATCTTTCTATAAGCTCTACCAGTTTGTCTAACAGCATCGCGATGTCTCTTGCCGCTTCTATGCGGCTACGGTATTTGCTCAGCTCTGTGTCAGGATCCGGGCCGTGATACTGGTAGTCGTGGAGGTCAAGCGCGGTGCTTGTGAGGTGCGCATAGTAGGGTATGTGTTTCTCTATTAGTTGGCCGAGTGCTTTGAGTCGGGTGGTTGGTATACGTGTTAGTGCTTTCTCCTTTACCCCCTTGGCCTCCTTCTCGGGTGGCTCCTTTGTTATCTCATCCTGGAAGAGGGCTAGTATTGTAGCGGTTAGTGCTTGCCACGCCTGGAAGGCTTTGCTGGCTGCGTTTCTCGTGTAGCCTTGCTCTAGAAATCTTAGGGCGAGGAGGGACTCTAGTAGTGCTTCAAGGGTTCGTGCAGAAGCATAGGCTGCTAGGTCTCTCCTAGGCTTGGGTAATGGCTTCTCTAATAGCTCTGTGTTGGCAGTCATCTCTTTCCCGCTTACCTTAACACCTAGATCTACTAGTTAATGCTCTGTGGCCCATAGTTGGGCCTACTCCTTATATTCTTGCGACGGGTGTTTCTCCGAAGTCTCCTATGCTTATCCACTCACCGGGCTCCGCGTTAACTGCGACTACTCTGGCTCCGAGTGGCTTGTTCTTCAGCTCCTGGGCGGCCACGAGCTCGGCTAGGATCGCCGAGGCTAGTTCCTTGCTCCACTTCTCTTGGGGTACTAGTACCATGTCGAGCCCGGCTACGCACGCATATGTAAGGTGTAGTAGCTTGTAAAGGTCTAGGCTTCCCTCAGCGACCCTCTCTTTTAGCACATTGTCCTCGGCTACTGGCAGCATTACCTGGTTGAACCCGGTGCAGGAGACGTCTAGGCAGAGCTCGTCTATGAGCTCCTCAACTTCTCTTATCACGGGCGCGACTCCTATATCGCCTATCTTTTTGCCCGACGCCTGCTCTATTACGCGTGCTACGCTGTGATCCATCCAGGGCGAGAGCGAGAGGTCCATGCCCCGATACTCTATGCCCAGCTCGTCCGCGATGTCTACGAGGTGCTGGTCGAGCTCCACTACGAGGTCTGAGACGTCGCTGAACCCCTCGTAGAGATCCCTGTCCTCAAGCATCTTCGGGTAGAGGAGCGAGATCGTTAACCCGTAGACGGGCCCCAGGCTCGACCCTGCCGGGAAGTAGGGAGACTCGACAAACCCGGGTATAATTATCGCCAGCCTTGTCGCCTTATCCGGGTGCTTAGCGACCTCGTAGAGAATCTTCGTGGCCTCCTCGACTGGCGCAGGCGTAGCTATGCCAGCATACACCTTCTCTCCGAGGCCAAGCACCTCTAATACGTGTTTGGGCTCAACATCTATGGCCTCCATGTGGAGCAGGGAGTAGTAGATGCCCTCCTCGAGGGCGTGGCGAGCTCCGCGGAGAACCTCGACAGTCTTGTCGGCGCTTAGAGGAGAAGGAGGCAAAGTTACGCGCATACTATCAACGCGTATGCCCGTTCTCTCCTCGAGCATCCGTGCAGCCTCGCGCACATAGCTGGAGGCGCGGCGAATAGCTTCTGCAACGCCTTCGCTGCTCCAGTCATGTACAACAGCGTGAACTACAACAGCGCGTACCTCTGCCTTCTCATTTCTCAAGACAGGCCAGTCCTCCACAAAGTCCTAGGACTAGACAATGCGAAGAGGACTAGAAAAACCCTCTCCCACAGTCTCATGGGGTTCTATAAATATCTATCTCTTGTCTAACAATATACCAAATACTTATGAATAAGAGAAACACTATTAGTATAGTAATCGGTGAGAAGCGTGGCCGTGCAGACCACGAACCAGGAAAAGCTTAGGAAGCTCCAAGACGAGCTAAGAAGCCTAATAGCGCAAGCAGATCAGCTAAGAGCACAAATAGACATAATTAACGCTACAATACAAGACCTAGCAGCAAGCATAGAGGTACTAGAATACATAAAGAAGTACGGCGAAGGCAAGACCGTGCTCGTCCCAATAGGCGCTGGGAACTTCATACGAGCAAAGATAGAGAAGCCAGACAAGGTAATCATGGGCGTAGGCGGTAGGCTCAGCGTCGAAGTAGAAATAGACGATGCACGCAAGATGATAGAGGAAAGAATCTCAACCCTTGAGGACCTTAGGCTCGACCTCCTAAGGAAGCTCGAAGAAATAAACAGAAGGATCAACGAAATACTCCCACAAGTAGAACAGCTAGCCAGACAAGAACAATCAAAGTAAACCCATTGCATAAAAACTCGCCTACTTCCAACACAATCCCCGTAGTTTTTGATGCCATTCCATATCCAAATCTAAGGACCCCCTATACTTCGAAAGCCATTGCCTCATAAACGTGTTGGCATACGTATTGCCGCTAAGCGGAGGTGCATGCCCAATATGAGCAAGAATGTGGCCGGGCTCCTCGAATTGCTTCAGCAGCTAAACAGTGTTAGGAGGGAGATAGTCCTTCTTCGCTCAAGAATCCACGAGCTAAGAGAGGCTAAGAAGATACTAGAGAATAGGGAGCCTCGCCAAGTATTTCGCGAAATAGGAGGCCTCGTGATAGAGGTTAGCTTAGAGGACGCTATGCGCTACATAGACGATGAGCTGGAGCTTCTGGAGCTGCGGCTAAAGAAGCTCGAGGAAGAGGAGAAGAAGCTGAGTCAGCAGATACGAGAGCTCGAGAAAGCATTATCGATAGGGCCTTAAGGCAGCCCGTTTAGTGTTATTATGGATGGATATGTGGATGGCTGCAGCCAGGAAATCCTGATGGGCCGCCGAGCCCCCTTGCAGGGGCGGTGACGTGGGCGAGGGACAGCCGAAACCCGCATCTCCTCTACGACTAGGCTATACGTCGGGGCGCAACTGCTTGTGCTTAGCCGCCTCTACTACTATGTCGAGGAGCCCGGTTTCGTAGAGGTACTCATACCAGGCCTCGTAGACTAGCCGCTCGGCGACAAAGAACCCTATAGCAATATAGTCATCGATTGTAGTCACCTCGCTCGTTCTCGAATTGTAGGCACTTAGTGCTTCCTCAGTGGAGGCTCTAAGCCATTCAGCGGCAAGCCTCCTCTTAGTCCCTTCAAGTTCCTGGCTCCTTTTCAGCGCTAAAAGGGCTGCATAGGACAGGCTTCGCAGCAAAACAGCTAGGTCGCGTACAAGCGGCTCGGTTACAAGAGAGGAGCCGGGATACCGGAACGGCTCACCAACAAGGTCTATTATTAGCACCTCGTTGCCCCTCGCGACGAACTGGTAAAGATGGGGATCTTGGTGGGTAGGGCCCTCTGCGAGGCAGAGCCCCATGTGGGGCAGCTCCGCTGCCTTCTTCACTACGTTTTTCAGTTCGTTTGCGATGGTTCTGGGAAGCCTGGAGACATACCATTCTACTCGCTCAGATATGTCTCGGCGAGCCCGACACACGTGGCGGACAAGTCCCCTGGCTGCTAGCGATTTATGGATGTCTGCGAGGAGGCTTGCAGCCCTCCTGGCGACCCAGGTGCTATTTCCTCCGAGCAGGTACTCCTCCGCCTCCCTTATCGCTACGTCTCCTAGGCTTTCACCACTTACCCACTCCGTTACAATGCCGGCGGGCTCGCCGAGGAAGACTAGCCTGCCGTAAACCTGGGGCACAGCACCCATTGCGGCCAGCAGGGGGAGGAGGACGGGCTCCCAGCCGGGTACAGGGTGAGCCAGGTAGAGCCGGAGAGCAGCATCACCGCACTTAGCCAGTAAGACACTACTACTAACGCTCTGTACAACGCAGTACTCGAGGCTATCCATGCAGCTCTGCGGGGTACATGATAGTAGTCCGTGCTCAGCGAGGCTTCGGAGACAAGGAGCAACTCTGTCCTCAGACTCTACGTCTATGCCTACAACCTTGTACCCGTGCATCTCGGCTTCAAGTATGCGGCACTCCTCAGTCTCAGCGACGAGTCGCCACGTCCTTAGCCTCTTCGCGGGACCCACGGTTATCAAGACCATTTCTCTCGATCTCCACGTGCCCTTTCGAGGCTTCACGTGGTTAGAATGACATGTTGCGATACCACTATTACCTACTCCGCCGAATCTGCTCTAGCTCCGGGGGAAGAGCCCCCTGCCCGAAAGGGGGCTCGCTGAACCCCTCTTCGCCGAGCAGGTTGAGGAGCGATAGATTGGTCTTGGCATACGGTTCTCCCCGGGTTCTAGGAGAAGGAGTCGTAAGGGATATCTTGCTCGCAGCGTCCCTCGGCGAGTCCATAGGCATGGCTAGGAGCCTCGGCCTCGAATCACCCGGCGTCCTCCTCGGAGACCTCTATGCCTACGGATCCATAACTGACTCGATGCTCATACTCATAGACGTCCTCATAGACAATTGCGGGTTTAACCCCGAGGACTTCGCGGCCGAGCTGGCCGAGAGGGCTGACATCTACAATCCGCTCCGAATGTATGATTCCGGCACAGCCGAGGCAATTATCAAGATAAGGCAGGGGATACCCTGGTGGGTTGCAAGGGAGCAAATCATTGAGCGTTCTTCACGCGTAGATGCAGCTGCCCGCGGGCTCCCCGTAGCTCTCTTCTACTCCACACAGCGCCTAGTAGCTACAATGTCTGTTGCACAAGCAATGGTGACTCATATAGATGAACATGACTTGGAGGCCGCGAGGCTCTACGCCGTAGCAGTACACTCACTACTCCACGGCGAGGTGCAGCCTGATGACCTACCCTTCGTACTACACGACATGACCGAGAACAAGCTCATAAAAGAGGCGCTCATCCGCGTCCCCGACCTCCTAGACGAGCCCGAAGAGAAAGCAGCAAAACTCCTCCTCCTAGTGCCATGCACATCGCCTCACCCACTCGCAGTAGCGATATACTCCGCGCTACGATACAAGTCACCAGTCAAGGCTGCTGTGCATGCTGCATCTATCTGCGGCCATAGCAACAACACGGTACCAGCGGCCTCAATGGCAGCAGCGCTCGCGGCAACAATAAACGGGCTAGGCAAGGACTACGAGGAGGCAAGAAGGCTCGAATCATACCAAGTAATAGCCGAGAAGGCAAGGGAACTAGTCAAGGCAGCAAGACAGTGCAAAGAATACGATACAGAAGCCGACTCATAAGCCGGAAATTATGTACCGTGCTTGCCTCTAGGATCTTATTCATCAACGGGCGTGTTCCCTCCAAATGCCCGTAGTTTACCAGTATGAGGGTCTTGAAGAGCAAGTGTTACTCCAAGCTTCTTAGCCTCTAGCAGCCCACTAAGCAAGGGGTGATGAAAGCTAATAACTACGCGTATACCTGCACGAGACAGTGCCCGCACCATATCGTCGGAAAGCCTGCCTGTTGAAACAACTACTCCGGGCTCATTAGGGAGTTTCGACGAAAGCGCCGATATAATGCCAGCCAGCTTATATGCTGCTGCATGCCTACTGGGATCGACCACAAAGAAGCGGAAAACATGGCCTCTACTACCTAAGGTGTAGAAGGCAAGCCTGTGAACAGCTATAGGGCAGCCACGCTTCGGTAGACGCGTAGAAAAGTCTCGATAAATGCTATTGAGTAGTCGGAGACTGAGCCGCTCCGGCTTCTCTACGCAGCGCTCCCCGCGCATACGCATAGTAGTGCCGTAGACGATTATGCCCGTTTTTCCGAGTTTTTCAACCCGCTCGACGCCAACGTAGCCTCCGCACATGATCTTGCCCCGGGATAAGGCGAGCCCGGTTGCAAGATAGTCTAGAAGGAAGGGCGCAGAGCGCGTGACACCAAGCTTCTTGGCTTCAAGCCTCACCTCTACTCTGTAGTCAGCAGCGACTGGTATACCAGAGACCTCTACCGACGACATGGACATACATTCCTTAACAATATCATTGTAGTCACTGTTTTTCCTCAACCCCTTGTACACGGAACTTATCCCTCTTCTTCTCACCCTTGCTTCTACACTTGGATAGCGGCCCAAAGGTCAGCTCCTCTAATGCAAACTCGTCTTCTGGCTCCTCTATGACGAAGCCCTCGTTTTCCTCCTCATTATCTAGCAAAACTCTTTGCACCACTTTTAGACCACGGCTTGGAACCTATTAAAGCTAGTTTTCATCGAATTAGCGTTCTGATTGATATATTATCTTGATTTTTGTTCAGCAATTAACATACGTAGTACGTATTAGTTGGACCCACAAGCGTTACCCATTTAATTAATTGAATGTACTGTAATAATCGTAGAGGCTGTGAGGATTTGGATAAAAACAATATGCGCAGCAGGGACACCTTCTTTGAAGCACCGAGAATAACCCGTCGAGAAGTCATCAAGATTCTCAGCGCGTTGACAGCTGCTGCAGCCGCCGAGGTGGCCGGTGTACCAATTGCTAAGGCACAGCATCGTGTCCCACCAGGCTTCAAGGTGCCAGGCAGAGCTGAGGAAAAGCCCGGCTTAGAGTCAATGGAAGCCGTTAAGGCTATTTGCACCTGGTGTTCCGTGGGCTGTAGCATAATATTCTATCGCAAGAACGGCGAAGTAGTGTTTGCAACCGGTGACCCTGGTAGCCCGCTAAACAAGGGCCACTTATGCCCCAAGGGCCAGGCCAGCACAGATCTAATGTACAGTCCTCTACGTCTCAAATATCCGATTATACGGGAGGGGCCTAGGCCTAGGCCCGAGGAGGTAATGAGAATAAAGGATGCCAAGGATCTGGAGGCTCTTCTAAAGAAATACATGCCCCGCTGGCGAGTTGTTGACTGGGACACGGCATTCCACTACATAGCTGAGAAGCTCCGCAGCCTGTTATCATCTAGTGCGCGCGGCAAGACCTGGGGCCCGGTACACAGCGATGGATACTACTACAAGGGCAACTATTTCCCCATCATGGTTCTTGCTGGCGCTAAGCACCTCAACGAAGAGGCTTATATCATACGCAAGCTAACAATGCTCGTCGGGAGCAACAACATAGACCACGATGCGAGAAAGTGCCACTCGACAACGGTAGCCGGGCTAGCAGCGACTTTCGGGTTCGGTGCCCAGACACAGAGCTTCCCTGACAACAGCTATGTGGCAGCATACCTCGTGTTCGGAGGCAATCCAGCTGAGGCCCACCCCGTCGGCTTCAGCCACGTAATGGAGGGCAAGGAGGCGGGAACACTAACGCTCATAGTCGTCGACCCCAAGATGGGCAGGACAGCGGCCAAGGCTGACCTCTTCGCATTCTTCCGCCCTGGAAGCGACATAGCGTTCCTATACTATCTGCTCCACTACGCGTTCTACGAGAGGAACCCGCCCATAGACCAGCTGGACACATTCAGGGAGTACGTTAAGAGACTAAACGTAGATATGGATGAGATAAGCAAGTTTAAGCAAATAGTCAAGCACTTTGACGCGGAACAGGTCTCGAACATAACCGGTATACCTGTTGACAGGCTGCGCCAGATAGCTAAGACCTTCGTCGAGAACAGTGGCGTAACTACAGGATTCAAGAAGTTCGCGACAATACAGTGGGCTATGGGCCTGACACAGCACCATGTAGGCACACAGTTCATACGAATGGCCGCTGTGACCCAGCTAGCCCTAGGCAACATGGGTTATCCCGGTGGCGGAGTAAACCCGTACCGCGGCCACAGCAACGTACAGGGCACAACTGATCTCTGTATATTGAGCCACATATTCCCAGGCTATGTCAAGGTGCCGACCAGTACTAAGCAGATACGGGCCTACCAGGAGTGGAAGAACCAGGGCTTCCCCGACGCCTTCACCTGGGCGCCAAGCCAGAACACGTGCAAGGCGCTCGGTCTCTCCTGCACTGATTGCTCGAGCGATGGAAGCTACTGCAGGCTCAAGGTGAACAGCTCTGCCCTTCTCTGGTCATGGTGGTTTATGAACTGGAGGCGCTTCGAGCTATCCATGGGCATATTCGTCGGCACTGATCCAGAGGACAAGCCCTGGGACGAGAACAGCAAGGCGATAAGCGATCTCCCGTTTACCAAGGGCTATACTGAGCTAACGTGGTGGATGGGCAACCTCCTAGACAAGCTACCGGGCAGCGACGAGCCAGTCCTAAGAGGAATGTTCATATTTGCAGAGAATCCTGCAGTGAGCAGCCCCAACACGCTCATAGACTACGCTGCTTGGGGTAACATGGACCTCGTCGTGGTCAGTGACATATTCTTTTCCGAGACAGCGTTCTTCGCAGACGTAGTGCTCCCAGCGGCATCCCATTACGAGAAGGAGGGCAGCATAACTAACAGCAACCGCTGGATAATGTGGACAGAGCGCGTCAAGGAGCCTCCCGGAGACGCTAAGCCAGACCTATGGATATACGTAAAGCTATGGCATTACCTGCGCGAAGTGGCCGGGATAAGGCTTCCAAGTGAGGTCGCTGGCAAGCGGGTCGAGAGGGTAATATTCTACCGGCCGGACCTCGGCATGAAGAAGCCCGTAGAGGTGTATCGCAGAAAGATAGAGCCGTTCATGGATTACAGTAACCCAGGCCACCGCTACCCCGACTATGCGGAGACTGACACGGAGCTAATCTATCGCGAAATAGACCTCGCCGTAGACCTTTACAGCGGCATGTACGACTGGGCAGCGATGAAGCCGCTGGCCAAGAGGCTCTCAGCAGCACCGCGCTCGCCGAGCGATATTGATGGGCTATGGGACTACATAACGGTGAACGGTAGGCCGTACCGTATATGGAAGGACTGGGGAGTAACATGGCCCAAGAATGTGAGAATACTCTACAACCTTGACGGCCTAGAAAAAGTGGCGGGCAAGACAGCGAGCTTCACCATGGATAGGAGCAAGTACGCACTACCACTAGACTTCAACGATGAGAAGGGCAACCCGGTGCCAGACGGAGCAGTGCTAAAGATAACCGGCGAGACCGGCGAGATAAGGGACGCCAAGCTGGGCTATTGGCGCCCCGCCTTCATACCGGGACACAACTTCTTCCTAGGTAAGTTCTACAAGCGTGGATGGGCAGGTCACTGGTACAAGGTTAACGGCAAGAAGGCAAGAATATTTGCAGACATCTTCACCGGGGCCTACCACGCCTCCGAGCTGGTAAGGGAGGCCAAGGTCACGGGCAAGCTGGTGCTCGTTTACGAGGACGGCACGGTCGAGATAAAGACTGCTGAGGAGCTGGGCTTCCACTGCCCAATATGCGAGACATTCTACTATGACCCAGAGCTAGTAATGATGGGCAAAGCTAACTTCAAGAGACCGTACTACAAGGGACAAGTGAAGCTACCCAACGGCAAGACATTGGTCTACGTAGGTACCTATGACTGGGCAGTAGGCGGGCTGCACAAGAAATTCACGGATGAACTCAAGACATGCTACAGCTCGTCTCATGACCTGAAGGCGTGCATAGCCTCGATGATAGCGAAGTATGGCGACTGGTACGTAGTAGAGGACGGCGGAGCCCTCAAGGGGATCAACCTTGACTATCCATGGCACTTTGAGCCCGTTGAGTCGCCGAGCATCGACCTATGGCTAGAGTATCCGCCATTCGCCTGGAGATCACCGCATAACAAGAAGATGTTCGAGCACTTCAAGGAGGAAATGAACTTCGTCCCAACGGAACTACCCCTACCCGAAGGAGCCTCACCAGTAGTAGTAACAACCAATAGGCTCACCGAGCACTGGCACACCGGTATAATGACGCGCTCACTGCAGAGACTGGCAATGCTGTTCCCCGAGCCCTTCGTAGAGATACCTAGGGAGCTTGCCGAAAAGCTCGGAATAAGGAACGGCGACATCGTGGAGATAGGCAATCGCCGTGCAAGAATCTATCTAAGGGCGCTCATCACTAACAGGGCACCGAAGCTAAGGATTGCTGGCAAAGAGGTATACGTGGTCAATATTCCGTGGCATTGGGGGTTCAGCGGCCTCCACGCATCCACATCAATAGCTAACTTCTTGACAGGCGACTACATGGACACTACAACAACTATGCAGGAGTCCAAGGTCTTCCTAGCATACATCAAGAAGGCCACTAAGGACAAGTATGTCTACATGAAGGTCTCAGAGTTCATTAAGACAGCCAAGTCGATCGACTTTATTCCCTCAAATAGCTAACCCGCGGGGTGAGCATGCGTGGCCGTGAAGGTTAAAGGAAAAGCAATGCTCTTTGACGCGGAGAAGTGCATAGCTTGCAGGGCTTGTGAGATAGCGTGTCTAGAGTGGAACAACCTACCAGGCGACGACACGGAGTTCAGCCCGACCTATACGAACCCGCAATACGTTACATCAAGGACGTGGACAACCATAATATTCCACGAGCTCTTCGGCAGCAACGGCAAGCCACCGCTATGGGTGTTCACGAAGCTCCAGTGCTTCCACTGCCTCCAGCCAACATGTGTAGAGGTCTGTCCGACCAGGGCGCTACACGTTGACTCAGAGACAGGAGCAGTAGTATGGGATGGCAGCAAGTGTATTGGCTGCGGCTACTGCGAAGTAGCGTGTCCATTTGGCATAGTCAAGCTCAACAAGGAGGCGAACACGATTGACAAGTGTACGTTCTGCAATGACAGGATAAAGAATGGCATACCGCCGGCATGTGCACAGGCATGCCCGACGGGAGCGCTTGTGTTCGGCGACTATGACGAGATAAGGGCGAAGGCAGAAGCCCTTGACAAGGAGGGGCGCTACGTCTATGGTCTCCGCGAGGTCGGTGGGACAAGATACATGATAGCCCTGCCCAAGGGTGTCAGGCCGAAGGACGTCGGATTACCATCAGCGTCTACCAGGGAGCCTGCATACGCATTGTCGAACACCGGGAAGGACAACTATAGCTCGTTTAGCGGGAAGATTCTCGCGGAGTGGGTGGCTATAGGTGCTGTTGGTGGAGCTATTTTGGCTGGCCTGGTAAAGTCCCGGAAAGGTGAAGAGGAAAAGAAAGAGTAGCCTCGGAGGTGAGTCCGAATGGAGATAGGACCTGATGTTACATGGAGCACACTCATAGCATTGTATCTTTACCTTGGCGGAATGGCTGGCGGAATGTGGATGCTCGGCTTCGCAGCAGACTATGCTGACAAGAAGGGCGAGAAGTACTACGTGGTGGCGAAGACAGCATCGTATCTCGCACCAATAACTCTTGCAGCAGGTGTCCTATTGCTAGTACTTGACCTACACCGCGCAGCCGTCGGAACCGAGGGGCTCTTACACATACTCAACGTGTTCAACAATACATCGTCATCAGTAATGACTATAGGCTCGATAATAATATCAGTCGCGATAATATGGGGGCTCATAGTAGCAATAATGTACTACGCCAACGCATCCAGGCCATGGAGGCTAGTATTCAGCTTCATAGCAGCAATACTTGGCTTCGCAACAGCAGCATACACTGGACTACTACTATCAATGGCGAGGCATGCAGCCCTCTGGAACACCGGTTGGCTCTCATGGCTCTTTGTGACAAGCGGGGCAAGCAGCGGCATAGCAGCAACAATAATAATGACAAGGATCCTGGGAAGCTTCACGCCTGACTACTTGCTACCAGAGTTCCGGAAAGTCAAGGACAAGTGGCTAGACATCGCCGAGAAGCTCCACAAGTACGATGTAGTAGTGCTATGGATGGAAATAGCCATGCTCATAGGCATGCTGATAGACATCTATGCGAGGTTCGGGTCAACACCGGTAAGCTGGCTAATCAAGTCAACATCGGCGGCAGTAGCGTTCTGGAGCTACCTAGTACTGGGCTGGGCAACCCCAATAGCAATGTACTACACGATGCCCAAGAAGAACAAGGTAAACATCTACCTAGGAGCAATACTCATAGCATGTTTCGCACTGGCACTAAGATACGCTATCCTACTAGCGCCGCAGCTAGCATGGAAGAACGCTGGCTTTCCATTCCACTAATACGGCACCTTTTTCCTACCTTGCCTCACGGCTTTTTAAGTCTATATCAATTCTATTGTCTCTGCTTCTTGCCGTGCCGACAGGGATTAAATAAAATTCTCTTCTCTCGCCGCCTCTGCGGGTATAAATGTTGGGGCTCCTAACCAGCATAGGGATAATAGTACTCTTCGGCCTAGTTGGCGGAGCAATAGGCTACCTAACCAACGTTATTGCTGTCCGTATGTTGTTCCGGCCCGAGAAGCCCCGCTGCATTCTCCCAGGTCGCAGAGTTTGCATCCAGGGCCTTATCCCGGCCCGTAAGGATGCACTTGCTAGGCGCCTAGGCCGAGTGATGGCGAAGTACGCGTACTCTAGGAGTATTCGTGAGAAGTATAAGCAGCGCCTGGAGAAGGAGATAGCTGGCCTCATAAGGGAGGCCGTGGAGGAGAAGCTGCGCCAGTCGCCTATACAGAGCCCCCTGGCAGCGATGCTTCTCCCAGGCCTAGCCGAGATGCTCGCGAAAGCAGTAACCCCTATGGTGATAGAGCTGTTAGAGAAGGCATCTCTGAGAGTAAACGTCGCAGAGATAGTCGAGGAGGAGTTCAAGAGCCTGCCCGTGGCAGAGCTCGAGAAGGTCTTCAAGGAAATAGCCAGCAAGGAACTAAGATTCATAGAGATAATGGGCTTCATCCTGGGAGCAATAATAGGCTTAGCAGAAGGCATAATAGCTCTAATAGTCTAGATCCTTGACACCCCTCATGCAGAATCTCATTAAGTATAGTAGGACTTTTTCTCGTATTCCTAGTGGTCTTATAGAGGGGAGAACAGTGGCTGCTACAATAACGCTCCCTAAGAGAATATTGGAAAGAATTAAACGTGAGGCTGAAAAACAAGGTACTGGACTCGAAGAATATGTAGTTGAAATACTTGTACAGAATCTTGATCCAGAAACACGTGCACAAGAATACATAGATGCTGCGAAAGAGCTTCTAAGAGAAGCTTATGAGGAGCTTGAGAGGGGCAACATAAGGCAGGCGGCTGAGAAAACATGGGGTGCAGCAGCCTTAGCGATTAAGGCTTATGCGTCTTGGCAGGACAAGAAACGGTTGGCGAGCCACAGCGAACTATGGGAGTATGCAGCAAGGCTTGGCGAGGAACTGGGAGACTGGGTTGACGATGCATGGAACCAAGCGAATAGCATGCACATCTGCTTCTACGAGGGCTGGTGTAAGAAAAGACATGTAGAGGCGGCGCTGAAACATGTAGAGAGGCTAGTCAAAACAATTGAGGAGAAAATGCAACAAAAATAACGACTGCAACAATATTGTGCTGCAGCCCTGGCTAGCCCCTCTTGGCCGTATGCGTACAAGATTCTTGGTCTAGGCCTGCAGCCCCAAATAGGATACTTCGATGAGACCCGTCATCCTCGGCGGCTAAAAGGCGTTAAGACCGAATAGCGGCTAGCTATTATTCTCTTGTTCTCGGTCCTGCTAGATAGTGTTTGGAGGGCCTTGTGCTACTGCTCCATACTTGTTTCCAGAACTCTTGTTCGTCCTCTATGGTTTCTAGTTTCTCTACCTGCGTGGCTAGTGCTACTAGGAGGGCGTGGTGGCGGTTCTCGTCCTCGAGTATAGCTTCTAGGACTAGTTTCAGCCTAGGGTCATCGGTTTGATGGAGCAGCTTGTGTGCTAGCTCTACCATGTTTCTCTCGGTCTCTATGTGTTTCCTCACCGCTTCTTTGAGCTTAGCTAATTCTTCCCGCGTCAAGAGGCCCTGCTTACCCGAAGCTATCTCGGCTGCTGCTTGGTAGAACAAGCTGTGTTTGCGCGAGTCGCCAGCTATTCCTAGGAGCAGTGCTCTGAGAATAGGGTGGGGAAGATCCCTGGCTATGTTCTCTAGCTCCTCTGCGTACTTTTTCTCGTTCTCGGAGGCCTGGGTAAAGATTCTTACAAGGTCTTCTGCCAAGACAAGCACACCTGCCTAGGTCTAGGAGAGGAGTTATTGCCGTATTTTAATCATAGGCGTCCCGGAAAACAAGCAGGAGTAGTCTTCTCCTCTTCTAGCCACTGTCCATGATGCCGTGTCTGCCCGGATGCCTTGTTGTGCGGGGACAAGCTCTTATCATGCCAGGCTCGGTGCTCTAGCGCAGTGGCTGAGCTGGCTCGGTGTCTCGGCAGTGCTTCCAGGCCAGTTAGTGGCGTTCATTGCTGGCTACGCTGTACTTGTGGTGGTTGCTCTCCGCGGCAGGGGGCCGCTGGCGGCTATCGCGGCGATGATAGCTGTTTACGGCGCCTATAGTCTGTTGTTCCACGGCGCTGACAGCATTGTTGCTAGCTTCTTGGCGCTGGGAGAATGGGTTAATCTGCGAACCTTTGTCTACATATTTCTCAGCTTGTTCCTGGCCGGCGTTCTCCGCGAGGCGGGCTACCTCTCCCTGCTGGTGGAGGGCTCGTCGGCGGTTGGGTGCAGGTTCAGCTTCCTAGCAGTACCGGCTCTCATAGGCCTCCTACCCATGCCTGGCGGCGCCCTGGTCTCGGCCATGGCTATGAGGCGGAAGTACCTAGAGGAGGCCCGTATGCCCCCGGAGTGGGCTGGGTACCTAAACTATTGGTTCCGCCACGTATGGGTTCCGATGTGGCCCATATTCCAGAGCATAATAATCACCGCTGCGGTGCTCGGCACGACACCCATGGGTGTCGTCTCTAACACGTGGCCCGAGACTCCTGCAGCAATACTTGGCGGGCTCCTAGTGGCTATTCCTGCACTCTATCGCTACAAGTGCAATAGGGGCGGGAGGCTTATGGACCTCCTCAAGGCGCTGTGGCCGTTTCTCCTCCTAGCAGCCCTGGTATTCAGCCACGTAGTTGGCCTCCTAGAGGCCCTCGTCATCACCCTCGCGGTGGTATTGTTAGTGCTTCGGCCCGGGCGGAGAGAGTTGCGCGGAGCACTGGGGCTTGCAACGAAGCCGAGAATACACGGAGTATTAGCGGAAGCCCTCTTCCTTAAGGAACTGCTCAGCCACACTGCCGCGCCTCACGCGATGTACGAGTTCGCCACGGGCTTAGGGCTTCCCGAGACAACGGTCTTGTTCTCAGTGCCTTTCATCCTCGGCCTTGCCGCTGGCGGCGAGAACTTCTTCGCGGCCACAGCCATACCGCTGCTCAAGACATACATCGTCTCCAGCGGAGCCATAAACCAGGCAGCACTGCTAATAGCCTATACCGGGGGCTCCATGGGCGTAATGGTCTCCCCTGTCCACCTATGCTTCGCCCTCACAGTGGACTACTATCGGGCAAATACTGCGAAGACTCTTGCTCTAGCAGCGCTCGCGGCTATAGCTACCTCGGCGATAGTTGTCTTCACCATACTCCCGCTCCTATAGACCCCTCGTTCCGCACCGTATAGGCCCGGGTATCACATAGAGTAGTACCCAGAGGTCATCAATCCCCCAGACCTGATTACCCTTGCACTTCTATCCGGGAACACCAACTCTAACCTAGTACCTGGAGCCTCCTCCGCTGCACATTGCCCCATGTTTCCGAGGAGGAGGGGGCCCTCTCCCCGTCAATCACTCGTAGCGAGGCCGTGAACGCCGTGAGCGAGAAGCTAGGCGTGAGAGAACGTGTACTAGACTTCTTAGCTAGGCACGGGGAGAGGGCCTATGCTGTTCTACGAGCCATACTCGAGTCCTACTATGGTTCCCAGAGCGCACCGGGCGTCAAGCTAGGGGATTTCAGTTACCGCGACGTAGTGAACAAGCTACGCGCGTGGGGCATGAACTATAATCCCTCAATGCTTCTCCGCAGCCTTGAAAGAGACTACGGTGTAATCGAGACCAGTTATCAGAGCAGGAACCAGCACTGGTGGAGAATCAATAGCCCCGAGGAGATAGCAGAGGCCCTCGAGGAGTACGAGAGAGGCGTTGTCAGCGACGACGCTCTCTTAGCGGAAGAGATCGTGGACCCGGAGACCGAGCTACTGCGTCTCCAAGTAGCGAGCCTGGACCCGGCATCGCTGCTCGAGAAGCTGGACCGTCTGCTCGCTAAGCCGCGGCTGGGCAGGGCCGAGATACTGCTACTTCGCACAATGGCTTTTAACGAGCTAGAGCTTGTCGTCAAGCTTCTCCGAAAAGCCGAGGAACTGGGCTATGAGGGCCCAGAGGTTGCAATGCTCAAAGAGATACTTGTGAAGGCGTCTAGGCTCGCCAAGAGGCTCCTAGCAGCAGCGAAGACTAGTACAGATGCGAGGAAAACCATGCTGCAATTAGCGTCTATGACGACAAGCATAGAAGGATAACAGGGCGCGAAGGGTCTAGGCGGTTCTTCTCCGCGAAGAAGCTCTGAGAGCTATGAGCCTTGAGAGAGTCTTTGCAGCCTCCTCGTGAAACTCCTCATCCTTGACAATGTTGTCTATGAGCATAGATACAAGCTGCCCCTCGTCGCCCCTGAACAAGGTTTTCATGAGTGGTAGGAGGAGTTGTGTGTACTTCTCTTCCCCGGTAAGCTTCTCGAGTCCAGCCAGTACTCGGAATGCCTCAGCCAGTAAGGACTCAGCGCTATCTATACTGCTTGGCTGCTTCGTCTTCTCTTCTAGCTCTTGAACATAGTCTGCAAGCCTCTTTATCTCGGGGTCAGGGCATTTCTCGGCAGCTTCCTCGCCTTCGGGGAGAGAAGCGCCGAGCCTCGCGGCGATACCTTTAACGGCCTCCATGTGCGCCTTGCTTTCTAGTCCTATGTAGCTCGATACGCTGCTTAGTAGCGGATCTCTTCTTGCAAGGAGGTCGCCGAGCAATAGATATGCTTTCACAGCTAGGTGCTCTGCGGCGTAGATGCACAGAAGCATCTCACCTACATCTTCTTCAACGCCTCTGTAAGGCTTGGTCATCAATCCGAGTATTTCGTATACGCGGCTCCAGTCATCCCTAAGCATCGCCTCTGCTAGCTCCTCGGGCTTCTTGTCTAAGCCAAGTAGCTCTACAAGCGGTTTTGCAACGAAGATTAAGAGGGCGGTTCGAAGACCGGTTTCAGAGCTATAAATCTTCTTAAGAAGCTCTTTTGCCTCGGAGAACCTTCCCTCAACCAATAGCCTGGGAAAGGAGGTGCCGCAGCACCGCCTAGCGGCCATGTCGAGTGCCGTGAAGGCGCCGGGAGCAACGCGTTTCAGCATATCGGTGAGCTTCTGCTCGAGGCTGCTCTTCTCACTATTGCTGAGCATTTCTTGGGCCGCCTTACAGTACTGTGGAGCAGGTTGTGATTTAAATACCTTGACTCGAACAGTTTAGATAAATATGCTATAAACAAGGAAAAATCAATAGTGGTTTAGCGAGCGATGTTTCCTCGGCATCAAGACCTATTATTTCCGGAGTAGCTCTATGACTGTTCTTACGCCCCAGCCTGTTGCTCCGCCGGGGTAGTAGGGTTTCCAGGGCCCCTTTTCCTGTACCCAGGCCGTGCCGGCGATGTCTAGGTGAGCCCATGGGGTGTCTCCGACGAACTTCTCTAGGAACTTCGCGGCAGTTATTGCTCCGGCGGGTCTTCCTCCTACATTGTTTGTGTCGGCTACTTTGCTTTCGAGCTGCTTCTCGTAGACCGGCCAGAGGGGCATTGGCCAGGCTGGTTCGCCTGCGAGCCTTGAGGCCTTCTCGACGCTTCTCAGTAGCTCCTCGTTGTTACTGAAGAGTGCTGCCGCGTGGTTTCCAAGTGCTACCACTGCTGCCCCGGTGAGGGTCGCGAAGTCTACCATGAACTTGGGCTTGTACTTCTCCGCCGCGTATGCCAGGGCGTCTGCGAGTATGAGCCTGCCCTCGGCATCAGTGTTGCCGACCTCAACTGTTAAGCCGTTGTACATCTTTATGACGTCTAGTGGCTTGTAGCTCTTCCCGCTCGGCAAGTTCTCAACAGCGGGTACCAGGGCGACTACTCGGTAGGGTAGCTTGAGCCGAGCAGCCGCGACCACGGTGCCTATTGCTGCTGCGCCGCCGCACTTATCGTACTTCATCTCGAGCATGGCCTGTGGGGGCTTGAGGTCTAGACCGCCAGCGTCGAACGTCACGGCCTTGCCCACTACGGCTACGGTGTCTCCACCGCCATTGTACTCAAGTATTATGAGCCGAGGCTCTACCTCGCTACCCTGCCCAACAGCCAGTATGCCGCCCATCCCTAGGTTCTCGAGCTCGCCACGGTGAAGCACAGTTATGCCTAGCCCTAGTTTCTCCGCGATCTCTCTAGCATAGGCCTCTAGGCGCTCCGGGTTCATCATGGCCGGTGGCGCGTTACCGATATCCCTTGCAACCCTAACGCCCTCAGCTATGCCTAGAGCGTTCTGGAGAGCAGCCTCGGTGCCGGGCTCTACGCCTATCTCGGCCAAGACGTGCGGTGCATCGCCTTTGCCCTTCAAGGCGTAGGCATAGTTAGCCATGTCCGCGGCTACCATTAGCTGCTCGATAACCCAGTCCGTGCTCTTGCCTGCCTCGGCGGCCGCCTTCTCCACGAGCTCTTCGAGAACAATTACTCCGAGCTTCTTGATGCCCTTCCTCTTGCGGGCTTCTCGGACAGCAGCCCCGACGCCGACGCGAAGCCTCTCAACGAGGTCCGGCCAGTCGCTTGCACCGCCCACGCCGCTCAGAATGACCCGGCTAGGCTTAGTGCCCGGCTCATAGAGCATGGCTGTTTCTTCGAGCCCTGCCCTGAAGTCGCCGAGGCCAATGGCTTCGGCAGACGCTCTGCCTAGAGCCTTTGCTTTCTCAAGTGTTTCCTTGCTAACCACGTAAGCTACTGCATCTACTTCGCCTTTGTCGAACCCTGCGCGTATTGAGCCGCGTATCAAGGCTGAGAACCCGCCTCCGCATAGAATCAGTCTCCAGTACTAAGGGGCAAAAACGCTAATGCTGGCCGAGACAAGCACTATTCACAGGCGTTAACATTAATAAAGGGGGTTCATAGCCTAATAACCTATTGGAGAACGAACTACTAATCCATACTCTGAGCAGGAAAACCTGGACCCGAATACCCTCGTTTTGACGCGTGGTGACTCCTTTATGGCGAGGCTGTTCCGGGGCTGGGACGTATAGTCTTCCGGAAGGCAAGTAACCTAGTATATCTCGTCCTCGCAGCACTATTCATCTACAAAGCTCTTGAAGAGGCACACTTCGACAAAGTATGGGGCATAATATATGCGCTCGTAGGTCTTGAATACCTCCTAGAAGGCGCTCCTCTCGCAAAGCCGAAGCACCACTAGCTGCAATTCTGCAACGAGTACCCGATAAACTACATTTTTCCGTCACAGCATATAACGCGGCGGTGCAAGGGACGAGACAGCAATGGTTAAGGAGTTCTCGACGACCCCTACCATTTTTCGCGGCAAGGAGAGTACTTAATTGTAGCTGCAACTGCTAGGTACACGCGTGTCAGACGATTGGCGAGGAATCAATGAGCGAAGAATGTAGAAGCATTATGGGCGCCTATCTCCGGGAAGCCCTTAGGAAGCCCGGCTGCCCGATATGTAGGCTCATAAGAGATGCGGAGGAAAGACTTGTTAAGAGTATCCTCTACGAGTACGTTAACGATCCTGGTGTTCGGCGCGAGATTCGCAGCAGCCTCGGCTTTTGCACTCACCACGCATGGCTGCTTCTGAGGATGGCTCTTAGCCCGGAGATAGCTGATAGCCTCGGGGCTGCAATTATCTATGAGGATGTGGTTTCAACGTATATGGAGAGCCTCGAGAAGGGTAGAATACCCGAAGAGGAGAACGAGTGCCCTGTATGTAGGACCGCGAGGGAGACTGAAGAGATCTATGTTGAGGAGTTTTCCAAGTGTTACCAAGTCTCTGAGAAGTTTCGCGAGGAATACGCTACATTACCAGCCATTCTCTGCAGAAGGCACCTAAGAATGGTGCTGAGTAGGCTGCCTCAAAAGGAGCTACGGAACCAGCTTCTTCGAGCACAGCTAGAGAAGCTCAAGGATATTCGGGAAAGACTTGAAAGACTGATAGAGAAACACGACTATCGCAGCCAAGAGCCTATTACAAGGAGAGAGCAACAAGCACTACGGGAGGCCATTGAGGCGCTCCGAGGCAGAGAGGTGGCGACGACTCTTTGTGACCGAGCAGAGCCCCGGAGGCAGCGGAGTAGCTTCCTTGAGAAAATTCTTGGCAGGACACGGTAAGGATGAGCCCCCCTTGCCTATCCATAGTCTCGAGAACAGGGGCGGCCTTAGCTGCCTAGATGCTGGATCCCTCTCTTGGTATCTGGGCCTTGCGCACAGCGAGTCATCGGCCTCTTATACCTCTTTAACCCGCGTTTACCCGTCTCTCCCCTGTATGGCGTTGAGCCTTGACGTGCAGCTGTAAACCGAGTAGTTCAGCACTAGAACTGGCTCTTTGTCTTGCACCTCCCTGTGGCGAGTATGAAGTATCCCTCGAGGGCCACGCGGGTACACAGATAATACTCTGCGAGGATGGTGTCTTCATACGCAGTGTTGCGAGGGATGAGTGGCTACCCTTCCTCGAGACACGTGACCGTCCGGCTTCGAGGCAAGCCTTGCTCTCAGCGCTAAAGCTGAACAACCTGGACGAACAAGGCCTCCTATGCCTAGTGCTTAGGTCGCTGAGACTAGCAGCTAATAGTGGCTCACTAAAGGCTGCGAAAAAGCTCCGTGACTGCCGGGAGCTGATTCGTCGCCTGGAGGAAGCCTGTAGGGGGAAGAAGGAGTAGCGGCAACAAAGGGATTATAGAATTATTTAGTCTCATTGAGCTGGCTCTTTAGTTCTTCAAGCTCTTTTTTCAGCTCCTCGAGCTCGCCTATGAGCTTATCTATGCGTTTTTCAATACTCTCTATCCTCTCCTGTATGGTTCCCTTCTCGGGCTTTCCTCCCTTGGCTAGGAGCACTACTAGGTCTAAGTAGCTTGTACTGTGGCGTGGGATTAGGCTCAGAACTTGACCCGTGTCGGCATTGACAACGTCCACTGATACTAGGCCCCGGTAATCCTTAGTGGTTATAGTTGTCTTCCAGTACAATGTTCCATTAATAATTGTGGGCATCGGCTCCTCTATGCTCAACTGGCTCCAACCATAAACAGGGTGGGCTTGCTTCACGTAGCTTGTACTTAGTCAAGCTGATCACTTTGATGAGTGTATATACTTATTAACACAGTTTGCCTATCAAATAAATTAGGGGTGTCTCTGCTGATTACTGCATCTATACTATTGATTACAATTGCTATGACTATATTGAGTTATAGTCTAAGGAAATGGGCGCTAGAGAATGGGGAAATAGATGCATTTGAACTTGCAGATGGGATGTTTCTAGCATCCTCTGTTGTTCTTAGCATGCTTGTGCTTAATTATTACCTCGGCGGGGGTACTTCAATTACACGATTGCTCAAGCTCACAGGATTAGCTAACGTGAACGTACTAAACATCACTAGAACCGAAATGTATGGTATTATATATGGTTTAGTGTTTGGAGCATCAAATTCTAACTTTGAGATAATAATAGACTATTCTTTAAGGCTAATTGTTTACTTGGCTTATATAGCACTGATACCTCATGAAATATTCAAACAAACAAGTGTTTACAATATTGTATCAAGGAGAGCAATAAGGATATTGCTTTATGCACTTGCTTTAGTTCTTGGAGTTGCTTTTATTGTAATATTTATCTTAGTGCTATATAAACTGGTAATACTTATAGTTTATCCTGTAAATTCTATTGGATATCTGGTTCGTGGCTTCTTATCAGGGCTTCTAATTTCATCTATGACAGTTGTCATTAATAGGTTCAAAAGTAGCTAAGATAAGTGTTTTAGTTATTGTTTATATAATTAAGTATGCATAAGTAAGAGATATCGGAAAAGTAGTGGGCCCTTGCGGGCGGGTGTGGCGGGCCCGCCGGGATTCGAACCCGGGACTTCCGCCCAACGGCCAGGCCCTAAGGCCCGCTGGTCTACGGGTTAAGAGCCCGCCGCTCTACCAGGCTGAGCTACGGGCCCGTCCAGTCGTCTCCAAGTAGTATTGGAGAGACACTACTCTTGATTAGAGGTTATTAAGCATTATGTTCTAGGATGACCTAAGGGTACGCTGGGCTTCACGGGGCAGCGCTAATGCATTAATATTGTAGACTTAATACTATCCGTGTAAGTGGGGCCTATGCTGGCTTGGTTGAGCTTCCTCTTGAATGGGTTGAGAAGGCAGACGTGCTAATAGATGATGCAGAGAGACATCTTAGGGAAGGCCATTACTGGCTTACCTGTTTTGAGGCACAGCAGGCAGCAGAACTATATCTCGAAGCATTGATCGTTGCCCTTACGGGCACTCATCCATTTACGCACGACTTGGCAGAGCTTCTTGAAGCGCTCCGAGAGCTAGATATCAGTGTCCCCGACGAGCTATTCGTCTACGCAGATGCACTTACACCTCACTACACTATGGCCCGGTATCCTGGCCGGAAACCTCTGAGATATGACAGAGAGCTCGGTGAGAGGTGTCTCCGCTATGCCAGGAGAATCATCGACTGGGTTAAGGAGGCGGCTTCTAAGATCTCTTAGAGAGAAAGTGGCGAAAAGCGACGAGCTACTGGAAGCCTTTTTGGCCAGGCTTCGTGAAAAATATCCTCGCTCAGCAATAGTGCTTTTCGGCTCAAGGGCTCGCGGCGATCATCTTCCATACAGTGACTATGATGTAGCACTAGTGCTTCGCGACGAAGACTGTGCCGACAAAGTAGGGGTTGCTGAGGAGGCTCGTGCACTGAAGCCGCCAGGGCTCAGCCTCGACCTAATAGTGCTCTGCGTCAGCGAGCTGGACGACCCCCTGGTTAAGCAGATGCTTGGCGCCAAAAAAGTACTCTATGATGGCCTAGGCGTGTTCGAGGAGAAACACTGACTACTTCTTTGAGGTCTCCTCTCTGACCCATTTACAGTAGTCGTGGAGGCAGGCCGCCACAGGGAGCGCTATTATCTCAGGTACCTCGTATTGATGTATCTCCTTTACACGCCTCACTAGTTCTTCTATCTTCTCGGCGCTCGTCTTGACGACAAGCAGGTCCTCGTTATCCTCCTCGATCTTCCCCTGCCACCAGTACACGCTCTCAACGCTTGTAATGTTCACGCAGGCAGCAAGCCTCTCCTCTACCAGCTTTCGTGCAATCTCTTTCCCCTTACCCCTGGGAGCGGTTATGAGCACAACGTATACTCCAGACTCTATAAGGGACAAGGTCTCTCCTCCCCGCTCAAGGACTTAGGTCCATGATTTTACTCCACGTCTATCGTAGTATGGCGTCGTTCTTAGATTATTTTTATCCACCTAGAGGTTCTTCAGGTATAGGAGGGCGTGGTGCTGGATTGTCTCTTGCGGCGCCGAGTGAGCGAGAGAAAAGAATAGTTGAGAAAACGTATCACGTCTTTGAGCTGATCGCGCTGATTGCTCTCGCTACTGCAACGCTGGCGGCGATAGTGGAGTTCTTTAAGGCGCTTATCGTTGAGGGGTTTAGCTATACAGAGGTGTTGGAGAAGATCCTGCTCATCTTCATATTTATCGACTTGACGCGCACAATAGTTGTCAGCATAGTTGGCGGCCGGTTCCGGATGGACATCTTGCTAGAGGCCATCACTATAGCGCTGGCGCGTGACCTCATATTCAGCATAGCAAGCGAGGCAGAGACATTCAGCGTTGTACGTGCAGCTACTCTTGGCGGCCTCCTCTCAGTAACAGTTGTGTTGTGGATCATGGCGCGAAGAGTAGAGATCCAGACGATCAGGGTAGAGGAGGAAAGGCAGCCGATGAACTAGTGCAGAAGTTTAAAAATCAAGGGGGCTTCTCTGCTTAGGCTTTCCTCCAGCCCAGCTCACCGTTAAGGTACTTCTCTATAGCCTTGGCAGCGTCTACTCCGCTCTTCAGTGCGGGGCCTATGAGGCTTGGGCCGTGGCTCACGTCACCTGCTGCGAATACTGGCTCCCTTGTAGTCCTCTTGTACTCGTCAACGTCTATGGTGCCGCGCTTGGTCAGTTTGATCCCGCAGCACTCGTCCTCGAATGGAGGCGTGGGCACGAGGCCTATGCTCTCGATAGCCATATCGGTCTCTATTGTAACGTATTCGCCGGTTCCCTCTATGCCAGGCCTCTTCTCTCCGGGCTTTGGTACTAGCCTCATTTTCTCGAACCTTACAGCCTTTAGGTGGCCGTCGGGCCCGGCAATGTACTCAACTGGGCTCAGCAGCTCATGTATTATGGCTCCCTCTTCTTCAGCCTCCTTGAAGCCTCTTGGACCTGCGGGTGCGTATTCACGTGTACGGCGGTAGGCCAGGTGTATCTCCTTGGCGCCAAGCCACTTAGACACGTGTACGGCGTCGATGGCTGTCAAGCCGCCGCCTATCACGACTACGCGTGGCTTTATCATCGGCTTTTCTCTACTATATTCGTATTTCCATAGATGGTACTGGAATATCCAGTCAAAGGCGTCTACCACCTCTGGTAAGTCGCGGCCGGGTATGTTTAGGCGGCGGCCTTTCCATGTACCGGTGGCTATTAGAACTGCGTTGTAGCGCTCGATCAAGTCCTCGAGAAGGATGTCTTTGCCGACCTTGACGCACTGCTTGAACTGTACACCCATGTTTATGAGTTCCTTTATACCCTCCTTGATCTTCGGCTTATTGACGTGTATATCCAGTACGCCGAAGATGAGTAGGCCACCAGGCTCCGGGAGCATGTCGAAGACTGTTACATTGAAGCCGCGGCAGCGTAAGTAGCCAGCGGCGCCAAGCCCTGCGGGACCAGCACCTATGATAGCAACTTTCTCTTCGCGGGGCTTTGCTTCTCCAGGCTTGCAACCAATAACGAAGCGCACGACGAGTTCTCCTCCAAGTGTTAAAGAAGAATGGGATGAAGCGGTATAATAGCGTAGTGAAAGACGGGAGTGCTAAATGTATGCCCCGGTGAGCAATGAATAATGCCTGGACTAGAAGAATTAGAAAGAATACTTCCTGTTAAGAATGCTGAGGAATGGTTTAGTAAAAACGAGTCTAGGCCAGGGCTTAGTCTATTTCGAGTCCGAGCTTTCTGAGATAGTCTAGTAGCTGGTAGTAGGCCCTTATCCTTGCCATGTTCTTTGCTCCGCGAGGTCCTGGATCCTTCATGAAGAACGCGTTCACTGGGTATGCTGTGCCCTTTACGCCAGCATCCTGTAGTACCTTTCCGAGCCTCGCTAGGTCCACCATTAGGCCCGCAAGCGCTGGGCTATCGTTGATCCTCATGTTTACTACTAGCTCGTCTTCCAGCCCGTTGAAGGTCTTCCACCAGATATGCATTGCTACGAACTTCTTGTCGCCGAGCGGCTCCAGGAACCCTGTCGGCTTGATGTAGTGTGGCGCGTCGTAGCCGAGGATGTCCTTGACTATGCTGCTCTTTGTTGCCTCCTTCATCTTGTTGCGCTCCGGTATCGTCAGTGAGAGGAAGTCCGTGTTTCCTCCAATGTTGAACTGTGCTATGCTCAGTACGTAGCGGTTCCTCTCTGCAAGGTGCTCTAGTAGGTCAGCGGTGAGCGGTGTGGCGCCAGTTGCGCCGTCGTCGCCTAGCACTATGCTGTCAACGCTCTCGAAGAGCTTTACTATTGCATCGTCTCTCGCGATGAAGCTCGGTATGACGTTTACCAGTGTTACTTTCCGGCCAGTATCCTTGGCGTAGAGGTAGGTCGCGTACGCGTAGGCGTGGCTGGCGTTCACGCCCTCACCGCTCTCTATGGCCTTCTCTAGTGCTGCTACGTCGTTGAACGGCTTATCGGGCTCAGTGTTTATCGCTATGAATACCACGTCGGGGCTGAGCTTCTTGAGCTCGTCTGCAAATGCCTCTACAGCAGCCTTTACCGAGCCCAGTTCATCCTCTAGGCCCTTCGCCCTGAATGGCAGGCCGCGTAGGGAGTCTAGGTGAATACCTCTCTTTACAACAATGTTCTTTAGAGTATCCGGTACCGGTAGGATATCGCCTACAGCCTCCTTGGCTACATCGTAGAGAGTCTTACCGACCTTCGCCTCATCAACATCGAAGCTGCCAACGATCTCTATATCCTCTATCCTGTATGGTAGCTTGTACTTTGCCAGCGGCACACCGTAGGGCTCTACTTCACCCCTCTTTATCCTCTCAACACCTACAGCAAAGTGGGTTGCAACAAGGCCTTGTCCGACCAAAACCACCTTTATACTCATGCCTATCACCTCCTACAAGATAGAGGTCTTGAGTTAAGCCTGAGCGGTTTCGGAGAGGTTATTTCATCGAAAATGCGGGCTGAGCCCGACGAAGCCTAATGCCTAGGCCTCTTAATGGCTAAGGTGTGCTTGCGCGTTGTTTGTGTTCGCAGCGTCCAGCACCGGTAAGAGGGAGCTGCTTGTATAAAAGCATTTCTCCAAACCATTATATGTATGGTGTACATGTTTTCCAAAAACCTATATATTTAGACAATGTTGCTACGATACGGCCCCCGCAAGGCGTTATCGGCTTGCCCCTCTGTGCATTGTTTTCACACTCTTTTGGAGAATCTAGGGGAAAAGTATAGTAGGATTTAATTCCCGTAATAGTACCTGTAGGGCGTGAAGGAAGGGAAAGAATTCTCGGTGCAGACCTTTGATACCTATTCTGAGAGTTGATAGCGTTACCAAGTATCTCGGCAATCAATTGGTATTGGATAATCTGTCAATGGTTATAGAGAGGCCAATGATATATGGACTTCTAGGCCCCAACGGTGCCGGTAAAAGCACACTTCTAAGCATAATAGTTGGGGTATTGGAGCCGGATTCCGGCACAGTGCTTGTCAAGGGAGCCGAGCCTCTCAGCCCAGAGACGAGAAAGAGTATCGGGTATTGTCCACAAGAGAACGGGCTCATAGAGCACTTGTCAGGCTATGATAACGCGCTGTTCTATGGAAGGCTCTACGGACTGGAATCCGGCGCGATTATCGAGGAGGCGACCCGTCTCGGAGAAAGGCTTGGTCTAAGCAAGGCGGTTCTCCGCAGAAAGGTTTCAACGTATAGTGGTGGAATGAAGAGGAAGCTTGCAATAATAATCTCGCTTCTCCACGACCCTGAGCTGCTTGTGCTAGATGAACCCACTACGGGGCTTGACCCGGAGACACGGCGAGAAGTGTGGAGCCTCCTCGAGGAGCTGAGAAGGGAGGGTAAAGCAGTGGTTCTTGCAACCCACTACATGGAGGAAGCCGATAAGCTATCGGATGTTGTAGGCATAATGGATAGGGGTAGGCTGCTTGCAGAAGGCCCACCCGAGGAATTGAAGAAGCGCTATGGGCCGAAAACAGTTGTAGAGCTAAGACTCGAAGAGCCCCCAGCCAGGGAGATCGTCAGCGAACTATCCTCGAGGTATACTAGAGGTGTTTACGCCGAAGAAGACAAGCTTAGGCTACACATAGACGACCCGGAGAAAATTGTTCCACGCATACTGGAAGACCTCTACTCAAAAGGCTACCACGTCCTAGAGCTCCGGATAACGAGGCCTACGCTCGAAGACGTCTTCCTAAAACTAACCGGTAGGAGGCTCAGAGGATGAAGGGCAAACAAATCCTCGCATTCATTATCCGTGACCTGAAAATCGTATTCCGCGACAAGGTCGCAGTCTTCTGGCTCATAGCCTGGCCCCTCATCTGGATCTACTTAGTCGCCTTCGTCTTTGTGCCTCCGGGGGCGGGCTCGCCGGTCCAGCTAGACGTCGGCATTGTTAACGAGGATGCTCCGCCACCCGGTCTAAACTTTACCTCAGAGGATTTCGTGAAGATAATGTCAAACGTGACCTATAAGGGCAAGCGCATGTTCAATGTAAGGCTCTATGAGAACGAGACAGCACTACTAGATGACCTAAAGCACGGCAGAATTGATGCAGGCATAATTATACCTAGCGGGTTCTCCTTGAACCTGACCACGGGGACGGCCAGGATAAGGGTTCTAATAGGTGCTAAGGACCTCTATTCGGCCTCAATAAGCTACGGGGTTGTCAGCGGGTTTCTCAACGAGTTCTCTCGGAGAATAGGCTTGGTTAAGGCGCGGATCTCTATAACGTATATAGAGCAGTATATGGGCTCACTGGGTGCGAATAAGAGTGTCATCGAGATGGCTAAGAGGTTTATCTACGGCATAGCAGTGCCTATCAATGCTTCCTATGAGGAGGTTAAGCCGGAGACTCTTGCATCCAGGGAGAATATATTAGGCTGGTACACCGTAGGGGGCATAGGCATGATGTTCCTCTACACTGGGTTCTCGGCGGGAGCGGCAGCTATTTACCGGGAGAAATCGAATGGTACTCTTCGCAGGATACTGGCCTCACCGATAACTCCTGGAACGCTGATAGCAGGGTTAATGCTTTCCAGCATAGTAGTGATGCTTATATCGGCAATTATATTGCTCCTGGCAGGCGTCTATGGCACGGGAGCCCACATAGTCTTTGACCCTGCTAACCCGGTTCACTGGCTAGTACCACTGCTCCTATTCATCGCTGCATACATGAGCGTCGGCATAGGCCTACTCTTATCCGTCTTCGCGAAAACGGAGCACAGCGCCAGCAGCCTAGGCATAGCGCTAGGCCTCCTACTAGCCTTTACAGCGGGCATATGGTTCCCGAAGTCCTGGATGCCGCGCTGGGCACAGCTACTAGCAGACTACTCTCCCGTAACATGGGTCATGGACGCGCTGAGAAACATCATGGTGTACAACATGGGGTTCAACGAGATAGCGGGGGCACTAGTGAAGATAGCAATAGCGTCCCTCGTGATACTGTTGCTAGACATAGCAGTGTACCGGGCTAGGCTAAGAAAATACCTTGTGGGCTAAAAGCGCCCTTCCCTACATGAGGATATAGGCTAGCGGCTCGCCATCCCTCGCCTCGCTCTAAGCCTAGCCTCATAGATGACTATTGCCAGGAACACCGTCAGCGTCAAACCTATTGATACATACTTGTCGAGCTTATCTTCTCCCCCATTGTTTTCCACACTGCTCGCTGTGCTTCCACGACTCGCCTCGTTTTGCGAGCCTCGCTGCTCACCTGAGGCCATGGTTACTGATGTAGCAGAGTGCGTTGGCTGGGCCGAAGCCTTTCCCCCTCCATTACTGCTCGTCATGGTCCACGTTGGAGGCCCAGTCGTTATGGCTACTGATTGTGATCCGCTGGCAGCGGTTTGCCCCGTGCTCTCAGATCCCCCGCCGCTACTGTTTCCCGATTCCTTGTCCTTTTCTCCCTGGCTGAGCGAGTTTATCAGCTGATCAATATCTACCTGGTTATTGTTCTGCGTCCCTCCTCCCTGCTCTCCCGCTGCATTGCTGGCTTGGTTGCCTATACGTGAAGCCACGAGCTCACTTATTTCCACCATGTATGGGAACGTGTTAGGGGTCTCCGAGACAGGGGCGCCTGGCACGGGGTGGAACTGGTATCCTGGCACGCCGCCTGGCTGTATGACTGCGAGGACGCCTCCCTTACCGGTATCTATGTACGCCATTAGGGATATTAGGCTGTGCTCGTCCTGCGTGGTGTAGACGTATACCTTTCTCTGCCCTAGCCCCTCTATCTCCGCGTTCTTCGTATCCACGAGGACGAACGAGGCTCCATAGACCTCTATCCTACTTGACCCTAGCCGGTTTTGCGGCAAATAGAGTATGCCTTGCCCCGACCCCTCAACGGTTTCAACGTGTTGGCCCGTAAGCGGGTTGACTGCCTCCAATACGTGTTCTTCTCCGCTCCTTATGTTCGAGTCAATGATGTATGCCATTGTGACCGGTGTATCTAGGCCTATGAATAGCTGCATATAGGTGACTGCATGGCCTTTGTACACCCCCATGACGGCTACGACTATGGTCGATATTATACTGTTCAGCGAGGGAGTACCGCCCGGCGAGAGCATACCGTTTGCATCAACCATGTAGCCGGCATGGATAACTGGGTTCTCCTCTCGGAACAACCTGTAGCCTCCACTCATCTCCATGTTTATCTCGGCTAGGTAGCGTGCATAGAGAGACCTGCTCACAGCCTGTACTGGGCCTTGTTGCTCAGTGCTCCTCTCCATATAGGCTTCCTCGAGTATCAGCCCAGTCTCTTTGTCAACGACGAGCTCGTGTATGACTCGCTTCTGCTGCTTCTGCCCGTTCCGCTCAACTATAGCATCCATTACCGCTACGAGTGCTACTACGTCCCGGGTAGTGCCCTTGGGCAAGGGGATAGTCATGCCTGGAGCGATCTTCGCCAGCCCATTGCTGCCCTGGTTGAAGGGCGATAGGTCGTATCTCCCCTCGAACTTCACGGCATAGGGTATCTCCTTGTCGCCCCACTTGATGCGTATCAGTGAGCCCTGCTCAGCGTTCCTCAAGAGGCCCGGGTCTACCCAGAAGGGTCCATTAAACGGCTCCTTTGGGGGCACAACCGCGTCCTCGGCGCTAAATGCGCCCACGTCTCTCTTGTTCGCCCAGACAGCGTAGTAGAGATGGACACCCTTCTTGTCGATGCTCTTCACCACGTAATGCTCATAGATGTTGAGCGCAGAAGATCTCCCGACCTTGAACACCGGTATCTTGTGGTGCCCAAGACCTACCCCGCCGTACACTGATACCTCGTCGCTCAGCGAGGACCTCCATCCAGCCCACGGGCTAATGGTGAGCGAGCCAGAAACACAAACGTAGGCAACGTGAAGCCCCGGCCTTATCCATCCAAGTCCAGTACTCTTAGCCTTCACAGTCACTGGCTGAAACACTGCTAGAGTAAGGACTACGAGCACTAAGCCACCATATAGAGCCTTGTATCTCATGCCATACACCATAGCCTGGTACTGCCTTATTGGTTGCAATAGGTTTGGGCTTGATTACACGTAATCAAAGCTCATCGTAATGCCTAGATACGGGGCTTCTCCTCAGCGGTGCTAGAGGGCTTGGAGCATTGTGTAGAACACGTATTATTGATATCAGTAGTGGTAATGCTCTTGACGACAATTGTCGTCGGCCTAGCGGTAAGTGCTAGTGCAATGATACCTCCTAGCCCCCTAGTACGGGAAGGAGATGAGATACACTACACGATTACGTGCTCGAAGGACTCGAGTAGCGTAGTCATAGACCTAGCATTGGTGGCCAAGGATGTTGAGTTCGCGCCACCTGGCTCCAGCAGCACGTTTAGCTACAAGATGGTAGCTAGGGCTGAGATAGTAGACGTAGGCACTAGCAATAATATGGATGACTTGCCGTGCCAGGACTTTGTCCGCGAACTCGGCTTCCTATCAATGCAGGATCTTGAACAACTGCTCCGAGACCACAGGGTGGCAGTAACAGTAACTAATCTCGGAGAACGCGATGCATGGTTCCTAGTGGATAAGGGGTTCGAAGGCTCGCTAAACATTGGAGGCGATGCGGGGGCCCAGCCTGGTGCCAGGAGCCTCGTCGTTGTGTGTAGTCCTTTGAAACGCTTGGCAATCGTCTATGACGCTCAGAGCAGGCTCGTTACATACATGTATTTCGAGGACCCCAAGGAAGGCTCTAGTTGTACTGTCTCGCTCCACAGTACAACACTGCAGGTAGCCCCGGGAACAGTTCTAGACAGGGAAAGCATGGAGAGCTACAAGGCTGCCACAAAGGCCTGCAAAACAATTCCTAACGGATACATTATTGGGTCATCAGGTACCAGCACAGTACAACAACTAGTTGTTGCTACCAAGACTGTTACCAGTACAACGACCCTCTGGAAAACAGTCACAACAACCACTACGGTTACAGAACAACCAGTAACCGAAGAAACCGTGCCGAATGAAAGCTCGGCTCGGCTAGGCTATGCACGCGTGGCTCTGGTTGCAGCGCTGGCTCTTCTGGCAATACTTGTGATAGGCTCAAGGCATGCTCGGCGAGAAAGAGCTTAGCCCGCTAAACGCTTGGCCGCCTCTCAGTAACACGGAGTATTGCAATGAACATATCGGTTTCTCTCTTTTCACTAGGACGGTGCTTTTATTGCCTCCCAGCCGCATACGTGGAGCTATTCTACCATGGGGGCACAGGGTAGGGTAGCTGATGCCAGTTATCAGCCTCGTTGGCGGTATAGGTATTGAGCTAAGAGTACGCAGCGCCGAGATAGCGGACAAAGTAGCTGATGCTTACCAGGGCCTCTTCGCCCGGCGCTATATCCCGGTAAAAGGCGTCGTGGAGACCGCTTCTATACCCGTCAAGGCTGTAGTGGAGTGGTGGAATGGGGACGGCTTCGAGGTAACGGGCTACGAGTTCGGCGAGAAAGCTGATGCCTACTATGTTCGTAGCGGTGTACCCGAGCCCTATGTCAACGAGGCTCCTGTCTTCTTCATGCTGCAGGTCGCTGCCAGGACCTATGCTAGGAGCGGCTACATCTTGCTCACCGACAGCGTGGTCATACACGATCCGTCAAACGGCCACGGGGTGCTGCTCCTCGGCTACCCGCACGGCGGCAAGAGCACTATCGCAGTGCTCTCCCTGGCCCGGGGACTCGGCGTCGCTTCGACCGAGAACACGGTTGCAAGGCTCCGAGAGGATGGGCGCCTAGAGGTCCTCGGCGGCACGACGGTGCTGCTCTACGATCCACGCGGCATAGAGCGCTACGGTGTCCGGCCACCCCTGGAGCCAGTGGGTGTGACTAAGCACGGCTACCATATTGTTGACCTTGAGGCAGCTGGGCGCAGTAATAGGGAGAAGCCAATACTAATTGACTCGATATATGTTCTCCACTGCTCATTCAGCGCCACTGGGTCGAGCTTCGAAAAAGTCTCGGGCAGGAAGAGGAGGAAAATACTCTGGCACTTCGCCTCCTCGCTGATAAGGGGAGACGACTACTATGACCCGTACCCCTTGAACCTCGCCACCAAGGACGTGGACGAGCAGGTTGCTCGCATCATTTACCGCATGGCGTCGGCCTACGTGGATAGCTTCTACGAGGCCTTCGGGGCCCACGACCAGGTCCTTGAAACGATTCTCCGGAACACCTCGTGGCTAGCATAGACGCGTATACGCGTGGGAATCCCTCCTCTTCCTACACGGGCAACCCGTTTTGCCGAGAGCGATTACATCTCCCTTGCTCATACTCGTATTGCTCGCAGTACTCCTAGCACTTCTAGGCATGTACGTGCTGGGGGTAAATAGGGTAGGAGAGTGCTTCAGACCGTCAGAGACGGGCACTCCCAGAGCCCAAGGCATCGGCAGCGTTGCCTGGGCAAGGCTCTACATCGTGGTGGATAACCGGGCTTGGAAGGGCCTAGAGCCAGCATGGGGCCTAAGCGTATTCGTCGAGACACCGGTAGCCAACATATTGTTCGATACGGGGCCGGACGACTACATCCTAGGACTCAACGCCCATAGGCTCGGCATAGACCCGTGCAACGTCTCAGCCATAGTGGTCTCGCACGAGCACCTAGACCACATAGGCGGGTTAGCGTACATAGCCCAGCACTGCCCGGATAAGCCAGTCTACGTCCCTCGCGGCTTCAACCCGGACACGCTAGACGCTCTCCACGGAATGGGGCTCCACAGCATCATAGTGGTCAACGAGACAACGGAGATAGCACCGGGCATACTGATACTTGGCCCGCTCCACGGGCCTCCATGGGAGCAGAGCCTCGCCGTAAACGTGGCCAGCCAGGGCCTAGTACTACTAGTCGGATGCAGCCACCCCGGAGTAACGAACATAGCCAGGAAGGCAGTAGAGGAAACCCACCGCCCCATAGCACTGGTTATCGGCGGCTTCCACCTCTTCGGCACACCAGAACCAGTCTGCAAACAAATAGCCGACACTCTCGTCAAGCTGGGAGCAAAGTACATAGCACCGATACACTGCAGCGGCGACACAATAAGAAACGTTTTGAGGACATACTATCCACAGCACTACATAGACGCAAAAGCAGGCACAACAATCTACATCGCAGAGAAAAGCGTACAAGTACAGAGCCAGTATTAACTATCTACTCCGCGGGAAAGATTACCTATTGACAATAGTCGTGTTTGTCGGGATGTAGGGGTCACCGCCTCCCGGCGAACCAGGCTCATAACCCACAGTCATATAGTACTCTACAAAGAGTGGTTTGAACCCTGTTGCAACATTTGGCAATACATTGAGACTACGTTTATAAACCTCGACATAGGTGCTACTAAACCCCATTTCCCATTGTGCTATTCCATGAATTTGTAGTACTAGATTCGAGCCGTGCGCTTGGAGAACTGTAATCTGTAAAGAGTTTTGAACAAGTTCAACAACTGTTAGAGCAGCAGACGCATAGGGCGATAATTGTACCGCTCTGGTGAATTCTGAGAAGAGGTCGATTGCACCCTTTATGAATCCGAGGGCTTGTAGCATCTTTCCGAGCGATGGGAAATAGTAGCTTATTGTGTCACCACAGAACCCGCTTAGACTTGTATCCCAAGCCCATGTCATATCATAGTAGAATCCGTTCTCGTACTTATCGTAGCTAACATAGTCGCTAAAGGTCTCGTATAAGGCCGCGTCTCCCCAAAGAACCTTATCATCGCCGGGTATTGTATCGGTTATGTCTTTCCTTTCTGGATTTAAGTAATCTATGTCCAGGTATATGCTTGGTACAAAGATTACTGCCGGCTTGACCACCCAGTAGTCGCCATAAGTGCTTATATCAACTACGGTTATCGCTAAGTCGCCGAGCATACCCGGACCAATAGCAGAGTTAAGGACTATACATTTCCTAGGCTTTTGTATATTGATGTACGCAGGTGTACCGTTTTTGTTTCGTATTTGTGCCTTCTCTTGATGAGCTATAGTTATGAACCCGAATAGTGACAAGCCATTGACAGTCTTGTCGGCACTACTATATGCATATGATATCGATGCTTCAATGTACTTTGAATAAGGGTTGTTTTTGTTGTAGTCTGCGGTTAGGCATATTGCGGGTATTGTTTCCTCGGTTACGGGTATGTCTGTGTCCTGCCACATGTAGTACTTGTATAGACCTGCTCGGTAATGGGCTAGGTCTGTTAGGAACTCACTCATAGGCCTTATGAGCCATGCTTTGCCTCCCTTTTCTTCCCCGTCTGCGGCGGTTATGTATGCGAAGCGGAGTGCTTGCTCAAGGCTATACATGTTCTTGTCTATGTAGTAGACTTTGCTGAAGTGCTGGGTATAGATCTTCCACAGCCTGTCTATGTCGCTGCTTGGCGCTGGGCCTCCATTGTCGAGTCTTATCCTGCTATACCACTCGCTCGGAGCAGGCTTGCTGCTTAGGTCGTAGAGGTCTTTGTTGTAGACCTCGTAGTATATCCCTGGGTAGCCTGGCTCAGGGCTCCAATACTCTACACCGAGCCTCGGCCCCGGCAATGCTCTGCCGTGGAGTATCTCTTGCACAGACACCACTGCGTTGTCTATCGCCTTGCCGAAGTCTATGGGGTAGAGTCTCAGCTGCTTGACAACGATCACTCCGCCGCCATAGACGCTCTCAAGCAGCTTGGAGGGGTTCTTGTCTGCGAGTTCGTACGCCTTATCACGGCTCATCCCGGGGTTCTTGGAGAGTAGGAGTCTTATAGGGCTAAGCGTCACGCCGCCAATATACTCCTTGCCGTCCGGGGTATAGAGGACGGCGACTAGGCTCATTACTGGCAGGGAGTGGCTCCACAGCTTCTCAGCCGGGGAAAGGCTAGCAGGGCTCCTCGACGCAGCGTTGTAGAGTTTGCTCCACGCTGAAAGCGCTTTCCCCCTGTCTATCTCCAAGCTTATAGTCTTCTTAGAGCCCCCGATCGTAGCTACTCTGAAAGCCTCCACGCCTCCATGGGGATAGGGGAGATGTGTTTCCAGAAGCAGCACCGAGCCATTCATGGATCCAAGGCTTTCCCAGCCCTCACCGGTATAGACAAGCGCCTTATCAAGGTCGACGACCAGGCTTACCACGTGGCCCCGCTGAAACCAAGGCAGAGAAACACTAAGGATGAATACACTGATGAAAACAATGATAACTATTGCTACGATTACTGCAAGCTTGAAGGCCCTAAAACGTTGACTCAGCATTTAAGAGCCTAACCCCATGTAGCCAAGACAGTAATGTATATGAGGATAATAAATAAGCATTTATTTTCAGCTACGCTATTTAAATCCATTATATAAGTACAGAGCACTAATACGGCAGACTAATGGAACACTCACTAACTCATTCAAAAAGTTTTTGTCTAGTTAGTATATAGTGATATATATATCTGAGTATATAATAAAATGTATTATCGTGGATAGAAAAGGGTGTTCACTAGTGGAGAATAAGGTAAAGAATATCCTTGTTTTATCAATAGTAGTTGTTGCGGCCTTTGCCATAATGCATTCCGTCCTTGCCAGCGACGAAGCACAAGTTATCATAAATAACTGGTTAAAAGGAAAGCCAAAGATGCTGGTAAAGCTTGAGATAGATCTTCCAAGTATAAATGCAGATAAATGCATAGTGCATGTGAGAAGATTTCCATCTATTTATAATCCTACAAAAGACGGTTATACAGAGCCGATATACACGGGTACTCATAAACCCGGGAGCAGGGTCATAGTTAGTAAGATCCTCAACGCGTATGTGACAAAATACACTCTTGATAAGAAGACTAATGAGCTTCGTGTAGGCTACTATGAGCCCCAAGAATTCCTTGTCCTTGTAAATTGCCTAAAGAATGGGAAGCAAGTATATAAGTGGGGTAAAATAGTAGAAGTCTACCCCAAGAGTATAATCTATACAAAGAAAATAGCTGTTCAAGCTAACCAGTTATTAATGAACCAACGTCAATCACACAAGTTCAATAAAACAACCCATATCCGGGCCATAAGTAGAGGAGGATTAAACCCTAGTATAACGGATTCTGCTTCTACAGATCCCTTTAAATGCAGCATAGTCATCCAAGAAGAAGGAACAGACTACAAGAAGGGATATTGTCTTACGTGGGTAAAGGGGCCTTATTTATATTCTATTGAAGGACTAACTACAAAGTTTTGCTTAGATAGTAGACCACCAAAATCAGCTGTCTATCTTGAAGCTTTCGAGGATCTTGATGCAGGAATATTTTTAAGGCCAGAAAGCGATGTTGAATGGAGCTCTGCTGGGAAGAAATTAGTGCCTTCGCAGATTGAGATTAGCCAGCACTGTCCTTCGCTGACTGGTAACCACAAGGAAGAGATATACTTCTGGACAGAATACATATATGAATGGAGTGTATACTATTGTGATAGCTTTAGCGGTATATGTTACGAATACTGGCTTTTATACCCCTACATGATAAGAGGAATTGCAAAAGCCTCAGACTTAGGCATTACTCCATATCCTGAAGACTATGTACCTCCAAGCAATTTACCACCATATGCTAATCCAGGCTATTATGTTGATAAGATCTATTTTGGCCAGTATGGAGCCTACCAAAGCGACGTAAGCCTATCCGGTATTACTGTGACTGTTACCTATTCTAATGTATGGTCTGCATCACTTACGATACACTTTTATAAGGCTGGTAGAGACGATAACCAGTATACAACGCCATACGTCTATGTAGAGTATACAAGGTTCTTCTATTGGTGGTTTAAAGACAATGATCCAATGACTTATGAAGTACTGTTTTCGCCAGGATAGTAAGAAACATTTTGTATTATTTTTAATTATTTTTTTTAATTTAAATAATGAGATTATATCAATTATTGTTTGCTATTCCTTTGCTGAGTAGGAGTCAAATGGCCTCACGGGGCGACGTGGGTGTGTATCCTAGTTGAGAGGCGAGCCTCATAGCCATGTCTAGTATTGCTTGTACTTGTAGCATGTGGATCACTGCTAGCTCTTCGACCCAGCTCTGTAGCCCCTTCTCTGCGAGCTCGTCTAGCTTAGCAGTCATCTCGGCTACTGTCGTAGCCAGCCTGGCCAGTACACCCATATCGCTCTAGCCCCGCCACCTCCGCCTAGCCGCCTCAACGGCGGTCTCAACTAGTCTTAGCTTCTTGGCTGCGATCTCGTAGTCCCAGCAAATCATTACACGTCTGAGTAACCACTCCTTGGCGGCCCCTTTCTCTTCTTCGTAGACTATTACGCCGCGTCTCCAAGCGCTACGAATAATAGGGCAAGGCGTATCTGGTTCTGCTTCAACAACGTCTACGAGGGAATAATCAATGCCTAGTGCATCGGCTACGGCTGTCACGACTCTTATCCTCCACTCGCTGCCTCCCTTCCCGCCCCTGTGCTTTACAAGGAGGTCTACATCCCTGCCCTCTCCGCGCTCAGCTAGACTACCGAAAACAACAACCCATTCAGCCTCTAAGCTTCTCCAATCAAGCCTCCGAAGACTCTCCGCAACTTCTCGGAGCCTTAGCATCGCGTCCCCTGCTCCCACGATTGCTTGTGAGGGGGTCTGGGAATCAAAATATGCCTCCCGAGCCGCTAAGGAGGCAAGCCTAACCTGGTTTAGGCATGCCAGGCTAGCGTTAGCATGTTTCGTTTTTCGTAGTCAGCTGGGGGGCCCCGGGGACGGACGAGGCTATTCCGATTAAGGCGTGGACGCAGCGCTCTATAGATCCTGGTTTGCAGAGGAAGAGGTGCGTAGGAGCAATCTTGTCGTCGGTGGAGCCGGCGCCTCTTCCAACGGGCTCTAGTAGCCTAGAGGAGGCAGCGGCGAGTGCTAGCCACGGCTCTGCTCTGGGGGAGCAAAGCTGCTCCCCTGGGACATGGACTGCGAGGAGGGGCTCCGCGCCGGGCAGGGATAGGAGGCGGTCAATGTGCCAGTGCATTTTCTTGCGCTTGCCGCAGAGATGGCGGCGCAGCCTAGCCCCTAGCCCACCGGGGCCACAGGCGCTCCCGATGTAGACGTAGAGCCCGGGTCCTAAGCAAAGACTCTCCTTGCCAAGCCTCGTGCAAGCCTCGTCGCGGAGGCTGAAGAGGAGCAGGTAGACGCCAACGCTCACGCCAAGGTCATCTCCGCGAGCCGCTATTCTCGGAGATGGAATATGCCGGGGACAAGCCCTTCTTTTACACCTTCTTTTACAGTTACTTGAATCGAGAAAAGGATGCAACTTATCCCGGCGAGAGTATCATCTCATAATTCGTCATGTCCCCGTCTTTGAACCACCAGTAAAAACTCCTGGTGCTAATCCTTCTCACGCGTGGCGATGTATGTATTATGTCGCAGATAACCGCCTTGTAGAAGTGCACTGCTAGCCCTATGGACCATTTGTCGGGGTACGTGACTATGATCGGAGTAATTGCCAGGGGGATATCGCTTTCAAAATGTTGTCCAGGTATGCAGAAGGAGTACTCGCCTGAGCCACCACTATACATGGCGTATGGTGGTAGCTTGCCCAACGCTGTACTACTTGGGGGAGTATAGTTCTCTGGGTGCTGCCTAGCGCCTAGCTGGGTGGCAGTCGCTACGCCTGCTATCTCGACGGGGTATAGTCTCCAGTACTGGTAGCAGATTCCCGAGAAGCTGTCGCACCACGCGGTGCCCTCCTCGTAGGCGAATCTTACGTGGAAGTAGACTCTGTCCTTGTGATTACCGGTCAAAGGGAGTGTGCAGCCGGACTCGCTTGCGGTCACCGGTCTCTTTCCTGCATGGCTTAGCACAGCGGAACCGTTCTCCGGGAGCAGTAGTACCGGCGCTAGGCCGGCGAACTCCTCGAAGTAGAGGGTCGTGTAAAAGCTCTGACCATATATGCAGAACTGTATGCTCACCCCCTCAAGGGAGTAGAGGTAGGGGCCGCCAATCCATGCATCACAATATCCTCTTTCATGGTCATACTCCTTCTCGGTGATAACGATGCGGCACTCGAATATCTTGCCAGAATAGTTCTGGCTATCGCCGACTCCTTGAGCAAGCCTAGTGGTAATAGTGTTGAGAGATGTCCCTGGCTCCCCGTTTAGAGACGAATTTAGAGACGAATATAGGTCTCTGTGCCATTCTGTGGCTCCTTTCCCGGCTAAGCTATTTGCCCACAGTGATGCATTGCTTGCGGCGATTAGGGCGTAGACAGAGGCGAAGACTGCGAGAACGATGAATAATGCTCTGATGGCTTTGGGAACGCTCATATGCTATCTAGCCACCACATATATAGTCTTAAAGCGCTCCATATATACCTATTGATGCCGTCCTTGGCAAGGTGAATGTGCGATGCATAGTAATGGCCGCGGGACCGGCAAGAAGAAGAGCCAAGGCCTTGGCGCGAAGGCTGCGAGTAGACTTATGGTTGTCTCGCTAGCCTCTCCTCCAGCTTCTTGAGGATCTCTTCATGCGTGTCGGTCCAAGCGTCTTTTCCTCTAAGTGCTGGCCTAAGCTTTTCTCGAACGATCTTCGCTAGGCGGTTGAGGAGGTAAATGATATCGTATACTGCTTCTTCGCGCCTAGTGTACTTGCTTAGCTCGGCTTCGGGATCCGGGCCGTGGTATTGATAGTCGTGCAGGTCTAGGGCTGTATTAGTATAGGGCGCGTAGTTCTCGTAACCAATCCCTTCTATGAGCTGGCCTAGATACTTCAGCCGAGTACTCGGTATTCTAGTCAGACCTTTCTCTGCGAGCCAAGAGCGCTCCTCCGCCCTCTTCAGCATGTCTAGTATCTTGTTTTTCTCCAGTGCCAGTATTGATGCTGTTAGAGCCCTCCATGCCTGGAATGCTTTGCCTGCAGCGTTCCGCGTATAGCCTTTTTCAAGAAACTCTACGGCTAGTAATGCCTCAGCAAGCGCTTCCAGTACGCGGGCAGAGGCATAGCCTACAAGGTCCTTCTTAGGCTTAGGCAGCGGCTTCTCCAATACCTCTGCGGTGACCATGCTCCCTCTCTACCATCCTTTTAGGAAAAGAGATGTTCCTATAATAGGGTTGCCGAGCTACGCCTTAGGGAAAAATGGTGTACAAAATGGAAAGGGTAGACGAGTATAGTGTCCCGGGGGTTCTGGGGAAAAAGGCTTACTTGGGGTGGTATAGTCTGTTGAGGTAGCTCTGCTCCCATCTGTCCTTCTGCTTGGTGTAGTCCTTCTTCGGCACTGGGTCCTTGCTCGGCTTTGGCGGCTTCGTTGTGAAGTTGAGGCCGAACTGTACGCTCTCGGTCTCCAGCTTGCCCTCGAGGTTGCCGAGGTATGCCCAGCCTACGAAGGTGTATTGTACGCTGTAGGGCTCGGCGCCTGCGCCTAGGTCTTCTAGGAGCTTGTTGGCTGTGAATAGGGCGCTCTCGTAGGCTATCTCCTGGTTCTTGGGGAATGGTAGCTTGGCTGCGTCGCCGGCACCGTATACGTCGTCGTACTTAGGGCTCCTCGTGTCCTGTGGGCTCCTCACCTCGAACCACTTCTCGCCCAGGCCTGCCTCCTCTATGAACTTTGGCGCCCTGTTGGGCTCCAGCATTGCGAGTATCGTGTATTCTAGTTTCTCGCCATCGTTGAGCACTACGTAGTCTGGGCCGACCTCTACAATCTGCCTGCTGGTTATGAGCTCAATGCCTGCCTTCTCGTACCTCTCCTTTATCACGTCAGCGATTACTGGCGGCTGCGGCTTGTCGTTCGCATCAACGTGGATGATCCTGAAGTTCTCCCTTACGCCGCGGTGCTTGAGCACAGTATAGATAGCCATCGCTGTCTCTGCTGGTGCTGGTGCACAGCGATATGGCTGCGGAGGAGCATAGACTATTACGGTGCCCTTGGTCGCAGTCCATATTCTCTGCTTGAGAACGTCTACGCGTCCCGGCTCGTAGACCGTTGCGTTCCTATACCAGTTCTCCCTGTATCCCTCGATGCTGCTGCCGTCAAACACTACGCCTGGAGCAACTACCAGGTAGTCGTAGGTGACCTTCCTCGTTACCGGTGTCCTTGTTGGAGCCTCTGCTACCTCTACTACTCTCTCCGCCGGATCGATCCTCACAACGTTTCCGAAGACGAAGTTAATGCCCTTGGCTGCTGCCTCCTCGTAGCCACGTATCATTCTGTCATAGCTCTGCTCGTTGGTTAGTAGTAGGGGCCTGCTGGGACCAGTCATGTAGAACGGATCCTTTGTTATCACAGTTACGTCTACAAGGTCCTTTGCCTTGTCGAATACTGCGTGGGCTACACCCATACCTGCTATGCCGCCACCTATTATCACGAGCCTCTTCTTCGCCATACGCTACACCCCTACGACTTGAACGCGTGTTTCTGTATCAGCCGTGTAAGGAGTGTAACCGAAGATTTACGGGAGGCCTAAAAGCGTTACGGCTACTAAGTAGTAACGAAAACAATTTTTACTAGGCACGGCATTAAACTAAAAGTATCTGCAGGGAAAGAAACAATTATATACAATTCTATGTGGCCCTGCTTCCTCAAACTATGAGTGGATAAGCAGAAAGGGGTCTGCAAAAACACCTAGGCGATACATCTAGGGGCACTAGGAGGGACGAGAACATGGTGGAGGAAGGGGTCGCGCGAATAGGCGGTGATATCGAGGACGAGATAACCCCTGAGGAGGAGCAAGGCATACCGGGCCATGCAGGGAAGAAGGAGTGGGCCAAGAGGCTTCAGAGCTTCCTCCGGGAATCAGGTATAAGCTTTGAGGCAGAGGGCGAGGCAACCAGGATACACCTAGGCATGCTCAGCGTAGAGGTCACGGAGGCCGGTGAAACGGGCTATGCAGTAGTAATAACTATTCCTCTTCCCGGTTCAAGCAGTGATGCAGAGGACGAGGAGGCGGCAAAAGCATACATGGATGCGCTCAAGGTGCTGGCACGCCTAGGTGCCGATGAGATACGGTACGAGCTAGACACCGACATGCCGGGGTATCCGGTGCTTCGCGCAGTAATCGAGTATAGCAATCCTGACGATCTCGCCTCAAAGCTTATTGAAGCCCTCAAGCCCTTTGCTAAGGGAGAGCAAGCCGACTGAGCTGCCTCCCTGAAGGCTTCGCGGAGAGTAGATAATAGACACTATTTTTCTACTCGTTGCCTAGCATGCTTGCAAATATCTCTCAGCGGGCACTCCTCGCAGCGCGGCCTCCTTGGCCGGCACACTTCTCTCCCAAGTCGTAGGAGTGCTACGTGGAGCCATTCCCGGTGCTCCGGTGGTATGAGTGGTTCGAGCCTCCTCCTAGCCTCATAGATGTTGCTAATGCTTTCATCAAGGAGGCCTAGCCTCTTAGCTATCCTTAGGATATGTGTATCGACGACGAATAATCGTTGCCCGAACAGCGCCGCAAGCACAAGGTCGGCCGCCTTCTCGCCCACACCCGGCACGCTGAGGAGGAGTCTTCTCGCTTCCTCGGGGCTGAGGCGCAGAAACTCCTCAAGACCACCCACTTGCTTCATCACTTCTCCGAGGCCGCGGAGGAGCTTCGCTCGCTGCTCTACAAGGCCGAGGCTCTTCACAAGCCTGCGTAGTTCTTCTAGGGAGGCATCAGCGAGCATTTCTGGCCTAGGATAGCGCTCCATGATCTCCGCAATAACTCTGCTTACTTGGCGATACGTGACGCGTGCACCTAGGAGGATACGGAGCAATACCTCGTAGGGACTTTTTCCCCGCCACCACGGTTCTTCGCGGAACCACTCCCTAAGCCTCTTTACGAGTTCCTCTACGAGGCTCCTAGGATCACTCACTGCTTGCAGCCCAGGAGCAACGGGAGCAGAGAATTCGCCACGGCGAAATATACGGCTCTCCCAAAAGGCTATTGGAGAAGCGATGCCCGGGCGAGGCCTCATTCCCTAGGCTATTGTGTCCTCCTCTACCTGTGGCTTCTCCTTGTCGACGGGGTGGCGGCGGAACATGCCCCATAGTAGTAGGGCGGCTGACTTCGGCGGTATTATGCCGCGCTCAGTCACTATCATGTCTATGTACTCTGGCGGTGTCGCGTCAAAGGCGGGGTTCCTTATCGCTAGCCCTGGGATAGGCTTCTCGAGTACCTCTGTCGGGCTTCTCTCCTCGATCTCGACGAGCTGTCCTACCACGGTGTATGGGCTGAACTTGTAGGTCTCTGTCGCGACTATGAAGGTTACGCCGTGGAGCTTCGCGGCCAGCGCTATCTGGCTAGTCCCTATCTTGTTTATTACCGCGCCGTTCGCCGTAACGGTGTCAGCGCCTACAATGACCTTTGTGACGCGATACTTCTCTATAACGGTGAGGACTGCTGAGTCGGGTATGAGGGTGACAGGTATACCCTCTGCTGCGAGATCCCTAGCAGTTATGTAGCCTTGGAACCTGGGCCGTGTCTCAGTAGCGAATACCTTGAATCTCTTCCCCTGCCTCCAGGCGGTCCTCAGCACTGATTCGACGGCGCTACTATTGCAGTGCGTCAGTATGACGTCACCTGTCTTGATTAGCCTAGCCCCTATCTCGCCTAGTCGCTGGAGGGCACTCCTAGAGTACTCTATGAACTCTCTCGCCTTCTCTATGACCGCCTTCCTCGCTTCCTCCAGGCTCCCGTACTCCTTCTCCCTTAGAACCGACATGACGTAGTTGACGGCGTTGGGGAGGCTCACGGCAGTAGGCCTCGTCGATACCAGGAGCCTTGCAACACCCTCCATATAGTTGAGGAAGTCTCCTAGGCTCTCGCCGCTATACTTCTCGGCAGCAATCATTAGCGCCTCGGCAGCTGCCCTGGCTATGCGCCCAGCCCCCCTTATTCTCATAGTCTTAATGTCCTCGGCTATGCGTAGAACCTCGTCCGGTACCCTCTCAGCTATCCGGGCCTCGCTCATAGATACCAGCCCCTCTACTGGCTACACCTCGCCTAGATCCATGACTCTCTTCGAAGCCCTGGCGACTAGGTTGTCAAGGGGCTCTAGCTCAGGCGGCCACTCACCATAAATCTCCTTAATTATTAGCGGCACAGCCTCCGGCGCCACCAGGCCTCTCTCAGTGGCAAGAGCGTCTATCAAGTGGCTCGGGATTATCTCGAAGAGAGGCGCATATCCCTGGACACCAAGGCTCCTCAGATCCTCTGGTACTATCTCGTCGCCTAGCGCAGGGGTCTCGACTGTGAGCCCGTACACCGTCTCCGGGTAGAGCTTGTAGCTACCAGCAACAACTATGAGCCGTACCCTCGCCTCGTTAGCTACGAGCGCTAACAACCCGCTACCCGTCCTCGAAACAACAGAGCCATCAGCCATCACGGCGTCTGCGCCTATCAATGCCTTCGTGGCCTCCCGGGCAAAGAACCTCATAGCGGAGTCGACGATGAGAGTCGTGTCAAACCCCTTCTCGACAAGAACTTTAGCAGCTTCAAGGCCGTCGAGAAGGGGCCTCGACTCGGCAACTATGACCCTTATCTTCTTCCCCATGGCGGCGGCCTTCTCAAGCGCCCTTATAACGCTGCGACTATACCCATAGGTCAGCACAATGTCTCCGTCGCTAAGCCTCCTAGCAGCTATCTCAGCGGCCCCCTCGGTCTCCTCTAGCACTGCGCGCATAGTGTCATCAAGCTCGTGGATAATGATATTCTTAGCCTCCTCTAGGCTCTTGTACTTCCTTTCAGCGAGCGCGCCAAAGACCTCACGTGCAACGTTGACAAGGAGAGCGGAGAACGGGTACTCCTCAATCCTCGCCTTCAGATAGTCAAGTGCCTCCAACACATCGCTAACAGAAGCAGCGTTCTCAATCATCCTCCTAAACTCCTTTATAACGAGCTCCGAGGCCTCCGTAGCCCCTAGGCCTCGGACCCTACCAATGAAGCCGGACACGGCTTGCGACACCAAGGCAGATACACGCACCACTCTCGTCACAGCTTCTGTAGAGACGCCTGCATGTACTAGTTGTAGGAGAGACCTAGGTTAATAAGTAGCGGCATCCCAGAGCTAAGCGTAATAAATCCCCGCCTCACTACCTAGAGGCAACCAAAGTAAGATAGAGGAGGCTCACCGAAAACCTTGGTCGATGACCCCGTGTTTTTGAAGAATTGCCTCGTCTTGCCGTGTGCTGGCTGCGAGCCATCAGCGAGAACCAATATCCTCGTCGATGATAGAGAAATACGCTACATCGGGGACAGCGAGCCTCCGGGAGCCCGTAGTGGCTACGTAGTGGAGTGCGGGAGAAGACACGTAGTCATCCCTTGCTTTTACAATGCTCACACCCATGCGGCAATGACTCTTCTCCGAGGATACTATGGCGACGCGGAGCTACACGAGTGGCTCCGCCACATGTGGTGGGTCGAGAAGCACATGGGGCCGGGGGAGGCGTATCTCGGCTCCAAGCTGGCAGTCATAGAGATGCTGTTCAGCGCCACGTGCGGCTTCATGGACATGTACTTTTTCCCCGACGAGGCTGCAAGGGCGGCGAGGGAGCTAGGAGTAAGGGCCCGGCTGGGCCCCGTCATCATGGGCCGCGTTGATCCCTGGAGGGCTGTTGAAGCAGCCGCTGCATATGCTAAGAGAATTAGCGGGGACGACTTGGTCGGCGGCGTGATAAACGTTCACAGCATCTACGCGGCACCGCTTGAAGCCGTTAGGGAGGGTCACCGCGTAGCCCAGGAACTCGGCATACCGTTCCATATACACGTCTCCGAGACGCGAAGAGAGGTCTACGAGGCCAAGAAGCGCTACGGCTTGTTCCCCGTGCAGCTCCTGGACAAGCTGGGCGCGCTCAGCAAAGTCTCCGTGCTCGTGCACGCGGGGTGGATAGCCTCGTGGGAACTCGGCCTTGTCAAAGAGAAGGGGGCAAGCCTAGTACACTGCCCGGCCAGCAACATGAAGCTGGCTACCGCTGGCCACTTCCCCCTCTATGAGGCAATGGAGTCCGGGATAAACGTGGCCTTGGGAACGGATGGAGCTGCCTCAAACGATTCCCTAAACATGTTCTCCGAGATGAAGACCGCTGTGCTCATGCAGAGGCACAGCTACTGGGATACAAGGGTTAGAGCCAAGCACGTCCTCCGCGCAGCCACAACGGGCTCAGCGAAGGCAATGATGCTCCCCAGCGGCGCCGGAACGATAAGGATCGGGGCCCCGGGCGACCTAGTAGTACTAGACGTTTCCAACCCATCCTCCCAGCCCCTGCGGAGAGACAACCTCGAGCAAATACTCGTCTACAGCTGCGAAAAGTGCACCCCAAGCCACGTCCTAGTAGGTGGCAGGATAGTGCTCAGCCCGGAGAACCGTGAAAAACTCCTCGAAGAGGCAGCGAGGGCGGCGGACGAGCTAAGCAAGTTCATAGAGAAGATAGGGCCCGGCGAGACCAGCGAGCCCCCATGCAGCCCTAGGGAAGCGTGCTCTTAGTCACTTGTAGCCTCGTTCGTGCTGTACCGCTGACAACCCTGTCGATGCCCAAGGGGTACAGCATATTACCTGTTATCATCCTCTCATACACTACGGGTATGCCCCAATGGGTCTCCGCTGGGCCCTCGTCATAACCAGTGACCGGGTTAAAGCCGATCCCTCACTCGACCAAATAACCCCAATTGTCGAGAAGCTCTTATCCGAGAAGGGACACGTTCTCGCCAAGCGCCTCCTCGTGGGCAATGATGCAGCCGAGATACTCTGGGCGCTAGCCGAGGCTCTGCGATCAGCAGACATAGTCTTGGCCACTGGCGGGACAGGGCCAAATCCCCGCGACATAACAGTCGACATTGCTAAGCGGATCTGTGACCGCGAGCTACCAGGCATAGGGGAAGAGTTTAGGCGGCGAAGCATTGAGCGAGGCGTAGTAAATGCTATGCTGAGCAGGGCCACGGGTTGCGGCTTCGCCGGGAGACTGATCGCTGTGAGCCCGGGCAACCCTGACGCAGCCGAGACTATGACTAGGCTCCTCCTGGAGATCGGTGAGCACGCGGTAGAGCAGCTTCGTGGAAAGAAGCACCAGCACCACGGTCACCGCCATTAAGGGTCTGGAAGTAGCTACTGCGTCAGCGATTACTACATAAACTCCTGTATCCCCACCTTAGTGGTACACGGGTACCCGTTTCAACAAGGAGTCTTGATGCGGCGATAGCCTTGCCAGCCTACACGTCCCCTAGCCAGGGCGGAGCAACTGGTCCACAATTGGCCTCGGAGCCCCCGCTCCTCGTGGTACAGAGGGTTATCAATGCTCTTCAGAAGGAGCTTGAGAACGAGTATCCACGTATACTTGAAATGAATAGTTGTAGCCACGAGTTCATGGAGATACTTGACAGGCTCGAGGAGAAGGCGTCAAAGGAGCTTCTACGCGCTGGCTTTAAGAAAATAGAGGTTCCTGCATCTCGTGAGCGCGTTGACCTCCCTATAGGTTTCTACGCGTTCCAGGGCCAGATGCTGGTAGAGATAGGGATTAAGGGGCTGAACAAGTGCGGACGAGTAAGAGAGCTAACGAATGGCGAAGTGCCAAGAGTGTACGCTAGGATATACATGGGCGGCCAAGCGGCCTACATAATAGAGGCCGAGACTAAGAAAGAGAAACAAAAAGAGCCAGCAACCTACCTAATGTAGCCATCCTTGGTCCTATCCTTTTCCGGGTTCAAGGGGTTACTGTTTTCAGGAAACGTCTATACCGTCATCAATCCCTATATCCATGTCGATATCTCCGCTCTCCCAGTCATCTATGTCGTCCTCGGCAAGGTCTTCCTCTTCGTCATCACTATACTCGTCTACTTCATGCATAGAGGCATCTACGGCTTCCAGTGCTAGGAAGCCTAGAGGAAGTAGTCCTAGCATGTCGAGGACCGGCAGTACGAGGAACAGCTCAGCAGGGCTCCAAGGCCAAGCGGGAGGAACCTCCTTTCTCTCCGCGTATTCCTTGGCTACTGTGGCTGCCTGGCTGAGTATTTTCTGCGCCTCGGGTAGTGCGTCAAGCCCCTTTTCGGTTAATACTAGTCTTCTTCGCTTAATGATCCTGCCCTCAACGACCTCTTTTACCAGGCCCTTCGCGATGAGTGTCTCGATGATGTTCTTAGCAGTGTTTTTGTCCGTGTTTAGAAGGCTTGCAATAGCCTCTGCTGTGTCTATTCCGCGCGATATAGCGACTAATACAGCTGCTTCGGAGGGCCGGAGGCCGTAGCTATCGGTTGGCAAGCCTCACCGGAACCCATCTGTGAATTAGTGTTCACGGTTCGACTGTCTTTTCAGTAGCGCCTCTCTTATTCGGTCGAAGAATATGCACCTCCACGGCTCTCCCCTCCCGGACTCATAGACCTTGATGAGTTCTTTCCTCAGACACTCTTCGTCAACTAGTCCTCTTAGTTCATGGGTGGCTTTTTCTAGTATAGTAAGTGCTGGGTCGAGGAGGCCTTCCTGGGCCTTTGCGTATGCTCCGGCGAGTGCTGCTAAGTGCTTACCTAGGGGGCTTATGGTTCTCCATATGGTTTCTCCGGCTACATGTGCTTCCCAGAACCTGTTACGGATCAATAGCTCGTGATATGCGTCAAGCATGTGGGAAGGGTCTCTCTTCCATATTTTCGGCCTTGTTATTTCCTCTATTTTTGCACATGATTCGTCAATAGCTCTTGCAATGCGCTCGGCGACTCCTCGGTCTATTTCCTTAAATATCGTAAGTTCTACGATGTCGCCGCTTATTCTCACGTTTAGTGGCGACACTATTCGTACTAGTTTTCTCCTAAGCTCCTGGGCCTTTCGCGGGCTTAGCTTTCGCCCCGCTCTTATTCTTAGCAGTACTGTTTGCTCCTCCACAGCTCCTCCCTTTAACAAGTGTTAAAGCATTATTGCGGCCCTTTATTCTTTGGGTTATGCTGAGCAATAAGAACTTATAGACTATAGTCGAATGGTATTATCGACTATTGCTTTGGGGGAAGGATACTTGTACCTCCACCCCGGAGGCCAAGAACCCCCTGGAAGAACAAGATGCCGCGCAATAGTGGTGTGGTCGGCTGGGGGGCTTACGTCCCCCGTTACAGGATAAAGATGGAAGAGATAGCCAGGGTCTGGGGCTGGGAACCAAGCGTCCCGAAGGGCCTCGGCGTAGTAGAAAAGGCCATAGCCGGGCCCGACGAAGACTCCCTCACAATGGGCTATGAGGCAGCACTTAACGCTATACGGCGGGCAGGAGTTGATCCAGCCGAGATAAAGGCCGTCTTCTTCGGCTCAGAGTCGAAGCCTTACGCCGTCAAGCCTGCTGCAACCATCATCGCTGACGCACTGGGCATCTCGCCGGAGACAATGGCGTCTGACCTCGAGTTCGCGTGCCGCGCTGGGAGCGAGGGCTTGAGAGCAGCCCTTGCCCTAGTAGAGGCCGGCTACATGAGGTATGCGCTCGCGATAGGCTCTGACACTGCCCAAGCGAATCCCGGGAACGTGTTGGAGTTCACGGCTGCAAGCGGTGCAGCAGCCTTCGTGGTTGGGCCGGCATCTGAGAGCGTTGCTGTACTAGAAGGTGTTTACACATATGTGACCGATACCCCCGACTTCTGGAGAGGAGCGCACAGCAAGTACCCGCTCCACGGTGAAGGCTTCACAGGTGAGCCAGCGTACTTCGCCCACATAATAGGCGCCGTAAAGGGCCTCATGGAGAACCTTGGTCTACGCCCCGAGGACTTTGACTACGCTATCTTCCACCAGCCAAACGGCAAGTTCCCTCTCCGCGTAGGAGCCCGGCTAGGCATACCTAAGGAGAAGATCCTCCCCGGCCTAGTGACACCAGTAATAGGCAACACCTACAACGGTAGCGCACTCATAGGGTTCGCGAGAGTCCTCGACCAGGCCAAGCCCGGCCAGCGAATACTCGTTGCGCCGTTCGGGAGCGGTGCTGGAAGCGACGCCTACAGCTTCGTTGTTACTGACAAGGTTGAGGAGAGGAGGGACAAGGCGCCGAAGGTCGACGACTACATTAATAGGAAGAAGTACGTAGACTATGGTTTATACGCTAAGATGAGGGGTATAATAGAGCGCATACTCGAGTAAAACAGGAGGTAGATGGTCGTGACGCGTGTTTATGTCGCAGGAGTAGGAATGACCAAGATAGGTAGGCACTTCGACAAGGGCTTCCTAGACCTAACCGCCGAGTCAGCGTTCAAGGCGATAGACGACGCTGGCGGCATTGAGCCCGAAGCAATAGTCGTCACGAACATGATGTCGAGTAGGCTCAACGAGCAAGACAGCCTGGGAGCATACATTGCTGCCGGCCTAGGGTTCCGAGGAAAACCGGCATTCAAGGTTGAGGCGGCCTGTGGCAGCGGCGGAGCAGGAGTATACAACGCCTACCTCATGGTGCGCAGCGGACTCTTCAACGCCGTGCTGGTGGTCGGTGTAGAGAAGATGACCGACTACCCCACGTCGACAGTCACGGCTGCTCTCGCGCAGGCAGCAGACGCCGAGTACGAGCTATTCTACGGCGCGAGCTTCACGGGTCTCAACGCGCTAATGATGAGATACTATATGGAGAAGCATGGCGTCACTAGGGACGAGATGAGCGAGTGGCCAGTAATGATGCACAGCAATGCAGTGAGTAACCCGTATGCACAGTTCCGCCGAAAAATAACCAAGGAGGACGTAGCTAAGAGCCAAGTAGTAGCAGATCCGATAAGGCTCCTCGACAGCAGCCCCATAGGCGATGGCTCGGCAGCGGTACTCCTGGTCTCAGAGGAGCTGGCCAAGAAGATGCCCAACAAGCCAGACGTCTACATAGCGGGTGCCTGGATGGCCGTTGACACAGTGGAGCTAACGAATAGGGAGAGCCTCGACCGCATACCGGCCGCCAGGATCGCGGCAGAGAAGGCCTACAAGATGGCAGGCCTCGAGCCGAAAGACATAGACGTGATCGAGATACACGACGCGTTCACCGTAAACGGGATAATGCTTCTCGAGGAACTAGGGTTTGCACCCTACGGTAAGGCCGCGAAGCTACTCAACGAGGGCCGCTTCCACCCAGGAGACAGGCCGACAGCAAATCCAAGCGGGGGCCTCAAGGCACGAGGCCACCCAGTGGGAACCACTGGCGTCTACCAGGTAGCAGAGGTGGCTATGCAGCTACGAGGAGACTTCCCTGGACTACGGGTAGACGGCGCAGAAGCGGGACTAACCACGAATATGGGTGGCGACGGCTCAAGTCTCTCAGTCCACATTTTGAGGAAAACCTAGCCCTCCACGGGGCATGTGGATCGGAGGAGCTCTGGGTGAATAATCATGCCTCTAAGCATATCCCCCGCAAGGGTTTGGCGTGAACGTGAGCCAAGATACCGCCTAGTAGGAAAACGCTGCAAGAAGTGCGGAGCAATAATCTACCCGCCACGGCCAGCGTGTCCGCATTGTGGCTCAAGAGATCTAGAGGATGTAGAGCTGCCAAGAACAGGCACGGTCGAGACGTACACCATAATTTACACGGTCATGGATGGGTTCCGCCACAAAGCCCCACTCCCAATAGCAATAGTCCGCCTAGACAACGGCCTAGACAACGGTGCAAGAGTACTGGCGCCGCTAACAGACATCGACCCCGAGGAGATAAAGACAGGTATGCGCGTAGAGGCAGTACTCCGCAGAATCAAGCAGGACGGTGAACACGGCCTAATAGCTTACGGAGTGGCATTCCGCCCAGTACTTAGCGAGCCAAGGAAATAGGGTAATGCGATTACTGAAGGATTGTTTCTAGCTACTTCTCGGCCGAGGTGTTTTCTTAATCACCTTAGCTCTGGGGCGCAAGGGCTTCCGTTGCCTATTCAACAACCTTTTCGAGTTTTTATGAAAGCAATGAATAAGCCCCTATTATAATCCCCCGAGGATATGTGTAATAGGTTGGGCAACGAGACGCGTGTACACATAATGGCTCTTCCACGTAACGGGGTGTACCTCTTTGCCGAATACGTCTGAGCAGGATCGCGTAGAGCACTATAGTCAAGACAGGCTCGAGGAAGTAGTTAAGGGGATAATCGAGGGTAAGATTAAGCTCCATGAGGCCGACAAGGTTCTTGGAAATGCTAATGCTGGTGCGCTTGCTCGCCGACTTGCCCTGGAGAAGATGCTTGGGATTAGTCTCTCGTCTATTGGTAGCACTATTCTCGACTTCGAGGAACTCGTGGGGAGGAACATCGAGAACCCTATTGGGGCTGTTCAGATACCTGTAGGCATTGTCGGGCCTCTCCGAGTTGAGGGCGAGTATGCTAAGGGCGTGTTCTACGTGCCTATGGCTACTACTGAGGGCGCATTAGTCGCGAGCGTGAATCGTGGCGCGAAGGCGATAACGCTGAGTGGTGGAGCTAGGACGAGAATAGTCTACGATGGTATGACGCGTGCGCCGCTGTTCTGGACTCCTAGCGTCGAGGAGGCTGTTAGGCTGGTTCAGTGGGTGAGGGAGCACTTTGACGAGGTTCGCCGAGAAGCCGAGAGCACTACTAGGCACGGCAAGCTCAGGGACATCCAGGTCTTCTTTACCGGGAACCTCGTGTGGCTCCGCTTCGTCTACGATACGGGGGACGCTATGGGGATGAACATGGCCACTATTGCTACGGATAAGGCGGCGGAGTACATTGTCTCTAACTTCCCGGGCAGGGCCCGTCTCGTAGCTGTGAGCGGGAACATGTGTACCGACAAGAAGCCAGCGCTTATCAACCAGCTACTGGGGCGAGGGAAGACAGTAATAGCTGAGGCGCTGATAAAGAGGGATGTAGCGCTCAAGGTTCTCAAGGCGCCGCCGGAGGAAATCGACTATGTTAACAAGGCTAAGAACCTCCTAGGCACGGCGAGGGCCGGGTCTCCCAGCCTCAACGCACACTTCGCTAACATAGTGGCAGCGATATTTCTCGCTACCGGGCAGGATGCGGCACAAATAGTTGAGAGCAGTATGGGCTACACGTGGACCGAGGTACGCGATGGAGACCTCTACATCTCGGTAACCCTTCCAAGCCTCGAAGTGGGCACCGTGGGCGGCGGCACAAGGCTCCCCACGCAGAGAGAAGCCTTAAGCATCATGGGTGTAGCTGGCGGCGGAGACCCGCCTGGCACCAATGCGAAAAAGTTCGCCGAGATAGTTGCGGCAACAGTGTTAGCTGGCGAGCTCAACCTCCTAGCAGCACTTGCTGCAAACGAGCTTGCAAGGGCACATAGGCTCCTCGGTAGAGGCGAGGCGAAGAAGCAACAGTAGCCCATAGTTTTTGCTCCTCTACCCGGCTTCTCCTATACCCTAGCGTTTTTGTTGAAGCATCCTCGCCATTTTGGAATAGAATACGTGGATGGTGGAGGCTCTTCTAAGGGTAGTATGTGGGTAAAAACGGTGCTACCTAGGCTATAAAAAGCTCTCAGTGGTTCTCCTGACAGGGGGTTGCCGTTAGCTTAGTAGTCTCACTACCTTAGGCTGGGGCTGGACCTTGTAGTCTTCAAGCCTAAGGTATAGCTCTATTGCTTTCCTTATTATCTCACTCCTTGTTACTCCCTTTAGTCTTGCAAAACTATCTAGCTTCTCGAGGAGGTCCTCCTCTACTTTGAATGTGACTACTCTCATACCGGGACCGCCCCCAACCCCGTGTCTCTTTCTAGTAGTAGGGCGCTTAGTGTAGAAGCTTACCCCTACGAGTATTACTAGAGGATTCTTGTAAGAGGGCTACAGGGTGCGTTTCGCTTATATAGAGGCCTCTTTGAGAGAGAGTACATGGGACGTGTACAGTGCCGACTATTCATCTCTCGCTGCCAGAGCAGGTGTACAATGAGCTACGGGAGTACGCTGACGAGATGGGGATGCAGGTGACGAGCCTAGTGAAGATGCTAATCCGTGACGGGCTCGAGAAGCTGCGCAAGGAGCGCGAGGAGAGGAGGCGCAAGCAGAGCGAAGAAGCGACAAAGGTGCTGCTACAAGTACTGCACGAGATAGAGCAGATGCGCCGAGAGTTCCAAGAGTACAAGGTGTACGTGGAGGGAGAGCTTTACAGGATTAATACTAGCCTACAGAGCTTAAAGAAGAGAGTATCACGCCTAGAAGACACTGTAGAAGAGCAGCTCTACCCCGTTGAGACAGAAGTCGTCTCGCCCTAGCAGTACAGAGTTCACGATTACTCTCCGCGCTGTACACGCGCCCCGGCCCCAAGCCGCAGAGGGATCCCTCCCGGGCGGGCTCCGCCCCGGGACCGCCCCCAACCCCAACCCTTCACACAGCTTCTCGTACAATCCCCGTTCTCCATAGCTAGCTGGCTGCTTTCTCTGAATAGATTATTCTTGGTTGACTCGAGGCCCTTAATGCCGTATCCTTCTGCATGCTAGTCGTCTATTCTCTTCCTCGTACCTTGTGGTTCTTGCAGGGTTTGCAGAGGGGCTTAATCATTGTGTTACTTTTATGTAAACTAATATGTAGAGAGACTACATGGAGACGGCCTGGGGGCAGAGAGCTAATAATTTACAATATTGTAAACTTGTTGAGTATTTCAGGTTAAACTCGGGCAATATTATCTAGCACGATACTACCCCGGGGCCAGCACATCTTATTTGCAAGCCTTTCGGGAGAGCTCCTCATAGTCCTTCATGGTTACTGTGTGCTCGTTTCCGAGTAGCTGCGGCTCCTCTTCAAGCTCTCTGGCTGCGAGGACATAGTGTATCGTAGAGGCTTTCACGGGGAGGTGGGCAGCCTTCGCGCGCAGATTGTCAAGGATTCTCCGCGCCTCTCTAGCGCTAAGGCTTGACCACTTTGCCTCAGCAACTAGTATTCGCAGTGGCTTCTCAGAGTCGTCTACCACTACAATGTCTATTTCTGTTCCCCTATGCCACCACTTGCCAATCCTTGTCGGCGTAATGCCTAGCCAGCCATGTTTCAGCTTCTCGGCAATGATCCTTGCGGCTACCTCCTCCCATACAATCGGCATGAGGTTTTCCTCGAAATCCCTCCTAACGGTTTCAACGACTCTCTCCGTAAGCCCAAGCTCTATTGCCGCGCGGTGGGCTGGGACGTAGCGGAACCAGAAGCGTAGGAACGGGTCTGATATAATGTATCTTGATCTCCCCTTTCCTACTACTGGTTGCTCTCTGCGAATAAGCTCCATCTCCTCGAGGACGCGTAGGTACTTGGAGAGGCTCTCTGCGGGGATACCGCTCTTCGAGGCTATCTCGCCATAAGTGGTTGCTCCCCGGGCTATTGCCTCGAGTACCGCGAAATACCTAGTGACTTCACGCAGCTCTTCTCTAAGCAAGTACTTTGCCTCGTCGAGAAATCTCGCATTGGGGCTGAGAACCAGTCTTGCGATATTATCCCAGAGCGTTGAGCCTGGATCAATCTCTACCAGGTAGCCGGGGATGCCGCCAAAGACCCCATAGAGTCGGAGCGCGTCACCCGGGTCCCAGCTCGGCACAAAGCATCTAGTCTCGAAGGGGCCTAGGGGCCTAAGCTTCATGACCCCGGTAAAGCGGCCGTAGAGGGGGCTCCTATAGGACAGCACGCCTTCTGTGAATGATACGAGGCTTCCCGCAAGTACTAGGAAGAGTCCCGTGTCACTGAGCCTCGTATCCCAGGCGTTTTGGAGTAGTGAGAGCAGAGCGGGGCTAGATGAGACAGCATATTGGAACTCGTCGATGACGACCCCGGTTCTCTTGCTTGCAATTCTTTCCAGGTAGAGGAGAAACTGCCTCCAAGAAGTAAAGGGATGCTCAGCGAGCAGCTCGTCGCCGATGAACTCCGCCAGCTCCTTGCTGAGCCTTTCTAGGAGCAGTTTCTCCGGGACCTCCTCGGCGACAAAGTAGAATACTCTATGGCTCTTGGAGAACTCCCTTAGGAGCCTGGTTTTGCCTACGCGCCTACGCCCATAAACGAGGAGTAGCTCAGCCCTACCGCTTCTCCAGTGCTCCTCAAGCCACCTCAGCTCATCTTTTCTGTCAACGAATCGACTCTGCAACTCCTAGACTCCAGAGTACAGACTCCAGAGTCTGAGACTCTAAATTCTGTATCTGTGGCGACGCTATGGTCTCAGAACGAGCTTAGCAAGATCCTCGGCAACAACCACTCGCGGATGAATCCTCCGAGCCTCGGCGAGCAAGGGTTCTGGGTCGTCATATCTCGCACTAATATGGTAGAGAACCAGCATCTCCACGCCAGCCTCGCCAGCAGCCCGCGCCGCGTCCAATGCTGTACTGTGGCCCTGCTCGTGGGCCTCCTCGGCCATGTCGCTGGTAAATGTCGAGTCGTGTATCAGCACCGTAGCGCCCTTCGCTGCCTCCACAACTGTTCTTGTAGGCCTCGTGTCCCCGGTATAGACTATTGTTACACGGGGCTGCTCCTCGACAACATCCTCGGGCCGAATAAGCCTCCCATCAATAACTACTGGCTCCCCGCGCTGCAGCTTGGAGAACAACGGGCCGGGCCGGAGCCCAAGCCTCGCAGCCTTCTCTAGGTTTATCTTTGGCTTCCTCGGGGGCTCCACGAGGCGATAACCATAGGCGACGCGGGCCCCATGGTCAACAGGGAAGGCTGTTGCCTCGAAGCCGTTCGGCAGGACAAGCTTCTCCCAGGGCTCAAGCTCAACGACATAGAGAGGATATGGCGGCAACCACCCCGTGTACCTAGCGGCTTCTCGGAGAAACCCGTAGAGCCCAGGAGGCCCAGCAACCAGCAAGACGTGGCGACGACCAAGCATAGACATTGACTGGAGAAGACCCGGCAAGCCGAAAACATGGTCGCCGTGGAGATGAGTAATCAGCACCGCCGCAAGCCGCAGCGGGCTAATACCGGCCTCCGTAAGCCTAGCCTGAGTACCCTCGCCGCAGTCAAGCAATACGACAGAGCCCCGATAAACCACAGCGATTCCTGGAAGTCCACGACTACGCGTAGGAACAGCCGCCGACGAGCCGAGGAACACTACACCGAGCTCCAAGACAGGCTTCTCCGTAGACCTATTGCAGCATACGCGTAAGGCTTTATCAAGAATTTGGGCGAGCTGCGGAGAAACTAGGAGCAGATACTCGTTTTACAGCTCTACTAATCTCCGATTACTACCACTCCTTATTGTATTCCAGTTCCAGCCCGGTAGCATAGTCTACGAAGACGACGCTAGTTATCCCTGCCTCCTCAAGCTCCCTACGGGCCTTGGAGAGTATAGTATTCCAGAGCGCCTGGTTAATGAACCTACAGAAGTAGCACGAGGGGTCTGTGCCATAATAGTCTAGGAAGACTATGAGCTTATTATCCCTGCTCAGCCGGAGCCTCTTAACAATACCCGACGAAACGAGGTCAACGTCGTAGCCAGGGACCTCTACCCTGCTGAGTGCCTCCTCGGCTCTCCTAAACAGCTCTAGGACGCGGGGGTCATACTGTGCAGTGTTGGGCTTCTTCCGGCCGGTCTCCCGCCTAATCCACTTGAAGATCACCCTGCTCTCCCCACTCCGGGACCACTGGTTGAACACAGGTTAAAGAAGGGCTCGGCCCACCCCTAGCCAGCTTCACGGCCCAGGAGGGCTCAGCGGGACTGCGCGCGCGGGGCTCACTCCTCACAGCCGCTTCAGCTAATCCCCTGTAGGTAAGGGTCAGGAATCCCCCCTATGTTTATCCCGCACCTATGTCTTGAAGGCTTAGCTTCTGTAGCCACTCGGCGAGCTCGTCTGCGTATCGAAACACGTGGTAACTGTGCTGGTCGAATACTATGTATTTCTCCGGCCTTGCCGGCAGCCTGTTAAGCCATGCGGCTATGGCCTCGTAGGCGTCATAGTAGGTCTGAACCGTCACTGTGCCGTGCTCGTAGCCCGATGAGTCAATGTACACTGTTTTGGATACTCGTAGCAGGTCCTTTGCATCGCCACACAGATCCATTGGGTTGACTAGGGTTTCTCCGAGCCGGGCCCGCATCACGACGCCCTCGAAATACAGCGCTGCAGGGTCGAAGACGTGGTAGCTCTTACCGCCCCGGGGCTCGAAGAACACGCCAAGGACTATCGCGTGTACCTCGTCCCCTCGCAGCGCCGCCACGTAGAAGAAGTGCTCATACTGTCTCTTCGTCGCCTCAAGCACGCCGTACGCCAACAAGGCTAGGTCGTCGGAGCCTCCTCCGCCGCTGGTTATCGTCTCGTTTGGCAGCTCTAGTACTCCGTGGGTCACAGAGCCCCTTACCCGCACATAGGGGTCGTCAAGGTGGCAGAGGCGCCGCGACATCCACTCCGCGAGGCGAGCAATGCGCAGCTCAACCGGATACTTGGGCGCAACAGCCACGCTCTTGGCCTCCTGGGCCGCGAGGCTCAATAGGTGCTCGACGAAGACGTAGCACGACTTATTTGTGAAGGCGATGCCAGAGTACCAGCACGAGGGAGTAACACCCTCCGGCACCTTGGCTATTGTATGCGTAACCGTAGTCGTCGAGGTCACCGTAACAAGAGTTGTAGTACTACCCTTGCAGCCCGTCTTACCGCCGAGCGACGCTATAACCCATATACTGGCCACGAGCACGGCTACTACGAGTCCGAGAAGAGTTGCGAGCCATATCTTTTCAACAGTCTCCATTCCCTCCGGCCACCCCGGTAGCCCAGCTTACTATCCATTTGTCCAGCGTCCTCTATCTGTACTAATGGTTCGTTGGACAAGATCCACGGTGCCGGTGTAGGAGTGTTTTTATTCCTGGCAGCAACTACACCTATCTGTAGGAAATTGATTGGTGCATTAAGCCTTGGCAGAGACTAATAGGTTTAGTAGCAGGCTAGGAATGGTTGCATGCATACAAGCCGTCAGCGCAATGGTTGCCCTCACCGGGAAGCTCATCGAGGCGAGCTCGCCAGCAATCTTCGGGCGCTTCGCCCTCAGCTTCGCCTACTTCCTCCTACTCGTAGCCGGCCTCGGCTACGTCTTCTCCGGGGCAGTACTGGCAGGCATGAGGCGCCACGACCCACGAGCAGGGACCGCTGGCACAGCCTTCACCATTGGGGCAGGGCTTGCCTCTTTCGGCTTCCTCCTAGAACTACTAGCAGTCATAGCAAACAGTACTCTCACCTTTAAGGCAGGACTCCTCTTCCTATACATCGCCGCCCCGCTCCTCGTAGCAGCCACGGCCCTTGCGGGACTCGTGTTCCTCGACGAGGCCGACCGCGCCAGGGACAGGGCAGCATGGGGTGCCTCAATACTTTACACCGTGTCCCCTGTCCTCGCAGTATTCATGAACGGCGTTGGCTGGGTCCTCGCAGCAATAGTGGCAACAGTAATCATCTGTATAGAGGCCCGCGGCGTACCCGAGACAGAGAGAATAACCAGGACGATAACAAGGCAAGTAGAAAGGATAAGAGAGCCGGAGAGCCAGGGAGAAGAAAAAGAAGCCTAAGTACCCCTCCATGCCTATTTTCATTGATTCGTAGAACTCGCTCCTCTTTTCTTTTCCAGAACCCCTTCTTTGAGCCTCCAGGGCGCAAGCAGTGCTGCTTATAGGGCCGTCGTTGACCCCCTTGTACATTGGTGCGGGCTTAGCGTGGGACAAGTACCTTTAGCCAGATGTGCCTCCGGGGAGGCAGTAGTCGCGGCAGAACACCCATTGGCTGCCTTGGCCGGTGTACGCGTCCTCGAGGAGGGCGGAAACGCTGCCGACGCGGCAGTCGCCGTCGGCTTTGTTCTTAGCGTTGCTCTTCCCCATCTTGGCGGGCTTGGAGGCGACTTCTTCGCACTCATTAGGCTCGGCAGCGGCGAAACATTGTTCATTGACGGCTCTGGCCCTGCGCCGAGAGGGCTCAGCCGCGACCTCCTGGCTTCCCGCGGCTACGACTCGATGCCGCTCCGCGGTCCTCTCGCCGTAAACGTCCCTGGAATGGTTGACGGGCTACGCTTGCTATGGGAGAGGCTCGGAAGCCTAGAGTGGAGCAGGCTCATAGAGCCAGCGGCAAGGATCGCGGAGAACGGGTTCGGGGCCCCGCCGAGCCTAGGCAGGAGCCTAGAAGCATTGTGCAGCGAAGCCGAGGACCCCGGGCTCCGGGAAACATTCTGCAAGCAGTACCGCGGATGGGGGTCCTGGCTCAGGTTCCCAGGCCTAGCCAGGGCACTGAAAGAGGTAGCGAGGGATCCGAGGAGCTTCTACGAGGGAGACATAGCTGAGAAAATATCGAACTACATCGAGGAGAGAGGCGGAGTACTAAGCCCCGAAGACTTGGCAAGCTACCGCGCAGAGGAGGGAAGACCCCTAGAGACCAGCTACCGCGGGGCAAGGCTCTACGAGATGCCCCCGCCGACGCAGGGGATAACGACGCTGCACATAATGAAGCTCTTAGAAGCCATAGAGCTGTCCAGAGTTGACCCCCTCGGCCCCGAGAGGATTAGAGCCCACCTCGAAGCCTATGTCCCAGCCTACTGGGCCAGGGACACCTACGTCACAGATCCGCGCTACATGAGGATCCCAGTGGAGGAGCTCCTATCAAGCAAGTTCATAGAGGATCTCAGAAGGAGGCGAGGCCTCAGCGTAGAAGAGCCGAGGAAGCCCAGCGGAGACACAACATTCTACGTGGTAGCAGACAGCGAGGGCAACATAGTAGCGGGAATCCAGAGCCTCTTCCACCCCTTCGGCTCCCTAGTAGTAGAGCCAACCTACCAGATACCGCTAAACAATAGGGCGAGCAGCTTCAGCCTAGACCCAAGCCACGCAAACACACTAGAGCCCGGGAAGAAGACAATGCACACACTCTCAGCACTCATCATAGACCGCGGCGAAGAAACCTACGCATTAGGGCTCTCCGGGGGACACCCACGCCCACAGCTCCACAGCCTCCTCGCAACAAACCTGCTAGACTACGAGATGAACCCCCAACAAGCACTCGACGCCCCGAGATTCGCATGGCCGCCCGGCACAAAGAAGCTAAGAGTCGAGAAAGGCTACAGAACAACAACCCTTTCAGGCTACACAGTCGAGGAGACACCCTACCCAAGCAGGCTAGGAGTAGCATCAATACTGCTAGAGAAAAACGGCAAACACGCAGCGTGCAGCGACGCGAGGGGAGACGGAACAGCACTAGCAAAAATCTGAAATCCTTGACACCCTTCCAAAGCCAAAAGCAATACCCTCTAGGCTCCTCCTAAGAATACGTGGAACCCGGCTACGCGGTGCTACCATGCCTCGAAAGAGCAGCGTAACAATAAGGGACCTACTGCTCGTCTCGTGCCACGATTTCCGGCTAGAAAGGAGTGTTTTCGAGCGCTGGAAGGGATGGGTTTACAAGGTCCTCGTGCCTACTCTCAAGAAGTACCAGATGATCCACCTCACATACCTTCACCCAATCGGCATAGACTACTTGTACGCTAAGATAACCGACCCCGAGAAATGGAGAATGATACGAGACAAGTACTTCTCCGCTGACACAAGATACATTAAAGACCTTCACAGTATACCCGTCCACCGCTACCTAGGCAAACTATACTTGTTCGGAGATAAGACAGCCGGAGCCCTCTACTACGCGCCCAGAGAGCTTAAAGACGAAATAGCAGCACGCCTAGACACGTTCTACGACGAAGTCCACGAAGCCAGAGTCTACCCGGTCATGAACTGCCTCGGCAAACTATACCCAGAAGCAACCATAGAGGACGCCGAAGACCTTGGAGCCCGCATGCTAACAACGCTGAAAAACATACCCCCATATCGTAGCAGAAACAGATTCCTCGACTACATGCTCATAGCATCACTTGAAGTAAACCCAACCATAACGCTCAAAGAGCTACGCAAACTCATATACCCCGTCAGAGCACGAATAGAAAAACAGCTCAAAGACAGTGCAGAGCTAAGCATCAAATACGTCCTCAGACACTACCACGCACTAAGCAAGAAACACGTACTCGGAAGAATCTTCATAGTCAGCCAAAACGTAAGCCTCTATCCAGTACTTGAAGTCTCCAAAGAAGCGTTAAAGACACTCTACGGATTAGCAACAATAACGTTAGGATCAACATCAATAATAGTCTACGACGACTACGCTCTCGGGTCAATTGCACCCAAAACACTCAATGAATTCGGAGAATTAATTATGCCTATTAACAACTATATAGAAAGCGTTAAAATTGTGGTAGCCTGGATAAGAGCACCAATACCTTTTGAGATGTACAACCCAATTACAGACGAATGGAACCTAGAAAGACCAGCAATAGAGAACCTAATAAAGTTAGTCAAAAAATACAGATTAGCTAGAACAAGCTGACCTTAAATATTAGATCGGCCCACCGTATCCTTTCTTCACTTCAAGTATTTGTACCAGACCGGTTGCTAAGGATAGGTAGGGTGCTATCTTTATCAAGATCTTCTTCTTGTTCACCTTCTTTGCCACGTGTCTCCACCTCCGAGCACTTTGTTCCTCGTGCTGCTTGTACGTCGCAGTGGTTTCTTATCTGGGCTTGTTCCGATTCGGAACATAGTAAAGCGACTAGACTCTGGTACCCCTGCTTGTCTCTGCACATTGAACTGTTCCGATTCATTCACCGGAAAAGCCGCTAACTGACTTACCTGGTTTGTCGGCTTGTGTATTACCTGGGACTTTCGATGGTTTACGTGGATCGTCTTAGAAGGATTGCTCCAGGTCTTTTTGCTGCTCTTAACTCTTTGGCTAAGCAGAGGATAGGAGTTGGTCTCGAATCCCTCTCTAGGGATGAGTTCGTAAGGCTTGTTGAGGAGTTTTTGCCTGGTCGTTCACGTATCCTGGCGAATATCGTGTATGGGGACCAGGTAAACGTGTTGCCGGGGTCGTTGGGTGCTCAGTCGCTTATCGGGGATGGAGGGTTAATGCTTCTCTAGAGGCGCGGAGATGCGGAGAAATAGGTGGCTGCTGGCTATCTGCTTAGCAGCTTCCGGATCAAGAGCGCTAATAGTATCCATAGCATGCCGGTAAACAATAGGCTATAGACTAGGCTTACTAGAAGCCGTTTCCACGCAGATTCTCCCTCAGAGCCCATGTCCACCCGGACCACGAGGCTGACTTCACGCATAGCTCCTGTCTCTTGGTCTCTCAGCACGCCGTTGCATTCATAGACATCGATGCCCCATAGCCCCTTCTCGGCAGCCCTGCAGACAAGGCCAGCGTTGGCTAACTCTTCTACGCGCTTGCGCTGAGCCTTGACGGCGTCTTCGAGCTTCTTATACTTGCATACCTTCTCGTAGACCTCGCCGCTATCGCTGTGTACGATGTAGCAGTATCGGAGGCTGTGGGCCAAGCCCAGGGCACCTTTTCTGCATAAGAAGCCTTTTTGTCCCCGCCTTGCGCGGGTTGTTGAGAAAAACCATGCTTATTCTTAGCTCTGTATACGTGGATACTCTATGAGTGCTACTGCTGCTCTGCTTCGTAGCCGTGTAGCCTCTCTATGAGCCCCTCGACACTCCTGGCTAGCAGCGGGCCTACGTCTAGCTCCTCTGCCTTGCTCCAGCGCGGCTTGACCGTGTTGGTGCAGTATAGTTTCTCTAGGCCGCTCTCCTCTAGCTTCTCTACAGCGTTGCCTACTAGGAGGCAGTGGGTTATTGCCGCATAGACCCTGGTTGCGCCCTGGTCTAGGAGCAGCTTGGCGGCCTTGGCTAGTGTTCCCCCGGTGCTCACAATATCGTCCACGATGATTATTGTGGCGCCTTTGGCGTCCAGCTTCTTCGGCTTCATCGTTATTTCTCCAGTGACTCTGTCACGGTGCTTCTCCAGGTGGTCGAAGGGCAGTCCCAGCTTCTCTCCAAGGGACTTGGCGCGGGGGAGCGCGCCCTTGTCGGGGGCGATTACGTAGGCTAGCTCGGCTTCCTCGACGACTGGTCGGAGAGCCTCCGCGAACACGGGGGATGGGTCAATATTTGCCGCGGGGCCGGGGAACCACTCGAGGCTATACTGCTTATGGATATCGATTGTCGCTAGGGCCTCTGCGCCGGCTGAGGCGAGTGCGCGGAGCACTGCGCGTATGCTTATCGGCTCGCCTCGCAGGAAGCGACGATCCTGCCTACTATAGGCGAGATACAGCGGCGCAGCGACGACGCTGGCGGCGCCTAGGCCCCGGAGCGCCTCTATGAGTAGCATTCCCTCAACTATCCTCGTGCTAGGCTCGGGGAACCCGGTGAAGACCGCGACCCCTACACCCTCGGGGGCCCCCGCTACGCGGACATAGGCCTCGCCGTCGGGGAACTGCTTCCACGAAGCCTCGACGAGGTCTGCGCCAATGGTTTTCGCAGCGCTTCTCGCCGCTTCGCACGCGTAGCCCAGGCAGGCGAAGAAGAGACTTGGCCTAGTCATGTCTGCTTAGCCCCAGTTATCCCGGGGCAGAGGCTCGGGAGGAGAAATTAGTACGTGTCCCATATCGTGCCAAACTCTTCCCGGAACCCCTCTTCAAGGAAGGGTGCTGGCACCAAGTAGTAGCCAAGGCTCTTGGCAGGAATGAGTACACCCGCAGCCATCATCGCGTTGAACGAGTCGCTTATCATGCCGTCAACCTCTAGCCTCCTCCAAGGCGATAGCACCGGGTAGGCGAAGCCACCGTAGCTCCCACGGTAGAGCTTATCGTAGACAGCCTTGTGGAGAGCCTCCTCCCCCACCGCTATGCTTCCCCGAGGCGTAAGCCTCTTAGCCGAACCATTCTCAGCCATCTCCGCCACAACGCCCAGTATGTCGCCCACACTCTTTCTCCTAGAGCCCCTCATGTGGCTAAGCTCCCTCACCGCCAATCGGTGAAGAGCCTCCCTGACGACACCGTAGTAGCGCTCCTCAAGGCCAGCTATCCTCTCCCGGCACGCCTCCCCGCCAACGCCGCCGAGCTCGGCGAAGACGAGCCCAGCAGCCCTCACAGCCCTCTCCCTATCATCCTCCTCGACCCGGAACACCCTCCCGAGGTAATCAAGCAGCTCCCCTGGAGCATCCTCTCCAACACCCTTGCCGAGAACACAGAGAGCAGCACCATACACGAGGCCAGCATAGAACCCATAGACAGCGCCAACACTACCACTATTAGCCTCAAGAAACTCGGCCAAACAACTCAAGACTCAGACCCACCACTCATGCCAAGTACTAGTTGCAGGAGACGGGTTTATCACTACACCGGAAACAATGAAAAGACAGCCATAAAGCCCTGGCTCCGCCACCAAGGAGCTAAAAAGGCTCCAAAGAAACAATAACAGTGAACGGAGCCTCGCCGAGCGCAAGCCCTCAGCGTGATGAGGGGAGGCCCCTGGCCCCCCTATCCGAGCCCCTCCGAGCGCTGTGACGAGCAGGCTAGGCCCTGACACCCTTCGACTCACTCGTAGATTAGCTCTTATCTCTAAGATTAAGTGGGTCTGTATTAGGCTATTTTAGTCGTACATTGGTGCTGGTATGTTATCATTGCTCGGCAACAATATTGGTACCTCGAGGAACGCTTAATCTCTCAGAAGTTACTTTCATATGTGTCAAATACGTTGAATCATATGATGGATATAAATGACGATAATCCATTTATGTTTTCGGTAACAATGAGTCCAACTGTTATCTATAAATGATTGTCTACAAAGTAATAAGAGGTGAATTCATTGATAAATAAAACAAGGAATATTTCTTTAGTATTAGTTTTTGTTTTAATAGTGTTTAGTATAGTTATTTATAAATTATATAATAAAAATCATGAGTTCGTAGAAATTAAGACCATTGTTTCTATTAGATCGCCAAGCCCTCGGGGACTTTTAGCCTATCCTCCGCCTGGTTGTGGCAATTTAGTCGCTTTAAGAGTTGTAGGGGTTGATGAAAGGCTCCACATAGTTGTAGTAAATGTCTCTTCAAAAAGCATTGTTGGCAATGGTATTTCGGCTTATAGGGTTGGAGACTGGTATAGGGGGTTTATGATCTGTAATGGTACGGTTTTTGAACTCATCAATCGGAAGCATACGACTATTATTTACCAGTCATATAGTATCAGAGACGGGTCAGCACAGAGGATAATTGCTAGGGTTAGTGATTTCGATGTACCTTCTATGCTTATCGACAAACAGAGGATTATCCTTTTAGGTATCAATGGGGAGACTGAGCCTCCTCAGCCCGTGTTACTAGTACTTGATGTTAACGGAACAGTTCTGGCTAAGTATATGCTGCCTTGGGATCTAAGAGAACTCGCAGATTTAGGAATTGATACGAGACTCTTCATGCTAAAGCCGAATCTCTATCTTGCGGCATTTGCACCCCGAGAGATCTGGAAGAGCAAGGGCCGTGGAAACCTCTATGTAGGCATTATTACCATTAATGACTCTCGTATCTCTGCTAGTAAATTGATGGTTCTTCCAGGCAAGCTCAGTGTTGCCAGTATAGACCACGCTCTCATCAATGGTGAGCTTCTTTACATTCTCTATAGCGCCCCAGGAAAGCTCGAACCGGTGCCAGCAATCTATGTCTATAATGTTTCACGCGGTGGTAAGCCTATCGCGGTCTACTCTAATACATCCATAGAGATACGCGGGGGCTTCCTAGTGCACATAGCTGGAGAAGTTTATGCAGTACTCTTATCTCCTCTCCTTGTATCAGTGGGGCTTGTCCCGGTACCAGTAGCAGCGGCAACGGCTATAATCGTTAAAGCTGGGCAAGGACTCCCAATAATTGACAAGACCCCTGTTAAGGCTGACAAGGGCTTTGTGGACTGGGAATATAATAGTTTAAATGTACCTCTTCGCGACCTTGATGGTAATGGAAAAGTAGATGTTCTTGCTATTGCATTCAGCGTTTTTAATGTAGGTGTGCCTGGTGAGCAGGGGCGTATATATCTCATCGACATAGAGCCCGTGACGCCTGTTGGCTAGGCTCTGCCCCTCATATGTCGATTAATGTGAGGCTTTTGGATACATTACTCGTAGATTAGCCTTGTTAGTGGTTCTAGGCCTGGGTGTTGTCTGTAGGCTGGTTTCTCTGCTTGGTCTTTTGTGGCTCGTTCTGCTAAGCATTTGATGATTGTCGCTGTTTGTGTCACAGCGTTGTCCCAGGGGTTTTTCTCGCCCTGTATCTTGTAGACCTTTATTCCTGCCTCGGTGATTGTTTTCGCGGCGTAGTCTATTCTCTTTCTTGGTAGGAGCGGCGAGTAGAATATCGCTACGGCTTTCGACGGGTATATGGCTGCGTGGACTAGCTGTTCGAGTCTCTCGTGGCGCTTGGGCTTGGCGTAGACCTCGTAGAACTTGTTCGCGGCGAAGAGTGCTGAGCCGTAGCTGTCCGCTATGCCTGCGAACACGTCTGCGTTCATCCATGCACATTTTCCTCCAATGCTTCCTAGTCTCGGCTCGTAGCCGAGTGCCTTGGCTATGAGTCCTAGTAGTACTACTTGCCTTGCTGCACCGACGCCCATTGGTGCATGGGGGTACGTGGTCTCGATGACGTGGCTGCAGGCGCGCTGGGCGAGTGGTGAGCCGGGGGTGGTGAAGCATACTACTGGTACTTTTCTCGACAGGGCCTTCTCTGCGAGCTCTATGACTGTTCTCGTTCTCCCGCCGATGCTTATCGCTACCAGCGTGCAGCCTTTCTCGGCCAGGAACCTGGGCTTGTCAACCGCTACTGCGTCCAATGGGTCTACTGCCTCTGCCCGTGGGCCGGCGAGGGCTGCGAGCGTTATTGCGGCAGCGTAGCTGTCCCCGGAGCCCGTTGCAGCGATGCAGTCAGCATCACTTAGTACTGGTTCTACGCTCTTCTCGGAGACGTGTTCACGGAATATGTCGTGGATTGATTCTGCTTCTCTGCGGAGAAGCGTGTAGAGGGGCTGACTAGTATCGGTGCTCATGAGCGTTTGCACCGTGTTAGGCTACTCGTCTTCGGAACAATTTTTATCTAGTCTCAAAGCCTCCATCTACTTGGTGCAAGCGTTTTTCAGAAACACAATGTATACACCCGATAACATTGGCTTAACCATCTGCCTGGGTGTTAGAAGGTGCCCCGTGTAGAGATCCGATTCCACGGTCGTGGTGGTCAGGGCGCAGTAACCGCCGCCAAAGTTCTCGCCGCCGCAGCCGTCGAGGAGGGTAAGTACGCTCTCGCATTCCCCGAGTACGGTGCAGAACGCAGAGGCGCACCAGTCCTCGCCTTCACCCGTATCGATGAGAAGCCGATCCTCGAGAGAGAGCCTGTCCTTGAGCCGGACATAGTTGTTGTCTTCGACCCATCGCTCGAGCCAGAGATATATCTGAAGGGTCTAAAGGACAATGGGATGCTCGTCATAAATACTAAGAAGACCATAGACGAGCTCCTCAAAGCTATTGAGGAGAGCGGGCTCAAGAAGCCCCGCTGCATTGCACGCGTAAACGCCACGGACATTGCGATAAAACACCTACGCTCACCCATAGTCAATACATCTATGCTCGCAGCCCTCGTGAGGGCTAGCCGCGTCGTAGGCCTAGACTCCGTGAAGGACCAGATCCGCAAGGTTTTTGCAGAAAGGCCTCACATAGCTGAGGCAAACCTTAAGGCCATGGACGAGGCATATAATGCTACAGAGGTGGTTTGCCTGTGAGTTCTAAGGAGAAGCTCCTCGGCAAAAAGTACCCTGAGGCTCTCGAAGACCTCCCCGTAGCCGCTATAGTGCCTTGGCCGGGCAGCACCCTCGACGTAACAACTCATGCGTGGAGGACGTTCCGCCCAGTAATAAACCAGGACAAGTGTGTTCGCTGCCGCCTCTGCTGGGTATACTGCCCCGACGGCGCCATCCTAGAGGTCGACGAGGAGTACACGACGAGCACCGGCAAGAAGTACAAGGTCACCTTCAAGGTTGACTACGACCACTGCAAGGGCTGCGGCATCTGCGCCAACGAGTGCCCCGTCAAGGCCATAGAAATGGTTCCTGAGATGAAGTAAGCCCCTCCTGGAGGTGAGCATGCATGGCTCTCGCACAAGAGACCAAGCCCAAAGAGGTGCCCGAGAAGAAGGAGAAGAAGCGCATAGCGGCCACTGGCGCGGACGCAGCCGCCTATGCTGTCCGAGACGTTGACGTAGACGTGGTAGCGGTCTACCCGATCACCCCGCAGGCGCCTATAGCCGAGAACATTGCACAGATGATAGCCGACGGCGAGATAGACGCCGAGCTGATACACGTTGAGAGCGAGCACAGCGCAATGAGCGCCGTGGTTGCGGCAGCGGCGACTGGTGCAAGAGCATTCACTGCAACCAGCAGCCAGGGCCTCGAGCTGATGCACGAAGTACTCTACATCGCCAGCGGTCTCCGCCAGCCAGTAGTGATGGCCCTCGCTACTAGGGCGCTGAGCGCCCCGATAAACATTTGGAACGACTACGCCGACGCAATGGGTATGAGGGACACTGGGTGGATAATGATATTCAGCGAGAACGTGCAAGAAGTATACGATAACCTGATCCAGGCGTTCAGGATAGCAGAGCACCCAGACGTACTCCTACCAGTAGTAGTGACGCTTGACGGCTACATATTGAGCCACACAACCGAGCCCCTAGAGCCCATGAGCCGCGAGGAAGCCCTAAGCTTCGCCCCTAAGAGGCCGCGCGGCTACCGCCCAGTACTAGACCCAGACGAGCCCGTAACCATAGGCGTCCTAGGCGCGCCCAACTGGTACCAGGAGGTCAAGGTGCAGCAAGCCCTCGCCATGAGGGAGTCCCGCAGAGTGATAGAGGAGACGGGCAAGGAGTTCGGCAGGATATTCGGCAGAGAGTACGGCTTCATAGAGCCCTACATGATGGACGACGCCGAGGTAGCAATAGTGACTCTCGGAGCGACGAGCAGCCTCGTCAAGGCGGCCGTGAACAGGCTGCGCGAACAAGGAGTAAAGGCCGGCATGGTGAAGATAAGGGTGTTCCGCCCATTCCCGGCAGAAGAGCTTGCAAAGGCGCTGGAGAATGTGAACGCGGTAGGTGTCCTCGACAGAGCAGTTAGCTTCGGCGGCGCAGTGGAAGGCCCACTGTTCATGGAGGTCGCTACCAGCCTAGCGCTACGCGGCATCGTGAAGCCCATGGTGAGCTTCATACACGGTCTCGGAGGCAGAGACATCTTCGTAAAAGACGTTATGGAGATGTACCAGAAGCTCCTAGAGGCAGCGAAGACCGGAAAGAGTGTGACAAGGACACTCTTCTACGGAGTAAAGAGCCGCAGAGGCCACGTAGTCTAACCCCCGTGTTTTAGAAATGAATGAGTGCTTGGCCCGTATGGAGGTGTAAGCTGGATGGCGCTCACAAAGCCGATTAAATCCCTATGGGAGATCCCGCGCGAAGAGAGATTCGTAGGAGGCCACGCCGCCTGCCAGGGCTGTGCCGCCGCGCTCATACTAAGGCACCTCATGAAGGTAGTGGGCAAGGACGCCATAGTGGTAAACGCTACTGGCTGTATGGAGGTAATCTCCACACTATTCCCGAGAACGGCTTGGAGGAATCCATGGCTGCACCTGGCATTCGAGAACGCAGGCGCAGCGGCCAGCGGCGTAGAAGCCGCGATCAAGGCGCTTCAGAGGAAGGGAGTACTAGACCCCAATCGCTACATCAAGGTAGTAGCGATCGCAGGCGACGGAGGCACGTTCGACATTGGCTTGCAGAGCCTCAGCGGCATGCTGGAGAGAGGACACGACGTAATGTACGTTGTCTACGATAACGAGGCCTACATGAACACCGGTATACAGAGGAGCAGCGCAACACCCTACGGCGCCTGGACAACCACAACGCCCGTAGGCAAGAAGATGAGGGGCGAGTATAGGCCGAAGAAGGACATAATCGGGATAGCTTATGCGCACAGGATACCGTACATAGCTACAGCGAATCCTGCGTACCCGATAGACATGATAAACAAGTTCATCAAGGCCTACAACACCCGCGGCCCCAGCCTGGTACACGTCCTATCGCCGTGTACACCCGGATGGAGGATACCGGAGTCTAAGAGCATCGAAGTCGCGAAACTAGCAGTGCAGACAGGTATGTGGGTGCTCCTAGAAATAGAGAACGGTAAGCCCAAGGTAACAGTCAAGATAAGGAAGAGGAAGCCCGTAAGAGAGTACCTGAAGATGCAGGGCAGATTCCGCCACCTAACAGAAGAAGACATCAAGAAGATACAGGAGATGGTAGACCAGTACGTAGCAGAGATAAACAAGTGGGTAGGCGAGGAAGCAATAGGCCCAGTAGAGGGATAATCCTCCGGCCCTCTTACTTCTCCTTTTTCTCCCCAGATGAATTGTTGCTTCTCTGTGCCTCGAGGATCTTCTTCAGCTCGAGCATCTTCCGCCTAGCCTTAGCAATAGCGTTTGCCTGGTCTCTCCACTTCCTGAGCCTGCCGAGATGCGGGAATATGATTGCGTCTCTCGGGCACATCTTGGCACAGGTGTCGCATCCCACCATGCAGTTATAGGGCCTTGCGACCACGGGCCTCATGCGCTCAAAGTCCCAGTCGTAGACGTTTCTCCCGCTGCATGTGAGGAGGCAGAGGCCGCAGCCAATGCAGCGCTCATAGTCTATCTCGGGGTACCATGGTATGTTTTCGCGCGGTATTCCCCACCAAGAGGTCTTTGAGTAATCGCGTATGGGTCTGCCGAGGATGTCTTTCCCTATTAGGGGAGGTTGCTGCGCCATCCTTCTCGCCATGTATGGATGTTAGCAGTATTTATGGTGTAAAATACTTTACTAGGGAAAAATACGATGTAAGAGATAAAACAGCATAGTTACTACGGTAAGCGCGTATTTTTCGCAAGAGGAATCTGCTCCCAGCCGGGCACCAGGGAAGTGTTAAGGACGCCCACTTACTCCCCGCCATCCTCTCCACGTCTTCGCCTAAGCTTCTTAGCAACATGCACATCTAGAGGGTGATGAGGTGGAAGCCCGATCCGCTTCGCAGCCTCATCTATAATCCTTCTCGCTTCTTTCTCGCTCAGCTTCTCGGCGACAACCAGTATGTCGACGTCGCCAGCCTTCTCCACCTCCCTACGAGCAATACTTCCCACAATCCTAATCTCGAGTTCAACACCCTTAGCGATCTTCTTGGCTTCTTCAACTAGTTTCGGCAACCACTTCTCCCATTCACGTATCAGCTTCTCCCGCTCCCGGAGCCTCGGATCAATATATCGTGCAAGCTTTCTCCCAGTGATCCCTCTATAGGCGGCTTCCACGATAAACGAGCCCACGACGATGCCGATGAATACGAGTAATTGTCTCGGGTCAAGGCTCGCCATCCGGTACACAAGCGTGGCCAGGGCTACTATGGAGAGAGCCATGCCTGTAAGCGTTAGTGCGGGGTTTGCGCCCGTTTTATGCCGGAGCTTGTACGCAGCATAGTTTATCGCGGTAAATATCAGGAGGAACCCACCGCTACCTGCAGTCGATATAGCTTCCAGCCTTGCACCAAGGGCGAGCAGTAGGCTTAGGAAAGCTATGATTAGTAGTCCCTCATACGCGTTCCCCCATACTCGTTTTCCGAGAACCCTTGGCGCTTCACCATACTTTGCAACTATGTATGACATCCTGGCTGTACCGTAGAGCGTCGCGTTTATCGCCGAACTCGTACTCGCCAAGGCGGCCGTGACGACCAAGTAGTATCCCGCCTTGCCGAGTACGGGCTCGGCGAGTACTGCTAATACATAGTCCCTTGCTTCTTCAACGATCTCCGGGCTAAGCGAGCCAGCCGCCACAAGGGCTATGAGGATGTAGACGCTGATGACTGTGACTACGCTTGCATATAGGGCTCTTCTCAGTACTGTGAGGCTAGAGGCGTCCATAGCAGCGTTTGAGACGAGCTCGAAGCCTTCATAGGCGAGGAATATTATCATTCCTCCTGCAACAATGTTTACAACTGATGGCCAATGGGCTGGGGAGAGGCGGCTCCAATCAACAAATAAGAAGCCTATAGCGCCGATGGATAGAAGGACTATTAGCTTAAAGGCGACGAGCCCTAGCTCTACCCTCCCGCTTAGCACGGCTCCCAGCATGTTTATCAGTGTAAGTAGAGCTATGATGAATACCACTAGCAATGTGTATGCTAGCCTGTAATTGCTCAGCGTGCTAGCAGCATAGCTTCCAAAGGCATGTGCGTATAGGGCTATCATCACGATGTACGATGCGAGGAGCATGATGTTTAAGCCGCCGCTGAGCACGCTGTCCCCGAAAGCCTGTACTATGAACTCTATTGTCCCGCCTTCGCTCGGAAACCTTGCCGAGAGCTTTGCGTAAGAGTATGACGTCAGAAGCGCGACGAGGCCAGCTAAGAAGAACGCGAGAGGAGCTGCTCCATCAACTAGTTCGAGGCTGAGCCCTAGGACGGCGAAGATGCCGCCACCAATCATGCCGCCAACTCCGATAGAGAATATCTCCCAGAAGCCGAGCCTCCCTCTCGCCAAAAACACAGCACCACGCATCAAAGCTAGGGGTCAAGTACTGTCCTTTTTCTCTACCCTGCTAAGCGCTACAGGGCCTACGTAGAGACGGCCACTACGCGTCACCATGACGTATACCCTGTTCTTGCAACGCAGCCTCGCGTTAGGGATGCATAGCTTTGCCTCGAGCCCCAGCCCAGCGTAGATTATCGTGACACATTCATTGTCGCTGCGGCAGCGGAGACTAGTGCCCCTCGGCCTAGCTACGTCCCATAACCAGGTGCCCTTGGGGGGCTCTAGGTCTAGGTGGCTCTGTGAAGCATGCATGCATCCCGCGGGATGATAGTATCCCTTAAGCCTCTTCTCCTCCCCGTCAACGCGTAGCACGAGCTCTATGCCCATTTTACACAACGGCAAAAACCCTCGCAGCAGGGAGATAGGGGAGCGCGCCTCCTCATAGGCCTATAATCTCTGCCCTCATGGACTCGGTGTCAAGTATTGCAACGGTCTTCTTGCCGGTTAAGCAACCACACGCCTCACCAGGATTAAGAACGAGGACATCGCCCACAACCCTATTGTCCACTTCATGCGTGTGACCATAAAGTACCGCGTCGTAGAACCCGCTCCTCGCAAAGGCCTCCGCCATGTTCTTTGTCTTCTCACTGGGCCCAGTGCCGTGAATCATCAGCAGCTTCTTACCATCGAGCTCCACGAGGTGCGGCCACTCATGTATCTCGTAGCCGAGCCTCGCTGCAGTCTCCCTCAACCCTATTCTTTCTCCACAATTATTACCGTAGACAGCTATGAGCCTCCCTATACCCGCCTCGTGGAAGGCTCTCAGAGTAAAGGGCGCCACTATGTCGCCGAGGTGAAGGACCAGGCCGACGCCTTTCTCGAGGAATATCTCTGCAGCCCTCTTCACAGCATCCAGGTTGTCGTGCGTATCGCTTATGACTCCGACCAGCAAGGTTCCTCCCTCGCCTACAGATGAGTAAGGCAGCGGGGCAGGGAAAACCTCTCTGCCCTCTCTTCTCCATGCTTATGCTTAAATAGCTGTCTAGACCGTAGTCTTCACGGTAAAGAGGGGAGACACGTTATACTGTTCTTGGCGAGGACAGGGAAGGGTGAGAAACACATGAGGAAGCCCAGCACTCTCATTCTCATTGTATTGCTGCTTGCAGTCATTGTAGCGGCTTCTTGGACGGCTGTTGCACAGTCTACGAGCATAAGCTACATCTACACGCTTGGCCCCTTGGGAGACGCCACGGTTAAGATACGGGCCCACGATCCCAGCGGGATCCTCGTGCTCACGCTCCCCCTAGAGCCCGGCACGCTCAACGACACGATACTCGTCTACGACGCAGAGGGAGCACCCCTAGACTTCACCGTGGAGAACGGTACGCTGATAATAGATGCCGCCAACTCCACCACCGTCTGGGTAGAGTACAGCGCAATACTAGGTAATGCTACGGACACAGTGGTAACAGTCACGATACATCCACGCGGAGACGCCACCGTGTACTTGCCAAAAGGTGCTGCACTACTAGGATTCAACGGCACAGCCACAGTAGACTATGTCTCCAACCGCATAGTCCTACGATACGCGTCGCCCGGAACCTACCAGATAACTTACTTGGTGCCACCACAGACAACCACAACGCAGACAACAAGCACAACAACTACGACAACCACAGCTAAGACTACACCAAGCCCCACAACCACAACAACCACAACGACGACCACGCCTAGAACGACAAGTAAGACAACAAGTACAACCACAGCAACACAGTCCACACCAGTAACGAGCAGCACACCACCCCAGTCAACAACCCCTGGAGCAACAACACTGCCCCAATCAACCACGACTCACCGAACAACACCCAGCACATCCCCTGCCACAAGTACCTCCGCCACAACCACTAGCCAGGCGCAGCCACCATCATCAAGTACCACGTCGACGCCCCTGCGCAAGGAGGGAACAAACCCCGTACTCATTGGTCTCGCAGTACTCATAGTAATCGTTGTCCTAATTGCGCTGCTTTTCGCGCGCCGATCATCTCACGGCTCTGCCTCTCCTAGTCCTAGCAGCGTAGACGGGACATCACCTAGTGGTGGCTCGGGCCCGGCACCGGCCACTGGGACGGAGATATTGGTTGAAACTGGCCTCGATGATAGGGATAAAGCCATTATTGATCTCCTACGCAAAGAAGGTCCAATGGGTGTAAGCGAGGTCGCGAGGAGGCTCGGGATAAGCAAGTCTACTGCGTGGAGAAAGCTACAAAAACTAGTAGACATGGGGATATTGGAGAGAGTCATTATAGATGGGTCTCCCGTTTATCGCCTAAGGGAGTCCTCTCAGGCCAAGTGAGAGTAGGAGCTACTGGGCTAGGTAGAGGTAGCGCTCCTCTAGTAGCGCACACCTTAGGGTAATACTGTTTTCGAGGAGAACACTGCACACTCTCTTATCGCTACACGCCTTGATTAATGCAGTGATTATTTCCTCTAGGATGCTTTTCGCCTCGCTATAGATCTGCCTGCTCACATAATCATCATTAATTGCTCGCTCAACTATGCCTAGCTTTCGCCTTGCCCGTTTATCAATAATGTATGAAGCTATAAGCATAACCACAACTAGTACACCGAACAAGAGGCCAACTATTCCCCCAACAGCTATTATGGATCCGAGGAACCCTATGATTACTGAGAGGAGCAGGTTTACTAGGCTCCTCCCCTTCTCAGCCTTACTCTTAATCGCCGACCTCATGCACTCGGAGGAGAGTAGCTCCGGGTCGCTAGGCACCGACGCCGTCTCAACCACGAGCTTGCCCCGCATTATTCGGAGCCGGCACCCCTTCACTGTACGGGCTATCCTGAGCCTCGCCTTACGCACCCTGCATATGCTTCTCAACAGCCCGTACAGAATCCTCCTCGCCGCCAAGACATCTCTATCGGGTATTATACTGGCTCCCCACGGGTATTGTGCCCCCGTGCCGCTTCTTAAGGACGCTTGCAGCATGCCTCGTTTCGCTTAATTACCTTGCATCATGGTCCCCAGTCTCGGAGAGGGGGCCAAGCAGAATTGCCACGCATAGCCTCAGTCAACACTAAGGTCGTGGAAGCAAGTATTCGCGGTGTTTTCCGCATCGCATACTCCGCTGCAGCTACTACTCGTAGCGTATTCGTGGAAATAGTGCTCGACGACGGCACTAGGGGCTGGGGCGAAGCCTCTCCTTCCCGGAGAGTCACGTGGGAGAACATAGAGGCTGTAAGAGCCTATGTCGAGGCAGTTGCGTCGAGGCTCAGGGGGCTAAGCCTTCCCGGAGAACTAGGTAAGGCTCTTAGGGCCATACATAGCGGAGGCCCCGGGTTTAGCTCGGCCCGTGCCGGGCTCGAATCAGCGATACTTGATGCTACTGCACGCGTGCTCGGAGAACCCGTCTATACTCTTCTCGGCGGCGCTGTCCACGATCATCTTGTCACCGATTACACTGTCTCCATACCCGGTGAGGATGTGTTGAAAGAGATAAGGAGCGGGGAGGGGCCTCTCAGAGATGCATTCATAGAGTCGATTAGGTATCTTGTTGGGCTGAGAAGCGACAAGCCGGGCAACGCCCCAATACCGTTACCGGACATCAACGGCTTCTCGGTGCTAAAGGTCAAGCTCGGCACCGGAGACCCAGACCTAGACGTGATGCTCGCCGAGACCGTCTACTATGCCGCAGAGGGTAGGGCGAGGATACGGGTTGACGCTAACCAGGCCTGGACGAGGAAGCAAGCAGTAAGGGTGATAAGGAGGCTCGAGGACCTCATGGGCTCTGCGCTTGAGCTAGTAGAGCAGCCCGTGCCGGCGAATAGGCTTGAAGACTTGCGGGCGGTCCGGGAAGCAGTGGAGACTCCCGTGGCAGCGGACGAGTCGGCGAGGAGCCCGGCGGAGGCAGCACTTGTGGCTAAAATGGGGGCAGCCGATGTCGTTAATATCAAGATAGCTAAGGCCGGGGGGCCACTGCAAGGCGCTAGGATAGCCTCACTGCTCGAGGCACACGGCTTGGAGGCCATGTGGGGCTGTATGGCGGAGACCGGGCTCGGGATAGCCCAGGCCCTCCACGCCGCCTTGACGAGCGAGGCCACACGCTACGTTGATCTCGACTCGCCACTCTTCCCCGTCAAGGACCCGGTGAGGAATCCGCCTAGGTACGAGAAGGCCGGGGAAGGTATTGTGCTCCGCCACGGTGGAGGGCCAGGCCTGGGTCCTGAACCCTTAGAGTAGCGGAGTCATTGTACGTGTGGTGGAGAGCGTTTTTATACCAAGGTTTCCCTAAAATACCTTGTTGCGTGGAGAATGTCCCCGGGGAAGCACGCGTACTTATCTTTTCAGTTTGCGCTGATTGGTTTCTAGGTTGGAGGTAAACTAGGATATGAGCCTCAAGCCGGCGATCAGCATCGAGAAGGGCGCCGCCAAGATAGTTGTGGCTCTCGACCCTGAGAGCGTAAGGAAGATGATAAACATAGTTGAGCTTCTGAAGGGCGCCGAGCCGCTAGAAGAGATAGGCTCAACGTACATGGTGCTACGCGTGCCGAGGCTCGCCAGGTTCATGGGGTATCGCCGCGCCCGCCTAGACTACAAGGTCTATGAGGCCGGCGACGCATCCATACTCGTCGCCAAGGGCGGCGTCGACTCTCTCATACTAGCCGTAGACATTATTGACACCGGGGAGGGCGCCCACATAGTTGTAAGTGGGGGAGGGGCTGGCGGCGCCGCTAAGGTAGTTGATTCCCTAGTCAAGCACGTCGCGGAGAAGCTTGCAGAGAGAATCGAGTCAGCAAGCCCGGTCGTGGAGCTCGTCCCCGAGGATAACAAGCTCGCATCGCTCACAGCTGTCCTCCCAGGAACAGCTACCCTCTCATACTACGACAGCTTCACCCCCGTCCGCAACACTGTGCTCGAGGCTGCCCAGAGGGTACTGGCGATACTTGGGCCCGACGACTACCTCGTAGAAGTCAGCGATTACCGTGGAAGCTACCTGCTGAGGCTTGTTCTCCGCGGGAACCGCGTGACTGGCATCTACGCCGAGGTGGAGGGCGAGAAGGCGGAAGGCAGTAGGGCTCTGAACATAGCTGCGAGGCCTCCGGGCTACCGTGTAAGGATAAAGGCTTGGAGCCTGACCGGGAGCGCCCAGGTCTTCCTCTTCGAGGCGGAGCCCCTCTATGTTGAGGAGAACCACAAGGTGTACTGGATCGGGGGCTCTGCGAAGCCGGACTACGGCGGCATAGTTTCGAACAGCTACATAGTCCTATCGGGCTACGAGGCTCTCGTCATGGATCCGAGCGGCGGCGAGTACTTTGTCAGAGGCCTCTGCAACGTCGTACAAGACTTGGAGCAATTAAAGCATATTGTAATAAGCGCGGCGGAAGCAGATATCGGCATAACGCTGCAATTCCTAGTGGAGAAGGCGCCGCACGCAACGATAAACGCCTCGCCGTACTGGGGCTCAGTGCTCGCCCCCATCCTGCCCAACCCGGGCCAGGTAAACATAGTCCCCGCTAAGACTACATCTCTCCGCGTAGGCGACGGAGAAGTAACCCTAATCCCCAACCGCGTCCGAGGAACCGTATCGCTAAGCCTCTACGACCCCAGGTCGAGGATACTCTTCGCGGGAGACGCGCTGGGAGCCGTATCTCCGCCAGGCCTATGGAACATATTCGCAGAGAACCTTGAAGAGTACACTGAGATGGTGAAGGCCTACCTCTGGTCAAGCGCTGACATAGACGAGCTGCGAAGATGGCTCGAAGAAATACAGGGGCTTGACATAGCGGTGTTGGCTCCGCGCCACGGCCCCCTGCTTCGCGGAAAAGAAAAGGTAGCACACCTCCTTGAAACAATCTCAAAGTGGTGAGACGCGGCGTGTCCTCCGCAAGCGAGGCGATCCTAAACCTGCGAGGCATGGGCGCATTCATACCATATGCTAGAATAGAGGACCTTGTAAGGAAGACCGGTGAAGCAGTAATAGCTGTTGACGAGTCAGCGCTTAACCTCGTACGCTTATGGGCCAAGAAGAGAGGGTACGGCGTCACCCAGGTCTCTCCAGGTGTACTCCGCATCACGGCCTCAGCTATGCCGGCGACAGAGGAGGTTGCTGAGGAGCTACTGCTCGAAATAGCTGATAGGGAATGGGACAGCGAGCTCTCAAAGAAGCTCTCCGATATCTCTACAGTTGTAGAGATAGTGCTCAAGGCACCAATACTGTACCGTGGGAGAATCGATAAGGCAGAGATAGGCAGAATAGTTAGGAGGAAGGGCACCCTCCTGCTGAGATTCCACATAGGGGCTTCCGACTACTTCTTCGCGGTCAGAGGTGCCAGAGTGATTGCAGCTGCAAGCGTAGGGGCACCGCTTAACCCCATGCAGGCGCGAAATGTTCTACAGACGGCGCTTAAGGATAAGAATGCATCGATCACGGTTTACGACATAAGCAGTATTTAATCCCCTTAGAGCCTTTTAGGGCTAAGAGACATGATAGACTACGGCCACTGATGCGTCGTCCTCGAATCTGCCCATACGTGTCCTCACTCTCCTCAGGAGCTCCGCGGCAAGGTTCTCGCCCGCCTCGGCGAGCTTGGGTATCTCTGGCGCTAGCTCGGTGAGCGACTCGGCGAGAGCGGCAGGATCTACCCCATCTGTTGCCGCAACGTATACTCGGCCCGGCTCGCTGTCAGCTAGAAGCAGGACCGGGTGGCCCTTCGCGCCACCGCCTATCGCCACGTATCTCGAGACGCGTACTCCTTGGTAGAATTGCGGCAACGCGCCCCACGCAACCCATAGCTCTTCTTTGCTCGAGCCAACGCCCGTAGACGTGACTATTCCATCACCGAGTAGCATGAACCCTACATTGGTTCCGCCGAACAAGATCACGAGCAGCGTAGAGGATGGCATGCCTTCTCCTTTCCTAGTTGGCTGGATGAAGCCTATCTCAACAACATCGTGTACGGTCATCGGCTTAGTACAAGGTTCTCCATTCTTACTGCACTCAGCGTAATAGCGCCTCTTTATCTCGGCAACAACCGATGCATCCTCTACGCTGCTCTCTGCTGCAACTTTCGACAACAAGTCTAGGCATCGCTTCATCGTGGTGAAGGAGAGGCCTTGGCTCAGGAACCGGCGACATGCAATGCTCGCAGCGGATACTGCTAGGAACGATGCTCCTCCACCACCGGTTGTCGAGACGCCGTCAGCAACCATTGCTACGCCGTAGTCGTGTCCAGGGCTAATCCACGCAGCAATATCGTCTTCGCCGTGTACCGTGTTTAGTGTCGCAACCCATGCTTCCCATGCCACTCTAACGCACCTCTATTTGGTACGTGGAAACTTTTGTCCCGAACCTATGTGTTTAAAGCGTGGAGCTATAACTCTACACCCTCGTAGGGGAAATATACGTGGCACGGACGCGGAGAGACGTCGTCATAGACGTTTACGCTGACTGTGACCAGGTATTGAAGCTCATAGAGTCACGTGAGCCGCCTTTCTTCTTCGAGAGCATGGGGAGGCTAATAGAGAAGGGAGAGAAGAAGGACTCGTATGTGCTCACGTTCGCGTTGCCCGGGAAGGGTAAGGCTCGCGTAGAGATAAGGCTGGGTAGGAAGGGGGACAGCCTCGTCTACGAGTTCAAGGGAGACGCCAGGGGTGAGACAGTCCTAACGGCTCTCCCCAGGGGACCCAGGTGCAGAGTCTACATAGAGGCCGAGGCGGAGGGCAAGCTGATAGACAAGTATGGGGGAGAAGCGCTCAGCAGAGTGGTTAACAGATTCGCGTCAACAATAATCAGCATGTTCCCGGCCTCCCTGCAGCCCAAGGTGCCCAGCGGCAAGCTAGGCGACATAGTAGTGGAGACACTCAAGCTAATCAATATGGCGCATACGGGTCCAACGGGGGTGAAGGCGGCCAGCATAAAGTCTATTGCACTGAACCTTGAAGACGCGAAAATAATCAATGTGGATGGCATCGGGGAGGAAGAGGCTGAGAAAATAGCGCCCAAGCTCATAGAGCTATTACGGCAACTCGTAGACTCCATGGGCCAGCTTGGTGCAGGAAGTATACGGGGCCTAGCAATAGCGGGAGACAATGCCACGATACATGTTAATATGGGCGGCGGCATAGCAATCATAACGATACTCGGCAGAAAGGAAGAAGCGTCATAGCGCCACGTAGTCGCGGTTATGATTCACCCCCTAGTCTTGCCTTGGTGGAGCCCTTTCGTAATGCTCTAGCCTAGTGGTGTGGCCGGCATGGCGATTCCCTCGAGCATTCTCCGGGTGCTTAAGAGGAGGCCGCTAAGCTACACTGTCCTCATAGTCTTTGTCCTAGACCGTTCTCTCAGCATGAGCGAGCCCAAGACGTATGATCATCGCAGCAAGTGGGAGCACCTGGTAGAGCTTGTGGAAAGGCTTGTCCAGAGGCTTGCGAGGAGCAACATGGCCCCCGTCTTCCGTGTAGGCTATGTATGGTTTAGCGACGACGTGCAGACAGTGAGGAGTGGTAACAGCCTATACTACCCAGTTACAGAAGATAATCCCGCTCTGCAGATCTTCCGAGAAAGCCTAAAAGAGAACAAGCCCTACGGCATGACCGCTATGGCTGATGCCTTGGCCTCTGTCAGGGAGATCGTCGAGGAATATATTAGGGATGAGACGCTTCCATCAGAGAAGTATGTGACTGTTTTCCTCTTCACCGATGGCAAAGAGACTAAGAGGACGCCGGAAGACGTTGTAGAGGAGGCCGAGAAGCTTACGAACGAGACAGCCGAGAAGCTTAGACAGCTCAATCCTCGCAACCGTCTGGGGCTAGCCACAATAGCGCTGGGACTGGATGCTGACCGCGAGACGCTGAGAGCCATAGCCTCCTTCTTGCGGGATGCGCAGAGAAAGGTGCTCGAAGAGCGTGGATTACTAGAGATTGTTGACCCACCCTACCACGAGAAGATGTTCATTGATGCACCCCGCGACGACAAGATAACCAAGGAGTGGGAGGAGGCTGTAAGGAGGTTCGTCGAGAGACTGAGCGAGACCGCCGTCTACTAGGCGAAGCGGGGGTGACCGGTCCTGAAGGTCGTCCTTGTTTTCCCGGATAGAGGAGTCGTGGAGACCGATACAAAGCAATGGGAGTTCCTGGACAGCGGCGGAGAGGCCGACATATATGAGGCAGTGATAAAAGGTAGAAGGTACATTGTCAAGGTGTTTACTGAGAAGCAGACAGCCCTAGCCAAGCCCGTTGAAAGAGTATCCGAGATGCTTGGCCGCCTTGTCCGACTCAGAGCCAGGTGCAGGGGGAGGCTTCCAAGGAGCCTTATTGGCCGGGGATTCCCTATAGCTGTCGGCTCGGTGGGAGATAAGGCTGTACTAGTATTCCGCTACGTGGACGGCTTCGAGACGCTCGCTGAGATAGCGAATAGCTTCGAGAAGCTTAGACAATACCTCTCCGAGCACGACGCGTCCTCGAGAAAGGATATGGCGCTTGACGTTCTCCTCGGAATAGCTTGCTTGGAGCTAGCCGACATAGTGCACGTTGACCTCACCACGTCCAATACAGCCCATGGATCGATTGATGGGCTGAAATGGGTCTACCTCTTCGACGTAGAGACAGCAGCCGTAATGGGTCTCGAGGACTACCCCCTATCCGTCATACCTGCTAGGGACGCCCACTATATGCTAGTTGACTCTCTTGAGCAGGCAGGCATTCCTCTCCGTGCACCAGAGCCGGCAGACCTTCCACTAGCGCTCATACCCTCTAAGATGCCGCCAGAGTACCTCTCATGGACCATGTGGACCCCGGTCTGGTACGGGTTACAGCTCGTGTCGTTCGTCTATCTCGGTACCAGTCCCTTCCACGGCCTCCCAGCTATAACGATTGATTATTGGCTCGAGGTCGTGGAGCACGAGAAAGAGAGGGGATTCGACCCAGTGTGGCCGCCGCGCGCCTTGCACGAGCTAGGTATGCTCGAGGCGAGCGAGTACAGAGAGCTAAAGGAGCATTGGGACCTGCTTGGAGAAGGCTTTACAAGGGCCATGTACACGGTGTTCGTCGAAGACATTGCCGCGAAGCGGCGGACACCCTCCATCAGCGTATCGGCGATAGCTGGTATTAGGTAGCACTAAGTGTCTTCTCAGCTACTCTTGGCCCACGGATGCACCCACGGGAATCGATTACCCGGCGATGGCGCTGCCGGAGCGGAGGCAGCGGCTGGAGAAGTTTTTCATTCCCTAGTTCTAACTATGTGTGGGAGGGGTTTGTAGTGGGAGTGGAGACCGTTCTTGAGTCAGCCGAGAACAAGCTAGCAGCAATAATGACCTTGGCCTCCTCTGTTGACGGCGTAGACATCGTTGTGGGTGTTCACGAGGGCCTCATATATAGGGTTGAGTCGCCGAAGCCCGAGATGCAGGCATATGCTACCGAGCTGGCTCGGCTCGCAGACGTCTACCTCAAGGCGGCGTCAACAAGTGTTGCGGGAAAGGCCTCTGTCGTACTCACCAATCATAGGGAGAAATCGATTCTTGCAGCAGATGTTGGGGAGGGATACTCGGTACTAGTCCTCGGGGAACACGCAGCTATCGAGGGGCTTCTTGAACCAGTCGTAAGAATAGTTGAGGGGAGGCCTCTTCGCTGCCCCAAGTGTGGTGCACTCCTCGAAGTATTCACAATGACTTGCCCCAACTGTGGCCGAAGAGTCGCATTCGGGGCCCGGAGTTGCCCCTTCTGCGGAGCAGATCTCTCGGTAAAGAAGTGCCCAAATTGTGGCACAATGCTGCGCCTAGTTGAGAGGAGGCTGGAGCCTGTCGGCGAGGCTCGGGCAGAGGAGAGGGAAGAGGCAGCAGCCATAGTTGAGACAAGTGTTGCCAGGGGCCAGCGTATCGGGGCATGGAGCGTAGTCTTGGCGACAATTGGTGCAGCGGCGTACTTCGCGCTGGTAGGCCTGCTGGGCCTCCCGCTCGGCAAGTCGATAATTGCGGGCATCGTGCCCATAGCTGCCAGCTACGTAATAAGCGCTATGAAGGGCTAGGGCTCTTTGTAAGGTCTGCTAACCCGTTTAAGCCGCCCACAAGGAGGACAATGTAATGGGTGGTGGCCGGTAAATGGTGTATCCTTCTCGGGGCCGCCGTGTCTGGAGCGGAACAGTCCGCGACCTCTCCATTGTTAACGCGCTCCGCGAGCTAATAGGCCTAGGCAATGGGCGCCTCGTCTACCGCGCACCCGACGGAGCAGTATTCATGCTAGAGGTTTCAAGCGACGGCAGAGCAGGGTGCCTAGGCGAGACGGGGACAGCTAGTCTCCGGGGAGAAGAATGCCTAACTGAGTTCGCGAGGAGGGTGCTGAGCGGTGATGGGAGCGTAGAGATAGTTGAGCTTACCAGGGCCGAGACGGCGCTTGATTTCAGCGCTGAGCCAGCAACACTATTGTCGAAAGGTGTAGAAGCTTTACGCGATCTCGTAGAGCTTCTGGGTGCTACACTCGGAGCCGAGAAGGGGGCTGCAGCTACAGTGCCAGCCACTGCTGTGGTAAATGTTGAGGAGAAGCTTCGCAGCCTCCGTAACATATCCGAGCTGTTCAACCCGCTTGCCGCGGCCGCCATTATTGCTCAGGGAGATAGGCTGTTCTTCGAGAAACCGGACTCTGTGTGCGCTGATATAGCTGCCGAGATACTCCAGGTACCCGATGTGCGGGCAGTAGTGCTCTGCGAACACGGGGAGGAGAAACTAACAGTGCTTATAGAGAAGGGTGTGGTGAAGCCGTTGCTTGAGCGTGGTGACGGGACTGTGCTGCTCGGACGCGAGGCCGCTGCACGTGCCGCCACGATACCGGCTACAAAGGCAACTGTCTACATAGTGCACTAGGAGCTGTTTGCTGCTAGGCGTTTAACAGCCTCGAGTGCCAGGTCGGCGTGCTTCTCAGCCGGCCTAATATTCTTCAGAACTTCCACTATCTTGCCGTCACGGTTTATTATGAATGTTACTCTCTGGGCGCTCGGCCTCTTGGTTCCCTCCTTTAGTACGCCGTAGAGGCTCGCTATCTTGCCCTCGGGGTCGCTTATTAGCTTGAACCGGAGGCCGAGCTTCTCCGCGAACCTCTTGTTCCTCTCCGGAGGATCGGTCGAGGCTCCTAGGACTACTGCGCCAAGCTTCTCGAACTCTGGTAGGAGTTCGTTGAATCGCTGTGCTTCGCGCGTACAGCCACTCGTCATTGCTCTTGGGTAGAAGTAGAGAACCACTATCTTGCCTCGTAGGTCGCTGAGGCGAATCTTCTCCCCGGTGTGGAGTACTGCTTCAAAATCGGGTGCTTCTTGGCCGGGGCTCAGAACCATTGTCCTTCCTGCCCTCCGCGCGTCCCTCGCGGAAGAGTATTTTCCTTTAACGCTTGTTTATAAGGTTTAGGAGCCTAGATTACGACAGGGAGGTCTACGCTATAGAGAACTATCCTTGCACCCCGAGGATCAAAGCTCATCGCCACAGCCTTGACGACGACCCCCTTCTCAATAGCCTTCTTTACGAGGCCCGGCAGGACGGGGTCTGCTTCACGGTAAAGGGTAAGCCCCCGGGCACCAGGAATACCAGCAATGAAGACGAGGAAAGCTCTTTTACCAGACTCCGCCAGCCTCGTCAACTCCTCGACATGCCTCCTCCCCCTCATGCTCGCCGGGTCAGGATAGGCCGCAAGATCCCCGGGGAGACGAAGAGTAGCGCTCTTAACCTCCACGTACACATCTTCGTCACCACACCGAAGCAAGTAGTCTAGGAGCGAGCCACCTACCCTCGGATTGCGGGAAATAACCCTGCAGCCGCGAAGCCAAGGAATAACGCCCTTCTCAACGGCCTTCTCGAAGCCGCGCATCTGCAAACCAGTATCAATTAGCGCTGCCTCACGGTACCCCGGACACTCTACAGCAACCAAGCGGTACTGCGTCTTCCCACCACTCCTCGGCAGGCAGTACGCCCGCCTCCCCTCCTCCAAGAAGCCACGAAGCCTACTAGTATTATTGGTATGGGCGAGATACTCCACGCCACTCCTCCTAACGAGTATCACGAAGCGGTTAAGCCTCCTAACAATACTGCACTCAACGACGCCCTCCAAGGAGAATAACTCGATGCTTCCCACCACCTACCTCCCGGGGCTAGAAAAAATCATAGTACTTCGAAAAAATTGCTAGCTGATAGTTCCTACACTTGCTGCACACGGTAGTAAAAACGTTGAAAACTACCAGATATAAGTAGAACCAGTATAAACAATTCCGGAACCCGTATTAGAGCAAGATAGTCTAATAAAAAGTGGAAGGAAGCGACCACAAATGGTCGAACCCGGCATAGTCTATATGCTCATAATCTTCCCCATACCAGCCATAGCCCTCGGACTATTCCTTGCAGCACTCATCGACCAGCTCTACAAGGATCTCCATAACTGGGTCGTGGAGCATTACATAACGCACGCTCATATAAGTGCAAGGAAACACCATATGGGCTCGTAGCAGCCACGCTTTTTCTGCACGCACCCCTCCACCTCTTTTTACTAGGCCAAAACAGTAATGGAGTCTAGCTGGGCCTGCTCCGCTGCTTCATCTAGCCGGCTCCTTTCATCCAGGAAGCCCATACGGTTCCACAAGGTTGCCGTTCTACGGGTTTGCTTTATAGATATTGAGTACTCCTGGAACCTTCCCCGGGGTGCAGTGTTCTGAAGCGCCACGAGGTCTGCGCTCCTAGACCAGACTGGGGCAAGAGAACTAGGTTAGCAAGGGCTCTCCTCAGCCCATATGCTGGGAGGCTATCGTCCTATGTCTCGATAAGGGCTCGGGAGGTTGGCCTCGGCAGGAAATGGGTGTATGTTGTTACTGAGACAGGGCATGTTGGCTTCGCCTTTGCGGTGCCGGAGGCTCCTCTGCACGTGGAGGTTATTGAGGATGAGCATAGCCTGGGCGAGTTGATGGGGCTTGCGTGGCAGCATCCCTTGTTGACCTCTGTTGCTCTTGCCGCGGCTAATGCGGCTATGCAGGCCCTAGTAGATGACGAGGAAGACGTTGTCTGCTTCAGCTGCGACCTCTTAGAAATGCTTGGGCTCCGAAAAGGTGACCGGGTAGCCATTATCGGGTATGTTCACCGGGTTGCCGACATGATTGCCGACATTGTTGGCAGGGGCAACGTTGTTCTCTACGAGGATAACCCTATGCACCGCCTAGACGCTGCTGAGAAGGGGTTAGCGGCGAGGCCGGGGAACCAGTTCCTCATCGAGGCAGAAGATTATGATGTTGTACTGGCTACGGGAGCAAGCCTAGTAGATCCGAGGCTCATGGCTGCGCTCGAGAGACGTATGCCCAGGGTCTTCGCAATGGTGGGGCCTACTTCTAGCTTCCATCCCGGGACGGCGAGGCAGTTAGGCCTAACCGTCTACGGGGGGAGCCACGTACCTAGGGAGAACAGGGACCGGGTTCTGAGGAGGATAAAGGCTGGCTACGGATTCAAGGCGATAAGCAAGCTTGTCCGGAAATGGTCTGTTGCTTTGGAGAACAACTGAGCACTGGGTGTTCGTGTTGTATTCTGCAGGTGTTGTTAATAAGGGATTACCTTATAAGAGGAATTCCCTAGTATTAGCTTGATAAGCTTGGACGCATAGGCGTTGTGCGGTGAGCCTGGCCGTGGATCTCTCCGTTTACCGTATCGACACGGATCTATTCGTGTCGGACTTCTTGAGGGCGCTGCCACTTGCTGTATGGGTTCTGTTCGCTGTTCACGGGATAGCTAAGTGGAGCTACTACTGGGCCTCCCGTAGATGGGGCCATGGCGTCGGCCTCTACTTCTCACGGAAAGTGATCCACATGGCTGCGGGCGGCATCGTGGCGCTCCTTGTGCCATTCGTGTTCCAAGAGCCATGGGTGCCGTTCATACTCGGGCTCGCGCTGGCCGCCTACGTTTACTTGCCGCACCGCACTGGCAGGCTTATGGAGTGGTTCCAGGATCCCGACAACATTAGCGAGGTCTATTACTGTCTGAGCTGGGCATTGGCTGTACTGGTTGCCTGGCCGTTTAGTGTCTGGCTCGCAGTATTCCCGCTATTCCTTATGAGCTTCGGCGACGGGGTCACGGGTATAATCAGGGGGATTAGGCAGAGGAGGAGGGTCAAGAGCTGGGATGGCACCCTAGGCTTCATGGCCGTCTCGATACCCGTTGGCGCGATCCTCTTCGGGGCAGTGGGGGCATTGACAGCCATAGTTGCTGCGCTCGTCGAGAAGCAAGGAGTTATAGACGATAACATCGGGGTGCCGCTCATCAGCCTATTGATACTGCTGGCTGCGCACCATCTTGGAGCCATAGCGCTCTAGAGCCCACAGTATTAGCTCGACTATTTTTTCGGCGCGCTGACTCGGCTCCTGCTTCTCGGGTATAGCAAAGGCCACGGCGCCGAGCCTTTCTACTAGGCTGAGGGCCCGCCTCACTAGTAGCCTTGAGTAGTGCTGTGCTCTCCTAACGTCCTCCCACCTCACCTCGTCGGTCGCGTAGGCCACCGGCCTCTCAAGCACGAAGACCGCTACCGGTGCGTCATCAAGAACGGCTTCGGCTAGGCTGTCCAGCTCACTGGGGTACTCTATGCCGTCGGCCTCCATGTAGGCGAGTGGCGCCTCCACACCGTAGTCTAGAATCACTATGCTGGCGCCCGTTTCTCTACAAGCCTCTATGCCGTGGAGCTGGTGTCCGAGAATCATGTACTCTACGAGGTCTCGTGGAGCCCTCCACCACTCGCCATAGAGCCTGCCAAGTACTCTAGCAATACTGCGGCTCGAGTCACGGACAACACAGGTCTTCAGCCCACGCTGCTCCAGCAGCTCCCTGACAATCTCGCTGAGGGTTGACTTACCTACTCCCGGCCCGCCCTCGAGAACCACGTAGAGGCTTGGCCGCCCACCATGCATTGAGAGCCCCCTCTTTACGCTATTTGCTAAGAGGTGCTACCTATTTTACCCTGAGCCTTTTCTAGTATTACCTTAGGAGGCGGTCTCCTGTGCCGACAGCCACTGCCCGCCAGCACCTCTGCAGCGGCCTCGAGACAGAAGCCATCATAGCGGGCAGGCTCATCAAGGTCCCCAAGCACAGCAACATAATAGAGGCTTACGGCGCCATAGAGGAAGCCGAAGCACTCATAGCGCGGGCAAGGCTGAGCCTCTCCAACCGCGGCGAAAAAGACCTCGCCAAGAGGCTTGAAAAAATCCAGAAAGCCATCCGCCTACTACCCGCATTCCTCGCGGGAAGCATAGACGCAGGCACAATACTCCTCCTCGTAGAAGAAGCGTCCCAAGGCCTCCAAGAGCCCAGGGGATGGAGTCTAACAGGCTGCACCCCCGAAGACCCAGACATAGTGCTTGCATCCACAAAGCTTCGCGCAGCAGAGAGAAGCATAGCGAGAGCAACGTCAGAGGAATCAATAGTCCCAATCGAGCTTGCCCAAGCCTTCTCCGACCTCGTAACCAGGATGACATATACCCTCTACAAGATACACTGGAGCCTATGCCCCGAGGAGACAAAGGCAAGCTCCATCCACGAGTTCCTAGAGAAGAGCTAAGGAGCCCAAACCATTCCATCCTCCACGGCTTCTCCGGGATCAGTCCCTCTGCAAGCGTATTTCGTAGCCAAGGATCCGGCCGGTTTTCAACAACCCATGAGCAGTATGGGCTAGGCTCAAACTAAGCGAAGAATAGGGGCCTCGGCTCACGGCCGTGCCCGGTGGCACCTCACCACTGGGCTTCGGCCTGACGTGCAGACGTCACCGGCCCATAGGTATACGGTTACCTGTCAACCTGGGGTTATTCCTTCTTCGCCTCCCGGCTCTCTGCAGCCATGCTCCTTTGGCCAAAGAAGTACCATGCTGTGAACACGGCTATTGATAAGCCTAGCCCTAGGCTAAGCCCCCATGCAAGCGCCTCTTTTACTACAGGGCTTAGCGCCGTTACATCAACTATCAGTATTAGCGATATATCGAATATAACTAGTGCCATGAATCCTTTCAGCCCCTTCTCCATGCGCAGCTTCTCCGTTACATAGTTCACGGCCACGTACGTCAACAATATCATTACGAAGACGCTTGCTATGCGAGCTGATATGATTATTGTCTGTGCGGCGATGTCGCCGTACTCGGGGAACCCCGCCACTATGGAGACGTAGATTGTTATGAGTACCAGGGCAAAGACAAGCAGGCCGTTAATGAGCGACGATAGCGTGAATGGTACGCCGTAGCGCGTGAACAATGGGTCGAGAAGCTCGTCTATCTTTGAGGCGCGCAGCAGCCGGGCAACGAGGCGAACTATTAGAACTGATAGGAGAGCCATGACGGCGCCTGCTAGTACTGAGGCCGCGAGCTTGGGCACGATGCTTGTAACGTCTCTAAGGGCTAGCCTTATAGCCTCCTCGACGCTAAGAGGCGCATCCTGCACCATTGCGACCACCCCCCGGGCTAGTCTAGTGTGTTAGTATGACCAGGTAGTAGAGTACGCGATACGTGAAGACCAGTATGAAGAGGGCGAGGAGAAGGGCAAGCAAGCGAAGGGTCGCTATAACTGTCTTCCGGGAATAAACTACTACGAAGCCGAAGGCCGCGCTTGTTACAATGTAGAGGCGCCTTGCATGTATTAGTGCCTGCTCAGATGATACAAGGGCTACCTCGGGTAGCGCAAGCAATGCTATCACAGCCGCTGATGCCGCGTAGGCAGCGGCTACTATGAAGGCGGCCCACGGCCCTAACCCCATTATTGCAAGAGCTGTCCCAAGGCCCATTACCTGGGCTAGTGCACCTGCCTCGGCAGCGCGCAGCGATGAGTCGAACGCACCTAGGCTCTTAGCGAGCTGTGCATACGTGAATCCCACTAGGAGGTTTGCACCCGTCGCGGCAAACGCGTAGAGGATAGCTATCCCTATGTGGAGTAGAGGGTTAGCAGCGACGGCTACGAATACCGGTATCAGTGGTAGAATTATGACTGCGCTCTTGTACACAGCGTAGGGTACTCTAGCCCAGTACATGCTTGCAGCTATGCTAGTAACCATCTGTACAAGGCCCAGGCTCGCCGCTACATAGTCGGGTGCTCGAAGCCATTTCATCAAGTAGGGTGCCCAAGTGGTGGCCAAGACGGCTCCAGCAGCCATATACAGTACTATGAAGAGGAACAGTGTGCTAGAGACAGCCTCTTCTGCGGCCAATTCTCTCTTCTTCTCTTGGAGCCTTGCCTCGCTCGGCAAGAGGTGCTGTGCTGCAGCAAGAACCGCTGTGGCTATGAGGCCTACCCCGGAGCCAAGTATGTAGAGATAAAGGAACTTCATGTACGTCTTGCTGGCGGCAAGAACTGCTACAGATACGAGCTGGCCAACAATGTTCGAGGCCGCTGATACCGCAGAACGGCTGGCTATAATCCTCCTCGCCTCTCGGTCGTCAAAGCCGCTATAGATGACAGTGGTTATCATTAGTCCGGATAAGGAGGCCAGAGTGAGGGCTAGCGAGTATATAGGGATAACAAGGACGGCGCCAAGTGGGCTTACTAGTGGCAGGAGGCTCCACACAACCCTCTCGGATCCATGGACTAGGAGGAGGCTTATACGTAGTCGCCGAATACCCTTCTCGGCGACAAGCCTTAGAGTGAGTAGTACGGCAACGTATCCAAGCATAGTGATAAGCATTATCTCGCGTATGCTGAGACCAGCCGCAGCCATGACTATTGGTGCAAGACCCCTGGTTATTGCCAGGTAGAAGCCGGCAGTCGCTGATTCAGCTACAAGTACGAGTCTTAGGAGACTCGTCCCCCGGGTCTCGGCGCGTCTCCGCAGACCTATGGGGCCGAGCAACTGCTGTATGGGATGCCTCATGGCTGCTTGGCGCTACCCCGGTGCTCCTATAGTATTTTCCTCGCATCCACCTACATAGTGGGAGCCTTGGATTAAACTCCCCCTTATAAACTTACGTATCAAGGGAGCTCTGCGGCAAGTCCAAGAGGAGCCGGCTATGGAGTTTTGCCAGCCGTCTACTAAACTATATCCCTCCGGAGCATATATAGATTTAAGAGCCTTCACGGATATACACAGCTAGTGGATTGCCGAAACAAGGCATCGGGGCCAATAGGTTATGAGCACCAGGCGGGCCTTTATTGCAGGCCTCTTAGCCGGCATAGGCATATCGCTAGTAGTCGCCGGGGTACTCGCATCGCTCTACGCTAAGAAGCTCCAGGGCAGCATAAACGAAACCGAGGTAGCCAACTACTCCGAGACGCTAAGAGAATACGAGGAAGTGCTTCGCAAGATAAGGGAGAGCGGTCTCCTAGATGCTTATCGTAATCTGAGCGAGCAGCTCCCCCTGCTCGAGCAAGCACTCAACAACTATAGCGATATATACGCGGAGGCTATGAGGAACAAGGACCTCGTTCTCAGAGTCTACGAGTTAACCCATAGCGAGGCCTTCAACGAGACACTGGAACAGATAAGAATCATCGCCAGGGACAACAAAAGCATTGTAAGCATCCTCATAGGCCCCCTGCTCGAAGCCCTAGCCGACTACATGGTTGAGGCGCAGAAGGTTTCCGCTGAGGCAAAGAACCTCATAGCCCTCATAGAGAGGCTTCCACCCGACAAGCTCGCCGCGTACGTAGAGGCCTTCAAGAGGCTCGAGGAGGAGATGCCGCCGGACAGGCTCGGAGAAGCCCTTGACAACGCACAGCAAGCGCTTACGAGGGCTGAGGCGCTTCTAGCTAGGCTGAATACTAGCAATGTAAGCAGCCTAGCCAATAGGCTTGAGACATACTCGCTGGGCATGGAGGCGGCAGGGACAATACTCATAGCCGTCTCGGCGGCTGCTCTCTACGCGGCGAGGCGTAGGCCTTGAAGCCTTTCCAGAAACTACTATTAGAGGAGATAGTACCGGAAAGCGTCTCTAATCGTGACACCCTAGCAGCCGCTGGGGAAGAGGCGGCGGAGAAGCTCGGCCACCGCGTCTCCGAGATAATTGTCTCCGAGCCCGGGATGCTTGACCTCTACGTATTCCTGCTAGACGCTGAGCAGACACCGCTACTGGTCCGAGGAGGTCTCCCGATAAGGGAGCCCCTACGCCTCATAGACTTGGCGCAAGAGCCCCTGCTCGTGCTCGTCAGGAACGGGTTCTACGAGGAGTCTCGTAGCCTCAACAAGGCGTTCAGCATGGAGCCCTTCCTCGCGTACGACACGACAAGGCTCTTCGTGCTCCGAAGAATGAGCGACATAGAGGACATTGCTAAGAGGCATGGAGTCGAGCCTTGGACGCTTATGTACGTTGATGCTGTGCTGGCCTCTGCTCTCGGCCGCGGCCTTGGATCACTCCTAGAGGCTAGGGGTAAGGCGCTGAGACCAGTTAGCGGAGTATGCCCCGTGTGTGGCTGGGAGCTACGCGACGGGTGCTGCCCTCTTTGCAGTAAGTGCTACGAGTGATTGCTGCTTAGCCGCGTAGTATGCTCTCGTAGAGCTCTCTGTGCTTCTCTGCAACTCTTTCCCAGCTGGTTTGCTGCGCATAGCTCCAGAGCTTCTCTGCAATCCTCTCAGCGAACTCGTTGTCCCTTAGTAGGGCGAGGATCTTCTCAGCCACCTTGGTGTACTTCCCGGCGGGCACGCTTACCTCTGGCGCTAGCTCGTTGCACTCAACAAGCTTCGCCACCCTTGTGCACACGCTCGGCCTCCTACTCCCCATGGCCATGTGTAGTGCGCCGCTAACGGCGTAGAACTTCTCGACAACGTAGGGAAACACAGCTATGTCTACAGCTGCTAGCAGGGCGAGCATCTCGTCGCGGCGCAGAAACCTGTTGAGGAACACTATTCCCTCGCTACTGCTCAGCAAGGGCTTAACCGCCTCCAAGTACCTTGTCCCAGCGCCCTGAGGAGACCCTATGAGTATGAGCCTCGTCCCCGGCTCCTCGTGCCACACTATCTGGAATGCCCGGAGAAGCGTAGTCAGCCCCTTGTTTGGCCGAATAAAGCCCGGAGTAGTTATGAGCCGGTGCTTCGCGAGGCCCTGGTCTAGGCCGAGCCTCTCCAGGAGCCTCTCCTTGCTCCTCCCTAGGAACCGGTTTAGGAGAGTACCGTGCGGTATCAAGTGTATCTTCTCAGCGTCGACACCCTGTACTATGAGCTCGTACTCCATGAGCTTGCTGTGAACTATTACGGCATCGGCTAGGCGGCCCACTTCTAGCTGCAGCTCTACGCGGTCAGGGTGGATTATCGGGTGCGCAACAGTATGGAAGGTAACCACTATGCCGGCGCCCTTCTCGTCAGCTAGTCTGCGAAGCCTCTCAAGCATCTCTACGAACTCTTCTCCTTGGCGGAAAATGCTGTACTCGTGCTGAATATGTATAACCGTGTCGGGGCCAGGGTCGAGGAGCGCTACACAGCCAAGGATGCCCCGATAGCCTCCGTCCTCGTAGAAGCATTGCTTAACCTCGGCGCCGCTATAGGGCTCAGTATACTCGTCCACGCCCTCAACAACGTGTGTTGAGACGAAGACGCCCTCGAAACCATGCTTCTTCATAAGTGCTTCCAGCAGCATGCTAGCGTACTCTGCTATCCCGCAGAAGGCTGGAGGCGCCCTCGAAACCATGATGATTCTCAAAACTCGGCACATCCCCGCCATAGTGTAGTAGAGGGCTAAGAGTGTGATAAAGAATCCGTTACAGCCGTAGCGCGTCAGTGATGCCGTACAACCTCGTGGTAGACTTATTATGGTCTACGTGGAGGTATCTTACATAGGCGCGGGTGCTGTAATTTTGTCAGTAGTTGTTAGCTTCAAGGTAAGAAAAGAAGTCAAGGAGCTTATGGATAAGTACCGCAACAAGATTAACTGGTCGGAGGAGCTAAGGAGGTTTGTCGAGGAGAGGATAAGACAGCTTGAAGCAGAGGAGAATCTTGAGAAAATAGTGAGCGAGCTACGCGAAGCAAGCTGGTCTGTCCCCCGGGGCTTCGGCGAGAAGAGCGTGAGGGAGGACCGTGATAGTCGCTGACGCTTCGGCGCTGGCCACGTTCTTCCTCCGAGAGGAAGGGTGGGAGAGGCTCACGCCCTATATGCGCCTAGTAGTTACTCTCGACATGGCTGTCAAGGAGTTCTATAACGCTGTTTGGAAGGCTGTGAAGCTTCACAAGTTCATCGGCGTCAGTGAGGCGGAGAGGATCCTAAAGCTGTTTAGGAGATACTTGGCCAAGAACATTGTACTACGAAACGAGCTGGAATATGTTGACGAAGCTTTCCGGATAGCTGTTGAGGAGAGCGTAACTGTTTACGATGCGCTCTACCTGGTCCTCGCGCTGAGAGAGAAGGCGGCGCTGCTGAGCCTCGATAAGCGGCAGAGGAGCATAGCATTAAGGCGTGGCATCGAGGTACTACCTCCCTGAGGGAAAGGAGCTTTGGTCAATGTGTCTAGGCGTGTGCTCGCCGCGGGGCTACTAGTTGCCGCGGCCGTTGTTGTGGCCGTAATAATTGCTTCTACCCGTAGTAGCGGCGAGCGCATCGTGTATCCCTTATCGCTGCCAGGCGGCTACGGGGTAGCAGCTTCTATCAGTGGCGAGGAGGCTGTTAGGTCTGTCCAGGGCCTCCACTGGAACCCGGAGAAGATACACGTGAAAGATGCTGTTGTTGTACAGTACAGTGACGGGACCATCTTGTGGGCAGCCTATGTGGGCAAGAATGCGTGCAGGCTAGCCGACACCATGGCCGAGAAAATGGCTGTTCACGAAGCCGAGCTACCCTATACCGCCCCGATAGTCCACAGTATTAAGGGGCACCGGGTCTACTTGTCCATGGATAAGCGTGATGGAGGTCTCCACGCCTTCTGGTGCCGCGACGGCCTCGTTGTATGGGTTAGGCTCGGGGCCTCCGCGAGCACTGATCCCGCACGGGTGCTGGGCTTGTTCATAGAGGGCGTGAAGACCGGGTAGCACCTCATAGCTATACACGTGGAAAGGAGGGAGGGCTTCGTCCTACCCCTTGCCCTGCTTCTCTAGCAAGAGCTCTAGGTACGATTTAGCTGTGCGCGGGTACCCTGCTGCACCTATTGTCTCCAATGCCTTGTTTATCTCGTTGCTGGCCTCGTTTACTCCTCCTTCCCCACGGTATTCTGCCTCAAGGAAGCAGCCGAGGCCCTCGACATCGTCGAGCGAGAACACTATGTCTCCGAGCCTATAGTACCTTCTCTTCTTCTTCACGACAGCTACCGGGCGGAACCCGAGAGCCTCCAGGAGCCTAGCGGCCTCACCGGGCTCGTCTACCCTGACGGTGTACTCTTCCCTCGCCTTGGAGCCGGCTATTACGCGCTTAGGCCCCTTATACGTGACCTCGTAGCGCATACTGCTTCGGGAACGAGTGGCTCGTAGGCGGAGAGCCTCATCGGTCTCGGCGAAGTCTCTGCATGGGTGCTGGTAATAGGTGTCCTCCTCCACCACCTCGTCTTCGAGGACGGCTTTTAGTGCTCGTAGCTTCTCCTCGAGCCGGGGAAGCTCCTCGCAGCTTGGGAGGATTATCTTGGCCTCTACCTCGACCATCTCGGAGACCCAGTGTATGGGAAACGTGGGCGTGGAAGGATTTTTCGCTATGCCTAGCCAGCCCCGGGTCTCTGCTGGGCTAATTGTGTTCTCCGCATATCTTTTCAGTATCTATTTGGCCTAGTTCTCATAAAGGGTGGCTGTGCTCTGTGCTGTGTGGCTAGGGTTTCCTCGGCGTGAAGGCGGTATGGGGCTCCGAGGCCTAGTACTGCTAGTGGCTCGTGTGATGCGGAGCGCCTGGCCGCTCGTTGTAGCCGAGGCCTCTTTCAGCATCCTCAACGTTACCGACATGTTCTTCGTTTCTAGGCTCGGTGCTGCCGCAGTGGCAGGAGTAGGCGTCGGTGGCTATGTGCAGTGGCTCCTCGGGACAGTGTTTACGCTCTTCTATATCGGCGGCATGGTGCTCGTGAGCCAGGCATGGGGCGCTGGCAAGAAGGAGGAAGCATCGCGGGTACTCGCTGAAACCATTTCCTCGTCGCTCCTCTTCTCGCTGGGCTGGGGCGTCCTCGCCCTCCTGGCCGCGCCGCTCCTCGTAGGCTTCGTCTCCAGCGACCCGGTGACAGCGAGGCTCGGAACCACCTATCTAACAGTCTTCATACTGGGTTACCCGTTCAACGCCCTCATGATAGTCCTTGACGGTGTTCTCAGGGGCGTCGGCGCAAACATGGGCGTCTTGTGGGGCTCAATCGTGGCGGTAGTTGTGAACGCCGTCCTTGACCCGTTGCTCATATTCTATGCTGGCTTCGGGGTGGCAGGCGCAGCCCTGGCAAGTATAGCCGGGAACTTCGCTGGAGCAGTAGCGATGCTAGTCCTGCTCGAGCAGCTCACCGGGCTACGCCTAGCCATAGCGTGGCCGGGCAGGGCAGCCGCCCAGGTAATAAGGGTTGGCACACCAGCCATGGTTGAGAGAATGCTGTTTGCCGGAGGCAACTACTTCTACATAGGCTCTGTCAGCAGTTGTGGACGGGACGCACTCGCGGCCCACGCGCTAGGCGTGAGAGTAGAGTCCTTCGCCTACATGCCGGCCTTCGCGCTCCTAACCTATGCTAGCAGCGAGGTCGGGCAACTAGTTGGTGCAAACCGCTTAGAGGAGGCCAAGGAGAGGGGATGGGAGATAGCCAAGGCGAGCGCCGGCTTCATGGTATTGGCGGGGCTGGGGCTCATAGCGGTCTCGCCACTAGTAGCTATAGGGTTCGCGCCGACCAGGACGATAGGCAAGCTGGTCATTCTCTATCTCTTCCTCGCAGCCGTCTCAGAGCCCGCACTGGGCCTCGTGATGGGAATCGGCGGGGCGATAAGGGGTGCCGGAAACACGGTCATCCCCACAATTATAAACCTCGTCGGCCTCTACGCGGTAAGAGTAGCACCATCCCTGCTACTCGTGGGGCGCCTAGGAGGAGGAACCCTATGCCCACTAACGGCTTGGCTCATAATGGACCTAGACCTAGCCGTGAGAGCACTAGTCTTCACCTATGTATACAAGAAGTACTTCCACAGGCTTGCAAGGAAACTGGTCTGACCCTCAGCTTGCCATAATAATTTCTCTGAATGAAGGCGACAATGCTTTATAGAGAGATTGTCTACGATTTATCATTTGGGTAGCTGCTATGAGGATTAATGATGCAGCAGAAGCCGTTAGGATTCTAAAAGGAAAATTATCCGAACTCAACATTAATCCGGAGTACATAACAGTATCAAACATAGAGCAGAAGGACGGCAAATGGATCATAGAGTTTGAGTACTTGTTCCGAACCTATGTAGCAGAGCTTGATAGCGAAGGCCGGTTACTCTCATTGAAGAGCAAATTACCCGTACTTATTAAGGGCTAAGAACAAGAAGGGTTCATGTATGGAGGAAGCTATCCAGATATATCAAGAAATAATTGAAAAGCGTTATCCTCAATATCGTGAGCTTTTGAGAAGAGGTGAGCTAGTTAAAGCTGGAGAAATCCTTTGGAGCATAATATTATTACTTTTAAGCATACTTTCCCTACTTGTCCTCAAGAAGCCTATTAGGAGGCATAGAGAGGTAAAAGCATTCGTAAAGAACTATGTTACGAAACTCTATAGGAATATTTATGGAGATGACCCCTCTAGAGTCTTAGTCCTCTTTGAGGAGGCTGAGAAGCTTCATGCAAACTTTTACCACGAGTTCTTAGACGAGGAAGAGATCTTGAGAGCTATCGGGGCTGGCGAGGAGCTAGCAAAAATTCTTAGAGGCATAGAAGAGGTACTGCTTAAGAAATAACGAATAACACTAGAGCTAGCACTGTACTTCGACCTCGATCTCGTCGTCGGGTAGTAGTGGTGCTAGCTTCTCGCACGCAACTATCTCTAGTACTTGTGGCTCGTGGGCGCTTAGGAGGGGCCTTATTACGAGTACGTCGCGTTTCCCGGCCCTCGTTCTTAGGCGGGCGCGCCAGACGTATACTGCACCGTAGCGCTTGTCGTCCTCCACGTGCTCTGGTATGACAAGGGGCTCGCAGAGGCCCGCGAGCTCTCTCCAGTCGGCTTTGCCGCGGAAGTTCAGTGTGCCCGGGTATGGGTCGCAGCCGAGTAGGCGGCGGAACCACGAGCTGTAGTAGGGCATGGAGACGTAGCGGCCTCCGACGCCTAGCCCCTGCACTCTCTTGCCCCGGAGCACTAGGGGCCCGCTACCCGTCATTGCGCTCATCCCTCATAGGTGGCTCTGGGCTATTAGCCCGTTCTCGACCAGAGTATCTACTAGGATTCTCACGGATTCGCCGCTCTCTCCTGGGAGGACGATGTGGGCCCTTCTCTTTAGCTCGTCTTCAGCGTTCCCTACTGCTGCCAGCACTACGCCCGCATCCATCATCTCGGCGTCCATCGCTGAGTCGCCTACTGCGACGACGCAGCCCGGGTCAAGGCCTAGGATCCGGAGAGCGTGGAGGAGCCCCTTGCCCTTGCTCGCATCAGGGGGCCTCACGTGTATCGCGTAGCCGCTGTGGCTTAGCTTGACCCGGGTTATGCCCCGGCTAGCCAAGAGGCCCTCTATTGCCCTTATCGCCTCCTCTACGCGGCTCTTCTCCGCGATGAATGCGTAGTCGTGGAGCCTGCAACGGTTCTGCCAGCTAGGCGTGACGAGGCCTCCAAGCTCTTCCTCTATCAGCCTAGCAGCCGCCCTCACACTGTACCGGCACACGCTGTATAGCCTGCCCCTGCGGAACACTATGCATCCGTTCTCGCCCACATATGGCCCCGAGGCGCCAAGGTAGCGCCCAACACCCGCGACGACGAAGGCCGAGTTACCCGTCACCAGCATGACTGGTACACCGTTGTCCTCAAGCATCCTTATCGCTTCTATTGCGCCTAAGTGTATGCGGAAATGCCCTATCATTCTCTTCTCGGTAAGCGTTCCATCAATGTCAAGAGCTACTCCGCACACTGGGCCCCTTAGGGCTCTGCGGAGCCTCTCCGCCAAGTCCAAGACGCTACCGCCTCCCCCGTGGCCACTGGGGTTGCCTCAGATAATAAAGAGAGAAGAGTGGCTGAGGCGGAAATGGGGAGGGCCTACTTGCTTCTAGCGAATAGCTGAAGCACTTGCAGCACGGTGACGAGGGCCGCCAGCAATATGAGTGCGACAAAATAGTTGCTACAGCTGCACACATTGGTGCTCTCGTTTGCCGTGCCCGCGGGTGTCGACTCTCCGCCCGCCACTATGATTGGAAGTAGCGGATTTGACTGGTTCATTGGAGGCGCTAGCGCAGGTGACAATGGTAGCGCGTGGTGCCTCATCGTAGCGTTCACGGTGTATAGTTTGGCCAGGATCCTCATAGCGTCCGCTATAGCCTTGCCGCCATAGATTAGGTCGTAGCGGTAAATGGGCTTAGCTGATACTGTGACGTAGCCGCTTGGGCCTCCGAGGACTGGTAGTGAGACATTGTAGTTAGTGGAGCCTCCTGGCACGAGGCTTCTAAGGGTATTGTTCACGGCAATGGCTATCGGCTCATCGCCTATCGTCTCGAGGACGTCCAAGCCCCTAAACACGACCGTGGCGCCATCCTTGTCCAGGTATGCCCCGCCAACAGCGAGGTAGTAGGCCGTAGCTGTATCGTTCCATATTGCTACTACCCTTAGCAGGCCCGGGGCGTCCAGCGGCACCTTCAGTGTGACGCGGCACTCGTTGCTACCCAGGGCTGTGGCGTTGGCTTCTAGGCTCTCTAGCCCTATGAGCACGTATCCCTCTATCCTCACGAGCCCCTGGGCTTCGAGTATGCTCGGGCACCCCGACTCTATCGTGAAGCTCACCGTGGTGCTGGAGCCGGGATTGTAGGCAGTGATACTGCCCGTCACGTATCTCGCGAGAGGCATCGCTGCTATAGCTGCGTCTACTTGTAGCGAGCCCAGCGGAGGAGTCATCAGCGGCTTCTCTGCCTCGGCACCCTTCGCCTCTTTCCACGGGTTAGGTATTGCCGGGTCTCCGAGGAACGCTAGCTCGTGGACAACTAGGCTCCCTATTTCCTCCTCGCCGCTCGTGAGGTAGACACGGTACATGCTCTTAGGCGAGGACAGGTAGGCGTTCAGCGCCTTCCTCCAAGCCTCTCCGACGGTGCTGCTTCCCGGGAGCATCTTGAAGAAGAGCTGTAGGGGCGCATCCGCCCCGGCGAGGCTGACCTCGGTTCCCTGCAGCCCGAAGTACGCCGCGTCTATCGCCTCTACAGCGACCCTCGTGGAGCCTATGAACGCTATCGCTGCGCCGCGCTCAAGCATCGCCACAGCTATGCTGGGAGGAGTAAAGGGTGGGTCGAAGAGATCGTAGTCCCAGTAGGCTACGCGGCACGCCGGGGTAACGAAGACGCCGGGCCTAGGAGTGTAGGGGACTTGGCGGGCGTTCAGCTTCTCCTGGAAATCATAGTTCCAGATGCCTCCCGGCACGTAGTCAAGCATCGCGCTCCCCGTTCCATGGGTCACGACGTAGTATAGGCCATAGTTGCCGAGGAAGGCTGCTAGGCTTGTGCCACTGTACCCTGGGAGGCTGAGGAGAAGCTCAGACACATTAAGGCCCAGTGACCCGATGTACGGTATGGTGCTTGTTACTGCCGCCTCGCCGACGAAGAGATCTGTTGCGAAAGGTGCTCCTCCAGCTAGCAGGGCCCTCTTCTGCCAATCTCCGCCCTTCACCCACCTCTCCAAGCTGTTTATGTAAGCCGCTACGCTGGCAACATCGCTGAACGGTATACGCCCCACAGCGAAGTCGATGCTACCGTCGCCGTCGGGGTCGGCGTAATAGTAGTCGCTTGGTACAATACCCTCGTCGGGGGAGACGAGTTCGCGAAGCGTCGGGCTACAATAATAGATCGGCGGCACGTCGTGTGCGTCCCCTATCAGCAGTATGTAGTGAATGTTGCTTCCTTTCAAGCTCTTTATGAACGAGAGTATGCGTAGCGCGAGGCTCTCATTATAGTCCTTTGGCAGGTTCTTGCACATGGTTACGGGGCGGGGTGCCTCATGGTGCTCTCTGTATATCTCGTCAGTGGTGACTATTTTCACGCTGAGGCCCTGCCCTCTATGGATCTTCGCGATCCTCTCAGCGGCTGCTACTAGCAACGGGTCACTAGGCACTATTATGACCATATCGTCCCTAGCCGCGTCAGAGGTACCTGTATTACCAAGCTTCTCTAGAACCACTTTGACCTCTGAGCCCGGCTTAGCAGGTACCCACGCGTATAGCTCGACACCGCTGCTTGTCTCAAGCAGCCTCACAGTGGGCGAGGAAACTGTCACGGAGCTTACAGCAATGCTGCGGAGCCTTTCCCAGAGAGAGGGGTCCGGGAGAAAGCTTAGGAGAAGTGGCCGTGGAAGCGATAAATGCTTATTGACGCTACCCTTTATCGCTGCTACCTCGTACTTGCCGGGGGGAAGCACAGCATGCACAAGGGCCAGGCCGTCGGGACCAGCATGCCCGGAGACGACTATTACTCCGCTAGCCTCTGCCGAGCCAACGAGAGGAGCTATAGACGGGACAAGGAAGAGCACTAACACAGCAATGATTACTAGTGTTTTCTGGTCACCTATACCTAGTCTACCCAATACTATGTACACCTATGTCTGTAACCCGGCCATAGTATCCGAAAAAAGCTTCCCCGCACACAATCCGGGGCAAAGCAGGACACAGAGAGCTGCAGTACAATAGTGCTGAGAGCCAGCGTCTAGGAAAAAGGGTAATCAGGGCTAGACGGGCTTTGTGAACACGGAGACACCGATAGGCGTGGGTGTCTCCTCTCCGGCCTTGCCGCGGCGCAGCCTCTTAGCAATCTCTTGTAGAAGCTCTGGCTCCAGCTCTATCGCCCCTATCTCCGCTAGCTCGTGTAAGAGTGGAGCAGCAATCTCCTCGGTGTACTCATCGGCGCTTATTCCCCAACTGACCTCGTTATCGCTCTCCTTGATTATTTTCCTCGCCTCTTCGACGACGTTCTCCAGTGTTACTTCTTCTCCGCGTTCACGGAGCCTCTTCACCGCGACATAGGTTAGCTGTAGCTTCTTTCTTTCGCGAAGCCTAGGGTACTTTGCTATGAATCCCTCGAGTATCTCCTTTATCTTCCGGAGCCCTGGCATGTATACCACCCAGTACTTGTAATATTAGACAGAGTACTGCCCGCACCGGGATAAAAATCAACGCTCGTCCAGGTACGGCTAGATATAGTGAGGCGAAGAACAAGTATCCTTAATGTATTTCCGGAGGTGCTCAGCACCGAGCCCCGGGCCCGGATAAACCGTCTAGGGAAAAACACAACAAGCTCACACATGGACTAGTGGAAACTAGGGGACCCCTTCTAGCCGGGCGCCGTGGCTCCAGTAACGGCGCATATGGCGCGTGACCGACAAGTCATGAAGGTTGGGGTCCACGAGAGGAGTGTGGAGAAGAGATGTTGATAGGGCCTAGTGAGCGGAGGGTAGCAGAGCTGCTAGCCTGCTACGATTTCCGCCTAGAAGCCGATAGGATCGCGCGACGCCTCGGAGTCTCAGATACCTATGTTAGGCAGATACTCCGAAAGCTGAGAGAGAAAGGGATAAAACTATGGCCTCAACACGTTCGCGATATTCGCCCCCTTGGCCTAGTTACACTAGTGATTTATTCTAAGAAGCCGCTAGGAGAAGTAGCCACGCTTAATGACCTAGCGAACAAGGTTCCGCTTTACCGGTATTTCTACTCGTACCGGGTGACTCTCGATAACAAGCATATCTATAGCTACGTTGTGCCCAGGGAGTTCGCTGAGGAAGCTGTCAGCGAGGTCTCAGAGCTAGGCGAGGTCGAGAAGGGAGTTGTTGCACCTGTTTACCCGTGCAGCGATATCGCGGCCAAGTTGCCGGGGCTACCGGAGACCTATAGGCCGAGCCTCCTCGACCTGCTTATCTACGCCCTCCTGGACTTGAAGCCTTTGGCGACGATACAGGAGCTCACAGATATCAACATCATCTACGAGGAGAGACTTGAGGCTAGGATACCCGGGCACCGCCTCAGCTACGGGAAGCTGTTGCGCGCCTACCAGAGGCTGAGCAGCGCAGGCGTAGTAGGCAGGACGATGCTGCTCGCAGTACACCGTCTCGGCTCGCCTAGCATCATACCGCTCTACATCCAGGCGAGAAAGGAGTGCTATGCTGAGCTCTACCAGCTAGTAGCCGAAACCATGTCTGCTCCAAGCATATTCGTCGGCGAGGAGAGCGTCTCAACAGTAATGGTTCTAGGCGACGACGAGACAGAGGAGGCTAGGAGGAAGCTAGGCGACTGCATAGTCTACAGCGGAGTAATAACGCATGGGCTTGGAACTACTCTCCCCGTCGAAATGTATGACCCGTTTAGCAAGAAGTGGGTCCTTGAGCCAATGGATCTTCCCCGGCTGGTGGAGAAGCTGGGGTATCTGGCTCGTTAGCCTATTTTGGCGGCTCGGCTTTCATTAGTTCCTCGGGGCACTTGTAGCACGAAACTGGCATCACTAGGAGCTTTTTGAAATCAGTTGCCCTGGCGACGTTATATAGTATCCTTCTCCCTATGTCCTCGGCTATTCTCCTACTGCTCGCGAGGTAGACGACTATTCTCACATCCTGCCGGGGGAGACGAACAGCCCAGCCATCGTATATCTTGTAGGGCTTTAGTGTCGGTCTGCCACCCAATGGGTGGAGTACTATCAGTTCCCCCGCGTATACGAATCCCAGCCAGCAGTCATTGAACGTTATCTCCTCGTCCCCTATCCTGGCCTTCGATATGAATATCCACCGCACCCTAGGGTCAAGGGCGTTTATCAATGGCATGTTCTGCACAACAACTACTCCTTCGAACACAAAGGGTATTGTCAGGTTTATGAATTTCCACTTGTAGGCAAACCTCTTTACCGGGAACAGTCGCGAAACGCTGCCAAATACTACTCCATCAATACGTGTCTCAGTAGGGTCTAGTTCTTGAGTTATTTGTCCGCAGAGCAACTTGGTAAAAACACCCCAAGACTCGTTAAAAGCTGTGGCTAACCCGCGCGTGGCACTGTATATACAGACTCCGTATTAAAGCTATGTTTAGCTATATATGGATGTAGAGTCTAAGAAGAGGCTCTCAGACCCTCCTAAGTACTAAGGTTCATAGTTGTGGTTGTCTCGTTCTATGCTCCCACTAGGGTCCTACTGGTTATTTTGAGGCAGGGTAATCGCGTACACGCTGCTTATAAGCCGTGAATATTGCTTGGAGGTAGCTCGGAGAGTTCTAGGGATGAGGAGCAGTGGCGTCGTCTACGTCTACCTGGCCGCTGTCGCGTGGTCAACCATAGCTGTGGCTACGAAGTATGGCTACCTAGCCGGGTGCAGTCCTAGCGGAGTGCTACTAGGTAGGCAGCTACTCGCCGCATTGCTCACAGTGCTCGGCGCACTAGGTGGTATCTATAAGTGGAGCGTAGTGCTTGATCGCCGCGTCGCATTCATAGGCGCAGTAGTGTTTGCTCCCTTCTATGCCTCCTTCTACTACGGGGTGGAGCTTCTCGGAGTCGCTAGGGAGGAGGTGCTCCTCTATACTGCTCCCCTCTGGGTCCTAGTGTACGAGCTAGTATTGGAGGCGAGGCGGCCGAGCCCAGCAAGCATCACGGCATCGCTCCTCGTTCTAGCCGGCGCCGTGGCCATGGCATCAGAGGCCTGGGTTAACGGTGGCTTAGGCCTCGCTGGCTTCACTGTAGGGCTACTGAGTGGCGCCCTCTACGCAGCCTCCATCTATTGCTCTGCCTGCCTCGCCAAGGGGCTCGACCCCTTGTCGCTTGCTGCTGGCGTCCAGTTCTGGCTACTCCTCGGCGCCCTCCCAATATCGCTCGCCATTGGCGCGCCCCGGGTGACTACTGGGTGCCTGCCTTCACTCGTATACTTGGCGGTAGTCATTAGCCACTTGTCCTACATAGCCTTCTACCGGGGGCTCAGCAAGGGAGTTGACGCGCATAGGGCGTCGATAGCCGCTACTATTGAGCTCGTGCTGGGCGTTGTCTGGGGCATAGTATTGTTCGGCGAACCGGTTACTACAAGCTTCCTCCTAGGCTCATCCCTGATAATACTCGCCCAGATAGTGCCCACGCTTCAGCGAGGAAGGAGTAAATTAAGGGTTGAGTGCACAGAGGGAACTCAACGCGAGAACACTCCAGCGTAGAAGCACTAGATTGCCGATAAACGACAAGGAGCGGAGGCCAAGAGGGGCTTTGGAGAACAAGTTGATGCTTGCACGCCTAGGCGCCCTCTTGCTGCTAGCGTTCCTGCTCCTCTCCGAGACTGGCGCAGCATTAGCCAGCAGAGAGGAGCAAAGCGTTGAGGAGGAGCTTGCTAAGAGTTTCCGCTCCCTCCTGGCAGAGTTCGCCCTCGGCTCTACTAGCTACGATGAAGCAGCCAGCATTCTTAGAGCACTGGCGAGCTGCTCCAAGGAGCCGGTCGCCCAAGCCGCATTGGGCGCCGCAGAAGCCCTGCAGTCGAACACAAGCTTGGCGGAGAAGAGGACTGCACTAGACCACTTGCTGGAATCGATGATAGAGAACGGGGTACCGTATACGTGTCCGAGCAGCCTCCTCTACCGCGCCTACCTAGTAGTAGCCATGGACCCAACGCCTCTAGGGATGGGCGTAGTCGATCCCGCGAAGAGTATCCAGAGGCTCTCGGCGATACTTGGTACAGTTCTGCGGATGACCGGGGCAGCGGGGACCAGGGTTGAGGAGATAGTTTTCACCTATTATCCCTCCAGCCTGGCCAAGGGCATGAACCCCTATGCGGCAATCCACGGAATGGCTATGACGGCTGCGCTCGCTGGCCGAGTAGACGATGCCTATTGGAGGAGGACGCTGCTTCTCGATAGGGCCGCGCTGCGCCTACTAGCCGCGCTGACTAATCCCGTGGTCCTGCAGTCTAATGTCGCGAAGAGGATGCTGATAATTGTGTTCCCCGAGTATTCTCCCTCCGAGCCTGAGCGCCTCCTAATGCTCTCGCAGAGAGCGTACAATGAGAGCGACACCGTGAGTCTCGCGGCTCTAGCAGGGCTAAGCGTCGCCGCGTACCCCGTGAGGGCGAAGCTCCTCGCACGGATAGTGCTCCCGCCCCACGAGAACTATGTCGTCGTCTACTCCGTTGGAGGCTTCACTCCTAGCCTCCTAGGGTCTAGAGCGGTGCCCGCGTTTCTCCGCACAGATAGCGGCGACTACGTCGTGCCCGCTGCTTACCCGCTGGCCATAGGTGCTCGGGCTCCGGCCAAGGGCTTGGCCAACCGCTACAAGGGGGGACTCATAGAGATCTTGATGAACGATATCCTGGAGGCTGGCTATGACCCGGTTAACTGGACAATAGTAGGCGGCGAGGCATCGATAATCGTTAGGAGCGAGCCAAGCGACATAAGCCTCGCAACAATAACAACCCTCATCGCTGACCCCTTCGCTCCGCTGGATCCCTGGCTCCTCTCCAAGGACGTGTATGTGCCGGGTGCCCAGGAGGCTTTGAAGAGGCTTGAAGAAGGCGGAGTAGACGCCCTCGTAGAGTACGCGTTAACAACTGCTCATCCGTGGCCAGCTGTGCTCGCAATAGCTGCGCTCAACACATATGAGAGGGGACTATTGCAGCCCGTGTCGCTGGAGGACATCAAAGTATTCATGAGTTGGGCCAGGATCCCTAAGGGCACAAACCCGTTCAAGTATTGCAGCATAAGTATCGCCTCGAAGAAGGCTGCAGAGATAATAGCTAGTGCCAAGAGTCCGGAGGAGATTGTTAAGAGGATAGGCTACCTGGCACGCTACGCGTCTCTGCGATACCTTGAAGGAAAGCTTGTAGTAAATTATGGCGCTGTCCGGGGCCTCGTAGCGCTCCTCGAGAAAACCGTGCCAGGGCTCAACGAGGCATTCAACCGCGTCGCCGAGGAGAATCCCGTCCTCGTGTATTGGGCTCGGGGACTCATCGAGACACCTAGCCCGACCAATACCGTTATCCTCGTCAAGGAGGATGTGGGAGATCTTGCTAAGGCAGCGGCAAGGCTGAGAGAAGCGGCGGCGAGCCCGAGCAACATAAACGCCTCCTCCGTCCTCGGCAAGGCGGCTAAGCAGGTTGAACAGGTAGCGGCGAGCATCGAGTCCGGCAACATACCGGAGGCCGTGTTGCTCGCAAAGAGGATAAGGCAGAGCCTCGAAGCCGGGGGCAAGGAGGCGGAGGTGATCAAGAAGGCTCTCGGCGAGGAAGGAGTAGCTGACCTGGTTAAGGCACTGGAGAGGGTTGAGACCCTCGGCGGCACAGATGCTGCAAAGATTGCTGGAGCTAAGCGCGTCCTCGAGGAACTCGCCAAGGAGGCAGAAAAGCAGGGGAAGAAGGGGCTCGCAGAGAAGCTCAGGAAGCTCGCAGAGGCATTGGGGGAGGGGCGCACAGAAGAGGCTAGGAGCCTAGCCAAAGAGGTGGCGAAGGAGGCCTCCAGCGCTGGCGGGGAGCTCTCAGCTCTCTCCGAGAGGCTTGGAAGGCTCTTCCAGGAAAAACCTCAGCCCACGCTGAGAGAGATAGCTGAGGCCATAACGGGTTCACAGCCAGGCGGCCAAGGGGTAGTTGATGAATCGATCAGGGAGATAATTGAGTTGATAAGGAAGGGGAGGTTCGAGGAGGCTGCAAAGAGCCTCGAGGAGGTAGCGAAGGAGAACCCGGAGCAGGCTGCTAGGGCTATTGAGGAGCTTCAACAAGCTGGGCTAAACGTCTCAGAGATACTTAGTCACATGAACCCTGAAGCTGTAAACAAGCTGGTTAAAGGGGTGCTGAAGACCAGGGCATCAAGAGCGATAACTATCAATACTAGCGGCGAGATACTCGTAGCAGAGAACAATGCAAGCAATACTAGTCTTAAGCTGCCAGGGGCGCCGCAGATACCGAGGCCCAGGATAAGCAGCAACATGTCTACAGCACTGCTCCTAGCAACAGTAACGCTCGCTGCTGCAGCACTGCTGCTGTGGCTCTCCAGCCCTGCGAGAATAGAGGCTCTGAGGAGCCTCGCTGAGCCAGTGGCTGCGAGAATGCCTTGGCGAAGGCAGGGAGCCCAGGGCGGGCTCGGCGACGCTAAGAGCAGGGTTGTCGCTGAGTTCTCGAAGCTGCTAAGCATTCTCTCCAAGACGTATGCGCCCAGGGAGCCGAGCGAGACTCATAGAGAGTATGCGAGAAAGCTCCCAGAGGAGCCCCGCCGCTTATACGAGGAGGCCGCCCTTGCCTACGAGGAGGCGAAGTTCAGCAACCACCCCGTCTCGGAGCACCACTTGGAGGTAGTTAGGAGGGCGCTCCGGGGACTGCTTCGGAGGAGAGGCACGTAGACGCCGTGTCGACGCACTGGTGCTCTGCACTCCTCGGTAATACGGCCGTGTCTGCTTGAAGGAGAGGTGTGTCTCAAGGAATGATGGGTGAGAAGCTCTTCGCTGTAGGCCTGCTCGTGATAGCCCTCGTGGCCGCGCTGTACGCTGCCCCCAAGGCTGTGGAGCTCAGCATAGGCTACGGCACCCATATAGGCGGCCCCGACGACGACTCTGCTACCGGTACGTCCCTCCTCCCAGAGATCATTAGCAAGCTGGGCTACAAGGTCATACTGGAGAAGGAGCCCGGTGCGGCAAGAAACTATACTAGCATCGTATACTTCGTCGCAAACCCTACATCTTGCCGAGAAGAGTTCGTCACCGCGCTGGTCAACCACGTGTACAGCCTCGCCTCGCTGGGGTACCGGGTAGCCTTCATCGTCTCGGATGAGGGGCTCTGTGCCCCCTATCTCGCCTCGTTGCTCGGGGCACCACAGCCAGTCACCTACAGCGTGTCTCCGCGCGACTACCTGGTCTTCACCGAGCACGGGGTCATCTTCGCCCTCCACACGGTAATGGTTGTTGAGGCGCCGACTGGGTGGAGGGTGGCGGGCTACACGTTTCCCAATTCTCTTCCCGGGCTACTCGTCCACCAGGGCCTCGTCACCATGGTCTATGTCCCGGACAGCGACGCCTTCACGAACGCCGTGCTGAAGGCTGAGAACCGTACAGGGCTAGACCCTTTGGCCGAGACAAGGTTCATTCTTAGCCTTGCAGGCGCTGAGCCCGGTACAACGGTCGTCGTTATTCCTCTCTATCTCTACGAGCAGGAATATACTGCACAGAAGCTTGCCACCCAGATACACCCAGGTATCCTCGTTATGCAGGCTATGAGCTACCTGAGTAGCGGGGAGCAACGCCTACTAGGGCTCTTGCAGGCAACGCCCGGCGCTATGGCTGTCGCATCCCTCCTAGCAGCTGCGCCAATGTACCTCGTGCTCAGAGAGGCCATGGGGACTGGTAGCGCTGTGCCGAGGGAGGAAGAAGAGGCTCCAAGGAGTATTGCGGCCTATGTTCCGAGCCTCCTCATAGAGGCCGAGACACTTCCAAGAATAGGTCCATCGCCGGGGAGGCTGCGCAGCCTCGCTGCGAGGCTGTACAGAGCGCTTGACCAGGGTTTCCGCGAAGCCTATGGCAGAGGGCTCGAAGAGGAGCTTGTAAGCCCCCGAGTCCTCTCTCCCTGGGAGCGCAGAGTCGTGCGCAGGCTACGGCGACTCGCCTCTTCGAGGCTACGAGCCCTCCTCGTGATCGCGCCCAGGAGGACCATAGAGGGCCTAGTGGAGGATCTCTGGCCCATCATGGCGAGGATCTATGGCGCGCAAGGTGGGCGGCAATGAGTTTTGGGCTCGGCGAGGCGGTTAGGCTTACCCACCGAGGGAGATTATTCCTCGCAGTAGCTCTGACTATTGGTGCTGCGGGGATACTCTATCCTGAGGCGAGGCTCTCCAGCCTGCTACTGTCTTCCTCGCTGGGCCTCGTAGCCTATGCCTTGCTCGCAGCCTACGTTGCCTCGACGAAGGCTAGTGCTGCTATGGGGCTACTAGTCGAGAGGAGAGTCCCAGGTATGCTCGTCGAGGGCGAGCCCTTTGAGACAGTGCTGCGTATACAGAACAATAGCCTCGTGGTCCTCGACGCCGCCGTCGTCGAGGATACGCCGCCCCCTCTCTTCAAGACCAGGGAGAGACCCGTAGCTGTCACCACGATACCCGCGAAGGGCTCGGTTGAGATAAGGTACACGGTTACACCGGTTATCGGGAGGCATAGCTGGGGCCTCGTCAGGGTAAGAGTAGCGGACCCGCTTGGCCTCTTCGAGGCAGTCGTCCCCGCAGGGCATTCTACCGAGGCCTATGTGCAGCCAAGGGTTCCCCCTATCCCGAGAAAACGGGTACTAGCAACGACCGTGTATCAGCCGGGTGGCGCTCCCGCGACGAGGCGTAGGGGCGCCGGTGTAGAGTTTCTCGAGCTGCGCGAGTACCAGCCGGGCGACGACATTCGGCTCCTAGAGTGGAAGGCGTATGCGAGAACGGGGAGGCTCGCGGTAAAGGTTTTCGAGGAGGAGGGGCTGGTGAGGCTCCTCCTAGCACTGGATTCCTCCCCCACTATGTTCCGCGGCAAGCCCGGGTACACTAGCTTCGAAGAGGGAGCTAGGCTCCTGGCCGGGCTCGCAGCCTATCTCTCCATCCGCGGCGACGCGGTACGAACTGTTCTCATCCCGCCCCGTGGCCGCAGGCTCTACTACACTGCGTGGGCTCGGGGGAGGCGCGTCCTTACCTATGCGAGGCGCTTGGTCGCGGAGAGAGCACTGTGGCCCAGCTCATATTATCCGAGACAGCTAGGCGAGTCACTAAGCACGTACTTTGAGGTGGTTAAGCTTGCCCCGAGGGGGCAGGCAGCGATCCTCCTCATAACGGATCTTGGGCTGAGCACTGAGGCTGCTAACGCCTTTGCAGAGAAGGTGGTAAGGTTTAGCAAGTACTGGGGGGTCTCAGTGCTCGTTGCAATCCCACGGCTCCTCCTGAGCCGCGACCCGTGGTGGGACGCCGAGGCCCTTGAGATTCTGCGCGCCCAGAGAATGGTCGCGGAGGCTCTTTCGTCCCTTGGCGTTCCCGTGGTCCACGGCTCCGCGGAAGAGGTTCTACGAGTCGTTGCATCCATGTCTGAGTACGTGAGGCTGACCGGGGTATGGAGGTCGGTAAGGCGCTAGTCTACGCGGAGAAGGCTTCGGCTATACTGCTCGGCGCCTATGCCGCAAAGGCCCTATTCCCGAGCTATACCATTATCTGGGCCCTCCTAGCCATTTTCGCCGCAGTTGCTGGGACTGTGAATACGAGGATGGGGCTCGGCGTAAGCATATTACTGGCTGCATTGGCGTCCGCCAACCAGCCCAGCGGTCTCAGCGTCTTCCTCGCGGCTATACTCGTCATCCTCGGACTAGATGCTGCGGCAGAGACAGTGGCGTCGCGGGGGGCTCGTGCGAGCAGAGCATGTAGGGGTAGCTGTGTAGCCGCGAGCATTGGCAGCCTCGTAGCAGTCTATGGCGGCATCGCTGTGCTCTCCTATATGGGCTCTGTGTTCCTGCTACGCGCCTATAACGCCTTCCTCGAGGCCGCTCCTCCAGGCGTGCTTGCCGAGTTCTGGAGGCTGGCCTCCCGCAGCATAGCTGTGAGGCTCATCGTGTACTCGGGGCTCCTCGGGATAATATACTGGGTATCGTCCCGGCTCATAGCACCACTCCTTCAAGCCCTCGCTGCTCCGGGCTACGCTGTTCGCCGCCTTCTCAGAGAGGAGGCGCGGGCTGCGAAGCGTCGCGTGTTGGGTATGGGGGAGTGGTATCATCGCCTCCTGCTTCGCAGCGCGGCCGGCCTCGTCGGGTTCCTGGTCTCGCCCATATCTTATCCCATTGCGAGGCTCCTTCTGAGGGCCCTGCACGCGGAGAACGCGGGCACCGGGATAGAGGCTGCGATGACCGCTGCCGTGGCGTGGCTCTTCGGGATACTGGGCTATAGTGCAACCTACTCGCTGGCCGAGAAGATGCTCCAGAACACTATTCCTTGGCGCAAGCTGGTGGTAGCGGGTGCTGCCTCGCTTGTAGCACTGTTTCTAGCCGCCGTGCTCGCTGCGTCGCTTAGCGGCCACAGTGCAGCCATGTACGCGGAGCAGTTGCTGCTAAGCCTCGCTACGGGCAAGGGCTCCGTGCCCGACCCGCCACAGCTCGAAGCAATCTACCTTGAGGTCGAGAAGGCTGAGAAGCTCTATAGGCAGACAGAGGAGCTGCTAGAGTTCCTCGTTAAGCTGTTCTGGAGCTAAAAAAGGGCAGCAAAGAACAAGGAGCAGGGCCTAGGCGCTTGCCTTCTCGAGCTGCCTGAGTATTATCTTGACCTCCTCTTCTCCCCGAACCCTGCCGAACGGCCCAACTAGTACGGGCGTGGACGTGTCTGCGGCCTCCTTTACCTCTACGCTGAATCCGAGCTTCCTGAGCTTCTCGGCGAGGATCCTTGCAGAGTCCCTCTTATTGGCCGGCATGTATAGTATGAAGTCGCTCAAAGCGCTGTCCCAAGCAATATGTTTGGGATGTAATACGTTTTGAAACGCTCTGGCCAAGTAGTTCCTAACCGGGCTAACTATGTAAGTACTACTAGTTAGCCCGCTTCTAGATAACCAGTAAATCATATTACAAAGATATTCATTAAGTATTGCATGACAAAAACCATATATAAACGAGCCGTATTCACTCATATTAGTTAGCGGTATTAAAAGGGTGTGGGTTCATGAGACCCCGTTTTCTGAGAACAATAATCGCTCTACTCGTCATAACCGTAATGATCCTACCATACGCCTCAATAGCAGCCGAGGCAGCAAGCACTTCGAGCAATAAGCCAAACTATCACGTCACGACGTATATTCATCCAGCGTTCCGGAGCAAGGCCTTCTGGGAGAAAGGAGTACTAACCAGCCGGCACTTCCTCGACCCCGTCATAGAGTTTGCTCACAAATTCGCAGAGCACACACACGCGAAGCTACTATCGCCTAAACAGCCCTATGCTAGAGCGCTCCTCCTGGTGCCAAAGGATGTTAAGATGGACAGAATAAAGGAGCTATCAAAGTACATGGTTGTGACCGGTGTCTATCCGACACACCTCTATACCGTGGTCGCTGGCTGGGTGACGCCGAGCAGCATAGACAAGATAGCCAAGTTGGGCTTCGTGGCCGCAGTACTCCCAGACGTACGCCTAGACGAGATGATAGCCTCGACCAATGGCGGCTCACAACCACTCTACCAAGTAGACGAGAAGGCAGCTAAGAAGGCGCTTGAGCAGCTCCTGGAGAGAGGCGACCGCTCAGCGCTAGAGAAGCTCGCTGAGGGCAAGAAGCCGACAATAGACCTAGAGAAGGCCAAGGAGCTTGCAAAGAAGAAGCCCTCGCTGAGCCCGGAGAGCGGGGGCTTAGGCACCATACACTACACGGTCAACATAACCAAGGCTATAGACGTCTGGTATAACTATGGTGACATGGGCCAGAACGCTACAATAGCTATAGTTGATACAGGTGTGGACTATGCTAGCCCAGGCCTAGGCCTAGAAGCAATAGCTAGGGACGAGAACGGTATACCAATGATACTCGACTCCGATGGGTACGGCCTAGTACTAACACCGGTAACCGCGACAATAGTCAACAGCACAACCATAAGCATCAATCTAAGCCAGCTCTACTTCTTCATGCCACCATACTACGTGTTCAAGTACAGCATGGGCTTTGCCTACATAGGAGGCTACTGGCTAGACTACAATCTATCAACGATCTGGACTGTGCCAAGCACAGTGACACAGAACGCTGATGTCCCACCGAGATTCGGCCTCGTAGTAAGAATCCTATATACCCCAATAGGCACTGTAGCGTTCACAGTACCAGCAATAATCTATGATAGTGACGGCGATGGCTACTACGACAGCGTGCTCCTCGACATGACGACCGCCTACTACTACCTCTACGAGGCTGCAGAGGAGGCCGGCCTACTAGAGGACGTGTACCTTCCACCACCGCCTACAAGCAGCCCCGACTACAGCTTCGCTGACGAGCAGCCAATAACCTATGGCAACGAGATAGCCGCAATGGATCTAAACGATGACAGCATCTACGACTTCAGCGTAGGAACCCTAGCAGGCCACGTCAACGACGCCTCTGGCTACATACTGCTACAAGAATGGGGCATCCTGCCCAAGTTCATGGCCGGGCTAGAGGAAGGCGAGGGCGTAGCTGCTGCACTCATGTGGGAGACGTGGACGTTTGAGGCGCTCGGCTACATCTGGCCAGGCATGGACATATGGAGCGGCATGTACTTCGACCTAGAGTACGACTTCTACAGCCACGGCACCTTCTGTGCAACAACCGCTGCTGGCAGACCAGCCTACGCCTACACCAGCTACGGCGACATAGCTGACGGCTGGAGCATTGTAACCGGGCAGGCGCCCGAGGCAAAGATTGCAGCCGGGTCAGCACTCTGGCTGGGCAACGCACTCACCGCGATATACTTCTTCAGCGGCTTCGACGAGGAGATACCATATAGCGGCGACCTCTACGGGCTCATCATAGAGCCTGTACCCGGGACACAGAACCCATGGACAGCTTTCGCCGGCGGTATCTGGTACTGGGAGTACACTGGCAACCACCAGGCCGACGAGACAAGCAACAGCTACGGTATAAGCGGCTGGGCGATCTGGGGATGGGCAAGCGGCATGGACCCAATAAGCATAGTCATGGACTATACCAGCGCTGTTAGCGGAACAGCCCACTTCGTCGCAGCAGGTAACGGCGGCCCAGGATGGGGCACCGTGACAGTACCAGGCGCGGCAAGCATGGTGATAACCGTTGGCGCGGCCACCGAGTTCACGTATAGGCCACTCTATTATTATCTGCCGGGCGGCAATAGGGAAGTAGTGTCTTGGAGCGACCGCGGCCCAGCAGAGACATTCATGTCGAAGCCCGACATACTGGCAATCGGTAGCTTCGCCTTCGCCATGGGTAGGCCATGGGACGCTCTAGGCTGGGGCTACCTTAACGGCTTCTTTGCATTCGACCTATTCGGTGGAACGAGCCAGGCAACACCAATGGCTGCGGGTGTAGGCGCGCTAGTAGTAACAATGTACAAGGCAAGCCACGAAGGCGCAAGGATGCCTGCATGGCTGCTGAAGACCGTGCTCATGAGCAGTGCCTCTGACACCGGCTTCGACCCGTTCAGCCAGGGAGCAGGCTTCGTCGATGCACTCAAGGCTGTTAAGACGGTGCTCGGTGAAGGAACGCTAGTGTACAACAAGGACTTCATGAAGGTGTACCAGGCGATCTTCAACGACGATACTGCGACGTTCACGTACTACGCTGCCTCCTCGTACATGCTAAACTGGTATGAGCCAAAGCTAGTATTCGTGCCGGGCATCGGGCTCAACAAGGAGCAATTAGTGATCAAGGGCAGTGGGATCTACCGCGTCTACGCAGTGAAGCCAACACTAGTATATCACCACAGCCTCTGCGGCGCAATGGGCGTCTCAGTTCTAGCGCCATGCAGCGGCGGCAAGGTACGCCTAGACCTCGGCTCCATGGGCTACTTCGGCATGGAGATACTGGCAGTGATTGATCCAACATACTATCAGCGCTACGACCTAGTAGAGATAAGTATGACATATCCATTCAAGTACTTTGACACGCAGGGCAGGCTTACCAGTCACACGGCTGGCATACTCTTCAACGGCATCGAGCTATGGGCATGGATAGACCTCAACGGCGACGGCCAGGTACAGCGCGGCGAGACCGCCAGGATACAGTACGACCTACGCGGAGCAAACAGCTTCCACCTACAAGTAGCAAAGCTAACTGAGCAGCTCAACGAGATAAAGAAGCTCGTCAGCCTATATACTGGCATCGATGTAAGCAATTATCCAGTAAAGCTTCTACTAGTGTACAGGGCATTCTACAATGAATGGAGCGGCACCAGTAACTACACATATGCTGATGTAGCAGTAAAGGCATATAGGTTTACACGTTGGCTTAACGTAGTGCCTTCAATGCCGTACATTCACGTAAACGGTAAAAAGACTATCACAGTACATGCATTTATTCCGTCAGTAAAAGGGATCAATGCTGGCTATGTTGTAATAGAGAATATTAGGACTCGCGAAAAAATACTGATACCAACAACGCTAATCGGCGTATATACCCTAGTAAGCCCATTTACCAATGTCACTATGAGCCACGCATTTTACGACTGGACAGAATCTAGAAGCCTCTACAAGAACTACTATCTGCGTGGAGCTTTTGACTACACATGGAGATATGAGAGCGGCGACTGGAGGGTAATACCACTGATAGTAATCAATCCAAACATTAAATACATACTCGTCGAGGTAACCTGGCCAGCAAGCGATAGCAACTATGCAAGCAACCTAGATGTGCAAGTATACGGACCATACACCTACTACATGGAGATCACATGGGCAGATCCATACATTGACAGCAACGGCGCAAAACTATACCCAGTAGCACCTATGAAAGTACACGGCCTACAGCTAGGAGCAGAGCTGACTAACGACTTCACAATGTTCTTTGACGAACCGTCGCCAGGCCACTCTAGAATAATAGTGCCCATAGACGGGCCTGGCATATACCGTATAGTCATTAGGAACATACAGTTCAGTGGCACTAATGGAATCGAGGAACCCTTCACGGTAAAGATAAGTCCAATAACCGTGAAAATAGTACCACAGCCTGTAAGCCTACAGCCAAATAGCAGCAAAAAGATCAATATAGTAATGTATATACCGGCAAAACTAAGCAACCCAAGTCTAGATGTAGAGGCTACAGGCGAAATTCTGAAGAATATTGACGGCTCACTATACTATGGTAACGACATAAGCAGCTACTTCTACACAAAGATGCTATCAGTTAACGCCTATACGACATGGCTCAACACGGTATTCCTTGCAAAGATATACATCAAGGCACAGAGTACTGCAACACCAGGCGACTACATGATACCGTTCGCGGTAAGCATTAACGGCATACCTGTAACAAGCGTTGGCGACACGTGCTGTGGACAGACAGACTACGTACTATACTGGTCAATACTACCACTAATGATTAACGCCAACGTGCATGCAGCAGACTAAGGAGACGAGCAATAGCAACGGCTAGCAGCCAATAGAGTCCAACATTTTTCTTTTTTAGCAAAGACCTGCGGTGCAACACCCTTTTTGTTCTCCTCTGGGACTTCATAGCACGTTTCTTGGTCTGCGGCAACACCGATAAAATCCCATACAAGGGCTATAATAGGAGTGGATGACTCTGTACCCTCCGACCCGGTTTTACTCCTACGTGTTCTGCGCCGAGGTGTCTATGTCTTGGCTTCTATCCGGAGCGTCACGGTCGAGTCTCCCACAGTTGTCTCCCTACCCGGCCTAGCAGCTGGCTCACTAGGCGTCGCACTTTCACGCACAGAGTCACGTATCACCGTTGAGCTGCTCCGCGAAGAGGGAATAAGAGCTGAGGTAGTCGGAGCCTCTGGCGCTGTCGCCAAGGCTGCTGTAACGGCTGCTACTAGGCTCCTCGAAGACCTGGGAGAAGAGGCTGTGCTCCGCATAAGGCTCGAGCAGGCGGAGCCGCCTGTGAGCCCAGTGGCCTCCGCTGTGGCTGGCGTCGCTGCTGCGATTACCAAGCTCCTCGGTGTTGAGCCTGCCCCAATGGATCTCGCGAGGGTTCTCAACACCGTCGTAGCGGAGGTGGCTGGGGTGCCGCAGGCGCCCCTCGTCGCGGCTGCGATGTATGGTGGCGTTGCTGCGGGGAGCGAGAACCCGCCACTCTATACGTGGTTGACGACGAGCCCTTCGTGGAGGGTGTACGTGGTTGAAGCGTTTATTCCTAGCAGCGAGGAAACCGTGATGATAACTATTGACCGGTATAGGCAAGTGGCAGCAGCAATAGCTGCACTCATATCGTACACGGCCAGAGAGGGCTGGGAGGAGAGGCTGCGGCCCTTCCTCTCAGCCGAGTCCCCCTGGGACACGTTGCTCCCAGCGCCGCTGGCGAAGGCTCGCCAGCTGCTCTTGCGCGAGGAAGCAGTGCTCGGGGCAGGGATAGATCCTTACCAGCAAGTACTGGTAGCGGTTGCGAGCGACGAGGTAGAGGTTAGGCCTGCGGCAAAGATGCTAGTACAGCTCCTAGACCGTGAACCTTTCGTAGTGGAGTCCCAGATATCGCCTCAGGGAGCAATTGGGCCGAGGGAACAGGAGGAGTAACAGCTCTCTACGCGTGCACAGAGCCATGTCTTGGCGCGTTCCTTCTTTATCCCTGCCCGCAGAAACACTAGGTATCACAGTAGGCCTCCGGGGAGCGTGGCACAAGTGCCCCTAGCTCATGGAGTTAAAGCCGTTATCCACGCACCCTTCCACCAAGCAGTGGAAGCACTTGAGACAATAGACTACGCTTCTGGGATCTATTTGCGCGTACTGGGTACAGAGCCCCGTACGGCCGTAACGGTAGGGGAAAAGTACTTCATAAGGGCTGGCAACTCGTTAGCAGCTACAACAATAGTCGTTGACCGAGGCAGCCACGTAGAAGTAACAGTTGTGGCCACTGGTTCACGGGAGAGCTTCCTAGACTTCTTCGACCTAGGCTCGTCAAAGGACTATGCAAGGATGATAGTAAAGGAGCTTGCGAAAAGGCTCAGCACAGACTACGAGATCGTAGCCGAAGTTAGCCGCCTCTCAAGGGAGAAAGCTGATCTTCTCAGCTAGAAGAGATATTCATAAACTTACACTAGTTACACTAGGATTCTTTTGATTATTTTTACTTCAAATGAACATAAACTCTAACAAAAGCCTAAGGACATAAGATAGAGATACCAACACTATCAATAGGAATTATCATTTTATATGAAAATGTTTAATGGCTAACATTATTGTTGACATATCGATGTATAGCCTAATACAATTGATTTTAATTCATTATTTAGAATACTTAAATATTTCTTTCTATTCTCGGGCACTATAGCCTCGTAAAGGCCTATCAGGGCCGCCCTATTACTTGGAGCAACTATATCAAGCCCACCACAGAAACCACCGCCACCACAAGCATCATATATTGTTTCATTTGAGGTACACTCTTTGTTCCACTTAATAATTCCGACATATTCTCGGCAAGCATATTGAAGAATATTCTTTTCTACAAGGGAATCGATAACGTTTTTAACGCCCACTATCTCGCTGATTCCAACGTATCCTTTTCTAGCGATAGCTTCAAGAACTGAGATAGTTTTTTCATAAAGTTTTTTATCTTTTTCTTTTATCTCTTCTAGTTCGACTAGTATAAATTGCTCAATTTTCTTAACATTCCTACAAATATATCTTGACGTTCGTCTACAAATCTCTCTAATTAGTTCAGGATGCCCGCCTACAACATCTAAAATAGTATCTTGAGACTTACTTGCTCGGAGACACAACTTATTATAGAGAGCACTAGCATCACGCCTAGTCATTTCACCTAAATAAAACGTGTCTATGTAGTCTAAGCTGGGCGCGTTTTGCAACATTTTCTGCTGGAACATATAATCACTTGTAACAAGCAAGGTCTGAACATACGAGTCTTCCGGAGGATTTTCCTGAAGTTCTGCAAGAAGCTTAATAAAGCTCCAAAGATTATCAATATTAAGCCCTTTTATCAAGTTTTGTGCTTCGTCTATGATCAAAATAACTCCTCTATAACCTTTCTCTTTCACATTACTCGCTATATTGATTATTACGTCTGATATAAAGTCCAAGGGATCAGAGCTACTAACTTTTCTGAATATAGTTGAAAGTAAGGGAGCCCTTTTATCCCAGTTAGGACCAAGTGCTTTATCAAAGATACCTTTAATAATTGACACTATTAGTTCCCTAAGTGCTCTTCCTAGTGTATTAGGCACAGATTTTTGAAAGATGTCAATTAAATCCTTGCTTGTCGAGGGAGGCTTAATTACTCCGAGATATAATGGAACTATCTTTCGCCGGACTATCTCTTCTTGCAACTTCCTTGCAAGACTGGTCTTACCAATACCACTTGGGCCTACCATTACTGGGATAGATCTCGTTCCATAAGCTATTTCCTCTATTGGTACTAGCTCGTTGAGAAGCCTCGTCAGCTCTGCATGTCTGCCAACAAAGAGAAAGCTGCACATAGCTAGTCCCTATCCCCTAGTACAGCAGTAAAACGTAGTGAAATATGTGCCTACTTGGATGCTAAGAATTTTGTTGATATTAGTCTACTAAAGATATAAATGATTTTAATACCTTAACGCTAGTAAGAGGTTATTAGTGTCGGCCAGCAGCCCCTTTGTCCACATACTGTTTTTCGCGTTGCTTCGGCTCCGCGGTTTCTCGTCATCCACGTACCTTCTCGTTGCTTGTTGCCGGGATTTTCTGCGCTATGTTAATTAGCAGGGTATAGATAGATGGTCTTGGTTCCTTCTTGGAGGTGGCGATACGGGTTTGAGGACCAGTGTTGTTGCTGGGCTTGTTGCGGTCGGCCTGGCTGCATACATTGCGGGCGTCGTTCTCGGTGCTCCACTGGCTTCTATGAGTGCTGCACTGCTCCTCGTCGCCGTGTTTGGCGAGCTAACTGTCTATGGTATTGAGGGCCTTGGTGCACGTTTCGGCTTGTCTCCCTACGCTTCAAGCGTGCTCGTGAACTCTGTCGCCGTGCTGCCTGAGCTCTTCTCTGCCCTCGCGCTGGGGCTTCGCGGCCTCTCCGCCGGCAACACGTGGCTCGCCGAGATTGCTCTTCTCTCCGTGCTCGTCAGCGCCCTGTTCAACTTCGTGGTGCTCGGCGCCGTGGGGCTACTCGCTAGGGGTGTAGGGGTTGAGGAGTCTACTCTGAGGCTCGAGGTCCCCTTGATGAGGGTGTCTGTTGCCTCTCTCGGCCTCCTAGCAGGGTTCGCGGTCATAGAGGCTAGTCTCGGCAAGCCCGGCGCCTCTATCCGAGAGCCGTTCGCAATCCTCTTGGCCCAGCTCATTTACTGGTTTTACTACATCTCCTCGGCCGTGAGGAGCGGCCTCGGCTACGGCAAACGTGCTCCCCCAAGGGGCTGGCTAGTCGCGCTCCTCGCCGGTATCCTTGGCATGATTCTCTCGGCGGAGGCGCTAGCAGGCAGCATAGAGGAGATGATACACAGCCTCCACATCGAGCATATAGGCGAAGCCGCCCTAGCCGTCGGCGTGGCGAGCAGCGCACCAGAAGCCGTGCTCGCCCTACTGGCGGCGAAGAGAGGCATGGCTAAAGAGGCTGCCGGGGGCCTAGTAGCCGCCACAAGTACCTCCGTGCTGCTCGTCTACCCGCTCGTCTACCTACCCCTCGCCAAGAGCCTCCCCGTGGATGCCTTCACCGCCTACACGTTGGCGACACTAGCAGCAATGCTCTGGCTAACCAAGAGGAGCCTAGTACACGAGAACCTATTAGACACGAGCGAGTCACTATACCTCCTCGTCCTAGCAGCCTCCGCGCTCGCAACACTACCAGCAATAAAGTAACAGGGAATGGCGTAGCTGATTTCCTGGTTTACTAAATTAGTGCCAACCCAGTGCTCAACGTTCTCATTATAGTTTTCATACTATCTACTCTTTGCCGTAGTATTTGTATGATTAGGAACAACAGATACCCTTTTCGGAGTATATGCGTATGCTTCAGTTACTTTCATGTTCTTTACATCTATCTTCATTAGTATTTCAGTATTGATTAACTTGCCTCCTGCCTTGGGAGCGGCAACTACTACCGCAATATTATTAAATGCTCCATAGAATATGAGGTCAACGTCGTCCTCACCCAAGCCGTATTGTTTGCCTAAGAAGTTCTTTGCAGTACTTAGTATTCTCTCTACGAGCTTTTTTGTCTCGGGGCTTATAGAGTTCGGCAGCTCCTTTGGCACATTTCTAGTGCTTAGCGATGGCCGTGCATCTACTATTTTCATTGAGCTAGTATTTACACATATAGTGAGCTGTTTGACCCACCCTATGTACTGCAAGTGCTTCCCGTCAAACACTTCGTTAATTTCTAGCCATGAAGGAGAAGAGAAGCTCACAATAGCGCATCCGCCGGCTAAGTTGCCTTCCCTATCCATTAGTGGGAGTATTCCACTAATATTGGGCTTCTTTGAGCCGAATATTTTCTTGAGCTTTGCATCACTCATGATTACATTAACTACTTCTTCGCGAAGCTCGGCCGGTACTGATGGAAGAGGAGCCCGTTGTTGTGTCATCGTTATCGTCTTGAGAGTCGTTGGTGCCACTAGCGGAGATTTTCGTGAAAGATCTATACTCTTCATTATATCGTCATAGCTATACACCAAAATCCCTGCAAGCGTGATAACAATCACGATAAGCAGTGTATACCGTGTTTTAGATATGTGCATAGTAGGTCAAGCCTTCTTTTCTAGGTACCATTTATTGCCGAAGTGCGCCTCTATATTTTCCGATACAAAGTTCTATAACGATATGATACAGATGTTAATATATCGATATGGCGCTTAAGGCTTTTATTGAAAACAAGCCATATCCTTGACAGTGCTGGCCAATATCCGGGAAAGGAACTAAACGATAACGTCCTTGGCTGGGCGGTGATTCAGAAGTGGTTAGCAGCTGGGTTTTGCTGGGCTCTGTTGGGCAGGCGCTGCTGCAGCTCCTTGGCGTTGTGCTTTACACTTATATCGTTTTCACTAGTGGTGCTTCTGGCCTAGTGCTTGGCCTGCTTGCTATGCTTTGGAGCCTTGTGTTCTTCCTAGCTAATAGGCTGTTCCTGCCCCTCTCCGCTGCTGCTCATAACAAGTTGCTTGCCTTCATAGCGTTTGCCTCTATGGGTGCTGGTACTGCTTCGTGGTTCCTTGTTGGCGGGTTCACGGGCTCTGCTATAGCGTTCCTTCTCCACTCTGTGTCTTCTGCCGCGCTTAGTGTCTCGCTTGGCCTTACTTCTATGGAGTATGTTGACTACGAGTACTGGGTGAGGATAGACGTTGTTGAGAGGATTATTGGGCTCTTGTTCGCGGGCGCCACGTTATTCGCTATGGGTCGTGGACTGGTTTCTTTTACTCCGTGGGAGCTGCTGGTTGTGAGTAGCGCGGTGCTCTTAGCCTACTACTTGTTTGCGCCACCAGCAGTGCTTGACTTCGAGAGGCGCTACTATCGGCTAAACCGCCACGTTACATGTGTCCGTGCGTATAGCAGGGCCATATCCGTGTTATCGTACATAGGTACTCCGAGGCTGATGGAGATAGCTTATAGTAGGATAAGGGAGAGAATGCCTAGGTATCTTAGTCCGTGGAGGGTCTCCCTGGGCGCTATGCTGGCGACCGCCGTCGGGGAGTACATCTTCGCCGTGCTCCCTGTGAACCTGAGAGACACTGTTACGCTCTCAGTACTGTGGCAGGGCTATGGCCTAGCAGCACTAGCAACCGCGCTGGCGCTCGCACCCATAGCTGCTACGCAGAAGACTGAGCCAAGAATAGCTGGAGCACTCTCCCTGCTCCGGGGACTAGGCTTAGCGCTCTTCTTCTACTCGCTGAGAAGCGTCACAGACATAGCGATCTACGCAGCCTTCTCATCCATAGTCTACAACATAGTAGACACCATCCTCGCCAACTACTACGTTGACGCAGCCTATGCCAGGATGGGCCCCATATACGGGGCCGTGAAACAGCTAGGAGCCATAATAGGCCCCCTGCTCGCAGCAATACTCTACGCGACACCACTATTCACTCCAACAGCAATAGCGCTGGCAATATTATCAATGATAGTCCTCCTATAAGGGAGCCTAATACGCCTAGGAACCCCCGGGGGCGGGAACGGGGAAGGGACTTCGAGCACGCTATTCTTCTCCCAGGCCTCCTCCTGCTATAGCCCCGCAGAGCAAGGATTGCAAATTGCAGGAAGGGAGCTATTAGAGAGGTATTGTGGGAGGAGGGGGAGAAAAACGCCTTAGGGGTTGTAAGAGCTTGTGCCCCCTTGCTAGAGCTTTATTTCGAGCCTTTCGAGGTTCTCCTTGGCGTACTCGTAGCCTGCGTCGAATGCTTTGAGGTTTAGTTCTACCCATTTCGGCCTTACGCTTGTCTTTATTATCTCCTTCATCGTATCGGGGTCTATTAGGCCGGTTACGTAGCTGAATACTCCTATCATGAACACGTTTGCGACTCGGTATGTCCCGACTTTCTCCTCTGCTAGCCTCGTGAACGGCACCATTAAGACCTTTGGCCAGGGCTTGGCCGGCTTGTCTATGAACGTGGAGTCCAGGATTACTAGCTGGGCGTCTGGCTTCACGTAGTCAGCATAGCTAATCATTTGGTCGCGGTACATGAATATTGCTATGTCTGCTTTTCTCACCTTTATTATGTCCATTTCCGCCTCGCTGGGGAATACTATGAGGTCGCTGCGGGAGAAGCCTCCGCGCGTCTCGGCGCTATACATCTCGCTGTTGACCACATAGTAGCCCTTCTTGACGAGCGCCTTGCCTAGCAGGTAGCCTGTGAGGAGTATTCCTTGGCCTCCACGCCCCGCTATGATTATCTCGAGGGTCATTTCCGGGCCCACCTCTTCTCGGGTAGTTCGTCGCACCAAGAGTAGTTGTAGCGCTCGCAAAGAGACTCCATGTATCCGGGCTCGTCCTTGTCGACGAACACGCCTAGGGTTATTTCCTCGTCCCAGTCGTACTTGATGTCCTCGAGGCTCTTCGGCTTCCTCACCTTCGATATCTTGCGTAGACGCTCATAGAGCTCGGCGGGGGTGCGGAACCCTATGTGGCGGCCGAATATCTCAGGGCAGATCGACAATACCTCTATGAATCTGAAGCCTCTCCTGGGGAGCGCCTTCTTTATCGACTCCTCTATGTGGACTGGGTAGTGTATGCTCCACCTGGCGACATAGTTTGCTCCGAGTGCTGCCACGAGCCTCGCGGCGTCCAGTGGGCGCTCAGGGTTACCCTTCGGGGTCGTGGTGCTGTATACTCCTCGCGGCGTCGTTGGGGCTAGCTGGCCGCCGGTCAGCGCATAGTTGAGGTTGTTCACCATTATTACTAGTAGGTCGAAGTTCCTGCGAGCAGCGTGCAGCAAGTGGTTGCCACCGATACCGGCTAGGTCTCCGTCGCCGCTGAAGACTACTGGCACTAGCTTGGGGTTTCCGAGCTTGACGCCGTAGGCGTAGGCTATTGGCCTGCCGTGGGGCGTGTGAGCCCCGTCTAGGCGCACATAGCCCGAGGCCCTGCCAGTGCACCCGATACCGGTCACGAATACGAGCTGGTTCCTATTGATCACGCCCTTTGCTTCGAGATCCTTGACTGCTCGGAGGAACGCTTGGAGCACTATGCCTATGCCGCACCCAGGGCACCATACGTGGGGAAGCCTCTCGGTGCGGAGCAGATCCTCTACCCTATGGCTTAGAGCTGTCTTGGGGACTTGGATGGTCATATCCTTACACCTGCCTTCTCAAAGTAGTCTAGGAGCTCATCTGGGCCTGGGAGCTCGGGGGAAAGGACTGGGACTAGTTCCACCTTCTTGCCGAGCGGGGCCAGTATGCGCGCTACTTCGCGGTAGAGCTGGCCGAGGTTCATCTCAGCCACTATTACCCGGGACGCCTTCTCCGCGGCCTTGACGAGGCCCTCCTCGTCGAGAGGCCATATTGATACCGGCCTCCAGAGCCCCACCTTCTTGCCCTGCTTGCGGAGATCCTTGACGAGCGCCAGCGCTGAGCGCGCGAGGGTCCCGAACGCGACTATGAGTGTCTCCGCGTCCTCTGCCATACGGCTATCCGACTGGGCTACGAGGTGCTTATTCTTCATGACTTTCTCCTCTAGGCGGCGCACTAGGGCCTCGTAGACCTTCGGGTTGGTGGTGTAGTAGCCTCTCTCGTCGTGCGCAAGGCTCTCAACGAGGACCGCGTAGCCCTCGCCGTAGAACGCCATGGGTGGTACGAGGTCGTCGGGGTCGGGCTTGAATGGCTTGAACTGGCCCGGCGGCTCTCTGGGCGGCTTGCGGTCAGCGACCTTTACTTCTCCCGGCTCATACGCTACCACTAGCTCCCTCGTATGGGCGAGAATGGTGTCACCGAGGACTATTGTGGGTACTCTCAGCCTCCACGCGGTGTCAAACGCCTTTATTACCAGGTTGTACGCTTCCTGGACGCTCCAAGGAGCATAGACCACGTCCATGTAGTGGCCGTGGCTGGCCCACCTTGACTGCATTACGTCTCCCTGACCCGTCCCGGTCGCGATGCCGGTGCTCGGCCCAGTCCTCATATTGTAGACTATGACTATTGGCGCCTCAACCATTGCTGCTAGGCCGAGGCTCTCAGCCATGAGGCTGAAGCCGGGGCCGCTGGTAGCGGTCATTGCCTTGGCTCCGGCGTAGACTGCGCCGACGAGCGCGTTTATTGAGGCTATTTCGTCTTCTCCCTGGAAGACTATGCCTCCGTGCTCGGGCAGCTTCTCGGCGAGGTACTCGAAGAGGTCGCTTGCAGGAGTAATCGGGTAGCCGATGAAGACCTTGAGCCCGGCGGCTATAGCTGCCTCGGCCATCGCCTCGTTACCGGTTAGGAACTCTCGCCTAGCCATGAAGAACCACCTCCAAGAAGACCTAACTCTGATCAGTTATGACTTCTACTTGGCCATCGCCCCAAACCATTAGGGCCTTGGCTACGCCGTCGCTGGATGGCTCTATTCTTAGAACGAAGTCGGGGCAGCTGAACTCGCAGAGCCGGCAGCCTATGCACAGAGAGGGCTTAGTGACGGTTGTGACCCTGTAGCCCTTCTTGTTCTGCTTGTCCCCGGTCACGAGGATCTTTTTGGGGCAAACATGTATGCAGAGGCCGCACTCCTTGCACCTATCGGCGAGAATAATTATATCAAACGCGCGTTTCGAAGACACTAACACACCACCATCCACAACACCCATATGGTTGTACCAAGCATGGTTATTCGCTATGGGCGACGCCTAGCTCCGCGAACTACGGTACGTTCCTCACGTAAAACCTACGACAAGTGGAAAGATTAAAACCTTCCACACAGCATACAGCCCAACGTAGCAAGCCTTTCCTCCAAGAAGCCTCGCATGACAGGATTATCCCCTGGATGGGAGGAGGGGCAAGGGTAGCGTGGCGAGCCCTGCTGTACGAGTCGCTTCTCGGCTTCAGAGAGATCTACAGAGAAGGGGCTTCTACGTGTCGAGACACGCTTCCAGCATGCTGGTGATGAAGAACAGGCGAGTAGTTGCAACCGTTCACGTATATGGCGATGACTGTGTGCTTAGCGTTTATGAGCCCTGGATGAAAGAGAATCTGGAGCTTATCCCAATCATTAAACGCGTAGTTGGGAAGCATTGTAGGAGAATTGATGAGAGAAGAGTACCTCCTCGGAAGCCGTTCTAGATTTCTGCTCGAAGCAGATATATGGTGTAAAGAGAGGGTTCCGAATCATATCATTGGTTTCCCGGAAAGTATTTATGTGGATAAAAGGCACACATCTAACTGTATACAAGGTTTTGGATGTGCAATAATAGTGCAAATCGGAATAGGAATAATCGTAGCCGTAATCGCCCTAGCAGTTGCTGGCGGAGCAGCATACTATATGTCAACGAAGCAGGGGGCCCCGGCGACAACAAGTAGCTCTCTCCCCGAGACGAGTCCAGCAACAACACCCATACCAACAACTCAGCCTACACATGCATCGCAAACGCCTACAAGCAGTGCAGTAAGCACTACCAGCGAAGCCACATCGTCACAGCCTTCTACAGCAACAACCACGTCGACAGAGGCAACAAGTACTGTAACAACTACGTCCCAGGCACAGACAACAGCCACGTCAGCAACGAGTACCGCACCAGAAACAAGCACCGAGGCAACCACGAGCACGACAAGTACGACCACAACAACGTCTCAGCCAACGAGTACTACAGCGCAGGAAACAAGTACACAGACCAGCCAGACAACCACCACAACGACATCAACGACGACATCCACAACAACTACTCCCCAGGAATCAGCTAAGGCCGAGACACTGATCTTCAACTCGTTCCGAGACCTAGCAACCAATCTGAGCCATGCGAAAGTATACTATAGGCATACCAATGGCAGCGAGGTTGATGAAATATACCTAGAGTACACCGTGAGCGAGACGAGTAATGGCTTCAAGGTGGTGCTCAACGTGACTAATGTTAACAACGGCGAACAAAACATTATGACCATCTACCTGGACAACGACATGGAAACAGTTACAAGGGTAGAGCTACCAGGCCAACCACCACTAACGGGTCAGACAGCGCAAATGGTTGGACAACAGCTGCTAGGCTTCATAAACGCGATACTAGCACCCATAGCCTTCACAGCTAATATTGAGGTAGAGCTTTCCGAGGGAGCAGTCATTGCCGAGAACCATGGCTGGACCGTGGTCTCGACACAGAAAACCAGCGTAGAAGTGAGCGGGACAACGTACAACGCCTACAAGATAAACATTGAGAACAAGAACGATGTTTCAACAGACATGAAAAAGGCAGAGATAACGCTCATAGAGCTGCTGCCGAACACGTGGGTGTTGCAGCACAGCTACGCCGTAACCGACAAGGGAGAGACATTCGACTGGCAAATAGTAGAGCTAACGAAGGCCTAGTGCAGCGATACACCGTCTAGGGCGGAGAAAATAGCCAAGTTTTTGCTTAAGGAGGGCTATGCCCGGGGAAGCCCGGCAACCTCAAATACGTGTCTCCAGGCACGAGTCTGTCACGCCCTTTGTTTGCCCAGCTTGTCCTCCATTCTTGCGAGATAGTATATTGCTGGCCACAGTATCTTCAAAGCATCCTCCACGGTGTTCACCACGTGCCCCATGTCGGGCGCTATGTAGGCTTCGAACGTCTTGCCCTTCGCAGCGGCCTCGTCCATGAAGCGCAGCATGGGCTTTAGCGGCGTCCTGGTATCGTTTTGTGGATGAATAATCATCAGCGGCTCCTTCATGTTGTCCACGTGGCTTATTGGGCTCCTTTCTCTCCAGAGGTCTTTGCGCCCAGCGAACAAGTACTCTATGAAGCCCTTGAAGGCTGCGTCGCTTAGCTCGTACATTTGCTCCCAGTCAGCCACACTTGCCCCCGCGACTCCGGCGACAAAGACTCCGGGTTTCCTTGTCAGGGCGCAGAGGGTCATGTAGCCGCCATAGCTATACCCCATTATGTAGACGCGGCTAGCGAGGCCGCTCTCCTTCGCCCACTTGGCCGCAGACACTATGTCCTCTAGCTCCTTGCCACAGGGGTCTCCGAGTATCTTCATTCTCCACTCTTCGCCATACCCTGTACTCCCGCGATAATTTGGCATAACTACGTGGAAGCCAGCCAGTGCCAGCGCTGCTGCAAACGTGTGCCACATATCAGCGTCCTCGGAGAACGGGCCGCCGTGGACAAGCACCACTGTTGGACCGGGCTCGCTTGCCCGGCGGCTCCGGAGTATAAAGGTTGGCACCTTTTCCCCGTCAACGGAGTCTACGAGGACGAACTCGGAGCCACTGAGCGCCTCGTATACGTAGCTCGGCGCACTGCCGCGTAGAAGCTCCTTGACACCCTCCTCTCCGAGCCCTATGATCCTCGGGGGTGTTGAGAGACTGGTATGCGTCGTAACAATCATCCCTTTCCAGATGTAGGCTGCCCCGTGCATCCCCTTAGGAGCCTCTACGCGCTTACCATCTACGAATATCTCGCTCCTACCATTCTTCCTAGCGACGGCTATGAGGCTGCCGCTCGGCGTGTAGCCGATATAGTTGAAGGAGACAGGGTGGTACTCGTCGAGGTCGCTGTGCGGTAGCCTGAGCTTCTCGGCCTCCATGCTGGAGGCGTTGAGCCTCATTAGCTGCGCCTCCCTGGCACCCGTGACGCTGAACACTATTTCCCCGCTAGGGCTTATCCTTACAGCGCCTATGCTGCCGAGCGGCGACTCGTATATCTTGAGACTCTTCTCCTCCAGGTTAGCTATGAAGAGCTTGTACTTGGGCTCCTGTATTGGTATGAGTACTCCCACTGCGAGTGGGTACCTCAGGTCGGTCACGAAGCCCATGCCGGGCATGCTTGTTATCTTCTCTACGCCGCCTCCGCGGGCCTCGAAGAGCGCTATCTCCGCCATAGTGGCGGCCGTGTATACTATCCTCTCGTCGTCGTATGCTCCTCCCAGTATGCGTGCAGGCTCTACTCCTGGAACCTCCTCCTCGGCACCAGGATTGTCGGGATCTACCCGGTAGAGCTTGTACAGCTCGCGGCCAGCACCAACATCCCTTATGAATACTGCGTACCGTGAGCCATACTTTGCCTCTAGGACGCCGTTGATAGGCTTCTTGTTCAGCTTCACGAGGTTCTCGCCGTCAAACGCGTAGGCGTTAGCACTGCCTTCCCGCAGCGCTGAGACTAGGAGGCGATCACCGTGGAGAACACCGCTTACGCCATACTGCTCTATGCTTACGAGACCTATTATCTCATCCAGTAATTTTGCATACTTGTGCAAAAACAGTACACCGGGTTAGCTAAGACTGTGTTCAACTATAAGGAGTTTACCATATAGCTGTGGCCAAGCAGTGTACAGGGCCTTGAGGGAAAAGGAGCTGAGAAGCTACTTGGCGAGAAGCTTCTCTGCGAGCGCGGCGTACGCCTTGGCTACCTTCCGCAGCTCTTCTAGCTCAACGTACTCGTCTACCTGGTGGGCGACCCCGCTAGGCCCTGGGCCATAAGTTATTGTCTCTATGCCCTTCTCGGTGTAGTACCTCATGTCTAGGCCTCCTAGGCAGACTGTGAGCCTAGGCTCCGCGCCGGTTACCTCCCTTACAGCCTCCTTTGCGAGCACTACTAGCTTCGACTCCTTCGGGGTTATCGCTGGAGGCAGCTTGTTGACCGGCTTAGCCTCTATGCGGACCTCGGGATACCTCTCCCTAAGCCTCTGTATGAACCTATTTACTTCTTCCTCGACTTCCTCGATGCTCTCCTCTACTATGAGTCGACGGTCAACAGAGAAGGCATAGTAGCCCGGCAGGATGTTTATCTTCGTGCTCCCCTTCACCTCTCCGCCGAGCGTTATCGTGGGGCTCGCTCCCCGGGGGTCGTCGTACTCGTAGCGGCTCTTCTTCCTGGAGAGTAGCTCGCGGTACTCGGTCATGAAGTCGTGTGCGACCCTGACCATGTACTCGAAGGCGTTCACGCCGAGCCATGGGCTGGATCCGTGTGCCTGCTTACCGTAGACCTCTACGTAGAACCAGTAAGCGCCCCTATGCCCTATCCAGACCGTGCCGGAGCCGCTGGGCTCGGCTATCACGACGTAGTCCGGGCTGGACAGTTCTTTCTCGACAAGGTAGCCGGTACCAGTCTCGCCGCCTATCTCCTCGTCAGGCACGAGGGCTATCTCGAACGTGCCCTTGAAGCCCGGGTTGGCGGTGAAGAAGGCCCGTGCAGCGAGGATCGCCGCCGCTATCCCGCCCTTCATGTCTACTGCTCCGCGGCCATAGAGCTTGCCTCCCTCGATCACCGGGTCGAAGGGGTCGTGTCTCCAACCCTGCCCCGGGGGCACTACGTCGTAGTGGCCGTTGAAGTGGAGGACTGGGTAGCCACTCCCCTTCCTTGCTATCAGTATGTAGCGGGGATACTTCCCGAGACCGGAATAGTGTTTCTCGACGACCTCGCGGGGAACGCGGTGTATCTCTATGTCCTCGAAGCCGGCCTCGCTGAGAAGCCTCGAGGCCGTCGCGACGAACTCGCCATAGTTTTCTCCAGGCGGGTTAACAGTGGGCACGCTTATAAGCTCCTTGAGAACCTCCACGCCCCAGTTAAAGAGCTCGTCCACGAGCCGGGCAGAATTAGGCAAACAGGGAGCACCTCCGAGCAGCTCGCCGTGTAGTAGCTGTGCTCTTAAGGGAGAATAATACTGTGTACCATCCTTGGCACAGCCCTCTCTTATATACTTGGCGTAACGCATCCACAACCCATTCCTTACTAGGCTCTAATAAGGAGGCCAAGCTAGAACTATAAGGGTAAGAGGCGGGTGGGGCCATAGGCCCACCTCTTGCTCCGCAACCCCTCTTGTCTGGAAGAGTGTGTGAGGCTTGCTCCTAGACCCTGCCCCCAAGACCAAGAGGGAGGAACTTTATGGGAGGGATCGGGAGCTTTGGCAGCTGAGCCTCATAGATAGGGGTGCTGGTCCCCTCGTACTAGTTAGCGGTATTAGGAGGATAGGGAAGACTTCCCTCGTGAAGGTGTTCCTAGGCGAGCGGGGCGACGACCACGTCTTCGTTGACGGCAGTACTGCTAGGAGGTGGACAGACCTCGCCAATGCTCTCCTAGAAAAAGGCCTCGTCGAGGACAGCGGGGTTGGCGGCAGCGACTCGTCGCTCTTTGAACGCGTCGTGGAGATGGCTAGACGGCGCCGTGGTAAGCGCTTCCTACTGGTCGTTGACGAGGCCCACGAGATGAGTAGGAGCGGGCTACGCCTCCTAGAAGAGATCGCTAAGGCCGTGGTCTACGAGGGCGGCGGCGTACACCTGGTCCTGGTCAGCTCTGCGCCAGGCCTGCTCATGGACTACCTGGGCGTAGATAAGCCTGGCCGGGCTCTCCGCACAACACACTTCTACGAGGTGAGGCTGGGGCCGCTGCCCCGCGATGCTGCCACGGAGCTTCTCCGCGACGGGCTGAGAGAGCTCGGGGTGAGCCTGCCCGACACTGTTATCGAGAAGGCAGTGGACTTCTTCGGCGCTATTCCCGGCTGGCTGGTCTTCTTCGGCAGACTCGTAGCGGAGGGCGCTAGCCCGGAGACGGCTTACCGGCTAGCAGTAGACGAGGCGCTGGAAGAGATAAGGAGGCTGGCGCCTAGGTCGCAGCTCCTCCTCCACGTCATAGCGAAGGGATATGATTACTGGAAGGCCGCTAAGCAGGCACTAGAAGAACTCGAGGGAAAGCCTATATCGAACAACGGGTTCCGGAAAGCGGTTCTCCACCTAGAGAGAAGGCTAATAATTATGAAGAAGAGGATGGGGGAGTACGTCATAACTGACCCCGTGTACGCGAGAGCAGCGCTGAAGCTGAAGCCCGAGGAGGTTCTCAGCCTTCTTTCCCGGAGGAGGCGTGGCGCAGGAGGAGTCGGCGGGTCTTCTCGAGCCCACAACTCCTAGCAGTATCTAGGCTGACACAGCTACCAGTGAGGCAGCAGACATAGCTAATAGCGTCGAGAACCTCTCTCACCAGCTCCTCGTCGAGGATAATCCTCCCTCCTACGCGGTGGACACTGATACTAGGGTGGAGCCACTCTCCGAGACCTAGGTAGACGCGAAGAATCCACCGGCGCCGGGACCCGTGTACGCCGCGGAGCATCTTTATCATGGTTGCAGTAAAGCTTGCAGCCCCCTTGCTCCGCCTAGCTATCCGCTGTAGCGCCTCCTCCCAGCCAACGCCCTGGAGCACATAGTAGGCGTACTGGATCGCCGCCTCTAGGCCCAAGCGGAGCCAGGAGTAAGCACAGTAAGCGTCACCTAGGCTGCTTAACGCCCTCCCGGCCGAGCTGAGCGAATGGGGCACCAAGGCGGGGCACTCTATGAGCTCGCCCGCCATTGCGGCTAGGCACTGGCTGCTCTCCACTACTACCAGGCACCACGTATACTGTATTCTTCTTACCGGGAGGAGGTAAGGAAAACGGCACAGAGAGGGAGGGATGCAACCCCGCTCCTAGGAAAAAGACCTTGTCGTTTAGCGCCTTGGCCTCCACGGTGTGCTTCCGCGACGCGTGAGGGCGCCCCTGGTGGCGGCCCTCTAGTCCTTCCTAATGTGCTTTATGAGGAGCAGTGTTCCTACGAGGTATACCAGTATGGACGCGATCTTCAGTGCCTCGAAGCCAGGTGACGCCTCTGGGTGCAGGGATTCTAGCTCATCGTATGCCCTGAGCACCCATATGAGTAGTACTGTGAAGAGGACTAGCCCTGCTGCTCCTTTCATATCAACTTTTTCGCCTATCTTTGCTGTACGCGTTATACGCATCAACGCCACCTAGCTTTAACACGTGTTAAACTAGGTGGTCGGTAATAAGCCTAACCCTCCCCGGGGGCCGAGAGGAGACGTAGAGGCGCCCTACAAGCCCGTCAAGCAGCTTATCGGCGAGCAAAACCACACAGTATTATTCGAGGAAGACGCGGCCCCAAGGAGGTGAGAGAATAGCATGGCGGGAGAGATTGACGAGTTTTGGTCACTGCTCAAGAAGCTCTCAGACGCCTTCGGTGTATCGGGGTTCGAGGACGAGATACGCGGTATCGTAATGGACGAGCTGAGGAGCGCGGCAGACGAGGTAAGGGTTGACAAGTGGGGTAACGTTATAGCTGTGAAGCGAGGCGGCGACACGAAGGTCATGTGGGCAGCCCACATGGATGAGATAGGGTTCCTCGTACGCGCCATAGATGAGAAGGGCTTCCTCTACCTAGCCCCCGTAGGTGGGTGGAGCGACCTAGTTGTACCAGCACAGCGTCTCCGCATAAGGCTCGACGACGGAAGGATTATCTACGGCGTCGTGGGGATGAAGCCACCCCACCTCCTCTCGCCGGAGGAGCAGAAACAAGTGATTCCGCTCAGCAAGCTCTTCGTAGACATAGGCGTATCTAGTAGAGAAGAAGCTGAGAAGCTTGGAGTAAGGATCGGGCTCCCCGCCGACCTCGATAGAGAGGCTGTGAGACTCACAGAGACGAGGGTAACCGGGAAGGCGTTCGACGACCGAGTAGGCCTCGCAGCCATGATATGGGCTTTCAAGCACATAGATCCCGCCGAGCAAACAATCTACGCCGTTGCCACTGTGCAGGAGGAAGTAGGGCTAAAGGGTGCAAGAGTAGCCGCGTTCGCCCTGAGACCCGACGCGGCCATAGCCCTAGACGTGACAACCGCGAACGACGTGCCCGGCGTAGCTGTACAAGACAGAGTTGTCGAGCTAGGCAAGGGGCCCGCCATAAAGGTTGCTGACGGCAGGAACGCGGGTGGCCTCATAGCGCACCCCAAGATATTCAAGATACTCGTTGAGACTGCAAAGCAGGAGGGCATACCCTACCAGCTAGAGCTACTACCCGGCGGAACAACGGATGCAGCAGCAATAGCCTTCACAGCCGAGGGCGTACCAGCAGGCACAATATCGATACCGACAAGGTACATCCACAGCCCAGTAGAGCTACTAGACCTAAGAGACGCGCTCAACACCGCCAAGCTGCTCGAAAAAGCCTCAACGAGGATAAATAAAAATATAATAAACTAGGAAATAAAAATTACCAGAGTAGGCCTAGTTCTTCCACTTTATTTTGGCATTGGATTAAGACCTTGGATTATCTACATGCTGTTGTGTCGTATACATAGACGTCCGCATACATTATACCTATTGGATAGTAGCCACCATTGAGATAGTAGTCAACATTTGACTTATACAGCCATGGCCATAGCTCGCATGAGCTGTCACCTACTTGGTTGGTGTCAAGGCCAACAATCATTGATACGGCCGACATCGTCTCCCCTTGCTTGGTTAGGCTAACACCTACGCCAATAAGATTTGAATCAATAATGCTATTAATAGGTAGGCTGACACCCGCTGAGAGTATTGATATAGTTGATATTTTCTTCATATACGAATACGATGATTCCATGAAGGCTTTATCGAGCCAACCGTAATCCACGTGATCCCAATACATAAAGATGCTATGGACTGCCGGCCAGGCAACGCTATGACTATTACTGTATGGTTCTGGGCTAAGTTCTGCCCAGCCATAAATGGCTCCGCCATCATTATCAACTAGTACAGGTCGCACCATGGTAGTGTTCATATATGTGTTCGTAGCAACTGGTTTTACGATACACGTACCGCTTGAGCAATCAATGAGGGTAGTGTAGAGCCTATACGTCGCAACTGCTATATCACCGTTTAAACCTATAGATACTAAATAGGGAGTTGTCTCCTTCATACTTTTCCACTCAATACTGGCCTTCCCATTAAGAACAACCCTGTAGCACTGCGGACCGATACTCGTCAAATAGCATCCTCCATCCGGCCCTAGTACGGGATTACTTGTTGAATCAGCCCTAAGCATAACCTGCAACCACGTTTTTGTGCCACCCAGCTCGAAGGAAGGACCTGGAATCTCGTATCCTAGGGGCGTTACAGATGTTTGATCTTTTTTGAATTCGAGTGCACTCATGCTAAAGGTTACCTTTATATCTGTTGAGGCGTCTGCCATTAATCCTACTGAGAGATCAACGTCGTTGATGGTATACAGGTCGGGGCCATGCAAATATACAGCGACAAGGGGAAGCGGTTTATCATAGTATGTTTTGTAGCCTTCCAGCTCCCAGTAGCTTAGCGAATCTCTAGGTATTCTTTCCCTTGGAAATTCTGAGAGAGACTTTGCACCAAGTATAGCGTTATACTCGCTCCACGTAATAGCAGGCTTGCTAGGCTTATAGCTAATGCTTAGGTCGGCCGAGTAGCCTTGCACTATTTTCTCTGCACTAACTGTAACACTTTTTACAAATCCATATACGCCTTTGCCCGTTTCTATTACTGTGCCAAGGATTATCAGTGGAGGAAAAACGGTATTTGTATCGACGCCTTTTCGCTGAGCCCATCTGATCCATGATCTGTAATAATCGGTAATGTTCCCGCTGTCAAGGCGGGCTGCGAATACATTGCTATTACTACTGGGTCTAAGCTCGTACCTGCCTAGCTTAACTATAGACCCGTTCGGAGCCCATCCATAAATGCTTACTGATACTGAGGCTGCATGCCTTATACTAGATACTGAAAGCCTTATGTCAAAATCCTGTACACCGTTAAGCATCTTATAATACCTTATCGCAGAGCCGCCAAAAATCACACTAGTGTATGACGAAGTCTCTACAGAACCTACGGCACTATATATGACATAGCTTAAGGAAATTGCAGAGAGCAATACGGCTATAGCTATAACTTTTTTATTTTCAACAGGCTTCACCTTTCAAGCTATATTAATATAATAGTAACATAAAAACCTCGGTGTAGATGGCATCTACCAAAGATTTTATAAAATTTAGAGGAACACTCGATAAACAGCTTGAAAATGAGAATTGAAAAATAAACCAGTATTAGGCCCTACTCCGCATTTTAAACTGTCTTGGTAGTACGCTATGAAAGCCAGCAATGTTATTAATGATATTCTTTCAAGACGTGATCCTAGAGGATACTATGTTATACCTGCTAAGCGGGAGGCACTAGGCCTCGTGAGCAGATTTGAGGGAGTTGAGGTTGAGGAGGCTGGTGACGTTATCGTGGTGAGGGTTAAGGCTAGGAGCGTTGCGAGAAGGATTGCTTTGATGCTTTCACGTAGGGGGTTGCTTGTAACCGAGTTCTAGGAAGCAATTGGTTCGCCCTAATGCATGCAATTAACTATAATTATGGTTTTGAAATAAGATGCTGGGTGCACAGGTTAAGCTAGTGCTTATCCTTACTGGTTACCTTTTAGCAGCAAAGCTACTAGTATTAGATATAGACATGATGTTTTTCGTATAAGTCTTTCCCATATGAGCGAGGCCGGAAATGTTTAAGTAAAAGGCACTATCTTTTAATAAAATATTGAACACGGAGGAGGCGTGAGAAGAGAGAGGGGTGAGGCACGATGGCGAGGAGGGGGATTAACTGGGCAGCAGAGGTTCTAAAGAGGATCAAGGGCCTCGAGTTCCCGATCACTAAGGAGCAGCTCAAGGAGAGGCTCAAGGACTTCTACTACCACGGCATACCGGCCACTAGGATACTAGACGAAGTAGACAAGGAGAGCTTCGCTAGCCCGGCGGAGCTGCTCAAGTCTCTCGCTGAGGCTATTAGGAAGCTAGAGGAGAGAGGCGAGCTACCAAGAGTAACCGGTAGGAGAGGTATCAACTGGGCGGCCGAGGTACTTAAGAGAATCAAGGGTCTAAGCTTCCCAGTAACCAAGGAGCAGCTCAAGGAGAGGCTGGCCGGGCTCAAGTGGCACGGCCTGGACATTGAGAAGATCCTCGACGAGGTTGAGAAGGAGAGCTTTGCCAGCCCTGCTGAGCTACTACACGAACTGGCAGAAGCGATAAGGAAGCTCGAAGAGAGAGGCGAAGTACAAGCAACCTAAACTAGGTGAATCATAGTTCGCCTCTATACTTGGCTTTTTCCTCTCATCCATACTTAGTTCTCGATTCTTGCAGCTCCTCCGATCTCCATGTTCTTGGTATTGTTTCTGGACTGGCAATCGTTATTTATAGCTAGGGCCTTAGCTAGTAGTGCCTGGACGCTATTGTTTTAGCTGCTCATAGCTTTCTCTCTGCACATGCTATTACCCCTTAGGGGCCTCGGCAGCGCTGGCGGAGGAACGGGAGAGTGTGCAGACGCGGCGCGGGAACGGTATTGTTTACGGAGAGGAGGTTGAGGCTAGTGGTTGGAGGCTTCGGCGCAACGGCGTAGCCCGGATAGAGTTCAGCGACCACGTTATGAGGCTGTGCATGGGGCCCACAGAGGCCCTCTACTACTCTAATGCTGAGATAAGCGATGGGGGCTTCGACAAGCTGCCCCACAGTAGCGGCGTCCTAGAGGTCAATGCGAGGCTGACGAGGCTCCACTATGGGAGTGCTGGTTGGGGCTTCTGGAACTACAGCATGAGGATCGACATGAGCTACCCTGTCTGGTTCATATACCTGAATACTCCGGGGCCCTATCTTCTCCGCGGATTCTTCGCCCAGACCGGGAACGTGTTCACGCCCATAAGGCTTGATCACCGGGATCGCTGGGAGAGGCTCTACTTCCGCCTAGTTGCCGCGCTGACAAGGCTAGGCATGCCATTAGTGCCTATCCGGATAACCTCTACGAGGCCAGCCATGCAGGACCTCGACCTAACAAAGCCCCATAACTATAGAATCGAGTGGAAGCACGGAGAAGCAAAATACTATATCGACGGGAAACTCGTTGCGAGGCACACGGCTAAACAGTTACAGACAAGAGTCGATATCTGGATAGACAACGCCGTCTATGAGCCGAGGAGAGGAGACCCTGGAAGAGTATATAGACACGTGACGATGGAGAACAGGGAGGAGGCATGCCTCGAGATAATACACTTGTAGACTAGGAGCGCTGTTTCTCTCCGAGAACCCTCCTAGCAATACTTAGTAGCTCCTCTACGTAGCGGAGGCGGCGCCTAACCCGCTCCACGCCTAGCCGTGCCTCGTGGAAGTCTTCGACGTGCAGGAAGCACGCGTGATCCCAGTCATCATATATTCTTTTATCAATTGTCTCGGCGAGCCGCGCAGCAGCACCCTCAAGTAGCCGTAGAGTCCATCTCCCTCTCTCATTGGCCTCCTTGGCCTCGGGAAGCCCAAGTGCAGATGCCATCGCCTTTACCGCCTCCTCTGCAACCTTGTAGAGCTTCTCGGAGGCCTGGACAGCGTCACCCCTTTCAAGCAACTCTTTCGCCTCCTGCAAATAGTTTATTCGATAAGGCATGTGACCCCCCGGATCCTACCTGGGAAAGGAATTTCTATTCGCCTGCCGCTTAATACCTTTAATATTGTTTATTGTTTTGATATATGACATTTTAATTAATAATGCTAAGCAAAGGTATGAAGGTGTAGTCTCATATATAGTTTTTCTTTAAATAGAAAATGCCAATATATATATATATAATTATCTTGAAATACTTCTTCGGTGAAGAATACTGAAAACTGAAATTATTATAACAATTTTAACAATACTTATGATAGAATTACTTGTACCTCCAATTGCTACCAGTATAGCAGATGCCAGCTACGAAGGAGCAGGACTTAAGCTATGTGAACCGGTTATCATAGATCTATCGCCAATTGGTTTAAAACCAAGCGACGTTAATGCCTATCTAGTGTATGGCAATCGCCTCATACAATTACCTATATACTCTTTACCGAGAGGGTATATGAGTTCTGGTTCAATACTTTTAACTCTTCTTTATAATGGAAAACCAATAACAAAACTTAATAAAAGTGAAATTAATAATATTTTTAAAATTTTAAAAGAAAATAAAAAAGAATTAATAAAACCAATATATCTAAAGAGAAAGATGGTAAAAACATACCTAGATAGCACAAAGGCTCTAGTTCTATTACCTTGTAATAATAATAAAACTAATTCTTCATTAATAAGAAACATCATTTTGAATAAGAACGTCATAGCCATTTATAGAGCCAACGGATACGACATATTTTTAACAAGAAAACATACGCCAGCGCTGCCTGCCTTTTCAGATATAGATAGAGAAGTAGTCAAAATATATCAAGGAAATATAAATGGAGATGCTAAAAACATTATCGAAGAGTATACAATTAATTGGAAGAAATTAATAAGCGCTATACCTGAGAAAGCAAAATTAATTAAAATAATAGATAATAATATTAAAAAATATGAAACAATAGAGAATAGTGAAAATAGTATAAGTATAGAGTCGTTGGATACCGGCTTATCTAATAACGAATACTTTATATGGGATGTAGTTCCTTGGGAGGCTGGAGTTTTTAATCATGAAGAAACTTATCTAGGGAACATAGAACACGATAAAGGAGTTAAAATTACAAGTACATATTGGAGCGGAAGTGACAGTTTCCGTATACCTCCACATACCACTAGATACGAAGTATATCTAGTTATAACAGCTAATAAAACTAGTCCCCTACATATAATAATAGAACTTAATGGAGCGAAAATATATGATGACGACTATGTAGTTGAAGCTCACTCAACACTTTCTCTAGGCACAGTTGTTCATACGGTACCTGAGGAACCGGGCAATTATATAAACACATGGAGCAAGATAACATACTCAGTTACTATTACTAGTAGCGCTCAACCAGATATAGTAATAAAAGCTGTACCAGTAGTGCGTTCATACATAGGAGATAACTCAGAGAATAATCTTGTCTATAGCTGGGAACTATACCTAGCAGGAATAGATACTAGCTCATACGAATCCATTAATCCGCCATTACGCATTATTCCTCAACATCACAATACTTTTCTACTTCGTACACCATTAGCATTCCTTGAAGGTACAGCAAGTTTTACACTAACTATATATAGCAGTAAAATCGTAAACAATAAAGCATATATATCAATAAATATAGATGGACTTCAAATATGCGATGGGTACACCTACCAAGCCTATTATAGAGGTGCATGGCGCCAAGTTTATACCTGCAGCTTATCTACGTCATCAATAAACGATAAAATCATAAATGCGCTACGAGAAGGACGACCACTTCTGTTGGACGTATATATAGATTCAAATGAGGGGCCGTGGTTCATAGACCATGGTGCAATACTATCTGCTCTTAGAAGAGCAAGACATTTTGAGACCCAGCCGTATCTTTATAAAGCTGTTGCCTCATATGATACAAACGATGCCAGCAACTACCAGAACGTAGTATTTAACCCTATTACAAAGCTCTACTACGCATTTCACAATAGTCTGTCCACAGTGCTTGTGGCCGATATTGAGACCTATGTGAGAGTCACGCGGCCAGCAATTAATATGGAAAATGATATAGGGCCTCTTGGGTACCTTCTTGTAAGTGTTCTAAACCCTGTATTTGATTCATTAGAGTATGGCCCGCTCAAAGTATATATTAATAGCGAGGATGTAAAAATCGATACAAAAACGACGAACACACAACTAGCTCCACCGACGGCCACAGCTAATGTAGTTGGTAAAGGCAGCATTAGTTACGGAACAACATATAGTCTTACTTCCACCATATCGTGGATGCTTGGGGCGGCAAGTATCTTCTTAAGCGGGGGAGTTGCAACCGCTTTTGGAGTCATCTCCATAATAATTGGTACTCCAAGTACCTTTTACAAATCTGACACATTAAGCGCATGGGGATCCCAAATAAGCTTACTAGAGGATGAAGCAGAAGCTACCTGGAGTAGCGGAATAACTGAGCAGCATTATAATCTAGGAATTATATTAGATTGCAACATTGTTCCCCATAACTCCTGGCAAAATGATGGCATAACCATAACCACTAATATACAGAGCGAGCTAGCAATATTAGAGGGCTATACAAGTAATCTTAATTTCAATACATTAAGTGCGGAGGCAAGCCTTTATGTCCCAAGCATATCGTCATCTTAAGCTAAAACTAAGAATAAAATACCATTATTTTTTAAAATCATTTCATATATAATATATTATTCTTACATAATAAATAGTAAAAATGTGACTTTAGACTGTGTCTTATTGTCCTATGAAAACACTATATAGACTATATAGTATTGTTCTCCAGATAGGATATAATAAGAGGGCTTGACAACTACGGGGAAGAGTTTTGAAACTTAACATTGACGAAAAGGTAGCATTGTTTCTAAAGACTCTAGCCATATCATTCTTCGCAGCATTAATCGGACTTATAATCTCATCTATTAAGTGTAGCACAAGTTGTAATGTGTTCTTGTCTAGACCGTTAACAAACGAGTGGCAACATCACATCTTAATGGCTGTTCTTATAGATTCTTTGTCTCGTCCAGCTCCGCTTCTCGTGCTGTTGACAGGTGCTCTAGCTTATTCGCTTAAAGCAAGTAGATTGCATAGACTAGTTAGGAGCATATTATTTGTTCTTGTCACCTATTACTGCTTCGCCCTAGCTGGCTTCCTTGCATTTGCCTTACCGCTGCTCATTAACATGCAGATTCTCCTTAGCAATTATTTCGTATTCTCACTTATCTATAATGCATTTATTTTAGTGGGCATTATTGTCGCTGTAGCCTTAGCCCTAAAAATCATTAGGAGAGCGAATGGATGTCGTTATTCTTGGCATAGCACTATTATTGCAGCTCTTGCGGTACTCTTTGTAGCAGTTATTGTGAGACTCATAACTGAGGCCTTGCTGAGGCCTCTCAGCATAGAGCTGTATAGCTGTGCCTGCAGAATACCACCCGGTTACTTTGCTTTGCAGGGATCTGTGCTGGAGGGAGGCAATCTGTTGAAAGTAACTCTTGCATCGTTTATCGCTTCGTGGCTTTATGGTTTTGTACTTCTATCTCTATTAGTGAAGAGTAGGTGCACCTTGACTAGGTATTAGAGCATTTCTCGTTGCAAGTGCTCCATTTTCTGGGCTCGTTGCCCGCTAGGCAGGCTAGGCATGCTGCGACTCTGCTCGCGTCCGGCCTTTCTCGCGGATTGTCTGAGAGCATTTTTCCGAGTAGGAGCCGTAGCTGGCTAGGGGCGTCTCTCAGCATCCTTTCTATCTTTGAGGTATCGCATACTAGGCCTCTTTGCTCGTCTAGGCGGCACATGAGCTTGTGCTTCAGCGTTATTACTTGGCGGTGCTCTAGGCCTGCTAGTAGCTGGAGCAGGATTATGCCGAGGCTGTAGACGTCTTGGCTGGGCTCGGCTACTGGCGCCTTTGAGCATATCGGCGAGTTTCTCTTACCGAGCTCGTTGCAGACCAGGTCGTAGGCTTCTAGCTCTGGCGCCGCATAACCCGGTGTGAGCTGCATTACTGGGCTCCCTATCCTTACTGCTGCGCCCAGGTCGGAGAGCTTGGGCACGGTCTTGGCTTGCTCTGGTCTCAGCAGTGCCTCGTAGAACGCGCTGGCAAGGAGCCTGGGGTTTGCGGCGGGCCTCGTGGTGAATAGTATGTTTTCTGGCTTGAGGTCTCCGTGGACATAGCCGCTTCCATGCACGTGTGCTAGGGCCTTGGCTATTACCGCGCCTAGTGCTGCTACTACTCTCACCCAGTCGCGGTTATCGGGCCTCGCCAAGTGCAGCCTCTTTGCCTCCTCGAGTAGCTTAGAGAGGCTCCCACCGCCAAGATACTCCATTATTATCGCGGGCGGGGAGACCATGTATATCTCGAAGCTGTCCGTGCGGACAGCCTTAGCTAGACGCTCGGAGTCTATGTGAATAGCCTTTAGCCTCACGACGTAGGGGCTCTTCTCGCTGAGTTCTCGGAGGCTTAGCGCCTCCCGCTCAAGGTCGCGAGCGACCATTAGCACGTCTCTCACAAGCCTACTAGAAGTAGTGCCACCAGCACCGCTGCCCACAGGGATCGGGACTAGGAGCTTTATTGCAGCCTTGTCGCCGGGATCCTCTCTTGCATGCGCGCGCAGCACTACTCCGAAGCCGCCACTCCCAATGAATTCTTCGACCACGTAGCCGTGTATCTCCCTGCCCACCAAGCACTTCTCGACGACCTCTCTACGGTTCTTGGCGAACTCGGACAGCCTCACCGATGAGCACTCCTCCCTCCTCTCGTCAGCCCCGGCCTCTTCCCGGGTAGGCGGGGACACGGCGACCGTGCTGTGTGCCACGTCTTCGCGCCGGGCCATGTGCGGCCGCACATATGCTTCGGCGACTGGTCTCGGCTCGGCGCTACCTGGGACACGTATCGGGGCCTGCGGCTCCATGGTTGCTTCATGCTCTCTGTGTTTTCTCAGCACGAGAGCTAGGTGGATTACGAGGGCCGAGCCCGTGTAGTAGAGGAGGGCCTCATACACTGTGGTGTTGTACCCGGCTATGCTCAGGCTTATGCTGGTCGGAGCCGGTAAGCCAAGCATATCCCACAGGGCGTCGTAGAGAGCGTAGAGTAGTAGCGGTACCCCGATAACCGGGTTCGTTGACGCGGAGAGCCCTAGCCCGAGAGCCATAAGGGGTGTCGAGGGATAGTAGGGGGTGAGCGGCTTAGCTGCTTCAAGCAGGGCGCCAGCCTGGGGATACCTCGAGGCGGCCCAGGCGGCTATGCCTGGGAGCAGGGGCGCCAAGAGCCCGTAGAGCCCCATCAGTATGCCTAGCTTGCTCTTCCCAATGCTTAGCAGCACTAGGCCAGCGAAGGCCAACGTGTAGGCGATGAATGAGGAGACGAGGAACAAGTCCGTGGGACTCCTAGGGGGGAGGTGGAGCCCGCCACCCAGCCACCACTTGAAGGGATCAATACTGCTTTCTCCAACAAACCTTGATACGAGCAATATTGCCGCTACGCCGTATATTCCCAGGATTGCTAGCCCGTAGCCTACCACTCTACCCTTCTCGGCCAAGGTCTGGATAATCCCTCACAGCTATAGAGGGGTGCTCGCTGAGGGAGCGCCTCCTCCCTGCTTATCCCTAGGTCTCCCTTGTAGATGCCTCCCTTGCTTCTCCTTTATAGATGTAGGGCCTCAGCTTACCCTCCTCAAGGTCTACGAGGAGTACTGCTGCGCGGCGCTTATGGTAGAGCGAGGAGAACACGGTTACAACGCTGTACTCTAGGCTATCGAGCCCCATCTCTCCCGCTAATGTTGTTTGCTTGCCGTCCTGGAGCCAAACATGGGTTCCATCTACGACCTCGTGCCCCCTAATAATGATGCCGAGGTCGTTTGCTTCGAGAAAGCTCCTCCAAGCCGCCTTGCCGTAGAGATATGTGCCAGGGCCCCGGGGCCCTGGGAGAAACCAGTCAATCGTCCCCCTTGGGTCGTTCCACAAGAGCTGGGCCACGAGGGGACTCGTCTTGAGGAGGCCAAGGGCCTCTTCACTGTTCTTGATCTTGGCGGCCTCTTTCTCTAGGTCGTCTAGGAGGATCGGGTCCTCGGGTGAAAGGCTGCATCTGCGGCAAGGTATGCCGGCATGGACAAGCACTATGGGCTCCGCGACCACAGCTACCGGCATGGAGGCGTAGAGGGCGGCGACGTAGCCGAGGTACTCCTCACCCCTCTTCCTAACAGCCTCCTCGAAGAAGCCGTAGGCAGCGTTCATCTCCGGGTCCTCATGGTTTCCTCGGAGCAGGTAGACCCTATCCCTCTCATCTACGAGCCTCTCCAGGAGGAGCTCGAGGTTCTCAACGCCGCGCGGCCCCCGGTCAACATAGTCACCTATGAATATGACTGCATCTACGTCTTCCTCGTGGGCCAGCTTTAGAGCCCACTCCGAGACCTCGGGGAACCCGTGCGTGTCCCCGACAACTATGAATCGCCTAGCGCCTAGCCTTAGAATCGGCGGCTGCTCCGCCAAGACGCTTATGGCTTCACGGAATAGCTCGGCGTAGCCACCGGCTTCCTCGGGGGCTCTTGCCGCGCCGAGGCCCGTCTCGTCAGGGACTTCTTCTCCGGGTAGCTCGTTGTAGGCCTCCGTGCTGTCCCGCATAGATGTAAGCCTCCTCGCCGTGGCTTCCAAGCTCTCTGGCTTGGCTTATCTCAGCTTGTTTCCCGGCTTAAAAGCAGGGAGGACCATGCGTAAACAAGTTGGGCTCAATCATGTCTGCCTTGGCGATAGTGGCGGCAGAAAAACGAGGCAATACAGTGGCAAAATCTTTGGAGACAGGGTGCTACTTTCTTATCCTCTTCGTCGCCTCGCTTAGGAGCCTCCTCGTGGCCTCCTCGGCCTCGCTGCTGCCGAGCCTCTTAGTGGCCTCAGCGGTCTCTAGTAGCCTCTTAGTCTCAACCACTAGGTCTATCCTCTTAGTCTTCTCAGCCTGCTTCTCCGCCTCCACTAGCCTCTTCGTAGCAGCGTCTATGTCTCCTCTCAGGAGGAGGCGGCGTGCCTCCTCGAGATAGGCGTGGTAGAGATAGGTGTCGTATACCTCCCTGTTTATGCCCTTCACGTATTCTTCGCGGCTCGGCGCTGGCTCCACTGTGTAGCTGAAGCTGTGTGTCTCCCTCTTCCCGGTCACAGGGTCCTCGTAGCTGACGTGCACCCTGGCTACTTCGCCCCGGTGGTTGGCGGGTATTGTTACCTCGCCGTAGATCTCTAGGCTCTCGTCTCGGAGGACGGGTATCGTTATTGTTAGCTCGTCGTATCCGAGGAGCCTGGCCTCGCCCTCGATGGGCTCAACTGTTAGCTCGAAGTCCTTCGCATAGGCCTCTGGGGCAGCGGTCTCCTCGAATGCCTCTACCAGTTTCTCTACCTCGGCCTCCCCCACGTGCTCCATGTACCCGTTACCCATGTCCGCGATGAGGGCTAGTAGCTCCTTGTTGTAGTCCAGCCCGACGCCTATCGCATAGGCCTTCATTTTCCGCGGCCACTTGAGGCGACGATACTCCTCGGGGTCGCTCTTATCCGTGGGACGTCCATCGGTAACTACGACTATGTACCCTGGCTCTGGATAAGCATTGGCTATCTCGATCGCCTTTACTAGTGCACGGTAGAGCGGGGTCCCATCGTCCGGTATGATGCTCCTAACCGCTGCTATTATCTCGTCCCTTGCCTCGCCCACGTCGCGGTGAACAACCAGCTCCTTGGCGAAAAGGCCACCGAGGCCAAACGCTATCAACGTGACATAGTTGCCAGGAGGCATAGACTCAACGAGGCGCTCCACAGCCCTCTTAGCAGCATCCATCTTCCCGGCCTTCTTCATGGAGCCACTGGCGTCGAGCAAAACGATGTAGTGAAGCCCCTTCACCGGCACCTTGCCGCTAACAGGGACAATAGTCACGCGGAAAGCAGCCTTAACGGGAGAAACGAAGCTGTAGCGGTGACTCTGCTCAAAACGAACCTCGAGAGGCATATTGAGGCCAGCACCCACGAGAAGAGGCCACGAAGCCGGGACATAAGCACTGCCCTAGATACAGCATAAATGATTCTAAGAAACACTGGGCTTAACTACCACGACAGCCCCACACTATGCACGGAACACTCTGTGCTCCAATCTATTCTGAGGTGAGCCATGCATGCCATGGAAGTGCCCCGTCTGCGGCCACGTAAACCCCGATGACAAAGAGTTCTGCGAAGTATGCGGCGCCAAGCGCCCCGACAACCCTGAGCAGCTCAAACTAGAGGAGCCCCGGCAGGAACAACCCCAGCCAGAGCAAGCCGAGGCCCTAGAGCAACAGCCAAGCGAGGCCGGAGAAGCCACCGAGGCCCCGGAGCCGGTGACAGAGCAAGCCGCAGAGGAGGAGGCTGGCCCCACGGAGGAAGAGGAGACACCCCCCGCCGCTGCGCCGGAGAAGCCAGTAGAGGAGAAGCCTGCGCCGACGACGCCCGAGACAATCTACCTCGAGATAGTCAACGCGCCTGCCCAGGAACTCATAGGCAAGAGGATACCAGTCATGCTCAAAGTATTCCCCCAGGTAACCATCGGCAGGAGCCCCGAGAACGTGATAATAATACCCGACCCAACCGTGTCAAGGAAGCACGCAGCAATAAAGGTGGAGGAAGGCAAGATCGTCCTAGAGGACCTCGGAAGCACGAACGGAACCTACGTGTATAGCCAGGAGACAGGGAGCTTCGAGAAGATAGAAAAGATAGAGCTAAAACCAGGCATGATAATAAGGCTCGGAGAACAAACAATAATCAAAATAACAGCCGAATTAGCATAAGTACTTCTTTAGGCTTTCTTTTTCCGATCATTCAGCTATGAAATTTATAATTTATAATAAAAATAGACTAAATAAATCACTATTCGGTAAACATGTGCCCCTAGGGCATAACTTTTATACTGGTCCAAGAGGTTCTCTTCTTCACCTAGAGGAATTACAAAAATCCTAAAAACGTTGTAAATACCAGTTTACTCGGGGGCTTACTTTATGCGGTTTAGAGCACTGTCAACAGCAATAGCAGGTATCATAGTAATTGCATTTCTCCTAGTAGCAGTAGTCCCCCTGCTCATAAGCATATACCAAGGAACAATCAGCGCACATCTTGCTCTTAACAGCGAGCTAAACCGAAAAATCGGGGCAGCCGCACAGACACTAAATATCACATTTGATCCACTAAGCTCTAATGATGTAGAAAAACACTATGTTATTAAGAATACTGGTCCAAAGGATATTGGAATTAAGTTCTACATAATCACTGATAGTCGCAATATGTATATAGTTAAGGCAGGTGATACAGTAAATAATGATTTCCTGGTAAACAATATAGTGATACGAACCAAGCCACTACCACCAGAAGACAAGATAGCGCTAAAAAATGATACAATAGTAGTAAAGGCGCCTCTCGGTAAAGCATTAGTCATTGTAAAGAACGGAGAACTACTGGGCTCGATACTTACAAGCGGGGTATATGTTCATGCAATAGGAGGGACAAGTGCAAGCAGAGTAACTTATGCTGAGATAGCTAAGAGCCTAAAAATAGAATATTTTAACCTAACCCCGTATAAAAGCATAGGAGATTTATTAAGAAGCGGAAGCCTAATAGTGTCAACAGATATTTCGGCAAAAGAAACAGATGAAAACATCCTCAATAGTGGGGTAATATCCTCCTATTGTTTTAATGGCTCACCTACACAAATGAAGGAGGGAGGATTCACGCCAACAATTGATAGAGAGGAGCTAGATGCAGTCTTTATCCATAACTTGGGACCCATGCCTGGCATGATTATACTTGGAGGAAATGATCCAGACTATAAAAATGAATCAATCCACGTATCGCTATATGAACCATATTATTATTTAGCTCCATTCAAGAGCAATGAGCCCGGAATAATAGCCATGAAAACCACCAATGATAATAAGCCAGTCATATGCATCAGCTGGTTCACACCGGATAACAAAAGTATTGCACACTATTGTTGGCCGGAAGATACCGGGAATACTCTGAGAAATAAAGTTGAAGAATCCCTCCTACGAAATAGTGTAGAAGTAGATGAGAGCACCCCTACTGATAACCCCTTCAATGTTGAGAACGCCGATGCTAAAGTATTAGTAAGTCCAAGCATAGGCGTAATAGCATGGCTTCAGAAAAGTGACGGAAAAATAACCACCGTTTACTGTCCTCCCGACAATTATACAATAGATATCAATACCATGGTTATTCTCCCAAAACCTGATGGCTGTGCCGTACTTACGGCGGATAATACATATATGTACAAGGCAAAAGCCGGCTCTGGCATAACAATTACTCTGAAAAGCATGCAAGTACTCGTAGACGGAGGATATATGGGCTCTGCAGAAACCACTATTAACATTAATAGTGAAAACATTAAGCTACTACGTATAGGCAGCAGAGAAACTAACAATTATCCCCGTGTTCTAAAAATAAGCAACATTCTTGTAAACAAGACCCTATTATTGCTTCATACTTATCTACTTGATAATGAAAACGGCTTAGCAGGAAGAGAAAAAGAGCTTAGCGGGGTAAACGCTTTCGGAGTATATTATTATTCTGGATACCTGTTAAATATTAGTGTAAAATACGAAAAACTAAGTACAACGAATATTTCAAAAGGCAACCCAGCATGCAATTGCAAGGAAATTAAGATATTAGGAATAAAAACCGGTATTTATAAATGTACATGTACACCTATATGGGAACGTTATACCTACTCATACATATACAATTTATATGGTATAGGCGGGAAGCTCTCAGTCTTTGATTTTCAACAGGGTACTTCTTCTGGGCTTAGACCTTTCACAGTCATAGCTGATACAGATGGTAATGGGCTAGCGGAGCTCATATTTACAGATGAATGGTTTAAACCAGGCCTGGTACTAGATCTAAGGAATCTTTTTATAGAGATGGCTGGAGTGAATATTGGTGCAAAAAGTTACTTGATTTATGATTTTAGTGATGTTTTAGTTCCTGGCTCGGATCTTGTACCCCAGGATATATATCAATGGTTAGGAAGTGCTTTTGGACTCGGGCTTAGCGTTGACAGCACCTTCTACCATCCCGTTTACGGTGGTCTCGAGATGCCTTGGTATGGGTGCGTTGACAATGTTAGTGCTGGCTTTGTGTATTTCAAGTTCATGGGGAGAAGCGGTGAGTATGGCGTTAACGGAACCAATGCTGCGGAAATAGCACTATCTCTGCGTTATTCGTTTCACGACTCCGTGGGAGGCGGTACTAGCGAGGTGCTTGATCCAAAGAAGGGTATATGGGGTGTCTTTGCTGTTGACGATGAAGGCTTCCTTGGAAGTAGCTATGTATATCTTTATGATAGAATGCACGATCTTGGACATACATGGCCTCCTAGTAATAATTTTGTAAGCGATACTGTTTATCTACCACTTCCAAGGAAGCCTCGACTTTACTATGTAGCATTCGGGATTTCAGATCCATATTACTATACTCGTGCTAGCGGAACTTCCTATAAGATTGGCTATATTAATGATGTTGATTTCACTATAAGAATTGAAGGTGCAGGTATGTGGTATTTACATCGTTAACTATAGGAGGGTAATAACGATGCTAGAGCTACGAGGACAAGCTGAGCTTATATCAACAGTTATTATAGTGTCTGTTGCAATCATAATTGCTTTTGGCCTTATCTATTATTTTAATCCAATGATTTCTAGAAGTAGCGCTGAATACCAGCTTTCTAGCAAGTTATCACTAGTCGCTTCATCGCTTGTTATTTCACCGATTTCTTCATTAAATAAGACGGACAATGTTATTACCGTTTTATTTGTCAAGAATATGGGACAAGTTTCTTATAGGCTTTATACCGGAGTAGTAGTACTTTACGGTAATATTCCTGTTAAAGATCAAGCCAATATAAGTATCTTTATTATGAGAGGGGATGCGGCCGTTGTGGATGGCAATGAAGGATGGAAGAAAATAAATGGGTTTAATACTACTTCCCAATATGTATATATCTATATCAACTCTAAATACTATAGGCTTAGTGACTATGTTGGGCAGGTAAACTATACATTATTTGATCTTGGAGTTTTAGGGAACAGCAGATCGTCTATTGTCCTAAAGAATGTGCTTAGGGATCCTAATCCGATTTATACGTATGTTTTATCGTTTCTCGTCAGAGTTGGAGACAAGTATTACGAAGTTGGCCGCTTTCCCATATATTCCGGTGCCAGCCGCTAGATCTTATCTCTAGTTTTTCCCTTAATTATAATGAGACAAAGTATTGATATGTGAAGGTGTTAAAGTGTGGACGAGAGTTCTGATGTTCTGAAGATTGCTAGAGAGGATGTTTTGAGGCTTGCCATGGAGAAGGGTGGTAGCGCTTCAGTTGAGGATATCGCCAAGGAGGTTGGTGACAGGGAGCTTGCAGATAAGGCTATTGAGTCTCTCACCCGTGAAGGTCTTATCGAGAAAAAGGACGGGATTGTTTCTCTTACTTCCAGTGGTAGGAGATTTGCTGAGAATATTTTTAGGAAGCATAGCCTTGTTGAGGCCATGGCAAAGGATCATCGTATTGCGCATTTTCTTGAGCACATTGATGTTGAGCCCGGGACCATTAGAGAGTTTGTTTCGCGTGGCAAGTTTAGGCGGCTCACGGAGCTAAGTATTAGCAGTACTGGAAGAGTTATTGCTGTGACCGATCCTCGTCCTAGCCTCGTGGCCCGGGTTTATGGTGTTGGGCTTCTTCCGGGGCGCCGTGTGCGGGTAGTTGCTCGTAGCCGTGGCTTGGTTGTCTTGGAGGTTGGTTCTGAGGCTCGTGTGGTCGCACTGGACGAAGATATTGCGGGCAAGGTGCTTGTTGTGGTTGAGCCTTGTCCTCGGGGAGAGAGTGGAAAGGAGTAAATTGTTTCTTTTCTAGGTTCAGGAGGTGTCCCGGAGAGATTGTTTACCCATTTTTATGTATCTTGTTAGTGTTTCGTTTTCGATATTGTTTCTAGGATAACGCTTATCTAGCTGTTCTTGTCTCATGGTTTTCGGCTTAAGCCGCCCCTTACTGTTTGCAGGCGCTTAGGCACCGTGTGATGAGAGTGCTTGGGGAGCAGGGAACGGGGCCTAGCAATGACTAAGCGTGTTTTGTTGCTTGGCCAGCCGAATGTTGGTAAGAGCTCGTTGCTTCGTGCGCTTACTGGTGCCCGCGTCCAGGTCTCTAATTATCCTGGTACGACGGTTGAGGTGACTAGGGCTTCTACGGTAATTAATGGTGTTAGGTATGAGTTCGTTGACACTCCTGGCGTCTATAACTTGTTTCCGAGCAGTATTGAGGAGGAGGTTACTGAGCGGGCGCTTCTCAGCGAGGACTATGACTTCGTCATAGTTGTTCTTGATGCTACTGCTATTGAGAGGGGGCTTGTTTTCGCGGTCTCTGTCGCGGAGCTTGGGCCGAGGATGATTATTGCTGTTAATTTCTGGGAGGAGGCGGAGAAGAAGGGCATTTATATTGATTATCGTGGGCTCGAGGAGGCTTTTGGTGTACCGGTTGTAAGGATAAATCCTGTGAGAAAGAATGGTGTCAGGGAACTCGTTGGTCGTCTCGGTGAGGCCAGGCAGAGCAAGATAGTGATTCGCTACGATGACCATATTGAGGAGGCTATTCGTAGAGCCGAGGGCTGTGTAACTGGGCCTACTCGGCTTAGTCGCCGCGGGCTGGCCGTCCGCTTAGTGGAGGGCGACCCCCTGGTAGCTGAGCGGTTTGGCTGCCCGGAGGCAGAGGAGGCTAGGAGAAGGCTTGTCGAGGAGGGCCATGACCCGTACCGCGATGTTGAGATAGCTCGGGCGGGTTATGCTATTAGTCTCTCGCAGAGATATGTGAGAGTTGAGCCTAGGGCTCATGGCGCGCTTACCCGTCTCGACGTGTTCCTTGTGCAGCACCCCTTCTTCGGCCTCCTGACTTCCCTAGGCTTCGTCCTGGGCATTATTGTCTTAACTGTCGTGTTTGGGGGCTTAGTTATAGACTGGGCTACGGGTATCCTAGACCACGTTGTAGACGGCGTCGTGGGCTCTCTTGAGGGGCGCGGTCTCCTAGGCCTCATGGCTGCTAAGAGTGTCCAAGCCCTGTATGCACAGTACGTGTCTGCTCTGCCATACGTGTTCATCTTCTACTTCATACTGATGTTGCTAGAGGACTCGGGGCTCCTAACGAGGATAATGATATGGCTTCACGCGTTCACGAAGAAGATTGGGCTGTATAGTAAGGGGATAATACCGGTTCTGCTCGGCCTTGGATGCTCTGTGCCAGCGATAACGGGGACGAGGATACTGCCGAGTACCAGGCAGCGAATAGTAGCTATTTCTATGCTTGCATTTGTGCCGTGCTCTAGCAGGGCCTCAATAATCTTCGGTATTGCTGGGCGCTTCCTGGGAGCACTGGCACCAATAGCGATATACTTGGCAGGGTTCACCATAGCTCTCATAATAGCCAAGATTGTCGCCAAGGCTACAAGGGCCGAAGAAGAGGCAATACTTGTTGAGGACATACCGCCGCTAAGAAGGCCTAAGCTGGGCCTCGTCGCCGAGAAGGCTTGGCTACGCCTAGAGGACTTCATAAAGGTAGTTACGCCGATGATAGTTGCAGGCGCTGTTGCATACGCGGCGCTAACATACTATGGCGTAGACAGTGTAGTGGAAACAGTCTTCTCTCCACTCGCGAGGCTACTAGGCCTGCCAGCGGCAACCATGATACCGCTCGTCTACGGTTTTCTCCAGAAGGACCTCGTCATAGCTATGCTTGCAGCCGTCCTCGGGACAGCAGACTTTGCAAAAGCGCTCACACCACACCAGATAATGACGTTCACCATTGCCTCAACATACCAGGTTCCATGCATAATAGCCCTAGGGGCGATGATCCGGGAAATAGGGGCAAAGAAGGCCATACTGCTATGGATATTCCTAGACGCCGTAGGCTTCGCCATAGCTGCTCTTTACGCGCACTCGCCGCTGCCGCCATAGCCTGGCCAAGAATACGTGACCCGGGGCTATGCGGCGCCCTACTAAGGGGATCTAGCTAAGGAATTTCTCCACGGCCTCTATTAGCTCCTCTGTCCGCGCCTTGATCGATTTCAATTGCTCAATTATCCTTGATAACAGGGCCCTTAGCTCTGGTGAGAGCTTTATTGGCTCCTTTACGCCGCGTACTGCTGCTAGGTGGAGCCTCAGCGCTATGTCGAGTATGTTTAACGCCTTCTCGGCGCTCCTCATTAGGTATTCTGCACCCTTCTCGGTTATCCGGTACACTTTTCGCTGCCTTGCCCCACGGGGCTCCTCGCTTGACTCTATGAGTCCCTCCTCTTCTAGGCTCCTTAGCACGGGGTATACTGTTCCGGGGCTTGCTCCTCCCTCACCTGCTTCTGCTAGGAGGCTCCTTATCCGCTTGATTATCTCGTAGCCCGACTTTGGGCCCTCAGCTAATAGGAGGAGAACCATGTAGCGGGTTCTCATCTCTACTGCTCGCTCAAGGTATTCTGCCTCGCTCTGCTCTGCTGAGGCCACTGTTTCGCCCCCACATTCTCTAGGAAGGGATTATGGAAACCCTTTTATCTACTAGCGAGCAGTCGGATACTGACCAGTCGGGTGTAGAGCGGTGGGTATGGCTGAGGCGATTACGAGCAGACCCCTACTAGTGGTAACAGTTTGGATAATAGTAGCTGCAGTATCGTTTCCGCTCTTCGTGAACCTGAGCAGCGTCGTGAAGGAGAAGATGTATACTCTCCCCTCGAGCGCAGAGTCGATGAAAGCCATGGAGCTCATGAAGAAGGTGAAGAGTGGGGCAGAGACGCATAGCGGCGTCGTAATAGTTGACGGCGTCGACCTCGAATCCAATGATACGTTGCTAAAGCTTGTAAAGATTGGCTACTCTCTAAACAAGACGGCACTGAAGTATTCTAAGAGGATAACGGGGCTTCCCATCATACTTGCCGTGACGAATAGGACGCTTTACAACCAAATGCTGGACGCACTGAACAAGAGCGCAACGGGGGCCAAGAAGCTCTACGCAACTCTCGACCAGCTTGACAAGGCGTATGCAGCAGCACTGGAAAACACTACTAAGCAGCTTAGCGAGCTAAACAAGACCATTGATGCAATAATTGCTGCCGACAAGGGATACGTTGAGGCGTATAAGGGCCTGCTCATGCTCAGAGACAGCCTAAATAAGACCATGAATGGGCTCATAGAAATAGACAGGGCTTATACCGAGACTACTAGCAAGGTCGAGGCGCTGGGTTCTAATCTCACAAGCCTTGCAGGGACACTACAGCTTCTAGACAAGGTGTATGCAGGATTCTATTCAAACCTAACCACTGCCTCTAGGCAGCTCTTAAGCCTCCTAGGCAACGAGACAATGGTTAAGCAGCTCGCAGAGGGATTCGGGTACACGTGGTGGCAGGTAAGCCGCACATACTACTATATGGATAAGCTTGGTGGAAACTATACTGCCTATGCAGAGATAGCCAACTTATCAGCCCTGGATCCATCGCTTGCTCCTCTGCCACGCGACCAGGCAATGGCTGTCTGGCAGACAGTGCGACAAGAGGCTGCGAAGATAGGTGACATAGACCAGGCAGTACTACTGGCTTCGGCAATTATCTACGAGAAACAGGTACCTGTTAGCGCTAAGCCGCTTACAAGAATAATCGAGGCTGCTTGGAACACGACGCTCGCCAAGTACAAGGCTGCCAACAACATTACGTGCTTGACTTGTATGTACAGGGTTGGGGAAGGAGCTGCAGAGTCACAGCTACAGGTACTAGGCATCGCGAAGAAGATTAGCGGTGAAGCCGCTAGCTGTATTTATAGCAGCAGGGAGGCTGTCGCCGCGACAATCATCGCTGAAATGCTTACTAAGAGCGGGGTCAGCCCCGACAAGGCAAGAGTATTAGCGGGACAAGCAGTAAGAGGTACAATCAATACCACCATGCTTGCCGAGGTAGTTGCGGAGCTAGCGGCTAAGCAGAAGAACCTGCCGAGTAATCTCGCGGCAATGCTCGCAGATATTCTCGCAAAGTACGACCCTGCTGCTAACGGTACTCTTGCCTCCTCGTGGGAGAAGAGCCTAGAGGCCGCAGCAACCCTTCTCAAATCAATGGGTGCACCAAGCAGCATCGTTGACGAGCTAGTCAGGCTTCTAGAGGACAAGCCTAAGCCGGGACGTGAGGACTATGCAAGAATAGCTGCAACAATACTTGCCGAGAAGCTCGGAAAAGAGGCAGTGCCTCTACTCGACCTGGTAGAGAACTATGACCCTGCTGCTGAGGGCCTGGTAGCGTCTAATACCAGTCTTGCCGCGAGGATTGCCGCCGACTTCGTCTACACGGCTGCCAAGCAGAGGGGAATGAGCATAGAGAGGAGCATTGTCGAGAAGCTTGCAGAGATGATGGCGAGGGGAGAGGCGAGTGATGAAGCGCTTAGGAAGATCGCCTTAGATATGGTCCTAGAGGAGGCTGCTAAGAAGCAGGGGGAGGAGGCGGCCAAGCTTCTTGGACGAGTCCTTGCAAAGTACGACCCGCTGGCGCAAGGCGTTCTTGCGTCTAATCGTACGCTTGCAGCCAAGGCCGTCTACGAGCTTGCGGAGGAGCAGGGCAGGAAGCTGCCCTTCAGCCTAGAAGAGTTCATAGAGATGCTGAGCAACCCTGCGGCGGCGAGGAATGTTACTGCAAGGCTCTTCGTAGAAATGAGTGCCGAGAAGGCGCCCAAGGAGATGAAGAATCTTGTTAGAAAGCTTGCAGAGATCGTTGTGGAGAAGGGGCCAGGGATACCTGATGAGGAGAAGTGGGAGATCGTTGCCCAGCTGATGAAGCAGGAGATGGCCAAGACTAGTCTAAGTGCTCCAATAGAGATGCCGGAGGAGTTCCAGGAGAAGCTGCTCGGACTAGTAATCAGTATCGCGAAGGGCGAGACAAGTCTAGAGGAGGCAGCAAAGAGGGTATCAGAGGAACTACTGCTGGGCTCCATTGCTCCAAGGCTAATCAATGAGTCCAAGGGCCAGCTCGTATCCAAGGACCTAAAGGCATTCATATTGATGATTGAGCCTCTCGGCGAGACTGAGGAGGAGAGGGCCAGGAATATTGAAGCTGTTGCAAATACTACTGCAAGGCTGTTTGCAGAGAACAGGCTCAGCGCCAAGATCTACGTGAGCGGCGAAGACATATTGCTTCAGCAGGTAAGGGAATACGCCATAAGGGATGCGGAGAAGACTTCGAGGCTCAGCGAGCTAGCAACATTTGTAGTACTGCTAGTGCTTCTCGAAAGCGTCTTCGCCGTACTACTGCCCTACATAGGCATAGTGTTGGGCCTCGCAGTAGGAGGAGCAATTGTCTACATAGCTGCAAGCCACGGTATCATAGACTTCTCGTCCCATACACAGAGCATAATGATGACTACAGCCCTTGGACTCGGAGCAGACTATGCTGGCTACCTCATCTACAGGTTCAAAGAGGAGTACGCCCTCCTAGGCGACGCCAGAGAGGCTGCCCGTAGGAGCTTGAAGCGCGCCGGGCCCGCCATAGTGGCGAGCGCGCTAACAGTAATCATAGGCTTTGGAAGCCTCCTCTTGGCGTGGGATATTTCGTTCCTCCGTGGATTCGGCGAAGCAATACCAATAGCTGTAGCCGCTACCGCTACTGCGACACTAACCCTTGTACCAGCGCTCCTAGCAATAGTTGGCGACAAGAAGTGGTTCTGGTGGCCTAGGCGCCCGAGGAGGGAGAAGGTTGCAAACCGCGAGAGCAGGGCCATGAAGTGGCTGCTGCGCCACGAGAAGCCCGTACTAGTGGGCGTCATAGCCCTAATACTCGTTGCTGGCTACTTCTACGCAACATTCCACGGGACACACGACATGAAGCTCATGTTGCCCGAGAACGCGCCAGCGCTAAGGGCGTTCGAGGTTCTTAGCACGAAGTTCCAGGCAGGAATAACGGACCCCGTATTCATAGTTATAGAGACGAAGAATAGCATCTGGGAAGACCCTGCTACGTGGAGCGCGGTGAAGAAGCTCAGCGACAAGATTGCAAGCATTGAGGGCGTCGGCGAGGTGCTTGGCCCAGCCTACCCGATGGGTAGGCCCGCGCCAAACGCTACAGCTGCTCTAAAGATGGGTGGTACTGCGTTCACGAGCAAGGATGGAAGAATTGCGTTGATACAGGTAGTGCTAAGTATTGACCCCTATAGTAGAAAGGGCGAAGACGCCATAAGAGAAATGCATCGCATAGTCCACGAGGAGGCTGCGAAGCTGGGATTCAGGGCATACATGGATGGAAATCCCTATGCAACACTCGAGATGGATGACATACTGACAGACGAGTTCTATCACCGTGTGCTACCAGGAGCAGCGACGCTCATGATACTCACGTTTACCGTTATATTCGGCGGGCTATGGGTGAGCATAGCGGCGCTAATAGTGATAATAGGCGCCGCGATGATAGGCATAATGGCTAGCACGTTGCTCTTCAAGTACATCTTCGGCAAGGAGATGCTGTGGTTCATGCACATAATAACATTGGCCGCCGTAATGGGTGTCGGGATGGACTACAATAGCTTCTTCTTGGCCAGAGCCCTCGAGGAGTACCATAAGACGGGCTCCGACCCCAAGAGATCAGTAGTGAGAGCAGCCGGAGCAGTAGGCTTGTTCATAATAGGGCTCTCGTTGGTAGTATCATCGGCTTATGCGATGCTTATGGCAGCAAACAATACTGGTATGAAGGAAATGGGGTTCGCGCTAGCAACGACAGTGTTCACAGCAGCACTGATGGCGGCATACTTGTTGACACCACTAGTAGTCTCAATACTAGGCAAACACGCTTGGTGGCCATGGGGTCTCCGCAAGAAGATCGAGCACTAGCCAGCACAGTGCCCAGAAGCACTTATTTTTACACCAAAATACTTATTGTGCCGCTTCTACTCTATCGCGCCTCCACATTTCTATGAAAACTCTAACCATTAATGGGGGCTAGGACGTCCTTGTAGCAAAACATGGTGGCATCTATATAACAGTAAGCCGGGTTTGCTTCGCCGTCGCGTCCCCGATATATAGGGGCTAAACACTATAGTCTAACTAGGAGGAGCAGCAGATGCCTAGCAGTGATGAGCTAGAGCTGCGTGTCCGTAAGCTGCTAGGCCTCTCCGGCTACGAGGCTAGGGTGTACCTCGCCCTCCTCGGCCTAGGCAAGGCAAGGCCAGCCGAGATAGCTAAGGCCTCCCGTGTACCCTCGCAGCGCGTCTACGATGTGCTCCGCAGCCTTGTATCAATGAACCTGGTCGGCGAGGAGAATGGCTACTACTATGCAATAGACCCCTACCGGGCCCTCAGCGCGAAAGCCGAAGAGGTAATGGTTAAGGCTAGCGAAGAAGCGCATCAGCTCAGAGAGCTCGGGAAAGAACTGAGCAGGCTGGCACGGAGATCTGGGAAGGAGTATGTCCAGATCGTGTACGGCGTTGAGGAATCAGTAGCCAGGGCCCTTGAAGCCCTCCGCAGGTGCACAGAGCCCCCCATATTCATGGTCTATAAAGCCCTTGATAGACTAGAGACACTATGGCCGCTACTAGTTCTGCTCATCAAGCGCCTCCCAAAAGGCACAATAGTCATCTTGCCGAGAACCGTGAAGGTTCCAGAAGACAAGCTTAGACTAGTAGAGGCACAGGGAGCGAAAATAGTGACCTCGGAAACCGTAATGATGGATCTCATGCTGGCATGCGACACAGTCATAATAGGGCTTCCAAGCACGCCTTACAATGTTGTCTCACTCGTAATAAGCAACCCAATATTCGCTGAAGCACTCCGCAGAAGACTAGAAGAAATTATGAGGAATCAAGAATAGCCAGAGCTAGGTGCTCCTGGCAAGGCTACTTCTTGGTTTACTTGTTCTCTGATAAGGACTTGATCCTCGCGATTAGCTAAACAACTAGCATAATAGTTGTCTCCGGTACAGATGCTCAGCAACATACTTAGAGTAGTATACTCTGAGTATACTAACCAGGGTATAAGTAATATGGAGAAGCGGGTTATAGAACGACCAACCCTCAAGAGATTCTTATTGAAGCCTGGTAGAAGGCTCTTATATGGTCGAAGAAAAACCGGGAAGACCTTCTATACGCGCTATGTGTTAAGGGACTATGAGTACTTTATTGTAAGGCGCGGCGGCAAAATATATAGTTTCGCTGACGACATGGAATTAGATACTAGGACTTTTATCAAGATTTGTAAAACAGTTGACAAGGTTATATTGGACGAGTTCCATAGAGCAAATAAGCTTGTTTTTGATGCTATTCATGCAAACGAGTGCAGGGAGAACCTGGTCCTAATAACGTCTACGTTGCACTATTACAGACAATTCGTTGAAGCCACTGATGCCCCGCTTAAAGGACTGTTTAACACTAGACAAGTTGGACTTGTTTCACCCGTTGACCTCTTAGCCTCGAGCTGGGATATTGATGACCCGAAGAAACTGGTAGAAATCCTCGTCTTTTACCAAGAGCCAGGCATGATAGGCTTTGACCTAGAAGACATAGTTTTCACGGGGCGCGAACTAGCACCGAGTCTCGTAGGAGAGGTTCTAGACGAAGAAGACTATGTAAGGACAAAGAGGTACGATGCTATACTTGAGGCCCTTGCAGCAGGTAGTTCAAAGCCAAGCGAGATAGCAAACTATCTATATGCTAGAGGATTATTAGAGAAACCTAATCCCTCACTTATAACGAAATACCTCAACATAATGACGCGCACCGGGCTAATCGAGCGGGTAGAGATATGGGGAAAGCAAAGGGGGAGCATCTATAGACATGCCTCTCCTCTAACCGAGCTAATATATTACCTTGATGCAAGGTACGGGTTTTTCGACGTGCCCCCCGAGTGGGGCTTTGTTAAGAAAGCAGTTGAGCAAAGAATACCCTTGCTTGTAGAGAGATTTTTCGAGCGATTCCTATCAGAACTCTACGGGCTCAAGCCGGTAAAGATACTGCAGCCGGAGATAGACATCGCTCTCGCCGAGTTCAAGAGGCTAAGGATTGTAGCCGAGGTTAAGTGGAGCAAACGGGTAACACGGCAGGAAGTTAGGGAGGCAGAGGCCAAGCTTTCGTCTCTTAAAGCAGAAGAACGGTTCCTCATAGTGCCGGATGAGTCCGTAGTAGCTGCTGAGACATGGCTTAAAGTAATAGATGTTCGTAAGGCTGTACTGCTCGCAAGAAGGGCGCATCGGGAGGCAGAGACCTTGGACGAGGAGGCGTAGTGCCGCAGAGGGCATGGCTGTCCGGGTTTTAAGGCCTAGGGCTGGGTGGTATTGGGGCCTCTGGGTTACCTAGCTACCTTGCACCTATTACACAAGTGGCGCTGAGAGCCATGGCAAGAGCAGACGATTTCGCGAAGATATGGAACCCCCAGGCAAAGGGACCCGGCGTAATGGATAAGATAAAGACGTTTATCAACCCGCCTCCACCCCTGAGGCAGAAGCTTGCACTAGCCCTCTACAAGCTGCGCGTTGAGAACAACAAGCTAGAATACATCGTGCAGAAGATGAAGGAGAGAGACCAGCTGCTCTTCGAGAAAGTAGTGCAGGCACAGATAGAGAAGGACCAGACAAGGGCCGCGATGTACGCAGCAGAAGTAGCAGAGCTCAGAAAGATGATAAAGAGCCTGCTAATGGCCAAGTACGCTGTGGAGCGCGTAGCACTACGCCTCGAAACAGTAATGACAATGGGCGACGTCTTGACCGGGCTAGCACCAGTAGTAGCAGTGATAAAGGACCTGCGCCGCTACCTCACAGGACTCGTACCAGAAATAGGCCTAGAGATGGCAGAGATAGGCGAGCTCCTAGAGAGCGTAGTAACAGAGGCAGGCGAGTTCACAAGCTTCATGAGCATGCCGAGCGGCGTATACAGCGAAGAGGCAAAGAAGATAATGGAAGAGGCCAGAATAGTGGCAGAGCAGCGAATGAAGGCAGAGTTCCCCGAACTACCCAGCGCATTCCCGACACCCGCAGGCGAGAACCAGCAAAAGTAACAAAGCCTTCACCATATGAACAGCTTCGAGGCACGAATCCGCGTCAACAATTTTTACAATTCTATTCTATACCTTATCCGGTTTTAGCTAGAGAGCCTTGTTCTTCCCTGCGGAGAGCTTCTAATTTAAAACACGATACCCTAGCTCGTCGAGTAGCCGTAACGGGTCTTGTCCCTTTTTGTAGCCGAGCTCCGTGTTGCACGCATTGCTATGCCTGAGTGTTTCTTTGCTTTGTAGGCCCGATTTTCCATATAGTAGTGCTGTACTTCATTAAGACTTCATTAAGTTATGTGCTAGGGTCGCTGTGTTACTGGCTAAAGCTTATATTGTGTTGTTTTCACTTGTTATAATAACTGGGCATAATTGGTATGATGCTAGAAATTCGAAATATTTCTGTAGCGGTTGACTCTAAGCTAGTGGTTAAAGGCGCATCACTAAGCATCGGCGACGGCGGGCTTCATGTACTGATGGGTCCTAACGGGGCTGGCAAGTCAACGCTGCTCCAGGCAGTGATGGGTCTTCCGCATTATCGCATAGTCGAGGGAAAAGTACTAGTTGATGGCGAGGATGTTACCGGGCTTCCGCTCTACGAGAGAGCAAGGCGTGGTATTGCGCTTGCTTTCCAGAACCCGCCTTCAATGAAGGGCGTGACGGTTAAGTGCATCCTAGAAGCTATGGAGAAGATCTATGGAGCGTGGAGCGAGAAGACTAAGTACACTAGGATTCTCGGAATTGGCTCTCTCCTGGAAAAGCCCCTAGGAGCTATGAGCGGCGGTGAGAGGAAGAGAGTGGAGCTCTTTCTCGCACTTGCTCAGAGGCCTAGAGTCTTATTGCTCGACGAGCCTGATAGCGGTGTCGATATAGACTCGCTTAACGCTATAGCCGATACCGTTGAAGACGTTGTCTCTAGGGGGATTGCCGTCCTCCTCGTCTCTCATACTGTTAGGTTTCTCGAGGAGCTCGTTGACCGCGGCATAGTGGAGGCGATCCATGTCCTTATTGATGGCAGGCTACGGGTCAGCGACGAGCCCCACCGGGTCCTCAAGCTAGTCGAGGAGAAGGGGCTGAGGGCCGCAGGCGCGGCATAGAGCCGCAGGAGGGGTGGAGGATGAGCGTTGAAAAGATACGTGAAGAGGCAAGGAGAAGGGCCTTGGCACTGCTTGAGAAGAACGGCATAACCAGTGTAAACAAGGTCTTTCGGGGATTTGATGAGCAAGCTGTTGAGGCTGCTAGGAGGCTTGGCCTAGACTCCAGTCTCGATAGGGCTGCATATGTGCAGGTCAACGAGGAGATTGTTCGCAGCATGCTCGAGAGGCGCCTCGCTAGGCAAGGCGTGGTAGTTAAGCCCTTGGCCAGGGCCCTCAGCGAGTACCCGTGGCTCGCCAAGTATTATTGGAGTAGTCTACCCGTGGACCACGATGTCTATACTGCTCTTGTCGCTGTCTACGGAGACGATAAGGGCTACGTGGTATATGTGCCGCCTGGCACCGTGGTTGAGACGCCTATCTATGTCTGCCTCTTAGTAACTGTCAGCGGAGAGACCCAGCTCCTACACAACATAGTAGTGCTCGGAGATGGCGCAAAGGCGACTCTTATCACGGGTTGTGGCGCAAGCCACGGTGTCGGCAAGGTAGCGCACATTGGTGCAACGGAGATATATCTCGGCAAGGGGGCTGAGCTCAACTACGTCATGATTCATTCGTGGAGCCCTGGGAGCGAGGTCCGGCCGCGGACGAGTATCTCGCTGGGCGAGGGAGCGAGGTATACTGAGTACTATGTCTCCTATGGCGGCGTCGGGGTCCTAGACTCAGAGCTATATGCGAGGATCAACGGGGAGGCGAAGATGTACTCTGCTAACATAATAGTGGCAGAGAAGAGCTCCAAGTACTCAATGAAGACCCTTGCAAAAATAATAGGGGAGGGTGGGAGCGCCGAACTCGTGTCAAGGATAATAGGGCACAGCGGCTCCCATGTACGCACCGAGGCAGTCATAGAAGCAGAGGCTCCGCATGCAAAAGGCCACATCGAGTGCCTCACCCTACCCCTAGGCAGAGACGCCGTGGTGGAGACCGTGCCGGTTCTCCGCTCACGCGTAGAGAGCGCTGAGCTGAGCCACGAGGCTGCTATAGGCAAGCTCAACGAGGACGAACTAGCCTACCTAATGGCTAGGGGGCTTGACGAGGAGCAGGCGAGAGCCATCCTGCTGAGAGGCTTCCTACACGTAGAGGTACCGGGGCTACCGAGCAGCGTGAAGAGGCTCATAGCGTCCGTCGAGAAGACGCTGGCCGAGAAAGGCGCCTACTAAGAACCTCCCCTTCCTCCCTTGTTCTCTGCTCCTCTTATCGCCTTTACTATCCTAGTTCGCTATGCTGATGTGCATAAAAAAGAGTTGAAAATAAGAGACGAAAACAGTACACCGATATTCAGCTATGATGCTTAACGCCTTAGCAACAATAGTATTGCTATAGCAATTGCTACTATCACTAGGGCTGCGGCAAGAAGCAATGATTTATGCGAACCATTGTTCTGAGTACTCGCTATACTCTCTAAGGTGCTTGTTTGCTGTACTCCTGTCTGAGAAGTAGATGCGGCTACGCTGAGTGATGTTGATGCTTGCTTGTGTTCAGTTTTAGCGATTGTTTCCGTCTCTACTATCTTGTTAGACTCTATCTTCGTCTTGGGGGTTGTGCTCGTAGCGCTTGCAGTCCCTCCAGCAATAGTTGCTGAAGGAGTCGCATCAGTTGAGGGGCTTGTTAGGCTGCCCGGCTGGGGATAGAACTGGAGGGGTTTCTCGCGGATTATTAGCAGCACCCAGCCATTTTCCGGAAGGTTTTTCGCCACCATGTTGGCTAGGCTCTCTACGCCACCAACTAGGTTCACTGCAGTACTATCGACGGTTACTGCAGGCAAGTAGCCTATGCTACCTATGGCTATAGTTGCCCCATTCTTCACTAGCTGCTCTATAGTACTATTCAAGTTCCTTGCTAATTGCTCAAGCATGTGAAGAGCATCCGGGGCAGTGTACATGACGACAACCGTGCCGTCATTAATGCCAAGTGTCCTAGCAACAGCCCTGGCCACGATACCTGCGAATTCGTCGCCAAGACCACCCGGCTTAGAAGTCTCAATGACAACCCCCACTATATTACCCTTATACACCTCGACCTTGAAGATCCTGAAACCATACCTATTTATATCGCTCATTATCGCTGAGTTCTTATAATTGTTAATCAGCTGCCTAATGTTCTCGGCTAAGAGGCTTCTATAGTACTGGTTCTTAGCAATAACCGAGACGTTTAGCTCATGTCCCTTCGTTGCCTCCAAGAACTCCTCGAAGCACTTAATTAACGTTCTATTCTCCCAAAAGACGAGAACTCTCCCATCATCCGAAGCCGTTACCATGTTGTTCAAAACGTCTCTAGCAGGACAAGCCACAAAGCGCAAACCATGAGAGGGCAAAGTACTCTCAGCAAATGCTATACTTTGTGGTAGTATCTGCAGTACAATCATTAGTACGATAACCAATATAGCTGTTGAGTATGACTTGTAATACATTTGCTTAGTCCCTCTCGGAACAACACCCAGGTACTCTTTAGAGTAGGGGCGATGCGATAAATGTTCTGACTGAACCACCATATTTAGCGCAACTTGTAACGGGCTAGGCAGTTCATTACTACCTTCAAGCAGAACAGGCATGTTGAATACACTACTGCTTGCTATTGTGTTATATGTGATGCTAGGGCAGCAACATAACGTAGCTTACTCACTATGGTGAATTGCTTTAGGACTTTTCACCGAACACTCAAGGTACAAAACGGATAGCGACCAGAGCTTGCCTAAGGCTATGAGGCGTGCTTAGATCTATTACATTACATTAAGTGAAGCCAGCTATGTACAAGATTATGGAGAAGAATGTTGCCATTAAGAACCTTCCTTATTTTTGTTCTCTTCTTGTTCCTTGTCTCTTTTTTGCCAGGTGGGTCTTAGGCTCAGTATGTTCCACTCAGTTGCTGCCTCTACGAGCCATCCGGCCAGTATCCCGGCGACGCGGTCCACAGCGGTCTCAGTGTCCACCTCTACCCCGTAGTACTTTGAGAGGGCGCGCCTAGCAGCCTCCGGGTCCACGCGGTTGCGGAAAACCTGCTTGAGCTTCTCGAGTAGCTCGTCAAGCCTCCGGACACCCTGGTCTACAACAATGCGGCGAAGCTCCTCAAAATCCTTAGCCGAGAGCACGCTCTCTGAAGCCTTCTGGCCAGCCTCTTCCCAGTACTTGTAAAGAGGCTCATAATCGCCGACAACCTCGCCTGTCGCGAACAACGGTCTCTTCTTGCCACCATTGCTCCGATTCTCCCTGCCCATGGCCTCTATACCCCTCTTCCTATATGGTGTCATAGGGCTCTAATTAGGCTTCAAGCCTTGAAGCGCCGCAGAAGCCCTCGCTGCAGGGACAGGCTCCGAAGAAACTAATGTGCAAGCCACCTCCTGCACTATCTCTTGTACACGCCGTAGGTGTAGCCGTAGCCTACTACGTGGCCCTTAGCTGCCTCCACGACCTCGCGGCACGGAGCCCCAGGCGGCAACCCGAGGTCCTCAACGTCTAGCGCTGCTACTAGGAACACGTAGCGATGAGGCTTGTCGCCGCGAGGCGGGCATGGCCCACCATAGCCTGGTTTCCCAAAGTCATTGGCTCCCTGGAACCCGATGCCCAGAACGACCGGCGTTTTGGGTATGTCTTCGGGTATAGTTGCTGTACTAGGTGCAACATTGTAGAGGACCCAGTGACAGAAAGTGCCCCTCGGCGCATCGGGGTCGTATACGACTACGAGGAGGCTCTTGGCGCCAGGAGGAACACCCTCTATGCTTATGGGGGGTGACGCGTCTAGGCCGTCACACGTGTACTTAGACGGTATTGTCCCGCCTGCTTCAAACTCGTCTACGTGAACCACGATGGTCTCGGGTGCACCTCTTACGAAACTCAGCAAAGGTACCCCGGCAGAACTCTTCCCCCTCCCCGCCTCATAGAAGTAAATAATACTTATAGCAGCTATTACTGCGGCCAAGAAAGCTATAGTAAGCGTCTTGTTCAAATGCATCTCCCTCCTTTCTAGGGCTTTATGGAAGCCGTATATGTTTTCCCTCATAGCGGTATCTATGCTCATAGAATACTTTGATTAGATAATATGAAAATATGTAGCGTGACCCATATATAGAGTAGCAGAGTAGCTAGAATTATTGAGCGTGAAGGGGCTGACTCCTTGACTTCGCAGCCAAGCCCTGTATGTAGTAAGTATAAGTATGACTTGGAGTATTATAGGCATGAACTGGAGGGTGTTAACAAGCTCTTCAACGCTTTCCTTGCTAGCCTCATACTGGCAATAATCAGTATTTTCGTGGTACTCGTCGCTGTCGCGAGCGCTGGTAACGCGAAGGCCGCGATAGCCAATGCTTTTTACGCAATGGCGTTCATGGAGTTTGTAAACGTTGTCATAGTGGTCCCGATGATGTATACCGGATTCCGCGAGCTAAGCAAAGCGAACTACGACTACTCCATAGGGGCAAAGGGCGCAGTAATCCAGGGGATAGGCAGTATTCTCGGAGGAATAGTCTTAATCGCTATGACCAACATGCTCGTAAACAAGATAGGGCCCGGTACGACCATCGAGGAAGTACGGGGCATGGTTCTACAAATAATCTTGTACACAGCACTGGTCGGCATAGTGAACATCGTGGGGAGCGCAATGGTTCTCATAGGTTTTTGGAGGCTGGGCGACAACTACCCCAACTATGGCGGCGACGTGGTAAAGATTGGAATGATTCTCTGGATTATAGGCATAATACTACAAATACTATCAATTAGGGGCGGCGCCTTGTTGGCCTTTATAGCCGATCTAGTAGTGCTTTATGGCTTGCACCGGCTCCGTGAAGGCATCGCCGGGATACTGGAAAACAAAGAGTATGAGCTAAACCGGTGCCTAGCAGAATCCATGAGTGGAAACCCGGATAATACTCCAGGGGGACAGAGTAGGGCTTAGGGGTCTAAAGACGTGCACAGAGCACTTAAGCGATTATTTGTCCTTGAACCCGCTTCTAGGCCTGCTACTTGCTCCGAGGTTCTCGGGCTCGGCGAGCTAGGGCTCGACTATGCTTTGGGCAGCGGTATGGCTTACCTTGCTTACACTGAGTGGCCCCGGAGCTGCAGAGTCTATGGTATCTATGAAGCGTTGGAGGATGAGGGTGGCGACACCGTCGCCAGGAGGATAACTGGTGGAATAAGAGGCGACGTTGACTCTAACCGTGTCTATGTTGCCCTGTCTTTGCCGGGAGTAGGGAGGCTTCGCGACGCGGTTGCAAAGATGCTCTCGATGAGCCAGTGCCTTGGCGGAAGAGTGCACGGCGCTACGGTGATGGGTACAACGGCGTTCATAGAGGTTGTTGATGCCCGGCGTGATCCTCTTGAATGTGTGCGCGAAGTACTAGGTGCCGAGAAGTTCTCCCGCGTAAGGCCTCCGCGCATGGATGTTCTTAATCGGGCTAGGCTCTTTGACCAGGATTCGTGGCGGCTTTACCGTTATCGCCGGGCTAGCGTAGAGGCAATGGTTAGGAGGAACGAGTACTGGTTAAGGGCCAGCCTCGAGGTGACAGACGGCTATATTACCGGGTACTGGCTCAGCGGCGTCTTCTACTCGGCGCCGCCTACGGAGATCTACAGTGTTTTCAACACGCTGAGGGGTACGAGGCTCGACGAGGTAATGCTGGCTAACATGGAGATAGCGCTGGAGAAGAGATTAGAGGTTGAAGGGCTAGAGACGCGAGACCTAATAGACCTCGTTAACATGCTTTATCGCGCCCTGCTGAAAACGGGGACCGGCAATTAGGGGCCTTGCACTATTTTTCCAGGAGCTTCTCCACCAAGGGGCGCAGCTCTGATAGCGTGTTTGTCACTGCGACTCCTAGTTCACGGTGAACCTCTGCTCCCTTGCTTCTACGTCTCTGCAGGTATATCGCCATGCAGCCAGTAGCTAGTGCCCCCGCAATGTCCTCCCGGAGCGAGTCGCCGACATGTATGCATACCGGTTTATCGTCTTCTCGATAGCCGAGCGCACGCATCATCATGAGCCATATTTTTGGGGAAGGCTTGTAGGCACCAACCTCGTCTCCATACACTTGGGCGTCTATGAGCCTCGAGAGGCCTGCCTTCTCGAGGAGCAGCCTCGTATAACTGCTTGGCCATAGCAACGCGTTTCCAACGATAGCGGTCCTCTCCGCGAGCTCTTGTGCAGCCTCTATCCCTATGACTGCGTCCTCGTAAACTAGCTCCTCGACATGGCCTAGCGCGTGTATTATGCCTCTTGCAACACCCTTTTTGACCGCCTCGATGCTAGCTCCGAGCTCTTCAGCTAGGAGCTGTGTTGAAAGCTCTACATGGTCAATGTCTATGAGCCCGGCCTTTCTCTTGACGCGCGAGCGTACATGCTCTATTGCTGTCCTCGTGGCACTGATGGGCTTGTTCGTAGTCTCCGCGAGCCCTTCTGCTATGAAGCCCCACATCGGCTCTAGGCGGAGAAGTGTCCCCCATACGTCAAACGCTATAACGATCGCACGGTTCTCCACTTGATGCTCACCACTGGATCTGTTAGAGGAGAGGGGCGTTTTTAGACGGAGAGGTACTCTCTACGAGAAAGGAGTAAGGAAGCAATTGTTGCGGAATGATGAGGCCTGCATCGGGGAACCATTTGTAGCAGGGATGCCCGGGGCTCTTCCCTGCGGCTGATCCGGGAGGGGGGTTACTTCTTCACCCATTATTGCTTTGAATTCTGTGATTCAATTGATTCTAGTCAACCGTTTTACTCATATAATTTAAATTATTCTTGTTACTAGGACGAGAATAATTTTTAACAATCTGTACACATACTAGGCAAACTATATTTGTTTAGTCCGTATCCGTTATAATAATTGAGAAGACTGAGAAGGGTATGAACTATGGCTGTCAAGCGAATCGTGTACATCGGCGGAGGACCATGTACACTAGTTTCGCTGAGAAGGATAGCCGAGGAGACGAAGAAGGCCGGAATAGAGGTTGAGAACATAGTAATAACTAAGGACAAGTACCACTACTTTCCCGCATTCTTCCCAGATGTGGCTCTCGGCGAAGCAGAGCCCGACGACGTGAGGGCTCCAGTAGAGAACTTCACCAGCGAGCTCGGCGCAAAACTATACCTCGACGAAGTCACCCGAGTCGATCCTGCAAACAGGGTCGTTGAGACGAAGTCAGGGAAGAGGGTAGAGTACGACTACTTGTTCATATGCGCTGGCACAAGGTATGCGTGGGAGGAGTACCCAGGGCTGCGCGAAGCGAGTTACCATAACTATACTCTTGAAGGTGCACTTGAGCTCCGAAAAGCCTTAGCGGGCTTTCGTGGAGGAGACATAGTCGTTCTTGTCCCGGAGTTCCCTCATAGGTGTCCAGGCTATCCCTTCGAGGTACTTGGCAGGCTAGTCTACCATGCGAAGAGGAGAGGAGTGAACGCGAATGTAAAGCTAGTCCACGCCGTGCCAATGGATGCTGCGCTTAGCCACCTCTTCGACCTAGCTGTTAACTGGCACCGAATACACCAGGAGATAGGAAACATAGAGTACATTATGGGCAAACAGCTTGAGAGGGTTGACCCCGGATCAAAGACGATATTCTTCAAGGACGGCGAGTCTATGAAGTACGACCTCCTAATAACCGCGCCGCCGTGCAGGGTTCCAAAGTTCCTAGAGGATACCGACTTCGTGTTCAAGAAGGATCCGCGCTTCCTTGATACAACCTTCCCGACATTTCGCAGCAGGAAGTACGACGACGTCTTCATCCCAACCGATAGTGCAATGCCTAGCGTTAACCTCCCATTCGCAGGCGTGCCTGTCCACTACGCCGCTGTGGCTGCAGCCGATACCGTACTGAGCGAGCTGAAAGGCGCCTCTGGGCCAATACTGTTCCCCGACGTATTGACAATAGTTCTGGACTTCGGCAAGACCGGTGTACTAGTAACGTTCGACGTCAAGGAGGCTCCTGGCGGAGTAGCTGCTACGAAACCATACATAGCAATAACGCATCCAATGATCAAGCTCCTCAAGTACAGTTTCTACGCCGGATGGATAAAGTCCTTGAAGAAGTAAGCATGGCTGAGAGGTGAGTCCACATGGCAGAGGAAACCCGGGTTAAGGAAAGCATACTCCTAGACGAGAAGGCCATGGAGGCCCTAGAGTCGCTGATGAAGATGGCTGCGAAGCTAAAGGAGAGCGGTCTCCTAGACCTACTCGAAACAATGGCGGAGAAGTACGAAGAGCTGCTAATGTACACTGGCAGCGATCAGAGAGTCTACCACATGCTAGCAGCCCTCGAGGCGGCCCTGAACGGCATGAAGGCGGCTGATCCATGGAAGTACAAGATGGCTATAGAAAAGATGACTAGCTGCGCGATGAGCGCACTTGATCCGGAGGAGTTGCAGAAAGTTAAGCCGGTGAAGGGCCTCTTCAGCCTTCTACGGGCACTGAGTGACCCCAATGTGGCAAAGGGTCTCGGCATAATGCTCTATCTTGCGGCGAGGCTCGGAGCCTGTATGGGTCAGGAAGGCAAGGAGGGCTAGAGATTCCTAAGAAGCAGCTCTATTGCCTCATCAACATTTTTTGCACCAAGCTTCTTGGCTAGCACTATTAGTTTCTTCACGGTCTCGCTTCTAAGCCTCAACGTGACATAGTCTGCTCCTTGGTACGACGCCTTCTCCTCTATCTCATCGACTACGGGCTCCATTCTACGAGGCTCGAATCCGATACCATCGTAGACTGTTATCTCGTCCTCTTCGAGTTCTCTACGCACATCGCTTGGCAGGGCTGAGCGGGCTACAAGGATCATCTTTTCTGGCTTATAGACGTTCTTGTAGAGCTTGACCAGCTGGTATTCCTTGACCCGGAGAGACTTGGCCTCCTCTACTCGTTGCCGAACCTCACTCCTCTTCACCCCCATTATGTCGGCTAGTCCCTGGAACAATCCCTCAAGCCACATCGAGCGCCATTCTTCAGCCGTTAGTGGTTTCCGGAAGTAGCCCTTGAGGTCTCTTATACGGGTATACCAGTCCTCTAGCTCCTTGAACTCTATGATTATTGTTGGCCTCTTTATTGGAGGCGACTTTGAGAGATCGACTATGTTGAGAACCATTCCGCTATATATCATTACGTCGGGGCGGAGCGCCGTGTAGAGGCTCCAGACGCGCTGGAGGTCGCTAGTATCCTCCCAGCCAAGGGGCCTCGGGGCTTCGTGGAAGAAGCTTAGGAACCCCTTCTCGAGGTTGCCTAGGACGGCGTTGGGCGGGATTATTCCGAGCTTCTGTTTACCACTCCTATCGAAACTTATGAAGCCGTGCTCGGGGTAGGCTAGCCCATAGCCCCGGTCCGCGAGCAGTCTCATGATCGTTGTGAGGCCCCATATTTGGTACGCTGTGCGCATATTGGTTCTAAGCGAGGTCCTTATCGCCGCCCCCGCGCGCCTCACGAAATCGTCTAGGCTCATCTTGCCCCGTACGAGGTCGTAGGCGTAGTTGAATATCTTCTTGCGGAGATGGGTGCGCGGATCCTCTACGAAGCTGCGGAATTCCCGCGGGTACGTGAAGCCCTTGAGGCCTAGAGCCCTTACTAGCTCGTCTACTGCTCGGCGTGCTTGCTTAACCCATTCCTCTGCCTCATCCAGGTGCTCCGAGGCAACTATGTCTATGAAGCAGTCTCGTAGCTCCTCAAAGAGCTTCGTGCCTGGCCTGTTAAAGAACGGTATAGCGTCGGTATCCACGTCTATGAGCTTCTGAGCTTTCTCGACTACTTCTTTGAACTCGTCTAGGCTCTGGCAAGGCATGCTTACTCCACCGAGGAGGCCGCTGGCCCTATGACGGGCTTGTCCTTGCTCCACTCAGGTGTAGAGTGTATTACGGTAGGCGAAACATATACCTAGCTCTTTGGTTGACACCTCCTAGGAGAAGGGCCGAATAGTGCTAGCTAGTAGCACCTTGTTTAAGCCGTGTAATAGAATGCTTTACGGGTACCGTGAGCTACGCGGTGCACTAGTGTTGCTGCCCCTTGGGAGCTTCGAGGACCACGAAGACTTGCCCATGGTTCTTGATACATTGCTTGCAACAGAGACTGCGTGCAGGGCTGCAGAGAAGTGTGCAGCATTGGTGGCTTGGCCTCTCGGCTACGGTTTCAGCCCTATGCATAAGTACAGTGTTAGCCTCGACGAGGATGAGGTCGCTAGACTAGTGCTTGGCATCACTAGCAGCCTTTACTCTATAGGGGCTTCGAGGGTCATTGTAATCGACGGACACTATGGCCACCGAGAAGCAGTAATGAGGGCTACTGCTCCGCGGGGAATAAGCTATGTGAACGTATGGGATGTTCTCAGCAAGCTAGGGCTCAATAGCTTCGACAAACAGATAGGCTTTGAAAGAGAGCTTGCGAAGTGCTTTAACGAGAACAAGTGCAACAATACCTCCCTTATCCTGGACTCGGTTGCAAAGAAGATTGCTGAGGAGAAATGTCTAGGCGGGAGTAGGTAGGGATAGAGGCTTGTTTTTCTCTGGGCTACGCTTGCTTGAGATTTGTCTCTACGATTTTCAACGCGTCCTCGATGCCCGTTCTCGGCCTAACCCTTATCACTCTTAGGCCCCTCTTTTCCATGAACTCTTGGCCTCCTGGGCCAAAGGCGACTGCCACTATGTGAGTGCATCCCTTGTTTAGCCCGAATATCTTTGGCCTCTTAGAGTTCTCCTCATCCTTCTCCATGTTGTGGTCGTGTTCGCCGGCATAGGGGTTCTCTACTACGCGTACCAGTCTCCAGGCACCATTCTCGTACATGTAGTGATAATAGTAACGTCCATCACCGAAGTGGCCTAGCTTAACTATTTTACCGTCATCGGTCGGTATTGATACACAAACGTGCTCCTTCATTGTTCTTCTCCTAGACTTGTCAGGGCTGACGCGTGAGGGGTGATATTGTTGACGCCGTGTACCTGGGGGTTAGTTTTTCTATCTTTTGCTTCAGATAAACGGGTTAGCATATCTATACGGTCCCATTGTGCTTGTTTTACACGAATACTATTGTTCTCTAGCCGGGGCACCTGGTGCCGCAAAGGCAGTTATCACGCTGATTAACCTCACGTGGGGAGCATCATTGATAGCTGGCCTTGAGGAATTAGACTATAGGAGACTTGCCTCTCTCTTCTCGCTCTACGAGAGGGATCCGCTCAGTCACTGCTACCTAGCATTCGATGTCATGTATATGAGGGACCGTATAGACCTCGTCACGGAGTTCGAGGGGACAAGCATCAAGGGCTACGTAATGCTCTGGTACAGCGGCTATGGTACAGCAGCGATACACGTATGGGGCAATGGGGTAAAGCTACTGAGCCTCGTTGAGCTGAAACCAACTACTGAAAAGCTCATCGTGCACCTCCCCCGGTGGAGCAACGAAGAAGTGAAGAGTATCAGTGATTTTCTCCGTGAAAAAGGCTACGAGGTGGTCACTAGCAGAGTTTACTACGATATGGTTCTCCGAGAGGAGTGGTTCAAGCCCTTCGTGCTGGGCCAGGTTACTAGGCTGAAACAGCACCATGCTGACATCTTCGCCGAGGCGATGAGGAGGCAGGGATACAACATAGGCTTAAACACTGCAAGAGAGCTGCTGAAGAGCTGGCGCTGCTACGCCATAATAATCGAGGGCAGAATAGCGTCCATGGCTTGCCGCTACCTCATGCTGCCAGAGGTGGGCTGTGTTGGCAACGTCTATACGGAGCCTATTTACAGAGGGAGAGGATACGCAAAGGCAGTGACGTCGGCAATAAGCCATGATATAGTGGCTAGTGGTGCAACAGCGCTACTCCACGTTGAGTCAGGCAATGAGCCAGCTATACGCGCCTATAAGAGAATAGGGTACAGGATAGCTGGGCAAAAACTATGGATAACAGCAAGGAAAATCTAAGGAACACACTATATGCGGAGAACCCGGGGAGCCTTCTTACACTCTTCTTGAACCCTACTAGCTACTAGCTCATCAACTGTATCAGCTATGGTCTTCGCTGCTCCTTCAGGGCTCCGCCGATCAACATACACTACTCTGAGGAAGGAGCTTACGCGGTTCTCTAGCACAATACATGGCTTCTCAAACGTAGCTACAACAACGTAGACGGGCTCGCTGCGCATCACTGCCGCGCCAAGGCCTGCAAGGGCCTTGACAACTGCCTCGCTACCGTTAGCCGCCAGGTACACATGGACGTGTTTCCCGTTCTTTACTGCGTGCAGTTCCGCTATCCTCTCAAGGCTACAGCGGTGAGCTAGCAAGTTCTTAACATAGTATCCTCTTCCACGAAGAAGCTCAGCAGCCTTCTCGGCGATTTGCTGCTTTACCTCGTGCGCCTCACTATCAAGCATACTACTAATCGTCTCGAGTAAGACCAAGGCAGCGAGTCCACGAGGCGTCAGCACATAGGTCTTTCTGAGACCAGGTTCTAGGCTAAGCTCCTCTACGACGCCTATCTTGGTGAGCAGCCTCAGATACTTCTCGACAGTCTTGAGGTTTAACCCGCCTAGCCGAGCCAGCTGGGACTTCGTGAGATGACCATTATCCTTGAGAGTGCGAAGCATTCTTGCAACAGTATCGTAGTTTATGCCGCCATTATGGCCAGCGCCGCTAGCTATATGGTTGGCAGAGGCGTTTCTGGACAAAGCTCGATCATTTAGAATCTATGTCTTTGACTAGCTAAATAGTGCGGTGAAGATGGCATCTACAGCAAGATATAAAAAGGAGCGCCTTCGCTGGGCCGCCGTCTATAGTCGTGGCTTCAATATTTTTGTAAAATTTTTGAAACTATTAGTATAGATTTTGTGTAGCTTAACCAGCCTTAAATGAGGTCGGCGCTCCCGGGTATCCTAGGGAGGCGGGTACTCGTATGGAGCCTGCACCTAGTTCTACTGTTTCTCGTTGGCTTCACGGCTACGTTGTTTCAAAGATGTCGCGGCTCAATGTGCCCGGGCTAAGCCTGACTGTGATGAGGAGCGGGGAGCTTGTTGAGCAGAGAGCCTATGGCTATCGAAGCCTTGAGAAGAGCTTGCCCGCTACGCCGGACACTGTCTACGAGATAGCTTCTATAACTAAGGTGTTCACTGCTGTAGCGATAATGCAGCTCGTCGAGAAGGGCGTGCTAAGCCTAGACGATCCCGCGGACAAGTATTTACCGATAGAGCTGCGGGTCAAGAACGAGCCTGTGCGTATTTGGCACTTGCTGAGCCATACTAGCGGTATCCCCGCGCTGGGCTATGCGGAGGCCCTGCTGAGCAGCTACTTCGCCATGTCTAGGACGTGGCTCCCGTACTCCGACCCGCGCCACGTTCTAGAGTGGCTCGAGAAGGGGGCTAGGCACTGGGCCATCGCTTCCCCCGGTGAGCGGTTCTTCTACCTCAACGAGGGCTTCGTCGCGCTGGGCTTGATTATCGAGAGGGTTTCCGGCCTCAGCTATGCAGACTACGTTGAGAGGTACATTGTCAAGCCGCTCGGATTGCAGAACACTACTGCGAGGTTCGAGGAGGCTCAGCGCCACCCCTTATTGGCCACGCCGTACGATTCCTCCCAGAACCCCCCTAAGCCCATGACGCTGCCCTCGACGATCTACGCTGATGGAGGCATCTATAGCTCGTCAACCGACTTGGCCAAGTTCATGCAGGCGCTGGCTAATAGGGGTAGGCTCGGAGACGCCGAGATATTGTCCAAGAGCAGTGTCGAGGAGATGGAGAAGCCACGTGCAAAGCTACCGACTCAGCTCTTCGGGGACGACTCCTATGGGCTCGGCACGATAATCTATAGTGGTTTTCCCGCCGGGAAGCTTGTCGGGCATAGTGGCAGCGTTTACGTTTACACGGGCTATGCTGGCTACATAGCCGACAAAGGGTTATCCATAGGAGTATTGGCGAACGCTGACGCGGCTCCACGAGACATAGCTATGGCTGTGCTCGCGGCCCTCGGAGGCGCTGATCCCGAGCAACTACCCTTCATCAAGGCCGACAAGCTGTTGGAGAGCCTTGAGGGAGTATACCACGGCTACATGGGCACCGTTAAGGCGAGGGTTGAAAGGCTTGGCGACAACCTCGTCCTCGAGATGATTGAGCCCCGTGGCGGCAAAGCTGTGCTGGAGCCCGCCAAACCAATTACCGAGATGCCTTTCGACCATCCGGTGTTCCTGCTCCGGTCTGGTGGCAGGGTTCTCGAAGTAGAGTTCCGTGTTGACCCCGTGAAGGGCGTTGAAATGATTTATGAGCGCTACCGCTTGGTGAAGGTTGCGCCACTCGAGGCCGTGGAGCCGAAGAGGAGCACCATAGTGCTCTGGTAACCCTTCAGCGACCAACAATGCACCAGGGGGTTACGCCTTGACGCGGTACGCTGTAGTACTTGCAGCTGGATGGGGGGAGAGGCTGTGGCCGCTTACAAGCACTCGGCCTAAGCCCTTGCTACCCTTGCCTGGCGGCGACACGCTGATCTCGAGGCTCATAGGCCAGCTCCGTGGCCTAGTTGACGGGTTTCTAGTAGTAGTCAGGAAAGGGTGGATGGGCGAGGCCATAAGGAAACACTTGGAGGAGAAGAGGATGGAGGCCCTCTACGCTGTACAGGAGGAGCCGAGGGGCACGGGGGATGCCGCCAGGGTTGGTGTCGAGGCCCTCCCGCGCAGCGTTGACGAGGTGCTCCTAGTTAATGGCGACTTGCTGGTATCACGCAACGTGTTCGAAAAACTCGTGAAAGTAGGGGCTCCTAGTGTGGCGGCCGTGCCGAGCAATGAGCCCTGGAACTACGGCGTGCTGAAGCTGAGCAGTACTGGCTGCCTCGAAGCCATTGTCGAGAAGCCCGTGGACGCGAAACCCGGCTCACTAATCAATACCGGTATCTACCTGCTGCCGAGACAGAGCCTCGAAGAGGAGCTCGCGCAGCTCAAGCCGAGTCCTCGCGGCGAACTCGAGGTAACTGATGCAGTCACGGCAATTGCGAGGAAAACGTGTGTGCATGTAGCGAGCGGAGAGGACTGGGTATGGCTCGATATAGGTAGGCCTTGGGACGTGTTCACCGCTTACCGCGTCGTCTTCGAGGAGCGGTTCAGCGAGCTCAGGGAACCCCTTGCCGAGGGAGAGGTTGAGCCAGGCACTGTGCTCCGGGGACCCGTCTACGTGGCAAAGGATGCAGTAGTGCGCAGCCACAGTGTCGTAGAGGGCCCGGCGTGGATAGAGGGAGAGGTCGGCCCGTTTGCAAGGGTGAGGCCTTGGAGCTTCCTCCACCCTGGCTCCAGGGCTGCGACGCATACTGAGGTCAAGGCCTCGATACTGCTGCGTGGCGCTAAGGCTCCGCACCTAAACTATGTTGGTGACAGTATTCTGGGCGAGGAGGTGAACCTTGGGGCTGGTACTATTACTGCTAATCTGCGCTTTGACCACGCAACTGTGAAGGTTGTATTGAAGGGTAGGCGCGTTGATAGTGGGCGTAACAAGCTCGGCGCGATAATGGGTGACTATGCCCAGACGGGTATCAATGTATCACTGTTCCCCGGTGTGAGGGTTGGCGCGTATTCGTGGATACACCCCAGCGCGAGAGTTGAGAGAGATGTGCCTGATTGTACTTATCTGCGCCTCCGCGGCGAAGGAGTAGAGCTACGAGACCTAGCGGAAAGGATCCAGTGCCCCGACTACGTGATCGAGGCGAGGAGGAAGGTTTCCCGCTGGCTAAGCCCATAGAGCCGAGCAGCGGCACCAGTACTACTTGTGTAGAGTCTCGGCTATTTTTTCGGCAAGCTTTCTGGCAGGGTTAAGGCCCGTGGCTCTCATGAAGCCCTTGAACTCTGGTGTCGCGTTTACCTCGTTAACGAGGTAGCCGTTGCCGGTCTCGAAGATGTCTATTGAGACGAAGAAGCCCTTTACTGCCTCGGCTGCGCGCAGCGAGATATCTTCGAGCTCTGGATCGGTGCTCCGAGGCCTGGTCTTTGCCCCGAGTGCTACGTTGCTCCTCCACTCGCCCTTGGACGCTATGCGCTCTATGCACCCCAGTAGCTCGTCGCCGACAACTATGCAGCGGATATCCTTTGCCCCGTTGTCAACGTAGTCCTGGATTATCATTGTTTTTTGCTGCGAGCACGGCAAAGCCTCACGGTGCTCCACGATCACTTTTAGCTCTTCTTCGCTCCTCGCCTTGGAGACTAAGCGGCCCCAGCTACCTATAGGCGACTTAACTATGATCGGGAATCCTTTCTCCCTCGCCGCGCGTATCGCAGCCTCCTTGCTGGTTGCGATAACTGTTGCTGGTACTGGTATCTTCTTCTCAGCGAGCCTCGCGTATGCCAGAATCTTGTCGCCGGAGACAATCATTGTCTCCCAAGGGTTTACTACGAAGACGCCGTTTGCCCCAAAGAGCGCTGATACATATAACCCCCTGTACATAGAGATCGTTCTCACAACTACCGCGTCGAGGGAGAAGGGAGCTTCAAGCGGGATTGGCTCGTTCCTAGTATCGATTAGGACTGCGTCGCCTAGCTTGCTTCTAAGCTCTTGTACTATGAGTTTCTCCTCGACGCGAGCAATGTCTACCGCGACGCCGACTACCAGCAAGATGCCTTCCCATCCACGCTGAGGAGTATAATCAGCGATGAGTCCTCGCTAGCGATGCCACAGCGGTGCTATCTGTTAAACCCGGTGTATCAGCCAGAACACTTCCTGCAAGAGCATCTTGACTATACAACACGCTAAACAAGACTAGGCAAGAGAATAAGCGAGAGAAGGAAAGCAGTGTTTCCTAGCCATGCTAGGGCTCGACCAGGCTGCCTACATCCTCCATGTGTACAGCCTTATACACGTTGACAGGTTCGAGGCCGTTCACTATTCTCGTCTTTATACCGCTCCTCTCGAGGACTGTTATCGCGAGCGGGTCTAGTAGCTCGTAGCGGCCAGGCTCAACTGTCTGGGATAGCACTTCGCGTAATCGCTCATAGCTGAGCCTGGGGATTAGCTGGGCCTGGGGGTTTCGCCTAGGATCATCCGTGTAGACACCGTCAACCGTGGTTGCTACGACGAGGAGGTCGGCGTTGAGCGCCTCGGCGAGAACCGCTGCCACTCCCGCAGTGCTTTGCCCCGGCTGGAACCCGCCTGCCACGACTATCTTGCCAGTAGCAGCCGCCTCAAGCGCCTCCCATATACTACGCGGAGGCTCCGGATACGCATCCGGGTGGAGTGCCGCCGCCAAGAGCCTAGCATTGAGCCTAGCGGCCTCGATGCCGAGTATGTCTTGGAAGGCCCGGTTTGCTCCAACCGATCTAGCTGCTGCAATGTACTTCCTAGCTGTCGGGCCGCCTCCCACGACCACGGCAATTCGGTAGCCTTCTTGGTGTAGGCTTCGCAGCACGGCAACATAGTCCCTTATGAGGCTAGTCTTGTCCGGGTCAATGTGCTTGCCGCTTATCTTTATGACCACTGTCTGCTTAGCCAAAACCTGACCCCCAACTAGTTCTGCGCAAAGGTATCGCTGAAACCTAATTTGTTTAAGCCTCTTTTAAGCCCGAGCACCATTAGTATACTCGTTAATGCCGCAATTATCTCTCAGCATAATATCCCTTTCCACAGCGCGCTAATAGGTGGCGAAGAAAAAGGTACAGGGAGGCCAGCATGGCGAGAGTAGTTGTACTGGTAAGGGCTAGGGATCGGCCAGGACTCTTATCCGATGTCGCTGCCAGGCTGCGAGACCTCGGCGCCAACATTATTCTCAACCTAGGCTACGCTGTTGAGGGCGAAGCCGTTCTACTCTTCATAGTAGATATCCCTATGGAGGCCGAGGACCTAGAGGACAAGCTCTGGGAGAAACTAAGCGACCTAGAGGACGTAGACGTCAGTGTTGCCAAGCTGGGAGCAGGTGCAGGCGAGCTATTGGCAGAGTTCCTCGAGGAGAGACCCGGACTCGTACAAGCTCTCGAGGACCACTTGGCTCCTGCCGATATCCTTGACGCCGTGCTTAGGCTCCCAGAGGAGAAGAGGAGGCAAATCTACCGCTTCCTCAAATTGGAGACCCTTGCCCACCTCCTGCGCGAAGCTGATGAGAACATCCTGGAGGAGATACTTGAGTCCATTCCCCTTAGCCGCCTCGCCGAGGCCATCTCAAGGCTGGAGCCCGACGAAGCTGTTGACGTTTTGCAGAAGCTCCCAGAGGATAAGAAGAAGCAAATACTCGTAATGCTTCCAGACGAGCTGAGAAAGGAGGCCGTTAAGCTGCTCCAGTACCCGCCGGAGAGCGCTGGCGGCATAATGACTACAAGCATCCCGGTGCTCCGGGCCAGGGACACTGTGCAGGATGCTCTCCAGGCACTACGACAGGGGCATTACGATGTACGCGACATAATAGTCGTAGTAGATGATGAGGGGAGGCTAGTCGGCATAGTTCCTGTAGATGAGCTGCTTCGAGCAAAGCCTACTGAGCCTCTCGTTAAGCTCGCGCGCAGGCCGCGGATAACCATAGAGCCCGAGGCGGATAGAGAGGAGGCTGCAAGACTCATGCTCCGCTACGACGTGAACAGGCTTCCCGTTGTTGACCGCTTCGGCCGCTTCCTTGGAGCAATCACCGTGGAGGACGTTGCTGATGTGCTAGCAGAAGAGGCGGCAGAGGACTTGGCTCTCCTGGGTGGTCTCGAGAAGCCGCGTGAACGGTACCTCGCTGCCAGCGTCAAGGACTTGTTCAAGATAAGGCTTCCATGGCTCCTGCTGATATACGTTATTGAGAGCGTTACTGCGAGCGTGATTAAGAGCTACGAGGACCTCATATCGAGGGTCGCGGTGATCGCTGCCTTTATCCCGCTCATAATGGATACCGGTGGAAACGTTGGAAGCCAAGCAACATCCATGATTATACGTGCGCTCGCCCTCGGAGAACTCTCGGAGAGAAGCATACACGACGTCATCTATGTCTTCCTCAAGGAGCTTGCAACCGCGGCGACTATCGGGGCGGTATTTGGCTCTATAGGGTTCGGGTTCGCATATGTCCTTGGCGGGAACGCTCGGGTGGCATTCGCGGTAGCGTTGACACTCTTCATAGTGATAGTGTTCGCGGATATCGTTGGAGCAATACTCCCAATACTGGCGAGGAGACTAGGCATAGACCCTGCAACTCTCTCAGCACCACTAATAACGACTATCGTTGATGTAAGTGTGGTCTTCATTTACTTGACTCTAGCCGCGAAACTAGTACTCGGGACGTAGGAAGATCCTGGGCAAGAAGCACCAATTAACCGGAATAGGCTCAGATTAGGCCTAGCCTAGAGTGTCTCTCCGCACTCTCTTATAGTTCTTAAAAGGTCCTCAATTATCCTCAATGTCATGCCCCACACTATGTCGCCGTACCAGGTCTTGTAACCCTCCACGAGCTTTCCGCGGAAGCGGTGAAGCAGTAGCCGCTTCTCTATAGTTGCTGGTAGAGGTGTTAAGACCAGCCTCCTCGTTTCGCTCGATGAGCAACTCCGGAGCCTTTCAACTGGGCACACCGAGCCACGTAGCCGAGCAACAACCGGGACTACCCTCATCCTTACACGGAGAGGTGATGCTGTGGGGAGATAGCCCAGGATCTCCAGCTCCTTGGGCTTGATACATGATTCTTCGGCTGCTTCCCGCAGAGCTGTGTCAAGGGGAGACTTGTCGCTGGGCTCTCGGTGCCCACCCGGGAACGCCATGTCTCCGGCCCAGGGGTCTCGAGGATCGAGGCTTCTCTCGATTAGGACTATGCGTGGCCCGGCTAGGCAGCAGATAATGACGGCTACCGCGGCGTCAAAGCTATCTGTGCTAGGGCGTTGGCTTAGACAGCGGCGCAGACCGTCTATATCGCTGCAAGTGATTGCCTGGCGGATCACTGTTCTCAGCTCAGCACTCGGGTTTCATTACTGTTATAGCCTTATCCAGCTCTGCTACGTCTTCTAGCCTGCTAGGAGGCTTCTCGACATGGGATATTAGGGCTAGCAGGGCTGGAGGCCTAGTCATGCAGCAGATTTTCTTGGCCTCGGCTATCTGGGTCTTCTCAATACCGTCGGTGCCGAGTATGGCGGCCTTCTCGGCCATGACTCTGTTTACTACTAGTAGCTTTACCCTTGAGCCCATCTCCTTTATTCGCTCAACAACCATTTTCGCTTCATAGATCGGGAGGGGCTCTGGGGTCGCGACAATAACGAAGCTTGTGCGCTCCGGCCTTCTCACGCTATCCCATAGTGCTTTGTACCTCTCCTCCATCTCGTAGAGCTTGTCCAGAACAGGGTCATGTATCTCCTCTCGGCGGCCAAGGGCATTAGCTATAGCGTAGCGTATGGAGACTATTCTCTCGCGTAGCTCTCTGAGCCTCGCCACCCAGAACAAGTGGACGCGTGGAAGCATGACGACGCGGAGAGCTATGCCGGTCGGAGGAGTATCGACAACGATGAAGTCCATGTCGCGTCTCTCGTATAGCTCGCTGAGTATGCGCAGGAAGACCTCCTCCTCGAAGCCCGGGGAGTCGCGTATAGCCTTGAGCACATCATCAGCGGACAGCGCGGTGAGCGCCGGTATAAGGCGCCTCAGCAGCACCATGTACTCCTCTGAGAGCTTCCTAGCATAACGGTCAACTTCGTATTGTACCGCAAACAGGTTCGGGGCAACCTCTTTCTCTACAAGTGGCTTGGGGAGCTCAAGATACTCGAGCAGGTGCTTCGCCGGGTCAAGGCTTGCGAGCAGAACTTTGAAGCCTTTACGGGAAAGCTCGTAAGCCAGCCTAATGCTGACAGTCGTTTTACCGACACCGCCCTTGCCCATGACGACTATGATGTGGGGCCTCTCTACCCCGGGTTCCACGAAGCTAGAGAGCAGCGCCACCTTGCTCTTCACCACTCACCGCCCATGCTACTGAACAAGTCTGCTATCGTGTCGGCGCCACGCCATGTACGGTTGAACAGTATATTCACCTCTTTTTCGAGATGGGGTGCCAGCTCCGCTGCAACGCTGAGAGGGGCTAGGGGTAGCCCAACTAGGCCACCAAGTATCATTGTCAGGAAGGCATGCTCGAGCTCCAAGTACTCTATTTCGAGCGCCTCTACACGCTGCTCGATAAGCGCCTGGTTCATCCCAACAACAAGTTCTTTTAATTCCTTAAACAGCTTCTTTACTCGATCAGTTACCACAACCGTGCACCCACGCACCCAGATAACAACATTATCCTAGGATATCATTAACCTTATTCCAAATCACAGATAATGCCATAAAAAGCATGAAGAGGGAATAGAGAAGGAAAGCGGGAATACTCCCGACAAAAAACGGTGTTGAGGAACTATGCGCGCTACCTTCTCGCAGGCGCAGTCTTGGCTATCTTTGCCTTGCTGAGTCCCTGCACGTATAGGTAGATTAGCAAGAAGTCTATGATCAGCGATATTACTACTAGGCTTCCCGCACCGTACTTCTGTATTGTCGGTAGCTTTGGCATCACCTTTACAGTCCACCACGCTAGTCCGGTTGTTACCGTTATCCATAGGAACCATGCCGGGACCTGTATTAGCCAGTTAATCGAGCCCCTGACCTGTAGTACTGCGTATGCCCATAGCGCGGCAGTCAGCAAGGCTAGGGCGGCGAGCAGCTGGTTTGTACCAGCAAAGGCTGGCCATATCACGTTGTACGCTGGCGCAGGCTTGCCGCCTATGACTACGTTGGGGTATGCTAGCACCACGCCCATGATTACTGCGAGAGCGCTGGCAACGTAGCGGTTGGCTATGGCTACGTATGCTGTGCGGCTCTTCTCTTCCAGCCAGTCGAACATCTCCTGCCAGGCAAATCTTCCTAGACGCGTAGCAGTGTCTAGCGTTGTAAGGATGAACGATGCCAGGGCCATTGCGGCGAACTTCGCCATGGTTGAGCCAACTGTTGTTACACTGCCGAATGCCTTGCCCAGCATGTAGCCGTAGCCATAGGTGAACCTGTGCACCTTGTCTAGAACAAGTATGTTCTTGCTAATGTATGCGTTGATTGTCTCCTGGCCTACGCCCATGGCTTTTAGTAGTTGCGGGAAGTCTGGCTGCTTCCACGCAAGGGCTATTGGCAGTATTACTGCGAAGCTGGAGACAGCTCCCTCTGTCAACATGCCGCCGTAGCCGACGAATAGGGCGTCTAGCTCGTTTGCTAGCTGCTTGCTAGTGGTGCCGCTCGCTACTACGCTGTGGAAGCCGCTCAGCGCGCCACAGGCAATTATCAATGGTATTGCTGGCCAGAAGGGTGTTGGTTCTCCAGCGAATATCTTTGGTGCGAAAGAGGTGTAGGCTGGGCCGCTGAGAGGCTTAGCTATGACTATGAGTCCTCCGACTACGCCTAGCAGGACGAATGACCACAGCACGTAGGCGTTTAGGTAGTCGCGTGGCTGTAGCAGATACCATACTGGTAGCACGCTTGCAAGGAACGAGTACAGTGCTAGGAGGATTATCCACATGTGGTAGGGGTCTATGGTGAACCCGGCTATCTTGGTTGTTGGCGTGAGGAATGGATATTTCATCGCATACGCTATGGCGATGAACAGCATTACTACGCCTATTATTGAGCTCTGTGCTGGCGTTAAGCCGGTACGGTATAGGAGCAGGCCAACGCCTATAGCTATTGGCATGTAGAGGAGTGCGAGTGTGGCAACTGAAGGTATTGACGCCATTAGCTTCGCGGCGACGCTGATAAATGCCGCGAGCACTAGGATTAGCGCTGCGTAGACGTATAGTAGGAACACGTATCGCGCCTTACGGCCCATGACGTTCTCGGAGACGCTCATTATTGAGAGGCCGCCGTGCCGCACACTAGCCATTAGGGAAAGGTAGTCGTGGACTGCTCCTATGAATACGTTGCCGAAGAGTACCCATATGATTGGCAAGAACCATCCATAGGCCATCGCGATGGCTGGGCCTACGATGGGGCCTGCACCAGCGATGCTGGCGAAGTGGTGGCCATAGAGCACGTACTTGTTTGTCGGCACGTAGTCTATGCCATCATACTTGGTATAGGCTGGTGTAGGCCTATTGGGATCAGCCTTTACAACCTTCTCTTGAAGAATCTTCTTACCGTAGTATATGTAGGCTAGGATATAGGCCACGAGAACGGTTAGAACTATTGCTCCAGCGGGCGCGCCCATCCAGCCTCACCCCCTAACTGGTGCTTTGTTTTTCCTTGGCGGCTTCGCGCCTCAGCTTTGCCGGTGCCTCGCCGAAGTACAGCGCTGGCCCCACTATGATGAAGTACCATCCTAGAATCATGCTAATGGCATCGCTTGTCCAGGCGCTCTTTGAGCCTATCTTGCCGTGAATTGGGCCTATGACGAAGGCGTAGATCATGAGTATTAGCCCTATTGCTGTTAGCAGAGCCCCAGTCGCTTTTACCGCAGGGTGGTGCGCCATGCGTCCCACCTAGCTTAACATGTGTTTATTACTATATCCTGATTACCTCTTGTAACCATTATAGAGGGAGGGGAAAAAGTGGTATATTTAAAGAATTTGCAAAGCCCCCGATTATTCTAACTAATTGTATTGGATTCTTAAAAGTAATACATCGTATTTTCTCTGTATTTTGCGTCCTAAATCCTTTGTCAAGTATTGAGGAAACTGCATAGGAGTATATTACCCTAGTCTGAAGGAACCCGTGAGCCGGTGAAGAAGCAACTTGAATACTTGGTGGCTCATGTTCTCAATCATAGTTATTATATCATCGCTTAGCGTGCTCTGGTTCTTCCAGATGAGGAGGCTCATGATAAGACACATGAGGCTCGTCATAGGTCTCTTAGAGAGAGTGCTTAGGCCCCGTGATAAGACATATACGCTCCTCGGCTACCTTGTCGGCTTTCGCGCAGAGTATCGCCTTAGCTCGGAGAAGGTGCCAAAGGCCTGGGCGCTGTACATGATTCCTCCCCACCATGTTCTCCTCTATGTACCTGTAATACTTGTTGGGCGTAGGAAGGAGAGGCTTGAGCTGACTTTTAGGCTGTCTAAGCCTCCTGGCGGTGAGGCACACCTCTACGATCCCCGGGACAAGGCTGTTAAGAGGCTCGTCGAGAACGATGTAAGGAATTATAAGGGCAGACTATATAACAGGGAGGTCGTCGTCAAGGATAGGCTGTTCCACGCCCTCTATAGCGATGAAGAGGCCCTCCTCCATGTGAGGCGTGTCGCCGAGAGCCTTGTAGAGCTTGTTGACTTGAAGCGCGTCACATTGGCGTCAAGGTTCTCGGCGTTCCATGTATCCTTTGTACCCAGGATAGGCGCTCTTGAAGAAGCACTTGAAAAGATAATTGAGCACGCCTATAGGCTTGCACGGTAACGTGTACGAGATAGCATAGAAGCCAGGCAGGGTTTCAGCGGGTCCACTGTCTTCACACCCCTCCGCCACGTAGAGGGGTCTAGCCCGCCACACTCATCACTATCGTCGTGATTCCTCTCTGTCCCTCTGTTCCGGGACGACTATCGTGGTAGTCCTCCTATTTTCTTTGCCTCCTCGAGGAAGTTTTCGAGCACCGTTATGAATTGCTCGGCGTCGCTCCAAGTATGCTTTATCGATGCAAGCAGGTGGGCCATGTGCTCCGAGACATATAGGATCCCGTTTACCCTAGCATATAGGTTAAATGCCTCGTAAACCTTCTTGCTCCACCTATTCTCTACTGCTTCTCTCGCCGAGCGTGGCCTGCTCCTCGTAAAGTGTATCCCGACGATGCTGCCAGCGCCCGTTGACCAGCAGACATCGCCGTACCGAGAGCAGACGCTGTCCATCTTTCTCCGGGCATTGTCCCAGAGACTATTCATCTTCTCGTAGACGCCGGGGTGTTCTGCAAGATACTTGACGGTGGCGTATCCGGCCAGTATTGTCAAGGGGTTACCTGTGAACGTTCCCCCGTGGAAGCTGCGCTGACGTGGATTCGGGTAGCGAAGGTGGTCTAGTAGCTGCATTATCTCTTCTCTAGCACCGAAGGCTCCTGCACCCGGCACACCTCCACCAATAATCTTGCCCATGACGACTATGTCTGCCCGTACCCCGTAGTATTCCTGAGCTCCTCCGAGGCTTAGTCGGAGCCCAGTTATCACCTCGTCGAAGATTAGGAGGGAGCCATAATGGTCTGCAATTTCTCGTAGCCCCTTCAGAAACTCCCTCTCCGCTGGGATGGCGCCGCCGGCGCCGAGTACAGGCTCAACTATTATCGCTGCAACATCGTTGCCAAACTTCTTCATTAGTTCTTCTACACTGCCTAGGTCATTGTACTTGGCGACAAGCGTGTAGCGTAGACAGTCCTCTATTAGTCCCAGACTCTCTGGGCCCTCGTAGGGAGGAGTAACCCCGACGTGGAGGGGGTCGTAGCCTCCGTGCCAGCCGCCCTCGAACTTGATAATGTATTTTCTGCCCGTGTAGGCTCTCGCGAGCCTGACCGCGTACATGTTTGCCTCTGTGCCGCTGTTAGTGAACCTTACCTGCTCTACGCCCGGCACTATCCTCGCTAGTAGCTCCGCGTACTCGATTGCATAGGGGTTCTCGAAGCCGAGGTGCGTGCCTAGCTCCGGCGCGTTTTCGAGAACCTTCCTGACAACCTCGTGTCGATGGCCCAGGATCAGGGCACCGTGGCCCATCCAGTAGTCGATGTAGCGATTGCCGTCAACGTCCCAGATATGCTGTGCTTCTCCGCGCTCGACGAAGACAGGGTATGGGCTGAGCCATCGTATCTGGTAGGTGACTCCCCCGGGTAGGACCTTGCGTGCTCTCTCGTAGAGCCTCCTAGACCCTGGCGTGAACTCGACGTACTTCTCCTCGAGGCGCTTGCGGAGCTCTTCTAGGGCCTCCTCGTGGCTCATCCCTGCTTCACCAGGAACTTGGGCCTAAAGGGGACGAGATCCATCATTGTAAGGAGGCCGGGACCGTAACCAGGTATGGCTTCAGCCATGTGCAGTAGCACTGATGCTGTGCCCGCATCGCCGGGGGTTCCGGTGCTCCTCCACTTGACCGTGTAGTCTTTGCCCTCGATTACCACCTCCTCGTACTCGGGTGCACCGACATACGCGTGGAACTCTATGCGGACTATCTCGCGGCCCCCAGCATAGGCTGCGCCATAGCCCTTTAGCCCGAGGTTCTTACCCGCCTCGACGCGCACACCGCTAGACTCTGTAGCAGACTCTGCGACAACGACCTCTTGGGCCTCGACCACCCTCTCGGGCTGGATGCCCGCTGCATCCGCGACTAGGAGAACGGACTCGGCGTACCCCACGTGGCCTGTGAGCTCGCCGCGCTCAAGCTTCTCCCTAACCTCGGCCGGGTCTAGGCCTATACCTATCTTCCTGCGGAAAGGCTCCCTCCTCTTAGCGGCGTCCAGGCTCCTAACAGCATGGATCCTTCTGACTAGGTGGAAGGGCGCAGAGAGCACAACGAGGAGCGTATCAAGCAAGAATCCCGGATTTATCCCGGCTCCGAGCACTGCTACACCGTATTGGCCAGCCTTCTCGTCCAGCTTGCGTGCAAGGATCGGGTAACGATACCACGGGTACGCGAGGGTCTCACAAGTTGAAACCACGTCTCTCCGCATCTCGATTACACGGGTAAGCTGGGGGTATACTTTGTCCAGATACGAGCCCGTGGCATGTATAACCACGTCTGCCTGGGCGAGAACAGAGGGGTCACTGCTTATCTTTACGCCAAGCTTCTCGCCGAGACCCATGACTTCTCCGATATCGCGGCCAACAAGCCTAGGATCAATGTCAACAGCAGCCACTACTTCATGGCCCCGCTCGAGGCCAAGCCTCGCGGTTAGGCGCGCAATTGCGCCAAAACCGTAAAAGCCTAGACGCATAACCCATGCATGCCTCCGGACGCTCGCTTGTTCCACTGTTCAACCACTCCGAGCCCCCGGGATAGAAAAAGGCGGCGACAAACAATGCAGCGAAATAGCTTAAGTGTTGATACGCAAGGCTCGTTACCCGTATTTAGGGGCCATGTGCCTCCTCTAAGGAGTCTAGAGGGGGAATCAAGTCTTGTCGAGGAAACGTATGCGCTTCGGGCCTGCAGGCAAACCGGTTGACATGAAGAGCGGCGACTACGTAAAAGCCGTAGAGTATGTTGCCAAGGAGGGCCTCGACGCTATGGAGTATGAGGCTGTGAGAGGGGTTAGGATAAGCGAGGCCAAGGCCCGCGCCATAGGAGAAGCTGCAAAGAAGTACGACGTGCTCCTATCAATGCATGCCCCATATTTCATAAACTTCGCGTCACCAGAGGAGCAGACCGTTAAGAAGAGCCAGGAGAGACTGAGGGCAGCAGTCCAGGCGTCATACTGGATGGGGGCCTACGCGGTCGTGTTCCACCCGGGCTACTACAAGGGCAACTCGAGCCCCGAAGAGGCATTGAAGCGCACAATAGAGGGGATAAGGCCTGTCGTGGAGTGGATGAAACAGGAGGGGGTCAAGGGAGTATGGATCGCACCGGAAACAACAGGCAAGACAAGCCAGGTTGGAAGCATTGAGGAAGTGATAGCTATTTGCCGCGAGCTAGAAATGGCGCGGCCAGCAGTCGACTGGGCCCATCTCTACGCGAGAAGCGAGGGAAAGTTTATCACAAAAATAGACGACGTTATCAAAGTCATAGAGTTCATTGAGAAAGAGCTTGGAAGCTGGGCTGTAAAGCCGCTCCACACTCACTTCAGCAAGATAGAGTACGGGAGGGGAGGGGAAAGAGAACATCACACCCTTGCTGAAGAGGAGTACGGGCCGGACTGGAGAATAGTGTGCCGCGGCTACAAGGAGACCGGCATAGAAGGGGTAATTATATCCGAGAGCCCTATCCTGGACAAAGACGCACTGGTAATGAAGAAGATATGTGCCGAAGAAGGCTATGTCTAGGCAAAACTAGTGTTCAAAACCCTTTTGGCCTCCTCCAACAAGTAGGATAAGATCCTACTGAGTTTCCCCTGTCTTTGACTTTAGCCTCTTTATCACCGACTCGGCTAGCCTGGCGTGCTTCTTCTCCTCCTCAACAAGCAGCTCCAACAGCTTTCTAAGAGTGGTCCCAGGCTCGGCTAGGGGAACCAGGTCCTCGTAACTTGATTGTGCAAGCTTCTCCATGCTAATATGTGTCTCAACCATTTCTAGTACACGCTTCGCTTCCTCGGGGCCAGGCTTGTAGAGCAAGAGGTCGCGGGCAAACATGATCGTCGAGGTAATCGCCCTCATGAGCGCCCACGCTATTTCACGGTGAACTATACTGTCAAAGGCTATGAGGAAGAGCTCCCACTTCGCGTGCTCATCTCTACAAGCCTTAGCCATGTCTCGGTAAGCCTTAGCCTCACACATCTCGTCTAAAGCAATCCCTTCAAGCATCTTCTTCATTTGCTCTAGCTGTGCTATCAGCTTCTCGATTCGCTCCTCGAGAGAAGCCGGGCTCGACATAGAAGAACCCTCCAAACCCTACCTAGAGGAGGCTATGACGAGTATTTAAGCGCGACTATGTAGTCCTTGGAGGCCCGCCACTTATTAGTATCTCGGAACACACTAGCATCGCACGAGGCAGGTAATAATTAAAGGACACAGATTGCCCTAGTAATTACCCGACTTAGCGGCGACATAAGGGGAGTCCCGGAGGTTCCGCAGCCAAATTGAGCAAAGCACTATTAGCTGTCATCGTTGCCGCCGGGTTAGCTGGCCCAGGGCTCTACGTTGCAACCGTTAACGGCCCTGTAGACAAGATGTGGAAGAGGCTTAGGCTTCTACTCTTCTACGGGCTCGGAGGCTCCGCGCTACTCGCCCTCGTCGCCGGATGGATGGATCTCGAGACCCTCCTCGTGAGCCTCGTAACCCTTGTCGCTGCTTTCCTTGTTGCCCACGTATTCCTCGAGACAAGGAGCAGGGATGCCGCCGTAGGGCTCGGCGACGAAGTCGTCCGGGTAAGGGTTTTGAAGAATAGGGGCTTCGCAGCATTCAGCTTCACTGGGACCGGCAAGATATATTTATCGGAGTCCCTGCTCAACGTGTTTGACCCTGCCCAGATTGCTGCGATAGTGATGCACGAGAAGGGACACTCTGAAGCACTTCGCCCACTAACACCCCAGGCCGCGAGCACTGTACTGATCCTCTCGAGCGTGGCAATACTTCTAGGAATGATCAATCTAGTGACGCTAGGAGGCTTTATTGGAATAGTTGAGGCGGTAGCTATGTTCCTAGCAGAGTGGGGCTTCTGGGTGACCTATAGCTGGGCCTGGGAGAGCCTCGCAGACATCTATTCCGTGAGAAGGGTCGGAGCAGCAGCTATCTCGGCCCTCGCAAATATGACTAACGAAGTGCCTGCAAAGCCTACTCTGAAGAGCGTCTACAGAGACTTTGTCGCGGCTCTGCGTCTTCGCCGCGTACCGGGAGGCGTATTCCTCGCAAACCCTCATCCGAGGCCCGCTTACAGACTCTACGTCATGATGCGAGTACATGCAGAGAGCAAACAGCCGGTACTCAATTAGCCTAGCAGAGAACCGGGAAACACAGTACATAAACCAACTCTTTCCATGCCATACTGTGAAGCTATGTTATCTAGATCTTTTACGCTAAAAACGAGTCCCAACATACTGCTTATGCGATTTCGTAGGCGGGGCGCGGTGCAAACTTGACGCGGGCCGGGCCTAGTAGAGCCTCTGCAGCAGACAACGCCTCCTCGCCCCAGTACTCGCCCAGGGGGCCTGCGAGCCAGGCACCGAACACAGTTCCATCAAGCACTACGAGGCCGAGCCGGTGCCCAGTGCCGTACTTTACGCATACGAAGCCCGTGAAGCGCTTCTCCACGAGTTCTTTACCCAGGTAGTCGAATACCCAGCCATCTATCTCCTCTTCTACCCCGGCCCCCTTGCAGGCGAAGCGGGCCTCTTCGTCGAGGGGTAGGCTTAGAAGACCAGTGTCTATGCCGGTACTTTTTGTCCTAACCTCTACTACCGCAGCCATGCCCAGACACCGGAAGAGGTCTATGCATGGAAGAGGGAGAAGCCCCGGAGGGGGCAATAGCTAGCCCAGTATTACCAGATACTCTTCCCCGGAACAATAGGCAGGGTATAACCCGTAACCAGGATGAGCTAAGGCCGCTTCGAGGAGAGCCTTAACGAGTATTTGCTCGCTGCGAAAAGTAGCAGCGTCAGCCAACCCGGCTTACGCCATCAGCGCCTCACTGGGCGCCTCGGTCCGGGGTTCGCTTCCGGCGCGTTCATCACTTCACTAGTAGTCTTTGGTCTCCACACGCCTCTTATAAGGATGCCCGAGGCAGGGGCTTAGGCATATTACTTCCGCGATAAGGGATTGCTTACGTGGTTCAAGCTGTAAGAACTATTTTTCTAGCCGTGCCTTTGCACTCTATCACGCGAGAGAGGTATAGCGGGGGATATACGTTATGAATAAGACTGCTATTATAAGCGCAATTATCCTCATCATTATTATCGCAGGCGTGGCTGTGTACTATGCCTCAAAGGGCGGCGGCAAGACAACCACTACGAGTACACCAAGTGTGTCGGCCACCGCCTCTCCCACGGCAACCGGCGCAACTAGCACACCCCAGACCAGCAGCCCAGCCTCCACTACCGCCCCGGCCACAACTACTGCCGCAGGTGAGCGTAACGAGGTCTGTGTCGTATACGATATCGGTGGTAGAGGAGACCTAAGCTTCAACGACATGGCGTACCTGGGTGCAAGCAAGGCGGCTAAGGACTTCGGCCTCAAGCTGAAAGAGGTTCAGAGTACAAGCGAGTCAGACTATCTCCCCAATCTGAGGACGCTGGCGAAGAGCAAGAAGTGTGCAGTTATAGTCGCGGTGGGCTTCCTCATGACTGACGCCGTTAAGAAGGTTGCCGACGAGTACCCTGACCAGCTATTCGCTATAATAGACGGCTACATCCCGGACAAGCCTAACGTTCTAAGCGTGTTGTTCAAGGAGCATGAAGGCAGCGCCATAGTCGGCGCCCTGGCCGGCATGGTGGCGCATCATTACAAGTGCAAGGCTGTAGGCGTAGTGCTTGGAATGGAGATACCGGTTCTCTACAAGTTCGAGGCCGGCTACTACTGGGGCATAAGGTATGGAGAGAAGATATACGAACAACACACTGGCGAGAAGGTTCAGCCACTAAGAATACTCTACACGTATACAGGTGCCTTCAACGACCCAGCACGCGGCAAGACCGCTACTGAGGCACAGCTAGCTAACGGCGCCTGCATCGTCTACAACGTTGCTGGCGCGACCGGCCTAGGCATCTTCGAGGCAGTAGAGGAGGCTGCGAAGAAGCAGGGCAGGGACATGGGCCCGCCATTCGCGATAGGCGTTGACAGCGACCAGGACTGGATCAAGCCAGGCTTCATAATCGCGAGCATGATGAAGAGGGTTGACGTTGGTGTATATACTGCTGTGAAGAGGGCCCTAGACTACTATGCAGGCAAGGTGACAAAGTACGGCGGTATACTCGAGCTAGGCCTCGCCGAAGGCGGCGTCGGGATGAGCCGCCTAGAGGACCTAGAAACCTTCCTAGAGATCGGTGTACAGGCTGGAAAGATAAAGCCAGAGCAGAAGCAAGAGATCTACGAGAAGGTCAAGAAGATGAGAGAGCAAATACCGCAGTGGATCTGGGACGAGGCCTACAAGCTACAAGACACGCTTAAGACGAACAAGGACCTAGAGGTCTATGGCGTGAAGTTCAGCGACATAGAGAAGATGATACCGCTAGACAGCAAAGAGATAGCGAAGCTCAGAGAGATCTTCAAGGTAGGATAAGGCCTCTTCTAGTCCATACCGAGGAATCGGGTTACCAAGCACTTTTTTACCTAATAGCTCATTTTCCTTATTTTGGCACTTATCACCGACAGGTTGCGAGGGCCTTGGAGGACGCCAAGAACCCTATAGTGCTTATGAAGAGTATTGTCAAGATTTACCCAGATGGTACTGTCGCGCTCCGAGGCGTAGACCTAGCCATATATCACGGGGAGATTCTCGGCCTCCTAGGCGAGAACGGTGCAGGAAAGACAACGCTGATGAAGATTCTCTCCGGGTTTCTTCGCCCCACTCGTGGAGAAATATATCTACGGGGGCGGAAGGTCTCATTTCATTCCGCGGCCGATGCCCTCAGCAAGGGTATCGGGATGGTGCACCAGCACCTAGCACTTGTACCTGTCTTTACTGGGTATGAGAACATAGTTCTCGGGCTCAAGATCAAGGGGGATGCGCGGCGGGAGATTGAGAAGCTCATGGAGGAGACAGGGCTCCGTGTCCGCCTCGATGTGCCGGTTGAGCAGCTGTCTTTCGGCGAGAGGCAAAGGATAGAGATACTTCGTATGCTTCTCCGTAGAGTCGATATATTGATCCTCGACGAGCCCACGACTAACCTCACACCGCTCGAGACCAAGGTCTTGTTCCAGGCGTTGAGGAGGCTCCGGAATAGCGGGAAATCAGTGATATTCATTACCCATAAGCTTAGAGAGGTCTTGGAGATAGCTGACCGCATAGTAGTCATGAGGAGGGGGAGGGTTGTAGGCGAGGTTCCACGAGAGAAGGCAGAGCCTCGCATGCTTGCCCGGATGATGGTTGGCAAAGAGGTTTTCCTACGTATTGAGAAGCCTCCGGCCAAGCCGGGTAAGCCAGTACTAAGGGTCGTTGACCTATGGGTGAGAAGTGATACTGGCGCGTGGGCCGTGAAGGGTGTGAGCTTCGAGGTGAGGATGGGCGAAATCTTCGGCATCGCCGGGGTCGAGGGCAATGGACAGGCCGAGCTAGTGCAAGCCATCACGGGGCTGAGGAGGGTTGAGAAGGGCAAAGTATTCTTAATGAATGTTGACGTCACTAACAAGGAGCCTGGCGAGCTGTACAAGCTAGGAGTAGCCCATATACCCGAGGATAGGCGTGCAATGGGCCTCGTCCTCGACATGAGTGTTGCGGAGAACAGTGTGCTCGGGATGCATCGCTGGGAGCAGTTCCGCGGCAAAGCTGGCGCAATAAGGTGGAGGAGCGTCTACGACCATGCAAGGAAGATTATTGAGGAGTACGAGGTTGTAGCCCCGAGCCTGCGCAGCCCCGTGCGCTATCTTAGCGGTGGTAACCAGCAGAAGCTGCTGGCTGGAAGAGAGCTTTCCAAGAACCCGCGGCTAATAGTCGCTGCCCAGCCAACGAGAGGCTTGGACGTAGCTGCCACCGAGTATATCCGTAAGCTGCTCGTTGACTTGCGCACGAAGGGGCACGCTGTCCTACTAGTCTCCGCTGATACCGATGAGGTTCTACAGCTCAGCGACCGGGTGGCAGTAATGTATGATGGACGTTTCACTGCTGTAACACGCCCCGAGGAGCTCACAGAGGAGAAGCTCGGCCTCCTAATGGGCGGTATGGAGGTAAAGGGTCTTGGCTCAAGCTGAAAGGCTGGAGGTTTCTCGGACAAGGCTCCCTGAATGGCTCGTGGAGGGCCTCCTTAGGCTAGGAGAGAGCGTTATCGCGCTACTCGTAGGCCTCTTGGTAGGAGCAATCATTATGTATCTCAGCGGCTACGATGCTGTAGAGGCATATAAGAGCCTCTTCGGCATGAGCCTCTTCGATAGCTACGGGCTTACGGGGACTCTCAGCTTCACGGCGCCAATAATGCTAACGGGTATAACTTTTGCCGTCGGCGTTAGGGCCGGTCTCTTCAACATAGGAGCCGAGGGCCAACTCTACATGGGCGCTCTCGGCGCCGTACTTGTCGCCTGGCTTGCTACCTATAAGATCCGATTGCTGGATAGTGTCTTAGGTACCCTCTTCGCCTATACTATAGGGGTTGTACTTGCACTTGTCTGGGCCTACATAGCTGGCATATTGAAGGTTAAGAGAGGAGTTCACGAAGTTGTATCAACAATAATGCTGAACTGGATAGCGTTTTGGATAGTCGAGTACTTCCGCGTCTACGTCGTCTATAACCCAGAGGACCCCTCCAAGACGATAAGTGTCCCCACGCATGCGAGGCTTCCACTACTAGTCCCAGATACGGAGCTCTCAGCGACAATAATAGTATCAATACTGTTCTCGTTATTCGTCTACTACTTGCTATGGTACACTGTTACCGGCTACGAGCTCCGAGCCGCCGGGCTTAACCCGTTGGCTGCCCGCTACGCCGGCATAAAGACCGAGAAGGCCATAATGATCTCGTTCCTTGTAGGCGGAATAGCATCAGGCCTAGCTGGCGCCGGCGAGGTCCTGGGGAGGCCGCCTCACTACGCTATTACGACTGGGCTGAGCAACCTCTACGGCCTAGGATTCGACGGCATAACGGTCGCACTGATAGGGGCCAATCACCCTATCGGGATAATATTCGCAGCAATTCTTGTCGGTGCACTCAAGTCCGGTGCACGCTACATGCAAATCTATGCAGGAGTTCCGCTCGAAATGGTGAGAGTCGTTGAAGGCGTCATCATAGTCGCCCTAGCCGTTCCCGGAACCCTCCGCATGCTCCGCGAATACCTACGCAGGAGGAGAGAGCTAGCCGAGCTACAAAAGGGGTGAAACCATGGATGCACACACTGCTTGGCTCTTCACACTAAGCACCCTCGACGCGATGACCCCCATACTCTTGACCGCGCTAGGCGAAATACTGGCTGAGAGAGCCGGCATAGTCAACATCGGCCTCGAAGGCATAATAATGCTCGGCGCAATGGTAGGAGTCATGGCGGCTGAGGCCGTCCATAATCCGCTCAGCCCGCTTATAGGGCTCCTAGCAGGCCTAGGAATAGGAGCGGCGATAGGACTACTCCACGCAGCGCTAACAGCGTACCTTAAGGGCGACCACATAATACCGGGCGTCGGTATCAACACGTTAGCCCTGGGACTAGTGCCGTTCATGCTCATAGTCTATTGGCACAGCGCTGGCCAGCACCAGGTATACAATTATGCACGCGTTCCGAGGATTGGCGGCATAAGCCCTGTAACAATCTTCGCGCTGATCCTGGCCCCCATCATGTGGTACATATTGTTTAGGACAAGCATCGGCCTCACCATTAGAAGTGTCGGCGAGAACCCCGAAGCAGCAGACACTGTTGGAATACACGTTGAAAGAGTACAAGCCATTGCAACAATCATAGGAGCTTCCCTTGCAGGCCTCGCGGGTGCATTCATGAGCCTTGACTGGCTGTCAACGCTTACCAAGGAGATAGCGGCTGGAAGAGGCTTCATAGCCCTAGCCTTAGTAGTTTTCAGCGACTGGAACCCGCTAAGAGCACTAGGAGGAGCCGCGCTCTTCGGCTTCTTCGACGTGCTACGAGAATGGGTCAAGATAATGCCCTCCGTGAAGGCAGTTGTACCCGACACACTGCTCAACACAATCCCCTACATAGTCACGCTGGCAGCTGTTGCAGGAGTCCTAGGCAGGGTAAGACCACCGCGACACGTAGGCCAGCCCTATAAGAGGGAATAAGGATCCAAGACACACAGCGCTCTTTTCTAAGCGCTTTTTGTTAACCATAAATGGTTCTTACGTCTATTTTTCCTCCTAGCCAGCACCTAGAGCCAGAGAGGGATAGCGGCTTGGCCGAGGAGTGCTGCGTCGACACAGTCTGTGAAGGTTGCCCCGTGCTGCTCTACATAGATGAGCGTAGACGCTTCATATTCCGTGTCCGCAGGGGCGGCACCACTGGCAGCGATCGCGGAGTACTTCGCCATGACGACGTAATAGGGCTCCGATACGGGTCGTGGGTCAAGCTCAGCAGCGGCATCAAGGCGCTCGTCATGAGGCCAAGGCTTGTCGATTACATGGAGCGAGGGCTAAGGAGGAAGACCCAAGTAATATACCCCAAGGATCACGGCTTCATCGCCATGCTCTTAGACCTTAAGCCGGGCATGAGGATTCTCGAGATAGGCGTTGGAAGCGGCTTTACGACTGCTTTCCTAGCACAGATTGTTGGAGAGCAAGGACACGTCTATGGCTATGAAAAGCGTAGAGACAACTTAGAGATAGCTAAGAAGAATCTTGAGAAACTAGGACTCTTGGAAAGGGTTACGCTCAAGCATCGTGACGCGAGAGAAGGCATTGATGAGAAGAACATAGACGCGGCTGTTATCGACATGCCTGACCCCTGGGCTGTTCTTAGACACCTTCACGAGGCTCTGAGGCCGAGTGCGGGGGTAGTGTTCTTCCTCCCTGCCGCTAATCAGGTTCAGCGCCTCCTCCTAAGCATGAGGCTTCGTGGTGGATGGGGCAATATAGGCGTGTATGAGGTGCTTGTCCGGAGCTATGAGCCATTCGGGGACGCGTTTCGACCACAAACAACTATGATCGCGCATACAGGTTATCTCGTGCACGCTGTGCGCGTAGAGCCTATGGACCAGTATCGCTAATCTATTAGCCTATAGTATAAACAATACATTGACATAAATTATCCCTATAGTGCTATTTCTAGACCCCTATTGTACTATTATTGCTATTCACTGAGATTACCCTATTTGCGACGCCATGGAGTAATATTTTAATAGAAGCGGCCTTCACTATACTTCTAAGTGGATTTAGAACCGGTTCTAGAGCCTTATGTAGAGAGGTGAGAAAGGCATGGCTTCTCGCACCGCGTGGATAGTTGCAACCATAGTCATTATATTAATCATCGCGGGCGCCGCATGGTACTATGCCGCAAAGGGCGGAAAAGGTACACAGACAACTACAGCAACTTCTAGCCCGGCGCCGAGCACAACAGCACCGCAGACAACATCTACTCCAACAACGTCGGCTGCCCCGGCCAAGCCGGAGCTTACTGGCAACATCGAGAAGGACATTGTCTCTATAGCAAAGTACCTTGCTGCCCAAGGAATCCACCAGGTAGAGTTCAGAGTCGCCAGCGCGGGTGACCCCAACAGCGTTATGAGAGTATATGCTATCAGTGAGGCCGCCTACCGGCTCAACAAGATCGTTGAGAGCAAGGGCATCGACTTCAAGATAGTGATTAAGACGGAGTTTAGGAGAGGCGGCGGCGACAAGCTTGCACAGGACTTCGAGACAGGGTTCCAGGCCAACAAGAACCCAGACATCATGGCCAACAGCTACAAGTGGATAGCGAGATTCGCTGAGGAGGGCTACATACTCGACATAACGCCCTACGTTGAAAAGTACAGCGAGTTCATCAAGGACTTCTATCCGAGCCTACTCAACGCTGTCAAGTGGAAGGGCAAGTACTATGGCCTCCCACAGGACACGGAGGCAAGACCTCTCTACTGGCGCACCGATGTAGCACAGTGCATTAAGGAGAAGACCGGTGAGGACATACTCGCCAACCTCTACGATAAGGTGAAGAGCGGAGAAGTCACTTGGCACGAAGTATACAAGTACGCCAAGCTAGCTGTCGAGAACAAGTGTTCGCAGTGGGGCGTACTACACAGAAAGGGTAGTGCACACCCAGACCTCATACAGTTCATATTCGCATTCGGCGGCCAGCTAGAGGACCCTGCTACGGGCAAGCTAGTAGTAGACGTTCCTGCTGTGTATAAGTGGCTCTACGTTGAGTGGAAGATGGCCAGAGACGGCCTAATCCCGAAGGACATGATGAGCTGGGACTGGGCTAAGCAAATACACCCAGCAGTAGTCTGTGGTAAGACTCTCATCTGGATAGGTGGTACCTGGCACTGGACAGAGTGGCAGACAAAGCCATACTGTAACGGCAGGCCCCTGACCGCCGAGGAGGTAAAGAGGTACTTCTACTACACCTTGTTCCCGGCAGGTGATCATGGAGACAAGCCGGTGACGCTCAGTCAGCCATTCGTATGGATGATAGCGAGCAATGCTGGAAAGGACAACAAGGACTACGCTAAATACAAGGATGTATACCACATGATAGCGTTCCTGCTAATAGTGAAAGCTAGCGACCCAGACCTAGTAGCGATACACAGCATTATCAGCGCACACCTACCAGTAACCAAGAAGGCAGCAGAGCTAATCAACGACAAGGCATGGGTACAGAAGCTAGCCAACCTAGAGATAGAGCTAAGCCCCGAGGTAAAGAACGCCATAGCCGACATAGTGAAGAAGACTGTTAACGACATAAACGTTGAGTTCCTTGCCAATGCTAGCAAGCTACTAGAATACACAAAGCTAACACCAATGCACCCACTATACCCGAAGCTAGCCGACATCTTCCGCGACGCAGTAGACAAGGTGCTCCGTGGCGAGATGACGCCAGACAAGGCAGTCGAGTACATCATCAGCAAGGTTAAAGCCGACCCCGAGCTAAGCAAGGCAACAGAGATCAAGGGCGAGATACCGACGAACTGGCAATACCCTTAGCCCTAGATAGGAGGGCTACATAATGGCGGACAGCGAGAGGATTAAGCAAATACTGTTTTTCCTCTCCCCGGCCCTAGCTCTCGTCGTAGTCTTCTACATAATACCTCTCATCCTTGCAGTATATCTTGGTTTCACTCCTCTCCGCGACTGGAATCTGAAAGCCTATATGGGCAAATTTACTACCCAGAGCTACGAGTACTTATTTTACCTCGTGACGCACGACCCCGACGTAAGCAAAGTCGTCAAAACCACGATAGTATTTACCTCGGCCACGCTCATCGTAAACGTGCTCGGAGGCCTCCTCTTAGCACTAGCAGCGTTCTTCATGGAGGAATCGGTCTCGCTCACGTATCGCAGCCTGTGGCTTCTCCCAAGGCTTACACCAGTTGCCGTATACTCGCTCCTATGGTACTACTTCTTCCTAGGGAGCGGTGAGGGGACGCTTAACAGCCTCCTCCTACGCCTAGGCCTAATAGACCACCCGATCGCATGGGGTACTGATCCCTCCCTTCAGCCAGCCGGTACGTGGCTCATACTCATAGTTGTGAACGGTTTTGTCGGCGTCAGCTTCGGGATGATAATCTTCTATAGTGCCTTGAAGAGCATACCGCGCGAACAGATAATAGCGGCAAGGATTGATGGGGCAAACACGTTTCAGCTTATTCGGCGCATACTGCTACCACAAATAAGGTGGCACCTCGTATACGTTACTATCTGGCAGCTACTCAGCCTACTAACGACGTTCGCACACATCTTTTTGCTGACAGAGTGGGGTGTGGTAGACCGCTGGTGGGGTACAACCTGGGCGCTCTACGTCTTTAACGAGGCCTTTAGCGCCGGGGAGCAAGGCGTCGCAGCGGCTGCTGCAACGATACTAGTGGCGATAGGAGCTGTGCTCGGCCTCCTCTCGCTGAGGCTGCTTGGGTTCAAGAAGATGATGCAGGAGCCGCGGGGTGAGATATGATGAGCCTTGCCTCGATTCTTGGAAGGGTACGTCGGGGGAGGAAAGAAGCAGTAGCAGAGACTATAGTGTACCATGATGTGGAGACGATATCTCGTAGACGCATGACGCTGTTACTAGCAACCATCCTTGGCCTCATCAGCCTCCCCCTCGTAATGATATATCTCTTGCTAGTCTTGTCTAGCTTTGCAGACCACATGCTCTCAGGCCCTGACATATTCACTGCAAAGTATAGTCTCGAGAACTGGAGACTGCTCTTCGAGGGCAGGCTTGAGCCCGCTGCTGCGCCACTCTATACTTTCTGGGACCTCGTAAAGATAATCATAAACACGCTAGTTGTTGCAGCCGGGGTAGCTGCAGTCGTCGTCGTTGCCAGTACTCTCGCGGGGTATGCTTTCTCGCGTATGAGGTTCAAGTGGAGGCGCGGGCTCATGGAGTTCCTCATACTCCTCCACGCTTTTCCAGGCGTAGCTCTGCTTATTGCTGTGTACGCTATCTATGTCTGGAGCCTGCAGCTGGTTCCAAAGAATGTGCTCACTAGCTACCAGTTCCTCTTCACTATACTGGCTAGGGCCTCGCTCGAGATACCTATGAGCATCTGGCTCATGAAGGGATTCTTCGACAAGATCCCGTGGGAGGTTGAGTGGAGCGCGCTCGTTGACGGAGCGTCCCGCATAAAGACTTGGTGGAAGATCCTCCTACCACAGGTTAAGCCAGGCATAGCCGCGCTATCGATTTTCGCGTTCCTTGCTGGATGGGAGGACCTAATCTATGTCCACGTCTTCCTATACGTCGCTGGCGGGATAAAGACGTTGGCAACATTCATAGAGGAGACAATAGGGAACATTGAGACAGCTTACCTCCCCATAGCAGCAGCCGCCGGAACACTATACCTCCTTCCCACGCTCCTCTTCTTTATCTTCACTCAAAGACTCCTACTCGAAACAATGAGCGGAGGGGTGAAAGGGTAATGGTCGAAGTAGTCCTCGAGAACATTACTAAGCGCTTCGGAAAAGTAGTCGCAGTAGACAATATCTCCCTACGCTTCCCCGACGCAAGGTTCTCCGTCCTCCTGGGCCCAAGCGGTTCAGGCAAGACGACGCTACTCTACCTCATCGCAGGCATCTATAAGCCCACAAGCGGGCGCATATACTTCGGTGACCGCGACGTAACGGATCTACCGCCGGGCAAGCGGAACATAGGCCTAGTCTTCCAGAACTATGCCCTCTACCCCCACATGACTGTCTACGACAACATAGCTTTTCCACTTAGGCTCAGAAAGGCACCAGAGTCAAAGATAGATTCAAAAGTCCACGAGGTCGCCAAGCTCCTCCACATAGAGGAGCTTCTTGACCGTTATCCGGCTCAGCTCAGCGGCGGCCAGCAACAAAGAGTAGCACTAGCAAGAGCACTCGTAAAGGAGCCCGAGGTGCTCTTGCTCGACGAGCCCCTTAGCAACCTTGACGCATTGCTACGCCTAATGATACGTGCTGAGCTCAAGAGGCTGCAGCGCGAATTAGAGATAACTACTATACACGTCACACATGACCAGGCAGAGGCCATGAGTCTAGCAGACATGGTTGTAGTGATAGACAAGGGCCGCGTGCAGCAAATAGGGAGCCCCGACGATGTCTACTATAGGCCGAAGAACCTCTTCGTAGCAGGCTTCATAGGCTCGCCTCCAGCAAACATGCTTCAAGGCAAAGTCGTTAGGGGAGAAACCGTTGCAATAGAGGTTGCAGGCTCAGTGGCCCCGGTGAGCGAGAAGTATGCAAAGATACTTGTGGAAGCTGGTCTCGAGGAGATTGTCGTCGCGTTTAGGCCTGAGCATGCCAAGCTCTCAGCAGAGCCTAGCCCAGGTGCGCTGAGCATTCGCGGCGAAGTATACGCGGTTGAGCCCCTGGGTAGAGAGACTCTCGTGACACTCATCGTTGCGGGCACGCCTGTCAAGGTCCTCACACCGCCGGAGGAGAGGCCTAGCAGCGGCGATAACTTGTACATAGTAGTACCCACTGAGAAGGTGATGCTGTTTGACCCGGAGACCGAGCTAAACCTTGAATACATAGCGGAGACTAAGATGCCGGACTAGCGCCGGGGACAGAGAGGCGAGCATGGTTGAGCAGGTTCAGAGACTGGGCAACTAGGGGGCTCGACCCGGTAAGCATCCTTGTAGCATATGCGCTTATTGTTTTCCTCGTTATTCTTTCCGCCTACTTTGTGTATAGGCGGTACCAGAGGGCACTGGGCCGAGGCTCTGGGATAAGCACTCCTTTGCCGCGTTCGCAACCATTCTCGCTATTTGCGCTGACCCCATTGTTGTTGATGGCCTAGGTGCTCCTGCGACGTTGCTGTGACCGCCTCCCCCGAGCTTTGCGGCGATGCAATCAGCTCTCAGCCTTCCCCACGTCTTTATGCTGAGCCCCTTCGGGTAGACTATTACAACTACGTCGGCTTTATCGGGCCCCGGGGTCGCTCCCAAGCGCTGGACGTCGCACGCGCTTGCTCTTGGAGGCGGGGTCACCACGGCAACCCTTATACCGTTAAAGGACTCTATTAGGACGCTTGTCTTCTCCCTTATTTCGCGATAATAGCTAGGCGCTTCCTTCTCGTAGATCTCTCTAGCCCAGTCGGGCCAGAGTTCGCCCCGGGAGAGGGATTGGGCCGCGCGCCTCAATCCCTCCCAGTCAAGGTAGCGGAGAACGAGCCTCCACTTGTCTGCGAGGCCGTAGGGGTCCTCGCTGCAAGAGTCATCGGCTCTCGCTATCTCGACTAGCTTCTTCGAAACCTCGTCGTTCCAGCATTCGGTGAGAAAGCATGCCAGTTCTGCTGTCACCTTGCTCCGGTCACGGATAACTATTACACCGTGCTTCTCAAGCACAGTCTCCACGTCCTCTTCCCACACATGGTGGTCTAGCCAGATGACGGACTTAGCATACTTCGCCAGAGTCGCTATGGCCTCTGCATCACCGCGGCCACGTGGCGACAGATCCGCAATGACTACGACCGTGCCCGGCTTACCCGCTGCGCCTTGAAGCGCCCTTTTAGCCATCGTGTAGAGGCCGCGGACCCCGGCAACGCTGTGAGCCACTTCCTTGCCCTTGGAGCGCGCCCACCGCATGATTATTGCTGCCGAGGATAAGCCATCAAGGTCTACATGGCTTACTACGTGTATCCTGGAACCAGACTCCAGCGCCTCGCGCGCCTTCCTAAACAGCTGCGCTTGCTCCTCCTCTCCCAGGGCCATTACACCCCTTACCCCTTCTCGGCACTTATGAGCAGGGAGAAGGGCCAATACTGCTTCTCGGGGCATCCAGCATAAACAGTACACCACTCATTTTCGGTAACAAGGAACGAGCCGAAACACGTCACGGAAAAATAGAGCGCAACTATCGAATTTAATCCGGCAAGGCACTTTTTACACCGTTTCAACCGCTCCTAGTATCCTGGGGACAACACATGGCTTATAGGAAAATACTCGTAGGATACGATGGCAGTGAGGCATCAAAAATAGCTGTAAGAAAAGCAGTGGATCTAGCCAAGCAGCTTGGAGCGAGGATTACCGTTGCAACTGTTCTTCCTCCCCCCGTAGTGTTCCTTGGCGAGTTGATGGTCCCGGAATCAGTAGATATTAGCACGCTAGAGGAGCCCGCAAAGAAGGAGCTTGAGAAGCTCATAGCAGAGATAAAGGAGACAACCGGGCTCAGCGAAGCAGACTACGCCGTCCTCATGGGAGACCCGGCAGAAGAGCTCGTACGCTACGCCGAGGAGAACGGCTACGATCTCATAGTTGTTGGTAGGCGGGGGAGAGGCGGAATAGAGAGACTCTTGCTAGGGAGTGTCTCGAGCAAGGTGGTCTCTATAAGCAAGAATATTGACGTCCTTGTGGTAGAGACTAGCAAGAAATAGCAACCCCGCACTGTTTAGATAGTCGACGCTGTGCCTAGAAAGGAGTACTGTCTACTCTTTTCTCTACATAGCGATGCCTTGTTAGCTCAGAGGAGAAGAGCACACGTTTTTGCCTTATCATAGAATTAGCTGCTTACCTTTTGCTGCGGTTGTGGTTATATTTTCTCGCAGCCCCTATCATAGCGTAAGTATGGGGCAGTATTGATGGCGAAGCGTGTATGTGAGCATAGAGCATTGGCGGCAGTAGGCTCGCTGGCTAGGAAGAAAGCACCACCAGTAGTTCCCGCCAGTAGTATTGGTTCTTGGTATTGGTGCAGGCTTAAGGCATGGCACAGTGTGAGCCTCTTCAACACCGGGTGGCTGAGCTTGGAGGAGCTGGGGGAGGACGAGCTTGCTGGGCTCGTTGTCCTCTGGGCTGCTGAGCTCTGGAAGAAGGGCAGGGAGAGAATAATCACGGGGAGAATTATTCACGGGGAGAACGCGAGCGATGCAATTAGTGAGGCGCTTACAGGGCCACAGATAGCCGAGGTATTGCTAAGGGAGGACGGGAAGGCGTTTAAGAAGCTTTTAGAGAATGGAGTGGTCTCAATGGGGCTTATTGATCCCCGCGAGTATGAGGAGCAGGTGAGAAAGTACAATGAGGCCACGGATATTGTGGAGTACTTTAGGCGAGAAGAGTGGCCGATGATTGGGCGAAGGGCTCCAAGAGGCTACATGGTGATAGGGGTGCCTGACTCGATAGAGTATAGTAGGGGAGGCCTACGCGTAGCGGAGCTAAAGACCTCGTCAAAGCCATGGCTTGTGCGTAGACACTCTAGGAGCTACTTGGCTGCAAAGGCTCAGCTCGCAGCATATACGTGGATACTGGTCGAGAAATGGCCTCTTGAGGAAGCAGTGCTCGTCTTCAAAGACGTTGCTGGGAGAACCTTCCTTGTTGAGAGGTTCGTGCCGGAGGATCTCGCCGAGTGGTTTGAGAGAAACGGCCTAACAGTGGCAGACGAGCTAGCTTCACTGGAGCCGCCAAGGCCGTCGGATAGGGCTCCTTGCAGGAGCTGTGAGTATGGTAACATAGACCCCGTATTCCTTAGAACGAGCCAGGGGTGACGCGCCTAGAGCGCTAATCGTGTCTCCCTATACCTTTCCAGGCTCAGTAGCAGGAACACAGCTAGGCTTGCTGCATAGAGTGGTGCGGCTAGGTTCCTCTGCTCCTTCACCTTGACTGTTAGCCTTGCAGTCACTGTTGTATTCTCTATTATTTTTCCCGTCTCATTGGCTATTTTCTCGAAGACTTTTACCAGGTCGCTCGCCTTTTCCGCTACATAGCTCTTCCCGTGGCCGACCCTAGCCATGTACTCGACCTCGTCGCGGCCAGAAGGATTATTGCCTATAAAGACTGTGTAGACACGGATCCCCATGGATGCAAGCTTCTCCAATACCTCGCGGTACTCAAAGCGGTCAGCTGGGATACCATCCGAGGCAAACACTATTATGGCTGTCTGGTTGAACTCGCGGTAGATCTTTAGCCAGCTATAGGCGAGGGAGAGGGGATACGTATACATAGTGCCGCCGCCTGCCTCGAGCCTCCTTATAGCATCCAGTACTTCGGACACGTTTGCCCCGGGAGGTACTGCTAGCTCTACTTTGTCCGAGAACGCTATGAGGCCTATGTCAACGGTCTTATTGAGCCTACTGAGTTTTTCGACGAGCAGCTCTAGCGCCTTCTTCGCCTCCGCTAGCTTTGCTCCCATCATGCTCCCAGAGACATCGATTATAGCCACTACCACCGGACGCGGAGGAATGTGGAGCTGCACAAGGCTCCGCTTCTCCACATGCTTGACGACCGTGTACTCAATAGTAGGCGATGCCACCGCCAATGATAGGAGAATGGCTAGTAGTACCTCGAGTACGAGGAGCCTGCGTGGGCGACGATACACCGGCTTCTCTATGAAGTCTACAAGCGGGTTGAAAAACGTGTTCATCTCAGCATACTTCCTGGAAGGGAGTCTACGCCTAAGGAGTATCAGCGCCGATATCGCCGCTACAGCGACACCAGCCAACGGGTTTGAGAAGAAGACCCTCAACCAAACCCCGCCTCTAGACTCCGTGCCTTCTGAGAACGAGGACTAGAGGAGCTATTGCAGAGGCGCCAATTATCCAGGATATGTCTCTGCGCCCAGCCCGGACGAGGAGCGAGGTCTCACCCTTAGCCGTTAATGCTTGAAGCCTTGCCCGCTTAGCAGCATCCATTGCAAGGCTCTCGAGCACGCTGTAGGTTATCTGGTTAAGCCTGTAAACCCTGACGCCTGTATCTCGGAGTCTTGCCTCCAGCTTGTAGCCGCGTGGATCCGACCCAACTATCACGAATAGTACTGGTATGTGCCTCTCCTTCAAGCTCTTAGCTACTTGTACCGGGTCAGGACCATAGTTCCAACCACCATCTGTCACAACGACTACTGCACCTGGGAGCCCCGATACGCGGAGATACGTCGCCGCTGATGATAGGGCGTCGCCTATTGCTGAGTACTTCTCCCCCGCCCTGAGTCCTTGGAGTGCCTTCGAAACATTAGATGGAGGCCCCTTGTAGATGAGCCTAGTTGTGGCGGAGAAGCCGAGGACGACTATTGACGCGTTCCCTACGCGGGTAAGCATCTCGCTTAGGAGCTCCTTGGCCAGGTCGAGCCTCGTCTTCGTGCCCTCCTTATACCCCATGCTCTTGGAGAGATCTATTGCAACAACCAAGGTTATCGGGATGTTCATAGCCTTGTCTATGTTCTCTATGCTCAACTTCACCCGCTTATACGTAGCTATACTCGGCGACGAGGAGGCTACAACAAGCAATACTATGAGCAATAAGTGTGCAGCTGGGAAGCGAGGAGGAGAACCCTGGCCGCCAAGCTTAGAGCGAATAACCAAGTAGTTATTCTTAGCGAGCCTCCAGAGGTAGAAAGGCGCGAGAACCAAGACGAGCAGGGCTAAGAGATAAGGATGCCCAAACTCTATGTGAATAGTGTCCACCGGGAAGAGCTTCATTAACACGGCCCCCGAGCCCTCCCCTAATCGTCGCTACTTGGTGCACGATAGCCAGCGCCATGACCGCCTCCCTGGCTCCCGCTTTGCTCACCGCTACTAGCACCTGGGCCCTCCTGTCCTCCCTGCTGGAGACTACCTAGCTTGCTGAGAAGCTGCTCGATTATCACTGCTTCATTGTAGCCCATTGCTCCTGCTTTCTCGGGTCTAAGGCTCTTGATCCCTTTAACTAGGTTCTCGGCTTCCTGTGGCGAAGGCTTTTCACCGGTACAAAGCTTCTTAACGGTATCATTGTTCTGGGCAAGGAAGTTGAAGAACCTATTTATCTCGTTAAGCATGCTGAGAGCCTCAGCTACCTTGTTTGTAAGGTTTTCAGCGATCTCCTTATGTTGCAGTGAGAGTAGAGCACTAGTATCAATGCTGGAGCCGTAGCCAAGCGCCTCTGACAATCTTTCCCTAGCATTTGTTAGAAGAGGCTTAGCTTCCTCATAGGTCTTCAGCGCTTCGTCAATCCTACAGTTCTCGGCCAAGCCGAGCGCCTCGGCAGTCTTCAGTAAGCCCTCATACAGCTCCGGTACAGCTAACGTGCTTTCAGCGGACTCGTTGGCTAGAAGCGCATAGCTCTCCATAGCTTTCTTCATCGCGGCTGAGAAGCCCTTGTTAACACTAACCTCGTTTGCCGCCTCCATAAGATCCCTAGATACGCTGAAAGCCTGCGAAGCAATTACCCACGTCTTGCTTGTATTTGGCTCCAATAGGCTGAGTGCTCTACTTAGCTGCGTCAAACTCATATTAGCGAGGACGGTTGCCTTGGCCATGAGCTCGGTAGGCTTCGGCTTCTCGCCGCTACCCTTGCCAAAAGGCATAAACGTAACTATAAACGGAGACAGTAGCACAAGTACCACTAGTATCCATACAAGAGTCCTCTTACTTAGCAACCTAAGCCTCAGACTCTTCTCCCTCATTACGGGCCAACACCCTGGATGATGCCTTTCTCTCCGCTATATGAGGGCGGCGGTCATACAGTATTCGAGGTCATCATGTTCTTAGTTTATCTGCTATTTTTCTAAATATACGCCACTTACCAGTATAGTACTCTGGGTGAATACTTGCATCAGCAACTATTATGAGAAAGCCTCCACCTATTATAGATGCTGCACGGGCAGCCATTAGCCAAGTAATTCTCGGGATCAAGCCCATCTTTATCCATATGCCTACTTGTCGTACTGCGTGTACAGCTCCCGAAGTCGGAGTGGTCCATGGCTGCTGCGAGCTAGCAAGTGATTGGAGCATTTTTACTACTTGCTTACCAGGCACCTTGGTACCCATTGCCGGGTCCTCTATCTCGAAACTATCTGCAGGAATGTATATGGCGACGATTACTCGTAGTAGCCTAGAGGCTCCAAAGCCTAAGCTGTATTTAGCCAAATAATCAGTTATATCGATATATTCGCCTAGGCGAGCACCGTGATATATAAAGGCGTCCTTAGGCATAGAGTACGTATACTTAACCAGGTTATCGAGATCCGAAATACTGTTAATTCTTACATAGTTTGCCGGCGGGTTAAAAATACAGGATGATGTTTTCAATACGTACAAATATATATGCGCTCTTAGGGACCCATGATTCAATATTACAAGTCTTCGGGCACCATACGTAACAATTGACTTGTCTACATAGATTACTGTCCTATATGCATCACTAATGGGAATTGACGATGTACAAGTATCGTATACGAGGTAAACACCATTGCCACTAACCCCGACTATGTGAGGATTGCCGGTTCCAAGTGTTTGCTTAAAACCAGTTCCTAGAAAGGATGGCAAAGCGATGCTGATTATTGATGATAGACCAACTATTATCAGTATTAGGCCTAGGATGCGAAACAGCAAAACCAGTTACACCTCCATCCTCTTTGCCCATTGGTATAAGAGGGCGAAGAGTGCAAAGCTCACACCATATGCATAGATTAGTAAGAGAGTCTTAGCTGAGCTGTTTGTCGCCGTCAGCACTGCTACGGGGTGCCATATACCCAGTATCGCCATTACCGTGGATTCACTGATTTCTATATCGAGCATACCGACTATGATAGCCAAGGCGAGCAGAACTAGCACAGGTGTAAGTAGTTCATGAACTATTATGTAGAGGGATGCTCGGCTCCTATTCCTTGTATAGACAGATAACATTAACGCGAGCAAGGTTAAGTACAAGAGTTCTCCAAGCCCGTAGACGAGTGGCTCGTAGATGCTTGGGTTTGTTATTGAGCGCGGCGATATCACCAGTATCGGAGTTAGTATAGCGAGCACGTAGCTTATTCCTAGGAGACCTGGCCCGCTGAGCAGCCACGCGAGCATGTATTCTTCGTTGCTTATTGGGTGTACAAGATGGGCAATTGCTTGTCCTGTTCCGAGCTCCTCTGCTAGGCCTGTTACGAGTATCGATGATATGAGCACGTATATCAGCGTTATTATGACCTCTATAACCATTATGGCGTCTCTCTGGAAGCCGCTGAGCGAGAGGAAGACTGCGTTCAGGACCGAGCTTACTACTACGAGTGCTAGGACAGACTTGCCTAACATGCTGCTCGTTATGAAGTCTGCCTGGGCGAGTATTTTCTCAAAGCTTATGTTCTTCATGGCCTAGGAGCCCCCTATTGCTTTCCGGTATAGCTGGTCAAGGTAGCTGGTCTGAACACTGTAGTCTAATACGAGGCCTCTTCTCGCAAGGTCTTCAACGTATGGCGAGAAATCAGCTATCCTTGGGTCCACGTGGACTTCGAGAACCTTCTCATCTCTTATTATGACGCCCTTTACGCTCTCCAGGTCTAGGAGCTCCTTGGCGAGGCTCCTCGGCTCTGTCGCCACGGTTAACTTGTATACCGCTGTGGCTCCGTAGCGGGATGCTAGATCGGCTAGGCGTCCATAGTCTACTACCCTCCCATTGTTTATGAACACGGCATAGTCTATGACCATTTGTAGCTCTGGCAATATGTGGCTAGAGATAATCACCGTGGCGCCTAGATCCTTCTTCAGAACCGATATGAGTTCAAGTATCTCGAGCCTAGCGATTGGGTCGAGGTTAGCTGTCGGCTCGTCCAGCAAGAGTATCTCGGGCTGGCTCAAAATAGCTTGCGCTAGGCCTAGGCGCTGCAAGTAGCCCCTTGAGAGACTGGACACGGGCTTGTCAAGATACTTCTCTATCCCAACAAGCCGCGCAATCCTTCTAACATCGCTCCAAGGGACCCCCCGGAGCCTCGCAACGTGTCGAAGGAAATGCTCAACACTGACACTAGGTGGGTAGACTGGCTTCTCTGGTAGGAACCCGGTAATCGCACGGACTTCTCTGGCCTCGTACTCGGGGTCAAGGCCCTTAACCAGTATCTCGCCTTGGTCGCGGTGAAGGAGGCCTACCATGAGTTTTAGACTCGTGGTTTTACCGCTGCCGTTTGGCCCGAGGAACCCGGCGAGGGCTCCGCTTGGCACGAGAAAAGACGCGCCCTTTAGCGCCTCGATCCGGCCTCGGCGGTAAGTCTTATACACATTGCGGAACTCTATCACGGCGCTCGGGCCCCGCCAAGCAAGTTCTATGAGCACAAGTGAGACATGATGCCTCGGAAACCAGTACAACTGGTGGCATGGTTTCTTCTGTTTGAGGAGGAGGCCTTGGGCTTATTTATACCCTGGTGTAGATGCCATCTAGCACCCTAAGCTGAGTATAAGCAGCTGGGTTCAAGAGGGGCGAAACCGGCTATGCTATTGTTTTCTTGACTAGCTCTAGCGCGTCTTTGATCAGCGCTATCCGGGCGCCGTAGCGGGTCTTCTCCTCGTACTCTATGAGCTTCTCTACTCTCGGTATGAGGCGGTGGTTTAGTACAGGGAACAATACTTTGTCAACATCTTTCGGCTCTACGACGCTGCTGCCCCGTAGCGCTGCATGGGCCTTCGCGGCTCTCAGCAATGCTATCCCGGCTCTAGGGCTTGCTCCTAGCTCCAAGTACTCGCTTATCGGCTCGAAGACCTCGGGCCTGGTGGAGCGGAGAACGCGGGCAATATAGTCTAGAGTCTCCTCTGTAACCTCTACGCTCTTTGCTATAGTCTCCTGGGCCTCTACGAGCCATCTAGGCTCAACTATTTGTTCAAGATCCTCTATCGGCTCTGTGAGCCTTGCCGAGTGGAGCCGGAGTATATTCTTCTCGTCTTCGAGGCTCTCGGGGTATCCTACGAGGATTCTCATGAGGAACCGGTCGAGCTGTGCCTCGGGAAGTGGATAGGTCCCCTCCTGCTCCACGGGGTTCTGTGTAGCGAATACGAGGAAGAATTTCCCCTTCTCGCGGAACTCTAGGCTATAGGTCTTGTCTCCTATTGTTACTTGTTTCTCCTGCATTGCTTGGAGAAGGGCTGATTGTGTGCGCGGTACTGCTCTGTTTATCTCGTCCGCAAGAACCATGTAAGCGAAGATAGGGCCGAATCTCGTCTCGAAGGACCTTGTAGCGGGGTTGTAGACGAGGCTGCCCGTTATATCGCTTGGTAGTAGGTCGGGCGTGAACTGTATCCTGCTAAGCCCCTTGAAGGGGACACCATTGATCTCCTCTTCTCTCCCTACGAGTCCCAGAAGCCTTGCTAAGGCCTTCACCATGGTTGTCTTCGCTATACCCGGTACTCCTTCAAGCAAGACGTGGCCATTAGCAAGCATTGCTACAGCTACTAGGCTTGTCTCTTCGCGTAGACCTATTATCACCCGGTGCAGTGCCCTTAACATCTCCGTGGTTATGCTCCTTACCTCATCTATGTCCCTGTGGTGCCTAGTACTCATACAACTGCACCTCTTCTCCACGCATCAGGGAGGAGGATACATTGGCTCGCGCCTATTTTGTAATCACTATGTCGCCTATCTTGAGCACGTTGGACCAAGGGATATCGGTGTATGAGCCCCGGAGCGGCTCACTCACCACGTGCTCGTGCAGCAGCTGCTTTGCATGACTTGGTACACCCAGCGACTCAAGAAGCCTCTCAATACTGGGCAGCATAGTTATGTCCAGCCTAGGGGACGCTAGAGGATCGTAGTGCTCGGCCAGCTTCTCATACAAGTCTATGAGGCCGCGCTTCTTAAGCGTATTGAGAAAGGCTATCCAGTTAATATAACCCGCTACCCCCTGGCCATGGCTCACCCTAATACCGGGCTCACCTGGACCTATTACTATCTCCTCCGCGTAGCCAAGTATGCCGTCAGATAAGCTGACTACAAGCTTGCCCCTTAGCTCACCGGGCCCCGGGACAGCCGGCATTTCTACCCTTATTTCGCGACCACGATAGCGTGCTTCCCGAGGCGTTCTAAGCACAATTACTCTTTCTTCTCGGCTCTCCATTCCTCTCCAGAGCTTCTTAGAGTCCGCTATCGCCACCTCCTTCACGGGTACAAGTGCCTTGGTAAGCCTAACTGGTTTCTCCGCTACCCGGTACGGGATGTCAAGGCCTTCTTCCCGAGCCCTGGCAACGAGGTATTCTACTGGTTCCTCGCCTCCAAGCTTAGCACCGCTCTCGACTAGTCTGCGCCTAAGCTTCTCAACGTTGACTACTGGTTGGCGAGCCTTAACCTCGATAGCTATCTTGAGGAAGACCGTCCCCTCGCGGAACACGAGGCCGTCAAGCACGCCGTAGAAGAGGGCTTCGCTATCGTATACCCGGGCGTCTCTCAGCTCATTGATGCCGAAGAATCTTGGAGCCAAGACTAGTTCTTCCCGCGTAGCGTATAGATGGGGCTCGCTCTAATTATATTAGTTGGCTACGTTGCTCGGAGAGATGGATAGGCGCCGTGGACACGTACTGTAACTTGGTTAGGAGCAGTATTAGAGTTGCAAGAGCGTTCGCCGAGAGCTTGTACACCGGGCTCTCTAGGAGCACTGAGCAGGGCCTAGGGCTCGAGTATATCGATTTCCGCGACTATGTCTATGGAGACGATGTCCGCTACGTGGATTGGAGGCTTAGCGCCCGGAGCCTTACACCGGACGGAGACATTCGGCTCATAGTGAAGGTTTTCCAGGCCGAGAGAATGATTGATACAATGATGGTTGTAGATACTACTTCATCAATGGGCTTCGGGGAGAAGCCTTGGATTCTCGGCTTCGCCTCTACGCTTCTCGCCTCGCTCGCTGATAGCTTAGAGGACAAGTTAACCCTCGTAATTATGGCCGAGGACGTGAAGGTACTTTCACCTAACAAGCCTAGGGAGGCAGCATACATACTGGACAATATTGCTTGTTCGCAGGGATTCAGAGGCAAGGCATCCCTTCTAGACGTGCTGCCGAGCATTCGGAGAAAGATGCACCGCCCGGTAGTTGTGCTAACAGACTATGCACACAACTTTAACGAGGTAGCCGGCTTCCTCAAGGCTATGAGGGCAGCTAGGAACCACGTACTCTACATAAGTATCGCTGACCTCTTCGAGACAAAGCCACCTCTAAGCGATGCCGTGGCAAGACTCGTAGGCCTAGAAGATGGCGGGGAAGCTGTTGGAAAGCTACGAGACATCTATACCTCTATAAGGCGGCACATCGCAGCGTTAAACGCGCTAGTAAAAACCTATACAGGAAACAGTATTGCACTCATCGGGAAGAAGAGCGCAATGAATCAGAGACACCGCCTAGTAAGCTCATACCTTGCCGTGAGGAGCGGCTTAAGAGCACTCACAAGATATTAACGTAGCTATGCTTAAACAACTTAGATTGGATAGACCCGCTTAACGCCTTTGTACTAGTAATGATAACTGAGAATAATGAGGCTTCTTCATAGTCTGAGGGGAGATTTATGCGAATACGGCGCGAATCGTACCTATGGCTACAAGCTGCCCGAGAGGACATTGAGGACGCTGAACTGATGCTAGAGGAGGGGAGATGGTTTAGGGTAGCATTCTTTGCGCAGCAAGCCGTGGAAAAGGCTCTTAAAGCGCTCTACCCTATTGTTGCGTTGTCTGAGCCCCCGCGTACCCATAGTGTAACTGAGCTGTATCGGGGACTTGTTAGGGCTGGTTTTCGTCTCCCAAGAGAGCTTGAGGATAAGCTATATATCTTTAACAAGTATTATACTGTGACTCGGTATCCTGACGCGGCGAACGGGTTACCTTCGGAGAGCGTCGATAAGGAGGAGGCTGAGAGGGCTCTGGCGCTTGCAAAGAGAATACTTGGATTCATTGAGGAGTTCATTAGAAAGGCTGAGGGCCAGGCAGCTGGAGGAGGCAGTGAGGGCAGCCAAGAGGCTGATTAGTATCCTTCGGGAGAGCGGTATAAGGGTTGAGGCTGCCTTCTTGTTTGGTAGTAGGGTTCGAGGGGACTCACTTAGGTTGAGCGATGTTGATCTTGTAGTTGTCTCGCCCGACTTCCAGTCAATGAGGTATAGTGAGAGGCTTGAGCTAATTTATAGGCTCGAATGGATTCACGGAATTGAGCCCTGGGTTGAAGTTATCCCCCTTACCCCCGAAGAGTTTGAGGAAAAGAAGAGGCACTCTGCTGTGCTAAGGGATGCCTCACGCTACTGGATAAGAATTGAATAAGATTCTGGGAGATCGCAGCGAAACAAGCTAGAGAAGCAACTGTCAGCGAACTCCCCCGCCACCGCCGCCGAAACCTCCTCCTGCACCGAATCCGCCACCACCTCCGGCGCCGCCTCTTCTTGTTGCACCATAGGCTGTGCTCGCCGCGCTCCTCATAATTGGACGCCCAACTATTGGCACCATGGCTTCTCTCGGAATCGGTATGTTCAGCTCCTTCATGGCCTCCACGACTTTGTCTGCTACGCCAAGTGCTGTCGCATAAACGAGCCACTCCTTCCAAATAACGATATCTTGTGGTGCATACTTCTTTAGCTGTGCCAGATCGCTTAGGAATTTCCTAAACGCCTCCCACTCCAGCTTCTCCTTGTAGTAATCCCTCTTCCAGCGCCCGAAGACATAGGACGGCATTTTGTACGATAGCACCATCTCTCCTATCAATGTGAAACCATAGATGGCGATACGCTGTGGATGGGTATAATAAGCTGGCTTATTCGCAAGCAAAACAATCAATGCAAACACAGCGAAAAACGACGCTACGATTACCCATATTGGTATGGGCTTTCTCGGCTCAATGAGCTGCTTTACGAGATCTAGTGCTTCACGAGGAGGAGTTCTTAGAGCTTTAAACCAATCAGTATAGCTCTGAGCCGCAGAGCGGTTTCTTTTAACATCTGCTTCAACCCTCTCCTTGAATCGTTTAAAGCTAAACATGTTCCCCTCGCCAAATCTTCTCAAGAACTCTAGCGTCGTTGACTCGTAGCCATCGAGCTTCTCATCCCTCTTTATTGCTTCTTCATTTATCTCGAGCACGACATCGTCGTCTCCAGCCTCCCTTATTGAGAGTATCCCGCGGCGTACTAGGTCAAGGATAGTAGCGTAGAAAGCATTCTCATCCACGTCCATGACGTCCTTGTGGAATACTAGGTTTACTTGCCACGGCTTCCTAGAAGGATTCGGAACATAGCTCAGATATTCGGGGACAGTGTATTCCTCCTCCTTACCAACCCTATAGTAGAGCACCACGAGCATCAGGGGGTAAGCTAACACGAGGACTGCAAGAAGGTATGAGGTTCCTTTGACGAGGCTGTACTTTATGTAGTAGAAGGAGTTTGCCCTAGAAGCCTTAGAGGCCACATCGTTGACGATGATCAAGGGATATTCTGATAAGTCTAGTAAACTATTCTTGGGCGCTACAAACTCTATTTCAATGAGTGTGTTTGCCGGCGAAGAGCCTGTGACGAGGACTGAGCCCTCTTTGACTAGTACCTTGTACTCTGGGACATGGACGTAGAGCTTCACCATATCTATGTCGCGTATTTCTACGCTGAAGCTCTTGTAAGGTATGTGCTTCTCTGCAAGCTTGAGATTAAGATGGGCATACTTGTCGTCAACATGGATTGGCGGGTACAGTTTGAACACATACACCACTCTATATGTGCCAGGACGTATTCCGTGCGGGAAGTAGCATCCAGCTTCGTTGAAGAACGCCTTCTCTCTAATCGTTTCAACATATCGTTCCAGAATCCCTGGAGACAAGTGCCTCGCGATTAATATGATGCGCCCAGTATGCTCTTTGACGTATCCTATTGAGCCTTCGGGGCACTCTACGCGCAGAAGCACTATTGAGGGCTCACTAGTCGACGGTGGGAACAAGTAGTAGAGGGGGGCTCCCCAGTACCGGTATAGCATTGACTTGCCGGAAACACCTACATGGTAAATATATTCCTCTCTTAAGACGAGCTTATTGTTAAGAATAGCGTGGTAATCTGCATACACGTTGCCGCTTGAGGGCACTAGTTTCGTGGAAGCATAGAGAGATACTGCGCCGATGGCGAGTAGAAGCGCTACATATGTATAGAGTACTCTCTTTTCACTCCACACTGCTCTTCTCACCATAGAAGGCTGTACTGGGTCTTTGCTCTAGGCCCTCGCCGACTTCGAGATAGGGTAGTTTTTGTAGGCCAGCAGCGAGGGCTACAAACCTGCTAGGAATAGTATCTATCATTGTATTATATTCTTGGATTATATTGTTATAGGTGTATCTATGCCTAGCTATCTCGTCCTCGACGCTCTGCACAGCATCCATGAGCTTCTTCACGGTCTCAGCTGTTTTTAGGTCAGGATACTGTTCAACGATTGCAAGTAGTCTGGCCAGTAGGCTCCTTGTCTCCCTCTCAGCCTGCGCTATTTCCTCGGGTGAAGCAGTAGCTATACGAGACCGAAGCCTTGTGACATTTTCGAGAACGTCTTTCTCGAATCTCGCGTAAGAAGACACGGCTTCTACGAGAGATGATATTAGGTCAAGCCTTTTCCGGAGAGCGACTCTTATCTGGCCAAGAGTCGCCACGGCGGCATTCCTAAGCCTCATGAACCTGTTGTAAATGATTATGTAAAACCCTATCACAGCAATGAGTGCAACTAGAATTATTGCCAGGATAACTAGTAAGGCAATGTTCAAGACAGTCACCTCTCTTCCGGATAAGAGTAGAAAGAACATCATATATAGGTCTATGCTCTCAATGCATTGTCACGACTAAAGACGATAGGAATGAACGCTGTTGCATGATTTCAAGGTTTTAAGTGTAAGGTGCCGGGCTAGAATAAGCTGGGGATGTTGAGGGCGATTGGGGCTTAGGGGCTGGTAGTGCTGAGCCCGTGCTCCGTGCTGAACCCCTCCTATACTCCCTCCATATGCTTGGGCTGCGCATTGAGTCAAGAACATATGGTGTTTCGGAAATGGTTGTAGAAGGCGATACGAGGAAGATTGTAATAGTGATGACTGAGGTATCGTTGCAGGAGAGGCTGGGTTGTGATTTTAGCCATATGGGCAGAGACGTCTTCGCAAAATGTGTTGGGGCTTTAAAGGACAACGAGCTGTTCGTGCTGCTTAAGAAGTTGTTTAGCGCTGGGAGGGAAAACAGGCTTATCTACCTGGGAGATGATGGGGTTCTTGCCTACGTGTTTGGAGACCGTGTTCTCGACTTGTATGGTTCTAGGACGAGGCTTCGGTGTAGGAGGTGTGGGCATCGCTGGTGGATAACGGAGGGCGATACTTGCCCCATGTGTGGTTCCCGCGACTTTGAGCACGATTATGTAAGGATTGGTGAGAGGCCTAAGGAGAGGAGATTGCTAGAGGCTATTTACGAGGCGACTTCTGCAGACATAGTAGTCTTTGACTCCTTGCATGATCCTCCGGAGAGTATTGAGCTTCTCTTACTCCTTGTTGCAAGGAGGTTTACCAAGGTGTATTTGTCCGGTAATAGGCCAAGCATTATTCCTGCCAGCGTTGTTGAGGAGAGGAGGCTCGAAGAAGTCTTGGAGGATAGGATCTCATAGTGAGGAGAGGTTGTTAGATCCATCGCTTTTTCCTGCGATACCACTTTGCTCGACGATAGCTGGCTTCTGCTCGTAGGCCTAGATAGAATTCCTTTACGTCCTTGTCTTCTCTGAGCTTCTCGGCTGGGCCCTCGAGTACTATTTTGCCGTTCTCTAGTACGTATCCGTAGTCAGCTATCTCTAGTGCCTTCTTAGCGTTCTGCTCTGCGAGGAGTACTGTGAGTTTTTCTTCTTCGTGTAGCTGCTTTATGGACTCATATACTTCGTGGACTATTTTTGGCGCAAGGCCTAGGCTTGGCTCATCGAGGAGCAGTAGCTTTGGCTTTGCGAGCAGAGCTAGACCTATTGCAAGCATCTGTTGTTCGCCGCCGCTAAGGTATCCGACCTTCTTATGCCTATGATATCGGAGTCTCGGGAAGTACTTGTAGACGAGCTCAGGGTCGCCGCCGCGCCATGCGTATAGTGCGGCCTCTATGTTCTCCTCTACTGTGAGCTCCTTGAAGACCTGGCGCCCCTCAGCAACATACACTATGCCTTTCCTTGATACCTCGTCGGGCTCGCGGTTCTCTATTCTCTCATCATTAAAAACTATGGAGCCCTTTGTGACACGGCCTCTATACATTCCCAGTACTCCGGAGATGGCGCGGAGGAGAGTGGTTTTCCCGGCACCGTTCGGCCCTATTATCGTGGTTATGGTTCCATTTTCGACGCTAATACTAACTCCTTTCAATACCAGTATGAATGGGTGATATATTACCTCTATATTATTTACATCGAGTATCGCCATAGCCCTCACCTAGTACATGGGTGTAGGAGAGTAAAACAAGAGCTAGGGTAATGCCTATCCCTGCGTAGCCGCGACGCAGTCAAATCCCTGCGGGCTCACCGGGCCTATGAAGTGGAACTTGCCATCCTCGCTATACATCACTATGTATACGCTTGTAAATGCTAGGTGCTTGCCCGGGCAGAACCTCATCGGGGGAGTTATATCACCCAGCTTTATCGGATCACTACTACAACTACTCTCAAGGGCTTCTTTGAGCGCCTCTCCCTTCTTTTGTACCAGGTCGGCACTAGTAGTCCTCTCTATAGCCTTAACAAGTAGCCATACATTTATGAAGCCTTGCATGAAGCGGAGGTTTACTTCCTCTGGCTTCAAACCAGCCTCTTGAGCAGCCTCATATAGTTCCTTATAGCCTGGCTTGTCCTTCGCATACTCTGGCCACTTCCATGGCGAAACACCGGCCACTTTCCCAGCCACTTCTTTGCCAGCCATCTCGGGGAAGCGCTCATCGAATCCCCAGACATTAGCAACCATTACTGTGCTGAGACCATGTTTCGCCATTGCTGCAGCGGCTAGGGCGCAACTGTGTATCGTGTTTCCGCACCAAGCATAGTCGGGCTTCTTTGATAGAAGCTGTGTTGCCGCGCGATCCGCGTCTACTGCGGTAGCTTTTAGCGGGAGGTCCACGTCAGCAACTATTGTTAGGCCTAGGTGGCCTGCATAGGCCTTTATTGCTGGTATCGGGCTCTTGCTATACGCCACTTTATGGTCGTAGAGCAGTGCAAGAGTCTTTCCGCACTGCTCTTTCACCCAATTTACTGCTGCGCATGCTTGTGTGCTATAGTCTGGTGCTGGGAAGAAGTTGTAAGGCTTTGTGACCAGCTTAGCGGAATAGCTCGCAGATATATAGAGTATCTTGTCCTGTGCTACCTGGTCGGCTAGCTTCTCTGTATCAGCAGTGCCCCAGCCTATTATTGCTACGACTCCGTAGCGGTCACGGAACTCCTTGTAGAATTCTATTGCCTTCGAAGGATTATAGGCATAGTCTCTCTTCACATACTCTATCCTAACTCTTACACCATCCTTTGTATAGACGCCCTTCTTGTTAAAGTACTTGAGTGCTGCAACTACGCCTTTTGCATAATCTTTTCCAACATCGCTTGTAGGCCCGCTCTCATCCACAAGGACGCCTATCATCAGCTTTATCTCCTTCTGCGAGGCCTTACTCGGGCTCATTGTGCTTGTTGTCTGAGGCTGTGCCGCGCTGGCTGTACTGCCCTGTGCTGGGGGAGGTGATGCACTAGTCTGTGGCGTTGATGTGGACGTTTTTCCCTTATGGCCGCCCATGGCAAAAAACGCTGCTATGCCAACCACTATTATTGCAACTACTATGCCTATGAGTAGTGTTTTTGAGTCCATTTATCCCACCTCTACCTCCCACCTAAACATTATCCGGAATTATAAAAACTTTTCCCTAATAGATGATTTATTTCTTGAAAACTAGTATCTAAATGGCCATAGCCTAAAGTATTCTTTAACTCTTCTAAGCAGTCCTATGAGTCCCTCCGGCTCAGCTATTACGAAGACCGCTATGAGGCCTCCTAGTACAATGTACTTCGTCGCAGCGTCGGCGGAGAAGGCGCTGGCCAATAGGCTCCAGCCAGTGTGGATAACCAGTGCGCCGAGCAGGCTTCCCCAAACTATGCGGCCAGCACCGCCTACTAGGACTATTGCTAGGAACTCGATTGAGGCGTCTAGCCCGAAGGCCCCATAACCTATTCCTGGATTTGCTAGAACATATAACGCGCCAGCTAAGCCCGCGTAGAGGCTACCAATGGTAAACGCTAGGGCCTTTGTCATGGGAACATTTATGCCTACAACCTGGGCTGAGACATCGTTATCCCTAACAGCCTTCATAGCCCTGCCTAGACCACTTCGCCCTACATTGGCTGCCACGATAACCGCTAGTACAGCTATGCCGAGTACCGTATAGTACAGCGGCATTCCGTTCCCAAGGTAGATCCCCATAATGTTCTTGGAAGATGTGCTTATAGTAATCCCCTGGTCAGGGTCAATCCATGTCTTGAACATGTATTCTAGTATTTCCTGGACAGCTATGCTGGCCATTGCTAGGTAGTAGCCTTTGAGTCTGAATGATGGTAGTGCTAGTACTGCTCCAACTATCGCTGCAGTTATCGCTGCAACAGGTATTGCCAAGAGAATATTCACGCCGTTGTTCGCTAAGTATGCTGCTGTATAGGCTCCTACACCCATGAGCGCGCCATGTGCAAGAGATATTTGGCCAGCGAGCCCTGTTACTATGTTGAGGCCGATAGCCCCAATGAAGAATATCATTAGCGATACAGCAGTGTTTACGCCGTAGTTTCCAGCTATTAGTGGAAATGCTAGTAAGAGTACTGCTCCTATGCCTAGGGATGTCCAGTGTATTGGGTAGCGAAGCAGGGCCATATCGGCCAGATAAGTTTCCTTGAAGACCCCTGCTGGCATGGCGATTCTACCCCCTATATTCTTTCAATTTTCTCCGTGCCGAAGAGCCCATAAGGCTTCAACGCTAAGACGCCAAGCATGACCACATAGGCTACCACATCCCCAAATCCCGGCAAATAGTATGAAAACGCATATGAGCCAAACTGCTCGGCAAAACCAAGTATGAGTCCGCCAACAACTATTCCTGCAACACTATCGAGCCCCGCCACTAGGCTTGCTGCAAGCGCCTTCAACACGTACGAGTCTAGGTATGGGCTCACACCGGCCTCGGCGCCCAGCGCTATTCCGCCAAGCGCTCCAACTAGGCCAGCTATCCCCCAACTGAGCGCTGTCAGTTTCCGCACAGGCAACCCATAGCCAGCCGCTCCGTATGGGTTCTCAGCAACAGCCCTCATCGCTACACCGAGCTTAGTAAACCTATGAATAGCTATGATGCTGAGCAATAGTAGCATAGAAGCTGTAAGGGCAACCACATCTGCACTAGTTAGCATTACTGGGCCGAACCCGAGCGTTACTTGCGGAAGGCTGTAAGCCCCGCCGCTCCAATAATCGCTTGCAAACTTGATAGTGATTCCCCGCAGAATGTAATAGATCCCCAGAGTTGCTGCAATCAATGCCACCGGGGATCTGCCAAGAAGAGGCCTCGCAGCACCGCGCTCTAGTACTAGGCCAGCCGCGAAGCCTATTAGCGAGGCAGCTGCGATTGCTATCGCCAATCCGAGTCCCTGGGCAGATATGATTAGCGCTGCGTAGGCGGCAAGGAGGACTAGGCCGGGATGGGCCAAGTTGAGGGACTTGTTTACACGATATACTAGGTTGAAGCCTAGGGCTAACACTGAGTAAACAAAACCGATTATTACCGAGCCTACCGTTAAGCTACCAATTATTGCTGCATCCATTGCTTCATCACCTTCTGAAACGCATACTCCAAGCTATCATCGGGACGCGCACAGCCCAGACAGCTTGAGAAAAGAATGAGGCTGTCTAAACGTCGATTATTTGTACCTGCTTCTCAACAAGCACTCTCCTCCCGTCCTCTAGCCTTATCTCTATGCCCAACACGTAGTTCTTCTCACCAGCATACATTGCCTCTATGAGGCCCCGGTAGCGCTGCTCGATTACTCTTCGGCGGAGCTTCCTCGTCCTAGTCATTTCTCCATCGTCTGGGTGAAACTCCTTGAAGAGACTAACGAACCTCCTAACCCGCATCTCTTCCTCGAGCTGCTTGTTTGCCTTTGCTACTTCGCTCCGTAGGAGGGCTAGTACCTCTGGCTTCTGGCTTAGGTCGCTATAACTGGTAAACGGGATCCTTCTTCTCTCTGCCCAACGCGAAACCGTCGGATAATCAATATTGAGTATTGCTACGAGATACGGGCGTCTATCACCTATTATCGCTGCTTCCGCTATGTAGGGGCTGAACTTTAGCTTGTTCTGCACAATCTGCGGAGCTATGCGCGTTCCATCGCTTAACGTTATTATCTCCTTAGCCCTATCGTGTACCACGAGGTGCCCGTCAGGAGTAATTTCACCTATGTCGCCAGTATGAAGCCATCCATTACTGTCTATGGTTTTACGTGTGGCTTCTTCATTTCGATAATAGCCTCTCATTACTGCTGGACTCCTTATCAGTATCTCCCCATCCTCGCCTATCCTTACCTCTGTTTCGGGCAGTGGCTTTCCAACAGTATCAGCTCTTACATCGTCGTCTGGGTGTACAACTGCTATACCAGCAACCTCTGTTTGGCCATAGATTTGTTTCAGGTTTACCCCAAGGGCATGGAAGTACTTGAAGTAGTCTGGGCCAAGCATTGCGCCGCCAGTATAGGCCCTCTTGACTCTTTTGAGCCCTTTCTTGTCAAGGATGCTTCTCAGCGCAACCCAGTAAGCAATGTATCTTAGTAATCTCCATCCAGGTGTCGGCTCTCTTCTTCCTGGTTTTAGGCGAGACTCTGCAGCTTTCTGGCCAATAAGTATCGCTAAGCGGTAGGCGAGCTTCTTGAAGGGGTCGGAGTCCTCGGCGTCAGCCATCACGTCTCTCGCTATTCTTTCCCATATTCTTGGTGGAGCGAAGAGGAAGTGCGGGGCTATTTCTCTGAAGTCGTGCCAGAGCGTCTCCTCGCTCTCAGGGAAGTTGACGCGAAATCCTGCTAGGAAGTGGAGTGCGATGCTCATCATCTGTTCTCCTACCCACGCTGGCGGCAAGAAGGAAACGTACTCCCATGATGGCTCCACTGGATCCATTTTGTTTAGCTGGTAGGCCATTGCTAAGAGGTTTTTATGTGTTAGCATAGCTAGCTTGGGTCTACCAGTAGTCCCGCTAGTTGTGAAGAAACCGGCAACATCATCTGGAGATATGTCTTTCACTATTTTTTCGTAGAGTTGTGGCTGGCTCTCGTCGAGACTCTTGCCCGTTTTCAATAGGTCGCCAAACGTTATTATGAGGTCGCCCAGCTTCTCCCTGTAGAGGTGGAGGCCCTTAGGCTCATCAACTACTATCTTTTCTATTCGTGTTTTATCGATTATTTCGAGCACTTTGTCTAGTTGCTCCTGGCCCTCGACGAGAACTATTCTCGCGTCGCTCTCGGCAAGCACGTAAGCTATCTCGTCTGCTAAGCTGTCCTTGTATACTCCTACACTAACGACGCCTAGACTGTGAGCACCGACCTCGTATATGGGCCAAGAGGGTCTATTACCGGTTATGAATGCTGCTTTATCTCCTCTCCCTACTCCTAATGAGTATAGTCCTAGTGCTGTCCACCTTACTAGCTGGTAGTATTCTCTCCAGCTGAATCTCCGCCATATGCCGTAGCGTTTCCAGCGGAAAGCGGTTCTTTCTGGCTCGTTTTGAGCCCTCTCTGCTAGAAGCCATGGAAATGTTGTATCGTAGGGCTTGGCCTCCACCATGATCATCCACCCAGATACGCCTCTATTACTCTAGGATCATGCGCTACTTCGCGGGGATGGCCCTCGGCTATGACGCGGCCATAGTCCATGACTATGACTCGGTTACAGAGGTCCATCACCACTTCTAGGTCATGCTCTACGAGGACGAATGTTGTGCCACGAGTCTCATTAACCTCTATAATAGCTCTTGCAACATCCTCCTTCTCTTCCCTGCTGAGTCCCGCCATAGGTTCATCCATTAATACTGCCTTGGGGTCCTGCACGAGTGCTCTTGCGAGGTCTACTCGTTTCTGCACCCCTGGAGGAAGTGAACCTACGTGTGCATTGCGATGCTTGTGGAGATCTAGTAGGTCTATTATGATCTCTGCTTTTTGTCTAGCCCATTCCTCCCAGTGCTTGGCTCTGCTGGTCCAGAACATGGCGTCGAAGAGGCTATATTTTCTCCAGGGCTCGAGCCCTGTCATGATGTTTTCTAGGACTGTCATAGAGTGGAAGAGCTCGCTATGCTGAAACGTTCTAGCGATTCCTAGCTGGACGCGTTTCCTTGGAGGAAGCCGTGTTATGTCTTTGCCTTGGAAGAGTACACGGCCCTTCGATGGCTGATAGAAGCCCGAGATTACGTTGAGAAGGGTTGTCTTTCCGGCACCGTTGGGGCCGACTATGCCGAGTATCTCGCCGGGCTTGACGCTGAAGCTTACCCTGCTTAGTGCTGTTACTCCTCCGAACCTTACCTCTACGTCTTCAACACTTAGTATGGGTGACTGGATGGAAACATTTCTTGAGCCGTACTCGTCTCTTGTCCGCCAGAGTAGCTGGTAATCGAACCTCACCACCTCCTCGTCGGCGTGCTTATGCTGCGCGAAGAACAAAACGCACCATCTCGCCCACCTCTGCGCTAGTTTATTCTACTATTGATGTGCTCGATGAGCCTGCCATGGTGGGGAGACAGCTCTACTATTTAAGCTTTTTCATAAAGGAGTGGACGGATTCACTATAACACCCATAGGGAGAGGGGAAAACCGGTGCACAATAACTCTGAAAAAGGTGCGTCCCGAGGCCCTCTGGGAGCAGAGGCCTTGCAGTACTAGAGGGTTAGGCATGCGTACTGAGGGGTGCGGATATAGAGGCTCACCCATAGACGCTATGATGTGTTATTCGACCATAGATGGTTCGCTTATACGTGATACAGGTGGAGTAGAGCTAGATTATGACCGTGCTTGGAGAAGGGCGACAAGTATCGCTAAAACCCTTGACGCGAAACATGGAGTTAGAAGAGGCGATGCTGTAGCAATTGCTCCCATCAATAGTGCCGAATCCCTACTCTCTCTTACTGCGACATGGCTTCTAGGAGCTACAGCGGCAATTATTGATCCGCTCAGCCATAGTATGGACCTAGAGATGCAGTTGAGGCAGGTTTCTCCGAGGCTCCTTATAACCGCTAATGCTTTCCTGGACAAGCACTGTGATACAGCTAGGAAGCTAGGTATCATATGTGTCTCCGCAGAACAGCTTTACGTTGAAGCAGGGGATACTGAGTGGGAGGGCTACTATAGGCCAAGGAGCTGGGAAAACGCACTAATATACTTCTATGCAGGTATAGCTGGGAGAACAATTCCTGTCATACATACACACAGCAATGTAGCTGCCTCAGCCGAGATAGTTGTAAGCCATTATAGGTTGGGGCAAAACGATAAAGTGCTTGTTGTAGCGCCTATAAGCCATGCACTCGGCCTACAAATATCAGCTCTTGCTGCGCTTCATGCGGGAGCCTCCATAACACTCTATCGGAGAACAGGTAAGATGAACACAACAGAAGCCGTAGAGATCGTTACCCGAGAGAACCCTTCAATGATTCTCGCTGTCCCCATGTTCTATAAGAGCTTACTCGACTCCGGCTACAAAGGCACCCCTGCCCTCAAGTACCCGGTGAGCGCTGGTGCACCACTACCCACAGATCTACAGAATTCTTGGAGCAAGGTAACTGGAGTGGAGCTTCTACAGCTTTACGGCATGACTGAAGCAGCTCCTGTATCCGCGACCCTTCCAGGAGAGAACCCGCTGGGAAGCATTGGCAAGCCAATGCCAGGCATAGAGGTAAGGCTTCTCAACCCCACCAGCACGGAGAATGGAGGAGCCATTGGCGAGCTACTGGTCCGCGGCCCCATGGTTATGAAAGGCTACGGTGTAGAGGCTGAGAATGAGAGAGCCTTCCTGCCTGGAGGCTGGCTCAGAACCGGCGACATCATAGAGGTGGATAGAGATGGCTTCATGTTCTTCCGCGGCGTTAAGAAGAGAATGATAAAGTACAAGGGCTATCCTATCTTTCCCCGGGACCTTGAAGTTATCCTTGAGCAGCACCCGGCTGTGGCGCGGGCAAGGGTGTACGGGGAGCCCGGAGGCGATGTCGGGCAAATACCTGTTGCAGAGGTTTGGCTACGCAAGGGAGTGGTTGTTAACGAAGAGGAGCTTATGGAGTGGGTTAACTCAAAGGTTGCACCATACAAGAGAATAAGGAGGCTAGTAATAAAGGGCTATATTGATTAATCCCTTATCTTTGCCGAGGTTATGATTGTGTAGCGGTGCGTTAGAGCCTCCTCAACGTCCATCGGGATCTTGGTGGCCTCTACGTGTTGTTCTAGAATTGTTTTGAGTTCCTCCTCTTCTTCGCTTGTCAAGTAGCGATACTCTGCATGTGGGTAGCCGATATGGAGTACTCCCCAGAGCTTGGCGAGTCTCCTGAATCTCTCGCCAAGGATACTTTTTAGCTCATATATGCTTCTGGCTTGGAGCGCTCTTATCATTGTTTCTTGGCTTATTTCGCCCCGTGCTGCGAGGGACTTAATGTAGCGTTCTACTTGTCGGGGTTGAAGCGCTTTACCTATGTAGCCTAGCGGTACATGGCCCCGTATGTAGATCTTGCCTCCAACCATTCCGGTGGCGATATATTTGCCGGGTTTACCGAGCACCACGACCCTTCCACCAGCCATGAACTCCGCCAAGTAGTCTCCAACGTCACCCCGTACTACGACTATTCCTCCCTTGAGCTGTACTGCTAGCCTGTTACCAGCATTACCAGTCACGTGCAGCTCGCCACTCCTCATAGCCTGGGCAGCCGAGTCTCCTACATCGCCATACACTATTATCTTCGAATTCTCAGCACAATCAGCCAGGTCCTCCTGGGCCTGGCCATAGATGTGGACCTCGAGCCCCTCTACGAGATTCAGGCTAGCATTGCCCACTACGCCCCATAGCTCGAGCACGCCGGGGCCAAGGCCGTTGGCGACATAGCGGTGGCCTAGCAGATTATAGGCCGCGGCGTAACCTTTCTCAGCGAGATTCTTAGCAAGGAGTTGGTTTAGCTCTATCCGTCCCAGCTTCGAGGCGTCTATCGCGCCCCTAGGGGGATTCGGAAGCTCTAGTATCTTATAGGGAGCCAGGCCCTTAGCTACTAATTCTCCGTCAGGATACACTATTATTCTCCCGCCACCGCGGAGGAGTCGAGGCCTAGCACTAGGCTCCATAGCCTTTATCGCCGCTGCCTCGCTCGCAACGTACACGGCCTCGTTCTCAACAGCGACATAAAGAGGGCGCAAGTGGTGCCGATCAACAAAAGCCGCAAATAATGGTCCTCTCGCAGTACCACGGAGGAGTATAACCGCGTATGGGCCATCGAGCCTAGCCCACCTAACATATTTGCCATAGATCATTGCATCTATCACGTCTTCGGCTTCATAACCTTCCCTAAACAATAGCTCGGCTAGGTAAGCTATAACCTCACTATCATTCCCTGTAAAGCTCCTTATAGAAGCTAGTAGTTCTACCAGCCTCTTATTAGCCCCATAGCTGCTGAGGTCTCCGTTATGAACTATCGCCGTCTCCAAGTATGTAAAGGGATGGGCTAGCCAGGGGCTGAACCCCGGACTATTAGTTGGGTAACGCGTATGCCCTATCCAAGCTATGCTCTTCTCGTGCCAGGCTCCATAGACTCCTACTACTTCGTGCGGCCACCCAATACTCTTCCAGACCCCGAGAAACCTTGATGCCTGGAGGACGCGAAGACCACCCAAGAGCGAGCTTGACGGATAGTCGTATAAGTGTGCCTCGTAAACCGAGAAGCCGCGACCTAGATAGGCAATCCTCCTCGGCGACCCCCTGACGAGCGCACCTAGTCTCTTCTCTGCCTCCGTGAGCTCCTTCTCTCCTCTACTCTCGTCTATGAATATCCTCAGCCGTACAAGGCCGCTGGGCTCTGGATCATAGGCTGCGAATCCTGCCCCGTGCTCGGTGCCGCGTTCCCCCATTGCCTGCAAAGCGGTAAGGATATTATCTATGCCTTGCTCCTCGTCAAGGTTTATGAGGCCAGCGATGCCACACATGAGCCTGCTTCACCTCCCGGCAAGGCTTACCCCAAGAAGCCTTGATACGAGGCCATCAAGGCTTCTAAGGAGCCAGCGATTACCATGGAGGCTCTCATAGCTCGTAACCCCGCCTGCTCCCATGAGGAGCTTTATTTCCCACATTAGCTCTATGAGCGTGTTCTCGTATGCTTCTCTGCGCTTCTCCAAAGGCTTGTCTCTAAGCTTTGAGGCCAGAGACTTGAAGAGCTTTATTGGGAGAACCATGTCGGCGCCAAGGGCTATGAGCTTGTATACGTCTGCCCCGTGTCTTAGCTGCCCTGATGCAACTATGGTTACACTATCCCTTATACCATTCCTCCAGTACTCGTCGTCAAGCCTAACTACCCACTCCTCTAACCACGGCTTTGACCTACCATTTCCGCCTCTGAGCTTCTCATCAACGATTACTATCCTGGCCCCAATTGGGGGATAGACGCCTGGTGGGAGTGCTATTGCCTCCGGGTGCTCCATGAGGTCGCACTCGAGGGGCAGCCCTAGCGCAGTAGCTGCCTCTACTAGAGCCTCATCGCTGCAAGGTACGACTATAGGGGCTTCATAGGTAGTGCCGTCGAAGAGTCTTGTCTCTAGACTTATTTCTTCGCGGTAGGGGTCTATGCTTGGCCTAGTTACCTGCGCTGCCTCTATGCGTAAGAGGTCAAGCGGCCTCTCGGCAGGTGATGTGTAGCCCGGCACTATGCCGCCCATGCCGACGACGGGGGTTTTGGCCTTCTCGTAGACTTCTCTAGGCACATCATAGATAGTTCCATCCGCGTACCAGGCTACCTGGCCCGGCTCAGCCGCTTCCACGCCTATCGTATCTGCGACCTCTTCGTCTATATTGTATGCCTCGAGTAGGTCTTTTCGCCCAACTAGCTTTTGGAGAGAGTCTTCTCCAAGAACATATGTTATAAGTTTTAGGCTTCTCTCTATGGCTTTGAGCCAGTTTACCGCTCGATGAGTAGCCCAGTCAACGTCTAGCTTAAGGGGATGAGTGAGGCTGCTCGTTAGCGCTGTTGGACACTTTCCCGTGTTGCATAAGTGGCACATTATGCAACCCATTGCTATTAAGGCAGCAGTGCCGATGTTAGCCATGTTTGCTCCGAGGAAGATGAGCTTAGCTATGTCTTCTCCCGAGTATATCATTCCACCGCCTATGAGGAGGAAGCCGTCTCGCAGGCCGTTTGCGCGCAGAAGCTTATCGGCTACTGGTATCGCGTAGTCTACCGGTATACCTATGTGGTCCCTGACAATGCGAGGAGCTGCCCCAGTGCCTGCTCCAGCACCATCTATTATCGCGCCTAGGGCTGTTGAACGCGCTATCCCTACTGCGACAAAGCCTACCTGGTGCCCCGCGGCAGTCTTGACGAGCACAGGTCTACCTGTAAGCTCTTTCAACATCTTTACCCGCTGGGCGAGATCTTCTATACTATAGATATCGTGGTGGGGGGCAGGGCTGAGAGCCTCAGTACCTGGTGGGAGGCGGCGCAGCTTTGCAATCTCATCTACAACCTTTGTTGCTGGGAGATGTCCACCTATGCCGGGTTTTGCCCCTTGCCCTATCTTTATGTTGACTGCGATCCCTTTCCGGATCATATACCGGTCTACGCCGAAGCGGCCGCTAGCCCACTGTATAACAATATTCTTATACTTGGCGACCTCGGGGTGAAGGCCGCCCTCACCAACACCGATGACTGCGCCTGCCTCGTCTGCTGCACGGGCTAGCGCGATATTAGGCCTACCTGCAAGAGCGCCGAAACTCATATCGCCGAGATAGACGGGGAGGCGGAGCCTAGTCCCAGCGAACATCAGTCCGGCATCTACGTCAAGTCTATCTAGCCCGGTTGGTCCGAGCTTTTTTGCGAGATCATTTACTTCGTCCGGCCTAATATCTCGAATAGCTAGTCGGTCTAGGATTCGTCCACGCCTGCGGAGAGGCTTTACCACAGCCTTTTCGAGAGCCTCGGTGGCGGCGTAGCGTATCTCGAGTATTTTCTCACGTGTCCAGAAACCATGCCGGTCTCCTATCAGCGGCCTATACTCATTGACTATAATGCTCTCTGTGCTCTTACCGGTTTTACTCAAATATTACACCTAATGTGGTGGGCTTCTCGTAGGAAAAGAGAATATATGCTTTTTCTTCTTAAAGGGTGCAAAATAGAACATGGGCTCCCTGTCTCTGGGAGGCTTAAGTGAGCTGCGTCTCCGGGCTAAAAACAAGGCGTTCCATCTGCTACACGTATTTAGTTAACATAATTGGTCTCTGATTGCACCTCAATGCAAAATCATTAATCTGAGAAAGCAAGCCCTATTAATGTGCCAATCAAGTTCTTGACTCCGTTCCCGAGGTGCATAAGGGGCAGCTTACATCATAGTGAAGCAGTGATCTGAGACCATGAATGCTAAATAGAGCAGTAGCGTAATGTTATTTGTAACCGACATAGTGTTGCTGAGCACGAGAGGTTAATTGGCGGTGCTTGTTATATGAGGATAGGTGAAGGCTATAGTGCTGTTGCGATAATCAATTTTGGAGGACAATATGCTCATTTGATTTCAAGGCGATTGAGAGAGCTGGGAGTTTATACTGAGATAATTCACTACTATGAGGCTAGCCCGGAGAAGATAAGGAAGCTAGGAGCGGGCGCTGTTGTATTGTCTGGTGGTCCTCGTAGTGTTCTCGAGCCTAATGCGCCCCGTATAGGCAGCTGGATACTCGAACTAGGCGTGCCCGTGCTTGGTATATGTTATGGGCATCAATTGCTTGCATTGCTTATTGGTGGCAGGGTTGAGAGAGGTCCCGGCGAGTATGGGCGGACATGGGTGAGGGTACTACGACCTAGTGACCCGTTGTTTCGGGGATGGGGCTCCGAGGAAGAAACGTGGATGAGCCACGGCGACTATGTTGCATTTGTTCCTGACAACGCAGAGGTCTTAGCGGTTTCGAGAGATACCGGCTATATTGCTGCTTTCAGACTCCGAGACAGGCCAATCTATGGTGTCCAGTTTCACCCAGAAGTTGCCCATACGCCAAAAGGAAGACTCTTGCTAGACAATTTTGTCTCCTTAGTGGCTAAGCTTCAGAAGAACTGGAAGCCGGAGAACATCGTAGACGAGCTTGTCCGCGAGATACGGGCTAAGGTGCCTCCGGGAGAAAAGGTTCTGGTCGCAGTTAGCGGAGGCATTGACTCAACTACGACAGCACTTCTCGTCAAGAGGGCTATAGGTGACCGGCTCGTAGCCGTTTTTGTTAACCATGGCCTTCTCCGCGAGGGCGAAGCAGAGGAGGTATTGTCGCTGCTCAGAAGCCTCGGCATAGAGCCCGTCTACATTGATGCCTCCAAGGTTTTCCTGAAGAGGCTTCGCGGCATAAAGGACTGCGAGGAGAAGAGGAAGATCATTGGCAAAACATTTATCGAGATATTCGAGGACGTGGCTAGAAGTGATCCATCTATAAAGTGGCTTGCTCAAGGCACCACATATCCCGACGTGATAGAGAGCGGTGCGGTGCCTGGAGCAGATAGAATAAAGAGCCATCACAATGTAGGTGGGCTGCCAGAAAGGCTTGGGTTGAAGGTGCTTGAGCCGCTGCGCTACTTCTACAAGGACGAGGTACGCCGCATAGCCATCTCGCTCGGCGTTCCACGAGAATATGCCTATCGCCACCCCTTCCCTGGCCCTGGGCTAGCTGTACGCATAATCGGCGAGGTCACCGACGAAAAGCTGCGCATAGCTAGGAGGGCTTCGCGTATAGTTGAGGAGGTGCTGCGCAAGGCCGGGCTCTACGATAGGGTTTGGCAAGCATTCGCCGTAGTCGGCGACGATAAGTGGGTTGGCGTGAAGGGTGATAGCAGGGTGGATGGCTACATTGTGACTATTCGCATCGTTGAGAGTGAGGACGGGATGACAGCTGATTGGTCGCGGATACCCTACGAGGTTCTTGCCGAGATATCTTGGAGAATAAGTAGTGAGATACCAGAGGTTACCATGGTCACATATGCCGTAACTTCAAAGCCCCCCTCAACGATAGAGCCGTGTTGACCAGTTATCTTTAACCCGCGTTACCACTACCGCTATCCACGCCTCATAGAAACCCTATTATAATTGGTCTCGTAACCCTATTAGACGGTGCTCTACAGGTGGAGTTCAAACTTCTAAGAATAAACCTCTGGACACAGAAGGTCCGCGAAGAAAAGATTGACGAGAAGACCCTTCGCCGCTTCATCGGCGGCAGAGGCCTCGGCGCATACCTAGCCCTCAAAGAGATACCTAAGGGCGCCGACCCCTTCGGCCCTGAGAACAAGCTCTACATCCTAACAGGCCCCCTAACCGGCACGGCTGCCGTTGAGACAGGCAGGTACCACGTTGTCGGAAAGAGCCCTCTAACCGGCATCCTCGGCGACTCTAACTCTGGCGGCCAGTTCGGACCCTGGCTACGCTTCGCAGGATACGATGGCATAGTGCTTGAGAGCGTAAGCGAGGAACCGGTCTGGATAAGCATTGTTGACGGAGAAGTAAAGTTCCACGACGCTAAGAATCTCTGGGGCCGCGGAGTAATCCACACCGAAAACGTGATAAGAGAGACAATGGGGATAACGAAGCCCGACCTCGGAAGCGTGCTGGCAATTGGCCCCGCTGGCGAGAACCTCTCAAAGATCGCTGCAATAATGAACGACAAGTACCGTGCAGCTGGTAGAACGGGCCTAGGCGCGGTAATGGGCTCGAAAAAAGTCAAGGCGATATTCGTATATGGTCATCGCAAAATAGAACTATATGACAGGCAAAAGTTCACCCAGGCTGCTAAGGAGCTTGGCAAAAAGATAATGGAGCACAGTATCTCGCAAGCACTAACAAAGTACGGTACAGCCGTATTGGTGAACATTATCAACGAGCACGGCGGCCTTCCGACGAAGAACTGGACCCGGGGAACCTTCGAGAAGGCCTACGAGATTAGCGGCGAATACCTCGCCGAGCACTATCTGAAAACCAATAAGGGTTGCTGGGGCTGCGTAATAAGGTGCGCCAGAGTAGCAGAGGTGAAGAGCGGGCCCTACCGCACACCGGTCTCCGAAGGCCCCGAGTACGAGACAATATGGGCCAACGGCGCCAACACAATGATTGGCAACATGGAGGCAATAATAAAGATAAACTACCTGTTGAACGACATGGGCTTCGACACGATAAGCTTCGGTAACACAGCTGCTGTACTAATGGAGCTCTATGAGAAGGCGCAGAAAGGAGAGCTACCCAAGGATAAGGCCGAGAAGCTCCTAAGCTTGCTAGAAGACGTTGAGCCGACATGGGGCAATGCTGACGCAGTTATAAGACTAATATGGAAGACTGCTTATCGCGACGGAATAGGCGAGTATGCAGCCGAGGGCGCAAAGAGGCTGGCAGAGGCATTTGGCTGCCCTGATTGCGCGATACATGTAAAGGGCCTCGAGCTTCCAGCGTACGACCCCAGAGCAATTAACAGCATGGCCCTAAGCTATGCTACCTCAAACCGCGGTGGCTGCCACCTAAGAGCCTATAGCGTAAGCTTCGACGTGCTCGGAGTACCCGAGAAGTACGACCCGCTGAAAATTGACCCGAAGAAGGCTGAGCTCGTCAAGTGGCAGCAAGACTACTTCGCAGTAATAGACAGCCTTGTAGTATGTAAGTTCAACACGTTCGCCGATGCACCAGAATACTATGTAGAAATGTTGAAAGCCGCTATGGGCTGGGAGGATCTCACGGTAGAAGAACTGCTCACAACCGGCGAAAGAATCTATAACGTTGAGAGGCTCTTCGCGGTAAGAGAAGGCTATGGGTACAAAGACACGCTGCCAAAGAGGCTCCTAGAAGAACCGTTGCCCGACGGCCCCGCAAAGGGCAAGACTGCCAAGGAGGCCCTAGAGGCCTACCTACCAGTATACTATAAGGCCAGAGGATGGGTTGACGGGAAGCCTACGCCAGAGACGCTGAAGAGACTAGGACTCGAAGAATTCCTATACATCGTCTCCTAGAACGAAAAGCACGTTTTCCTAGCCAAGCCATAGGTTTTTTAAATCCTAATCCCTTTTCTTATCCCAGCCCACCTACTCGGTACCCTACTCTCTAGCCATAGATAAGGAGACAAAGGTGCAACAGCTATGAGTATCAATGAGATAGAAGTCATAGCTGTATTTGTCCAAGAGTTCTACGAGTTAATTAAAAAACACCAAGTAAGGATAAGGCTTCCCAAGGGCTCCACTGTCCGCGATCTAGTAGAGTATATCGACACGAATATCTTCCCAGGGTTTAGGGATCGTGTTATTGACGAGGAGGGCAGGATCAAGTACCCCGTCGAAATAGCTATCAATGGGAGAAGAGTAGATTTTCTAAAAGGTCTTGACACGGAGCTTAAAGACGGTGATAGAGTACTCTTTTCCCCCAGGGCACTCTTCGTAGTCTAATTGGAGAAACTACCCTGGCACTTGACACTATCGTGTTGAGCAACGGCATAGCCTATGACAAGAAGGCTAGGCGATAGAATATGTATCAGGAAAGAAAGTGCGAAGATGTGTTGAGCGAAGCTTGCGGGAGATCACTCTCTATTCTAGAAGATATATCAGCCTCTATAGGTAAGGGTCGCGGAAAAGGCAGCGGCATAGCTAAGCTACTACGTGAGGCCGCTTACAATCTTAGCGACGCCGCCTCCATCTGCATAGCAGGTTGTGAGGCCTCAACGGAGCCGCGCTGTGTACTCGGAGACCTTGTTGACCGCTTACAAGCTGTTATGCAAGGAGCCGCTATAAGGCTCGAGAGAATAGGCAAGCTACAAACAGATACTGAGGAAGAACTTGCCAGGATAGTTGTGGACCTGGTATATTCCCTCCTAGACTCTCTATGCAGGTTCGCCTCAAGCATCAATTCCTAAGCGTGCTGGGATACTGCGTTCTTCCCTATTAGCTCTGCTGAGCTGCACGTGTAGATCTTGCAACAAGTTCTGACGGTTTTTCGAATATCCATTCCTCGCTCAGCAGGTTTTTCTTCTTGTTGAGTAAGGGGCGTTCTATAGCTATCTTGTTTACTGCATCATATATCTCGCCTATTGCTTTCTTCGATTCATCTTTGTCCATCCAAGAGAGCTTTAACTCTTCTCCATTCTCAAGCATAATTATGAAGCTCGAACCAACTATGCCACCATGATATACAATTCTTTCAAGCTTCTCGAATGGCACCGACTTCAGCTCATATCGTCCAAGAATCTTTTCGTCGAAGAGGATAATTCTTCTATTGCTTACAATGAGCCATTTTGGCTTCTCAAGTGCAAACTTCTTCTTAACCATGTATAAAACTTCTTCTTCGGGTTCAAGGCTTTCTCTAAGCCCTTTTGGCAAACTCTTCTTACTCAATATGTGTGCACATCCAAATACTGGTTCTGGGCTACCTACTATGTCTCTCAGAAAAGGAGACGGGTAGAGGGTACCCGCTAGTCTATAGGTATTTTACCAATATATACCTATCTGTAAAGAATATGGAGACAAGATATCATTTGCAAAAGTTTGCGCGGTGCTTTGGGATTGAGCTTTGTAGGAGTTGTGCTCGGAGGCGGGGAAGGCAAGAGGTTTGGAGGAGATAAGCTCATAGCGATTGTTGATGGCGAGACATCTATAGCAAGGATTGTGGCTGCTCTCCGAGAAGCAGGTGCCTCTGAAACGTATGTCCTAACGCGCAACGAGGAGAGATGCAAACTCTATACGTCGCTCACAAGCCTTGAGAGCGGTTGCCTCTATGATACTGATCTTGCATGCAAAGGCCCTGGTGCAGCACTTGCCGCTATATCCTCTCTTAGTGCAAAGAGAGTCCTCGTTGTACCAGGCGATGCCCCTTGGATCACAGCAGGTCTAATAAGAAATCTCTTAGCCTTCTTAGATGGCTGTGATATCGTCGTGCCACTTCATGCTGGGGGTTTCCTAGAGACATTAATGCTCGGCATCGATGGGCGTTATGCAGCCAGGTTTTACGATATAGCCAGAATGCTCTGTGAGTGGAGGGGCGAGGTTCGTCCTTCAGATTATATACGTGTTGGCAAGAAGGCTTGCATCGTGGGGTCGTCGCTTCTCACATTTTCTGCCACAGAGTTCGCTCACATAAATACTAGAGAGTACTTGAAGACCCGTGAACCCAAGAACCCTCTTGGCGACAAGGTCTTACTCGAGATAGGGGGAGAGCTAGCACAAATCCTTAGTCTCGGTGATAGAGCGGAACAGTGCAAATTATTGCTGAAAGCAGCTGAGGCATACACAGCAATGGATCTGAGGCACTTGGCTAGGCACGCGTTGCGCGATTATGAGAAGCTTTGTAGACACTAATGCTTAAGAAGGAGTCTCGCCCTTGTCTTGTTCTAGTCTGGGTTATGCTTGGAACGCGTAAACGTCGTGAAAAACCCGGCTCTTCAAAACATCCTCTTAGAGCTAAGGAAAAGGGACACATCCTCACACATCTTCTGTGAACTGCTTGAACAGGCTGGTTACCTGCTAGCTTACGAGGCTTCACGAGAACTTCCCCTGCTAGATGAAAGTGTTGAGACACCACTAGGAGCCGTTGCCACTGGAGCTAGAGTCAAAGACGAAGACATTGTAATAGTTGCTGTGCTGCGAGCAGCGCTTCCTATGGCTCTAGGGGCTCGAAGATTGTACCGTAGGGCGAGAATGGGGTTTGTCGCGGCAAAGAGGCTAGAGGAAACAAAGACACAAGCCAAGGAAGGCATTGTGTTCGACGTCGATATACCCTACTGGAACATTGGGAGCGTTAAAGGCAAGTATGTTCTGCTTGTAGACCCTATGCTAGCGACTGGCAGCACGCTGTCCCGCGTAATAGAGCGGATAGGAAGAGAAAAACCCAAGAAGATAGTTGTTGTTGGCCTTATAGCCGTTGAACAGGGAATCAGGATTGTGCTTAGATCACTCGACAAGGTAGGAGTAAGAGGAAGTATATACGTAGCCGCTATAGACCCTGAGCTAAACAATATGGGGTTCATCGTGCCGGGGCTAGGAGATGCAGGTGACAGATGCTTTGGCTAAGAGGAGGCCAAGCAAGAAAAACCAAAGCTAACCCTTAAACCCCTTTCTGGGCGTCAATACTCTATAACTCGAGTGAGGAGCTTTTCGGGGAGCGTGACCCCGCGTAGCCACGGGCTAAAAATATTGGGGGATGACTGGGCGGTTACCCAGCCGACAAAGCCGCCTCTTATTCTTGGGTCTGCTGTCGTTGCACGGCCTTGCCGCCCACAAGGCCTAGTGCTACTTCAGTAGCATGTTCCTTTCCTAGACCTAACGGATAGAATACTATCATGTTCTTCTCCTTAGCTACCTCTATCAGTGTCTGTAGCTCACGTAGACGTAGCGCAGCAGGATGCTCCTCATATATTCTGGCTGCCTCGCCCAGGATCTTGGCAGCTTGTCTCTCACCCTCAGCTTCTATGATCTTTGCCCTCCTCCAGCGCTCCGCTTCCGCCTGCCTTGCCATCGCCCTAACCATGCCCTCGGGCAGCACTACTTCCTTTATGGTTACCATTGTGACCTTGATGCCCCACGGATCTGTTAGCTCGTCAAGGATTTTTTGTAGCTCCTTGTTGATCTCTTCTCTCCGAGTCAGGAGGTCGTCTAGCTCGCTCTTGCCGATTATGTCTCTGAGCGTTGTCTGTGCAAGCATGGTTACTGCTAGGTTGTAGTTTCGCACAGTGAGCACTGCCTTCAGGGGGTCCTGGACCCGGTAGTATACTACAGCGTCTACTGATACCTCAACATTGTCCTTTGTTATTATTCTCTGCCTAGGTACATCAACTGTATGTATACGTAGATCAACAGTCACTACGCGATCTATTATGGGTATTACGATTACTATCCCGGGCCCTTTTGCTCCGACAGCTCTTCCAAGCCTGAATACTACAACTCTTTCATATTCTTTTACTATCCTAATGCTGTATAACAATATAATGAAGATTATTAGTAGTGCAAAGAATAGTGCTATAATCGTGCCTATGTTGCTTGGTGCTGAAGGCGTTGGTTGCTGGGCAGCTGCAGAAATAAAGGAGATAGCACTGAATGCAGACATTAATCAATCACCTATCGCGTCATGAATCTAAGGATATTGATTGAATTTATTCCGAGTTATAATTTGGCGCTTTATCGTAAAAAGGTTAGCGATGTTGCCTCTGCTCTTGCCCCAATTTCCGTTTACAATAATCGAGTATCTCTTTTTTAACGCGATAAGCCGTGATCCTCTGCGATGTAGCTGATCTTGCTATGGGGCATATTGTTCTAAGCGGGCAGCGCTGACACGGACAAGAAGAAGCATCTGTTTCGACACGTTCGATCCACTTTTGGGCTTCGAGAAACCCTAGTATTGCGCGTACCCTTTGGAGCGGGAGTCTAAGCTTTGCGGCTATGTACTCGGGTGTGGCGATTCCCAGCTCTGCTATCGTAAGTACAACGGAGCATAAATCATCCCTGCCATTATCCGCGGCGTTCTGTCCGGCCACGTAGGCGTCACCGTCAAGCTCTGTATACTGGTTTTGCCGGTGCTGCTAGAATAGGGGGATCGTGTCTATGAGCTTAAGCCTCAGCTTACGGAGACTACTCATAACCTCTTCCACGAATTTGTCGAGACGAGCAGGACTTATGCCACGTGTTGCAGCAATCTTCTTTACTTCTTGTTCGACGAGTCGATACTTTTTGTAAGTCTCGTTGAGCTTTCTCCAAGGTATGTCTCGGAGAGCTTCAGATAACTCCTTATCGAATGGAAGCACGCCTTCAACCATGAGCACGGCTATAATAGGGTACCCTATGTAGCCTCGAAGCCTTGTGCCGTTATCATTGCTGTAGGCAAGACCCTTCTCAGGGTCGACATAGACGGTATAAACCCTATCACCCTCGCTGCTGACAACTCTATATTTCTTATCACTGATCTTTTCTATACGTCCATCCGCTATAGCACCGAGTGCTTCGAGGACCTTTATTCTGGGAGGCATGCGTAGATACTTGGACGTAGTAATACACCCCTTATAACGTCCTAGAACTATGCCTTGCCTCTCCGAGTACTCCTTGTAAACTCGTTTACATTACTGTGCTAAAAACTATGTTCACGAATAGAGAACGCGTTATATTGGCCGGAGGCTTTAGCTAATAATAAAAGATGAGTTAACGCGCTATATCATCATTGTTGGTGGTCTTCTGGGTGATTCCTCCTCCTCTCCTGAAGTCCTCACCGTGGCTACGAGGGGGTTCAGCTTACCTTCCTTTGCTAGCTGCTCTAGCAAGTCTTTTACATCGCTTGTATGCTTAATATCTATCTCAAGGAGCTGGTTTAGGATATTGTACATGACTTTCCATACTTCTAGAAGCATTTCCCTGGGAACATGCGCTATTATTACTGGATCTTGAAGCCAGTTGTCGAAAGCCTTTATTGTTCTTATCATGTGTTGGAATGCTGCACGCGTTGCAACTATTATATCAAGGCGGTCTCCTTGTTCAACTCTGTCAGCTGTCTCTCTAAACGTTTCCAGCAGCTTCTTCTGCGCACGTACCCACTCTTCGAGCTGCTTAAGGAAGGCGTAATCGATCACGCGTATCTCTCCAGGTCTGCTCATAATACACCACCTTTAACGTGGGCTAGGGGTAGGGCTACGGGATTGTGTATACAGGTAGCAACTGTTATGAGTTTCCCTAGGCTCTTAGAGGGACTTAGACCCCTTTTTATCCCTGCTTATGTTAATGCCGCCAATATTGTGGCGCTGCCCCTGCTTCAAGCACGCCAAGAAGCCCCGCTAACAACGGTTTCTTAGCAATCTTTATCCGAGCCTTTTGTGAAAGCATAGTGTTGCGGGAATGAAGAGTCCTAACCCCTTACCGACGCAAAGATATGTGGAGCGAGGGCGAGACAGACCCGCAAATGTTTGCCTCTTCCTCTTACTCATTCTCTCTGGGCTTGTCCTTAGAGTCTTCCTAGGCGCTGTAGCCATTTTCCATAGAATCTTAGTGCCCACATTGCTTTTGCTGCACGGTGCTCGCCTGGGTAGACGGGGATACCAGTTTTTGCCTCAAAGAGCTTAGCTATTCTCCACGACTTCTGGCCGCCGGTCACGGATGCCACTATTGGTATCCCGAGTTCGCGTGCTTTTTGGGCTATGGGCTGCATGAGGTCTGCAAGTCTCTCAGTCATAGTCGCTATGTTGAAGTATGGTATTAGGAATATGCCGTCTACCTCACCGCTTTCAAGTGCTATGCGCGTTGATTCCGCCATGTGGTCCTCCGTGCCGGAACCAGTTATGTCTACAGGGTTCCTTGGGCTAGCTATTGGCAGGAGTATTCGTCTCAGCTTCTCCTGCGTGCTCTGGCTGAACATTGGCACCTCGAGGCCTAGCTCGGATAGCCAGTCAGTAGCCATTACACCGCTTCCGCCTCCAACAGTTATTATCGCTACTCTATTACCCCTCATAGGTGGCTGAAGTGCTAGTGCTTGTGCTATGTCGAACAGTTCCTCGGTGTGTAGGACTTCTATGGCGCCAGTCTGTTTGAATACTGCGTTGTATATTTGGTAGCTGCCAGCAAGGCTACCGGTATGGCTTGCAGCTGCCCGCGCGCCAGCACTTGTCTTTCCGGCCTTAAGCACTACTACTGGCTTTACTGGTGTAGTGTCTTCAAGTGCTCTTCTGAAAGTAGGGCCATCCTCCACACCCTCGACGTAGAGGGCTATGACTTTTGTATGTGGATCGTTCTTTAGATAAGCTAGAAGGTCGGCTTCATCGATGTCCGCGCGGTTGCCTATGCTCACGAACTTGCTGAGCCCGAGACCTCGTAGTGCGGCAACATCGAGCAGCGCTGCACCTAGTGCGCCGCTTTGGCTAATAAAGGCTATGGGGCCATTACCTGGAAGGCTCTGCTTCTCTGGGTCAAGAAACATAGTATTTATCCCGGTTGACGGGGAGTAGACTCCTAGGCAGTTAGGCCCGAGGACCCGGACACCATACTTCCTAGCGATACTAATGACTTGTCTTTCAAGCTTGGCTCCTTCCTCGCCAACCTCTCGGAAGCCAGCGCTTATTATTATTGCTGTCTTTATTCCTCGGCGCCCAACTTGCTCCATAACACTAGGCACGCGCTGGGCAGGTACCACAATAACTGCTAGTTCAACAGGATCTGGCACATCTAGGACGCTTGGATACGCCTTGAATCCAAGAATCTCATCAGCATTAGGATTCACAGGGTAAATTGGGCCACGATAGCTGTTTTTAAGATTATACAAAACCATGTAGCCTACCTTACCGGGCTTGCGAGAAGCACCGATGACTGCAACACCACGTGGACGGAAAAGATACTCAACTCCTTCGCCAATAGGGGGGCGCTGAGAAGCCACGACAACCTACACCGTGTAAATGGTTCTCTTTAGGGGAATAAAAGCATGAGATTTTAAAGTAGAATAATAAAAGCATTGTATAACAAGATAGCAAGGAGCACTAAAAGCTCGTAGGAGCGCGTTAAGGTAAATATGTAGCCAGAGAACCGGTATGGGGTTATGTTAAAAAAACAATTCTTATGGAAAATTATGTTATTAGACTGCTATTTTGCGATACACGAGTATTACGGCTACGATTGCTATTATGAGACCGATTATACCTATCACTATTGCTATCATTGCCTTAGAGGCTGCATCGTTTGCCTTACTTGTAGCCTGGTCAGCGCTCTTGGCTGCTGCATCAGCCTTTCCGGCTACGTCATTTAGCTGCTTTTGTACATTGCTTATCGAAGATCTAAGATCAGACACGCTTGTTTGTAGACTGCTTACGCTTGATCTTAGATCTTCGGTTGTCTTCTTCAGATCATCTACTACTGTTTGCAGCTGGGTAACAGTTGATTGTATCTTTGTTAGCGCCTCGTCAATGCTGGCTATCTTTGTGTTCAAACTGTTAATGGTCGATGCCAGTTGCTCTACTGATGCTTTATCAGCCTTACCTTGCAGTTGCTGTTGTACATTGTTTAGCTGGTTCTGAAGTGACTTGATATCGTCTTGTAGACCTACAATACTGTCGCTAAGCTTCTTAAGAGTATCTGATATACTTGCTACGGCATCTTCAAGAGACGTCACTCTTTCAGATACATTACTTATCTTTTCATTAACGTTACCAATCTTCTCATTAATTATAGCATTGATATCACTTATCTTTTCATTGATCATTGCTACTAGTGTATCGTTTAGCTCTGCTAGCGATGCATTGAGACTCTGTATAGCTTTACTGAGTTCTTTGACATTGTTTCTCAGAGTCTTTATCGCGTATTCATAGCTCTCTATGATTATCGTGCCTGCATCGTTCTCGCCTATTTTTGCAACATTTACTGTTACAGTCACTGGTAGATAGCCTTCCTTCTTTATTAGTAACGTGTATGTGCCAGTTGTTGGAACCGAGACAAGGAAGTAACCATTGGTCTCTGTTTCTGCCTTGGCATTAGTTTCCTTCACGATGACTGTTGCGCCGGGGACAGGGTTACCGGTCTCTTTATCAACGACCTTGCCTGTTATTGAGTATGTTGTTGCTACCTTAAATTGTATCGTTAATGATACACCGTTGCTAAGCATTATTGTCGCTGTATAGATTCCTAGTCGTGGGGGCTTAAAGCTGTATATCCAGCTTTGTGCATTGTTTAGCTGAAAGTCCTTGTTCATTCCAAGCGGCGGTGTTGTGCCTGGGAACTTCACTACTAGCGATAATGTGCCGTTGTATGGTTTGCTAAATTCTGCTACGAGTGTGACATTTTCGTCGGGAAGATAGCTTGCTTTTGTGGAGTAGAATTTAACGCCTTCGGCTTCGGCTATGTTGCTTTCAGCCGAAGCAGCAATGCCTAGCACGAGTACCGCTAGCATCATGACACTTATTAGAGCTGTTATGCTTCCTATTTTTCTCATACACATACACCCTCCGATTAGCGCCACTCATGTTGTACCTATGGGAGACATATTTAAACGTTAAAGCTCATATATAAAACATATCTATACCAACATATGTGTAACATAACATAAGGCATTTAGTAAAAAACATGTATAGGGTTGAAGCTACTTAGACTTTTACTTGTTTTACTGGGAAACTATTGTTATTGTTGTCTCGGCTGCTGGCAATGATGATAGCGGTTTCATTGATTCTAGGTTGTCAACCACGTAGAACTTCAATGTGTAGGTTCCGGGTGACAGTGTTGATGTTATGCCTGCTGGTATTGATAGTGTTACCTCTGCTTTGCCGCCAGTAGTTGCCGTTATTGTCGCGTAGTCGAACCACCAGTAGTAGCCATTCTCGTCTACTACATACATTACTACTGTGAGCTTGCCTCCAGCGTATACTGATGCTGCTACTGGGTCGTATGTTACCGGTACCTTGACGTTTACTATGCTACCCTGCTTTACCACGTTGGTTACCTCTATCTCGCCAGTAGGTGTTAGTACTGTTAGTGCCACCTTTGTTGCATTGATGCTTGCTGTCTGTGTCGCATTTATAGCAACAATTCCGACCTTGGCAACAGCATTAGCAATTCCTTTATAGGTCACATTGATTATTGAACCGCTTGGAGCGACGATGTAGTTGTCTTTAGGTAGTCCTAGTGATCCGCAGAATAGCTGCACTGCTGGTGTAGCATACTTTACGACTGGTATTGGTACGCCTTCAACCGTCTCGTTCTCATATTCTATGAATGTTAGGTTGCCGATACTATAGAACTTTGACACATTGTTGCCTATCCTTACGGATAGGTCAAAGTACTTGTCGAATGGCATCGGCTCGTAGTTCTCGCTTGTTACGTTGATCCAGTCTAAGAGGTCCATGTCATAGACTACTATTCTTATTACATCGCCTGCTTGTCCTGTTCTTGGACAGAAGCAGTTATAGCTTGTCTTTTCTTCGTCTGTCAGTGCATCAACTATTTTGACTTTGGGCTCCTCATAGTATACTTTGACTGTCGCTACTACTTGTGATGCGCCAGCTAGTGCTGAGCAGCCACTTATTGTACATGACACTGCTGGATCCTGGTATATGATCTCTATCGTCTTACCCTTCAAGTAAGATAAGTTGACGTCAAGTATCTGTGCTATCTGAGCAAGCGTTATGTTTCCAACGAACACGCCAGTTGAGTTTGCCAGCTTATAGCTGGTCATGACTGTTATATTTGTTGAATTGTCTAGTGGTACTTGAGTTATATTTAGTTTTGCTTCATCTAGCACGAAGCTAGATGGTAATGGCTTCACGATATCGCCAACCTTGATGAGCAAGTGGTTGCCGCTTATAGTATCTGGGTTAGTGCTATTCTTGTTTCTGTCTGCGTCACGTATTACTATTAGGATCGTTGTATTTCCAGAAGCTGGCACAACCTTATTGGTTACATCGACATAACCATTCCAGTCTAGCTGCGGCATTGTGTAGTATAGTTCTATGCTACCCTTCTCAGGTTTTACGAAGATGTTGTTTACTATTAGTGGCTTATCTCCTACTTGTAGCTGTGTTTCGTCAGAGCCGCTTGGTATGTACTTGCTTCCGAAGTAGAGTAGCCAGTCTAGTGGGTTCTTATTGTTATTCGCATATTCTTGCTTGAGCAGGGTCATTGCTTGTTGTTGTATTGTTGTGTCCTTCGGTGTAGGATCGACGTATCTTATGCAGAGTGTGCCGCACACATTAGCGTAGCCTTCGTCGAGCACGAATTCGCCTTCGAAGATGCTGCTGTTTGGCGCTACCTCGTGCAACGGTATTACATGCGGCTCTGGCGGTGTGATTAGTGCGCCTGTTGTTGGACAGCACTGTCCTACTACTATATAGGTTGTATCGTTTATGCGGTTATCAAGGTTTGCGTCGGGATCATATACTCTTATCTTAACCTTAGTTCCAAATGTCGCTGATCCGCTTGGTGTTATCTCAACTGTTGCTTGCTCTAGCTTAAATGTTACTTCCTTGCTCACTGACTTCGATGATGGGCTGTTGTAGGTTATAACGAGTTTTGCTCCGTCTAGCCATGGTGATGGGCATCCGGCTATTGTCTCGTCACCTACCTTTGAGTATATTAGTATCTTTCCGGTAAATACGCCAGTATCTGGTCCGGTTTCTGTAAGGTCTGTTGCCTTTATGTAGCATGTACCTACTGTTGTGTTGTCTGATAACTTGAGTTGTACTTTTAGTATACTTGTATTGCTTGTAAGTATCATTGTGTCTGTTCCGACCAACTTTACTAGTTTTAGTGTAATGTTGCTGCTCTTTATTGTATCTATTTCGCAGCAGTTCGTGTTGGAGGCATTGTCGTATACTGCTACGTGTATTACCTGCGCGGTACCGTTTACGTAACCATAATCATAGTTGTTGACGTTTGTTGTTGGCGAATATACTCTGCCAGCTACTGGTAGGGTGTCACGGTCTAGCTTCATGTCTACTGGTGATAGTGTTACGTTGAATACGTGGTCCTTTGGCTCTAGGTCTGGTGTGAATATGTCGCGGTATATTATCATTATCTTTTCTGGCTCGTAGCCGCTTCCTCTCAGGGTTGCTACTGCGCCTGTCCAGTTGAGGTAGTCTAGTGGCAGTACTGCTTTGACTGTGTCACCTTCCTTGTAGAATTCTAGTATAAAGTCTTTGACCGATGTGAGGTTGACTACCATTTCTTTTCCTTTATTGTTTGCTCCAACCATGTATACTGATAGGCCTAGGGCGGGTACCTTCTGGCCTCCTGCTACAGTGTAGTTGGCTATTATTTCGCTCATGTTTGTCCCGGTGCTTATTCTTGTTGCAGCAATTACTGTGCCGTCATCTACGTCGAATAGCAGGTCTGCATCCTTTATCTTAATGGTGAGTGTTTGTACTGGGCAGCATTTCTGCGGGACGCGTAGTGTCAGCGAGTCTGGTTCAACCGTTATGCTTCCTTCATGGTACTGTAGCTCTATTGTTCTCTGTGTTGTACAGTTGCAGGGGCCGCTGCAGCTGTCTATTCGTAACTCGGTGGTGTTGAGTGTTATCGTGTTGATTGTCTCATTGAAAGCCTTACCGTACAAGGGTAGTATGCTTATGTCGTCACTCTCGAAGACTCCGGTGTTTGGCCCTGTTTCTACTAGCGTTACATTCATGACAGCTATGCTTTCATCGTCCTTGCTGAGTATTTTCACTTGATACGTGTAGTTTTCCTTTGCAAGGGAGTTGAGGTTCGCATCAGCATCCTCTACGGTTATCTTGAAGCTCTCGTCTGTTAATGATAGTGCTGATGGTATATCCCACTGTGCTATGCTTACGAAGAAGCGTATGGGTGCTTCTGCAGCCACATTCAGTGAAGTACTCGACGTTACATCTTCAACTATTTTGGCGCTCACCGTGAGAGAGGAGCCTGGCTGCTGGACTGCTGTAAAGTCATTGCCAATAATGTACCATGGTGTGGTCTTGTTGGATGCGTTGCCTAGGAATTCTAGAAACGCTGTCACGTTATCATTATCGATTATTAGGTTCTTGCCAGTTGCATTAAATATGAACGTTCCATTTGCCACCACATTGCCGAATGCATCCGTTATGTTCATCTCAACCTTGTATTGGTGACCGCTGACAGCGCCTGGATAAACTATTACCCATTCATACACGTTGTAATGCTGGAGTGCTGCACTGCATGCTGCGCCGCCAGGGCATAGTCTTGGTATCCAGTAAGCACTGCCGAACCAGCGGCCCTGGACTACTAGGTTTGCAGTCTTATAGAAGATTATTTCTTCCGAGACACCGCCGTAGGTTATTACTACTTTCTGACCGTTCTCGGTTAGCTCGCCGTCTAATAGCTTTGACTTGGGCGAGGGAGCAACGCTGTCCACATTTGTAGTGTTTACGAGTACGCGGACCTTACCACCTATGGTGACGAATGATAGGTATGCTATGTATGTTACATTGACACATGCGCCGTAGACCGTCTCATAGGCGCTTCTGTTAAGGACTACTGTGTTGCTTACACCGTTGACTGATATGTTTACTGTGATGTTGGTCTGAGTACAGTCAGCTGTGTCCAGTGTTACGTTTGCCTGTATGACTGACCCTGGGCTAGCTGTCGTGGAGTTGACAGATATCGTTACTCCGCTCGTCTCTGCCTTTGCTTCTTGTATTGGAAGGAGAGGTGTTATCGGTGCTAGTATTGGTAGGAGGAAGACAGCTATTATGAGCATGTTCAAGAGTCTCGACTGCATATGGGACTCACCTAGTCTTACCTTATACTCTTTGGCCGTGTACTGTGCTGTGTATTGGAGAGGGTTTTTGGGGTATACGGTAACAAGTGTATACACTTGCATACAGAATAGATTCAGTACACCGCCTTGGAGTTATTTTATATTTCCTCTTTTTCTAGGGCAGTATGCGAGGTATTGAGGGGGCCATCGGAGGACTTATTCTTGGGCTCTTGCTTCTAGGCTTTATAGCTATACTATATTCGGAAATGAATAAAGCCATGCTTGTAGGGAGAGAAATCACTAGAATAGCTTACAAGGCAAAGCCACGCAAAATCGTCTTGGAGCCCCTAGCGGCGAATTGTATAGGCGATGTCCTTCCCGTAAAGCTTCTCGCTAGTGGGTTTAGCGGATATGGCGCACACGTTCTAGTATACGATATTAACGGCTCTCTCTACACGGAAAATACGCTTATTAATGATTCGGCAACTATTAGAATACCTTGTTCGAAGAACGTAGTGATAGTACTTGTTAGTGATGAATTTTTCCAACTCTATAGCTTTGACTATGATCCTACGAAACCTTGTCTGAGCGGCTTTCTCGTTAATGGGTCAGCGCTTCTTGGCGGGAATTATTGCTTAGAAGAGACCTATTCGAGCCCAGAGTTTTTGGGCCTTCAACCTGTATGGGTAAGAGGTATAATCTCTAATAATGAGGAAGCAGATTACGTGCTTACACTATATGGGGCTCTTCCATGTCTTGTCATCAATATGAGTGAGACTAGTGCAACACCTCTAGGTACTAGGCCTGCATATATTTTTCACTATGCCCCCGGCTTACTCAATATAACTGCTTATAAGGGCCGAGATGATGTCTTTATTTATCCAAAGTATTGTAAGCCTGGAATAGGCTGCTACTATGTAGAACGTAGAGGAGATTTCTTTAATAAGCTTGTGGATGTTATCCAGCTCGAGTACGAGGATGCCGAACTAAGCATTGCAAGGCCTGGATGGCTATATTTGAGGGATTATAGAGCTATAGTGAATTATCCATACTATGGCCATTTTATGGCGTTGAACAGATACTATTACACATTTATTGAGTCGAATATTACAAAAATGTTCTTTACTTTTCATGCATGGGAAGAGGAGCGAGACCGAAGCGGCTTTCTCGTCTGGAAGACAGAACTGTTTCCATCTTTGCGTAAAATTGTCTCAGTAAGAACTATTGATGCAATACTGATTCCTCTACTCGTTTCCAAGTATTCGAAGCCTCTAACAATAAGCTTTGCCGTACTGCCAGCATCTTATAGTATTAGCGGCGAGAAGTACGAGCTAACCATCTTTGGAGACAAATTTATCTATGGAAAATATGGTCCATATAGCATACCTTCGTTTAATGTTGGTCTACACTTGTTTCTAGTACCTTTAACTGAGTTGAGGCTCACAGGTATACCCGTTCCTATAGAGCTTAGCGGGTTTGTTCAGTGCAGTGGTGCTGCTCCCGCAGTATACCACGAGGTCCTTGTACCTCGGACACCTATTTCACCGAATGCACCATATATTCTTAGCCGCTTAGTCACCATAGATCCAGGCACTATCTTTAAATACGCTGATCTAGTAGATGAGAAAGCAATACTTGTGCTGGAAATAGTGCTTGATACAAAAGATTATACTGTTCCCATTGACACCGCTGATTCTTGTTTTGGCTCTGGTGATATAAAAACATGTCCGTTTGGGGGCCTGGGAGTTGCCTTAATCGGTGGCTTAGAGGCATATATCCATTTGTCGATTCTCCCAGGGATAGCGTACAAGGCAGATAGTTCATACTTGTTGCTCGTAACGAATGAGACAACAAGTGCTAGTAGCGCCATAGGAGTAGAGAAAGTCCTGCCCCCAAGCAGCCTTAATACTCAGTTAAAGCTAGCTAAGCCTGGTAGCTACGCTATTGCCTCATATAACATAGATTTTGAGGCGGAAGCGGGCCCTATTATGTGTAAGGGGTGCAAAATTGTGCCAATGTATAAGGACTACGTAGTGATTAAGGGGGGCACCGTTCTAGCCGGTACTAGGGGCACTGTAGGCCTGGATGCATGTAGCTCGGCTGAAAGCCTAGTAGAAAGAGTCCTACGTTTAGGGCCCAAGGCTCTTACCGAGATAAGCTAAAGTATGTCTTATGCTAGTGCGAAAACTGGACTAGGAGACAGCCAAGGAAACCATTACTTATATGCGAGGAGGCCTTAATGAAAGGGCCTAAGAAGCTAATCGTTGTCCCGGAGCCTATACTTGAGGAACTTATGTCCATAGCTAAAAAGAGCGGGCTAACTATTTCTGAGCTCACGGCTCTCATACTCGCACACGCGGCTAGGATACTTAAGGGTAGAGAAAACATAACCGCTGTCTTTAAGGACACGGTCGTAATGCATGACCTTAAAAGGCTTGGAGCAGTAATGGTATCTTCAGAAGCATTTATCTCGCTACTAAACGGTAATAATGATGAAGAATATTTCAAAGATTTTGTAGAAAAAGCTAAATCATTTGCCAAGACAGCAACACTCTACCTTAAAGCCCACGGTATTGAAGTTGAGCCCAAGGATATTGTTTCCTTATTTGTGCCTTCAGCTATGGTTGATAGTATTGAGGATGATAGGAACATGAAGCTAATAATATCTTTCAATAACCCTGGCACGGGGCTGGAAAAACTAATAGAATACGCGAAAGATATTGCGACAACTGTAATTACTACATGGGGTTATAACGTACGAAGCATTGACTCACTTGAGTCAATAGTAGTTATAGAGTTCGAGAAAAAGAGGAAGGAATCTGAGGAGGCATAAGGAGCTTGAAGCGAAAACCCATAATGCTTGACGCACCTCTTGTTGATGAACTAAAAAAAGTAGCGAATAAACATGGAATGACGCTCTCCTCTTATATGCGGAGCTTGATTTCTAACACAATAGAGGCCGAAAATAAAGGCGTGTTCGCGCCTCTAGCTATTAGAAAGGCTATACTCGTATCTAGGCTTCGAAGTGCTGGCCTATTATTGCTGCCTCTATCCCTGCTTAAAAATTGTAAAAGTGACGGGGACAATGCTTTTGAGGAGGGGAAACGGATAGGCCTCTTTCTAAGAAGTATCAATATCCCATTAGAGGAAGCAATTGATCTCTTTATAGAGAACATTAAGATTGCTATCCGTGAGGATAATAGGGTTATCCTTATTGCATCATCGGATCTAGAGAAAATATTCATTGAATTTTTAAGAGGAGTTGCATCCTCTTATGATGTAAATGTACGAAGTGAGGGCGATCTACTCGTAATAGAGTTTGACTAAAAATAGATTATATAAGGCATTTCGCTCTTATGCAGCAATAAGAGTTATTGTCCTAAGTATGCCTGGAAGGGATCTTATCATTGTGACTGCTTTGTCTATTTTTCTCAAGCTGTCAGAAATTATTCTTACAACTATATCGTATTCGCCATAGACCACACTCGGCTCAACCTCGACTCCGATATCCTTTGCTATCTCCTTTATCTTTTCAATAATCTCATATTCTTTTCCGACTTCTGCCACAATGAGAAGATAGGCGAGCACTCTTTCCTCTCCCATTCTTCACACCCGTAACACGCGTACGTAGTACTAATCGACGGCGAAAAATGGAAAGATCGCCTTCTGATTTTATGTGATACGCTTATTTTAAAATTTTCCCGCAAAGTGTCACCGTCAAAACCCTTATTGGCAGACGCAATGCTTCATAAGCCTCGAAACAATTATAATATGCAATATATCACAACCCCGGATATGCAAGGGAGCCGAATGTTGAAAAGCCCCTCCTAGAAAGAAGGCGTTGGGGGAGGCAGGGTATGCCCTCAGTTGATGAATGCCTTGAAATAGTCGAAAAGATGTATAAAGACGGCGCACCAGTTAAGGAAATTGCAAAAAGATGCGGTAATAGCATGAGCACAGTATATAAGGCACTTGACCGGCTAGAAGCATTAGGCAGAATAAAGAGAAGGAGAGGCCACTACAGCAAACATCGACGACTAAGCGAAGAAGAACTTGAACAAATAAAGCAGCTATACATGCAAGGTGCAAGCATATACGAGATCGCGAGAAGGCTAAACAGACCAGAATCAACCGTATACTATGCCTTAAAGAGACTAGGACTCAAATAAGCCAACAAGGATCTCAATGACACCGTGTTGCTCAACACTATTGCCACTATTTGTAACTTTTTAGCCACGACAATATTCTAAAATTATTTAAATTAACGAAACTAGACTATTAGCAATACTTCATAGCAATCACATTTTGAGAACTAAGGCTAAAGCTCGCGAGCCATTAGGTACGCGTCCTCGCCGTCAAGATAGTACATGGGTATTATACGTACCTTGCGGAAACCAAGGCGCTCATAGAGGCGTATAGCTGGTTCATTAGACACTCTGACCTCAAGATATACTTCTCTGCAATCATAAACCTCCTTCAACGCCTTTAAGGCGTACTCCATCAAGCTCCTACCTATTCCCCTACGCCGGTATTGCTCTAAAACCGCTATAGATACTATGTGGCCTTTTTTAACAAAGGTTCCCTCTACGACAAAGGGCGCACCATATTCTACTCTGGACATTACATAGCCGACGACTTTGCCGTCAACCTCTGCCACAAAGAATGCTTCTCCCCATCTCTCTAGATGTTCTTCGAAGAACCACTCTGGATAATTCTCGGGCAAAGAAACCTTGTTTATATACATGACTGTCGGTATGTCCTCCTTGCGAGCCTTTCTAATAATATAGCCGGGTTTGTCTGTAGTCACAGCTACCGAGTCGCCCTCCTTCCTTTAGCTATTTGTTTACCCGCATAATGAGCTTCTAGCGGGGTGCATCTTATATATCACCTTCATGTGGAAAAGGCGCTAACACTATTTTTCAGAGCTACCCGAGATAATATTGCAAAACGCGGACTAGAGAGGAAGACTACATAATGAGTAGTAAGTTTAAGCCGGTACTGGGAACCGGGGACGACGGTTATACTTACTGTATTATTACTCGCAAAAGAGTGCCAAAGACACATAGTTGCATAGAGTTTGTTGGAGCACTTGATGAAGCAGAGGCTTCACTGGGCTTTGCGCAAAGCCTGCTCGAAAACCTTGTGCCACAGCTGAAGGAGGAAGTAAAGATTCTTGAATTAGCGCAGGTGGCATTGTTTCGCATAGGCTTCTACCTCGCTGGAAAACAGTGCCTTAACAACAACATTATCGAGCAAATTGAGAAATATATTAAAAAGCTTTCATCGGAGGCTGGCTTCTCCTTTGTATTGAATGGAGGACACCCAGCCGCTGCCGCAACCTCCTTAGCGAGGACAAGTATCAGGCGTGCAGAGAGAGCTTTCTGGCGGTGCATAAACGATGCAAACATTAGGGACAACAAGATAGACGTGATAGCAAAACTACTAAATAGGCTAAGTGACTTAGCATACCTTCTACAATTGCGAATAAATAGAAGAACCGGTAGAGAAACTTCAACAATTAAATGCCAGTAAGAAAGGCCTCCTGGCCGGCGTGCCGCTCATAGCCATAGGGGCTCGCAATACCCGCTTAGGTTCATCGGCCAGGCTGCACTCATGCATATTCTTTATCTAGCCTGGCCTGTATAAGTATTTTAAACCATGGGCCCCTGTGAAGAACGATGGGCGGCCAGACCATAACGGAATGAGGATACATTGTAGCGCGGAGGGGCACGTTGCTCTTCATAGCCTCATGTGGCCCAAGTATAACAGTTAACGGAATAATGAACATACTAAAGACCTATAATATTGGTAAAGAAGTTGACGCGGTATTCATTATAGGCGGAATTTCTATCAATAGAATCAATGAACTAAAGTCGCTGGGCGTAAAAGTATACTCCATTACAAGCCGCTATGACGACCACTATATAGCTGATGTGCTTAGAGAAAACACCATTTTCGTTGAGAGCACAGTACTCTATATTGGTAGCGACTTTTACGTAGTAGGTATAGGTGGAAGAGAACCACTGGCGAATATTAGAGCTGTAACGAGAATCATAGAACAGCTTCCACGCAATAAGGGATTAATAATGCTTAGCTACTATCCTCCAAGGAAAATATGCGACAAAACTATCCTTGGAGGTAGGAAGGGACTCCAGGAACTTAGTTTATTCACTCAAATACACAATCCCTTAATCATTATATCGTGCGAGTCAGGGCCCGGCTTGCTCCAATACAACGAAAAAACGGTAATTTGTCTTGGAACCCCCCGGGACAAGTGCTACGCGCTTGTCGAGATAGGGAAGAAAAAGAACAAGCCCATTCTAGCCTGTCTAGGATAGAAGAGTTCTCCGCAAGGGTGAACGTTTTGTCAACTATAATAGACTTATTCAGAAAGACGCTTAGAGATAAGTCAGAGGAACATAGAGAGAAACTTGTACAAGAATTCTTAAAAGATATTAATACGAATCTATTAGAATTATCCAGATTTATCGGAGGAGAGTTCTTTCCTGACACAGTCATTGCCTCAACTGCCGCTGAGAACGTTATAGCAGCACTCGCTACCAAGGTATCCAGGAAGCAAGACAAAGAACGAGAAACAATACTTAAGATAATAGCACCTTCAGAACCTATTGAGGGCTGGAGGCCCCTTCAAGTTCTACTCGAAGAACTTAGTTTCGAAAATTACGTAACAGTTATTAGAACAAGGTTTACACCCTCGTCAAGTTTTACCGCGAAGAAAGTTGTCTCAAGAATCTCTAGGGTTGCAAAAGGTGCTTCTCCTAAAATTGTTGATGTAACCGACGCAAACCCATTAGTGGTAGCAGGCCTATGCTCTGGTGGAGTTAGGCGATTTGTAATACTTGTTGACATCGGATATGCTGCTGTTTATCAGCACTTCAGCTGTGCTTAATTAGCTATCGTTTTTAATTATTTAAAGATTCTACATGATGATTACGATGAGCCCCGGGACAAGTAGTATCGCTTGCAATAAGCATGCAACTAAGATGTTCTTGATTACCGCTTTCTCAGAAGCAACGAGGTAGCCATAGAGAAGCTTGTTTATAATACTTGTTGCCGTGGCTATTATTGCCAAGAATACTATCGTCTTAGTACCTAGCCCTTGTAGAGCAGTTAATGCTAGTATAGTTGCGCTGCTCGAGACAAAACCACCTACAGCAACTACAAGAGCTAAGCTTGCAGACCCGCTGCTTCTCAAAAAGTAGGAAGTGAATACCATTACCAGATAGAACAGCGTCATCTTTAATGCAGTGCTAAAGCGGAGTGGGTTCTCTATGCGTGCTATAGGCCTTGTTCTTAGCCTCAAAAGGCGCTGCCATGAAAAGAGTACAGGAAGTGACGACAAGGAAAATGAGATAAAAAGCGCGAGAAGCGCGCCTGGATCGATACGCCCTCCGGCAGCTAAGTACACGACTATGAGAGCTATTACTCCGTTTCGTAGAATCATCGCAGTATTTGTGAGTACTGTTATGTCGAAAGCGATAGCTTTGCGAAGCTCGCTTGAAGCGAGGGAGAGAAGCGCAGAAAACGTTGCCTCACTGTTGGCTATGCCGCCGAACAGCGCAGCGTAAGCGAACCCTTCGCTTCCCTTAATTTTGGCAGCTATATAGCCTATGTAGGAAGTGAGTAGAACAAGTACAAAGAATAAATAGATATTGCGTAGACTTATGCCATAGAACTGATAGCTTGAGCCGAGAAAGAATGGGCCAATAACCATCAATATGACGCCTAGCTCTAACGCCCATAATAGTTCTTCGTAGCTTATCTTGCCAACAAATCTTTCAGCAGGGAGCTTTATAGCTAATACAAATGCAGTCAGTACAGCCATGCTAGCAGCCACTAACTCATACCCCATACCTGCAAGCAAGCCCAGCAAAAAGTCAAGCATCATAACGACTACAGTCGTTATTCCAGCTATACGCGCTACAAGCAACCTATATGCTGCGAAGACGGAAACTACTGCTACAAATGCGAAAATTAAGAGAGAAGACTCTATATCAGTTATAATCGACTCTACAGTTAAATACCCTATAAGAGCGCCATAAACTGAAAGAAGGCTAAACGTGCGAAGACCCGGGAACTCTTTTACAACGATCTCTTCTACACCTAGATGTGAGCGTTTTTTACGCTTCGCCAATGCCGCTATACGTGCTTTTTCTCGCTCAATACCAATGAGCATGCCGCCTAACAATGCTACTATAATTCTTTCTAAGATAGTGATGCTGGTAGATGCTTCCATTGTAATCATCCTAGTTCACTTCCACTTTAAGGGGCGGATACCTTACTGCAAGGAGACTACACTGTTTCAACTGATATTCGCTACCTGTTATCAAAGATGTTAAAGTCTACGTACTAAGGATTTTTGTTAAATAGTTTATAAACCTATATTAGGGCTTCTCGAGGAAACTACGTGATATCCTAGACCATAAACTTGTATATACGCAAAGAGGTGGAGCTAATATAGGCTTTAGATAATCTTTCTTCGGACATGTATCTCTATTACTGGTATAAGCTTTCTACCTCTTTCAATACTGTCAATATTTATTTTCACTATTTCTACACCATCCTGGAGTCTCTGAGCCAATGCATTATAGACGTCAACAGCTTTGCTTATGTTTGAACCTTGACCTCTAATTACAACTTCGTCGTATCCCTCATTGAAGAGTAGAATTGCTGCAAGAACATAGTCCATTACGCGTTTTTTCCCTACTACAACAACATTCTCGGCAGCTGCCATGTCCTCCACCTCTTTTCTTACTACCGCATCTGCTTACACTTAGTATAAGGATAATTAACCGTTTCCATTCGCTGAGCCTATAACTCTATTGAATTCTTGAAAACATTTAGATGCCTTATCTACTATTTTTTCAATATTTTCAGATAATGCGTCAAAGCTACATAGGCTAAAGGGAGCACTAGCAGGGTCTACATTCTCACCCCTCCTACAATACTTTAATAAAACGTGTCTTCCTCGAATCTCGCCAAGGATCGAGCCTTCGCCACATACCCAATAAAACAATACAACCCTGCCTGCCCTTGCAAGACGTGCTTTTATCGAGCGCAGATTCTTCTCAGTAATTTTTCGCCGCAAGGAAGCTTTTACTTCTAGCACGGCTGCCGTAGCGTACTGGCGTATAATCATTAACAGGAAGCCGAGCTCCACTATAGGTGCACGTAGCACTAGTCTCCTTGTTAGCTCGTCATGGTCAACTATCTCGATCGACCGGCCACTCTCTCTTATACTCGCAAGTAGGCTTGCCATAGACTTTTCTTGTTTTACCGTCATCGTTACCGTAATAAACGTGAAGATTTTGCTCAAACTCCATTACCTCAGCCGGGGATAACGTCTTCATCCCTGCCTTGGGCTAGTAAGAATGCTGTCAAGGGTCTAGTGACGGGCGAGTGCTCATCACGTACCACATGTTTTGGAGATAAAAAGTAGAGGCGCTCTGAAACACGGACCCTCATCATTCTTTTTATCAGGGTCGCGGCGGTCTTCACCGCGCCGCCGATCCCTATTATATTGCCGTCATAGCGAGGCTATACTAATAGATTTGTTGCTTCTATTTTCTGCGTTATAGCTGCTGCGTTAAGTAGCAGAAGTGGCGCTATATGCTTGGGCACAAGCTGGTACTTTATCGGTTTTCCTTCGTAGTAGCTTGCTAGCGGAGTTACTTTCATCTCATATATCTCGTCGAAAGGTATGCGCTGAGTAATCGTACTAGGCCTCTCTATAACATCTCTTATATTTGCTACTATGTGCACTAAACTTCCCGATTCATTCTTTATAAGCATCAAGTATAAGGCGTCCTTATTTGGCGGATTGAACGATGATGAGAACTCCTCAGACCTAGCTATTTTTTCGGCGTCCTCTACAAGCGCCCAGCGCTCCTCACCCGTATCAACATCTATGAAGCTAAAGACTCGGTGCTTTGCGCTAGGTGCCTTCATTGAACGTAGAGCTGATTCAACAACGTTCTCTGGTAGACCAAGCGCCTCTGATATTTCATCTATGGTGAATGCCATACCACGGAGTATTTCAGCTATAAGATCCTCAACATTACCTATCCATGGCTTCTCCGGCGCTTCTTTAGCCAAGGTACGGGCATATATGCTTGCACGGCTCACATTCATTTTGACCTTTATTTTGCCTAGCTTTAGTTTCTCTACAATGCTCCATGCGTCTTCCGGTGCAAAGTAATTATCAATGGTTTGCCTTATCGCTTCCTTATAGACTATTAGATCGTTGGGGGTGAGTTTTCTCGTGATACCGAACACTAGCTGAATATTGTGTACTGTTTCAATGAAGAAGTGAGAACGTTCTGCTGCCTCCCGTACTCTTTCAAAGAACTCTTGCTTTTCAAGCGATGCCAGGAATCTAAGAGGATCAAAGCTTAGAATTCTTGATGGAATTGCGAATCCATAATGGGTTACCTTCGTATATGCTTCGGAATGATCTCGATACATTTCCAGCATTACCAGGTATGCAAGGGTCCTTACAACATTTTCTTGCGCTAAGATCATGTATGCTACTTCGTCCGACATTTGTTCAACTACTATAGTATCCGAGCTTGGATGCGGATACTTATACTTCTTGACCTCATCTTCTAGCTCCTTAATTGCCTTCTTGGCGGCATCAGTTAACTTTATTTTCTCTGTGAGCCTTATGCCACCATTGTGAAGTTCCCTAAGTACATTTTCTAATTCTTTAACAACCAGGCTTGAAACTATAGGCCCCTGTCCTTTCCAGAACGGAACAGTTGCTGTCATTGTAGGTGCTTCGGTTATCGTTACCTTGTTATTATGCTCATCTATGTCTACTACTTGCCAGTTCTTGCCGCCGAGCCTAAGCACTTGCCCGACACGCAGAAGCCTCATAACATATTCTGCATCAAGCTCGCCTATAGTCTTACCATCGATGGTTTTTACCATATATGCCTTCTTCTCACCTATAGTTGTAAAGAACTCTGAGAAGTTATGGACCCACCAACTGTACTTACTCAGTTCACCGGCATCGAAGCGCCATATCCTATAGAACTGAGAACCTGGCGATAATTTGTTATCACCGTTTATCTTTATCATCTTATTCTCGATTAGATATCTTACAAGTATATCGAATTCTTCACGACTTAGCCCCTCAAAGTACTTTACATTTTTGATAATCTCGTAAGCCTCGTCGATACTATACATACCAGAGAGAGCCATGCCAATGACGGCCCGCGCTACCATATCAAGCGGCTTAGAAAGAATCTTAGGTGGCTCGACTTCGCCTCTTACAGCGAGGCGAGCCTCCGCAAGCGCCTCAAGCAATTCAACCTTGTCGGTTGCAATAATTACACCTTTCACAACACCATCAACCTCGTGGCCGCTTCTACCGAGCCTCTGGATAAGTGATGCGACAGAGCCAGCAGGCCTGAACAAGATTACCTTCTTCACCGAGCCAATGTCTATCCCAAGCTCAAGCGTCTTTGTAGCTATTATCATCTTGACTTTTCCTTCTTTGGCGAGCTTCTCTATTCTCTGTCTTTCCTCGCCGTATATAGACGCGTGGTGTATTACAACGTCACTTATTCCCTTCTTTTCTATTTCTTCGTGAAGCTTTTCAGCAACATGCTTAGAGTTCACAAACACGAGCGTAAGGGGCTCCATGTGCATGAGGAGCTTCTCCGCTGCATGTTTCCAAAACTTAGTGCTTGGCGCATCAACATAGTCAACTAATATTTCTATTTCTTTTCGCTTATCAACCGTTACTATGCTAACTGGTCTCCTTGAGCTCCCTCTAAATGTTTCAGCTATTATCTCGGGCTTTCCTATTGTTGCTGATATCAAGACTAGTTGAAAGTCGCCGGCGAGCTTTCTAAATCTCTCAAGTAGTACAGCTAGTTGAACGCCGCGCTTGGAGGATACTATCTCGTGTACCTCGTCAACAATAACCCATTTCAAATTCTTATAGTGGACTCTGAAGCGGGATGCCCAGTCAAGATCTATTTCGAGGCTTTCGGGCGTAGTTATCAGTATATGAGGTATCTTTCTTAGTCTTCTGGCTCTTTCCGAATGGGATACGTCACCATGCTTTCTTGCCACGACGAAACCAAGTTGGTTAGCCCACCAACTTATTCTCTCATACAAATCATTTATCAGAGCCCGGAGAGGAGTAATATAGAGAACCGATACTGGCTCCGGTTTCTCTTCAACCATTTTGGATAATATGGGTAGTAGTGCAGCTTCTGTTTTACCGTAACCAGTTGGAGCAACAATTACTACATTATCTCCTCTAAGTATGGGTAGCATCGCCTTTTCTTGGATTTCGGTTAGTGATTGCCAGCCACGCTTCTCTATGAGCTCAACTACCTTCGGGTGTAGTATGTTCACAGCGCTCCCCCTTGTCGCAACCATGCAGGCTTCACCTTTCCTAGCTTCTTGACTGCCTACCATAGTGGGAAACATTAATCCTTGGCAACCCAAATTCCAAATACTTGCTTCTGTAAGTCTTGGGTACCCCTAGGGTAACCCTAGCACCCTTACACCCCTTTACGCAATAGGTTAATATAACTTAGGGCCAAAGCCACGTGAGTGGAGACAAAAATGCCTGCGAGAAAGCGCTATCAATGTATAGTGTGTGGTCGTTATTTTCCAGAGGGACAAGGAATAGTTATTAAAAGGGCAGGTATCGAGTTAGCATTTCATAGTAAAAATTGTTTAGCAAAATTCTTTAGAGTATTTATAGAACATCTTGATGAAGCGGAGTTTAAGAAAGCTGCACGAGAGACTATAAAAGAATTTGAAGAAATTCTGAAGAGAAAACAGACAGCTAAAATAATATAATAATTCAAAAATATAGTACTACTTCTTAAATATTTCGGTAACAAGTTTATCTAGCTCAAGCTCCTTAACCATCTGCATAGCCTTCTTGAGTGCCTCGTCCTCGTTCTCTGCTGAGACATTTATGTATAGACTAGTTCCCTTTATCCGGAAGCGAAATCTTTTCTCGCCTAAAAGTTCATATTTTTCTACAAGCTCAAGGCTAAATCCGCTATTATTTGACATGGTACTTCCCAAGGCAAGCTACAATGATGAAGAACTCAATAAGTATTTCTCCCGATAGACAACTTTTCAAAAATAAATATAGGAACAATCGCTATGGATTTAGTGATAAAAGATACCTTATAAAGTATCATGAATTAGGCAGTTTTTCTAGCTAATGTCACTGCTATCTTGAGTAGTAAGGATATTACTTAGAGCTTATCGTGTAAAAAGCCTAGTGAGAGCTAAAGAGGAGGGTAGAAGCATGCAGGAGAAGAAAAATCTAGAGGAATTACTGGTTAGAGTCCTAAGCAAGAGCGGAGAGAAAGGTGCCACCTTTAGCGAGATCTACGCTTCTATGAAGTCGCTATACCCTGATATACGGAAAATAGAGGTCAGGGAGTTATTATCTATACTGGTAAGAGATGGAGTTATAGAGAGGGTTCCAGACTATGAGCGTAAACGCATGGTTTTCAGGATCAAGACAAAACATGGAGAGGAGTCTTGAAAATATTGTCAAAAAAGCTCTAGAGCTGCTCTCTGAGACATACAGCGATTTAACAATGATAGAGTCAGCTATAATTAGTGGAAGGCTTGAGGATGATTTGGCTAGGCTGCGTGATATTCTTAGCATGCTAGCAAGAAGTGGTATCTCACAAGCAATGGCTTATACGAATAGAGCCGAGCTTCTAACTGAATATGCGAAGGCCCTTCGAGTTCGTGTATTGAGGCTTGGTACACGAGGCCTAAGTGACGCGAGGGACGAGATTATTAGGAATCTAAACGACATTGAAAACTTTCTAAGACGCATTGCATCGTCACTTAATATTGATGTTAAATAACATCTTGAGCCAGTTTTATGAATACTGGTTTGAGCATCTTGTAGGTTTCTCTAACGTCTTGTGAAATAACTTTTACGCCGCCGATTACGGGCATGAAATTTACATCACCATTCCACCGGGGAACGATGTGTATATGGACATGTTTGTCTATTCCAGCTCCCGCAACCCTACCTATGTTTATTCCGATGTTGAAACCGTGAGGATTTAGTACCTCTTTTAAGGCCTTAATAGAGAGCTTGATTAGCTTAAACATTTCCAAGGCTTCGTCATCACTTAGTTCATGGACACTAGAGACATGACGGTATGGAACAACCATTACGTGACCAGTGTTATACGGATATAGGTTCATTATTACATAGCTCTTTTTGCCCCGATAAAGAATAAGGGCCTCTTCATCACTTTTTCTGGGTGCGTCACAGAATACACATGTTTTTTCTTTTCCCTCCGAGATTGACTTAATATATGTAAATCTCCAAGGAGCGAAAAGTAGGTTGATATTGGGCTCCATTGGGGCCCCCGTCGTACTAGTAGAAAATACTATCGCCTATAAGAAGTGCGATTACATACGCTATTGTTATTATTGGCACTCCCGGAAGACCGTACGTAACCCAGACTATGTCGTCACGCTTTAGGCATCCACTCTCTATGGCTTGTCTGACTTTTCTGGATATGTCTGGAGGATCGAGATATATGTCAAATGATAACGAGTACTTTCCGCAAAGGTTTAAGGGATACCACCACCCAGGATTCCTTACTACGTCTATTGCTTTTCGCGGCCTTGCCATAAGTAGATAGAGCAGTCTGTACTTAGGCGGCAGTTTTGAAAGGTATTTTCTATATTTTATTATATTTATAACGAAATTTGTTAACATAAATATTGTTACAAGTATAACATAATATACAAGCGTAAGTAAGGGGGGTGGCAGGACTCTGGAAGGTGGAACAGGAGTTGGAGCTGAAACACAAATAATCGCTATGGCTGCAACATCGCCCCATCCAAGAAGCTTCATGTACGCTATTACGCTGATAATAACGAGTATAAATATGTCAAATATAACATACACAGCTAGAACTCGTCTGTCAAGGCCAAAGCCCTCGATAAGTCTTAGCAACCCTAACAATAATATAGAGGAAGCCACCAGCTTGGGTGGAAGCTCTCTAAACTTGATATCGTATACCGATAATACTGCTAACACCATAGCTGCTAAAATTGATGCTATATTCAACGCTTTCCCTGGGTAGAAGAACTGTGGAAGAAGCTATTAAGAAAGTATTGAGTCACTACAATGAGAGTTGCTTGATTATTAAGCATGGTTCGGCACTGAACCTTCCGTATGAGACCAGGGATCCCAATAGCTTTCAGAAACTTGTCGCCAAGTTGCTTTACGTTGTAAAATGCAATGAAAAGATATACAAAATTCTATTCTTTAAAACAAAGGGCTTGAGAGAGAAGGTCTATGCTTGCAAAGGAGTTAATATAAGAGTATTCTTTAAACAAATACGTGTAAGGGATCATCTTAGCGATCTAGAGCTTAGATTACAACAACCCGTATTGGCCATAGATCAGTGCAAGGTTCCTCTAGCCTGGAAAAAGTCGCGATTTATTCTAAGCGTACAGGATGTTGAAGCATGCGAAAAATGTAGCCCCATATAGCAGAGAGCTAGGCTTAGTCCTCTGGATCTGCTATTCCGTAATCAGTAATAACGAATACAGCTTCTCCTTCCGGTAAGTGAGGAGCGTCTATTACTCTTGCTATTCTCTTATTACCTCTGCTTTTTCTTAATTGTACACGTACACCTGGAGCATGGCCTAAGACGTGCCCTCCTACTGCTTGCGTGGGGTCACCATAGAATACATCTGGCCGTGCCATTACTTGATTAGTTATCACTACTGCAAGATCATATACCTCGGCTAACCGTGCAAGTTGGTGCAAGTGACGGTTCAGTTTCTGTTGCCGTGGTGCTAGGTTCTCTCTCCCAGGATACTCGGCTCTGAAGTGGCTCGTGACCGAGTCCACTATTACAAGTTTTATATTCTCTTTCGGCACAAGATTGAAGAGTTCGTCCACAATTGCCATCTGGTGATCACTGTTAATTGCTCGGATGTAGTATATGTTAGCCATGACTTGATCCGGGTCAAGACCCCACCTTTTTGCCATATTTTCTATTCTTTCCCAGCGGAATGTGCCCTCAGTATCTATATATACTGCCTTAGCTACGTTGTCGGAAGTGCTTAGCCCTCCTTTCTCCTGAGGAAGCTGCACGTTTACTGCGAGTTGGTGACATATCTGTGTCTTACCGCTGCCGAATTCGCCGAAGAATTCAGTTATTATTCTTGTCTCAATACCTCCCCCTAGGAGATCATCTAGGTTCCGACTACCGGTCGTTATCTTTCTAGCTGTGAGTCTTTCTTTCTTTATTTCTAGCGCGGTTTTGAACCTAATGTCAAGAGCTTCTCTTGCCGCCTTTATTATCCGCTGTGCAGTTGTCAGCGGTATGCCTGCTGCAGCGCTTAGCTCCTGTGGAGTTGCCACCGCTATTGCTTCAAGCGTGCCATAACCAGCTTCTATGAGCTTGTTAGCAGTAGCCGGTCCTACGCCTGGTAGGTCGGTTATTGAGCGGATTTCTTTTTTGCTCATACCTTTCTGTCCCGTGAAGAGACTGGCCAGTAGTACCCTTATATACTGCTCTTTACCTGGCCGAAACTATTCAATGAATTAAGTGACTGAGGCGTAAGCTTTATCCTTATATTCCCCTTTAACTGCCTTCTAGTGCTAGGCATCATTACTAAGCCCAGTCAATGGTGCTTGATCTTGAAGGTGTTACTCATCCATGCCAAAGAGTTCTACTATAGAGCACGTTCTAAAGCAATCTCTGATGCCGAGCCACTGAGTGAAGCTCCAGAATCGCTCCACCTCTCAAATGCCCTAATAGCATTTACAACAGTAGAAGACGTTGACGCACAAGCACCTAAAGATGTGGCAAAAAAAGCCGCACTGGATATTGACGAGCTTGCACGGCAATTAAAGGTTGAAAATGTTCTTATATACCCTTACGCGCATCTCTCCAGCAAGCTCGCACCACCTCACATTGCGCTGAATGTACTCAAATTACTCCAAGATGAGCTCGAGGCTATTAGTGAGCGGGCGTACAATGTGTATAGAGCGCCTTTTGGCTGGTACAAGGAGTTTAAAGTACACTGCCTTGGACACCCCTTGTCAGAGCTTTCAAGATCATATACTCCTCAGGCAATAGTGAGGCCAAAGGTGGAGAAAAGATACTATATATTGACTCCGGAGGGCGAAGTTTACGACCCACAAGACTATCTGAGCAGAGCTAGCAAGGAGCTACAAATACTCATAGAGAAGGAGGCCTTAGGTAAGGAGATTGGCGAGGTTAAGAACCCGGTTAATGAGGTCTGTTCAAAGTTTGGTTTTGAATGGGAACCTATGGGAGATTATGGCCATATGCGTTACGAGCCTCATGCATCTCTAATAGTGGACGCGGTATCTGAATACGCATGGGCACTTGCGAGAAGCCTTGGAATACCGGTGCTTAAAGTACGTGGAACAAACATGTTTGATCTAGCATCAAAGCCTGTTTACGAGCACGCACAGCTATATGGAGACCGCTTATACGAGCTATGGACCGATAGAAAGCACCTTGTCCTAAGATACGCTGCTTGTCATCAACAATTTGCAATGCTAAAAGACTATGTCCTTAGCTACAAGGACTTACCCCTAGGAATGTTTGAGGTCGCAGACAGTTACAGGCTCGAGCAAAGCGGTGAAGTAACTCTTTGCTTTAGGCTGAGAAGGTTTTACATGCCAGACCTGCATATCTTAACAAAAGACATTGAAGAAGCTGTAAAGATTAGCGAAAAATTACAAGAAGTCATACACAGAGAAGCAAGGAAACTTGGACAAGAATACTATGCTGTATACAATGTTACGGAAGACTTCTGGGAGCAAAAACGTGACATGCTCTTAGAACTTATAAGAAGGGATGGGAAGCCGGCACTCATAACCCTGTACCCTGCCGGCATATACTACTGGGTAGTCAATGTAGAGTATCACATAATCGATTCAGCTGGTAGGCCTAGAGAAATAGCAACTTACCAATTTGATATAGGTAATGCAAAACGCTTTGGAATAAAATATGTTGACGAAAACAACGAAGAAAGATATCCGGTCATAATTCATACTGCGTTAATAGGTTCCGTTGAGCGCTACATCTACATGGTATTCGACTCTGCGATCAAGGCGGAGAAACGAGGAGAGACACCCTACATACCAACATGGCTTTCTCCTATCCAGGTTAGGCTAATACCCCTTAACCCGAAGGAAAATGAGCAAATGAGCTATGCAGAAAAGGTTGCAGACCTTCTTGAAGAAAACATGATTCGCGTAGATATAGATGATAGGGATATAAGCCTTGGGCGACGCATACGCGATGCTGCACGTGAATGGATTCCCTATATCGCAGTAATCGGTGAAAGAGAGCTAAAAACAGGCACGCTAAATGTTACAATACGAAAGACTAACGATAGAATTACAATGAAGCCCGAAGACCTTGTTCAGAAGCTACTTGAAGAAATTAAGGGCTATCCACGTGCCCAGCCAACACTTCCGCGATATGTATCAAAAAGACCGAGCCTAGTATACTTAGAAAAGAAAATTGCTGTCTAAGAAACTGAACTTAACAATTATCGCGACTCAGAGCGCTGAAGGCCGCTCATTCTTTGCTCGCAACAGGGGTTCATTCATCATCGTCGCGCGAAACGAGTCTTTTTCAGCCCTAGTATAGATATACATCACCCAAAGATACTATAATTAATTCGTCACAAACACCATTATCTAGGGGCATACACAAATGTGCGGAATCGTCGGAGTAACTGCCGATCCGGATCAGATACCTACAGTGACACCAATGCTTATTCAAGGCCTTAAAAGACTAGAGTACAGAGGCTACGATAGTGCTGGCTTCGCTATAATAGAGTGTGGCTCAACCGAGCTGAAAATTTTCAAAGACAAGGGCAAAATAGATGAAGTAGTATCTAAATATGGGGTTTCGAAGTTTTGTGCCGTTTCCGGGATAGCACATACACGCTGGGCTACACATGGCGAGCCTAATAGGGATAATGCGCATCCGCATACTGATTGCAAGCAGAAGATTGCCGTAGTGCATAATGGGATTATAAAGAACTTTGCAGAACTACGGGAATGGCTAGAAAGTAATGGACACGTGTTTAAAAGTGAGACCGATACTGAGGTAGTAGCGCATCTATTAGAACACTTTGTTTCTAAAGGATTATCTATGCTTGATAGCCTAAGAAGAGCATTATCAATGATTGAGGGGGCCTATGCATTAGCAATAGTGTACCGTGAAGAGCCTTCTAGAATATATTTTGCCAGAAATGTGAGTCCTCTCCTGATAGGAGTAGGACTTGGGTTTAACATGGTTTCAAGCGATATTCCTTCAATGCTTCAATATACTCGAAAAGTAATTGTCTTAGAAGACGGCGAATACGGCTACATAGAACCCTATAAAGTATATATCGAAAAAGAGGGCAGACTAGTTGACTGGCGAAGGCGCGTTGTAACAATAATGTGGAGCCTTGAGGATGCTGAGAAGGGTGGTTATCCGCACTACATGTTAAAAGAGATCATGGAACAACCACGTGCATTATACGAAACGTATACTGGGCTTCGTTCAAGTGCAGAGATAAGTGATGCTGCCGAGTTGATAGCTAGCTCTGATAAAATCTTCATTACAGGAGCTGGGACAAGTTTTCACGCAGCACTTGTTTTCGCATATTATCTAGCGAGGTTTGCAAAGCGAGCCGTTATGCCATTCATTGCCAGCGAATATATTACCTATAGTGGACTTGCTGAAAGAGATTCTGTGCTTATAGTTGTTAGCCAGAGCGGTGAAACGATTGATAGCTTACAAGCACTCCGAGCGTTTAAAAGAAATGGTTCAAAAATTATAGCAGTATCAAACGTGATCGGTAGCACTATTCCTAGAGAGTCTAACATTGCAGTATATACTAGAGCTGGCCCCGAAATAGGCGTAGCTGCAACCAAGACGTTCCTAACACAAGTATTAGCATTAACCGCACTTGCACTAAGAACGGCAAATTTGGAGGGGAGCCTAAATGACAGCGAATATGCAGAATATTTTGATAGATTAGCGAACGCTAGTAAAGTAGCTGCACAAGCTATACAGAGTGCATCAAAAACAATAGAACGACTTGCTGTTAAACTAAAGGAGAGTAAAAGTATGTATATTCTTGGCCGTGGACTCGGCGTGCCTTTAGCCTATGAAGGTGCTTTAAAAATAAAAGAGGTAAGCTATATTCACGCAGAGGCTTATCCAGCAGGAGAGAGCAAACATGGACCCATCGCTCTTATAGAGCCTGGTTTTCCGGTTATATTTCTTGGTACACCTCCAGTAGGCGAACTCCACGAGAAAATCCAGGGAAATGTAATGGAGATGAAAGCTAGAGGGGCTGCAACAATACTCTTAGCAGTTAAGGGATACGAGGGAGTAAAGGGAGTCGATGTCCTCATAAATGTTGGCGAGGCTGATGAAATCTTAGCACCGTATGCCCTAATGCCGCCTTTACAATTATTAGCATATAGGCTGGCAACTGCGCTTGGAAGAGACCCTGATAAGCCGAGAAACCTTGCAAAAACAGTTACAGTTGAATAACCCGTATCATGAATATGCTTGGAGGGGCTATGAAATGAAAGCTATAATTCTTGCTGGGGGTTCACCAAAAGAAATCAAGCTAATTACCGGAAAGAAGGAATCACGTAGTCTACTTAAGTTCCCTCGGGGTACTCTTCTCGATATTTACCTCAATATAATACTTAGATACTTTGATAGTGCTATAGTTGTCTCTGATGACGGGAAGGTAGCCGATTACTGCTATAATGTACCAGGATGCATCTTTGTAGAACAGAAACTAGGCGGCATAGAAGGAGCGCTATGCTCAGCTCTTGCATCGGAATCCGTGGCAGGCGAACAGCTCATAACAGTAATCTACGGCGACATATATGCCGAAGACTCTATGCTCTCCGCGCATATTGCAAGAGTATTTAAAGATTATGAACCCCTTATAACTGTTACAAAGCCTGTAGTGTTAAGAGGAACATTCCTAAAAATCGATGCCGACCCAATTGATCAGAGGGTTTTATCCGTTGGCAGCGGGCCTTATGTCTATGCAGGCATACTGACAGCTGATGCTGGTACACTGCGTTCACTTCTTTGTAAAGATGGAAAAACAGTACATGAAGCTATACAAGAGCTTGCTAAAAAGGGTCTTCGAGCAAATATTTGGCTTGGCGAATGGGTTGATATAGATACACCTTGGGATTACCTACTCGCTATTAGATTAGATCTTGAAAAAATAAGGGGTATAAGAATTGAGAACGAGGCTAACGTGGCGGAAACAGCTATTCTTGAAGGAACCGTTTATGTTGCAAAAGGTGCTAGAATAGACCATAACGCAGTAATTAAAGGACCCGCTTACATAGGGAAAAACGCACTTGTGGGAACGAATGCGTTTATACGCGACCATGTAGCTATTTTCGAATCATCAATTATCGGAGCATTCTCGGAAATAAAGAGAAGTGTTGTCTATACCAGGGCGAAGATCGCCTCACATAGCTATATAGCTGATAGCCTTGTGGGAGCATACGCTAATGTAGCACCTTATACATTAACTATAAATATACCATACGGCGAGGTAAAGGAGGAAGTACGCCTAACTTCGACACAGCCTCTTGAAGCCTTTAAAGTTGGCGCTATTATTACGGCATATAGCAAGACAGAGCCACGCGAAGTGATCAAGCCAGCGACAATTTATACAAAATAAGGCAGGGGCTCAGCGCTTTGGCCCTTCTTCACAAGGGTTATCAGAAGCCCGGCCCTTATAGAGAGGGGCCGGGATAAGGAACCTCATAGCCCCAATAAAGGTAGAAAGGATACTTGAATCTAATAAGGACTTCCACTGCTCTGAGCCCTCTTTCTGGGGATAGAAGTGACCGAGAATCAGAAGAAGGAGGTAAAACAGAGATTTCTTGGACGCCATCTCATGGTTAAAGGAGAGTATGTAGGCGATATCCTTTCCGGTAAGAAGAGGGCGACGATTAGGCTTGGAAGAGTACGTGTAAAATACGATGAATTAATAATCCATGGAGGGGGAAGACCCGTTGCCAAGGTAAGGGTCACTAATGTTGCATACAAGAAAGTTAGAGATCTCACTGACGAAGATGCCAGAAAAGATGGGTTTAGTAATCTTAATGAGTTACTAGATGCACTTAGGAAAGCTTATGGGGAAATAAATCCCGACGACATAGTAACCGTTATTGAGTTTGAAGTTATACAAGATCTTAGTTCCTTAGAGCCCCAAGACCCGTATCTAGGCTTACAGCCAGCCGATATAGCTCGTTTAGCACTACGATATTTACAAGATAGTTTGAGCGAAGAAGAAAGAAAAATATTGCGTGATCTAACTATTACAAATAGCATTCGCACTACAGCTGTGAGATTATTCGGTAGCATCGAAAGGCGCTGGCGAGTGAGAAGAGTTCTTAGAAAAAGCCTTGAAGAACTGGTAAGAAGAGGACTAATTAAGCCCAGGGAGCAATTCACAGGGGTTAGGGAGTTAAGAAACAAAGACAAACGCAAGAATAGAGGAAAAAGGTGAATGCATAATGACAAAGTGGTTGTTAAGATGCACAAAATGCGGCAATACTTGGGAGCTTGAGGTGAGCTTTGATTTACTCAAACTAAAAGACAAGCGATTATATCATTACTGCAAATTCTGCAAAGAGAATACTTTTCATGAAATATTAGAGAAGATAGAAGATTGAAACAAAATAGGTAATGTAATATATCTTTTCAAGTCATTACAATATTTTAGGGCAAAATGATGACAGTAGGGGTTCAGAGCACATGAGGCTATGAAGAGACCTGTCTCAGCTGATGATCTTATTTTCTGTGCGACTATGTCAGCAAGGAGAATGGTCGTCATCGCTATGCTCTAGAGACCGTCGTATCATCATCCATTAGGGTATCTATTTTGCACAAGCCTCCTTATAGCTTTCAATTATCTTTGAAGGAGTACTAGTTCCTATGATATCTGCACCGAGCTGTAGCAGTATTGAGGCCTGCAGTCCCTGTCTTATACCGCCTGCAGCCTTTATACCGATTCGCGATCGCACATTCTTTTCTCTTAGTACTCTGTCTATGAGTATTACATCGTCTAGTATTGTATGCCTAGGCCCGAATCCTGTGCTCGTCTTAATGTAATCGGGCTCAGTACTTTCAACTATTGCCGCTACGACTTTCTGGAGTAACAATGGTGATAGAGCAGGGGCTTCAACTATTATCTTGCACTTAAGGTTTGCATCCCTACATATGGTCGTTACTGCCTTTATTTCATTTACGTACTGGTTCATTTTTCCGAGCAAGGCTAATTGGAGATTTGCTACAAAATCTATTTCGTCGGCACCCATAGCTATTAGGTCTTCAACCTCTTTTATCTTTGCTTCTACAGTATGATATCCATAAGGGAAGCCAGCGACTGCTCCTAGGCATTTTCTTGTAAGGCTTCTAGCCTCATAGAGGAGTGTTGGGCTTAGTATAAGACACCTAAGGTTGAGTCTTTCTAGTTCTTCTATTGCGCGTTCTAACTCGTCTCTTGTGCTCCAAGGTCGGAGCACTGCGTGATCTATTCGTGCGGCGATTTCACTGGTAGAGAAAATGCATGGATCAAGCTGTCGGGATAGCTTCATATCTCTCAGTCCGCGATAATGTCTTCCTGGCTTGTTAAAAGTAAAAACTTGTTGGCTGCATGAGGGCTATTCTATCCAATCTCCTGTCTCTATTTTCTCTGGCAAGTACTTGTCAGCTAGGAATCGGAGACCTTTGCTAGTTAATGCTTCTATTTCGAGTTTTGCTTTTCTTTCGAGGAATATGTCTATTTCTATTTGCCACTTCTTTGTCTGGAACCACTTGTAGTTTCGTAATTCGTAGGCCCTCTTTATGTCAGCGTCTTTTGCCTTTATTATGTAGTTTCTTCTTTCTTGCTCTGTTAGATATGGCTTTTTGCGTCTATATCCAAAGATATCTGTCATGCTGACTCCTATAAAGCGCGCGGCAGGGGTCGCAAGACGCTCACTTTCATAGCTCAGTGTTATTGAGCCTATTTTGAACACGCTATAAATGTACCATCCGTATGGGTCAGCATCGGTTAAGATGTATACTGGAAGCCCTAGTTCTTCGTTTAGCCTGCGCACAAATCGGCGTGTGGCTCTATCCGGTTGCCCGGCGCTTGTTATCAGTATTGCTTTATGTTTCTTCCAGAAACCTATCCTATGAAGTTGCTGAAATACTGCATCTTTCTCTACAACCAGGACATACTCTGCATCAACATCGACGAATTCTATTAGGTCGGGTGTTGGCTCAATTGCATAAGCTCCATGCCCCATCTTGCTGAGATCGATAACGTCTCCTCCACTTCTAATCCTCATATTGCCTACGACTTTGCCCTTCTCCTTGCTAAGTATGAGCATTTCCTCTCTGAGTAGTCCCGTAAATACCTCAATGTCTCTAATGACGGCGTCTGATTCACGCTGTTCATCCCAAGTGTTTTCCTCGTGTTTGCGCCCGCCTGGCTCTCTGTAGACTATTGTGTGTTTACCACGATAATAGAGGTCACGGATTGTTGGGTACTCGTTCCTCTCAAGAGCTTCGTAGATTATTCTAGCCATTAGCATTGTTTGCATGAATTTCTTTGATTCGTGAAGATCGAAGAAGCTTCTGCTTAGTTTCTCGGGACCAAGAAGCAATAGCTTTCGTTTCTCGTCATATATTGTGTTAGCTAGTGTGCGCTTAGGTAAAACTATAGTTGGGTTATCGCCTCTTTTTATTTGTTCTAGAATCTCTCTAAATCGTTCACGAAATACTTGCAGAGCTCTCTTACGCGCCTCAATATCCGCCTTATCAACATAGTCCTCTATTGACATAATATCCCCTCTTACTCTTCTATACTAACCTCCAGCCCCTCAACAAGTTTTACAAAGTCTTCATCTTCAAGCCTTAAGCGCCTCTTCATAGCAGTTAGCAGCATCTCTTGCACTGTTTTCTCGTCCACATCTTTCAATATAGTTGCAAGGCTTTTTGCAACTTCTGGTGTGTATTTAACAAATGTAATAACTCTTCTTTTTGCCTCTTCTTCACGTCTCTTCTGCATCAAGTATAAACGAAGCTTACGTGCTGCTTCCCTTAGTGCATTACGTAATTCATGCTCTATTTCGGGTACATCAGCTACACTTTCTTTACCAACACCTTTATACGGAACCTTTGTACTTGCGATATGTGTTAATACTGCTATCGGAGCAGGAAATACTACCATGTAATCTTTCCAGTTGAAGTTACGTGGGTCAACAACTTTCCATGCGACATCGGATTTTTCATCATATAGTAAAGGTATTTTATTAGCATAGCGTAAAAGTAAAGGTTCGTTTGCGGGCGGTATTTCCCCGCCATAAGCTATACCTACTTCTATTATAAAGGGGTGGCCTTCATAGGCCTTAGGGCGACGTGAAACTGCTACAACAAATTCAGGTTTAAGAATTGCTCGAAGACCCGCCTCTATTATTTCTGGGCCAAATGGAGATAGTGAGTCTGCTGAAGGAGGGCGGAACTTGGGGTATTCTCTTAGTTTACGAGCCAATTCGCTTAGGAAACTATCACTAAGCTTCTGAGGATTCAAATTGGGATCTATTTTAGCCCATTTGAGGAAGGCCTCTGCGGTTTTCCTCCCAACTCCCTGAAATGCTGAAACGAGGAATTCAAGCATTGAATTAGCTTGTACATCTTTTATTAATCGCTTTAATTGTTCTATATCTACACCATGGGGATGGGGCTTTACTTCTCTCGGTGGACGTGGCATCTTGTCTATAGAATGTTTATACGTAACCATGTTACCTTCAGGGTCTATGAATATTATGTCTGCATAGGGTGTAGCTATTGCTGTCCTCTTTATGTACTCATATACTCTGCTTCGGGCCCTTGACCAGTCACCTTCTATAACGACGCTTATCCGTGTACCATGCCATAGTGCCTTATTCTCATGCTCGGCATAGCTCAATATTATTGGCCGATTATGCTCTATATCTATTTTGAGTTTATAATAATATATCTTTGAGAAGCCTATTGGAGACGTATAAACCTCTACGGGCTTACCAGTCTTTATCTGACCGTAGAGTATGGCCATTTTTGCACCGAGTCCAAATCTGCCTCTCGCCTGTCTGAGCTTATACTTAGAACTGAAAAGAACTTGGCCGAACGCTTGTGGCACATACTTAGGGTTTATCCCTATACCATTATCCTCTACCGTTATCCTATAATGGTCAGGATTATCCTCAAGCCTTTCAATAACAACCATTATTCGCGGCTTTATTCCATAAACATCTGTAGCGTCAAGAGCATTTTCAACAAGTTCTCTAATTGTCTGATACAGCGCCCTTGATGGGCTTCCGAATCCAGCTATCTCCCTGTGTTCATAGAAGAACTGCGATGGCGTCATACTGCGATATTTTTCTCTTACCGTTTCCTGTACCTTGCTCATGCGGCCCCCTTCTAGTCTCTCTAGCAATTATTCCCTTAAAACTAGTTAGCTACATCCATAGCCAAATGTTTTCACAATATAGGATAGAAACCGAAACAATTACGCTAAATAAATAGTTTACTATTATCAAAGACCAAAATGATTCAAAAGATACAATGCAATACTCGGCTGAGCAAAATGAGAGCACTCTCACCCATATTATCAGCAGTAATACTTGTTATGGCAACTATTGCTGCGGGAGTAATAGTATACCAATACTTTATGAGCGTTGTAAATAGCGCAGCATCAAAGCCAATTCTCTATGTAAGCAATGCCCAATACATCGATACTATAAAGAAAATATTTATAACAATCTACAATTCGGGGCCAAAAACAATAACCATAGATAGTGCCGAAATATTTTGTACAAATAATAATTCAAAAACAGTTAATATTTCAGAAACAATAAACGTTGATCATTCAAAAACGATAATAGTAGATATCGGCGGCGATTGCGTGCCATCATATATAGTACTAAATTATAGCGATAGTACGGGACGAAGTTATTCATCAAATCCAATAAGAATTTCTTAAAACAAATGTAAATATACATATTAACTCTAAATTCCTAAGCGATATAATACCGAGTATTAATTTTATTCAAGCAAAGGTGAATAGGAAATGCATATTTTGAAAACAGAAGAAGGCCTTAGTTCATATCTCAAGCCTATACGTTGTACACTTAATCTTAGAAAGATTATTGACGAACACCGCGTTTGCGGTGTTGTAAAGATACAAATAGGAATTACCGACGACAGCGAGATAGTATATTGCGTTAATGAGCCTCTCATAAACGAGCTAGAATCTGATAATACGATTAGGGATAGCGTACTGCGATTTATAGATGCCCTTTTCTCTGAGAACATTGATCCTGATTCATTAACAAATAAAGAGGTAATAAGCAAAATCACTCAAGAATATAATATTAATTCGGAAATAATATTAAGAAATTTTACTAAAATAATATATTTTATTCGAAAAATACTCAGTGGCTATGGTAAGCTTTATCCACTAACTAGGGACAAGTACGTCGAGGAAATAGTTGTTAATAGGCCTAACTCCCATATAATGGTGTTTTACTGGCCAAAAAATCTTGGCTGGATACGTACAAACATTTTCCTTAATGCTGTTGAACTAGATAATATAGTCATAAGACTTTCACGGTTAGCTGGAAGAGAACTAAGTATAGCACATCCCTATGTTGAGGCGCCGCTGCCTGATGGTAACAGAATAGCTGCAACATTCTCCAGCGAGGTATCAAGATTCGGGTCGTCATTAGTTATACGTAGACATAGAGAAGAGCCCTTGACTCCGGTAGATATTGTAAAGATGGGAATGATGTCCTCACTTTACATAGCTTATTTATGGCTACTGATACGCTACCATGGAAGTATTATAATAGCAGGTCCAACCGCCTCAGGAAAAACAACACTACTGCAAGCGCTCTTACTCCTTATTCCACCTTACGAGAGAGTCATAACGATAGAAGATACACCTGAATTAAATTTAAGCCATCACGATAACTGGGACAGCCTTGTAACCAGAGACATTCATATCACAGATAGAGACGAGGAAATAGACATGCTCGCACTCACAAAATTTGCTCTACGTAGGCGGCCCGACTTTTTCGTAATAGGAGAAGTAAGAGGTGAAGAAGCACGTGTACTAGTACACGCTGCAGCTAGCGGACATGGTGCACTCACGACACTTCATGCCGATAGTGCGTACTCGGTTATTCAAAGGCTCAAAGCAAGTCCAATAAAGATAGGGGAAAGTTTTCTCCAGCTAATATGGAGCATTATAGTCCTACGTCGGCTCAAAATACCAGGTAAGGGAGAAGTTAGAAGAGTAGTAGAGATACACGAAGTCATACCCCATAATAATCGCATAGTTCTTAAGAAAATAGCAAGTCTCGACATAGGTGAGGATAGACTCCTTCCCGAAGATCCAGAAGAACTCTTTAATAATAGCTATAGACTAAAAACGTTAATAAACTATTTTCTAAAAGATAAGAATACTTTAATAAATGAACTATTATCTATGAAATCCTTTATAGATCAATGCGATAATTGTAATTTTAATCAATTTATTAAGAATATTAAGAAATACTATATGAAAGAGAAATTATCTCATATATATTGATAATAAGAGGGCAGAGTCATGCTAAAAACTAGCAACATATCCGAAGAAAAGCTCCTGGCTGAGACACCACTATTCTTCTTATTCTCATTACCTCTTATTATGGGAGGAAAACCACCACATTTGTTACTAGAAGAATTACAAAAAGATCCAGATAAACAAAAATATTTAAAAGAATATACAAAAGTTTCAAAACAATATTTGAAGATTTTGAAAACATCATTAAGTGATATAGGAGCTCTAAATATTGTTTCAAATTTAATAAAAGATAAATTTCTATCAAATATATTAAAAGAGTATATATTTCTTTATATAACAAGAGGGAACCATTTAGACTCATTGTATAAGCTAATAGAGCAAGTTACAAAAGAGCTTATAATTAGAATAAATAATAAATTATCATTCTTACAACAATTATTAGAATTTGTTGTTATTACATTGTCATTGTTTTCTTTAGTAGTAATTATATCAAAAATAACAATAAATTATTATCATATTCTTCTATTATTCACATCTTTAAATATATTTTTTATTATTATAATACCTTTCTCGAAGATTCAAATAATGGAAGTTTATCTAGAACCTCAACTTAATTCGAAATTTCATATTGACATGCTATATTTGACTTTAATTATGCTAGAAATATTTGCTTTAATAAAAGATATGAATTATCTATTAATAGCATCATTTTTACTTATATTTATAATAAATATTATATCAATTAAAGGGCTAATTAGCTCAATAAAGCAAATCGATAATATACTGTATACTATCAGAATTATTACTGATTTTTTATCTGTGCGTGCACCAAGTCAGCAGCTCATGAAGATACTGGCGAGTGACCAGAGAGTACCCCGTGATATAATATACGTGATGAAAGGCGGCATATCCGGCAGATCCATTACTCATAGCTCCTTAGTCGCTGAAATAATTACTAGCATATTATCCAGTGGGAAAAAAGCACTAGCAGCAATGCGTATCATCGGGAGCATTCTTGAAGCAATAAATGCTGGCATGAAGAGAGTAGTACATTCTTTACTTATTCAGCTTACTCTCCTTGTCGGGGCTGTTGCAGTATACGAGGTAGCATTTAAGAAGGTAGTAGAAATCTTTTCAGCGTATGGTTACAGTATAGACGTATTTACCTACGTTCCCTGGAATGGTGTCAACATTGTTTATAAAGCTATATCTATAAGTGTTGGGATTGTCAGCATGATCCTATGCTATATCATGCTCGGAAGAAGAGGTCTTTCAATAAACTTCGCAACACCATTATTAGTTTTCCTAACAAAAATAATTATCTCATAAAAAAGTAAAGTTTTATTGCTCTTTTATAACACGCCTAATGTTCTCTTTATATGGAGGTGTTATGATTCCTTTCTCTGTTACCAATGCCGTCACCAAGGATGGCGGTGTGATGTCAAAGGCGGGGTTAAGCACATTTACTGAAGGAACAGTTATTGCTACCTTACCGAGCACAGTACGTACTTCATCAGGCGAACGTTCCTCTATCGGTATATTGTCACCTTCTATTGATAAATCAAACGTCGAGGATGGGGCAACTACGTAGAACGGTACACGGTGTTTTGAGGCCATTGTAGCTATCATGTATGTTCCTATCTTGTTTGCTACAAAACCGTCAGATGATATGCGGTCAGCCCCGACAAAGACCTTGTGAACAAGACCCTTGTACATTACGTAGCCAACCATGTTATCAGTTATAAGTGTGGCCGGAATACCCTCTTTTACAAGTTCCCATACCGTTAATCGTGCTCCTTGAAGCAGAGGCCGCGTCTCAGTAGCTATGACTTTAATATTCTTGCCTTCCTCGAATGCTGCTCGTATAACGCCGAGAGCCGTGCCATAACCTCCTGTTGCAAGTGCTCCCGTATTACAGTGAGTCAATATTGTTTCTCCATCCTCCACCAGCTTGGCGCCTAGCTTACCCATCTCCACGTTTTGCTTAACATCTTCCTCGTGGATTCTCTTCGCTTCCTCAACAACCGAGTTTATTACGGCATCAACTCCCCTAGACGACGCCTGGCTAGCTTTTCGCATAACCCTGTCCAAAGCCCAGAACAAGTTATAGGCTGTTGGCCTTGTCGATGCAAGCACATTGCGTGCTCTTTCTAGTCTCTGCAACAATACATTAACATCATTTGTATTCGAATACACAGCTGCAAGGGCCATACCATAGGCGGCTGCAATACCTATAGCAGGTGCGCCACGTATTTCCATATCCTTTATTGCTTGAGCAACACGTTCATAATCCTTGGTCTCTCTATATACCTCTTCCCAAGGAATAAGCCTTGTATCTAGCCACCTAAAACGCGGCCCATCTTTTTCCTCAACCCACTCCATAGGCTTTATCTTTAATTTGTCAAGAATGCTCAACGCATCTCTACCATATCCCTTACAAGAAAAGGAGGGAGGATAAAAGCAGGAACGGCGAACTACTTCAACTTCTCTCGGGGGTATATGTGTCTGAAAAAGGCCGCAAAGCCGTCCTGATACTTCACGATATTCCTTGGGGCATTGAAATAGTTGAGGGAAAAGACATCATAGAACATATACTCGGAAAACTTCCAAGGACTAATTTACACGTACTTGAAGCGCTTTATTTGCTCTACAAAAAACACGCCATATTATTTACTGCCGAAGATAGTGAAGCCAGTTTCGAAGAACTTATGAGGCTATATAGTGTAAGCAACCCCTATGCATGGGTCGAGTTTGAGGTTTACCTTGATCTCAAGAGAAGGGGGCGACATCCCGTACCCGGACCCAGGCCTCATACACTATTGCTAAAGAAGAGGAAAAATGAAAACAAGTACACTCATTATGTGCTTGTTCTCGAAGAAAACAGACCAGTGACCCTCGAGACCCTTTACTCTTTTATACGAGAAGCATATAGTAATGATTGGGAACCAGTCCTAGCCATAGTAGATCGGTACGGAGACATAACATACTATGAGGCACTATTATTTAGGCCTGGCGAGACACGGCTTGCAGAATACGGAGAAAGGACATGAAGATACCAGTAGAGCCTCTCAGAGGGTTTAGGGACATATTACCGCCGGTTTCAACAGAGCTTCGGACTCTCATGAACATATTTGTCGAAACAGCTAGCAAGCACGGCTATTTAGAGGTAATTCCTCCGACACTGGAACGTTTTGAACTATTTGCACTAAAATCAGGCGAGGAAATAAAACGATCAATGTTCGTCTTCAAGGATAAAGCAGGTAGAGAGGTCGCACTAAGACCCGAGGCAACAGCCAGTATTGCAAGGATATACCTAAAACATTTACGAGCTAAGCCAAAGCCGCTTAGACTCTTCTATATTGTTAATTGCTTCAGATACGAGGAGCCCCAAAAAGCAAGATACCGAGAGTTTTGGCAAGCAGGGATAGAACTGTTAGGGGCGGAAGGACTCAGTGCCGACATAGAGACAATTGATGTGCTTTTAGATTATTATCAAAGACTTGGCATGATCGATTCAATTATCTTAAAGCTAGGCAATATAGCATTATATCGTAAAGCGTTTAATAAGTATGGTGTGCCGGAGGAGGAACAAGATCACATTCTGCATCTTATGGACAAGAAGCTGTACAACGAGGCTGCTGAATATCTGGCTGAAAAAGGATACGAAGAACTCTCCCAAAAACTAAAGAACATTTGGAACAACAAGGATAATTTAGAAAAGGTTCTACATATAGTCGAACAAGATGGCCAAGAACTAGTGAACGAGATTAAATACTTAGTTAGAATAGCCGACATATTACGCAATACATATCCCAATCTGAATATAGATATTGACATAGCTTTTGCAAGAGGATTAGCATACTATACAGGGATGATTTTCGAAGTCAAGGTACCAGGCTTTCCAGTGAGTATAGCTGGAGGAGGACGCTATGACAATCTTATAGAAATATATGGCGATGAACATGTTCCAGGGGTTGGATTTGCTATAGGATTGGATCGCACACTTATAGCCATGAAGGAAATAGGAAAAACTGTTCCAATAAAGGCTAGCGATACTGCATCGATACTAATAATCGGCGAAGAGTTGCTCGGGTACGCTATTAGCGTGAAAAAGATCTTAATAGAGAAGGGAATCGTTACAACGATATCCATCGCACAAAAGCTTTCAAAAATGCTTTCAAAGCTTTCCGAGAGCGGCGTGAGATACGCGATTATCATAGGCAAAAAGGAACGAGACGAGAATAAAGTAACCATAAAGGATCTCAGTACGAGAGAGCAGGTTACAGTGAGTCTCAACGAGCTAGAAACTGCTGATGGGATTTCGGCTATCTTCAAAAAGTGATAGTATGTGTACGACGAGAAATTGAAAACAGCTGGCCAGTCTTATTGTTTTGCCGATAGGTTTTAGACTATAATAGGCTCTTCTAATAACATTGTCAAAGGGCGTTAATAAGGGGTTTGAACAGCGAAAGCCGGGGCAGCAGTAATGGTTCTTGATATTAAGAATATAGATTTAGAAGAAGTTTCAAAGAAGGATATAGAAGATATTGCTAAGAAAATAGCGGAGGAATTAAAAGAATATGTTCCCTCTAGTTTTAACAAGCTACTAAGAAAGCTAAGCAAAGGAATAGAGAGAGCAATTGTATCACGACATAGAAGGCTCTTAGTTATCAGCGGAGCCAATCCATTCAAAACCGGAATTCTTGCAGCAAGGGCCTTATTATTCTACGAGAGAGTATACAAGAGGGTCAAAGGCAAAGAAGAGATACCAATGCTTTACGTTTTCCATGACGAGTTCAAAGATGCCCGCATAAGAAAGGAGGTTGTCAAACGAGCCGTTAAAGCAAATGCAACACTGCTCACAACCACAATTGCCCGCTATGAGGAAAGCGAGAGATACCTAGGTACAACATTTAAGGCACTAGTCATGGATTTAACAAACGATTTGAAACCAAATGATGTGGGAAGGCTTGTCGGAATAGTCGAAGGCGGAGGCCTCATAATCTTTCTAGTTCCACCATGGGCGAAGTGGGACAAATGGCTCACAATATTTAAACAGAACCTTATAGTACCGGGGTTTAAAGAGCCCCGCCACATCTTCATAACATGGTTTAAGAGAAAGCTCCTTGAACACAAAGGTATATACATCTATGACGCAGACGAAGATGAGACAATAAAAGCAGACGACTATCCAATTGTCAAAACTAAGGAAAGACGTATAGAGATACCAGAAGAAACTCTTTTCCCCAAGGAACTCTATGAGCTAGCACTTACACAAGACCAAGTCAACGTAATAAAACTTCTAGAAAGAATAATAGAGAAGCCGAAGAAAAAGCGATTAGCAATAGTCATTACCTCTGACCGTGGACGCGGTAAGTCATGCGCCCTAGGCATAGCATCCATAGGCATAGGGCTCAAGCTCAGAAAGGGGCATCGCACAAGGATAATCGTGACAGCACCCAGCTTATTGAACGTCCAATCATTCTTCATGCTAGCGCAGAAGGCTGCAGATAAACTCGGCCTAGAGACCCGTATAGTGAGGAGAGGAGACAACATTCTTGAGATTCATGGACCGCGTTTTAGCATCGAATATTGGGAGCCAATACATGTTCCGAGACTTAAAGCAGACGTAGTAATAGTTGACGAGGCTGCAGGCATCCATGTCCCATTGTTACACAAAATATGGAGAAGCCACAGAAAGCTTGTATTCGCAACGACGATTCACGGCTATGAAGGAGCCGGCAGAGGCTTCTCCGTACGATTCCTTTCAGCCTTACGAGACGATCCCAACACTGAACTCATAATAACAGAAATGCACGAACCAATCCGCTACGCAGAAGACGACCCAATAGAAAGATGGCTATTCGACGCCCTACTGCTTGACGCTGAACCAGCCGAACTCTCGAAAGAGGACATTGAAGCTATTGAACGAGGTGAACTAGTTTATGTTAAATATGATCCCGAGTACCTCTTTAGCCGTGAAGGCGAAAGCGAACTAAGACAATTATTCGGCATATACGTTCTTGCACACTATCGCAACGAACCTGATGATCTAGCCATACTTGCAGACGCACCTCATCACTTAATAAGAGCCATTAAACTCCCTTCAGGTAAAATCGTGTGCGCCCTACAAATAGCTCAGGAAGGCGGACTAAGCGACGACCTCATAGAGGAGCTTCTTAGAGGAGGCAAAACTCCTGGAAACATTATTCCAGATCGCGCTCTTAAGCATATAAGGATAAGAGAGTTCGGAAAGGCAAGAGGCTGGAGAATCGTAAGAATTGCAACACATCCAGAGGTACAAGGGAAAGGCATTGGCTCCTTTGCGTTGAAGGAGGCTTCCAACGAGGCAAGAGAACAAGGTCTTGACTGGATTGGGAGCGGATTTGGAGTAAACGAGCAACTCCTGAGATTCTGGACAAAGAACGGATTCCTGCCCATACATATGTCTCCAGACCGTAACCCTGTGAGCGGTGAATACACCATACTTGTTATAAAGCCACTTAAGGAGGAGTTTAACCAGATCGTGGATGTAGCTAATAGAGAATTTAAGAGGAAGCTCCTAGAATGTCTGCACGACCCTTACAGAGACCTTGAGACAGAAGTTGCAATACAAATACTTAAAACGGGTAACCCTGTGCTAGAAAACCACTATCCAGTACTGACACCCATACAGCTTGATAGATTGTGGATCTACGCCTATGGACCAATGACATATGAAGCCGCAGCGGATATTATATATGAGGTCGTAAAAGCTTATTGGATAATGTATCCTAAAACAAAAGGACTATCGTTCACAAAGAGAGAAGAACATGTCTCGGTAGCCAAGGTTCTTCAAGCAAAACCTTGGGACGAAGTTGCGTCTGAACTAAAGATACGGCCTTACACAGTTATGGTGACCCTCAAAGATATTGCAAGAAAGGTTTTGAAACACTACTATGGGCGCGACTCGGACTCGCCAGTGGGCATTAGCGCAGGAGAATTAATAGCGAAGGGAGGACTATACTTTGTCCCACCAATACAGTTTAGATCAAGAGGGGAATCGACTCAGCCGAGAACCGATTCATCAGAGAAGGATTCAGACTAATATTCCGTCATCACAGTCTCTGCCATTTAACACCATTTTCCTTAGCATAGAGGCTGAAAAGCTGTATAAAAAACTCAGCTATCGAGAGCTTACGCTTTTTCTCCGTCCACGGCTTAACACTACTAGATAGCCAAGGCTTTGACCAATACCCAACTCTTTCCCAAGTACGCATACCAGCCAAGACTATACTTGCTGCACCACAGATAAGAGCTAAACCTATGGCGCGTTCACCATCAGTAAAGCCTGGTAATAAGGAAAAGTATGAGTAATCTGTTGGACACTGAGTCGTCAAAGCTATTTTTTTAAACATTGGAGCAAGATGCTTTACTGCAGGAATATTATCGCCATGCACATGTACAACCATATATGCTCCGTGCTGGCTAGCCTTTAGCAAATATGCCCATGGACCATCTAAATCACTAACAACAATATCGGGATCTATACTATTTTCTAGGAGAAACATAGAGGCGCCATCAGCTGCAATAATTCTTTCACACTCATTGAGAGCACCAAGCTGTCTTATTAAGCTCTCTGAGCCCCCAGCAATGCAGACGCTCTTGCCTTTAAGCAAGCTACATATATCCTGTATAGCGATAAACCGTCCTTGCAGCATCGCATCATAGGCGAGCCTATTCGCTACACGACTAGCTTCGCAATCCATTGCTCTATTGTAGTGCATTATCGCCCTTATAGCTTCGTAGACCTCTGACCAATAGAGCGGGGATAATGCAGATATGGTGATTAATTCTAAGCGATTTAGTGAAGTGGTTGTATCGCTAAGACTAGACAACGGCCTCATAAGAATAACACCACTAGGCATATACAAGCAAGGCGACACAATAATCGCGAGGATATTCCCGGGAACACGTCTCTATAACGATGCTTTAAAGGCTTATGAGGCTTGTCTTGTTGCCCCATCCACGCCGATACTTTTCTACGATGCTGTACTGAATAAAGAAGTCAAGCTAATGAGACCAAGGTCTATCTCAACGCCATGCCCTCATTCAGAGGGGCTGATTATAGAGGCTGTGGTAGAGGGAAGGGAAAAACAAAGAGATGACAAGTACGTGATTAGGTTCATGCCTGTATATATATACTCTACTTCAATTGCCACTAAGCTTTATAGCAGAGATTATGGCTGCAGTATTGAGCTACTTATCGCATTTACTCGTATTAAGTTTTGGTCAACAAAGCTCAGGCCAACAAACTGCATAGAAATAAGCAGAAATCTCAGAAAAGCATGCACCGCCTTTGAATGCATACTGCATGCAACATGGGACGAAGAGTTGCATAGAAGAGCCTTCGAGGTACTAAGACTTAGCTATGCATATGCATCTATGAGTGGGTGCCCAGAACCCATGTGCGAAAACCATAAGCTACATTAGTTAGACACTATATGTGTTGGCGGAGCTCGCCGCTGCGACACCCCCTTAGGGGGAGGATGAGCAGCGGATCCCTCTGCGGCTGGGGGTCGGGGGCAGACATCCCTCTCATCTCTATGCGCCCTCCTTGATTCTCCGTTCTTGCGGATTTGTTGGATAACCTACAGATAATGCCGCAGCATCCACCACGGCTAACTTTGCTATAAGTCTATTCCTAATGGCGTCAATAATGTTTATAGCTGATTTAGATAACGAGTCTACCATATCGATTTGCCAAGGTAACCCAGTGTGGCCCGCATTCACAGAAAGAAAACCAATTATCTTACAAATCTCATCATCGTCTTGCACACCGCATAGCTCGATCTTAACTGCTTCATTAAGTCCTCGGGATGGCTTATAGAATACAAGCTTGCATCCATATTCCTTGAGCAGTTTAAATCTGGGTTCAAGAACTACGTATTCCCCTCTGCGCAGTATTATTGTTGCAAGGGCTTTATCATTCATGGAAATGCCGAGGCTTTGGCCAAGCTCGTTTGAATAGCTGCGCTTAATTACACCTACTACCGGTGCTCTTTCAGACATACTTCTGTTAAGCAACTCTCTGCTAAGATTTAGCACGCTGTTCCATTCATTACTTGGCGCACGGTAAGGGATTATTTCGCCGTCTATGAGTACTATGTCGCCGAGTGCCTCAAGGCTCAGTATGAGTTTTCTTTCCTCAGTACGCGCTAACATGGTTACATAGTCTTGCTCTAGTTCGGAAAAATAGCTCGTAATAATTCTCCGCCTTAATATATGAGACACACCTTGCCCATCTATACGTAGCAGGGTAGCTGCAACAATGCTCAAAGAAAGCCCTACGAGCTGCAACGGCTGAGAAGGAAAAGCTGAGTCAACTGCATGTACGGTCTTGGGTTGAAACCCGCCACAAATACGGCGCACGGGAAGCCTGGAGCGTATTTTTTCGCCTATGCTCCTTACTTCGGCTTGAAGCTTTCTAGCAATCCGAGTTATAGCCTTATCTAGGTCATCAACATCAATTATATCTATATGTGACGACATTATGTCCTCCCATAAAAGTACTCATCTTCAACCCTGTCTACGTAGTCTAAGCGGCTTGGCCCCTTCTTTCTGCGCTTAAGCCTGCGCTCAATACTCCACATCAAAGTTGAGGCTATTGCACCGAAGCCGGGCCTGCCAGGAACTGGAGTAACTCTGCCACTCTTTATAGCCTCCATAATTGCCGCCTCGGAGAGGTCATCGACGGTTATTATATTGTAGGCTGATCCTATCGCTTCAGCAACATGCGCATCACTGTTCGCCAGACCAGGCAAGTTAAGTATACGAGCTGCTTCCATAGCTTTCTGGTTGCTGATCGGGTCGCTCATAGAGTTGAAGACCTCGATTGCATCCCATTTACCCTCGTAGACTAGTTCTCCAATGCCCTTTCTGCGTATATCGAAAGGATGTGCAGGTACAGCTAAGCAGTTATTCTCGTGGGCAGTGTCAAGTAATTCTAGTGCATTACGTGGAATTTTTTCCAAAGGCTCTTCTAAGCAATATATGAGGATATCGCCCTCATTTGCTCGTATTTCTGCTCCAAGTAGGACAACTATATCATAACTCCCTTCAGAGACTATGTTTCGAGCAACAATGGCGCCTTGGAAAGTATCGTGATCAGTTATCGATATCGCTGAAAGACCTTTTTCAACAGCCTTGATGATTATCTCTTTAGGGCTTTCTCTGCCATCGCTAAAGGTGCTATGCATGTGGAGGTCTGCCCTAATTTTCGTCAATACACGTTCACCTTGAATGCAGAATTAATCCTTTAGTGCTTACCATAAGTACGGGCATATGGACACAGCTTCCTATAGGGGCAGTATTTACACTCCCATTCATAGCGCGGCGCGCGTTCATTTAGTATCGTTTCCCTCACTAAGCTTTCCAAGTCTATGGGTTCATACTCAACATCGAATTCAACTATGCGTTCTGGCGTTATATACAGTAAGTGGCCTTTTTTGGCATTAAGTAAGTACATGTATATTTTTAACTGTAAGATGTGGTGATCGTGTGGCTCGTTGTGTGGTAAGTCGCGCCCTGTTTTTATCTCTACGACCTCTTCAACACCATTATCTGTTATCTTGACTAAATCAACTCGTCCCTTAAGCGTGTAGGTCTCGCCATTAACCTTAATGCTTTTTTCAACCTGGTATTCGGATGCCCAGCCATGTTCTTCAAGAATCTTTTCCAAGCCCGTGTGTACGAGATCTCCAAGGATTACTGACGGCTCGAAACGAAAACTCAGAAGAGGATAGTGCATGCGCATTATCCTTTTCATACTGCACCCGGTTAGATCGGTTACATAGACTATTTTAGGATCGATCATTTCTTTCAATCTTTCAGTAAACTCTTTCTGTTTTATTCTATATATCTCGCTGAGTATGCTCAATCCGTTGTCTCACCTTGCTCTGTATCCAGTAAATTCGCTTAACAGAGATAATACCTATGGGAGCTTATCTATTAATTGCCTTAGATCATTGAAACTGGTAATTTTCTTTCTAAGCTGGCGAAGCCACCGTGCCAGATTATAACAGCCTTCGCCTCTCTCTATTAGTCCCTTTTCCCTTAGCTGGCGAGCAACGAGTATTGGCTTTCGAACACCGTGTATTCGGAAAAGATCGCGCTCAAATACTATTTCTCCTACAGAAATATTGTCCCAGACATATGCAAAAGCTTTGAGCTCGTCACTGTCGAGGCTTAGCATTATGTCTCTAAGCTTGTATAGTACTGCCATATCTTCTTTGTCTAGCTTCGGCTTCTTCAGTAACAAGGCTCGAGACCCCGTATTTATTAATAAGCATTACGAGTGCATGGCGCAGAGCCTCACTCCGATTCCGAAATACTCCCGCATAAACGAGTTCGTCTAGTCGCTCAACGAGTTCCGCTGGCGCCTTAAATGTTATAATTACCGTTTTTGGCACTAGTCTTCATCCCCTATAAGGGGCTATAACATAAAGGTGTGTCCGGCAGTTAAAGGGATTAGGGCACAAGGAGCCATCATACCGTGTTACGCTTCTGTCCGCGCCAAGCAGCTTGAATAGGAGGATGCCTCGATGCCAATCGAGTGGATTAAGTCGTGTCCACAAGACGAAGAAGTCTATAAGCTGCTTAGAGACTATGTTGCTGGCTGGTTTAGGAAAAAGTACCGCACATTCACTATCCCGCAGAAATGCGCGATACCATTAATCAAGAAGGGAAAGAACGTACTACTATCATCGCCAACAGGTACCGGTAAAACACTAGCTGTTTTCTTGGGTATAATAGACGAACTTTACAGGTATGCCGAAGAGGGACACCTAGAAGACCAGATTTATGCAGTCTATGTTTCGCCGCTCCGTGCACTAAATAATGATATGAGAAGAAACCTCTTGGATCCTCTTGAGGGCATACGTGAGTATGCTAAAAGCGTTCTTGGAATAGAGTTGCCAGAGATACGGGTCGCAGTACGAACAAGTGATACGCCTCCTCATGAAAAGCAAAAGATGTTAAGAAAGCCGCCTCACATACTGATAACTACTCCCGAAAGCCTTGGAATATCATTAGCTGCGCCTAAATTCAGGGAGCGTCTATCCACAGCGCGTTGGCTCATAGTTGACGAAATACACGAACTTGCATCAAGTAAGAGGGGGACACACCTAAGCATCTCCGTGGAGAGGCTTGACTACTTGACCGGCGGAAGGCTGCAAAGAATAGGGTTATCTGCAACAATAGCTCCTCTCGAAGAGGTTGCGAAGTTCCTTGTCGGATTCAAAGATAGCGGCGAGCCAAGAGACTGTGTAATAGTCGATGCAAGGTTCGCAAAACCCATAGATGTAAGGGTTCTATGCCCCGTTAAGGACCTTATACACACGCCTGCCGAGGTTGTTAATGAGGCTATTTACAGGCTCCTTGCCAAGCTGATAAGAGAACATAGAACTACGCTCATATTTACGAATACGAGAAGTGCCACAGAGCGCGTCGTTTACAAGCTAAAGAAGTTATTAAAGGAAGAAGGAATAGCCGATATGGATGAGATAGAGGCTCATCATAGTAGCCTTAGCCGCGATATAAGGCTTAGTGTTGAAGAGAAGCTCAAACGCGGCGAACTTAGGGTAGTAGTATCGTCTACTAGCCTCGAACTAGGCATCGACATAGGATATATTGATCTAGTTGTACTCCTTAGTAGCCCGAAGAGCGTTTCAAGACTTCTCCAGAGAATCGGCAGAGCTGGCCACCATATAAGGCAGGTCAGCAAGGGCAGAATAATCGTTGTTGACAGAGACGATCTTGTTGAGTGCACCGTGCTAGCAAAGGCAGCTATGGATAGAAAAATAGACCGAGTCCACATACCACGAAAACCACTAGACGTGCTTGCACAGCATATTGTTGGACTCTCTCTTGAGAAAAAGTGGAGAATAGACGAAGCATATAGGCTTGTCAAACGTGCATATCCTTACCGCGACTTAAGCTACGAGGAATTCATGAACGTTCTTCGATACCTTGCCGGAAAATATGGGCTTGAACACTACAAGGTTTACGCCAAAATATGGCTAGATGAAGAGGAGGGTGTTTTCGGCCGCAAGCGCGGATCAAGAGCAATATACTATATGAACAGCGGTACTATACCTGATGAGGTTAAAGTACACGTATTTACTATTGACGGGAAATACGTAGGTGATCTTGAGGAGGGCTTTGTCCAGATACTTGCCCCGGGCGATATCTTTGTACTCGGAGGGCGCACATATGAGTTCATTAGATCCGAGGGAATGAAAGTCTTTGTCAAAAAGGCCGAAGGCGCGAAACCAACTGTTCCGAGCTGGTACTCTGAGATGCTCCCATTGGCCTTCGATTCAGCTCTGCTCGTTGGCGCGTTTAGAAGGTGGGTAAAAGAACTCATAGAGGATGGTATTCCGCGTGAAGAGGCCATAGAACTCATAGCATCCAAGTACAATCTCGAAAAACATGCAGCAGAGAATATATATAACTATATACTGGAACAATACATGTTTACAAACGGGCTCGTTCCAAGCGACAAACTAGTACTCATAGAGTACTTCCTCGACGAAGAGAATAACTCAACATCAATAATCTTTCACACACTCTATGGTAGACGAGTAAACGACACACTATCAAGAGCATACGGATATGTATTATCAAAAATGCTTAACACGAACGTCAGAATAACTGTAACCGATAACGCTTTTATGCTGACAGTAGGCGGCACAAGAACCGATATAGAGCTAGAACGCCTTGTATTCAGCGTGAACCCAGACAATGTTGGGGAGATTCTGAAAAAAGTTCTTCGGAACACGGAGTTACTAAAACGCCGCTTTAGACACTGCGCTGAAAGAGCATTTATGATACTGCGAAGATATCATGGAAGAACACGCGACCCCCATAGACTACAGCTTAATGCACAAACACTACTTGAGGTCGTTGAGAAGATACCACAGTTCCCAATACTCCAAGAAGCTTATAGAGAAATTCTAGAAGACTACATGGATATCAACAATGCACGCCAAGTACTTAAATGGATACATGAGGGCAGCGTTGAGGTGGCGTTCTTCGGCCCGACACGCGTCCCTAGCCCCTTTGCTCATCATATAGTGGCAAGAGGATATAGCGATATAGTACTTATGGAAGATAGGAAGAAACTACTAATGGAGCTACACAGCAAGGTCATGGAGTTACTACGTAGCCGTTTTTCATCAAATGAGCAAGGGCAAGCTTATACCTAGCCATAGTCAATTACTGAACAAGCAAATATGAGTGAGGGGTTCAGCGAAGGACCACTTCGTCACAATTATCAGCTCGTTCCCGGGGTATTTCTTCATAACCCTTTTGTTTAGTCTTACACTCTTTACATAATCTTTTTTATCGTTTGCTAGTATTCCTATCTAGCAGAACCCGGGACTCGTTTGCCCTGCCTGCTTAGAAACGGGCAAAAGATACCAACAATAGATGATCTTGACGAGCGCTACGGCATTAAAGGCTCAAAGATACTGCTGCGAATCGATATAAACAGTCCCATAGATCCCGCCAGCGGCAAAATTCTAGACGACAGCAGAATCAGAGCACATAGTCCTACTATAAGGGAGCTCCTTGAGCGCAGAGCTGCCGTGGTAATAATGTCTCATCAAGGCAGGCCTGGAAGCGATGACTTTGTCAGCCTAGAAGAGCATGCAAAGCTGCTCGAAAAATACGTAGGATATCCAATAAAATTTATCGATGATGTCATAGGCCCAAGCGCGAGAAACGCAATAAAGGAGCTTGAGCCTGGAGAGGCCCTCCTACTTGACAATACAAGGCTTATTTCAGAGGAGATTATTGAGGCAACACCAGAGAAGCACGCAAAAGGCATATTTGTTCGGAGACTCGTACCCTTATTTAACTACTATGTAAACGACGCATTTGCTACAGCACATAGAAGCCAGCCAAGCATTGTTGGATTTCCCCTGCACCTCCCCTCAGCCGCCGGTAGGGTTATGGAAAGGGAGCTTGAAGCCCTAGCCAAGCTCTACAAAGCTGAAGAGAGACCACGTGTGTTTGTCCTCGGCGGCGGCAAGGTACATGACACGCTCCGAATACTCGAGCATATCCATGCAAACAATATTGCTGACAGGATACTATTGACTGGACTGATTGCAGAACTCTTCCTTGTAGCAAAGGGCATAGATATAGGTGAAGAGAATAAGAAGCTGCTTGAAGCAAAGGGCATACTGCCCCTTGTGCCAAGGGCTAGGAGACTTCTTCTAAGAGGCTTACCTGTTGAAACTCCTGTAGACTTCAAGACACTGATCGGAAACGAGGTAAGAGTAGAACCTGTAGGTAATATAAGAGGCGTTATAAGGGACATAGGGCCCCAAACAGTCAAAGCCTATGCAGAAATTATGAAAGAAGCGAGACTCATAGTGATGAGAGGACCTGCAGGAGTAATTGAAGATCCAAGGTTTAGAGAAGGAAGCTTAGAGCTTGTAAAGGCTGCGCTTAATAGCGACGCGTACCTTATAGTTGGCGGCGGGCATCTTAACAGTATAATAGCAGAGCTCAAAGCATATGACAGGCCTAACCTACACGTAAGTACCGGTGGAGGTGCGCTATTACTCTTCTTAGCCGGAGAAGAGTTACCGGGTCTTTCAGCACTCGTTGTTTCCGCGAAGAAGTTTTTCCCTGAACTATAACCTTAGTCTTACTTCTTTACCAACTATAACATACACCTTCGGTTATCCCTGGGTGAGATGTATGGCTAAAATACGTGTAGGTGTAAACGGGTTCGGAACTATCGGAAAACGAGTAGCAGAAGCTGTGAGACTCCAACCAGACATGGAGCTAGTGGGGGTAGTAAAAACAAAGCCCGACTACGGAGCAGTCTATGCAATAAAGCACGACATACCCGTCTACACCATAAAGGATAGCCTTGAAAAATTTAAGGAAAAGGGCCTTGAGGTCGCAGGCACTTTAGAAGAATTGCTTAAACAGGTGGATGTGATTGTTGACGCGACCCCAGGAGGAGTCGGTGCTACCTACAAGCCATTGTACGAGAAAGCGGGCGTTAAGATGATCTTCCAGGGCGGCGAGGAAGCCAATGTGGCTGAGGTATCATTTAACACATTCTGCAACTTTAACGAAGCACTTGGCAGGAAAAGCATAAGGGTTGTATCATGTAATACAACGGCCTTACTTAGGGGCATCTGTACCCTAAACAAGATTTCAAGAGTCGAGTCTGTTCGCGCTACAATCGTGCGCAGGGGCGCTGACCCTAAGGAAACAAAGCGCGGTCCAATAAACGCAATAGTTCCTAATCCAGCAAAAATGCCTAGCCACCACGGCCCCGACGTGAACACGGTACTTCCATGGCTTGACATAGTGACGAGTGCTGTAGTTGTACCAACAACGCTAATGCACGTACACATAGTGTATGCAAGAGTCAAGGATAATATCACAAGGGACGAAATAATAGAAACATTTGAGAGAACCCCACGGATATTACTGGCAAGCAGCGAGCTTGGATTAAAAAGCACAGCCGATATAGTGGAGTATGCACGCGATCTTGGAAGGAAGCGATATGATATACCAGAGCTAGTAATATGGCTTGAAAGCATTACTGTTAAAAACAACGAAGTTATGTGGATGCAAGCTGTGCACCAAGAATCGATAGTTGTTCCTGAGAACATTGACGCGATACGTGCAGCGATGAAAGCGGTTAAGACCGCAGAAGAAACAATAGAGATCACCGATAAAACACTCGGTCTACTTCACGGCAGGATACCTTAGTCATTGCATTCACATAATCCTCGCGACCCGGTTTTAATATAAGGTTTTAAGTCTATAATAGTGATTACGGACGAAACGTGTTTCGCCATGGTGACGTAGATTGGCAGACTACATCCCAGAGCCAACATACAGGATAAGCTATCTATATCGGCGCATACTCGTACCAATAGATGGATCAGAGACAAGCTTTAGAGCACTTGATATAGCACTCGACTTTGCACAAAGATATGGATCAAAGATAACCGCGCTATATGTGCATAGTCGTAATGAAGACCCTTCGAAGGTAGAGGAGGCAATAAAGAAACACATCGAGAAAAAAGGAGTAAAGGTTGAAATAAAAACGCGAAGTTACGAGCCAAGCATAAGTAGCGTTGCAAATGAAATTATAACAGAAATTATCGAGGGGGGTTACGATCTAGTTATACTTGGGGCAAGAGGTAATACCGCTAACGAGGATCTAATTATCGGAAGCGTCGCCCTTTCTGTTGTAGTCAATGCAGCTGTTTCCGTTATGCTAGTTAGATAATAGCCATACTCAATATTTTCAACGAATTAATACAAGACTAATACAATATATCTACTAATACTTACTATCGTATTAATAAAATGCGATGATGAAGTACCCCGATAGCGCGAAAACAATGAGCGAAGGGTAGGTTGCTGAGCAATGAAAACAAAAGGCGCCAAAACACTTAGCGCGGAAAAATCGAAAGAAAAACCGCCCCAGAAAACCGTTAAAGAATTCATAGAAGCCATAGCCGATTATATTATTAAGCGAATTTCCGCAAACTCGTTTCCATCTCTTTATGAGATTTATCTTGAGGCACTACGTCATACCGGTAAGCCGCACAAGGTCTCTTCAAGAATTTACGGTTATTTTCTATTGTCGCAGTTACGGCGCTTAAGGGATACTTTGTTGGACAAAGCAGCTGAGGCGATCTCAGCACATGTTGATGAAATAGGTGATAGCCCATTATATGCAGAGTTATCTTCTACACTAATGAGATATGCTCTTCACGAGCTAGGCTTAGTTCAGAATATTGTAACAAGTCTTGAAAGCATTGTCCTTGGCGAAGACGTGGATAACGATAAAACGGAACTTATGGAAGAATTCATATTTTCGGCTATTACGAGATTTTTAGCGACCATGTATGTTATCTCAAGCATTAACACCAGTATGTTAGAGAAAATGTATAAGAAGATTGTGGAGGCAATAAATACATTCATATCAGAGGAAATGAACATTTATCTCGAAAAGATTGCGCGTTAATGTTAGGTACAAGGTCTTATTGCTCTTACTTTCTTAAGTTTCTCGTAAATTCTCTTCACGGCTTCATATACTTCTTCTTCTCTTTTAGCACCCGTGATTACCATTTTACCCGAGCTAAATATTAGTAGTACAACACGTGGCTCATCCATTCTATGTATTAGGCCTGGAAACTGCTCAGGCTCATACATGCTGTTTTCCAAGGTCAATGCAGCCCGCTCAAGGTCAACACATACATTGAGATTAGCTGAGGCAACAATGTTTTGTATTTGAACCTTCGATCGCCCGTGAATAGGAATCCCGTGTTTCTTTAAGTTTCTAACTATTTTCTTGACGGCTTCTATGAGATCACGAGTACTTTTCGCACCCGTGACAACCATTTTACCGGATTTAAATATAAGTGCTGTTACCTTCGGAGAGTCGAGCCTATAGACCAGCCCCGGAAACTGCTCAGGATTATATTCAACAGTCAATATGCTTCTTTCAATCATTCTGAGATCGAGTGTCTGATCCAAGGATACTGTCGCAACAATGTTTTCTATGTTAACAACTGGTTGAGGCTCTTGCTGAGCCTCTGAACGCTCAGAGCTTTGACGAGGAGAAGCCATATCCAGTGCACCCTTTTAATGCTCTGCTATAAAAACCCTATTTAAAGGCTCCTATAAATCTTTATCCGGGGGATGGTGAGGCGGGCAGTCTAGGAGCTTTTAGCAATGACTGGCCTAGTCTCACTCCGACCCCTTAGCAACTATGTCCAATAGATATACAAATAAGCCGGGACAAAAGAAGAAAAGAGGATGAAACGTGGGTGGCCCCGAGAGGGCCGTCTAAGGGTTCATGGCTGTATCCCCTTGGCGGCCCACAACCCCCTATCTCGGGGCCCCGATTAACACCTCTAATCTCTCCTCATAGGGTACCCTTTCGTATATCATTGCCTTGCGGGCAGCTTCTAGAGGGTCGCCTAGTACTAATGGTATCTTCCCTATGAGATCAAGAGTGTTCATGGAATCTCTTTTCTCATTATATGCGAGCGCTCCTGCGACACCATTTATGAATGCTGCAACACATGCTGCATTGAACGTGTCAAGCCCTTTTGCCAACATTGCCGCAGTTATACCGGCCAGCGAATCGCCTGTCCCACCAACACTCATTGCAGGAGCTCCTGTCTTGTTAAGTCTAACCATGTTGCCATTGCTTATTACGTCTACGGGGCCTTTGAGCAATACAGTTGTCCCATACTTTCTTGCTGCAGCTGCTACTGTTCGTATTCGCGAGCTTATCTTTTCGACGGGCTCTGGCCTAACATTGAATAGACGAGCAAATTCTGCTTCATGCGGCGTTACTACAACGTTCTCGCCGAGAAGGTGCCTAGCCTCCGTCAAGTGCTTCAGACCGTCAGCGTCAACAACTACAGGCTTGCCTAGGAAGCGTAGCTTCTCCAGCAATTTTATGAAAGCCTCTCTGCTCTCATCGTAAAGGCCCATACCCATTCCAATTGCTATAGCATCAACCCGCTCGATATAGCGCTCAAGGATTTCCAAGTGGTCCGGGTGAAGCCAAGGATGCCCCCTAAGTTCTATAGGAATTATAGTAAAGCGCGAAGATACTGCTTGTATCACATTGCTCGGCGCAGCTAGGTAGACAAGGTCTACACCGCTTCTCTCTGCCGCAAGCGCTGCTAATATCGGAGCTCCAACAAAGTCCATTGAGCCGCCAACTATGAGTACTCTTCCAGCCATGCCTTTATGATAGTTCCACTTTCTCCTCGGTACCCTGAACTCAACGTCTCCTGGGCCTACGTATATTTCCGCTTCAGGAGGCACACCAATATCTGCTATAACAAGCCTTCCAGTGGCATCTCTGCGCTTAAGGAGGCCTGGCTTAGGCTTATGGAAAGTAACCGTTATATCGGCTTTTACGAAGACACCTGGCGTATCACCTGTATCAGGATCAAGGCCGGAGGGCGTATCAACGGCTACCTTGAGTCCTTCCGAACTGTTTATCGCGTCTATGGCTTCCTTGTAAGGTGATCTAGGCGCGCCCCGTACTCCGACACCAAGAAGGGCGTCGATTATAGCATCTGCCTTAACCGGCTCTACCTTGCACCCTCGAACTACCTTAATGCTTATCGATAAATCCATGCGCCTAACTATGTTGTACATTATGCGTGCTTCTTCGGATTTTATCTCGTCTGGTTTTGAGACCAAGATAATGTCTACTCTGTGCCCCATATAAGCTAGGTGCCGTGCAGCTGCAATGCCATCACCACCATTACCTCCAGGCCCAGCAAACACAACTATACGTGAAGGTCGTTTTACTTGGGCAGCGACCGTGTCGGCCACGCTGCGTCCTGCGTTCTCCATTAATTGTAGCCTTGAAACTCCTAGCCATTCGCTATTAGTATCTATAACGCGGACATCAATAGAACTGATCGTTTCACCTAGACCAATAACTGGTACAAGTTCATTATCTATGGGCATTTTTTCCGCCAATATAATTGCGTTAGCTAAAAGGGTTAATTAGCGAACAAGGCGCTTTTAGAGAACTAAGACTTGGCAATAGGCTAACAATAAGGCTATTAAATTTCAATGATCTTAAGTAAAGGTAGTGGTGGAGACGTTTTTGGCACTTAGCAGGATAAGTCTTAGAGATATCATTAGCTTAGATTACGAGAGTATCGCTAATAGGCTCTCCGAATTCATTAGGGATTACGTTGCAGATGCTAACGCGAAAGGCGTCGTTGTTGGAGTGAGCGGCGGGGTAGACTCAGCAACAACACTCTACCTACTTGCTAGATCCCTTGGAGCGGACAAGGTTCTTGCGCTTATCCTACCAGATTCAGAGGTCACTCCCAGTGAGGACCTGGAGGACGCTAAACTACTCGTAGAAAAGCTTGGCGTAAGGCATAGAGTTATAGACATAAAGAATATCACTAACTCTTATCTATCATTGCTCGAAGAAGCCGATAAAAAGACTATAGGAAATCTTCGCGCAAGAATAAGGATGACTATACTGTACTATTACGCAAACATGTATGGATACCTTGTAGCAGGCACCGGCGATAGAAGCGAGATACTAATAGGCTACTTCACTAAATACGGGGACGGTGCCGCTGACTTCTTTCCAATAGGTTGTCTCTACAAATCGCAAGTAAGGCGCCTAGCCCTTCACCTTGGAGTACCGGTAAAAATAGCTTGGAAGCCTAGTAGCCCAAGGCTATGGCCGGGACAGCTGGCTGAGGAGGAGCTCGGGCTAAAATATGATGAAATAGATTTAATTCTCTATGCACTGTTCGACTTAGGCCTTGGGGTAAAAGAGGCTGCAGAAGCTGCAGGATTACCGATAGGTAAGGTTATGAGAGTTCTCGAGCTTTATGAAAACACACGTCATAAGCGACAGCCACCGCCTATTCCTGATCCTACTGAATTTGTCTGGAAGTTTAGACTCCAATAACTCCCTCCTGCCCGCTCCTGAGGCCCGCTGATGGCTCTAGTAATTCTTCGAGTTCTAGGTAGAGTTCCTTTATCACTGTCGTTGCATCTAGCTCGCCTGTTGTTATCCTTTCTATTTCCTCGTATAGTTTGCGGGTACGTTCCTCAGACACTAGTTCTCCATAATTGCTTGACAAGTACTTGTATACCTCTATGCCGAGCTTTGTTGGTATTAGCTTCTTTCTATACTTGCTCTCAATGACGTAGCCATGGCGTTCTAGAGTGTCAATAGTCTTTGCATATGTGCTTGGCCTACCTATTCCTTTTTGCTTCATAAGTGCTACGACTTCTCCGTGACTGTATAGTGTTATGCGTGATCCTTTCTTTACTGTAACAAGCACCGGCTTTAGTACCATCTCTTTACTCAGCGACTTTAGTTCTTCATACACTCTAGGATATTGATAGAATCTATGGTATCCCTCGTAAGTTGCACCTACGTAGATGCTTATGTTCAAGTCTTCGCCGGCACCTGGTACCTCAAGTACTACATCTGCTTGCAGCAGTTTTGACGGCCTTGCTTGGCTCGCTATGAAGCGACGGAATATAAGGTCATAAAGCCTATAATGGCTCTCACGAAGCCCTATTGGTACCTTTAAGTCGCCTGTGGCAATCAGCCTTCTAAGTTCAACAGAGTCTATTGGCCTTGTAGGTCTTATTGCCTCATGATGGCCTTGAGGGCCCCAGCTTCTCGGGTAGAAGTCTTCTACGAGACCCCTTTTGGCCATGTACTCTTTTGCTATTCCCTGACCCAGACCCGAGACATGTGTCGAATCGGTTCTATGATAGGTTATTAGACCTGCTTCGAATAGCTCTTGTGCTATCTTCATTGTTTTCTGCGCAGGGTACCCTAGTATGCGGGAAGCATCGTACAGTAATGTCTCAGTTGTATATGGTGGTGGCGGATTTATTTCGACCTCCTCAATATCGATATTCCTGACTATGAGTCCATTCCTGGATATCGCTTCGGCAAGTTTGCGGGCATCGTCACTTTGCTTCTTAAATATTTTTATTCTGAACCCTCCTTCTAGTCTCACATAAATATTGTATCCAGCGTTCTCTCGCCACTCTTTATAGCGCTCTACGATCCATCCCAGTACTGGAGTCTGAACCCTTCCTGCACCTAGCCAGTTTTTACCGAAAACACCCCATAGATGCTGACTTAGCCCAAAACCTATCCAACGATCTTCAACGCGCCTCACTATCTGTGCAAATGCAAGACGCTTGTCAACGCCCCTTGGGTTGGAGAGCGCTTTCATGAGCTCTTTCTTAGTGATTTCGTGCAGTTCTATGCGTTTAATATTTCGAGCATAAGGCTTGAGTAGCACGTAGATGTCATATGCTATTTTCTCACCCTCAATGTCCGGGTCTGTAGCAATGTAGACGGTCTCGGCTTCCGTGGCTAGTTGCCGCAGCGCATCTATGATGTCACTCTTACTCACTACGTTGACGGAGCCGCACTTTGGACAAACATCCTTATCTGAGGAAAACTGGTAGCCACAATTGAGGCACTTCTTTATCGGCTTATATATTGGGGATATGGATTTGCTTGTCAGTTCTACGCCATGTATACCCTCACCGTCTATAGAAAGATCATACACATGACCTGCCGATGCAGCTATCGTTGCCACGTGGATTTTGCCGGAAGACTCATTATAGAATGTTGTTTCGTAGACGATTATGGAGCCTACTTTCCTTCTAACAGGCTTACCGAAGAAGGATGCTATTGTCTTTGCCTTCGTCGGCGACTCCACGATTATTAAGGAAGTTTCAATATCAACCTTCTTGCCAAAAGCGCTGCTTCTGCTCTTTTCAGCCTTCACCATTTCTTCTTCGATCCTCGGCCAATCTAATTGTTCGAACTCAACGTTATCAATGAAGCGCTTAAGCCGCTCCTTAAGCAATTCTACTATGTCGGTGTTCGTATCTATGATTATGCTTATTCCATGGGTCATATGAGACCCATACATACGGCTTGCTCTACCACTTGCCTGTACGTAAGTGGCAGCATCCGGAATTATTGCTATTATTCTTGATCCTTGTTTCGCGAAGAGTACTCCTCCGAGCACAATATGGTCTTTGTTTTTAAGCTCTTTCTTAACGAGCATAAGTATTTCTCTCTGATACCTTCTTATCTTTTCAAGTATTTCTCCGAGCCTGCCCTCTAGTTCCTCGTTTCGCTGCATAGCTATACGTAGAACTGTTTGCTCGCCTGGGCTAAGCTTCGATAACTTCTTGGCAAGATCATCTATGCCTTCGATACCTAGTGCTAGCCCTATTCTAATTATACGGTAAGGTGAAAGAATCGCTTTAGCGGCATCGAGCGCCTGGCTTGGTGCCCCAACGAATACAGTGTATAGGACTCGTTCAGGTAGGTCGAGTCCACGCACTATGGTACCATAATAAGATGCTATTCCCACGAGTACGTCGTATTCGCCTCGAGCGAATCTATCTAGTACACGTGTACCGGCAATCGCTACTCCTGCGCGTATGCCTTTCGCATTTAGTGCACTCGCTATTTCTCTTGCTGTTGTCTTGCCAAAACGTTTTGCTACGAAAATGAGGCCTTTTCCACCCAACTTGGAGACTATTCTGACAGCTTCACCGACTGGGTCAGGGCTTACGGTATAGAAATTCGCAATGCTACGAGTATAATCATATACCCTACCTATGTCAAATCCAAGCAATTCGCGGAATACTTTTGGTTTTAGCCCGTATGCTCTACCAGTCGCAGATGCAATAACCAGTTGACCAGGCACTGTTGTTGCTAGTTTTTGTGCAAGCTTTGCTTCAAGTATCTCTAGCTCTTCAAGCAGCTTTTCATATAGTTTTATTCTTCCACTAGCTTTTGCAATAGAAGCTGATATTCTCTTCTTAACGACATTATATGCGTTCGAAACAGTTTCCTCATCAAAGCCCAACAGTAGTAGCAACTTGTCTATATTCTTCGAATTCCTTAAAACAGCGTCAACATCATCTACAAGTATTACTTCGAAGCGGCGCCCACTTATCAAATCCCACTTCCTTGAAAGGAATGTAGATGTTGTTACAAGGATGTCATAGTCCTCAGCACTTATAGAGCTTATACGCTCTTCTCGCAACTTCCTAGACAGCATTGAATGGTAACTAACAATTCGGGGCTTATTTACTCCGTCCAGTCTGTTTGCGAGCTGCTCGAGCTTTTTCTCAACATGAGTTACAAGATTGCTTGTTGGAAGCACATAGTATATTTTATCGCCATGTATTGCACGATAGAGTGCATATACACTCAGAAGAGTAGTCTTACCCACGCCTGTTGGCGCGACTATTGCAAGGCTCTCGTGCTGTAGAAGTCTCTTAGCCCATGTCCTCTGAGCACTCCATAGATCGCTCCCAGTAACGCTCCTAAAGAATTCAGAGAACTCGCGAAGCTGCTGTACAGAGCTGTAGAGATACCAATAGCCATGCAGGTTCCCGTTCCTTGCTAGAAGTGAACCTACAAGGGCAACAAGCTCATAATAGTCAAGGTTATTTGTGTCAATATTTTGTGGATCCGGGAGACACCTTGTACAAGGTAGTCCCTTTTCCAATCTTTCGGCTGTTATTGGTCCTCCACAGTTAGGGCAGGCATGGTGATATACTGGCGTCAGCATCGTCAATGTTGAGTCTCCTCCCAATGTCTATTGTTTAGAAAGTATGCAGTGCCTTGGACTTAGAGAGAGAAGGCTTAGTAACACCGCTCACTTTGTTCCTCTCAGGCTAAGATAATTGTAAACATGTGAGCTATATGTGGGAAGAGTAAAACCTAAATACTAGAACCGCGTTCTGTGCCACACGACAAAAGCGCCGAGGGAGACGGCAATGGCGCAGGCAGGTGCAACTCCAAGCAATGTAGTCCTCGTAGGTAAGAAGCCCGTAATGAACTACGTACTAGCAACCCTAACCCTGCTAAACCAGGGCGTCAAGGAAGTAGTGATAAAGGCAAGAGGCCGCGCAATAAGCAAGGCAGTTGACACGGTCGAGATAGTAAGGAAGAGGTTCCTACCGGGTAAGGTAGACATAAAGGACATAAAGATTGACAGCCAGGTAATACAGAGCCCTGACGGCCGCCAGAGCAGAGTCAGCACCATAGAGATAGTACTAGAGAAGAAAGAGGACTAACCCCCAGACCCTAGTGGAGCCTAAGTACAATATGGTTTTTAGAAAGGATCCCACCGACCCACCATTTGAAATGAGGGCTACTAGCCCGCGCGATCTTTCTGCTTGCTTCACGCTTATAGCAAAGTTCTTGTCCTACAGAGATACTCCTCCATACATTCTATTAATGCAAGTTATTGACGGCCTACCAGGTCTTTTTACACTATTCTGTAAACATTTGCTTAATACAGAAATCGTGAGAAAGATGCTCGAATTCGAAAAAGCTTAGGAGAGAATTAAGCAGTAGAAACGAGGATTCTTTACCTTGGTAGCTGTATTTGGCCTTGCTGGATCTTCTCTAGGAGTCTTTTGTACTCTCTCCTATTCCTAACGCGAGGAGCGGGGTTCTTTCGGGGTTTCGCAGGTATCTTTGGTGTTTGTTTTCTAACCTTGCCAGCCTTTGTCAATGAGCCGTGGCTTGGCATAGCGTCTTACACCCGAGAAGCGTAGCTTTTGCTTAGGCCTTTTATAGGCTTTACCCATGCTCTATAGCTGGGGCGTTCAAGAAGTGTCTCTTGAAGGTTATTCGGGGGTTGCGGAAAAACTCCTAAAGCAAGCCGGGGCGCACATAGGCGATTACATCCGGATTGTGCGCAGCGATGGAAAGGAATTTAAAGGAATATTGATGCCGAGATACTCTATTAAGCCCAGGCCGATAATAGTGATAAAGCTTGACAATGGCTACAACATAGGCGTAAAAGTTGACGATAACACAGTAATTGAGGTCGTGAAAACAAGGGAGGCAATTCTTGAAGAAGCCAGACAGGGTGCCCCTGCCACAATACCACTTCTCGAGGAAGCGCCAAAGCCGGAGAAGAGACCCCTAGTAACCATCCTTGGAACAGGTGGTACAATAGCTAGCAGAATAGAGTACGAGACGGGAGCTGTTAAGCCTGCATTTTCGGCTAAGGATATTCTGGAGGCCGTACCAGAGGTAGGTTTCATCGCTGACATAGAAGCAGAGGTTATTATGAATGTTCTCAGCGAGAACATGGGGCCTGAACACTGGGAAAGAATTGTGAGTGCTGTTGCCAAGAGAATCGAAAGTGGAGCCGAGGGAATTGTAATAGCTCATGGCACAGACACAATGTCATATACCGCTGCAGCACTAGCGTTCGCGCTTCGAGGATTGCCGGTTCCTGTAGCTCTAGTAGGTGCACAGAGAAGCAGCGATAGGCCTAGCAGTGATGCAGCCTTCAACTTAATTTCTGCTGTACTGGTTGCAGCAAAGGCACCCTTTGCAGAAGTAACAGTTGTAATGCACGGAACTCCAAGCGACACGTATGCGCTAGCTCATAGAGGTACAAAGGTACGTAAGATGCACACGAGCCGCAGAGACGCATTTCAGTCAATAAATGCAAAACCGCTGGCAAGAATATATCCATTCGAGAAGCGCATAGAGTTAGTAGGTAAACCACTGCGTAGAAGAGGCGAAGAAAATCTCAAAGTAGAAAACGGGTTTGAGAAGAAAGTTGCACTCGTAAAGTACTATCCGGGAATGAGTTCCGAGATAATAGACTTTCTCATAGACAAGGGGTACAAAGGCATAGTCGTTGAGGGGACGGGGCTGGGGCATGTAGGTGACCAACTGGTTGAGAGCTTACAAAGAGCTTATGAGAACGAAATAGTAGTCGTCATGACGTCCCAAACTCTCTTCGGGAGGATAAACATGAACGTCTATTCTACTGGTCGTAAACTCCTAGCAGCAGGCGTAGTCCCAGGCGAAGACATGTTGCCGGAAACAGCCTTTGTAAAACTTTCATGGATACTTGCACATACATCCTCTTTTGAAGAAGCTAGGAGACTTGTAAGAGAGAACCTCGCGGGTGAAATTGAGTATAGGCATACCCTTGACCTCTTCCCAAGGTGGCCGCATTGATCGAGAAAAAAGTTGACCCGACAAAGTATGATCCTAAAGAGCTTGGCTTAAAAGTTGGATTAGAGATTCACCAGCAACTCGACACTAAGCATAAACTGTTCTGTGGATGCCCCACTGAACTCGTACACGAGCACGAGGATGAAGGCATTGACGAGTTCATCAGGCAATTGAGACCGACGCGAAGTGAGCTAGGAGAAGTAGACATAGCTGCACTATTCGAATGGAGAAAAGGAAGACTATACCACTACCACGCCCCGCGAAGAGCATCATGTCTCGTTGAAGCAGATGAAGAGCCCCCTCACGAGCTAAATGAAGAAGCCCTCGTCATAGGACTAGCCGTAGCCAAGGCTCTGAACTCTACACCCGTTGACGAAGTCTATGTTATGAGAAAAATTGTCATAGACGGCTCTAATACCACAGGATTCCAGAGAACAGCTATTATAGCTCTTGGCGGCGAAATAGAGATACCGAGCGGTAAAAAGATAGGAATACAGACAATAGCTATAGAGGAAGACGCAGCCAGGAAACTTGAAGAAAAAGGACGCTTCGTACATTATAACCTTGATAGGCTAGGTATACCGCTTATAGAAATCTCAACCGCCCCAGACATAGAGACGCCAGAAGAGGCCTACGAGACTGCCTTAACAATAGGTCAACTGCTAAGACTTACAAAGAGGGTCAAACGCGGAATAGGCACGATTAGACAAGACCTAAATGTTTCTATAAAGGACGGTGACAAGACAGAAATAAAAGGCGTGCAGAGGCTTGATCTGCTACCTATAATAGTGCACTATGAAGCAATTAGGCAGAAAAGACTACTAGAAATAAAGGACGAACTTATAAGCAGAGGTATAAAAGAAGAAGACATTTTATCGCAACCAATAGTAGATGTTACTGATGTATTCAGAAACACAAGGTCAAAGGTAATACAAAGAGCTTTAAGAAGCAAAGGCAAAGTACTCGCTGTAAAATTACCTGGCTTCTCAGGAATTCTTGGAACAGAGGTACAGCCCGGTAGAAGATTCGGGACTGAGCTCGCTGACTATGCTAGATTCTGGGGAGGAGTTGGAGGAATATTTCACACCGATGAACTACCGGGTTACGGCATAACGGAGGACGATGTTAAGAAGCTCTATGAGAGACTCAACGGAGATCCGGGAAGAGATGCAATAGTACTAGTTGCTGACAAGGAACAAAATGCGCGGAAAGCCCTAAAAGCTGTAATGGAACGTGCTGCTTACGCTCTCCGGGGAATACCCAAGGAAACTAGAGCTGCAAGAGAAGATGGTACTACAAGGTTCATGCGTCCACAACCAGGCTCTGCGAGAATGTATCCAGAGACCGATATACCTCCAATCGAGATAACTGAAGAACTACTAGCTGAAGCAGCAAAGATTACTCCACCAAAACCTCAAGAGAAGCTAAAAGAACTCATAGATAGGTACAAACTAAGCGCTGACTTAGCAAAACAAATTATTAGAGACGTTCGACTCGATCTCTTTGAGGAACTAGCACGAAAATATGGCGAGAAGGTCTCTCCATCGTTCATAGCGTCAATATTTACCAATATCCTTAGAAGCCTTGCAAGAGAAGGAGCGAATATCGAAAACATAACTGACGAAAAGATAGAGGAAATAGTAAAAGCAATAGCTGAAAACAAATTACCAAAAGACGCAGTTCCTGACGTATTGCTATACTTCTCAAAGAACCCGAACAAGAGTCTTGGGCAAGCCATACGCGAACTAGGAATAACTATGATCGATAGAGCGACTGTCGAGAAAATAGTTGAAGACATAATAAGAAGCATGAAGGACGAAATTAGATCCAAGGGATTGAGGGCAATGAATAAAGTAATGGGGAGAGCTATGGCAAAACTAAGAGGACGTGTTGATGGAAAAATAGTGGCAGAAATTGTAAAGAAGAAGATAGAAGAGTTTACGAAAACCGAGAAGTAATACTCTGCATGTTAAATTAGTGAAATGGCGATGAGGAGTACTCCCGTCGCGGATAGATGAAGAAAAGGCATTTGGCCGAGCCAGATTCCTAGTAGATAAATACCAGCTTTTTATATTGATGTTGCACTTTCTGATATAACCTCTGTCTTGAACTTTCTACCTTCTATAGCGTCAATTATTCTTTCAATGAAGTCTTCCTCGTATGGTACTCCAACGAAGGCTAGTATGCCGTTAATTGCTATAGCTGGCACGGATGTTACGTGATACTTATCAGCGATGTCGGGGTTTTCATAGGCTTCAACAGTATCTGCTATAAAGTCTTTCTTACCGTTTCGCCATGCTTCGAATGCAAACATGTTTGCGAGTAATGCAGCATACGGGCAATATGGACATTGTGGCGTAACTATTATTTCGATATGAACCGGCTTCTTTATTGACTTTATTTTCTCTACTGTTGAGGGGTCAAGTCCGCTGTCCTCTTGGGATATACGTATAATGGTTTCCACAAGGCCTCGTATTTCCTCTCCGCTCGGCGTACCTGTGTACCGAATCGATCCTTCAAGTAGCGTTGTCGTCGGTATCCGTTCAACTCGTTGGCGCTTAAACTCTGCATCGTCTTTGCCTTTTTCGAATATGCGTACTTTTACCAGTTTCTCGCCATTACGTTCTGGAGCCTCTTCTTCAAGCACTTTTGCGATCTTTATACTTTCATCACAATATTTGCAATTCGGCCCCACAAATACATTTAGGGTCACCGGGTTTTTGAGATCTTGGAAAGCTTCTCGTATAGCTTCACGCGTCTCTTGATCTATTTCCATTCGCACCGGATCTATAGCCATGTTCTGTATCACCTTGTTTGTACCCTGGTACTGTGAACCGTTTAGTTTTTTCTCTATACGAGCAGCTAGATAAGATTCAATATTAAACCCAATATTTATAATATTGTACAACAATCATTATTATACTAAATATTGATTAAGAGATTTATTACTAACAAGCCTCACAGAGGGGCAAACTAATATAGGGGGTGCTTAACACGTGAATATATGGGATTTCGCAATGGATAGTGTAACAGGTATCCTAACGACACCTTGCGAACTGGCCGTACGAAAATATGTGCCATCAATTAGAGCATCGTTAGCAATAGTACTCGTTAAAGATTATGGACTATCAATTTATAGAACAGCTAAACTGTTAAAATTAACGCCTGCTGCAGTTTCTAACTATGTGCTGGGAAGAAGAGGAAAAGAATATGTTGATATAATTTTAAAGGACAAAGAGCTTTACAATCTAGTAAGCAAGCTTGCCGAACAAATAATAAGTGGCAATATAAGTGAAAAAGAAGTTTCAAAACATCTCTGCGAAATATGTATGAGCTTGCGTACACGCGTCGAGAAAGGCTTTACTAAAGAATCATGTACGCAGACACATTAGCTACGGGGTCATCATTGTTTACGCCTTGACAAGAGAGGCGGGATTTTTCGTAATCTTAAGCGAAGTCTTACAAGTCCATAAGGCACGGCATTAATGTAAACTTGGTTAAAGAGCGGCTGCAAAGGTTCCCACTCGTTAATTGTAACAGAGTACGTATATGCCTCTATTATTCGATGATTTTCGAGTACTATACTGTGAGTCTTAGTCACCGGATAAGGGTTCCATAAGCAAAGATCAATATAGTCTTCATTGCTATCTCTTAACATACTCAGAGGTATAAGGCCACTAGGGCTCCATACTGCTGGACGCTTGTACTCAATATCGTCTCTATCATATTCTTCGAGCGCATTCCCCACTAAGTAGTCTATGTATAAGCGCACAGTATTACATGACGGTGATATAACATAATATGCTTTACCTTCAAGGGATTTAATCATTCCGTCCGGATTGACCTTTATTGTGCAAAGCTTTTCTGCACAAATAATGTTTAAGTAATGGCCACGCCTACCTGCACAGAGCCAAGGCACGCCAAGAACTAATGGTTTGCGAACACGTGTTCGAATCCAGCCCAATATTGTTGGAAAAACTATTTTCGGGTAAAGGGTGTTTATGTTTTTTGCCGAGTCTAAGGGTTTGTAAACAGAGGCTGCTAGACACTCTAATCGAGGTCTACATCGTATTCTTGATTGTGGCAGGTTAGTGTCAGCAAAAACTGGTACCCTACTCTTAGTGTCTAGTTGTGTACCTATCTCGGATAGTGTCTCAGCAACTTGTGTATGATAAGGGCCCCTATACTCTTTAGATGGATGCGTAATAGGTAAATCAGCCACAACTATATTTTCATTGATATTATTGCCTTCATCACATTTGTCACTAATTATGAGTTCAGCTCCACTAACTGCTTTAAGTAGCAATTTATTACTAGTCCATTCTCTAGGGAGGTGCTCACATGCAACTCGACTTATGCCGGCATATCGGAGAAGTGTAATAAGGTTTGGCTCGGAGAGTAGTTTCTGACATTGGTAAGGAGTTAGATCGGCGCAATTACCTATGCTATTTATTTGGAAAAGATGCAAAAAGTTTATTTTAGATATTAAAAAGGTACAAGAATTTTTCAATTGTTTGTTTCCTCTTCAACTATGTCTATTATCTTTCTTAGGGTTTGCAGGGTAACGTTATATGTCTTACCTCTGACTACTTCGTCGTCAACATCTACATTAATGCCGACCTCATCTCCTAACCGTCCCGCGATATTATCGGCTTGTTTATTATCTTTTGCATTAACTACAAGCTGTACATTCATGGGCTTTGGGCTTAGTCTCACAGTTATCTTATAGATTCCCTCTTTATATCCCATTACAGCATGATAATCCAAGGCCTTCCCGTCAAGAGTTCTCTGAATCGATTTCCTTTCCTCAACTACTAATCCACGCTTTTTCATGGAGTCCTTTATTTTGTTAACCATATCGGCCTCAGCGACCACGGCTAACGTCACCGCTCAGGACGTCCAAGGCTTCGTCAACGGCCAGTTTTAACTCTAGCCGCTTCTCCCCTATTAGGGTTAAATTCGCGCAAAGTTTCAAGAACAGCCTTTGCCGCCTTCTCAACAAACGACTCAAGCTCTTCATGATGCTTTAGTTCCTCTTTACCCGGCACTGCTAGGTTATCGGATATAACTAGTAGAGCTGCTGCATCAAAGCCCCTCATTGCCGCGAGTGCATAGAGAGCAGCCACCTCCATTTCTACAGCAATAATTCCTCTTTTCGACCATTTTTCGACAAAGTCCTTGCTTTCGGCATAGAAAGCATCGCTACTAAAGACTGGGCCTAGGAATACTCTCCCGTGAATATTCTTTGCTTTTTCATAGAGCTTTGTAGCTAGTAGCGGGTTTGGAGCAGCGACCATACACGCATCTGGTATATAGGACCCAATTGTACCTCCATGGATATATGCTGCACCAGTTGCTACAACGGCATCGCCTATCTCGAGGTACGGTACTAGTCCTCCTGCTGTTCCAAGTCGTATCATAACTTCTGCTCCCAGCATCCTAAGTTCCTCGAAAACTATTGCCGCAGAAGGGGCACCTATTCCGTGCACTGCAACACTTATTGGTTCACCTCTATAGTATCCTGTGTAAATGTGGAAGCAACGGGTAGTATTGACTAGCCTTGCGTCTTCAATAAAGTTCTCAGCTATGAATTTGGCGCGGGCAGGATCGCCAACAACTACAACTTTCTTAGCTAGGTCCTTAGGTGATATCCTAATATGTTGTGGCTGCAAGATCTTCGCCATCCGTTTTACTGGGTTACAAGGGTTAAGAATATTTTTAGGAGAAATCAAGGCTGCGGATAAAATGGGCTATGAAGACTCCCCGGAAGCATAGGTTCAAAGCGATGCAGATGCACGAGCATGCTGAGCCCCAGCAATCGTGATTGTATTCTATACGATATACTAATCCATATTAGTACCCTAAAGAGGATTTACAGAAATAAAATGGGTCGATGCTGATCCCGGTCTTACCGACGCTTGGGCTAAGAGGATGACGAGGATGGTAGCCTCTGAGGCCTTCATAATTTATTACCATGATTATTAAAAAGGGCTTGTTCATTCACAGCCTCCTTTCATACGTAGGGAAGCAGTTATAGGGTGACACAGCGAGATGTACAGACACCGGAGCACTACCATGGAAGAAGAAGCACTAATGCTGATTGACAAATATCTCGGCGATCTTATAGAGGAAGTTGTCTACAAGTATAAGTATAATGTTGATCTTGAAGATGAATATGAAGAACTACTACGCTACGTATTTAGAAGACTAGCAAAGGCATGGTTTAAGGGAAAAGATTTTACTTTTGAGGAATTTGAACGAGTGCTTAAGAATGCAAGAAGGCGGCGCAAACAGCTTGAGATAGTCTTAAGCTACCTAATAAGCAGGTATGCAGCAAAGAATGGGCCAATCTATATTAGACACGAGAAAGATTGGTACGATGAAATGTACTAGAGAACTAGTTCCTAATCCCTATGCTATATGTCTGAATTAATTAATGATTCTAATGGAATCGAATAATAAATACTGTGGCATTTATTTCTTCTAAGGTAGGAGAAAGGGGGGTTCTGTTCGCGGTAATGTCGTCATCCCCGGAGGGGTCGCGGGGGGCAAGTAACAACATCTCCCTAATGTGTTTATGGGTTCTGGGCTTAATTTATGTGTCATTTGTTGTTTAAGTCTATGTTTCTCATTTGAATCTTTTATTATACAAGCCGAAATAAGGGGATGTTAACCTAAGTCTTTGTAAGGGGCATTGTTAGTTGCCGCGCAATGCTAGGAGGCGCAGAGCTAGACGTACTAAGACACTAGACTCGGCTCTAGGGTCAGATACTGGTGTAAAAAGCCGAGGCCGAGGAAGCTCAGGTAGGCGAGCGTCTCGTACTGTTAAACGTTCAGTCGTGAGAATAGATCCACATAAGCTGACTGAGGACATACTTGACGAGGTTTCATCTAGGCTCGGCCTTGATATTCTCGGCCTTAAACGTGAACAACTAGTAGAGGCCCTCAGACCTATAGTTGAGGGGATACTTGAACAATACTCGTCAAGGCCATCTAAGGAGGCAATTATATCAAAAATTGTCAATACTTCGAGGAACGTGTACATGATGATAGCTGCCTATATTGTTGAGAGAATTGACTCTCTCACAAACGAGCAGCTAGAGTTCGTAATAAACTATGGTGAAGCTGTAGCTGCAAAGCATGCACCAAAACTTTATGCGGAAGCAAAAAGACTCGGAAGGGACGACTTAATTCCAATGCTACGAATGCTTTGGGAGAAATATGGCAATCCAACGCCTATTGCTTGTCCATACTGTGGTTTTAGAGCTGTTACTCCAGACCTTGTTTGCATGATCTGCGGCAAGGAGTTATCGGAGAGAGAAGTAAAAGAGGCAATAGACTTTCGCGAACGACTTCAAGAAATGGTTGAACTTTACTCTGAGCGCGAAGTTGAGGACGCAATTAGCAGGGGATACGTTATTGTGGGCGATGTTGTAAAGCCTCCATCATATAACATAGAACCAGGTAATGTAGTTCTGCACCTTACTGCCGAGGAACGAAGCTTTCTAAAAAAACTCCTAATGGTGAAAAGAGAGGGAAAGTAGACTATGTTAGAGCTAACTACGTGGGATGAGGTGGAGACAGTAATCAAGAAGTCGCGGATAGTGTTGGTAGCAATATATGATTCCGGAAACCCGATGGGTAGGTATATATCGTCGCTAATTGATGATATATCGTACTATATTGAGCCTGCGATACTGGTTATAAAGATTGATGCAAGGACAAGCACAATACCGGAAAAAATCGGTTCGGTACCAAAGTTGCAACTCTACTATAATGGGCTACGAATATGGGAACAGATAGGGTTTTTCTATAACCCTGTCAGCGATAAATATGCAATAAGGCGTGGAATCCTCTATGCACTCCGATCACGCGGATTGAGTCCAAGGAACCTTGGCATTTCGCTAGGTTTTTGATAGGAGAATGGTGTTCGTCGAAGAAAGCATAACCATTAAATGAGGCGCATAAGGCCTCTGGATCCATGTTAGAAAGCTTTATATAGAAGCGGCTGGGAAGGCAACCTACACACGGCTAAGAGAGGGTTACGAGGAAGGGGTGTAACGTAATGGCGCTAGGCGTCCCGGTACTAATTCTTAAGGAAGGCACACAGAGAGTTTATGGACGAGAAGCTCTACGCAGCAACATCCTTGCCGCAAAAGTGCTCGCAGAGGTCCTCAAGACAAGCCTAGGGCCACGTGGTCTCGACAAAATGCTTGTAGATAGCTTTGGAGACGTAACAATAACTAATGATGGAGCAACAATACTCAAGGAGATGGAGATACAGCATCCTGCCGCTAAGCTTCTAGTAGAAGTTGCCAAGGCACAGGATGCCGAGGTAGGTGACGGTACTACAAGCGCTGTAGTGCTCGCGGGCATGCTTCTTGACAGAGCTGAAAACCTACTAGATCAGAACATTCACCCGACAACAATCATTGAGGGCTACAAGAAGGCCCTAGACTTTGCACTCCAGGAACTCTCCAATATCGGTATAAAGGTGAATGTCGAAGACAAAGAGACTCTAAAGAGAATTGCTGCAACAAGCCTATACAGCAAGTACGTTGGTAGTGGAGCTGACCTAGAAAAGCTAACAGAGATGGCTGTTGCCGCTATACTCAAGGTGGCTGATAAGAAGGCCGACGGCACATACGATGTAAGACTTGATAGGATAAAGATTGAAAAGAAGAAAGGTGGTAGCATACTCGACAGTCAGCTTGTCGAAGGCATTGTTCTTGATAAGGAGGTTGTGCATCCTGGTATGCCTAAGAGGGTTGAGAATGCTTACATAGTGTTGCTAGACGCACCACTAGAAGTAGAAAAACCAGAAATAACAGCAAAAATCAACATAACATCCCCAGAGCAGATTAAAGCATTCCTAGACGAGGAGGCAAGGATACTCAAAGAAATGGTTGAGAAGATTTATGAGGTTGCTGTTGAGCGTATGAAGAGAGATGGCTTGGAGCCTGGTAAGGCAGGCATCGTCGTCATAACCCAGAAGGGTATCGATGAGGTAGCACAACACTTCCTAGCAAAGAAAGGAATAATGGCAGTAAGAAGAGTAAAGAGAAGCGACTTAGAGAAACTTGAATACGCTACTGGAGGCAAAATAGTAAGCAGCCTGCGCGATCTCAAACCAGAAGATCTAGGCTTCGCAAAGCTAGTAGAAGAAAGGAAAGTCGGCAACGATAAGATGATATTCATAGAGGGATGCCCCAACCCCAAAGCAGTAACCATACTGCTACGCGGAGCCAACGACATGGTACTAGACGAGGCTGAGAGGAACCTACAAGACGCACTACACGTGCTAAGAAACGTGCTAAGGAAGCCAATAATAGTTCCCGGAGGAGGAGCAGTAGAGGTAGAGCTGGCACTAAGGCTAAGAAAGTTCGCTGAAAGCCTTGGTGGAAAGGAGCAACTTGCAGTAGAGGCTTATGCTGACGCTCTTGAAGAGATACCAATGATCCTGGCAGAAAGTGCTGGCATGGACGCGCTACAAGCGCTAATGGATCTAAGAAAGCTCCATAGCGAAGGCAAGACCTTTGCAGGCATTGACGTACTAAGAAGCAAGGTAGAAGAGGATATGACTAAGATCAACGTCATAGAGCCTATACTAGTAAAGGAGCAAGTACTTAAGAGCGCTACAGAAGCAGCAACAACTATACTAAAGATAGACGACGTAATAGCAGCGACGCCAAAGACGGAAGAAAAGAAGGGTAAGAAGGGAGGCAAGGAAGAGGAGTAACCTAACAACCCATAACAAGTCTCTGATTTTTCCACCCAGTTAGGCCAGATTCTACTTCTCCCGCCTCCAATATTATTTGGCGACGTTTCTGCCTCTAACAATAAGGGCCTGGAGCAAGCTCTTTACTCCCTACTTAAATACTAGGCTACGAGGGGCGCACTAATGAGCGAGACACGTGAGAATATCGAAGAGATTAAAAAGAAAATAGAGATTGGGCCTGCATGGTTAACACGCTTTGAAAGGGCACGTGTTATAGGCGCGCGTGCGCTACAAATCACTATGGGCGCGCCTGTCCTAATAGATACGTCAAAACTGCCTAGACATGTAAAAGAGGATCCTGTACTGCTTGCAAAAGCAGAATTTGAGGCGGGAATCTTACCAATGACAATAGTAAGGTATACCAGAGGAGGGCGTGTACAACCTATACCTCTTAAATGGCTCTTAATTTTAGATAAACTGCGCGTCCACTAGAGGAATTGAACTATTTATTCTTTCCGCCTAGCACTGTACAATGGTTAAAATATTCTTCTTTGCAGAAACAACAATCAAGTATTCAATACAGAAATACTATCCGTATAGTGCATTTAATGTCTTACCTTAAGACGTCATTAAATTATCGTAAAGGTTGTTTGTATCTTGCAGCGGAAAACTAAGAGTACAAGATATGGGAAAAGTAAGTGCTGGCTGCCTTCAAAATACATACTGGTCATTACCGAGAAACCAAAGGCTGGAAGGAAAATAGCTGAATACTTATCAGAAAATAATGCAAGGCCTCTGAGATGCTCTTATAACAATGTACCATTCTGGATAGTTAAGGCACATAAAAAATACTATGTTGTGGGAAGTGCTGCTGGCCACCTATATGGACTAACCACTGATGAAAAAGGATTCCCCGTATTCAGTTATTATTGGGCTCCTTTATGGAAGATAGATCAAGGAGCAAAGTACACGCGCAAGTTCTTAAATGCACTAGCTTTCTTAGCAAAAAACGCAGAAATGTATATAAATGCATGTGATTATGATATTGAAGGCAGTGTTATAGGTTACCTGATAATAAAGAACCTCGGCGATGAACGAAGAGCCTTAAGAGCAAAATTTAGTGCTCTTACAAGGCATGATATCCAGAGAGCATTCAGAGATCTCAGACCCTTAGATTATGAAATGATAGAAGCAGGGCTTGCCCGCCACGAGCTCGACTGGCTATGGGGCATCAATGTGAGTAGAGCACTAATGGATGCCGTCAAGCTAGCTACTGGTAAACGTATTACACTCAGTGCCGGGAGGGTGCAATCACCAACACTAAAAGAAGCTGTTAATAGAACTATTAAACGAAACCTCTTTGTACCCCTTCCCTATTTCAACATCTATGTAACCCTTGATCTTAGAGGTAAAAGGAAGCGAATACTAGTAAAGACTATTCAAACAAAACATGAGGCCGAGATAATAGCCACCAATATACGTAAGAAGCCTATTGCAAAAGTTATTGCAACGATTTCTAGGAAGAATACTCTTGAACCCCCACCTCCCTTTAATCTAGGCGATCTACAAGCTGAGGCGTCGCGAATTTATAGATACGATCCACACTACACCCAGGAAGTTGCTGAACAACTATATCTAGAAGGTCTTATAAGCTATCCGCGCACTAATAGCCAAAAAATCCCACCAACGATAGATGTCAAATCTATACTGAAACAACTAGCAAGTCTAAGACAATATAGAGAAATAGTCAACGAAATATTAATTGCTTCAAGGGGGTTGCCGCGGCCACGCAACGGTAAGAAAGATGACCCAGCACATCCCGCAATTCATCCTACTAGTATCCCGTCATCACCTCTTCCCAAACCTATGGAAAGAATCTATGACCTTATTGTGAGAAGGTTTCTTGCCTCAATGCTTAGACCTGCTATAATTGTTAATCTTTCAAGCATCCTTAGGGTAGCAGACATTTATGAAATAAAGATTTCGGGCGGATATATAGCTGAGAGCGGATGGCTAGATGCGTATCCGTATCTCAAGCCGAAACTTGAAGAGATACCTTTGCTAGAGAAAGGTGCCGCCTTGAAAGTGCTAAGGGTGGAGGTGCGAACAGAGCTTACAAGGCCGCCCGAACTTCATACAAAGATTAGTCTAGTCAAATGGATGGAAAGCGTACGTATAGGTACAGAAGCGACAAGAGCACGCATAGTTAAATTATTATTTGATCGAAAATACCTGGTTGAGCGAAGTAGAAAAGTCTATGCAACAGACCTCGGCATCGTAGTCGCAGAGGTTCTAGAAAGGTACTTCCCTCTTCTAGTTAGCGTTGAGCTAACACGTCAATTTGAGGAAAAACTTGAATCCATAAGAAACGGAAAACTTACAAGGGAAAATGTAATAAAAGAGGCGAAAACTTTTCTTACTCAAATACTTACAAAGTATAAGCAGCAATCAATAAAAAGCGCTGGAATAGACTTGGCAAAAGCTTTAGGAATAATCAAGCCGGCTAAGCGGTGTATTATTTGCGGCAGGGAATCTGTGTCTAATACTCTCTGCAAGTACCATAGCAATGCGTTAACCGAGATCCTAAACTCCTATAACGAATGGAGAAAGAGGCTAGGAACAATAACCTTTGATCAATATATTAGAAAAATTGCAACAACTAAGCGCTCTGGGATTTGGGTTCGTGACGTAGCAAACGCAATTATTGAAGGCAAGCTACACATAGATAATACTAAGTAGGGTTTATGGTGATTGCTCAATAATAGTCAAAGAAATGAGTAATTATTCATCTTACCTAAACATAAGCACAAATAAGCCAATATATGGTATTCTTAGAGGAGCTTCCATGCTTCTCCCATTAATATCAACCTCTATGGTATAAACAACGCCAAGTACCTTGTCATAACTAATACCATTAATGGGTTGAAGAGAACCAGCATCACTTAGCACATTATTATCGCCTTTAGTTATGTAACATACAGGATTACACTGTGGCCCCTTCACTATCTTTATCACACGATGTATAACGAGTTCTCCTCTATACTCGCTTTTATACACTATTATATCGCCGACCTTTATATCAAAAGGATCAACTTTATGAATTACAACTAAGTCTCCGTAATAGAGTGTTGGTAACATGCTAATTCCTTTAACTACAACAATAGGGGAGCTTACTCCAGTTATTTTAACAACAAGGATTCTTACAGAAAATACTACTAGGATAACTACTAGGATAGCTATGGCAAGGTTGATGCCTTCCTTTTTTAATAAGTAAGACAAAAGAAGGGCCCCCTACGTCTATATGTGCTCCTTACACTTCATCTAAGTCTATTTCAATAATCTCTCCCTGCGTCTTTTCCTCTTTTTTCTCACCACCCTTGATTTCAGCTTTCTTTCCACCAGCCTCTACTTCGAGTTCCTCGCCTCCAACCTTTATCTTGGATATTACTGCTCTCCACTTATAGCCGCAGTTTGGACAAACAAAGCTACCCATTACAGTTATCGTTATGCGCCCCTTTGAGTCAGGTATAGGCGATACTAGTTGCCACGTTTTAACGGGTTGATCTACCCGGGTTCCGCATCTTGGGCAAACGTAGGGGTCCTTTCTTTTCGGCATGCTACTCTACCTCTCATTTGTATGCCTACTTATTCTCGCACAATATAGCTCTTCGGGTTCTATGCACTAAGCCCTTAACTATGCCGGAGGTGGAGCTTCATATAGTACTCGGATTTCCGGCTTAAGCTCAGCAAGGCGTTGATAGAGAGTACTGACAATGTTGTTTATTGTCGAAGGTCTTGGCTCGCTTCCAGCAACCGGTATAAAGACTACAATCTTTGTTCTTGAAGGTTCAAGACTTTTTATTTGTATTATAGCATCTTGCGGCCGTGTCGACATTTTTGAATCGCGAATTGCCTGGCGAACTATTGATTCAATTACTTCTATAGGCGAATGCTTGTTACCACTAGGTGTATTGACGCTAACTTCCAATGGTATTACCGTTTGTGGTGCTATGGCTTGAATCACTGGCTCAGCTATCATAATGTGATTAGGAATATATACTAAGCGTCCGCTTGGCGTACGTATTCTTGTATGGAAAAGTGTTGAACCAACTATTCTTCCTCGGATCCCTAGTCTTGGGAGTTCTATTAAGGATGCTTGGTATACGTTTCTGAAGGCTATTAACAGATAGTAGGCCGCAACATCAGCTATTATATGCCAATTAGCTACAAGTATTACTATTACTACTGCAAGAACGAAGTACAATAATACACTAACAGACGTTACGATATACGTTATGATTATAAGCGCAATACTATATATAGATATTGCAAGTAGTCTATATATTTGTTCGGACAATATTGCTGATATAACATTTCTTTGCTCAAGGCTAGATAAAAGACTTTTCATAAACCTAACTAGTATAAACGCTATAATTAGAACTATTATTGATTCAAGTAATTTCTCTGTAAGTTCCGTAGAAAATGCCCTGGAAACCCATCTATTAATTAGATTTACAATAGAGCTATTGTATTCAACTATAGTCATCAATAGGAAAACGTTGTCTAACAAGCTGGCCCAGCCTCACTGAGTTATTTAAATGCTCTTATGAATTCGTCTAGCTTATCCTCTCGAACAAGTGCAATTATCTGGTAACCGGAGCGCAGTCTTATAATTTCACCCGGGTCATGAAAACTTTCTCCATCAAATACTGATATTATTCTTGCAGCTTCACGTGGATAATCTATTTCCTCCAGAAGCCGTCCTTCAACGCTGCTTCCTTCACTTATGGTAATTGAGATGAGACGATAGTTTCCGGCAAAGACCGGGACAAGGTCTACTGCACTATATTTTCCCTCGAGAACGCCTTCTATGACAGATCCTACAACCTTAGGTTCGACGACAACATGTTCTGCGATTCCAATGCGTGAAGCTATTTGTGCGATTCTACTATCTCTTACTTTTACTATTATTCGTTGCACTCCATACTCTCTTGCCATCATAGCTATGAACAAGTTTACTTCATCTTTATTCGTGACAGCTAGCACAGCATCAACTGTTGCTATGTTAACTTCCTCATATACAGAGGGGTCTGTGGCATCTCTTGCATATGCTTCAACATCGGCCTGCTCGGCTATTTGACGTGCTCGGTTCTCGTCCTTGTCAATGACTATTACTTCATGGCCCTTTTCTGATAGCCGTTTAGCTAACAATGAGCCAAGCTTACCAGCTCCTACAACAAGCACCCGCATTTTTGTAGCCCGCAGCTATAAGTCTGTAAGGTGGTGTACGAAAATGCTTCCCGCCGAAACATTCGAAGAATACTTCATTGAAGCTGTTCGTGGTAGACAGATCATAGATTCGCGTGGAAATCCAACCGTTGAGGCTGAAGTGTTTACAAGAGGAGGGGGCTTTGGAAGAGCAGCTGCACCCGCAGGGGCCTCAAAGGGGCTCCATGAAGCTCTCGAGCTCAGAGATGGGGGGCCCGAGTATGGTGGTAAGGGGGTAAAGCGAGCGGTCTATAACATCAACTACATTATTGCTCCGCGCCTCATAGGGCTAGATTCTAGAGAGCAAAGACTAATTGACTTGACTATGATAAAGCTAGACGGTACACAGAACAAGTCTAGGCTGGGCGCGAACGCCATTGTCGCTGTCTCTCTTGCAGTTGCAAAAGCTGCTGCCAACACAGCTGGATTACCACTTTATGCGTATCTAGGCGGAAGTGCAGGAACTTTCGTCCTACCAGTCCCACTAATGAATATAATTAATGGAGGCGCCCATGCCGGCAATGAGCTTGCAATACAAGAGTTCATGATTGCGCCAATAGGAGCAGATACTTTCAGTGAAGCTTTGAGAATAGCTATTGAGGTTTATCAGTCTCTGAAGCTATATCTTAAGGAAAAATATGGACCCGTGGCAATAAACGTTGGAGATGAAGGCGGTTTTGCACCACCCATGAAAGAGACGAGGGAGGCGCTTACAGCTCTTATTGAAGCAATAAAGAGGGCCGGCTATGAACCCGGCGTCGATGTAGTTCTTGGCCTGGATGCTGCCGCATCCCATTTCTACGATAAATCGTCAAATACCTACCATATAGACGGGAAAAAGCTCAATCCTGATGACCTCTTAGAATACTATATTAGTTTAGTGGACGAATTTCCCATAAGAAGTATAGAGGACCCCTTCTTCGAGGAGGACTTTGGGCATCACGCTGAGCTGACACGAAAGATCGGTAGCAAAGTGCTTATTGTAGGTGATGACTTGTATGTTACTAATTTAAAGAGGCTCGAGAAAGGAATAGATACAAAGGCAACTAACGCAGCACTACTTAAGGTTAACCAAATAGGTACGCTAACTGAGGCATTCGACTATGCAATGGCCGCGTTACAGAACTCGATGAAGGTTATTGTGAGTCATCGCAGCGGTGAAACAGAGGATACAACTATATCGCACATCGCCGTCGCTTTAAGAGCGGGATTAATAAAAACCGGAGCGCCAGCAAGAGGTGAACGCACAGCAAAATACAATGAACTCTTAAGAATAGAAGAGGAACTGGCCGGAAGCGCCATCTATGCTGGTCGAAAGACATATGGGAATATTGTGAAAATATTCACTGCAGCACTAGATCTTTTCTAGTAGCACTGTAGGTTAGCTAAACTATTCCTAATTTATTTTATTGCTTTACAGATACAGGTGAAGATTAGTGAATAAACAGAATAAACGATTATCATTAATAGCCATTGCGAACAAATGGCATATAGAAGAAGCTGAAGAAGAGCTAGGTGATGCCCTATATCGTGTAGACCCGGCGCTATACATAGAACGTGATCCCAAGTACCCGTTACTATACGTATTTACTAACATCCCACCAGTTAGGGCGTTTTATCTCGCTATAAATGAACCGCCTGCATATATTGAAAGGCTTGTTCCTGTCCAAGAGCTTTTCAAATACAAGATAATAGTTAAGGACAAGAATAGTATTTTATTCAGCACAGATTTTTTAGATATACTTTCCAGACAATTTAGAATAAAATGTGAAGGAAAATGCATGGTAGAATGCCGTCCAAGAAATATGTATATACTAGTTGCTAAGACTTTTGATAAACGCACTGCTAGAAAATATCTAGAGAAGAAGCTAGCTTCAATTTTAGGCACAAAACTTGATAGAAAAGCCGAGATGTCATTAATAATTGAAGATACCAGATATGGAATTGTTGCTGCTCTCATGCGAAGGGGGTATGATCGTGTTCGTACATGGCGTGAGAAGAGATTGCAGTATTGAATCACACGATTTTAAACCTACCGAAAAAATGATATACGTAATACCATGGCTATCTGCCATGGGTAGACCGAAACTATGCCTTCAACACGTGACCTCATTGAAAGTATACTAGAACGGCCATCTGTATTCAAAAGCCGAGAGAAGCTATATCCGGAGTACGTGCCACCCTATCTACCTCATCGAGAAGAACAGCTCAAGGCCCTGGCAACTTATTTTAGACCAGTACTCCTTGAACCGGGTACTATATCGCAGCGAGTATTACTTGTAGGAAGCATTGGTACGGGAAAAAGCGCGACCGCACGGAGATTTGGACAAGACTTTAAGCTTCTGGCGCGGCAACGCGGCCTCAGAATGGAATACGTGCATATAAACTGTCATAGAGATAGGACTTTATATCTAGTAGTACAAGAGATAGCAAGGCAGCTAAGAATACCCATACCACCTAGAGGCTTATCTGCTCAAGAAATGTTCCAACTTATACTAAAGCAGCTTGAAAATAAAAATATGTATGCAATTATAACTCTAGACGAATTTGATTACTTTATTGAGGTTGCTGGAAACGACGCCGTCTACTTTCTTGTTAGAACATACGATGAGCACCCTGAACTAACAAAGAGAATTAGCTTTATGTTTATAACACGGGGATTAACGAGCCTAAGTAGACTTGATACTGCAACCGAGAGCTACCTAATTAGAAACGTCGTACATTTCAAACCATATACTAGCTCGGAACTCTTTGACATATTAAAGTATCGTAGCAGCGAAGCATTTTACGAAGGAACAGTGGGAGACGACGTACTTAAATACATAGCAGAACTTGTCGGCGCAGACACCGGTGGTAGTGGAAATGCGAGACTTGCGCTCGAGATACTCCTCCTAGCAGGCAACGAAGCAGATAGCGAGGAGTCACCAATGGTTACAATAGAGCACGTGCGAAGAGCATTCACTAAAACCAATCCCAATCTCTCTGTAATGATAAACGATGTTATAAAGCATCTTCCACTCCACGAAATGCTTATCCTTTTAGCCATAGTAAGATCGCTTAAGGCAACCTCAGAACCATATGTACGCATAGGCGAAGTTGAAGAAGAGTATCATAGAGTATGCGAAGAGTTCAAGGAAACACCAAGAAAGCATACCCAAGTATATGAATACATAATGGATCTTAAGAAAAGAGGAATAATAGAGGCCAAGGTTTCCGGCAAGGGATATAGAGGGAAGAGCACACTTATAGGAATAAGCATCGGCCCCTTAGACCATCTCGAAAAATACATTGTCGAACTAATTGAGTATCTAAAAGGAGGCCAACCATAACCATGAGAGACGAGAGAAATGATTTTGCAGAAATCCTGGGAAGCAAGGGAAAGACCAAGATACTACTACTGCTTGCGAAACATGGACAATTAAACATAACAAGAATTGTGAGATACTCGGGTCTTCACTACAATCTCGTAAAAAAGCATCTTGAAGACCTCTTATCACTAGGACTCGTTGAAGAACAACGTATTGGCAAAATACGTATTTTTAGCTTAAAATTTGATAATCCCAAAGTGCCGCTACTCTTAGAGCTAATAAGATCGCTTGAAGATATATAACGTGTTTTAAAAGTCCTTATACATTATTCTAGTCTCCTAGGTAGATAGCATGAAGCCACGAATGGTAGATATATCAGATAAAAAGATTATTTACCGTGAAGCAGAAGCTTATGGCAGAATTCGGCTTAGCGAAGAAACAATAAAACTAATAAATGAAGGAAAAATTGAAAAAGGTGATCCCCTCCAAGTTGCAGCAATTGCAGGCATAAATGCAGCAAAGCTAACGCCTTATTTGCTGCCCATGTGCCATCCTATTGAGATAACGAATGTCGATATAAGATGCTCTATAGAGGATGAGACACACGTAGGCTGCAGAGCTAAAGTGAAGGCTATTGCACGCACAGGTGTGGAAATGGAGGCACTAACTGCTGTGACAATAGCCCTACTGAATGTATGGGACATGGTTAAGAAATATGAGAAAGATGAGAAAGGACTATACCCGCGAACTAGAATCGAAGAGATAGTTGTTAGTTCTAAGATCAAGAAAGACTTAGAAAACTTAGATCGGTAATGTTGTTTGCGTACCTCCCCCTCTTTTACGGCGTCTACTTGTTCTCCTTTTCGCTGTTCGCCGTGACGATGATGTGTACTCCGAAGATGCTTCTCCCTCAGATGCGACTGTATAAGTAGCAGGCTTTGTTGGATGAGATGATACCGTGGCGGGCTTTTCCGCACGCAATAAGAGCAAGTTGATATGTTCCTTTACTGCATTATACATGGGCCCTGCAAGGTATTTTATCATATTATCGGTAAGGTTGTAGCCCAGCGCTAATCGTGCTGCGTAGTCTGGTCTCTCGCGGAATATGATCATTAAATATGGTAATACCTCTCGTTTCACAGTTGCTTTAGATGTGTGAATTCTTTTAGCTATAGTTTCAGCAAGTGCCTCACGTATTTCACGAGTTTCTTTTGTTTTTGCAAGCATCATTATCTTCTGTGGAAAGCTGTACTTTGCCCATCTAAACTTGCTCTTTTTGCGCGCAAGGGCTACACCAGGCCCTGCAAGGTCAAAAACGTATGATAGTAAATCCCATGACATGGTTTTCTTTATTCTTCCAAGGTATATATCAGCTCGTGCCAGCGATTCAAAGGCACGCCAAACGTCCTCAAGGTCTGTATACTGGTTTGGAATATTTTCATTGATCCATTCAAGAATGGTATCGTAATCTAAATCAACGTGCGTAATAGCTCTTTTTGCTTGCCATGCATACTTTGACATAAATAGGCTACGAAGCATTTCCCACGGCGTATATTGTCGGTCACGAGATACTACGAGGTTTCTCACTAGGTCTACTGTTACTCTTCCATACCCTTCTGCGATTGCTTGCAAATCGTTAATCGCGGAACGTAGATCTCCTTCAGCGCGTTGCGCTATAAGTTTTAGCGCATCATCTTCACATTCGATTCTTTCTGCTGCGCATATGCGCTTCAATACTTGGATTATATGGCGTTCACTAAGTCTATTAAAAGGTATCATTAAGCTCGCATCCCGAAGAGGCTTAAGCTTTTGATCCCAAGGATCATTAGCAGTCATGACTATTGGGTGCCTTGTTACTCTAATTAGCTCAAGTATGGCATCAAGGCCTCCCTTGTCAGCTGTCCCAGATATGCCGTCAACTTCGTCAAGCAATATTATCTTTCGCCTTCCAAAGAGACTCATTTGCGTCGCAGCTATCTTTGCAACTCTTTCTATATCTTCTTTTCTTCTGAAGTCCGATGCATTCATTTCTATCAGTTCTAAGCCATACTCGTGTGCCGCCGCCTCCACCAAGCTCGTCTTACCAACGCCTGCAGGTCCATAGAAGAGCGCTGCTTTCTTTTCGGGAGGGCGGCCTTGGAGCCACTGACGGAGCCACGGAATGAACTTTTCCTTAGCCTGGTCTTGATTAACTACATCAGCTATCTTCTTAGGCCTATACTTTATAACCCAAGGTATTCGATGACTCAAAAGAATTTACCTCCTGCTCAGAAGCTAAGCTGATCCTACCCCTCGCAGTTTTTGACCTAGCAGTGTTAGCCAAGCAAGGAATGCACTTAGCTGTATCTCGTCGTCAGCACCTTCTACAAGCCGGAACTGTATCTCACCAGCGTAATCTGCTATCATGACTCTTAGCTCTTCAGGGAGCTTAAGCTCTTGGCTAAATATTTCTCTATGTATCTGCTTAATTACATCAACTCCGCTAAGCCCATAGTTTATCATTAATTGGCGTAACTGGTCACGAGCTTTTTGGAACTGACCATCAAGTGCAAGTTTTATCATTTCACGTATCTCGCGTGGATGCGCGAGTCCAACAACCTTGTAAACAACATCAGGAGTTACTTTACCTAAGGCTGCAGCAGCTTGTAATATGTTAATAGCCCTACGCATATCGCCTTCACTTATCTCGTATATAGTCTCAAGCCCCTCCTCCGTATACTGGCACTTCTCTTGCTCACATATCCACTTTAACCTAGCAATAACATCTTCTTTCTTAAGAGGAGTAAACCTAAAGACTGCGCAACGAGACTGTATAGGCTCTATTATCTTGCTCGGAAAGTTTGCTATCAGTATGAATCGCGTCGTTGTTGTATACATTTCCATAAGCCTTCTCAGTGCTTGCTGGGCATCAGCAGTCATATTGTCGGCTTCATCAAGGAGCACTATTTTAAACGGGATGCCTGGCGGTGTCCTGCTACGAGCAAACTCTTTAACCTTCGTTCTTATAGTGTCTATACCACGTTCGTCGCTCGCATTGAGTTCAAGCATATACTGTTGATAGTTCTCTCCATAAAGATCGTGCGCAAGCGCATGAGCAGCAGTTGTCTTACCAGTACCCGGCGGTCCAACGAAGAGCAGATGAGGCATGTTCTTTTCTTCAACAAATTTCTTAAGCCTTTTCACAATCTCCTCTTGATTAACTATTTCGTCTAAACTTCTTGGCCTATACTTTTCCGCCCATAATAACTCAGATATACTTGACATACTCGCTAACCCAACTAAGACCTAGTAGAAATTAAGGCCTATTTTAGGGCAACGAGCCAAGCTATATGTGGAGGGGGAGAAACATTAACGTTCTAGAAACTAGGTTAAAGTTATTTGAGCTCCAATACTTTCTAAGGCCTACTCGTGTAATGGTTATCAAAGATTCAAAGAACCTCTACATTGATGGACAAAGCATAGAATTACAAAAAGGCGTAGAAATAGAGATTCCATATTGGCTTGCAACTCAACTTGTAAAGGAGGGACTTGTGAAGATTGTTGAATCCCCTCTCAGCCTTGAGGACATTGCAAGAATACACTTCTCAGTAATCTCTGCGAAAACACCATCAGATCTAGAGCAGCTACCCCAGTACTTTTACCAGGAAGCAAAAACGGTTATCCAAGAACTCGGGGAACGTGCTAAGAAGGAGCTTGACCCAGCACTTCTTGAAGAAAGGCATCGGATGCTACAATACCTTGTAGAGATAATCGATAAGAGACTGACAATACTGCTACAAAGCCTCCGTAGTCCGACAAGCATAGCAGAAATAACTTCCCGGCTAACTCCAGAGGAGGAGGCCCTACTAAACCATCTTAGCAATGCGTTAAAAACATGGCGCGAAAAAATTCTACCAAGGGCAACCGTTTAGAGCATAATTTTAGCGATAGACTTGATTATGCATATCGCATCGTGGCTTATAATAGCAATAAGCCGTGAACAAGATAAGGGGTATTAATACCGGGATATGTCTGGTCGGGGTACCAGCCAGCATGCAAAGTATACCTGGGCTTGCTGAAGAAGCGGTTATTGATGCTAGAGAGCGTTTTCATGAGTTTCTGCGAAGCTTTAGAGACCGCAATGGCAACTATAAGTATAGAGAAAGAATACGCCAAATGATAACTATGGGTCAAAAAAGCCTCATCGTTGAGTACAATGATCTCTATATCTTTGACACGAAACTTGCAAGACTGCTAATAGAGCGCCCCGATGAAGTTCTCCGACAAGCAAGCGAAGCGCTAAGAGAGTTTATTGAAAGCGAGGCACCCGAATACGCTGAAGGCATAGACAGGTTCTACGTACGCGTAAGAGCGCTACCAAAAACCATCCCCCTAAGAAGGCTTCGCAGCGAGTACATAGGCAAGCTTGTAATGCTTGAAGGCATACTTGTACGAGCTACGCCTATAAAGGAGAAAATAACGAAAGCCGTGTTCATGCACTGCACACGAGAGCAAGGATGTCACGAATTCGAATGGCCACCCGAAGGCGAACTCGTAGGCGAGATTCTTGAAAAACCGCCAGCCTGTCCTGTCTGCGGAAGCTCTAGTGGAACCTTCCGCCTCATACCAGAGAAATCGAAGCTAATTGATTGGCAGCGCATTGTCCTACAAGAAAGACCTGAAGAGATTCCCCCAGGTCAGCTTCCGCGCAGCATAGAGGTTGTATTACAAGATGAGCTTGTTGACAGTGCACGCCCTGGCGACAGAGTCACAATTGTCGGCGTTGTAAGAGTTAGGCCCGATACCGCGAAGAAAAGAGCAGTCTATGATCTCTACATAGATGCGATTCACCTGGAAGTATCTCAAAAACTCTTAGAGGAAGTAATAATTACCAGGGAGGATGAGGAACGCATTAAAGCACTTGCACGAGATCCCTGGATCCATAAGAAAATTGTGGCCAGCATAGCGCCTGCAATTTATGGGCACTGGGACATTAAGGAAGCGATAGCGCTTGCACTATTTGGCGGCGTTCCGAAAATTACGCCAGACGGTACTAGGATTAGAGGAGATATTCACGTACTCATTGTAGGCGACCCCGGTACAGCCAAGAGCCAGTTGCTACAATACGTCGCACGAATAGCCCCCAGAGGCATATATACAACGGGCAAGGGCGCAACCGCTGCCGGTCTAACAGCAGCAGTCATACGAGACAAATCAACTGGCGAGTATTATCTCGAAGCAGGAGCCCTGGTACTAGCTGACGGCGGTGTTGCAGCGATAGACGAGATAGACAAAATGAGGGATGAAGACAGAGTAGCGATACACGAAGCTATGGAGCAACAAACTGTTAGCATTGCAAAAGCAGGAATCGTTGCAAGGCTTAATGCACGGACAACCGTGATAGCTGCAGGAAACCCAAAGTTCGGTAGATATTTGACAAACCGCACACTAGCAGATAATATAAACTTACCAGTTACAATCCTCTCAAGGTTCGACTTGATATTTATCCTAAAAGATAAGCCAAATCCTGAAGAAGACCGACGCGTGGCTCGCCATATCCTGGAAGTCCACAAGGATACTGAGAGGGTTAAACCCGAGATAGAGCCCGAACTCCTAAAGAAGTACATAAGCTATGCCAGAAGATATGTAAGGCCCAGGCTATCACAAGAAGCAATCCAGCTAATAGAGGACTTCTATGTACAGATGAGACGGATGAGCCTCGAATCATCAGATGGAGCCATACCAATAACCCTTAGACAGCTAGAAGCGCTCGTACGCCTCGCTGAAGCCCATGCACGCATGGCGCTAAGAGACGAGGTAACCGTTGAAGATGCCGAGGCCGCAGTGAGGCTTATGAAAGCCTTCCTGGAGAGCGCGGGTCTTGACATAGAGAGCGGAAAGATAGATATAGATATAATTATGACGGGCAAGCCGAGAAGTAAGCAAGAGAAATTCACAAGAATAATGGAGATAATAGAACAGCTAGAATCAGAAAGCGAAGAGGGGTGCGCAAGACTCAAAGAGATACAACGCCGCGCACTAAGTGAAGGCATAGAATCAAATATCGTTGATGAAGCCATTAGAACCATGAGGCGCGACGGCATAATATACGAAAAGAGTATTGGATGTTACGCGATAGTGAGGTAGGCTAAAACCAAATTATTACAGTATTACTTGCCTTCTTCGCTACTTTCTCCCTCGAAAAGCTCCAGACAGCCCTCCTTCTCCAGCCTTAGCCTCCACAAATTAACCGGCATCCACATAATCCAGGCAGGTATTCGCTTTATGAACTCGTATGCTTCCTCCCACGTCTCCAGGCCAAGTCTTTTTGCTAGTTCTTCTAGGCTCATAGGCCTATGAAGATATTCATGAACAATTTCAAGTATCTGAGGCGTTATAAAGATTTGCTTCTCTCCTATGGTGACAATATACTCCTTGCACTTTTCGCTCGCCACTTTAACCTACCCCGTCTAACCAGCACCTAAGAGACCGAGACTTTTAACCTCATCTAGTCTTAGAGGCGGCGGTACCCGGGGGCGGAAGTTAAATGCTTGCACATCATTTTTCAGCGCTGGAACGCGCGGGCATCCCGCCATTATATTATGTTTTAGGGGAGAGTAACTCCCGTTATGAATTTTAATCTATAGAATGTCGGGGCTTGTCTCTTTGTCTTTCCGCAAGAATGTTCTTAGTCAATGAATAAATCTTATTGACAAGCTGATCTCTATTCTCAAGCGTTACTTCAAACCAATATCCATATCGACGCAGCAAGGGTGTAATTATTTGATCTGATAATCGATAATGTGCTACAAATATACCCGGCTTGAGGCTCTTAAGGACTCGAAGTATCTGCGATCTTATTCCTCGGAGCCTCAACTCAATAGGGCCTATCTCGTCTATAACAACAAGGTCGGCTTTATCCGAGTTACGGAGCGCTTCTTCAACAACCTTCTCGGCTTCATAACACGTAGTGTATCTTCCAACTCGGGGACCATCACATCCTGAGATACGGGCAAGCCATCCTCGTATGGTTCCATCAATGCTTGTTATTTGAAAACCTATACGTTTGCCTCCTTCACGTACCTCGGGACAGTAAAATCCAGCAACACGTATGCCGTCATGAACTAGTTTGCTTACTACGCGTTTAACTAGTGTTGTCTTACCTACGCCTGGGCGACCAGTTATTACTATGAAGACCTTGCTAGATGACATTTACTCCCTCCTTGTTCTAGCACTAGGATTTTGCAGCCTTTCTTTGTTTTTGTAAAAGGTATTCTTCGGGCGGTACATAGAAGAGTAGTTTACCTTTATGGTAGTCACGTATCACAGTTCTAGCCGCTTCCTCTATTAATGGCTCGCCATCACTCTTATAACGCCATCCACGCTTAATTGCTATGAGTTCAAGTATCTTATAGGGATCTGTCTCAGATATGCCATAAGCTTCTACAACGCTGTTCGGATTATATTCTAATGCACGCTTGAGTAACATAACTGCCGGCTTTACGGGATCACTTAGCTGTTCAGGGGGCCGCCCTCTTATTATTGACTCAAGAGGGCCTCCTTCAATAGGTATAACGCCTGGCGTGTCTATCATGTACAGATTCTCGCCTATTTTGTATAGTTGTGCATGGGTAGTATAGCCAGGACTCCCTGGAATTGGACTTGTAGAAGCGCTATGTCTCCCTTTTAAGGCATTTATTATAGTTGACTTACCGGTCTTAGGGAACCCCACTACTGCAACTATTGTAGGCGTGACATCGGATACCTCTCTTATAGCTTTACGCAGCTTCCGCGTACCCTTATGATCTCTTGCCGCCATGTAAACGGTTTTGTATCCTTGATCCTCGAATATTCTCTTCCACTTCTCAGCTACATCACGAGGTACAAGATCGCTCTTGTTAATCACAATTATCAGTTTCTTACCCATACCCTGCACTATTCTCTCAAGGCGCTTACTTCGCGTCGATAAAGGGTCCCGTGCATCAACGACTTCTAGTACCACATCTGCTCTACGTATAACCCATATTAGTGAACGCCACGATGCAAGTATCAATGCAATCTCCCATAAAGACTCCTAAAAGACTACGTCCATATAGGGGATATTTTCTTTTCCTACTACTATCTACACGTTTATATATTGACTTAAAAGAGCTGGTTATTTCTTTTGTTGCTTGAAGAATTCGAAGAGGCTTCTCTGTCCTGTTGCCACTGATTTTAGCTGGTTCTCGGTTACACCGAAGTATCCTAGGATACGAAGCGCTGCTGGAATTATCTGTCTATCTATGTAGTAGTCTACATCAATGTCACTAGGCTTTACCATGAAGTAGGGATATGCTCTGCTAGATATGTTTCCTTTACCCTTGACTATAACATAGCCTATTTTGTCGCCAACTGACACCTCGAATCCTGCTTCTTTCATTCTCCTTGCTGCAACTACGTGGGGTGCTTCGTGTTCGTATTCTTCTAGTTTTTTGCTAAGTGTTTTCCATATTATGAGTTTCTCTATGGGTATTTTACCTTCTTTAAGCTCTTTAATGACCTTTCTGACGTATTCGATGGCTTTATTGACATCGCCAGTCTTTAGGACTATTTCGGCTGTTGTTGCTTGTACTTCCTTGGCTAGGTCGCACCAGTCTCCGCGAACAGCTTCAAAGCCGACAATATCGATGCGTCCGTCTTCTAGTATTCCTGCATATCGCTTCTTGGCCTCAGTGAAGAATACTCTCTTGTATATCTTATCGATTTTTATTTCAAAGCCGAGCTCTTTTTCAACGAATTCTATAAGCTTTTGGACCTTTTCAGGATCGTAAGTTACGAATAGGGAATCTGTGTCTCCGTAGATTACTTTGAGCCCTAGCTTCCTCGCATATTCAATCGCTGTTAGAATTAGTTGCCTTCCCCATGCTGTCACGGCTTCTGCACAGCGTCTACAGTACCATCTTGCACCCGTCCACCCCATATAACCATAACTCGCATTAGCAAGTACTTTGAGTGCTTTCTGCCTCTCATCAAGAAGCTTGTATTCTGGGCTGTCTGGAGGATATTTTTTCATTTCCTTCCTTACTTTTTTCCTAAGATCTATGAGATTTATGAGAACTGTTTTGAAGAAACCAGGTGGTTCTTTTCGGAACCTATGACCTACCTCTGGGGCTACATAGCATCCTCCATATTTTTCACACTCCGAGGGATCGTCTACTATCGTATCAGGGCCTACATTATATTTTATCATTATATTGGGATACATGGAGCTGAAGTCTAGTACCGCGATATTTTCATGAATGCCCTTAAGGGGTTTAAGCACGATTGCGCCTCTATAGCTTTCCTCACGCCTCTCAACCCGATTTGGTACAAGCTCGTTCATATCGTATGCTGCTCTAATAAGGTACCATTCGAGGCGGAATCCAACACCCATTGCACCGACTTGGTCCAGAGGCACACCTGTAACAGATGAGAGCTGGATTGCGAACGGTAGTAGTTTTTCACCAAGCCCGTATGTCGAAACAACGTCATCTAAAGCATACTGCTTAAGCAACGGGCGTTTTTGCGGATCATCCCAGTATTCCGGAATTCTCCACCATTCTATGAGAACTCTTTCGCTCTTTTTCATGACGCCAAGATACTCGGCTACTTCTTCAAGGGTTTTGATCTTTATTTCATGCATTTCTTCCGCGTAATCATAGAGGTCTACATTAAGTCTTCCGGGTACTGAGATGTGGCCGTGAACGCTTGTTGTTGGTTCAGCTCCAACACGTCTACTGACGTCAAGCTTTATGCCGAGCCTACGAGCCCTGTTAAGGAGGTAAGGCCAGTCGAAATTGTTGTTATTGTATCCAACTATTATGTCCGGATCAAAGTTCTTTATATAGTTGATAAATTCTTTAATCGGTTTTCGATCATCATAGCCATCTGCTTCGAATAGTTCTTTATTCCCGTCGGAATCCATTACGGCTATTATTATTATCGGGTCAGTGTTGGGATTGGGGCTGCCTCTCTTACTGTATACTTCTATATCAAACGCGAGAATTCGCAGCTTAGATATCAGATCGCGCGACTTGTCTTCAGCTACTGGAACCGGGTCAGACAATACGTTAAAGGCTTTATCTACTCGATACCCTATGGGCTTCTTTATTTCTTCAACCTCAACCTCGTAGACGTGGAAAGGAAACAAATGCTTATCTATTAAGTATCTCATTGCAAAACGTATGTCTGCTTCAAGTACTTCTTCTACTTCTTCAAGACGTCGTACTTCTTCTCGATACGTTCTAACATACTCTGGTATAACTGTAACTATTCTTGCGGCTTTACGTGGTCTGCCAAAGTACTTTTTGTCTACTACTCTAGTATCTATGATCGGGCTTGCTGGCTTACTGAACATTCTTATGCGGCTCAAAACTCTATCATAGTCAGTTACATCTTTCACTAATAGCGCGTAAAAATATGGTCTAAATCTCTTATCAAAAAGAACTACTCTTTCACCAGTATCCAGTATACCCCATAGAACTATTACGGGCTCCTTGCCTATGATCTCATAGCTTGAATCAAGAAGCATAAATTCAATCTTTGTACTCAACCCCTATACCCATAAACTGTATATGATATGAGAAGCTTATTTCTGATACCTCCACAACCTCGTCTCTCCGGTTCTGAGCATAACGAGTGCATGATCGTTCTTACCGTAATAGTCACGTATGAATCCAATATAAGCGAAACTATTACGTACATACAGTAATTGTGCAATGGTGTTCATGTAACTCACTTCGAGTAAGTAATTCTGGAAACCTTTTTCCTCACATAGTTCAAACAAGCTTTGCAACAAAGCTGTACCCACTTTGCGGCGACGACAATCCTTCCGAACAGCTATTGAAGCTATATGGCAAACACCTCCACGAAGCGGAACAGCGACAATATACCCGTCTACATATCCATTATCGTCGAAAGACACTAGAAAAGAATCACCATTGCCGCTAAGGCTGTATAGTATATCGAGATACCATCGAGGATAGGGCTTGTTGAATGATTCAAGCTCAATTACGTAGACCTGATCAAGATCGTCTTTGTCAGCATTTCTTACTAGTATACCACAGTGCAAACACATTCCCGTATATGTAAGCTTCGAGAGGGTTCTCTTGTAAATTATTAGCCAAGCTTTTACACTATAAGCCAAGCGGGGTCTAGGATATTGAAAATAGTCTATAAGGATTTGAAGCAAGGTGTTATCAAAGTAGTGCCAGAAGACACTGATGACTTATGGCTCTTGCATACTATCATTCAGCCAGGCGACTATGTAAAAGCCAGAACATTTAGAGAAATTCACTTCGGTGAACGAGGCAGCGGCAGGAGTAGTCGTATACCAATGGTGCTTAAGATACGGGTCGAGTCAACGGAGTTTCAGCCGTTCACGACAAGGCTACGCATTAGAGGTGTCGTTGTGGAAGGGCCGGAAAAGTATGGAGTACTTGGAAAGTATCATACTATAAACCTTGATCCAGGAACCGAAGTAGAGATAACTAAGCCAAATGGATGGCCTCATACACTGCTCAAGAGACTCGAAGAAGCAACAAAGGGGCCAAGCGCCATAATAGTTGCCATAGATTATGACGACTATGCTGTCGCCTTAATAAGGGGTCAAGGCATTAAGATTGTGGCAGAAGGCTCTCTTCACCTTCCAGGCAAAGATGACCCGCATCGTGAGGAAAAGCTCAGAGAAGCCTTAGTAGGAGTGACGAAAATAGTTGAGGAACTCGTAGAGAGGGAGGCTCCATTAGTAATAGTAGTAACGGGTCCTGGCAGTGTGAAAGAACAATTGGCTGAACTCATTAAGGTGAGGCTCGGAAGCAAAGCCCCAAGAATAATAACCGATAGTGCCTCGATGGGGGGTGTTGCAGGAGTCTACGAGGAAGTTAGGAGAGGGATAATGAGAGACGTGCTCAAAGAAGCTGCTAGTATCTACGCTGAGGAGTTCCTTGAAAGATTTGAGAAGATGCTTTCAAAAGAACCGCAAAGAGTTGCGTATACGCTAGATGACGTTTTGAGAGCTGTTGAGATGGGGGCCGTTGAGGAAGTACTTGTACTTGACGAGCTTGTTAGGCATCCAGACCCTAATATTAGGGAGATAGTTGACCGGATACTACGCGAGGCTGACCGAACACGGGCAAAGATAAGCTTCATAAGCGTAGAGACACCAGCCGGGTTGAAAGTAAAAGCGCTTGGAGGAATCGTTGCAATTCTCCGATATCCTATCTCCTAATTCGAGTCATAAATAGGCTTTTTAAAGCTTTCAAAAGGCATTCTTCTATAGTTCCCTACAGGATAACGAGTAATTATCTCACCGTCAACAAGGTCGGCGAGCCTAGGGTCAAGATAAGCTACTCCATCTATAATTTCTCCATACCCGTTTTTAACTAGCTCAACAACACGGCTGTTGATCTTACTCACTTTAAGAACCCTTATAAGGCCTTGTGGCATGACCTCTTCGTAAGGCCTTGCCGTTCTTAACGCTTTTCGAAGGAGTCTTAGCCTCATCTGTATCTTATCTTTATAGCGTGCCGGGCAATAGTGGACTGATATCTGACGTGTATTCTCAAGAGCCCACTTTACTATCTTAAGAGCCGCTTCCTCGCTGCCTTCTAAGACAGGCTTACTTCTTGAAATCTTATAGCCACGCTCCATAAGCTTCGTAATATTCGAGGGCGAAACCTCAGCCTCATTTAAGTTTATAAACTTAACACCCATCCCATCGAGCTTCTTTATCAACATCTTTATTTCCTCAATCTTGTCTGGCAGAACTGGTATCTCTACACCTACATCTGAATGCTTCATAACTCTTAGCGCTTTTTCTATCCTATTAATGAGCCATGGAGCTGTTGGATGAAACCGTATCTCGTCAAGACCTGCCTCATCAAGTCTGCGAAGAACATCGGCAGTGGCGTATCTACCACTCGTGTATAAGTGTATATGGAAATCGGAACCAAAGACGTCTTTAAGGAGTCTTATTGCGGCTATTGTTTTTTCAATGCTTAACAGGGGATCGCCTCCAGTTATACTCGCTCCAGAGGCTCCTATACGGTAAGCTTCATCAATTAAATCCTCAACATCCTCTGCAGGCTCCTCATTAACATAGGTAACATGCTTACCAAATTTCTTGTCAGAAACAGGGCAATAGAAACAATAGTCGTGGCAGACACCAGTAATGAATATAACCATTTTTACTCCTCTAATGCATAGTTTACAGCCTAGCGGAAGTTCACCCACATAGGCATAGACGCCCTCAACTAGGCGAAATCTGCGGCCAGGCACTCTTTCTTACACCTCTCATATCAGTGGTGAACCTTTCTCTCTCAACGCTCTACGGAATAATGGATTTTCTCTTGCAATACTTTGTACAGCTTCCTCTATAGAGTCCCAGGGTTCAAGTTCTACCTTAACAAAGACACCGGTACGGCCTAATTTATCTCTCCGAGTAAGAACACGAATTCTTTCTATAACTGTTTCAAGACTTATTCCAAGAAGCTTAGCGACTTCAGCCTCTCTACCGATTATGCTTGACTCTCTATGACCTTCTTGAATCGGCTCTATAAGAACTAGCCGTTTGTCAACACCTGGTACACGTTTATCCTGAATAAGTCCTTGATAATCGAGTGCCCCGCCAAAGTAATAGAACTCGTATTCAGTTTTAGACAGCTTGGCCAATGGGAATGAAACTACCTTTCTCTCTTCAACATCTAGAACAAGGTAAGCTTTTGGCGTACTTGTAGGAGTGGCCTGCACAATAACTTTATGAGATATACGAATACCTTTTCTCTCAAGCGCAAACTCTATTCTATAGGATGGTACAGTAACGGGCACAAAGATATCTATATCACTGCTTTCATGCACATCACCCCGCGCAACACTTCCATGAACAATAGGCCATAGTCCTGCCTCAACTAAGGCATTCATAATATGAATAGCTTCCTTACGTAACCGTCTAAGCAGAGCCCAATGCTTATCATCATAAACAACTATTCGATACTCTGGTCTTTTCTCAACCTTCTCTCTAACCATGATGCCAGCTACACCTGCAGAGACGAGTTCAAAGCTCTTCGAAACCCCTGCTATTCTTGTACGTAGACCAGCACTTTTATCTAAGTAAGTACAAAAGAGACCATATTCGCTTCGGGGTATAGAGTGGCGGGAACAACGCTTCAAGCTCTTGCTGCCTACGTAGCGGCATGGATACTGCTTGGCATACTATTGAGTAGCAAGAGGAGTGAGAAGTTTGAGGCAAGCCCTTTCGCAATAGTAATCAGACTACGTAAGCGTTTTGAATACTTTGATAAGCTGCGTGGAAATAGACTTGTAGGTCTCTTACTTGATGTTGGAATAGCCTCTATGTTTATCTTAATGGCGCTATTTTATGCTATGATAATAAAAAGAGTATTACTAATAATATCTGGAAAACCTGCCGGAGAAGCGCCCATAGTGCCTCTAATACCTGGTGTATCGATTGATATAACCACGTTCCTGTATATTCTGCCTGGGCTTAGCCTAGCAGTAATAGTTCATGAGATTATGCATGCACTCGCTTCTAGGCATGGCGGCGTCGAAGTAAAGAATGCAGGCATCCTAGTCTTCTTAGGCCTTATCCCCGCTGCATTTGTCGAGCCAGACGAAGACAAATTAAGAAAATCAAGTCTCAGAACGCGGCTAAGAGTATATTCTGCTGGCGTGCTTGCTAATGTACTACTATGGCTGTTTCTATTGCTCTTATTAAAACCTATCACAGCACAAGGATTCTACATGCATATCATTAAAGTAGAAGCAAATTCGTTTGCACAAGAATATGGAGTCCAACCAGGCTTAACAATTAAGGAGGTATATATTAACACGACAGGCCCCCTTGACTTTACAAGCTTCCAGAAAGTTATGAATAAAATACGTTACGAGAACGGAGGTACATTAGCTAATATAACATTAATAGTGAAATTCGTGCTACTGAACGACACAACAATAACAGTTGTCAAAAAGGCTGCACCATCAAATACAAGCAGAGAAGAAAAGAAAAAGTATGAAATGATAGGCATATATTTCGTACCCGTTCCTAAGACGCTTATAAAGCTTGGATTTTCGCCTTCGACTGCGTATACAGTATTTACTATACTGTGGCTTACCGAGCTCATAAATATTGGCCTTGCAGGAATAAACGCTGCACCAATATTTATAACTGATGGAGCCCGCGTCGTAAATGATGTTGCCGCAGCACTATTAAGAGACGAAAGAAAGGGGGCAATGATCAATAATATAGTATCACTAGTAACACTTATATTAATAATACCAAATATAAACATATAAATAAAAACGATAATATTTAGGGGTATTTAAAACGGGTTACGCAACAACGTCGTTAAAAGTGAGAACAACAACATTACGGGGCCTTTTCTCTATAGAGCCTAGCCGGTTAGCTATTACTAGTTTTATTTGCTTTTCAGCAGCCAAGTCAAGCATTCTCTGAGTCACTATACCATCATAAACTACTGCAAATACCTTGCCGGGCTCCATCTTTTCCAAAACGTTGAACATGTCCCGTACACTTACGCGTTGAATGAGATTCCAGTCCTTATCATATATGAGTGCCTCGAGAGTGCCACTGAGCTGCTTAATTTCTTCGAGAATTTTCTCAGGAATCTCTACTTTTTCGACCTCGACTTGTACAACGGGCTGAGCTGGCTTAGGCTCAGCTACCGCTGTAACGGCAGCTGGCGTAGCAGGTGTTGATACTGCAGCCTCTTTCTCTAGGGCTTCTTTGGCCTCCTTAGGTGGCCGTTTTTCTTTCTTTGGCTGGAATTTTTTCTCGAGTATTGCCAAGTATTCGCGTGCTGGAATGAGGTTGCTAAGGGCACGAGCAATCTCCTTGCCAGTTAGATCCTCTACCTCCTTGCCTGGGGGTGCCCGTGCAACATAGTCAATGTCGGCAACGCGAAGCAGCTCCCATAGTATGAGGTCTCCTCCGTGATCCCCATCAACGAATGCTATGGCTTTCTTCGTCTTTGCAAGTTTTATTATAGTCTCTGGTATCTTTCCGCGAGCGCCCTCAAGTGCTATAACATTTCTATAACCATATCTGAGAAGGTTTATTACATCAGCTCGGCCTTCAACTATTATTATCTCGTCACTTTTATCTACGTCAGGGCCGGCAGGAAGGCCTTCGGGCCCATAGCTTATTACTTCGCCGCGTTTTACTGCCTCACTTATTTCTCTAAGTACCTCTTTGAGATCAGGAGTTTTCTCAAGCGACCAGATACGTAGGATTTCACGTGCTCTTTCAATTATCTTCTTTATCTTCTCTGCACGGACGTCTATTATGTCGTAGACACGTATTTTTGCACGATACGGTCCTACTTTTTCGACGGACTCTATCATTGCCGCAAGCAGTGCAGTCTCTACTCTATCGAGGTTTGAGGGTATCGTTATCTCGCCATAGGTCTTAGTGTCTTGGTGCTTTATGTCAACTATAACTCTACCTATTCTACCCCTTTCCTGTAGCTCTCGGAGATCAAATTCTTCTCCAAAGAGGTTTTCAGTTTGACCAAAAATAGCACCTATTATATCATGCTTATTTACTAATCCGTCTACTTCTATTTTTGCTTTTATTAAATATTTCAAATCGTAACCCCTCGTATCGTTGATGTTCTCATCGTTAATTTAGCGCCTTGGGTTCTTAGTGAGTATGAACACTACATGTCAAGCGTTAAGCCCTTGTTACCTGGGGGTTGTTAGCCCTTAGAGTGGGGTCATGGCCCCCGATTAAAACTACCTTGTTATAGTGGCCTTTTTTAGTTCTTCTAGTAGTTTTCGCGCCTCCACGTTTTTCTCGAAGTAGTCTCTAATCGGCTTTAAGAGGTCTGCGAGAGCCTTGGCAGTGGCTTTCTTCAAGTCAAGCGGATGAATCTTACCCTCTCTATAGAGCTGCTCGAGTTCGCTATAGCTATTGACTATTAGTGTGCCGCCGTACTTCTCAGGCCTCTCTATTACCAACTTGAATCCCGGTTGTGCGAACAAGATGTACTTGTTTATCTCAATAACTGGGTTGAATTCTACTTGGCGTGCAGGACAATAGGCCTTCAATAACTTTGCTTCAATCTCTTCCGGACTATCGTAGACAAATATTGCGGATTCTGGCTTTGACTTGCTCATTTTAAGTACTGTTGCTTGTACATCCTCGTTTACTTCTTGAGGATTCATTCGCCCAAGCCCTTGGAGACCGGTAAGCAGTGGCGTATGAACTGCTATGACCTTTCTCCTGCCCATCTTCTCGGCCGTATCTCGTGCAAGCATATGTGCCTTGCGCTGATCCATGCCGCCTAGCGCGATATCTACGTCAAGATAGAATATGTCAGTTACTTGCATCGCTGGGTAAATTAACTTGGAAAAGTCCAGTTCTGCTTCATCTGCCCGGCGCCCCATGATAGTTAAGGCACGCTTCATGCGTGCAAGAGTGTTGTTTTTAGCCACTCTGAGAAGTATTGTCCAGTATTCTTTATCTGAAATTAGGTCCTCCGCATCCACAACCTTTATTGACGACTTGCTTATTCCGAGAGCCTCTAAGACGTCTAGAACGTGTTGTGCAGCCTTCCGGATAGTCTCCATATTTCCTCCAAACTTATCATTTATCCATGCATGCCAGGTCGCTGCAAGTAGGTAAAACTCAATACCAGCTTCTATGAAGTCTCTTACTTTGAAAGCCCAGATTAACCATCCTATGTGGAACAGACCACTGGGCTCAAATCCTATGTATGCCTTAGGATGCTCCTTTTCTTCAAGGAGCCTCTTAAGTTCATCGACTTTTATTACTTCTACGGTATTTCGTGTAATAAGCTTTAACCGCTCATCAATACTCTTCATGTCCTCCACCTGGGTCTAATAAGGCCGTAATCGTGCTCACTTAGAGACGGGCAGCAAAGTAATATAAAAGCGCTTGTAGCGGGTCGCTAATACCGAATTTAGGGGTAGAGAACAGCTATTCTATTCATGGGCGCCGCTCCGCCCCGTTACTCCCGCCTGAGAGAGCTCGGCATGAGACCCCTACTGGGGGCTGTGATGCCGAGTGTTAGGGGCGGGGGACAGCGGCGCCCCCACGTTTAACAATGCTCTTTTCATGGAGTTTTGTGTAGTCTATTTCGGCGAAGGCAACTGGGTACTTTATTTCTAGTTTCTCAAGTATCTCTGGGTTTATTTCGCCTAGCTCGATCTCGAGGCCGTTCTTGGTTAATACTTTCGCTGCACGTCCTTTAATGAAGAGTTTTTTCTCTATTCTATTGATGTTTTCTATTTTATCGGAAAGTAGCTCTACTAGTCCGTACACTACTGCTTGAATATCCTCATATCCTATCTTTTCGCCCATAATTGCTACTGCTAGTAGTTTTCTTAACAAGACCGGTGGCTCGCCATCTTCAACTCTTTTTACACGTTTAACGGCTTCTCCTACTTCAAATATCTTGACGGGCACTCTATGCTGGTTTTGAGCCAGTGTTCTAAGAAGTAAGGGAGCCAATGAATAACGATAGCAGTCTAGCTCAACGGATACCGGGTTACTAATGTAGACGAGTTCATCGGGACTAGCACCAGCTATTTCTACTTGGTCTTTGCAAGATGACAGTGTATAGTTTTTAACTTCAACGAATCCGTAGCCAGCCAAGATCTGTCTAGCTTCACGTTCCCAATATCTTGTAACAAATAGGCTACCTCTGAGCATTCTAGATGGCTTTATAGGCTCGATGTTTTCTAGGCCTATTGCAAGCATAATTTCCTCAGCGATGTCAACTTCGTGCAATATATCAATTCTATATCTTGGTACTAGGACCTCTAAACTAGTCTCCGTCAATGCGTTTGCCTCGAAACGCATGCGGCGGAGGAGCTTAACAGCTTCAGACGAATCTATACTTACTCCGAGCAAGTTATTGATTTTCTCAATGCTTACAGTCATTGGCGCCGGCTCTAGTCTAGGTTCAACTAGTTTTCCCCAAGGAGCTTCGACGCGGACAAGCCCTATGTTTTTACTCATGCTACGTTCTGCGAGATTAGCTGCGAAAATCGCAGCGGCATCAAGCACAGGTTTTAGCTCGGTACCAGTTATATCGATAAATACGTGTCGTGTGCCAGGCTCTACCCTAGTAATATCTGCATTAATGACAGGAGGTACACTGATTACTTCTTTTCCGGCATAGAGTACTGGGTGCTTTCCTTCACTAAGAGATATTGAGCCATATTTCTTTCCTTGCTCTGTTACAGTAAGCACCTCTGCCAGCGTCATAGTTTTGTCGTGGTGAAGGGGTTTGAACTTTACAGTATCTATTGGTTCAAAGCGGTAGAATAGCTTATTGGACGGCATCTTATCAAGATCGTGAATGCCTATAGCGATCCGCCTTCTGTTAAGGCCGTGGCTTGCCGTGAGTTTTTCTTGAAACTGTATTAGTTCAACTAGGTAGTCTTCATCAATGTTAACATCCCATACTATAAGCCCCACAATATAAGGGCGTGTGGGAACGTTGTCAGCAATTATAGTGTACTCTGTTGAGACAGTATTGTATCTTGGTATGCCGAGTTCTTTGCCTAGAAGGCCCTTTACTTGCCTCGCAATACCTTCGAGACTATACATGTCAGGCCTATCTACTTCGAGTTCTGCCACAACGTATCCTTCGTTATCTATTTCTACTTCTATCTTTAGCCTCTCCATTACTTTTAGTGCTTCAGACAGAGGTAGGCCAAGGACCTCCTCTACGCGGCTGGGCTTAAACCTTAGAACCGGCATATAACCACCACCTTGAGGGTATTGATGATATGAATTCTATATCATTGCTATAGAGCTGTCTTATGTCTCTGAGCCCGTAAAGAGCCATAGCGAGGCGTTCTATTCCCATACCCCAAGCCGCAACTGGATATTCTATTCCAAGCGCATTTAGCATCTCAGGCCTAAATAAGCCAGCACCGAGCACCTCAAGCCATCCACTACCTATTCTAACGTATCCTTCTATAGAGGGTTCTGTGAAGGGGAAGTATGCAGGCCTAAACTTGTAATCAGTGAGCCCTAATCGCTCTAAGAACTCGCTCAGCATGCCTACAAGCCACCGAAGGCTTACCCCATCCTCGCTCGCAATTCCATCAACTTGGTGGAACTCTGGAAGATGCCTTGGATCAATGTTTTCAACTCTATACACTCTCCCCAAGCTAAAATATCTAAAGGGCAAAGAAGGCTTCGTTGAAAGGATACGGGCAGATACAGCTGTTGTATGACTACGTAGTATCAGCCGCATAGCCTGGCGCGGATCCCATTTATAACGCCACCCCTTGCTACCACCCATACCCTGCTCGTGAGCTTGTGCGACTTTTTTAACAAGCTCTTTCGGTAGCTCAGCCGCCGATGGCGCCTTTAGGTAGAAGGTATCAGTAGGACTGCGAGCAGGGTGGAACTGAGGCTGAAATAATACATCATAGTTCCAGAACTCGAGCTCAACAGGGGGAGCTTCAACCTCGACGAAACCAAGCTCCTTCATTACGTCCCTAATATACTCTATGAACTGCGAAAAGAAGTTTAATCTCCCAGGAAGAACGCGTGGAGGCAGTGCCTCAACGTTGTATTCTCTTAGCCTTACGCTTCTCCACTTTCCACTCTCAATGAGCTCTCTCGTAAGCGCACCAATCTCGACAATTACCTTCTTCATAAGGCTTTCCGGGTCTTCGGGCAGTTCAACTATCGTTACCCGCTTCTTATGCACCTCTACGAGCTTACGGCGTTTAAGAAGCTTAATAGAACTAGGATCTAGCTTTTCTCCTCTCATAATTTTCTCAATGATTTTTCGCTCGTCTGCAACAGCGTTAGCCGGGTCTACTACTAGCTTCACGCGGCCACCTTCAATTCTAATCCATTTCTTCTTCGACGCGTTAGCTATTGCTATGGGCGCTATATCTCCTAGCCTCTCCCTAATCGCGTCAACACTTGCCTCTCCACCCATTTCCGTAAGAAGCTTAACAAGAACCTCTTCTGGAAATCCTTCGCTAATATAGCGTTTGGCCTCGCTAGTTAAATGGTATTCTTCAACAATTTTTTCTTTCAATACAACTAGGCCTTTTGATGCGAGAAGTCTGAGCAATGCTTCTAAGCGACTTTTTTCGATATTAAGAATCTTTGCAAGCACATCGGTATTGTACTCCTTATTAGGCGAAATTTTCTTTGAAGCCATTATCTTCAGCAGCTCGTACTCGGATTCTGATACAGAAATAGCGCCCAAACGCATGCCCCAGTACAGACAAGGACACAGACCAAGGACTATTTAAAAGCAATCTATTAGACGTGTGCTTAATTTCCTATATGCAGGAAACAAAAATTAGTAAAAACTATATGCGTTTACCTAAGTTATGTGGCCCAAGTCTTATGGTTTAAAAACCATACTTTTCTCCGGGCTTCAGAATGACGACCTTTGTTGGGAGACCTTTCTCCTCAACCAGTTTCTTGAACTTCTCCGGGTCAGCTTGTATCACGGGAAACGTGTTATAATGCATCGGTATTGCAACCTTTGGCTTAATTAGCTCCACAGCCTTAGCTGCCTGCACTTCATCCATTGTGAAATGGCCACCTATCGGCAACATCGCTATGTCCGGTTTGTAAAGCTCACCTATAAATTGCATTTCAGCCATAAGGCCGGTGTCGCCAGCATGATATATTGTTGCCTCTTTGCCAATTATTACCACTCCCGTCGGCGTACCCTTTAGCGAACTGTGGTTCGCAGGCGTAAAGAGTACTTTCAGATCTATTCCTTCGATGCGAAGCGGGCCACCTATGTTACCACCGATGACACGCTCTCCCTTGTCACCAAGCTTCTCTGCAACATCATTTGCAACCTCATAGACAGCTACTAGCTTGGCGCGTGGATTAATTTTCATTAGCTCGACTGCTTCGCCGATATGGTCTCCGTGATCGTGTGTTACTACTATAAGGTCAACTTTGTCTTTGTATTCCTCAACATTCACCGGCGAGGCTGGATTAGTGAGCCAGGGATCAATCAATATAAGGTAACTGTCTATGTTTACCTCAAAAGTTGCATGTCCTAGCCAGCGTACGTATCCCATCTTTAACCACCCAGAAGCCTATTCTGAGACGCTTACACTCCTAGTTAAAATAAGTGGCATGAAAGAGCTTAAAAGACGTTAATGTTAATCTAGAAAACGCGATTACATTACCGTAACCATAAATAGTATATGCTTCACTATCTAAAGAGAACGGGATAAGTGACCTAAGACCTAGCTAGCATTTTTCTGCCTGCGCTTCTCTCTCAGCGCAGACCTAATGTCATGATAAGTCTCGGCATATATTGCATCAACTACTAGATTAACACCACAATGCGGACATTTTTCATCAACTATTTTGCCTATGAAATCTCCCTCTCGGAACTCTCTCTTCTTAACATAACCGCATTGAGGACACTTAAGCACCGTGACTACTTTTTGTTCCTCCTTATCCTTCTTCCTTGATCCAAGAACAGTTATAACCATATAGATTATCATTACCACTGAAAGAAGCATCACTGATAGTACGTAGACAGTGTAGAAGTCCAGAGACCCCATATCTAACACCTTCAACTCACTGCGCAACTCCTAGAGTATTCCCAACTCCAACAATTATTACCGTGTCACCAGGCTTTGTCTCCTCTAGTATAAGCATTTTAGCTCGTTCAATCGCCTTATTTACACCATCAACAACTTCTTTCTTTAAAGCCGTTATCGCCTCCTCTAACCCCATCTTTATGGCAATAGCGTACAGAGGTAGTTGATACTTAACAGCAATACGCTCAATTCTTATCTTTTCTGGGCCTGGATCACCCATCGCGACTCCCGTGCCCTCGGCAACACTGCCTGTTGGCTCTCCCTCCATTTTCAGTGCAGCATCGATTGTTATAATTGATGCGATACTCGAAGGCGATAGCTTTTCAATTATCTTCTCAACAGCCTCACCCGGCCTTCCAACCGTACTACCAGGGCCTTTCGCCTTTACTACTATTATTCTCCGGTTTTCGAATTCATGCACGCTATATATAGTGTCCTTTACGATCTCTATAGGTCCTTCTAATCGCTTAAGACTATTCATGAGCTTGTAGGCTGCAAGAGGGCCAGCTGCATCACCTATAGGTATACCCCTAGCTATAACCCGAGAAGCATCGTAGTAAGCCTTAGCTATTCTCATAAAGAGTGGAAGCATCATCCAAAGCTGCGCGACAAGGAGAGCGTTTCGTGTCTTTATTCCTGTTAGCAATATGTGTCTGATATACTTGTAGATAGTGTTCAACGCATTTGCTATCGCCAAAAGAGTTACAACATTCTTTATATTGACGTCGCCGACGCTTTTAGGAAGACTACGCGCCACTAAAGCCTCAATACGTTCCTCCTCGGTGCGTAAAACTCTCTCTAAACGCCTAACTATATCGGTAGGCTCTATATCAACTGGACCTATAACGAAGTAGTCCAAGACAGTCTCTAGAATCCTGTCAATATTACGAGCCCCTAGCTTCTCAAGCCTCTTCCTAACCTCATCACGCACATCGTTTCTATAGCTCTCTATTACACGCAAACGCGACTCTATCTGGGCCTTCCATATACGAAGCTGAAAACCTTGTGCAATACCTAGGAACGCGAATATCGAGAGAATCGTAGAGATCAATATGCTTATAGCTATTATCCATGTAGCTAAATCTGATCCACCACCAAACCAAGGATTCGTTGCATTAGCCATACTTGTAACACCTAAGCCCTAAACCATTGTACATGTCAAAGCTTACTCCAATACATCGTCCCTGCTTCAAATTCGAAGGGATTACAAACAGGCTCTCAAAAATGCTTCTATACAAGGGTTTTATTAGAAGCTATACATGGCTATCTCTACTACATCGTTGTCACAATTACATCGCCGGAATCAGTTATTACAATTGTGTGCTCGAACTGAGCCACCATACCTCCACCTTTTTCTACAAGTACTGGATACTGAGCAAGGAATCCCATTCTTGATAGCCTGCGAAGTGCGTTACGAATGTCCTCAATAGGAGCGACATCGGTTAACCATCGCTCGCTGAACGGCAGCGTCCTGAACCGCTCGCGTATAGTATTAAGGACACGCCGCTGAATATCATTGAGCCTGCGTTTAAGATTCGGCCGAACAAGCGCATAAATAGTGACAAGATCTCCCTCTTTTACACTTCCAGCACCATTTGTGCCAAAAGGCTCTATTGCATAAGCTTTCCCTGTGCCAAATTTGCCGCGGAGAAACGGCTCATACACATTCGGTATACTTTCACCTGCATGAATAGTGTACCTTGCAAGACTATGTCCGCCAAGATTACTTATTGGCTTAAACCCGTAGCTCGTAATCGTCGCCTCTATTATGCGCCCTATCTCTGAAAACTTTACCCCAGGTGCAATGGCGCTAATAGCTTTATCTAGAGCTGACCGAACGGCTTCGAGTAACAATGACCATTTATCGCTAAAACTAACCGTTACTGCCGTATCAGCTATATATCCATCTACATGAACACCCAGATCTATCTTTACAACAGAGTCCTCGGGAACTAGAAGCTCATCACCAACAAGCGGGGAATAGTGCGCAGCAACATCATTTATCGAGAGATTACACGGAAAAGCAGGCTTGCCCCCCAGCTCAACAATCCTGTTTTCGACCCATGTACAAAACTCGTAGACGGATAAACCCGGCTGAATGCGCTTAGCCGCCTCCTCCCTAACCATCTTGGCTATTCGCCCAGCCTCAATATACGCCCTGAGAATCTCTTCGTCCACTCTTCCTAACACCCATCTAACGAAATGGAATCCCTATCTTTAAGAGTTAATCCACGATGCAAGAATCTTAATGAAAGGTATAAGAACCCCTGATAACCACTGCCTCTGAACACGGCCCGACCCGGCCATAGCGGCCGGGCAACACCCGGACTCATGTCGAACCCGGAAGTTAAGCCGGCCGCGTTGGGGGTAGCTGTGGGGTCCGCGAGGCCCCGCAGCTCCCCCAAGCTGGGATCGGGCCATCTCTCACCAACACTCCTGGTTGATCCCTGTTCTTTCCTGCCTGCTTCAAGCCTTGGTTCTCGCTGTGCTATGAGCGCTAGCAGTTTCTGTTGTAGCTGGTTGCTGGGGTCGCGTTCGCCTTTCTTGAGGCGGGCTTTGTAGTTTGGGGTTATGCCTAGATCTTTGGGTCTTATCCCGTAGGCTTCCATTAGTTCCACGAATTCTGGTCCAGATAGGCGGCTTGTGAGGATCTTCTTCAATAAGTATTCGTGGCTCAAGGCTCTTCTCCGCGCTACAGTCTTACACTTTTAGTAGGATAAAAGGGTTTCGACCCCGCAGACTATTTGACTGGTATTTGACTCTTTATTTGACAAACACTATAAAGCTTACACAGATAGTAAGATAGTAACTGACCAGAACGTAGGGGGTGGTTTGATGGGAGAGATCCCCGTCCGCGTATATTATGAGCTGAGTGATTTTTTGGAGCGAGTAGGCTCCTGGGACGAGCTATTGTTCGAAGTGGATGCTAGGCCGCTGGACAAGTACGGCGTGCTGCAGCAGCTCGTTCTGAGGATCTACGCTACGAGCCGTGGAGAGATAGTGGCGTACGAGGACGCGGAGACCGTGAAGGCGTTCGACGAGGAGAGGGCCAAGCAGGTTCTCGGAGAATGGGTGGAGGTCCTCGACAAGCTGGGCGCCAAGCCTGGCAGGATCGAGGCCGCGCGCCTAGAGGACAGGGCCAGAGAGGCCATGGAGCGCACTAGGGAGGAGGCCCGCAGGAGGCTCGAGCCAATAATCGACAAGCTGGCCCCCGAGATCAGGCAGGTCCTCGAGAGGGAGCCAGAGAAGGCCTGGGAGCTAGGAGTCCTCGACAAGAGCTGCGTCTACCTCAGAGACCACGAAGAGTACCTCAAACAGGCCGAGGAGAAGAGGAGGCTAGCCGAGGAGCTGCGGGCAAGGGCACAGGTCATACAGAAGCTCAGGGAGACCGTGAAGCACCTACTAGGGCACGAGGAGATACAAGAGGCGCACAAGATAGCCAAACAACTCCTCGAAGAAGCCGAGAAATACGAGCCAAGAGACGAGTGGTGACCAAGCAATGACGCGGCACCTGGTCGTCAAGATTCCTGAGATGTTCCTCGAGGGCTTGGACGAGCTGGTGAGCGCTGGGGTCTATAGGAATAGGAGCGAGGCCGTGAGGGCTGCTATCAGGCTGCTCCTCGAGCGCCACGGTGTCCTCAAGCGACGAGTAGTGGGGGTGGCCTAGGTGACGGAGGCTAAGAGAATAGTTATCGTCAATAATGATGGGCTCTTAGTGGATCATGCTACTGGCATAGTTGTCGATGATCTGCCCTTTGATTATGGCCCAGAGTGGAGAGCCTACGATGAGCATGAGAGGATGCTGCGCAGCAGGATTGGAGCCCCGTTGACGGAGCTTGTGCACGACAACGGGCTGCATACATACATAGTGTACTATGAGGCTTTGCGGAAGGGCTACGCGCGGCTAGCGAGGACGCACTACAAGGTGACCAAGGGCAAGTACGCGTCTAAGAAGATGATAGGGCTGCTGCAGCACCTCGGCAGGATCTGCTCCGAGGAGGACTTGCCGACAAGGATCTGCGAGGACTCTGCCTGGGCGCTCAAGGTTATCAAGAAGCGGGTTCCGAACGCGGGGAACGAGAACGCGGTAAGGGCTGCGCTAATGTATGCCCTCGGCGTCCATGGGCACCCCTTGTTCTACAAGTACAATAGTCCGAGCCTGCAGCGACTCCTACGCAGGGCTGGCATACTCTTTAAGCTCAACGAGGAGGCACTCGTCGACAGCTACGTGAGGCACCTTATAGCGGAGCTGGAGCTGCCCACAATAGTTGAGCTATACGCCATGAAGATTTACAATGTTTTCATAAGGGGTGTTGGGAACCCCAGCCCACGCGTAAGGGCTGCTGCAGCAACATATGTTGCAGCAAAACTCGCGGACGCGGACGCGACAATGGACCGCTTATCGAAATCACTAGAGATAACGGACATGGCGATGAGGACGCTTCTCAAGAAGACCAGGCTAAGAGTACTCTACCTCGTCGACGGGGGACTCGTCGACGAGTGGCACCCAGGCAAAGACAGCCACGGAATACGGCAACCAAAGGAAATCGCATCCCGCTACGGCATAACATCCTACTCCTACATAGTCAACATACCTACCTCTAACAAGGAGCCGATAGCGGTGATAATATATGAGCGGTGAGAGAAGCAGCAAGGTTTCTATTGCATCTACTGGATCCTTTGGAGCACGCGCAGAGTCTCTCTCTGGGGAGGCTCAGGTATACAGACGTCTGTATACAGAAACTACTACGCTCTGCATAAGAGTACCACTACAATACAAAATATGGTATCTAGGACTAGAGCAGGAAAAGAAGAGCCTCATAAAGAAGACTATGCTGGGGATAATAGAGGGTCTCGCAACTGGCACAAGCCAAGCGCTGGGCTACACAGGAACTCCTGTTATCATTAACCTCAATATGAACGAGCAACGGGTCCACGTAGAGATCGATCCTAGGCCCCTCGAGGAGCTAATCCTCGAGCTATACGACATAGTAGAGATGCTGCTCAGATCGTCGACAATGTACAAGCCAGCCTTAAGGAACTTGGCCAAGAGACTCCAAACCATAGCCAAGAGGCTCGAGGAGGTCAAGGAGAAGTACATGACCAACTAGGGTGGCAGCAGGTGCTTGACAGCGTCACCTTCAAGATCCTAGCATATATCGCGCTGAAGAGGATGGATATCGATCCACTGACTAACTGCTTCGAGTTCAGTAAGGCGGAGTTCACTAGGGCCTACAAGAAGCTGCTAAGACATAGGCTGGTGGGGTTCCGCAAGTACGAGACCCTGTTCCGCAACCTCCGCAAATACGCCGAGGCAGGCAAGCTCGTAAAGTACGTCGACAGGGAGAAGGGGATCTACAAGACGTGCATCAGCAGCCTCGAGCTAGACAAGCGGTGGCCAAGTGTCCTCGAGGAGCTCAGAGGCCTAGAGACCACCGAGTGGCTGAGCATAGAGCTAGACGACTCCACGGCGGCGAGGCTCGAGAAGATAGCCGCGGAGCAGGGCAAGCGCCTACCCGACATCGTGCGCGACGCGCTAAGGCTCTACATCGACTTCCTCGAAGGCAAACACAGGATCAAAGAACCTGCCAAGAGGTGACGATCTATGGCTAGTTATCGTTTCGAGGTTGTGTTGGAGGTTGAGGTCGATCCTAGCGAGCTTGGCGTGGAGATAAAGCACCCTCTTGATGTGTACGCGGTGCCAGCAATGCTCGAGGAAAAGATTACGGAGTTACTTGAGAGGGATCTTGACCCGCGGCTCAACGCCGAGGTTGAGAGGGTTGAGCTGCTGAGCAAGGATGATAGTGATCTCTGGAACGAGATTATCGAAGAGCTTGCAGAGGATGACGACGAGGAAGAGGAGTGTGATGAATGGGAAGATGATTGTGAGGACGAAGACGAATGGGAAGACGAAGAAGAGTGGTGAGCATCGATGCCTGTGAGGTTCTACGCCCAGGGAGCCCCCTCTTGGTGGAAGTACCAGTTGGTGAGCTTGGCGAATCAGCGGCTGCCCTCGAGGAAGCTCTACTTCTACGACTTCCTGGTCGACAACGGGATGTTCAATTTCTATAAGCGGGGGGAGCGGCCTCTGCTGGATCGCTGGCTCGAGCACCTCAAGAGGTTCGTGCTAGAGATCGATATAAGGTACAAGCCAGAGAACATCACGATAATACTGCCTGACTGGCTACACGACCCAGCGTTCACCCTTAAGGCTGCAACCCATTTCCTTAGCAGGATGCTGTGCAAGGACTATGAGTGCTTGTTGGTGGTCCATAGTTCTCCATCGTTCGGCGGCTACTCAAGGGCCGCGCTCGAGGCCGCAAGCATACCCTGGGCTACTGGTCTCGCAGCGCCATTGAAGCTGAACTGCAGCAGGACCGCCAAGAACAGGCGGGTAATCAAGCTGCACTGCCAGCAGGCGATAGTGGAGCAAGTCTGCAGCATAGCCTCGAGGCACGGGCTAAGCTGCCACGGCCTAGGAGTAGCACTAAAGCCCGACCACATCAAGAGGCTAGTAGGACTAGGCCTAACGAGCTTTGATAGTAGCTCCTGGACGAGGCCTAACTCAAGCATAATAGAGAAGATGCTTGGCGGGCGCTGGTCAGCCAAGAACTCCCGCGAAAAGGACCTATTCATGAAAGTAGTGCTGCAGCGACTATCAAGAGAAGTAGAATTAGAGGGAGTGGAGCGGACATGGAGCAAACGCATCTAGTTAACGAATACACGTGCATCATCTATGATGAGGCTGGCAACTATTACTTAATCGCCAAGGTGGGCGGGCTCCTCTCTGGAGCTAGGCTCGAACTCATCAAGCGCGGTAACAGCGAGTACTACGTAACATTGTACATAAGCTTGACGAGAAAGCACAGAAAGCTCGGAGCAGACATCACCGAGCGCAGAGACATAGAATATACATGGAGCGGCGAGGAAGCCGAGAAAAGATACCACATCCTCGTCGAGCAGATAAGGAAGCTAGTGAGGAACGGGGCAGGGACGCGGTGAAGGAGTGTTATGATTTCTTGATGCTGTGTAGGCGTGGCCTGGTATACGGCTGCCTGTTGCACAGAATAATATGTATGGGTGAGGCCCCTGCCAGTCCTCGAGAAAATATCCTACAAGAAGAGAATTCAGCGCCTCGACAGCCTAGTAGGGGAGTTAGCAGATGAGATAAAGGAAATGGAAAGCTTGCTAGCTAGGATAACCGAGACCTATGGGAGGATCAGCCTCATAGTCGAGCTGGAGAAGAAGAGGCTCGGGAAGCATGGGGAGAATGTACGTGGTCGAGGCTAGGGATTACTGGGAGGCTAGAGAGAAGCTCAGGAAGCTACGGAAGAAGGGCTCGGTGAAGCACGCGCTCTACATAGTGAGCGTTGATGATCATAGGAAGATCCAGCACTACCTTACGAGGGGCAGGAAAATAACAGTCATTATCATAGCCGAGGACTAGTCGGCGCCATCGTAGTCTATTATCTCTCTTATCTGCTTGATCCACCTGTACGCAGTGGATCTCGGAACCCCTGCATCCATAAGCATTTTCGCCACCTCCTTGATGCTCGCGCCAGCTTTGAGCATGTTCAGTGCCCTTAGCTGCAGCTTCTCCCTCTCATTTTCTTCCCTGCCGTCGAGGCTCTGCCTCCACTCCTCAAAGGCCCTCTTTACCGCGCGCCACCTTATGTCCTCGTACCTCTTGTAGACCTCGTCTGGGTAATAGGTCGGGTACGGGTCATAGTACTCCTTCTTCACGAATTTCAGGAAGTTCGGCAGGGTTCTGAGCTTGTAGCCTGTTGCTAGGCTCCAGTACTCTGGGAGCCCGTACTCGTCGAGCATGGCCTTGTACGCCGCGTAGTCGTCCACCATCTCTATCAGCTGCCGCTTCGACAACGGGGCCACGCTTACCCTGAAGAATATCTTGTTGAGAAGGTTCCTGGGTAGCTCCTCGCTGGGCGTGGTGAATATTATGCCCGCGGTTATGCTTCTGATCAAGTTATAGAACTTCATGAAGGCTACTTTTTCGCGCTCCCACCAAGTCATCTTGTCTAGCCAGATCCCAGCATCATCCATTATGATTATTTTCTCGCGCTGCCTACGGTTAATAGCCCTCTCCATGACCTCTATCGCGTCCTTGGGGTCGAAGAAGAGGCGCTCCAAGACCTTGTTCCAGTCCTCGAGTACTTGGAACGCCACCCACATAGCATAGCTGGTCTTGCCTGTCCCGAACTCGCCGTACACGTAGGCGGTTATGACCGCGTTCTTCTCGTAGGCCCTATTGATTAGGTCGGCTAGGACCAGCAATGCTGCCCACCCTTATCCTCCTCTGCGGCAGGAGTAGCCCGTTCTCATAGAGTACTCGGAGCATGACTCGGAGCGCTTGCCTATACCTCCTCAGCGCCTCGACGGGCCTATTCTTATTCAGCAGGTCCTCCGCCTCCCGCAGCAGCTCCTCTACGGAGGACATCTCCTCGCCAGGGAAGAGGGGCGCCACGAGGTCGCTCAGGTGCTCTATTGTCTGCTTGTAGTGGTCCACGCTGTCAGCTATATCGGGGAGTAGGCCCCTTGTCCTAACCCTTGCACGCGCGTTACCTATCAGCACCAAGGTGTAGTTGACCACATAGAAGAAGTCCACGTTGCCCAAGATCTCTTGTCTCGCGAGAGTCTCACCCAAGATCTCACCCATTAGTGCGCGATGCTATACTAATACGTACTGGGTATGTGTGCTGAGACGGGACAAGGCTAGTCCTCGGCGTACTTCTCGTGATAGATCTCCTTCGCCTCCTCGGCAGCCTCCCTATAGATCTCGGCGATTTCCCGCAGCTTCCTCCTCTCCTCGGGGCTGAGATCCCTCCTCTTGGCAGAGGCCTCTGCCCTGTTAGCGGCGTTTACCAGGGCACGGTAGATCGCTAGCGCCCTCTTCCTCCCCACCTTCATCCTGCCTATCCTGCCCCGCTCCATGCCGTGCACGAGCCTCTCCGCAGCGTCCTCAGCCTTGTCGGGGTCCTTGAACGTCACTATGTCTGCTAGCCACTTGTGCCTAGCTGGCCTGAAGAGGCCCCCTTTCCTACTGCTCTTCTTCCTCCCTCTCCTCCCTGCCATAGGCCATCATCCCGCTGAGCACGAGTTCCTTAACTGATACAGGTATGCCTAGCTCGGCCTTTGACTCCACGAAGTCCCTCAGCATCGATACTGCTATCTGGGGCTTCTCGAGGCAACTATCGAGATTCCTACCCATGATCGACGCTATGCTCGCGCAGAGCTCTAGCTCAGCAGAGTTAGACATTCTAGCCAGGAAGGCCAGGAGAGCCGACTTCTCCCCATACGCCTTCCTAAGAACCCAGATAGGTGCATCGACAGAGCTGCTGCCTATCAAGAGGCCGCGTTCAAGCTCCTTACTCAAGCCTCTCACCATCATAGAACCTGTACCCGTGCGTGGTAAGCACGAGCACAGATTCTGCCATCGTTTATGATCATAAATCCATGCTCGCCGCTAAGGGTAGCCACAGTCCCACAAGAAAACGAATAGAAATCCAAACAGGTGATAAGAGGAAATGAATCGGGCTCTGAGCCTAGCCCTGCTAGCCCTGGTCCTAGCCCTGCCCCTGCTAGCAGCCCTGCCAGCCCATGCAGACGATGTAAAGATCGTGGTCTTGAATACCTATGACTTTACGCAGCTATCAGCATACATGTACAATGCTACGGCTGGGACGCTGCAGATCGTGAACAGCAGCTACGTGCAGGTGCTGAGCGACGAGTTGAAGGACGCCGCGGCTGGAGACAACATCATGCCAGCGATAGTCTTGTCCCTAGACGCTCCCGCTACTGATCTGAACACGGGTGAGTCCGTTGTATACGCGTATCTATTGAATAACGTGTATAGCGATGGCCTAGTGGTCGGGGTAGCTGATGTCAATTCCACGGATAACAGTGTGAGCAATCTCCAGCTCGTCAAGGTATCACCCGTGAGCGGAGACGTTGCCATAATGCGTACAAATTACGACATAATTATATACGTCGACACGGTGAAGCTATCAATACCCTTGGCGAACTATTCCTCGCCGAAAGTCCTGCTAATGACTGACGATGGTGCAAATCTATTTGCAAGCAGCATACAGTATGTTGAGCTAAGAGCGTTGCAGGATCCGCCGTCTGGCTACACCTTGATAAGGGGCGGAAGCGGAGAGGAAGAATTCACCATTAGCGCCAGCGGCACACTCTCGGTATGGTTCGACGAGACACATGACGGCGGTGATGTTGATTTATTCGTGTTTGACAGCAGTAACCCAGACTACAATAACGCAAGCACATCGCAGACATGGGGTTGGCTAATCACGCACTCAACAGCATATCTCTGGAGCGATACAGGCCCGTGGACGAGAACTATCGATACAACGGGCACTGTGAAGTTCATAGTCAAGGGGTACAGCGGGGACGCCAGCGCCGTCAACTGGCGCGTAGCTGTAAGGCTCCTAAGCGGCAACAATACTCCAGAGCCCCAGCCGCAGCAGCCCACGGAGACAACCACGCAGCCCAGCAACAGCAACCGAGTGAACGAGAACGGCTGGCTAGCACCACTCAGGTCGGCATACGAGAGCAACCCCGCAGCGTTCTGGCTCATTGTCATACTGTTATTCGTCTTAGCGGTAGCGGCGGTGCTACGTCGATAATCCATGCAAGCATTCAGCGATCCTAGCCCATGGTTTTTGCAGGAATAGGAACCATGTAGGGTGATAGGCATGGCTCGGAGAACGAGCAGCGGGGTATACCTGCTGGCAGGTGTCGGTCTGGCGTTCCTAGTGATAGTGATAGTGCTTGCAGCGTTGCTACACAACGGCCTACCACTGGGGCTCAGCAGGTGGACAGGCGGCCTGCACTTGACGGAAGAGGTGCAGCAGCCACATGTACTCTACTCTACGCAGCTACAACTAAGCCAAGGCACAGTATGGAAGATAACATACGACGCTAATGGGCTGGGAATAGAGCAGAGAGGCAGCCAGCTGATAGAAAGGCTGAACTTGAGCAACGCGGATCTTGGGGTAGACGATGTTGTTGCTCCAGTATTGTATGACTGGTATCTGGACGGTAATGACTATGTGGAGTTTGATTCGGGGCCACAGCTTGGTAATGGCGAAGTATTTAGCCTAGTGGCGAGCTTTAAGCCGACAGGTAAACCGACGACGTCATTTATGCGGGTATTCCACGGCGCGGGGGGTACGACGAACTGGGTAATTGATCCCTACCAGATAGGGTGGTGGGGTGCTAACGACAAGCTAGTATTCGTCATGGGGAATGGTACTGCGTACAACGATGTATACTCGGAGTCGAAAGTCGTGCTAGGAGAATGGTACACCGTTTCTGGCGTTGCAGCCAGCAACGAGGTACAAATATACGTGAACGGCGTGCTCGAGGGATATAAGAACAGGACACTGGATCCAACAGCGACAACAGATACGCCGACAATAGGGAGAGCTGGTGACGTATACTTTGAAGGATATGTATCATACGTGCTGATGACGCGTAGTATAAATACAGGACAAAACATAGTAGAAAATCCACTACTATTCATATCGGCGTCGTTCACCAACGGCACCCACTACTTCGACCTGGTAAACAGGATAGTTGGGACACCATACGGCGGCGTGGCTAGGGTACCAGCCGAGCACCCCACGCTGTTTCTAGTCAAGAGTCTGGCGAGCGATAATTATCTGCACTTGAAGTATGTGCCGCCAGGCTCGGTATTCCGCATAAAGTACAATGGTATGGTGTACGAGTGGAGAATATCTGGCTCGCCTAACCAGGCGGGCCTTATCGAGGACTACAAGATCGACCTTGCTGGCGTCTTTGGCACCACCGTGCTGCCCAACGCCACGATAGAGCTAGAGTATCCCAGCGAGAAGGTGCGCTTCTACGTGCCCAGCGGCTTCCAGGTCAGGATAAGCAATGACATATGGTCTGAGACCCACGAGGTACCGTTGAACTCGACATTCGTGGACTTCGGGCTGCCAGAGTCAGGATACTACACTGTGCAGATCCTAGGCTACGAGCAGGAGCCGCAGGTGAGAGTAGAGACATCTGGGGACAAGGTGAGGATAACAGTCACGGATATGAACGGCTATGCCCTCAGCGGGGCGAAAGTATACGTCTACGAGGGTAGCAACCTCGTCGCCGCGGGCACCGTGAATGACCTAGGCTTCTACGAGCTGGACAAGAGCCAGCTGAGCAGCGACCAGCTTAGAGTCGTGGTCGTCGCATTAAAAGATGGAACGTATTATCACGCGGACAAGCTGGTAACGCTAACATCTAACGGTACTGTTACCGTGCAGCCTGTGACACCCGTCGAGGAAGCTGCAGAGGCGCAGCATTCGGGCAGCAGCACCGCGTTGGTACTGATAATCATAATACTGCTGCTTGGCATAGCGACAATACTCCTAAGCGGTAAAGGGCGTAGAAGGCACCTGCTAGGCCTAGCAATCCTAGCTCTGCTCCTTACACCCTTTTTCGCAGAGCTAGCGCACGCCGAGCAGACTTATCTTAGTTGGCGCGATACCCACTATGACTTGACGCCAGGGTATAGGCATACATTCGTGCTCTCTGCTAGCGTCACGAGCCTCGCCATAGCGTTCCAGGCTGGCGAGGCCTATGTGCAGGCTGGGCCACTGTACGCGGAGCTGAAGCCTAATCCTAACTTCTTCTGGGGCTTCACTTACCATTTCGCTATAAAGATCAACGGCGACGAGGTCTACAGCGAGAACATAGACGTCTCCCCGCCCGCCCTAGGCACGAGGGAAGTGAGCAGGAGCTTCGTCGTAGACGTGGACTGCAGCGGGCACGCCAGGGTCTTAGTGGGAAGCGACGAGGTGGCCACATTCCAGATAAACGGGCTAGTAGACATAATGAAGGATGAAAGGGATGGCGGCAGGGTAACTGTCAGCGGCACCAGGCTCTACGACTGCAGCAGCCCTGGCTCTGGCGGAAGCAACGGGGGCGGAAACATAGTCGCAACACCTAGGCCGCCATCGAGTAGCCAGAGCTACCTAGACTCCATAGCGCACGCGTTTAGCACAGCAACAAGTGCAGCACTCACGGTTCTCCTGCTGGGCTTCGTCGGCCTAGCACTATTCATAAGCTACAAGCAGGCGAAGAAGAGGAAGCTGCTAGTATTTATACCCCTATTGTTTTTTCTTGCTAGCCTAGCTTCTCCAGCCTATGCTGAGACCACTAACACAACTACTGCTCAGAAGCTAAGCTTCTCCGAGGAATGGTTGAAAGGAACCGTGGTCGTGGTCTACCAGGGACAATATGGTACTGGTTGGTGGATGAACCCGTCTTACATAGCAACCGCCGCACATGTTGTTGGTTACAATCCTAGCGCTACTGTGACAATCATACGCGGTAGCGTTGAGAGCACAGGCCACGTAGTGGCCCTAGACCGCCAAGGAGACGCAGCGATCATTAGCGTGGATCACCCAGAGCTCTTCACTGACAAGTACGTGTTTAGGCTAGCGAGGGAGATGCCGCCGCCCACGTCGACGATATATGTTATCGGTTACCCGTCGGAATTGCTGCAAGTGTTGAATAACGACTTACACGCTCTAAGCGAGCACCCAAGAGTCCTCGAGACACACTTGACATGGACTGCTAGCGGCCTCATAGAGCTCGGCGGCATAACCGATGCTGGCAACTCTGGCGGGCCCGTAACCGATGCCGCAGGCAATGTTATCGGGCTGGTATCGTTCGCTTTGCGGGGCCCTGCTGGCACGCTGTATTTTGCTACTAGTGTTAGGAACTTGAAGGAGCTGGCGCAGCAGCACAACATAGCGTATGAAGAGGGCTCCGCTGGGATCATTGGCGCTATGAACGAGAATCCTGCTGTTGCTGGCGCTATCGCTGGCGCTGGTGCCTCACTCGTCACAGACATTGCGATTCTTTTGGTGGGTGTCGCGATAGGCACGGGTGTTTTACACGCGCGTAGAAGGGGTGGTAGGAGATGAGGCACCTCATACTATTATTAATATTATTAGTTCTGCCCGTGTTGGCTATCAGCGCTAGTGCATCAATCTATATCGATCTCCAGGACGCGTACCATGTGCGCAACATATCGATCGTGGATCACCCCGTGTGGAGCGATGACCCGAACGGCGGGCTAGGGATAGGCATCAATGGCAGGGTGTATACGAGGTTTAGCCACAAGGTGTATGCGCCGATATCTCATATCGTCAATATTCTTGACATGGGGCGGCCAGACCCAGACTTTCCTGAGGGCTACGAGGGGCTCTGGCTCCTGCAGGGCGGTGCATGGGGCTCGGCGAGCAACGGTAAGTGCTGGTGGGCTAGGCTCCGCTTCCAGAGAGTCGACCCCATACACGTGCTGAACATAACGGTGGAGAGCATACAGGAGATAGGTGTATCAATAACGTATGCGGCGTACGCTATACTGGACTACGGTTTTGAGCCAGAGCCGCTCAGCACGCCTATAGTCGAGCTCAGGGTCGCAGGGCAAGACATAACGCTGATAAGCTCGGTGGGGGAAGTGACGAGCGCGACAATGTTGTTGTGCGGCACGCCAGGAACACAGATAGCGTTCGAGTACGATTACAGACCAGACTACTGGAGCACCCGCCACATAATATATACGGGCTCATTGACTCTGCCAGGCACACCGCCAAGCAATACAACACCGCCAGGCAATGACAACAGCACAACAACTACACAGCCACCGAGCAATGACGACAGCGACAATAGCAATAATACCACGACATCCACGCCGCCAAGCAACACAACAACTACTACACCGAGCACCACTACGCAGCAAAACAGTAGCAACAGCTGGCAGAAGAAGCTCAGCGACGCGCTCGGCAGCATAAGCAGCGTGGTCAATAGATCCAGTACCGCGGTGTTACCGCTGCTAGTGGTTGCTACTCTCGCTGTAACACTAATACTAGTACTGGGTAGGAGGGGATGAGCCAAGGCATCCTAGGATACCCTGTGCTCAACTACCTTTTTTACAGCCTGATCTTCCTGGTCTGGGTCTTCATAATTCTTGTTCTAAGGGATCTCTTCAGCAGGGGCAGGGAGGAGAAGCTGAGGCAGAGGATCAGGGAACTCGAGGAGGAGCTTGCTAGGACTAGGAGGGAGGCCAGGGAGGAGGTCGAGCAGGTAAGGCAGCACTATGAGACATTGCTGAAGGAGGCTGCGATAAGGAACACCATTATGGCGAGCCTCTACAATGCGTGGAGGAGCGGGGAGCTGAAGAAGTGCTACGGGAACAAGGGGGAGCTGAGAGTCCTGGCGGACGGTACCGTTATCTGCGAGCTTCCTGAGAAGGAGAAGAGCTACGCCATACCAGTCGATAATGAGCAGGAAGGAGGAAAGAGGGGGAGGAGGAGTGCCGCAACCAGGTCTAAGTGAGGAGGTCCTGCGCCAGATCCTGCAATACCTGTGGCAGAGGCATCTACAAGCGGAGCAGACATACCTGTACTACATAATGTTCGCGCCAATAATTGCAGTGATGTTCTACATTATATTGTGGACCAGGCACCGCGCCCATGCGCCGAGCCTCCTCGACGCGCTAGCATTCTTCTTCATGCCTAGGGGCCCAGAGCGCATGCTAGTGCTAAAGGACCTTATGGGCAACCACTTGATGTTCTACGATTACAGGGTTGTCAAGGGGCGGGACGGCTACATAGTCCAGGCTGGACCATACCTGCTGAAGACAAAGGAGGATCCAGAGGCCTACGCCGAGCCAGTCTCGCTAATCGATGCCCGAGGACCGCCAGGGGTGCCGTCTCCTTTCGGACTCTTCGTGAGGCAACTAATCAGCATGTATGTGATGCTGGCGCTAATAGCTCTGGCTTTCAGCAACACGTTCTGGGTGACGCACAACGTCTACATCAAGGTAATGAATGTAGCATATACGAGCGTAGATCTCGCAGCATTCGCGGCACTAATCCTAGGAATAGCGTGGATGATAGCGGTCATCTGGCGGGCACTTACGCCTCAGACCCTGCTCATAACGCTCTCGGCGATAGGCGTGAGCGAGGGCTACGTCGAGGCCAGCCCAGGTCTAGATGTGTATAGCTCGTATCCGCCGACTAAGCTCCTCAGGCTCATAAACAGGGAGCCTAGGATAGTGGTCTCCGACAATGTTAAGCAGATAGTCGATAGGATAGAGGAGGAGACAGGCGACAAGACTCTCGCAGCCTCGCTGCTAGCACTACTAGGCCAAGTATACGATACATGGCGTAGATCTCTGGGCATACTGCTGCAGGACCGCTACGACATAAGCGTGGCCGCCAGGGCCAGGTATCAGCTCTCCACCGAGAAGCTTAGGCCTAGCTGGATCCAGAGAAACGCTGGCATCCTAGCACTACTGGCTTTGTTCCTAGTAGCGATAATGCTGATAATCTGGCTCCATCCAACAGTGCACCATGTAGCGGCAAACACTACTGCAACGACCACAATAGCTACCCCTGCGCAGCCTCCGCCGCCACCTAGCCATGCGTCAACACCAGCACCTAGGCCTGCCACTCCTCCACCGCCACCATCCAATGCCACGAATGTGAAGGCTGCTCCGTTCGTTATGTATCCCTCTGGCCTGGTTGAGTGTCTTCCCAACGGATCATGTGTAGAGTATCCGCCAGGGACGAGGCGATAGCATGCAGCAGCTAGCTTACATAGTGATAGCAGCTGCGATGGTCAGTGTGGCCTACGTCTTTGCAAAGATCTTTGAGCGGGCGGGGTTCACCAAGGCGCTGCTAGCTATCAGCGTGCTGATAGACTTCTACTTGATAATACTCTGGATCCTGGGCGTGGATAGACCGCTATACCTCGTATGCACGAGGATAGGCTGCTTCACGGTCACCGCGCTAATGCTCTTCCTGCCAATAAAGCTACTATTCACAATATACCTAGTGTTGAGGCAAGAGATGCTGAAGAGAGTGCTTGGCTAATCATTGCATAGAATCATATTAAGCCCTAGATCTCTTTTCCGCACCCATTTCTTAAGCAATGAGCGGCGGTAATCATTGAAGCCATCTACGCGTGTATTCCTACTAGGCTTGGCAACAGGCTTCCTTATAGCAATGTTCGCTCTAGTACCGATAATCTTCAAGGCCTTTGACGCTAAGAATGCTGTAGATAATGTTGCAGAGGAGATAAGGATTAATCCCAAGCAGGCATACATAGATGCACTAAATCTTGCAGAGAAATGTGAGGACGTGGGGAAAACAGCATCGCTTACGGCATCGGCGCTGATGATACTAGCACTTATAGCGGCAGTAATTGCCAGATTGCCATCAGAACATGGCTAAGCAAGGCATCTTTTCTTAGTTTTCATGCCATATTCTTTCTTCCTTGAGTAGCTTCACCAGAGACTAGGACCAGGTAACACACTGCCATAGCCTCGTACTACGGAGAGAATAGGATACTCTACTCTGGGGAAGTAAGAGTGAGCAGTGCTACATTTTATCGCGTACCTGTAAGGGCTGTATGGGAGCTGGATGTGGGGCGCAAGCTCCGCGCCGACTTAGCCACTATCTACCGTTACTTGTTGTGTATAAAAGAAGCAGGGGGTAAGGCGAATCTAACAGGTCTGCAGAAGTGCGGAGGAGGCTCAATGACTACTGTCAGTAAATACGTAGAGATCATGAAGGCTAAGGGGCTCATAGAGGAGGAAGAAGGGGGGAGAGAAAGGGTGTTCAAGCTGACGCGGAAGGGAGAGGACTATCTCTTCTTGTTTGCTCGACTACTTGCATTGATAGGAGAGCAGCCCTAGCCCACTCGGTTCTCAGCTTCTCGATATACTCTTTATATGCCTCGAGGTACCTCCTAGCCAGCTCCCTCAAGTGCTTGGTATAGTGCTTTACCATGATCTCGCCGACTTTGCCCTGCAGGAGCTTTATCTCGTTCTCGCTCATGAATGGACCAAGTATTGCTGCATGTGACTTCCTGTGAATGCTCACATGCAGGCCATGCCTATCCCTCGCATCCTTGACTAGGTTCATGCCTATGCTAAGTCTATGTCTGTGGACCTCTTCTATCATTTCGGCTAGATCGTTAGGAATAATCGTCACCCATGCCTTCTTGCTCCGCCTGTCGAAACCCAGCTCAACAATGACTGCACCATCCTCGAGGATCTTTCTCAGCCTAGGATAGTTCTGTAGCAGGTACACTATCTCTGGCTCTCTTAGCCCTGTAAAGAAGGCTGTTAGCGCTGCAAGCTTAGTTGTGTATGCAGCCCCGCTCTTCACTATTCTTTCTACCTCATTGAGGGCCTTCTCTATTATTGACTTATCTAACTCGTATTCTAGGAGCTTCACCTTTGTCGGCTTGGGAGCGAGTTTTCTTAGCTGCTTCAAGTAGGAGTCGAGTACCTCGGCGTGCTCCCTCATACCCATTAGTGCTAGATAGTCTCTCAGCGCCGCGAGGCCTAGGAGGAGGTGGCGTGCCTGCTTGTATGTTAGTTTAGATATATAGGTAGGGTTTGTTAGGGCTTGCTGGCCATGTCTCCTAATATAGTTGTAGTTGTGCCTAGCGGTCTCTTTTCTATATCTAGAGTGCACGTATTCTCTGAACCCCTCGAGGAGGCTTGGCAGCCTCTTAGCGATGTCTAGAAGGAGGCTTACGCTTGGAGTAGCGTTCTCAGCCATAGTCAAATGCTGGTATATGACTTGCGGGGTCTTATTCATTTGACTAGTCAAATTGGCTGTCAAATAGGGTGTCACATGTTTGGGGTCCGCGAGGCCCCGCAGCTCCCCCAAGCTGGGATCGGGCCGCCTCATATATTCCCTCGTTGATCCAAAACTCCTAGCTGTTTCCCATATCCTTTACAACTCGCCATACTGTTCTTATGACAGCATTACGTCGTAACAATTACTCATAGGCAGACCAGGCTTACATATTGTTAAACCCGGATAGGGAAGAAGTACTAATTTGGATTTGAACCGGCTCCGCGATGCAGGGTTTCTTCATCTACGATCGAAATCAGTTCGTGGTCCTCTCTTCACGGCCATTATTTAATACCTTATCACATGTAGCCTGTCAGGCTTATTCCGGGCACGGTTCTTACCAATGGCTTGATAGAATATTTCACAGTTATTTTGTCTTCGGCTCAGGAAAAAGACTACCATTGTTACGTACTACCCTGTAGACCTCGCCAAATATTCATGGAGCTTACCTACCTGAATAGAGTCATTGGAACTTAAGATTCAAGTCTAATAAGGACTTAACCATGCATTGGGAGAATGAAGTAAGGCATAGACGAGGACGCTAACGATGAAAATGACTGAGCTTAAGCGAAGAGAACTAGCATTAAGCGAAGCAAATATGGTAATTGAGCCTCTGCTCCGAGGCATCCGAAGACTAATCAACATAGCTGAGACTGCAAGGATACACCTCTATTCGCCAAAAATACACTCGTCCACTGATAGACGCGTATATGTGATTGCACTACCGCTCCCTATAGGAAATCCCCTTGTACTCGGGATCTACGTAAGCACTCAAAGCAGCAGACCTGTTTCACCAAGCCAATTCACTAAGAGAATAACAAGGCTAAGAAAAGAAGTTGAAGACCTGAGAGGAAAAGACTTCACTACAGCCGACATAGTTTATGTTTATGTATCGCCTAAGAGGCTCACAAAAACAGCGTACAAGAATGCCGTAAAGGCTGGCATATTAGTTGCACAAAGTGGTGGCGAAGCTAAACGCAGGATAGCAAAATACCTTGTGAAAAGATACGAGAAACTTCTTAGGAAGCTTGCTGGGAGAAGAATCTGGGGAAGAGTAGCTCTCTTCGCTTATGCACTTCTAATCCTCGCTTCAAGGCTCGGCTATTCTGTAGACACCGGGCTCGAAATTATAGATATCGTAAGAATCATTGAGACTGGAATCCCTGCATCAAAAATGCCTCCACCGTTGTCTTTTGGATAGATCCCAGACATCCTGCACTACATCCGCAATATGGCAAATGAAAGCTCTATATTTCCCTAATTTTGATACTTGTGCGCTATTCGGAAATTTACTTAGTTTATCTTTAATATTTATCATTCTAGTTCTATGTTTTTCCTAACTTATAAAATCATACTTAATCACAGCTTTCTCCGTGCTAGAAGCTTCCACGAGTTTTAGCTATTATTAGTGAAACATATACGAAATATACCTTTTATTACTCATCCAAAGCATAGTTATGCCTTGAACAAGCTTCGCCTGTAACACCTATTTTGGCAAGTATTATCGCTTAACAATACTGTAAACTTATTTCAAAATGTTTTACTGTATCAGTACAGGTAAATAGGTAAAATAATATGTTGTATTTCATGCTTACAAGAGTGCTCGTCTCAGGACAGGACAGAGTAGACAACCCTCATTCATAATCCTAAATCGCCTATAATAAATAGGAATAGAAAAGGCATGGTATCGAGAGTATAATATAATATAGGATTCTCTTTCTTCTTAAATTCATTTAAATACTATTAAGAGAGTGCTGTGTATTATAGCTATTATTGCATTACTAGCTTTACTTTTCCTTCTATTTGTCTCTTCTACCTCACTTGTAGTCATAAGACTATATTAGGTCCCAAGGGTTTAACGTCCTAACTGACCCGCGACACCCGGGGCTGAGCCCGCCGACAGGCGGTTCTATGACCCCGGGGCTCCCGGCCTTCAACTCATTCGCTTTCTAGCTGGAAATGACACAGAGAAGCGCATTATTCTGAAGTATCTGACTACTGCATAGTATCTAAGAACCCCCTTACGCTCTTGTATCCTTTATTAACCTACATATTGTTTTGTTAGCTTTCTTAAAAGGGCGCAAAATATGAGCGAGAGCAATTTCTCGGACATAGTTAAGAAGCTTGATAGGATTATGGCTGCTTTAAAGGCTACACCACGTACTGGCTGGATGCTCAGAGGGGTTCACTCTGCTATAGCCGAGAGCATATCGGAGCATATGAACGAGGCCAGCTTTTGGGCGCTATTTTTCTCGGAATACTTGGCGAGGAAGGGTGTAAAGATAGATGCGTATCGTTCTGCGTCGATAGCTGCAGTACACGATGTATCTGAGGCCCTTATCGGCGACCTTGTTAAGTATGTCACTGAAAGGCTCGGAAAAGATGTTAAGGAAAAGATAGAGCTTGATGCACTATATGAGCATATGGGAAACAACATTATACATGATCTCGTGAGAGAATACATGGAGCAAAGGAGCATTGAGTCAAGGATGGCTAAGCTTGCAGAACAATTTGCAACACTTCTGCAAGCGTTGAGGTATTATGAGCAGGGTTATCGCTTCGTAGATGAAATAGCGTGCTCAATGGCGTTAAGTATTTCAGAAATGCTTGAAGGAGATGATGTATTTAAGCATATTGAGTATTTATTGAGACCGATCCTTGACAAGGCTCTTACTATGTGTAAGTAAAAAGAGATCTCAGCCGAAATCCGATACATCATCAATTTTCAGCTTTGGTTTTTCAGCATCTTGTCGCCCGCTACCTTGGTGCAATAAACACTCCTGGAGCTATTTCCTCAGCGTTGCTGGGCGGTTTTCCGGTCCTAATTGTTACTTTGTGCATTTTTGCGAGATCGTCTATGAATGGCTCATATTCTTCGCTGGCGTACACTATGTGTGTTTCTATGCCTTCTCCTAGCTTTATCCCGTGTTGTTTTTTCCACGTCCACAGCGCGCTGTTGAACTCTAATATCTTTTCAAGCATCTTGGCATATTCGGTATCCCACTCTTTCTTAGGCTCCGGGAATGGCTGGAGATGCACACTCTCTCCGTAGAGGCGCCTATACAGTGCATCGGTTACGAAGGGGAGTATGGGTGCAAGCATCCTTAGTATAGCATCCAGTATTGTATGTAGTGTGAACCAAGCACCTCTTTGTTCTTCTTCGGAGAATTCTCCTTCGCGGTTATAGGCCCTGGCTTTTACTAGCTCAATATAGTGTGCGGCAAACACGTTCCACGTAAAGTTGTAGAGCGTGTTTATTGGGTGGTGTACATCGAGCTCTACGCCGTAATAGTAATCAACCTTACGTATAACGTCGTTCAAGGCGCCAAGGAACACTAGGTCTATTGGTCTAAGCTTGTAGTTGTTGTTTGGTCTAGGGAAGCTTGAGACGAACCTAGATATATTCCATAGCTTCGTTAAGAACAGTTTACCTGTCTTTAGCACTTGTTCGCTGAAGCGATAGTCGTCTCCAAGCCTTGCAGCAGCAGCTGCCCAGAAGCGGAAGGGGTCTGCCCCGTACTTGTCAAGGTATGGTTCAGGGTCAATGATGTTTCCAAGACTCTTGTGCATAGCCCTGCCCTTCGGATCAAGCCCCATTCCGGTTACTCGTACCCAGCGGAATGCTGGTTTACCGAGCAACTGATAGACACGTAGCAGTGTAAAGTAGAGCCATGTACGGATGATGTCAACGCCTTGCGGCCTTAGCGTGTATGGAAGCTCTTCATTCTTTGGGAATGCTTTCTCGAATAGCTTAATGTTTCGCATATATCCTGAAGCATATAGCACGCTTATGCTTGAATCAAACCACGTGTCAAAGACACGGGTTTCAGGCTCAAGCTCTTCGCGTGGCGCGCCACAGACGGGGCACTTGTCCCAGGGTGGCTCCTCTTTCCACGGTATATAGTAGCGGCCTGGCTCTGGTACAAGCTTAGCCCCGCACTTCCTACACTTCCATATTGGGATCTCGGTTCCATAGTATCTTGTTCTCGATATTGGCCAATCCATGGAAATGCTTTCTATCCAGTCAAGCAGCTTCTGTCGATGTTTTTCAGGCTTGAAGTGAAGCTTCTTTGCAATCTCTTTTAAGACTTCTTTATACTCAATTTGTTTAAGGAAGTACTCTTTTACATGGATTATTTCTATTGGGGTCTTGCATCGCCAGCATATGGGGACGCTGTGTCTCAGTTTTTCCTTCTTGACTATTAGCCCCCTCTTCTCAAGCTCCTCCGCCATTCTCTTCCTTGCTTCTCTCACTGGCAGCCCTTTCAGGAACCCAGCGTTCTCGTTCATCGTTCCATCTGGGTTAATCAGTATGCGAGGTTTAAGTCCAAGCTCCTTTATCACTTGTACGTCTATCCAGTCACCATAGCTACTTATCATTACTAATCCAGTGCCGAATTCAGGCTTAGCTGCAGGGTGCTCGATAATGGGGACCTCAAACTCGTATATTGGTGTTATTGCGTGGAAGCCTTTAAGACGCTTGTACCTATTATCCTCCGGATTGAAGATTACTGCCCTTGCAGCACCTATGAGCTCTGGCCGCGTAGTCGCTATTACTATCTCCTCACCGGTTTCTTTAACTCTCCACTTAACATAGTAGAGGTATGCTTCCTCTTCCTTATGCTCGATTTCCGCCTCGCTTAGTGAAGTCCTACAACGAGGGCACCAATTAACGGGCTTTTCATCCTCATAGATAAGGCCTCGCTTCCATAATTCAATGAATGTTGCCTGCGTTAGCTTTCTATATTCAGGACTATCTGTACCATTGCGCAAATATGTAAAGCTACATCCTAGCCTCCTCCATATTCTTACATGCTCCGCCTCTATCTTGTCAAGTTCTTTTCGACATAGTTCTAAGAACTTCTCCCTACCTTCCCTTGTTTTCGCCATTTCATGCGCTAATATGTTGTATTTCTTTTCGACAGCAACTTCTACGGGTAAGCCGTTTCTATCAGCGTACCACGGCACAAATACGCTCCATCCCTTCATTCTGAAGTAGCGTGCAACCATATCGATTTGTGCATAATGTGCTGCAGCTCCAACATGCCACTTGCCACTCGGGTATGGAGGTGGCGTATCTATTACGAGAATAGGCTTGTTTTCATCGAGCTTAAACTCGTAAAGTTTCTCCTTATCCCATGTTTCTAGGAGCTGTTTTTCTATACTCTTATCCCATGCTCTTTCATTTATCTTAGGTTTGAAGTTCTTGGAGGACGAAGGTTAACACCCCAGTTGCGACGCCATGTTTCTCTGGTGGCTTAAAAGCGTTATAGTTGTAGTGTCTGTGGTGTGGTATTGCTACGGCTAAGGTATAAGAGTATAGCGGTGTAATACACGTTAGGTACGCGCTGCGTGAGTCAGAGAAACAGAGTAACAAAAATACGGGTTTTGACTCAGATCTGGCCTCTCTCACTCTATTCTGGGTATTACACTACGTATTCCCACTAAGTAGGCAGGGGGTGCTGCAACCCCCCTACCCGGGCAAACGTAAAGTCTATAAATGTGTGCACGGGGTACACTCTACACGGAAACTGGGTAGGCTACAGAATAGAGTAAGAGGTGTGTTGGGTTGGCGTGTGAGAAGCCTGTTAAGGTTCGTGACCCGACTACTGGTAAGGAGGTTGAGCTAGTACCTATCAAGGTGTGGCAGCTAGCACCTAGGGGCAGGAAGGGCGTAAAGATAGGCCTCTTCAAGAGCCCCGAGACAGGAAAATACTTCAGAGCCAAAGTACCCGACGACTACCCAATATGCAGCTAAAACAAAAGTTATAAAATAATGATTTTTTATATTTCATTTCTTGTATTTGTATTCTCAAGTTTCTCTTTCTGGTAGCTTTGCATAATCTTCTTGAAGCTTATTAGATAATCTCTTTTACTCTTTATACAGATTTTGCCAGATCGGTGTGCTGTATTGATAGATTGTGTTGCCCGTGCGCCTGGCAAGATTATCCTGCTTGGCGAGCACTGGGTCGTTCATGGTGCGCGGGCTATTGCTGCTGCTATAGGGCTTTATGCTAGAGCTATAGGTTCTCGGAGCCATGAAGACGGTATTGTAGTTAGGAGTAGGGAGCTTGGCGTAACAGAGGATATTTCAAGGGAGTGTAAAGTCTTCTGTAATCTTCGTGAGGCTGTTAACTTTCTAGCAAAGACTAGTGGAAGAGAGCCTTGGCCCGCAAATATAGTTATTGAGTCCGATATACCGATGGGGGCGGGTCTTGGCAGTAGTGCTGCTGTTGCTGTAGCCTTCTCTGCATGCTATGCAGCTTTGGGTGGACTTTCTCTCGATTTTTCACTTATATCTAGAGCCGCATATGAGTCGGAGAAAATAGTACACGGTAGACCTAGCGGTATTGACAATACTGTTGCTACTTATGGGGGCTTTATGATATATCATAAGGAGAGGGGGTTTACGCCATTAAGCGACGTTAGAACTGAAAACATACGACTCCTGGTGATAGATACAGGTATTCCCCGTTCAACAGGTAAAGCGGTTGCATTATTTAGTAAGCGTTTAAATGTGCTCGGGGCTATAGGATATAGACTGTTGAATATAGCCGACAGCATAGTTGATGAAACTGTAAGAGCTTTGAAGGAAGGAGATCCCGCGAAAATAGGTCTAATGATGGATGTCGCACACGGCCTCTTAAACGCTATGGGAGTATCTCATGAGGCGCTTGAAGAAGTTGTCCACCTTGCTAGGCGGCTGGGCGCATATGGTGCAAAATTGACAGGTGCCGGGATGGGTGGTACAGCTATAGCCCTAGTCTCTGAGAGCAATGCAGATATTATCACGAAAGAGCTTGTAAGGAAGGGTTACAAAGTCTATGATGTAGAGATAGGAGTAGGTGGTGTTACGTACGAAGGCTCTTCGTGAATTCTCTCTATTGTGTGCATGATCTATAGGGGAACAGAGAACGTATTATCCTCGTATTATTGTCTCAGTCTCCACCTATCCCGACTAAGCTCTCCAAACCTACATATAGGGAGAGTTAATGGTGCTCAGCATAGGATTTACCAGACAGCTTCACACAGGAATAGTGCTGACCGCTAGTGGGGTTTCTCGATGCGTTGAAGTAGAGGGATTTGCGACTCTAACTCCTATTCCACTTATAAGCCAGATCGGCATAGGAGTATCATTTGATGTCCCGGTTGTAGCGGAGGCATGCGGCCTGGGAAGCATAGGCGTAGACGAAGATGTTGAGATAAGAGTATATGGTAGAGGCTTATCTTTCTCTAACCCCGCTTTGCCAAGGCTCTTAGAAGAGGTCGTTATACATGCGTATCTAGAGAATGGTTCCATAGATTCACTTGATTTATCAGAAGTAGGCGAGCCGCTTGCGTCTGTCGAAACCATTGTTGCAAGCCTTGAAGGTAGTACGCTAGTCATGAACCATGTTATGCTTCCGATATATGATTTGAGCGGTTTATGGGGGGTTATCATAAAGCTGAGAAAGCCTCTAGCTAGGGAGAAGATAGTTGAGGAACTTGTGTCGAATATAGGGAGGTACGAAGATATAATTCTTGCCAATATTGATGACCCGTTAACAGCCCTATACGATGTCATTGTTCGTCTCAATGATCGTATAGGGCTGAGACCACTAAGCAGATTCATTAAGATCGCTGAAGAGTATTCAGTACTAGCTCCTATTATAGACATAAGTGGTAGACTTGTTGCCTTCATAGTTGATAGTGCAGAAGCGGCTTTTGAGGTTTCAAATGAAATGATAAAGTATGGTGATGTTATTGAAGCCCCTACTAGTGTTCTATACTCTTCGTAAAAAGCAAGTATTCTTCGAATATGTTAGCTATGCAGGCTACTAAAGTTACTAGAAATTTCAGTGCTTGCGTGCAACTATTTACACGGGGTTCCACTGTGCTATTTCGGGTGAGCGCTCGATGTATAATAATAAGGGACGGTAAGATTCTCCTACAGCTGAGTAAGAAAGGAGATTTTTACAGGCTTCCTGGTGGACGAGTAAAGCCTGAAGAGACCATTGTACAAGCACTTGAAAGAGAGCTCAGAGAAGAATTGGGAATAGAGAAAATAATTGACCCAGAATTATTATTCATTGTTGAATCGTTCTATAGGCGTCATAGCGGCGTTGTGCATGAGATTGGTTTCTATTTTGGCTGCGATAAAGCTAGCATTGATTTCGACAAAATAGTGCCTAAGGAAAACCACTTAAGAATAGAATGGGTTCCTCTAGAGAAAGTAAATCAGCATAATTTAAGACCAAGCGCTTTAGCTCCATACCTTGTAAAGCTAGGCGAAAGCAAGCCAGAAAAACCAATTTATATAGTCAATGTAGATGTAAATAGTATTTAGAAAACATAAATTGATTCCTTGTCTTTATTTTTCGCCGAAAACGAGTTCTACTCCTTTGGGATAGATATAGACGTTCTTTCCTTGAGCTTGGCCTGGTAGGTTTGGCTTAAACGCTGCAATTACCACACCTTTTCCTCCATGAACGTGTATTATCTTTCCGTGGTATTCGTTGCCTTTATTATCGCGGTATAAGACCTTCCATCCGATAAACTTTGAAGCCTCATTGCGCGTGTTAATGCCATCAATCCGTATGAATACCTGGTTTTCGTATTGTGTGTTGGAGCCAAGCCTATAGCCCAGTATGATGCCAGTATATACTTTCTGCTCGCTGCTCATCTGTATTCCAACCCCCAGCAGCAACAACCGTAGCTGGGTGTTTAAAAGTAGTGATACTTAGAACTCTAAGCGGACAAAGCTCCTAGGTGGCGATAAGCATGTGTGCAAAGCTTACTAAGCCGCATATAGTGGTTGAGCCTCCGGGGCCACGTGCGCGTGAAATAGTTGAAAAGGACAAGCAGTATCTTATGCAGAGTTTCGTTCGCTGGTATCCTCTTGTAGTCGAACGTGCAGAAGACTATGTCATCTATGATGTTGATGGAAATGCATACATAGACCTAAATGCTGGGCTAGGCGTCCTTAATGTAGGGTCAACTAATCCGGAAGTAGTAAAGGCGGCAACCGAGCAGCTCAAGAAATTCACACATTACAGCCTTACAGATTTCTACTACAAGAACGCGGTTGATTTAGCCGAAAAACTGGTAAACATTGCACCTGTTGAAAAACCCGCTAAAGTATTCTATACAAATAGTGGTGCAGAAAGCATTGAGGCCTCTATAAAAGCGGCACGTTATTCCACAGGAAGGCAGTACCTCATAGCGTTTCTTGGCGCATTCCATGGCAGAACAATGGGGGCAGTATCTCTAACAGCGAGTAAGCCTGTGCAGAGAAAGGGCTTCGCGCCGCTACTTCCTAGCGTGATACACGTCCCATATCCGTATCCATATAGGTGTCCCTTCGGCACAGATGATCCCGAGGAGTGCGGTGAGCGCACGATAGGGTTCTTAGAAGAATGGGTATTTGGAAAACTTGTGGATCCAACAGAGGTGGCAGCAGTTATAGCTGAGCCTATACAGGGTGAAGGAGGTTACATTGTTCCGCCGGATAACTTCTTTCCTAAGCTAGTAAATCTCTTGAGAAGGCATGGAATACTCTTCGTAAGTGACGAGGTACAAGCAGGTATATGTAGGACCGGAAAATGGTTTGCTATTGAGCATTGGAACGTGAAGCCAGACATTATAGCCTCGGCTAAAGCAATAGCTGGAGGTCTTCCTCTCGGAGCAGTTATAGGAACGGATAAGGCTATGAGCATAGGTCCAGGAGGTCACGCATCAACCTTTGGTGGTAACCCGGTATCTGTTGCAGCAGCCCTAGCAGTCATAGACTTTATTGAGAAGAACAAGCTTTGTGAAAGGGCAGCACGATTAGGCGAAAAAGTAATCAAAAGATTCCAAGAGGCAATGAATGAAACTCAGCTGATAGGCGATGTTCGTGGGAAGGGACTAATGATAGGTGTTGAACTAGTTCGTGACAAGAAGACAAAGGAGCCAGCCAAAGAAGAACTTGCAGAAATACTGATGAGGCTTTTCAAGAAAGGCTATCTGGTTATAGGCGCCGGAGTTTCAACTATAAGAATTGCGCCGCCGCTAACTATAGACGAAGAGGCCCTAATGAACGCGGTTGAGGCAATAATAGAGGAGATCAAAAAGGTGGAGAAGGAGAGAAGAAAGTAATATAGCCTAACCACATTTTCTGCTAACTGTATTAAATTCTGGCCTAATGCACCTAATGTTGAGTGACAACATTAATATGGTGCTTAACTTAATTAGCTCCACACTTCCTAGCTGGAGAGTGGATACGCGTAGGTCAAGTAGGGCGTTTGAGCATCATTGTGATGAGGCTTACAAGGGGCTAAGCCGCCAGGCGATGGGCTATGAACCCGCGGCTGACCGCTTCTTGTTACGTTTATTCTTTTCCTCTTTTCCGCCAAGTATTCTCAAGAGATTTTTCCTTGGCACTTCAAAAACATTGGTTGCAATGAATGCTATATATTCGTCGTCTGGCATGATCTTCTGAAGCCCTATACGTGCTGCAAGGGCTTGCTTGAATGCCTCCTTCGCTATTCTGCTTCGTATCTCTTTTGATGCTATTGCTTGCGCGAGTCTTAGTGCTATGTAAAATCTTGCATATTTTCGGACAGTTCTTTCCTGCTCAGGCAGCACTTCTGGTATCTTCTGTAGCAATTCTATGAGTTTGTCCTCTTCCTCAAACCCCATTATGACTTTTGTCGTTACGACTCTTAGCATGCGAGCTATGGTGTTATCGTCCACATGTCCTCCTAGTAGGAATAGGACAAATTTCCGCGCCTCTTCGGGCGGTCTTAGTAGGATAGTGATTGCGGCCTCTTCCAAGGTCTCCTCGTAATTAAACAACTTATGAAACAGATCAGGGTTTTCCTCATTAAGCATCAATGCATACTTTCCTATTACGTATAGTGTCGCCATTTCCTTGTCCCATATATCGGGGGGCCATGCCTTGCCGCGGAGTGGTTGTAGTGCCTTCTTCCGATAGGTCTCTTCAAGAATTTTTGTTGCCGTCTCCCGATCAGCAACCTTTTTTTGCAAAATCTGTGAAAGAACCTCCATGGCGGCATTTATCCTATTTTTCATAGACTCCCTAGCTTTACGTGGATCTAAGCTCTCCAACTTTCTAGCACCCTTGCCGCAATATTCTTTATCGCTAATGTAAGGCCATCCGGCTTACCATATGCCCTAATCCTGCCATCCCGATACACTATCAGTTTGACAAATCCACCTCTAAGGCGTATATAAAGGACTTGTTTGTTAACTCTCTGTTCAAGCCTAGTAATTTCTAGCTCGGGCCACCTCTCGCGCAGCCTCTTAACGAACTTTACTAACGTGTCCTCCGTAAACCATCTATGTGGCATCCGTTTCCAGCCTCGCCTAAGCCTCCTCTTTGCCCGAGCCTCATCATTATTCAGATCTGCGTGAGCAAGTCATTGGCTCTCCGGTTTCCTCGGTAAAAGAATAAGGGTTCAGCGGACTATTAGGCTTCTCTAGGCTGATCCTTGGTGGGGCAGCGCATTGTACTTGACTATAGCGATGACAAGGATATGCCTGAAAAGGTCTTAGTTGTTAAGGGGCACTGTGGGCTAGATTCATGTTTCATACTTTTCTACATGTATCGTGGAAAGCCATATGTCGTAATAGTGCCGGCTAGACCCTCGCCCCTTTGTACTCTATTGAAGCCTTCTGAGGCGAGAATTATTGAAAGAATTCTTAGAGATCTCGGTATTCAAGCTCTTTACTTACCGGCTTGCAAAGTTGCAGCCATGTTGCTAAGGCCTTCCATAAAGGATACTATTGATGCAATGATTAGTTTTGGGCTAGTAGATTACGTTGATTGAGCCTTGCTCGTTCTCGGATTTTGATACGCAAAGATCTGGCGCGCTACATGCTTGTTTGCGATTAATGTCAATTATTATCCTATAAGCTAGTCCATCTATGTCACGTATCTCGAGAACCCCTTCTCTATATGTCAAGGTTATATAGCCTATTTTTCTCAGATTTCTCGCACTATATGCTTCTATTGATATAGTTTCTAAGACTTTGCCCTCAATATGGTCTATTTTCACTTCGGTTGATGAAGGGTCAAGTAATATGCGATTAGCAATATACACTTTTCTAAGCGTATATGCTAGTACGCTTGGCTCGAGAAGAACATAGTTATCAAACACGCTTAATGCTTCTAGGGCTTTCTTTGCGATATAGAGTCCGCTTCTAACATCCCTAGAGTATGGTTCTAGGCTTATTTTTCTCTGCTGAGGTATTTTCCGAATCCAGTACTCATATACTATACCTATAGTTTCATATGTAAGAGAGTTCAAACCTAGAGAACTTATGCGTTTAGCACTACTGAGTTTAGAAGAATAAGAGCCACTATAGTCAATCACTATTGACCTTGGTGGGGGGTGTAGCCAGGCCGGACTACCTCTTGGATCAACAATGTATATGGGCTCACTAGGTTCCTCTAGGAGAGTACTAACATTTTCACGAACAACGGAGACTGGTGTCCTAGACTCGGTCACAAGTTTTAAGGGCAGTTTGTTTCCCAGCCCGACTATGGTAAGCTTCCAACCCCTCGGCCCTAGCCCTGTGTAAAGTGCTCTCAAAATAACAGCAACATCGAATACTGATGGCGGGGTGACTATAATCACATGAACATTGGCATTGTCTTCTACCATCCCAAAAACCACCTTAATCTACATGATGTCGCCTATATAGCGTACAGTGTTAGGGCACCGCTCTATGTCGTAAAAAGGCCGAATACGGATTATAAGCTTGAGCTGTTGCCGGAAAAGGTTAGTCGCTATATAGTCTTAGTTAATGATATTAAAGAGGTTGTTGAAAAAGAAAACAGCAGTGTTTTCCTAGTTATAGAGACATATGCCACGACCTACGTAACTGAGGTAGAAATAGATCCAAATCAACGCCTTATTATAGTCATAGGTGCCGAAGACTACGGACTACCTGTTCAGGAGCTTGCGAAAATAGGTAACTACAAGCTGGCAAAGATACCGGTCGCCGTGGAGGGTATGAGCTATAATGTTGTCTCGTCGCTTGTTATGACGCTATATGAGCTTAAAAGACGCTATAGTGAAGCCAAATAATTACTTTGTGGGCAGCATCGCCTCGTAAAGCTTCTTAGAGAGGTAGTCTCGTAAAGCGGTACGGCTTTATTATGTTATACACTTCCTCTTTCAACGAGTCTTTTGCTATGAATGCTCCTCGTATTGCAGCTACTACTGTTGGAGAGGGCGATCTTACGCCACGCATTGTCATGCAAAGGTGGATTGCCTCTGTCACAACCATTACGTCCGGCGAGCCAGTGGCTTTTATGACTTCATCTGCTATCTGCTTAGTCATGCGTTCTTGTATTTGTAGTCGACGTGAATACTTATGAACAATCTTTACTATCTTGCTTAGACCTATTACTTTCCCTCTAGGAAGATAAGCTACATGAGCTACGCCGAAGAATGGTAGTAAATGGTGTTCGCATAAGCTAAAGAACCTAATGCCGCTGACTACAACAAGGTCGCTGCTTTCAGTAAACCATGCGTACTCCTCTTCAACATCGTATCCGCCGAGTATCTCCTCAAGCATGTCGGCTACGCGTTGAGGGGTCTCCTTCAATCCTTCTCTATTTGGGTCCTCACCTATGGCTTCTAAAATCATCCTGACTGCATTTTTCACTTTCTCCTTATCTATGTTCATCCCAGCTACTCCCTGCCCCTAGCGCTGCTTACGCAGAAATATTTAGTTAACTGCTGTTAATGCGATACTTGCGGCGTCTTGATTACTAAATATTTAAATCCGAATGAGCTTGGCGATATACACTAGACATGGTTGAGCAAAATGGCTTCGGTGCATGAGCGTATAGGACCTGGAGAAAAAGCCCCAGATCTCGTAAACGTCTTAATAGAGATACCTATGGGGAGCAATATTAAATATGAATTTGACGAAGAAAAGGAAATAATTATAGTTGATAGATTCCTCTACACGGCGATGGTGTATCCATTCAATTATGGATTCATCCCGGGCACGCTTGAGGAAGACGGAGACCCAGTAGATGTCTTGGTCATATCCTCTATGCCTGTTCTACCGGGTACAATAATTGAAGCTAAACCTATTGGGATACTTGAGATGGAGGATGAAGAGGGCCCTGATAGCAAAATTATCGCGGTTCCTAAGGAAAAAGTTGATCCTATATATGGCCGTATAAACGATGTGGATGAGCTTCCCGAAATAATTAAGTCAAAAATAAAGCACTTCTTTGAGCACTACAAGGAGCTTGAACCCGGCAAATGGACAAGAGTGACTGGGTTCAAAGGAGCCGAGAACGCTAAGGAAAAAATAAGGCAGGCAATTGAACGATTTAAGAAAAAATAAATTGCAAATAGGATACCGGCCTTAAGAGTAGCCAATACCATTATTTACCGCTGATGCATAGGTGAACGGCGGAGAACTTAGACAAGGCACGTAATGAATATTCGTTTTCCTATTATCATTTTGCAATAGATCATCATGTTGGATCTATGGTGTAAGAGGGTTTGAAGTTAACACCGACGTGTATAGCATGTACTCTGGCGAGAAGAGCAGCTGAAATCGAGACACTTAAGATAGATAATAGTAAAAAACTTGGTCTTTATCGTGACCTACTTGAAGCTGTTAGTTTGTACATTGGTCCTGACATAGAAGTCGTAGTTCTCGAATCCGTTGTATTTAGAAGGTTTAAAACACTTCTAGGTGGCAAAAACATCTATGACAATATTATCGAGTCTAAGCTTCCTACGGCACTAACTAGAGCGCGCGAGATCAGGGGCATGTTGAACAATAAGGGTCTTGAAGAGAAGTTAAGGCTCTCAATGTATGCTGCTGCATTAGCTTCCGGGTATACTCCTCTTGAGGTAAACGAGAAGATTCTGGACGAACCTCCTGGGCCTGCTGATCTAGCGCTTATCGGCTCGAGCATCAAAGTCGGCAAGGATGATACAGAGAAAGTTATTGGCTTCTTGAAAGACTTGAGTAGTAAGGGCGGTAAGGTAATATATCTATTTGGCTCCATATTTGAATTGCCCTATGATACTATAGTCGTTGAAATTCTTAGTGAAGAGCTAGGCTTAAGCGTCGCTGGGGTTGTGAGGAGTTCACGGTATCGAGACTATGTAGTAGCTAATGACTTAGAGGTGCATGGTACAGCGAATTATCTTGACGAGGTTATTGATTTAGGTAATGATGCTTTAACAGTTACAAAAGAGGAGCATCCGCATATATATGACCAACTTAATGAGGCCGATCTCGTCCTCATTAAAGGCGTTGAACAAACGATATATTTCCATAATAATCCCTTAAGTGCTCCCTATGTTTACATGTTTATGGCTCCATGCATCATTGTCTCTAAGGCGCTTAATATTCCCATACGTAGCCTCAATATATACGCAGGCAATATGGATCAGAGTCAGGATAGGACCTCGTCATCCATGCCAAAGGGATGTCAGCCGGGGTTCTTTCACTCATCCGTAGATATGGATCCAATCCTACTCTGAACTACGATTACTGTGTTTATATTAATAGTGCTGGGAGGGGAGAGAATAAATATGCACGATCTTAGAGTTACAATCCTCTTACAGCACGATTTCAAATACTGATCCTAGGTAGAATTGCCAAGGATGCGGTGTCAAAATGTGTCCTCATTGTGCTACCAGTAGCGGAGAATTTAAACTAAAAGGTTTTGACCCTGTAAGGCTCGGTCTGCGTTTAGAGCAGCTCGTGCAAAAGAACTCCTCAAGGAAGTATTATCGCTTTCGTGCAACGCGCTTCTACGGAGGAATAGCGACCGGCGATGTTGTGGGCTGTAATCTTAGGTGTATTTTTTGTTGGAGCGGACGTGCACGTGATGACCCACGGCTCGGCTTCTTTGTTGACCCGGAGCAAGCATTCAACAAGCTTCACAGAATTGCTTCGCAGCATAAATATAGGTATATAAGGCTCTCATATGGTGAGCCAACAATAGGGTGGAGGCATCTAGTTAGTCTCCTAGACCTAGTAGAGAGCAGCAACTACATCTTCATACTCGAGACAAATGGCATACTTCTTGGTGCTTTTAAGGAACGAGCCCGCGATTTGTCGAGATACACTAGACTCCATGTGCGAGTTTCTATAAAGGCGTGTAGCCCTGAACTCTTTGCAAAGCTCACTCTCGCAAAGCCTGAAGGTCTTGAATACCAGCTTGCAGCTGTGAATAATCTTGCTGACTACAACGTTAGCTTTCACGTGGCGCTTTTTCTTTCATACGGGGACGATAAATGCTGGCAAAACCTAGTTAATAGGCTTATAGAAATAGTAGGGCCAAGAATAGTTGATAACATCGAGCCCGAGTACCTAGTACTTTACCCTAATACAAAGCGAAGGCTCAAATTCTACGAGAAGATACTAGGTATAAAGCCTAGGATTGTTTATGAGCCTTAAGGGTGATTCTGTGGGCGGCCTAAGAATAGATTTAGATATCGTGAATAAGCCATTGACAAGCCCCCACCTGGAGCTTGTTCTCAAGGATCCGGTTGAATTAATGATTAGACTCTCTTGTATATTATGCTATACTTCCACTAATCGCTTCAATGCCTTGAGCGAGGACGCTCTTCGCTTCATGAATCATCTACTTCTAGATTTGTACTCCGCGGTAAACGTGTACTCGGATATTATTGTCGAGGACAGACGCATTGGGAGGAGTATCTGTCCTATAGTGCGAGGCATTCATTGCAGTAGCATCGAGCTGGCAAATAATAAGGATCTAAAGCTTAACGTTAAATGCAACAATTTGGAATATTCTTGTACCGTAAAAAGCAGCTAGAGTCGAAAATCAGCAAGGTGGGCGCAGTCATCGTTCCTTCTCCTATGTGCGTAACCTCATCATTTCATTCAAAAGCACGTATTTGTATTCGCGTGTTTAATTTACTATAGTTATGTTGGGTCGGTGCTGCGCGGCTCTTCATTATATTTCCGACCTTTCGAGCCTCGTCATCCCCGATTCTTCTAGTATATCGACTACGCTATTTGTTACACGTTAATTAACATATGTTTATTATAGCGTTGTTCCCCCTCTTGGATAATACCTTAATGCTATGAGGCGTGTATGTATTACTTCTATAGTGGCGTATTACGATGGGCGGTTTCAAGCTTATTCTTGGGACGCCAATCCAAGCTGTTCCCCGTCCATGGCTCCATCTTCCGATTGAGGGGGTAATGGTCAATGCCTATGAAATACTCAACTATGGATTAAGCAAGGTCCGCGGAAGAGGGTTACGTAAACTTCTCGGATTGGATAAGACAGATATTGAACTATGGATAGACAGCGGCGGCTACCAATTCTTATCAAGGGGGGTGAACCCAGGAGTAGATAAAATAGCTAAGGTGTATAGAGAAGTTGACGCAGACTTCTATATAGGTCTCGATTTCCCGCCAGGCCCCCGAGATGACAGTCGTACTCGGGCGATGAAAATAGCAAAAACTGTGTCAAGCTTTATGAGCTTGAAGAACATGTTAAGAGGTCTCGTTGAAGAAGGTAGGCTTATTCCCGTATTTCACATGGCTGTTGGGGAGTCGCTAAGGCTCCAGCTACGCATATATGAATCACATAGCATAACGGCAGCGGTTGGCGGCCTCATTCCTCACATTATGCAGCTCTCGGGTAAAGGTTCTAGGCTAAAAGCCGTCATTTTTCTCATGCTTTTACGGAAGCTCTGGAGAGGAAAGCTTCATGCATTAGGCTTAGCATCTGCTGCCATGATTCCGCTACTGAAGGCTATCGGCATTGATAGTGGGGATACACAGACATGGAGACATAAAGCCGCTTACGGGAAAATAATTATCCCCTCTATGGGTGAAAGGCATATCAGTGGACGTAGGGTTCGGTTTGGTCCTGCTGTATTGAAGCCTAATGAACTCCCGGTTTTCGAGCATTATGTTAAGAAAGTCTCAAGTATCCTCGGCACCGAGATTTCACCAATGCTTCTTTCGCAGAACTTTGAGGCACGTGCACTCTTTAATGCCTACGTTCTCTTAGAAATGGCAAATAATGGCGCGGTTTATAGAGGTCCTAGTAAGGCCTTCTTGAAGCTATTTGAGAGGATAGAGCAGTTCAAGAAGATGAGCGCTAGTGAGCTTGAATCTGAGCTGGCAAAACTGCTTGCTCTACAAGAGGAGCTTGTTAACGAGTATCGTACGGTGAAAACAGTTAGCGATGTAAGTACTGGCGTTCTTAGTGCGGAGATAGAGGCTCGTAGCCAAACGTAGCCGCATAGACTTGTTAGTACAGCTTAAGCCGAGTCATCATTATTATTTGTGCTAATTTAATTTGGGAAGCTTTTTGTTTCTCTATACGAGAAACTAGTTCTATAGCGTAATAGCTTTGATAACTCAATTACGAGTGTTTATAATGCCGACTTGCCTGCTCATATTACCGGTGAATAATAGGTGCCAGGCACGCACACGCTACGACGCGGAAGCTGTGACTACATAGTAGCATTGCTCGGCGCACCTAATACTGGCAAGACTACGCTATTTAACGTACTAACAGGTTCAAGCGAATTTGTCGCCAACTGGCCCGGCGTAACTGTAGCTGTAAAAACAGCAGTCCTACGGCTTAATAACAAACGATACTGTATTATCGACTTGCCTGGCACATATTCAATTCTAGGCGATACTGCTGAGGAACGAGTTACACGGGACTTTCTATTCAAAAACCAAGTTGACGCCATAATTGTACTTGCAGATGCAACGAACCTTGAAAGGGGCTTATACCTTCCTCTCGAAGTCATGCAGATATTTGACAACGTCATCATAGTGCTAACAAAGGGCGATGAAGCAGAGAAGAAGGGGTTGCAAATAGATGTTGAAGGGCTTAGCAAGGAGCTAGGCGTGCCAGTGGTCCTTGTAAGCGCTCTTGAGGGATGGGGTATCAACGAGATCTTACAGACACTGCAGCAGCTTATTGAACAAAAGGCATTGAAACCAAGCCCCAAGCGAGTTAGAATTCCTAGCATCGAAGAACCACTTAACAAGATAGTGTCACTCTTAAGACAAGAGGGGATTAGCGAAAAACGTGCAAAATGGATTGCATTAGCGCTACTTCGCGGTTATGAATGGCCCTATGACTTCCTCAGAAGTGAGCTAGGAAAACGTGCTGAGAAAATAATATCTGAGTTAAGGAGAATAGTCAAAGAGGTTGAAGCAAAGGGCGTAGACCTCTCGATAGAGATTCCGAAGGCATTGTTCGATGAAGCCTCAAGGCTGTATGAATCCTATGTACGAGCTAGTGAGTATGCAGCAGAGGTTGTGCCTCAGATATCGCTGCTTGACCGTCTTCTCCTAAACCCAGTTACGGGACCAATAATCAGCGCCTTAGCCTCAATAGCAATAATCTTTACAGCATATTTAATTGCAACGGGTTCGCCCCTAGATATACTCCTAGACTATCTAGGCTTTCATAAGGCAGCTGAAATTGTCTCTGAGTATAATCTGGTTAATCTCGTAGCGATGTTCATGGACTGGATCGCCTCGCTAGTGGAATCGAATATTAGTAACCCAATAATTGAGCGCATGCTGGGCGAGGGCCTACTCTCCTCAAGCTATGGTGTTGGATTAGTGGTTAGTTTTCTCCCGCTAGTAGCAGTGATGATGCTGATACTGGGCCTACTTGAGGATTCTGGTATACTTGCACGACTCGCGGTAGGATTTGACCCTATATTTAGACGGTTTGGCGTTAGTGGAAAAGCCTTATTCCCCATGCTCGTCAGCTTTGGATGCAATGTGCCGGGCGTCTTGTCAACAAGGATAATGGAAGGCGAGGAGGAAAGGCGTGCAGTGATGTTTGCACTGCCCTTTATCCCGTGCCAGGCAAGGCTGGTGGTAATCCTAGCATTCGCGCATGTGTATTTCAGTAATCCCCTAGAAAGGGCGCTGGCTGTATTCATAGCATATGCTGTTCCGATAGCGGCTTTCCTTTTAACAATAAAGTTGTTTGCGGTCATGAAGGGGGTAGAGCCGTTTGAAATAGCATTGGAGCTTCCGCCAGTAAAGAGGCCGTCCATAAAAGTTGCATGGTGGTTTACATGGGACAAGATAAAGCATTTCTTAGTAAGGGCTGGAACAATAATAGCCGTAGCAAGTATTATACTATGGGTATTGGCAAACTACGGGCCAAACGGCTACCTACACTACTCCGATCAAGAATATGATCCGTCTAAGAGTTATGCTGCAAGCATTGGTCGTGCAATGGCGCCATATGTTGAGCTAATGATAGGTACAAATGAGAGCCTTGCTTGGAGAATAGGCTTCGGCTTGCTAGGGGGATTCCTAGCTAAGGAGGTATTCCTTGACTCATTAGCAGCGGTTTCACCTGCAAGCATAGATAACGAAGAAGAGTTTGCAACGCTTAAGGCATATCCACTTGAGGCTTGGCAGGCACTGGCATTGTTGCTTGCAGTAACGCTTTACGTGCCATGTGTTGCTACAATGGGTGCAATTTACTCTGAGAGCCGCAGTATAAAGTTCACAACGGCAGTGATAGCATACGACTTGGTAATAGCGACACTGGCAGCCCTACTGGTCAGAGCAATAGCTCTACTAATCTAGTGCTTTTGCCGTCTTTATGCAACGACAACTTGATTTCCTCCTTTTCGTTTGATCTTTCTCAGCAATTCATGAGCTCTCTTTCTCCCAGGTGTGCCGTAATAGGCTTCATGCTGGTTCGCTGGTTTTGCAACTACATAGTCTTTTACAGCCACGATTGTTACTCGAACACCGACCTTGTTCAGCTCTTCTTTAATGCGTAAAAGGTCTCTTTCTACTTCTTCGGGCTCAACATATGGTATCTCAATGACTGCTTCTTCGGTTCCTCGTTCCTCGTCTAACCCATATACTATTACTCCTTGCCATTTTCTGACGAATTCTTCAACAAGCATAGTTAAAAGACCGGTTGCGGGATTAGGTTTATACTCGCTCCACCCTTTCTCTCTGACTAATTCGCTGAACTTGTCCAAATCAATTGCAATAATGGTGCCCTCGACAAGATGAGAAGACATATAAGTGTCTTCTATGTTCTTATGCCTTTTTCCCGAAGTCAAGTTACTCACGCTTTCTGTCCAGTAGTGTTATTGTATTTTCCCCCACTAATTTCTAAACAGTAAACGATTGTGTTAAAAACTCTATCCATGACTATACTCTACTTGGACAAAACCGAGGTGCGCCTTCGTGGCCCAAGACTCTACTCGTCTTCTAGTCGAAGCCGAAAAAATACTCCGCCGTGCAGTCATCGATCTCCTAGGTTACGACGAAGACACCTTTGAAGCCCTACGTCATCCCGAAAGAGTAATCCAGGTCAAAATCCCGGTTAGAATGGATAACGGGAAAGTCAAAGTCTTCATTGGTTGGAGAAGTGAGCACAATAGCGCCCTAGGTCCCTATAAGGGAGGAATTAGATATCACCCCGAGACTACGAAAGAGGAAGTTATCGCTCTAAGCATGATGATGACCTGGAAGAACGCACTTGCAGGCCTCCCATATGGAGGCGGTAAGGGCGGTGTACGTGTAGACCCACACGCCCTCTCCCCGCGAGAGTTAGAAGAGCTATCAAGAGGATTCATTCGCGGCATTTACAAGTACATCGGTCCCGACAAGGATATCCCCGCTCCAGACGTATATACAAATCCTCAGATTATGGCCTGGATGATGGATGAATACTACAGGTTAACCGGCGACAACGCCTTTGCAATGATAACGGGCAAGCCAAAGATACTAGGAGGCATGGAGACACGAATCATAGCTACAGGATTTGGCACAGCAGTTGCTGCAAGAGAGACCGCTAAAAGACTATGGGGCGGCATTGAGGGTAAGAAAGTCGCTGTGCAGGGATACGGTAACGCCGGCTACTATGCTGCAAAGTTCTTGCACGAAATGGGCGCAATAATAGTTGCAGTAAGCGATAGCAAAGGCGGCATCTATAGCAGCAAGGGCCTCAACCCAGACGAGGTACTCGAAGTGAAGAAGAAGACCGGCAGCGTCATAAACTATGATAAGGCCGAGAAAAAGATAACCAACGAAGAACTCCTAGAACTCGATGTAGACGTGCTAGTACCAGCAGCAATCGAGGACGTAATAACAGAAGAGAACATGGACAAGATAAAGGCGAAACTAATAGTAGAGGCGGCAAACGGCCCAACAACTGCCGAAGCTGACGTATATCTATCGACGAAGAAGGGAGTAGTAATAGTACCCGACATACTTGCCAACGCTGGTGGCGTCATCATGAGCCACATAGAGTGGATGAACAACAGAATGGGTGGCTACATAAGCGAAGAGGAGGCGAAGCGCAGGCTAGAACAGAAGATGGCCGAGAACGTTGCAGCAGTATGGGACTTCTGGCACAAAGAGCTTGATCCGAAGAAGCATACAATGAGAGACGCAGCCTACGCTCTAGCAGTAAAGCGCGTAATTGAGGCAATGAAGCTACGCGGCTGGCTCTAACACGTCTAAACTCTTATTAATTAAAATTAAAGCAAAGTTTTTTGCAAATCGATACACTTTTTGCTAAAATTACCTAAGCCGCCTATAGTTGCCCTATACTGAATCCTGGCGGAGTTTTGCTAACAACATCTTGATTTACTAGGTTTGGTGGAACTTTACCATTCTTAAACGCCAATAGGTTCTCCAAAACGGCACATGTCATCGCTTCTCTTGCCCTACGAGTAGCACTACCTATGTGGGGAGCGAGTACAACATTATCTAGCTTCGTTAACGGATGATCTGGAGGCAATGGCTCTTCCTCAAACACATCAAGTGCTGCTGCAGCTATCCAGTGCTCTTGCAACGCCTTAACGAGTGCCTTTGTATCAACAACTGCGCCTCTAGCAGTATTAACTAGTATCGCTGTAGGCTTCATGAGTCTAAGCTCGGGTTCTGAAATCATATGCCGGGTCTCGTTATTTAATGGGACATGTATCGATACTATATCTGACTCCCTTAGCAGCACGTACAGCGGCACGTACTCGGCTCCAATTTCTTTTTCAATTAATGGGTCAGCTCGGTGCCTACTGTAATAGAGCACGCGCATACCGAAGCCGTGGGCTCCTATTCTCGCAACAGCTCTACCTATTCTTCCGAACCCTACTATTCCGAGCGTCTTTCCTCGAAGCTCTAAGCCGAGCATAAGTTCGGGATGCCATGCGGTGCCACTGTTGTACCAGTCTCCTCTTCTTACATATGCGTCAGCATGCACGATATGTCGAGCGGCAGCAAGGATTAGTCCCCATGTTAGTTCGGCAACGGCTTCTGTTAGTACATCTGGCGTATTCGTTACATAGACGCGATGCCTTGTTGCGCACTCCACATCTATGTTGTCGTAGCCTACCGCGTACTGTGCTATTATTCTTAATTTGTTTCTCGAACCTGTCTCTATTACCTTGCAGTCTATTCTATCAGTAAGGAGCGTGACTAATCCATCAACTTCGGATGCCTTTTCGGCAATAATATCGTAGGGGGGATTTCTCCACTCAGGCCAAACCTCTGCATCAAATTCTTCAAGTAATCTATCGAAGCATGGACCAGGAAGCCTACGAGTAATAAAGAGGCGGGGCTTCACAGCTATACTCCTCCACGCTGTGTTAGAATACAAGCATATTATTAACGTCATGTCAGCTATGCATGGATACGAGTTTAACAAAACCGTCATGGTCTGGAACTATTCTTATAAGTCCCTCCTGCTCCTCGAGGGACCCCATGATATCGATAACGGCGTTGTTAGGTATCTCCATGTATCGGATACGATAGGTCAGCATATAGAGCTTATTTGGTAATATATTTTCCCAATACTTGCCCTTAATACTGACTACGCTGAGAAGATATATTGATGGCGTTGAGTAGTTCGTTGATGATAGAATTCTGGCCCTTATCTCAGCTTCTCCGAGCAACTTAAAGGGAGTACAATGTGCTGGTCGGCAGCAGTATATGAGGCGTACATTATATTCGAATCCATTATACATGCCTATTAAGACTCTTCGTCTAGACAACAAGTTGTGGAGTTTCATATCCTCGTGGCTCCATGCATGCCCGGTACCGCTGTAAGGCTTAGTTATCCCTTCCTTGCGCATCTCTACTAGTAGCTTGTAGACGTCATCTATGCGTGAACCGAAAACAACAACGTCTATATCAGATGCCGTTCTCGGATTATAGGCTAGTCCGCCCGTAATGCCTACAAGATCTGTTACGGTACTAATGTATTCCACAAGGTCTCTCGCGGCTTTACAGATAGCTGTACTGCATTCTTTAAGGCCCTTTACGGCTTCAAGGGGAGATATAATGGAGACTCTTCGACTATCAACGAAAAGGGCTTTGCGATGACCTAAGCACCTGCATCGCTTAATAAGAACCTCATCTGGTCGCAACTTGCTTAACGCGTCTGCAATACTCCAAATTTTCATCCCTTCTACATAGCGGGGTACAAAGAACAGAAAAGGCAAGGGATGGAAGCATCCTTTAACAAAACCTATCGCATTACTCAGCTTGACTATCCATGAGTCAACGGGGCCTAGATTCTTGCACATGTTGGGGCCTCTTTCTTCGCACAGATGGTTACCGCTTCATGTGTTTTTCTTATGGCGTTTGACACGTGTCTTAATAGGTATATTAGCTGTGGTAGGTGCTCTATAAGGGTTCTTCTATCAAGCATGTTGAACTCTTTACAGTAGTTCCACCTGCATAGCCTTGCAGTAGTCCCGCTAATCTCTAATAACACATGGTCTCGATGGAATCGTATTGTGCCATCGCGGAGCGATATTGTCGTTTCAGGCTTTAGTCGTACCACGTAGAAGCCTCCGTCCTGCTCAAAGATCCTCCACGTTACACAGACTTGTTTAATTACTCCTTCCGGCTTCTTCTCATCAGCTATGCACTTAAGCCTCTTTATCGCAATTGATAGTGCCTCGAGGCTATCCGAGAGGCTGCTTAGAACGGTGTTCGCTCTGCTCTCTAGGAGCGACTCGGCAGGCCTTATTGATGCTCTAACCCTATGCGCTATGCTTGCAAGCATCCCCGAAAGTTCTTCAAGGCGCTCAATGCTCAATAGCTTCACCCAGCTTCTCCGGGACTCTCTGTTCTGCTATAAAAGCAACACTATCACGAATGAGTAGAAGTGTTCCGAGATACGCCTTGGCCGGCGTTTTTGCCATTCCTATTGTCTTCTAGTCTCTCGCCTTGGTAGTATCCACTATAGGGGAAAATTGGTGGCGGATTAACTCTTATGAATGCGAGCTGTGCTATTCGCGCTCCACGGGCAATGCGAATTCCGTTCTCGTTCCCAACTACTAGGAGCGCCTCGCCACGTCCCCGGTAACCCGGGTCCCAGAATCCACACGCTATCAGTGCACCCATTCGTAGCAACGAGCTCCTTGGTAGGCAGAACCCTATTGCGGTTGAAGGCACCTCTACTATATCGGCGAACACGATCTTATAGGCTCCTGGTGCTAAGTCCCAAACACCATTATTGTCAACGATTTTTCTAGTCCTTGGGAGCTTTCTCTCAGAACCAGTGCCGAGAAAACCCTTCTCAAGAAAAGCATGTACTTCTGCTATTCTTAAATCAACACCTGCGGGCTGAATCTGCTCTGGGAGTACTGTGCTAACAATTACTGCTGCGAGATGGCCTGGAAGAGCCATAGTCGTTGACCCGCTACGATAATTTTTGGTAATCTCGGGGCTTAAGCACTATAGGGGCCATTGAGTTAGCCAATGTGGGGAAGGATAGAAATGTATGGTGTATGTGTTTCTAAATGGGTCTCAGTGGCGCTTCGCCTTTCTTCTCCGTATTTGCAAGGTTCTCCTCTACACGGACATGACTATAAAGTCAAGGTTTGTGTTGAAGGGCCCCTGGGCAGTGATAACAAGGTTATAGATCACTTAGAGCTACTTGCGTTGCTTGATGAGTGTCTTCGCGACATAAACTACAAGTACTTGAACGATGTGCTAGGGGTTGAGAATCCCACAGCAGAGCTAATGACAAGCCACATAGCTTCGTGCATTAGTACTAGGCTTAAGAGAGACGGTCTAAGAATAGTACTAGTTGAGGCATGTACTCCGTCAGACCTCTGCTCCTATTATAAGCCTTTGTCTCAACATAAGTGATAAGGGGACTACTTGATTAGGAAACGAAAAGGGCTAGGGAGATGACTTCAAAAATACTTATTGAACGCCTCTCGACCGGAGTAGAGGGCTTCGATAAATTAGTACAAGGAGGCATACCCAGAGGCTTCTTTGTCGCCGTGGTCGGAGAGCCGGGTACTGGTAAGACGATATTCTCAATACACTTTATTGCAGAAGGTATCCGTGTAGGCGACAAAAACATCTATGTTACCACAGAGGAGTCAAAGGAAAGCATAATAAAACAAGCAGCGATGTTTGGTTTTGACTTCGAGAAGGCAATTAATGAGAGACGATTAGTAATAATAGATGCGCTAATGGGGTATCGTGACGATCCGTGGAGCTTAACGGAGCTAGATGTAGAACACCTTGTTAACAAAGTTATTGAGGCCAAGAAGTACCTTGGATATGGCCGTGCCCGCCTCGTGATTGACTCGATGTCAGCCTTCTGGCTTGATAAACCAGCAATGGCTCGCCGATACAGCTATTACGTGAAGAGAGTGCTTTATCGATGGGATTTCACAGCCCTACTCATCAGCCAGTACGCCGTAACCACTAGCCTGGGCTTTGGGTTTGGAATTGAACATGTCGCTGACGGAATAATAAGGTTCCGTAAAGCCGTAGTAAGGGGCGAGCTAAAACGATACGTAATTATAGAGAAAATGAGGCAGACGGAGCATAGCCTCAGAATGCATGAGATCGAAATAATAAACGGTAAAGGTATGAAGGTAAAAGCTCCGACAATCTATAGGAAGGAGGATACAGTACTGCCCAGCAGTGTTGCGGCACGAATGCTTGCGGCAGAGCTAAAGAAGCTTCTTGAGATGCCGAGCGAGCTTGAAGAAGAGGGGGAACGCGAAGCCGATTCAATATAAAAGCCTTGCATCGATTTATTTGCAGCGGGGATAACAAGTGAAAGCATCTGCGAAGCAGACAAGCTTTTACGTGAAGTGGGGTAATGGTGCTCTTGAGCTAGTACCATTGTATAATTCGCTGCAAATTCGTGCAAAGAACTACGAATTCATATTTGAGCCTAGAAGCATAGTAATTGAGGGAAAATACGGGGCAAAGAGGGAGATAGATCATCTCAATAGGAAGACAGTCTTCATAGAGTTTGTTGAAGAGGTACAACCTCTCAACCCTCCACGAATAGACATCGTGGGCAGAAACTATGTTGGCAACTTTGAAGTAGTATACACAGACCTCGAGTTTGAACGCTACCTTACAGTGATAACGCCAGCGGACTTCCTCTATGATTATTTTGTGCTAACCTCTACGGATCTAATGTTGTACATGCAGTCAAAACGGAAAATATATTATGAGGAAGAACCTTTCGATAAGATAATTATATATATACAGTAAAAATCAATTTATTGTTAAAGAGAGCGGCGTCTGTTTACTTAGGGATACTGTTTTGGGCCGAGTAGTACCTCTTTAGACTAACATAGGCAACGGATAAGCATCCCTCGGTAATTCTGAAGTAATAACATTCTAGCCGTCAGGCAAAGTATAACGCAGTCGACTCTACTCTAACATCTTGACATCAAAACACTTACAGGGTAATATCGGAGTATAGTAAGACTACTGGTATCCTGTACCTGGCAAATCCTAGTTAGTCAGCATACGACTAAATATTAAGTATAGGGATCGGTATTGGCTACGAGGACAGATTATCAGCAATTGGAATTGATTAGGCGGAGCCTCTTTGAGCCGGAAGCGGAGACAGAGGCCAAGCGGCTACTGCTTCGCGAGATATACGAGGTAGTCGTCAATGCTTATCGAGAAAGGGCGCCCAACGGTGGACTGCTAGCCTCGTTGCCAGAATGTGTTAAAACCGCGCTGGAGACTGGGAAGCCTTGCGAAGACGATATGAGCTTCACCTATAACGCGATAAGAGTCTTGATGGCGCGCTACATGACGAGGGACGAGTACGGCCACTACCTGGAGACACCAAGCATGATAATGAAGAGAGTAGCTCTAGGATTCAGAGAGAGAGTAGACCCGGAGAGGCTTTACCAGATACTAATTAGGAGGCGCTTCGTCTTCAACTCCCCGACACTGTTCAATATGTACTGCGACGGCGCGAAGGGCACACTTAGCGCGTGTTACGTGACCCCAGTCTACGACGACATGAAGGCGATAATGGACGCAGCAACTGTTCAAGCCCTGACATTCAAGTGGGGCGGCGGTCAAGGATTCAGCTTCAGCGAGCTCAGGCCCCGCTGGGACATAGTAAAGGGGACCAGCGGCTACGCCTCCGGCCCTCTCTCATTCATGAGGATATTCGACGTTGTCACAGAGATGGTGAAGCAGGGTGGGAAGCGGCGCGGAGCCAACATGGGCATCATGCATGCCTGGCACCCCGACATCTTCAACCCCTTCTTCAATCCCTGGCACGCCCTCCGCAACATGCTTCCACCACAGCTACAAGCCCTCATAGACAGCGTTAAGAGAATGCTAGAGTATCTCGAGGAAGAGGGCTACGAGGTAGAACCAGCATTCAAGGAGATGATTGAGAAGCTCAGCGAGCCGGGATACAGCACCGTAGAGGACGCTGGCTTCATACAGGCAAAGGAGCCACCGCTACAAGACGCCAACCTCACCAACTTCAACATAAGCGTGGGCGCGAACGACGCCTTCATGAAAGCAGTCCTAGAAGACAGAGAGTGGTGGATGGTCAACCCCAGATACAGCGCAGACCCCCAGACCGGCGTCTACAGGCTACACCACACCGTGAGCAAGGCCACAGGTCTCGGCAGGGTAGGAGAGCTACTAGAGAAGCATGGCTGGCTACTAGAGAACCCTTACCTCAACATATTCGAGGAAACAATCAAGGAGGCCAAAGAGAAGGCCCTTGAAGACGCACGAGGGGCCGGGTACACGCCCGAGCAGAAGAACCCCTATGCATGGAGGTACCCGGCGAGGAAGCTCTGGGAAAAGATAGTTGAAAACGCCTGGGCTGGCGGAGACCCCGGTCTCTTCTTCCCAGATAATCACAACAAGTGGAACCCAACACCATGGCTAGGAGCAGTGTACGGCACTAATCCCTGTGGCGAGCAGCCCCTCTACCCCTTCGAGTCATGTAATCTCGGCAGCATGAGTGTTGAAAAATATGTTAGGGATGGGGGGTTTGACCTAGAGTCATTTATGCATGACGTGCAGACCGTAGTGGATGCTATGGATGCAGTGATCGATTATAACCGGCATCCTGACGAGAGGCAGGTAAAGGCTAACAAGTTTACCCGGAAAGTTGGCCTAGGCATAATGGGGCTCGCTGACGCATTGGCCCGGCTAGGCTACCCCTATGACAGCGACGAGGCAGTCGCATTCACGATGATAGTTATGGCTGCTCTTGAGGTCTTCTCGTGGAAGCGTAGCTGGGAGCTAGGCGCGAAGCTAGGTCACGCGCCTGCATTCGAGTGCAGGAAGTATGACTGGAGGAAGATGGAGTGCCTAGAGAAGGCGGAGCCAGAGGAGCTCCTAGAGCTACACACGCCAGCCCTGGTGAAAGCCGCCAAAGTGCTTGCATTTAGAGATGGCTGGGTCAAGCTGAAGTACCATGAGGTTGAGGTGTCAGAGGATATAGCTAAGAGGATTGTTGGAAAGGCATCTTCACGTGTAGAAAAGGATGGGTCAATACGCTTAGTACCATTAAATGTCTTAGAAAAAGTGGCGCGCGAGGTCTTCGGGGTAACTAAGAATGAGTATTGGAAGGCGCTGCAGATGAGCCCAGTTATGGTTGCTAATAGTCCTAGGCATCTCCTAGCACTAGCGATATTCAATCCGGGAGCCGCTTGGGAAGTCCTCAAGGCATACGGCAGAGTGCTTGGCGCAAGAGCTCCGCGAAACACGGTTATGACAACCGTGGCCCCGACTGGCACTATCAGCATAATCGCGGGCACGAGCAGCGGTATTGAGCCATACTTCGCACTAGTCTATAAGAGAAAGGTCACTGTTGGCGAGTTCCTGGAAGTCGTAAAGCCCTTCCGAGACAAGCTACTGGAGGTAGCCAGGAAGCACAATGTCCCAGAGAGCATTGTTGAAAAGATATACGAGATTATAAGTAAGCATAAGGGTAGCCTGCGCTGGGCCCTGGACGAGGTCAGGGACTACTTGTTGCAGAATGGGTTCCAGAACGGCTTCCTAGCCGAGATCGAGCGGCTAGCAAGACTATTCCCGATGAGCATGGACTTCGACGTCTGGTACCACCTAGCACACCAGATAGCAGCACAGCTCTACGTAGACCAAGCCATAAGCAAGACCATTAACCTGCGGAAAGAAGCAGTCAAGGACGAGGTGTTCACAGCCTACCTAGTAGCGTGGCTTGGCGGCCTCAAGGGCGTCACGGTGTACAGGGACGAGAGCAAAGGAGTACAAGTAATCTACTTCGGAGGAGAACAGAAAGCAATCCCAGCAATACCGATAAGAAAGAAGAGAATAGCCGAGAGCACAAAAAAGCCTAAAAAGAAAATGAGGATGATTCACTTAAAGAAACGAATGAAGCTCAGCGAGCTATCCCGCGACGAAAAGGTTGTTGAACTCTTTGAGGCAAAGACCATAGAGACTACTAGTGGAGAAGTAGTTGTAGAGCTTACTGAGAACAGTACATGCAAGACATGCGAGATATAATTTTGTTTATCTTCAACAACTTATCTGATTCCATATTCTCGGCTCCTCTCTAAGGCCACAGATCTTGTAGATTCTAGTAAGACTGGTTCATTTAAGGCTTGAGCCATACTATTACGTATTCAAAACCCGCTTCTCACGTGTAAGATATCTTCAGTAAACTACACTATGCGAGCACTTAAGGTGCTAAAAGAGGAGGCAGTACATGGCGCTACAATTTGCTCCTGAAGATGCTGTTCTCTACCTTGTTGTACATAATTGGCCTCGCGGTATCGTTGCTGCGGCCAAGGTTAGTCAGGGCCGTACTTTTATCAAGAATGTTAGCCATTATTTTAACGAGTATCCCTTCTGGGATGCTGTGGCCTGGGCGGTGCAGGCTGTTGACACTCCTTGCCTGGAGAGGCAGGGCTATGAGAGCGTCCTGGAGCACGTGGTTGTGCAGTTCGTTGCTAAGTGTTCCAGGATATGCACACATGAGCTTGTAAGGCACAGGTTGGCCAGCTACGCGCAGACCAGTACCAGGGTGCTTGGCCTAGAGGCTTTCAGAGCAGACGACGAAAAGCCTGGAATCCTGTACCCGCTGGTGGAGAAAGCTGCTGAAGGAGACCCGAAGGCCATAGGGAAGCTCTGCGTTATACCAGAGTGGGATGATGGTAGTGTGTGGGAGGCTTGTAGGGAGTATTTTAGAAGGATAGTAGAGCATAGCGGTAAGGGAATTGATGCTTGGCTTCGCTACTCTCAGCCAGACGCCTTGGCAGCGCACATAATGGTTACTACTAACCTAAGAGAACTACTCCACATGGCCAGTATGAGGCTACACCCACATGCCCACTGGGAGATAAGGAGACTTTTCGAAGCACTTGCTGACGATCTCTGGGAGAAGTATCGAATACCATTTCATCTAATGCTCTTATTGAAGAGGCCAGGCTTAGCTACGCTACGACGGGATCTAAAAGAGAAGGCGCATACGCAACTAAAGGAGCTTCTTGAAAATCTCGATAAACGTTCACTAAGTAAGCTTATAATACTTGTTCAAAAATCACTTGGTTTGCAAGTACCGTAGCTAAGCAAAAGACTATAGACCGAGTTACGCCTGCCTTAGAGCGGTTCTTACTGCTTCTCTAAACTCGTCCAGAGTCATTTCGTCACGGCGCTTAGGCAGTTTTATTAATATCACTTTATTACCTGGCGCTAGTGCTCTTATTTCGTCGTGATCCTTGTAGCGATATACATCTAGCTGTTTGAGTTTTAGCTCTTCAAGCACACGTCTATATGGCGTATACTTTCTCCCGACCGGCATCATTTGCGCACCCAATGCACCTCTAGTTAAGCCTTCTTCTTTAAAAGGATTAAACAAAAATTATTTGATGTAAACATTTGTTTAAAGCGGTTGCTGTTGGATTTATAGAAAAGGTATAAAATAGTGTAGACATTATTACCATTACTTGGCAAAAAAGATATAGAAGCGATATAAGCGGTGAATTTCTATGAGTGTCGCATCAGCGATATATGTGCGTGTGCCACGCGACCTTCTGCAGGAATTTGACCGTGCTGCTCAAATGCATGGTCTCTCTCGAAGCGAGGCAATCAGAGAGGCAATGAAGCTCTATATTAGGTATGCAAAGGCGCCTGAAGTAAAGAAACTACGCGGAATAGCTGAAGCACCAGTAAGTGCTGACGACCTAGATAAGTATGTGCTCCCAGGCTAAAAGGAAGGAGAGGGTGGTAATTATGCCGGCGAACACGCTTCTCATAGACTCAACCGTACTCATACGCCTAGTCCTAGGCAAAGAGGGAGCAGATTTCGCCATAAACGTGTTTAGTAGAGCAGAGGAGGGCGTCGAGGACGTAGTTATACCGAGCACGGCACTTGTTGAGGCACTATCAAAGGCCGCAGTAGCGGCTGCAAGTAGCGTAGTTGGCGGTGACGTAAAAGAGGGTATAGAGGCACTTTACACTAATATAAATGCAAGAGAGAAAGCCGTCGATGTCATGGAGAAACTGCTCTCGTACATAATGTTCCTGCATAAAACCGGCCGTGTAACAATTTACAGCGTTGGTGCAGATGACATTGAGCACGCCCTAGAGCTTATGAAGAAGAATAACCTTAACTTCTCAGATGCAATAACCCTTGCAGTTGCAGAAAAGCTTCGGATTCAAAAAATAGCGACTTTTAGCAAGAAGCTCCGCCAAGTAACAGGGTACACTTTCTTGCCTTCAGCTTAGTCTCTACTAGTTTTTTCCACTACGATATTAACACCTAGTTCTTGTAGCACTTGAAGACCTAGCGGTATTAATGCTAAGACGCTCCTAGCATCCTCTAGTATAATGCGCTTATTAGACCTAAGGGCTGCTACAAGGAGGGCTAGGCACGTTACAGGATCAATGCCTCTGCAAGAATAGCTATGACGGCTCATACCACTTATCGGACTAATTACCCTAAACCTATCTTCATCCTCAAGGTAGGCCTCGCCGCCAAGCTCTCGTACTATTTTCTCAATAAAGCGTGAGAGCACTCCATCGCTGATTGTTGACCTTATATCGGAAACTACTCCGCCTGCCACTAGGCTGTGCAAAACTAGAGGCACAGCAAGCAGCGGCTCTTCACTGGCGCTATACGTTACTGAGGCTGGCTTTGACGCGTGCAAGACTAGTCTCGAACTCTCTTGTTCGTATTCGTAGCCCATGATTGATAGAAGGTACTTGAATAACTCAACATCATCGTTGCGGGTAAATGATGATAGATTATCAATGAGTATTTCTGTGGGGTTGCACTGCCTCACTAAGATAAGCAATGTAAGCGTCTCAGAAATCCCCCCGCCAACGCTGAGCATTGCAGTCTTTTTCTGCTCCGTATCTTCATGCATGCTGCTTATTTGTAGCATCCTTGCAGACTCTTGAACATTGTATCCTGCTTGCCTAAGAGTATCGATTACGACTTGTAGCCTGCGCCTTGCCTCCTGGCGATAGGTTCCCAGAAGAACTGTAGAGGGCGCTCTGCTACTGGCCAGTGCAACAGCTAATCCTCCTACAACTGAGCCCATGGCATGAGTGAGTCTCACAAAAGCTATGCGACGTGTGGCAGTACTTGTTTCTACAACAAGGAACTTGGACGCGGTGCCTGCACTCCATACACGTGCTCCTAGCGCGGCTAACACCTCCCTAATTGGCCGTGTATCAACGCTCATCAAGTACTCGTTATTAATGGCTCTAGCTATAAGCTGGGATCCCGGTGGCGCATTTATCGCGAAGAAGGGGAGCGCAAGATAGGCATCAAGGAAACCGCATACGAAATCATAGCTGAGTCGAAGAGGAGTACCCGGCTCCTCTGTTTTCTCAACATAGAGTTTCGTAGGTGAAAGAGCCTCTACTCGAAAACCTAGTCTAGTAAGAAGGTATGTTGAAGACCTTATGCATGGATTTCGAGTATCGACGTTAACGATCTCAGCTCTGCCTAGTGTTGCGCCAACAAATAGCTTAACGAGTGATTCCCACAGAGAAGGCAACACCATGGCCCTACCAGCAGCATCTATACAGCCGTCTACACGGAGCATCATAAGCCTGCACCACGCGGAACCAGTACCCCATATACTTGGTTTAGAGGGCTAAACCCTGACCTATGTAAGCTAGTTTGGTATTTTTCTCGGCGCTAATTCTAGAAATATCTCGATGTTAGCGTGCATATTCTATTGTAGTAGGTGTCGGTTATAGGGCTTATATCGCCGTGAGCATATGTAGTAATGTTAGGGATACACGTCGGTATTTCATATTTTTGACCAATTAGCTGAACGGTATGATAAATGGTATGAAAGAAACAGCATTACTGCTTGGAACGAGTTGCTTACAGTAGAAGCAATAATGCCTCGTAAATATAGGAACTGTATTGAGATAGGTGGAGGCTCCGGCTTCTTTTCTTCTCGCTTCGGCTGTATCGATGTAGATCCTGCTTGGAAGATGCTTCTCCGAGCAAAGCTACGGGGCGTTGATGCTGTTCAGGCAGTTGGCGAGAAGATGCCGATTCGAAGCGGCTCTGTCGATGTCGCGCTGATCATAGTCACTATTTGCTTTGTGGATGAGCCGGAGCTATTGGTTCAAGAAGCGGCAAGAATCCTCAGAAGAGGTGGTTTCATTGTCACTTGCATTGTTCCGCGCGACTCGCCTTGGGGCATTTATTATATATCGCGGCGACATGTGTCACCCTTTTACCGATATGCTAGATTTTACACTGTATCTGAGATCGAGGATATGCTCCAAAGAAATAACCTGGCCATTGTAGACAGGCTTGCAACTCTCAGTTACAAGCCCTGGGAACCACCTCGCTATGAGGCTCCTTCTCGTAGACTCTATGGTCGGGGCTTTGTCTGCATCAAGGCTGTGAAGAGGCAATAAGGGCAACTCATCTAGTTGCCCGTGGAAATGTGTTTTAACTAGGTACTAACACTACTAGTTATCATGGAGTACGGTATTTTGGGGGTAAAGGTGTAGGCCAATGGAGTCCAAAACGGCACTAGCAATCAGCATAATAGTGGTCATTGTGATAATCGCTGGTATAGCAGCCTATTACTCGACGCACAAGGGTAAGGGAGCCAAGGAGTATCTTGTAGTGGGAACGTCGCCCGACTTTCCTCCCTTCGAGTATGTTGACGAGAACGGGAACATAGTTGGCTTTGACATCGATCTCATTAGATTAGTTGCCCAGAAGGCTGGCTTCAAAGACATCAAGATAGTAAGCATGGACTTTGATGCGCTCATACCAGCTTTGCAGCAGGGCAAAATAGACGTCATAGCAGCCGGTATGACCATTACGCCAGAGAGGGAGAAGGTAGTAGATTTCACGATACCGTACTGGGAAGTTGACCAAGCAGTAATAGTCAGCAAGACGAGCAGCTTTAAGCCTACAAAGCTGGAAGACTTGGCTGGTAAAACTGTTGGTGTTGAGACTGGAACAACTGCTGCCAGCTACTTGAAGGACTATGTGAAGAAGCACAATGTAGACATAAAGATAAAGGAGTATAGTAGCTACGTGCTCGCTGTCCAGGACCTTGTTAATGGAAGAATAGATGCGGTAATGCTAGATGTGCCTGTTGCAAAAATGTTTGCAAAGAAGTATCCAGTAGAAATCGCGTTCGTGGTGAAGACGGGCGAAAAGTACGGGTTCGCAGTAAAGAAGGGTAACAAGGAGCTATTAGACAAGCTAAACAAGGCCTTACAAGAGGTAATGAATAGTCCGGAGTGGGAGAAACTAGTAGAAAAGTACTTCGGAAGCTAAAGACCTCCGGGTGAAGACTTTATGGATCCATTAGGGTTTTTTGCACCGCTAAGACCCTACATAGGGGTCATACTCTCTGGCCTACCCATGACGCTGATTTTGACCTTTGGAGGCTTTGGCATAGGGCTCCTCATAGGCCCCTTGCTTGCTTTTCTAGAAACATACGCGCCTCCTCTTATTGCGCGAATTGCGGCCGCAATAGAGGAGACGATACGCGGTATACCGCTCCTCGTAATCCTCTTCCTCGTCTTCTTTGGCCTACCAGTACTTGGTATACAGTTATCCCCTGTTCTTTCAGCAATAATAGCTATAGGTATTCGTAGCCTAGCATATCAGTCACAGATTATTCGCAGCGCACTGCTCTCGATACCGCGCAGCCAGTGGGAGGCAGCCCTAAGCCTTGGAATGAGCCCGCTAAGCGCCTTCTTCAACGTCATTGCGCCACAAGCTTTCCGCATAGCTATGCCGGGTCTCGTAAACCAGTTCACTATAGATCTCAAGGATACTTCTCTAGCATATGCCGTAGGAGTAGCAGAGCTCTTCACGCAGTCGGTGCACGTAGCACAAGTTATACTCGATTATCTTCCTCCGCTTGTTTTTGTAGGAATCATTTACTTCATACTAACATATAGCTTCAGCCTTGGGGCGGGATGGCTCTATAAAAAGCTAAGCATACCTGGCCTAGGAGGCACACAGCAATGAGCGAAGAAGTTGTACTCCGCGTCGAAGACCTCTGGAAAAGTTATGGTAAACAAACTGTCCTTAGAGGTATAAGCTTTACCGTAAGGAGAGGAGAAGTAAAGGTAATTATAGGGCCATCCGGCTCGGGCAAATCCACTCTCTTGCGCTGCATAAACCTGCTAGTCAAGCCTGATAAAGGGAGGATAGAACTCGAAGGCATCGAAGTTTATCCTAGGCCAGCTATGAGCATTAACAAGATACGTGAGCGTATAGGCTTTGTGTTCCAGCAGTTTAACCTTTTCATGCACTTAACAGCTCTCGACAACGTGCGCATAGGCCTCATAAAGGTCAAGAAAATGAGTAAAGAAGAGGCAACAAAGAAAGCCATAGAGGCTCTTCGAATGGTGGGAATTGATGAGAGTTTGTGGCATAAGTATCCAGCACAGCTCAGCGGTGGCCAGCAACAAAGGGTAGCAATAGCTAGGGCAATAGCTATGGAGCCATCCATAATACTCATGGATGAGCCTACCTCTGCTCTTGACCCCGAACTCGTCGGCGAGGTATTGAGGGTCATCGAGAATCTTGCAAAGCAGAGAAAGACTATGCTAATAGTAACGCATGAACTTGACTTTGCGCTGGAAGCTGCCGACGAAATCATGGTACTAGATCAAGGAGTTATAGTTGAGAAGGGCACGCCAGATGAAATCCTGCGTAATCCCAAGCACGAGCGCACAAAGAAGTTCATAGAGAGGATAGCGAGGAGAATGAAAATATGATAGCAGGTATTGGAGAAATAGTAGCAAATTATGGAAGCCTATTGCTAACAGGCCTAAAAAACACACTCCTATTAACCGCAGTATCCTTCGTGATAGGCTTTAGCCTAGGCTCAGTAATAGCTGTTGGAAGGGCCTATGGTCCTCGCTGGCTTAGCTGGCTTCTCGCCGCATATGTTGAGACAATAAGGGGTACACCTATGCTACTTCAACTCTTCATACTGTACTACGCATTGCCCGACGTAGGTGTAAAACTCTCAGCACTAACTGCTGCAATCCTAGGCATGGGGCTTAACAGTGCCGCATATCAATCAGAGTACATACGGTCGTCGATAAAAGCGGTGCCTAGTGGGCAATGGGAGGCAGCCCTAAGCCTTGGAATGACAAAGCTTCAAGCAATATTTAGCATAATAGTCCCAATCGCCCTGCGCTCCTCAATACCAGCACTTACAAATGAGCTGGTATACTTGCTAAAATACTCTTCAATTGCGTACTTCCTAACGGTCGTCGAACTCGTATATGCGGGCAAAATAATAGGCTCAGAGACATTCATGTACGTCCAAGTATACACCATAATAGCGATAATATATTTGGTGCTCTCACTGCTAATAACCCGCAGCATGAAGAAACTTGAAAGAAAAATCACAATACCCGGCCTTGCTGTAGAAGAAGCCCAGAGAACGTAAACTTGATAAAACCTTCTCCACTAAATGAGTAGATACAACATGGCCGCCGGGGGCACGGGACAGTCCTCGGGTGCCGCCGTAGCTCAGCGGGTAGAGCGCCGGGCTGTTAACCCGGTGGTCGGTGGTTCGAATCCACCCGGCGGCGCCACTTGTTTGGTAAATTCCTTTTCACCGTCGTTCTCGACTCTCAAGCGAGCTATTGAACAATACAATACGTTAAGGCTCTTTTTAGTAAAAAGGTGCATCCATTCTATTATCCATAACACGTCACGTATGAATAAAAGTACAAGAATTGAGGTATTGTTACGATTTCGTTAGCTATGTACCCATTGTTATTGTTTAGTTTTTAATGAAAATAGATATAGAAAGGTAATGCATGGTGGGCCCGGGGGGATTTGAACCCCCGACCGCCGGGTCTCTCCCTCTCATCCATGGGCCTCGACAGACCCAGCGCCTGGACCGGATCCCCTTAGGGGGTCTGGAGCCCGGCGCTCTGCCTGGCTGAGCTACGGGCCCATCTAGTTCTCAGGGCCCACCATGTCGCTCATCCCCGCCTCTTCGGCGGGTCTGTTGGGGGTTCAACCATTTAAGTTACAATGTATGGGCCGGGGTTTATTCTTTTATCTCTTCGCCTTCTCTACAGAGTTCTTTAACTATACAGCTTGTTCCCGGGCACCCAAGCGTTCTAAGAACGCGGTAGAGTATTGATACTGTTTTGGGATGGAGATTAAGTGTGTGTGCCGCCTCGCGTAAATTAAGCAACCTTTTCTCTTTCTCTGCTGTCTCTGCTAGTCTTAGTAGTTTGCAGAGTGGTTGCCGCGGTATCGTATATGCTCTAATTCCTTTGCGTGGCCTTATAGCGACGAATATTATTGCACCACCCGCTATAACTACAAGCTTGTTACGATTCCTTGCAACATAGTCTATGCTTGTAACTATTTGTCTGGCTTTTTGCGTCGGCTCAACTATTACCTGGTCCTCGAACCGAGTGAATGTTACTAGGCCCTTGCGCCGAGCGCTCCATAGGAGTTTTCTTACGAGAGAGGTCCGGGTGCCTAGTATCGTGGCCAGTTCCCGCGTGCTTATCCTTTCACGGGTTGTAACGTAGTACACAAGTGGCAGCAAGTGGACAGCTGTATACTTTTTGTCTGCCATACTGCCTCCGCTACAAGGGAGATGGAGGCAGACAGCCTAATTAAAGAAGTTGCAGAGAAGCTGCCGGGCAAGATTTGGGTCAAAGTAGGTAAAAAACCAAGTGTAAAGGGCTCTGGTGTTTTCCGGCTTAGCTGCATATTGGGTAGTCGTCGGGTACTTTGGCTCTGAAGTATTTTCCTGTCTCGGGGCTCTTGAAGAGGCCTATCTTTACGCCCTTCCTGCCCCTAGGTGCTAGCTGCCACACCTTGATAGGTACTAGCTCAACCTCCTTACCAGTAGTCGGGTCACGAACCTTAACAGGCTTCTCACACGCCAACCCAACACACCTCTAGGCTTCTTTTCTCGTGTAGACTTATTATGCGATAGAATTAGTTGTGTGTATGGATAATGAGCACCTATGTAATACCATGGCAACATGCACTACTTCCTATAGATTTGATAGGTATTGTATTATTTCATCCTTTTGGTATTAGAGCTATTTGCTCGAAGATAACTAATCGTACGGTAATACTTGTGAGCGATAAGTTGATAAAGTACTCTATAGTATAGGCTGATAGAATACTTGGAGAATCGCTGGGCCCGTAGCTCAGCCCGGCAGAGCGCCCGGCTCATAACCGGGTGGTCGGGGGTTCGAATCCCCCCGGGCCCACCAACGGTCCACAAAAGCCTCTCCACGTTCTTCGTTAATGCTATTCTCTGCGTACTCCTTATCGTAAGTGCAAGACCCTTATTTTGCTCTGAGTGCTATGCGGAGGCTAGGAACTAGTAGCTAGATATCGGGGGTTTGAACGAGTTGTCAAAGATAAGGAATCCAGGGCTTGCTGAGCAGGGGCTTGTTCAAATAGAATGGGCGGAGCAGCACATGCCCGTTGTTGCAAAATTTATTAGGGAAAGATTCGAGAAGGAGAAGCCGCTCAACGGTGTTATCGTTGGAGCTGTTCTTCACGTTACAAAGGAGACGGCCGCGCTTGTACGCACACTCGTTGCGGGTGGTGCTCGGGTCTTCCTGGCAGCAAGTAATCCGCTGAGCACGCAAGACGATGTTGCGGCGGCTCTGGCGTCTCAGGAAGGGATAGAGGTTTGTGCTTGGAGAGGTATGAATGAGAAAGAGTACTTTGATTGTATTCGCTGGGTTGCGTCTCAGAAGCCCAACATCGTAATTGATGATGGGGGAGATCTTCACGCAACGCTTCACAAAGAGTTTCCTGATGTTGCTGGCCAAGTTTGGGGAGGAACTGAGGAGACGACTACTGGTGTAATAAGGCTGCGTGCTATGGAGAAACAAGGAGTTTTGAAGTATCCTGCGATAGCCGTAAATAATGCCAGGACGAAGATGATGTTTGATAATCGTTATGGGACAGGGCAGAGCACTATAGACGGCATACTTAGGGCAACAAACATACTTTTTGCTGGGAAAAAGGTTGTTGTGGCTGGGTATGGCTGGGTTGGTAGAGGTATAGCTATGCGTGCAAGAGGCATGGGTGCACGAGTAATAGTGACAGAGGTTGACCCGATAAGAGCATTAGAGGCTTTAATGGACGGTTTTGACGTCATGCCTATGATAGAGGCTGCAAAAATAGGTGACATTTTCATAACTGCTACGGGCAACAAGAAGGTTATTAGGCGCGAGCACTTCGAGGTAATGAAAGACGGAGCTATACTTGCTAACGCAGGGCACTTCAACGTCGAGATCTGGATACCCGACTTAGAAGAAATGGCCGTGTCTAAGAGAACAATAAGGAAGTATGTAACAGAGTATAAGCTCAAAGACGGCAGAAAGCTCTACTTGCTTGCAGAAGGACGTCTCGTGAACCTCGTAGCTGCGGAGGGACACCCAAGCGAGGTAATGGACATGAGTTTCGCCAACCAGGCTCTATCGGCCGAGTACTTGGTCAAAAATAGGGGCAAGCTGGAGCCAAGAGTATACCTGGTACCAGACGAGATAGACCAAGAGGTAGCTAGGCTTAAGCTCAAAGCTATGGGCGTAGAAATAGATGAGCTAATACCAGAGCAAGTAGAGTATCTTCAGAGCTGGCAGCTCGAGTAACCACTTCACTAATTCTCTTTTACCGTTCGGGGCCGAGAAGCTTATCACTCTAATTGTTCTCAGAAAATACTTACTGGGCGATGAAGTCTTACAGCCGAGCTGAGTTATTAAATGACGAATTTCGCCCCTTAATCGAGCCCCTTATCATGTGCAACTGCTGGTCATCGCCTATGAAGACTACGCCAGCGGCTGAAAGCTAACTCGTAATGATGATTGACTTGGCTCCGAGGCATAGATAATTTTAAACTAGTCAACCACGTCCTGGCCCGGGTCTATGCGAGTTCCTCTACAAAGCGCCATGCTCTCTTTGACGCGTCAAAGTATATCATGCCGCTCTCCTTGAGCTTCTTAAAGAGCTGGTACTGTGTGTCAGTAAGTAGTACCCTAACCTCGTCATCGTTAGGGGTTGGCAGCTGCTCTACCTTTTCCTTGAAGTTTCGCCAGAACTCCGGGTCAACAGCAATCCTTTCCCCGCCAACATTGAGTATAATTGCGCCTTCTCGTCTAAGTCTTTCAAAGAACGCATCCCTATCCCGGAGCCATTGAACATCATGCTCAAAGACTGCTCCCTGTTCGCGAAGCCTCTCTATCGCAGTTCGCCGTCTTGGTTCTCTCCTAGACTCTGATTGAGGCCTATACCTTGCAACAGCTTGGGCATATTGTTCTCTCCTCGTAGCCTCGGCGGCCTCAAAGGATTTTACCTTCTCCTCAAGCTCTTCAATCTTCTCATAGAGTTCAGAAATACGCATTGATAGTTGATCTATCTTAGCAGTCCACGGATTAATAATGTCTTGTATCTTCTTCTCTATCTTTGAGAGAATTTTGTCAACATCTATTTCCGTAGTCCCTTTCTCAGCCAATTTTTTCTCGACTAGCTCCTCAACAAGCTTTCTAACAGCTTCTTCTTTCTCCTTATACCCTAGCTCCCTGTAAATCAGGTCACGGAGGTAATCAGATACGAGGCTATAGCCAAGCCTCCTAGCTCTTTGCTCTAATTCCCTATAGACGTCTGATGGTAATCGTATAGCTATAACGCGCTCTTTTCGAGCCATGCAGAAACACCGTGTTCCCCGCCTACCACGGTATGTTTGAATAGAGAAACCCCAATTAGGGTTCGGTCTCCTTTACCCCCTATCGAGGGCGATGCTGAAGGCTGTACTCGCTGAAGGAACGTGTTGACACCTTTAAGTTCTGAGCCCCTAGCAAGAAATCGAGGCGGATTTTTGCTGGGTATCTGTTTAAAGCCCCTTACTCCTATCATGGAGTAGGGTATTTGCTAGAAAAAGGGGCTGATGAAAGATGGGCACTAGCTTGCTTGTCGTAGTACATGATATTTCAAGTGCGCAGCGATTACTCGACATGGTTAAACTCGTTTACAGCCTAGGGTTTAACCAAATAGTTGTAACAAAAGCCTATGGAGCAGCAGCTTCAAGCGGAATACCCGACGCAATGCGGCTAGCCCTGCGCTTGAATCGAAGCATTTATGTCTTGCCGAGCGTGAAGGATGCTGTCGAAGTCTTCTCGCCCGACAAAATAGTCATAATTTCGCGAGAATACGGTGAAGCTGCTGACGTTGATGAAATAGTTTCAAGACTAGGCAATGCAAACAAGCCAATGATAATCTTCGGGGGATCTGACCCTGCTCCCGGAAAGGATATCGCAGGACTCGGAGAAGCCCTCTATCCACGCGGCTTTGAGGCCCGCGCTGGACCGGTGGCTGAGGCAGCGATAATACTCTACCGATATAAATCACTGCTCACGGGCTAGGTACCCTAGCACCACCTCGGCGATGGCTCGTGCCAAGGGTACTGGAACCGCTTCCCCTACCTGATTATACTGCTCATCCTTTCCTCCGAGAAACACGTGGTTATCCGGAAACCCCATTAGTCTTGCTTGTTCCCTTACCGTAAGGAATCTATCCTCGTAGGGGTGTATGAAGCGGCTTGACCCGAGTACGGTAGGTGCATGTCTTCTGGGGTCAAGCCTTATAAGGTTAGGCAGCCTACGATTATCTGCCCCCTCATAGTATATTAATGCTTGCCCCCAGCGTAGTCTTGCTATTCGTTTCGCCTTTCTCGGACTAATGCTTGGGAGTTCGTGATTAGGAGGGAGTTCAGCACCCGGCTCTGGGAGCGAGCTAAGCGCTTCTTCAACACTAATTTTTTTGTTTCTTTTCGGCGGCTTAATTTTTATATTGGAAACGAATACCCTTAGCCTATGGCTCGGCGTCCCATAGTCTTCTGCTTTAAGCACGTTAAAGTATACCCTGCTGTAGCCCGCCTCGCGAAATATTCTACGCAATTCATCCTCTACATCGAGAATGCCTGGAACGTTCTCCATGACGAAGACACGTGGCTTTAGCTCGCCAACTATTCGGGCAAAATGTAGCACGAGTTGACCGGCTGGATCCTCATATAGTCTCTCTAAGGGGTTTTTCCTACGCCTAGGATTAGCCCCGGTATAGGGCTCACAAGGAGGACTTCCAATGATAACGTCAGGACGTCCTACGAGCCTCTCTATGAGCGCTCCACTTACCTCCTTTATATCCATGGCAAGCGCTAGTGCTTCTGGAAAATTTGCCTTAAAACTACGTATGGCCGCGGGGTCATTATCTATTCCGAGTAAAATGCGAAAACCTGCTTGTCGAAATCCCTCAGCAAACCCCCCAGCACCACTGAAAAGATCAACGAGACTTGGTGTCCTCATTTATCTCCGCCTCTAGCATAGATATGTATTGGCTCAGTATCTGTATCCTAAGCTCCCTATCCTTATCAGGCACTAACATGGTGCCGCAGCGAGGGCATACAAATTCGTGCTCAAGGGCCTCCTCAAAGGTATAGCGCGTGCCGTCGTTTGGACACACATAATACATGGTTGACTCTTCCTTGCTTAAAAGAGTCTTGAGCTTTTCAAGAGTGGCCTTCTTCCTCGCCTCTATTATCGCTGGAAGAGCCTCATAATTAACCTTCCAGTAAAAGATGAGCCTATTCTTTTCCGGATGCTTTTGACGACGATAAACTACAAGCCCTTGCTCTGCGAGCATGTTGAGTGCGCGCCTTATCGCATTAAGCTTGAGGCCTGTTTTCTCTGCGATATCGACCTCTGTCAGTTCCTCGCCCTCTTCAAAGAGAACTTGAAATACCTGCCTCGCGTTAGCGTCGAGAAGCTTCTCTACGAACTTGTATAGCTTTTCTGCCTCCTCGGTGCCCACTGGCCCCACCTCTAGCTATTTTCTCCAAACCTGTCCTAGTACTATTTAGGATGCTTTTCCAGGCTTACTACTTTTTTGCCGCGAGCCGAAGGAATAATCTTTACCTTTGCATTCGGAAACTCAAGGCGCAGTTCTTCCCCCCTATAGAGCCTGTCAAGGAAGATCGCTAAGGCAGCTACCTCGCTGTGCGGCTGATTACCTATAGCAACATTGTATGTTGCCTCCTCGTAGTAGAAGGGAGGCACCTTCTCGGCGCCTACAACTATGAGTTTCGGCTTGGGGCTACTCCTTATCGACTCTATAACATCGTCAACGTGTAGGCCGTACATCGTTAAATGGATTACCTCTCCGCCACCCTTTTTCCACTCCCTGACATAACTCTTACCACTCACGCCACATAGGAGGTCCATTGCACCGCCCCAGCGCTCAAGAACCTTCTTTAAGGAACTCATTACGTGGTCATCGCAGACATCGGCTAGAATGAACCCATTGGCGCCGAAAGCCCGTGCAACTAGGCCTACGTGCGTTGTTATTCTCTTGTCTCGCTCAGGCCGATGCCCTATGCGTAGAACATATACCTTTCCATATCTTTGAGCAGGGTGCTCAGCCTGCATAGCAGCCTATCAAGCCCTACTTTGTTTTTAGCTGAGACGGGGACTACATCTCTTATTCCCGGATATAATGCGGACACAAGTCCCGAGATAAGCTCAAGCCGGTGTTTTAGCTCCTCTTCGTTCCCAATAAGATCTATCTTATTTGCGGCGATAATCATAGGCTTATCGACAACACCTATTCGTCTAAGCACGTCAATACCCTCTCCTAGTTTTTCTACAAGCACGTCTTCTCTCTCAGAAACATCTACGACGTACAATACGATATCGGCGGTTGCGGCCTCTTCAAGGGTAGAGTGGAAGGCCTCAATGATCTCTACGGGTATATCCGATATAAAGCCCACAGTATCTACGAGCGCAAAACGGAATCCGTTATGGCTTATAGCCTTTACTTTAGGAGAAAGTGTTGTAAAGTACTCTGGCCCTATGGACTTCGATTCGTGTGTTAAGGAGTTAAATAGCGTGGTTTTTCCCACGCTTGCATAACCTACTATAGCTACGTGTGGTAAGCCTGCACTCCTCCTTTTAGATCTCTCAAGTTCTCTTCTCTTCCTCAACCGTTCAAGCTCCCGCCTTATCCGGGCAATCCTTGAGACCATGTACCTGTAATAGGCATCTACCGCGTATCCGCCTGGGCCCAGGAAACCTGGTAGCTCACGGAGCTTCGCAAGCCTTATTGCCTCCTTTATTACGGGGAGCTGGTGCTTGAGCCTAGCAAGCTCTATCTGCAGCTTGGCCTCGCGGCTGCCAGCATGAAGAGCGAATATTTCGAGAATCAGCATAGTTCTATCAATTGTCTCTACCTTCGCTTCTCTAATTATTCTAAAGTACTCGCGGGGTCGAAGCTCATCGTAGACTATTATACGAGCACCGTCCTTGCCTTGTAGCTCACTGGCCTTCTCTGCGACCTCTCTGAGCTTTGCTTGACTAAGCAAACGTGAGCGTGAAACCCTTCGGTATCTTACATAGTCGTAAAGACGGTATCCTGCAGTATCGAGTAAGGCAAGTGCCTCCTTGAGCTGCCAATCACTTATATCTCTCGGTATAAGCAGCAACGCGTCCTTGAAGTAGCCATTTTTCTCCTTAGTCATGCCGCCTTCTCTTCCCCTAGCTAGTTGCTAAATCACCGTATTGCTGAGATGGAGTAAGTACCTAGAGCCCCTAAAATAGCTCAGTCCCGGGCCACATGCTCTTAGATAATATAACTATAAGGCATACTTAGTCTTCGCGCAGCTCTGCTACATCGCCTAATGTTAAGTAGAAGTCCTCAGAGCCCTCGGCCTCTTCTTCTTCCTCGGCTACTGGCTCAAGAAGCTTTACTCCTAGAACACGCTCAAGCCTCATAGCAAGATCGACCGGGGGCACAAGGGACCCTGACTCTATTCTGCGAATAACGTTTTCACCCACCTTGACTCTCTGTGCAAGCTCTTTCTGGGTTAACCCTAGGCGTTCACGTGCACGCCTAACACGCTCAGCATAGTCTTCAACAACCTCGTACTTTTCTACGAGTCCGAGCCCGCTTCTTCTCCTAGCTGGGCGAGGCCTAGCTGCCCTTCTCTGCTCGGTTCTTACACTAGGCTTTGTAGGTCTTTGAGGAGGCTCCCTTTGCTGCGTGATTGGTGCTTCCCTAGGCTTAGGCTGTGCAAGCCTTAGACGCAATGGTGTATCGGTGGCTGTTCTGCGCGCCCTCGACATGTACTTTCGATAGCATCTCTCGCATACAATCATCTCAACACCGTCAACATAGATAGTGTAAGCCCTCCCCTCTATCGGCGCTCCGCACATTTCGCAATACAGTACCTGGCCCCGTCTCCTAGTACTCATTGCTGTAGTATCACCAGTGTAGTTATGGGCCGCAAACCATTATTTAGGTATTCATACGCTTCTAATATATGGATGAATGGTGGAAACAGGTTATGCCAGAGCAGGATACAAGTATTGAAGAAATGTACAGACAGTATATTATTCAGCTTGAAAGGAAAATTAGAGAGCTTGAAGCAGAACGTATGGAGCTGAGAAGAGAGCTTAGACGCTACAAAATGGAGGTTGATAAGCTTCTAAGCCCGCCTCTAATCGAGGCGGTCGTGCTAGGCGTATTGCCCGATGGAAGAGCAATAGTTAAGAGCAGTACGGGCCCGAATCTAGTGGTAAATGTCTCATCACATATTGACGCTTCCAAGCTTGTACCAGGTACATATGTTGCTCTAAACCAACGTGGCTCAACAATAGTGGAGATTCTTCCACAGTACGAGGACCCGTATGTAAGTGCAATGGAGGTTGCGGAGAGACCAAAAGTCACGTTTGACGATATAGGTGGTCTTGAAGAGCAGAAGCGCGAGCTATATGAGGCGATTATACTGCCTTTAAAGAACCCAGACCTATTCCGTGAGCTTGGAATAGAGCCGCCAAAAGGCGTCCTCCTTTACGGCCCGCCGGGCTGTGGAAAGACTTTGCTAGCGAAAGCAGTTGCTTCAATGAGTAATGCGACGTTTATCCGCGTCGTGGGTTCAGAGTTCGTACATAAATACATCGGCGAGGGTGCAAGGATAGTAAGGGAGGTATTCAAGCTAGCAAGGAAGAAGGCGCCAGCCATTGTCTTTATTGACGAGATTGATGCGATTGCTGCTAAGAGAATTGATATAGGTACTAGCGGTGAGCGCGAGGTTCAGCGTACACTTATGCAGTTGCTCGCAGAGCTCGATGGCTTTGATCCACTTGGTAATGTAAAGGTGATAGCAGCGACTAATAGGATAGATATACTTGACCCAGCTATTCTGAGGCCAGGTCGATTTGACAGACTAGTATACGTGCCGCCGCCTAATGAGAAGGCCCGCGTAGAAATATTCCGCATACATACGAGGAAGATGAAGCTGAGCAATGATGTAGACTTCGTGCAGCTTGCAAAGCTTACGGAGGGCGCTACCGGTGCGGACATTCGTGCAATAGTAATAGAAGCAGGATACTTCGCGTTGCGCGACAACAGGAAGGTAGTAACTATGAAGGACTTCTTGGCGGCTATAGAGAAAGTTATGAAGAAGAGAAGAAGACCTTACGCGGAAACAAGCGAGTACTTCGAGTCAGAGCTGCCGGTGGCAAAGAGAGACGAGAGTGCGGCCGTCATGCATATGTAGGCGATCTTCGAATGCACTCTTTCTAATACGTAACCTATCTCTGAAATCCTCATAAGCTCGTCCTGCTTTCTGCCTCCTTTAGTGACTTGTAGACCTTTCTGTAACGTAGCCATGTGGACGCCATCCTTCTCACCATTATATTCCATTCGTCGTCGCTAACACGTTTATAGTGCATCTCAACCCTACCGTCCGACAGCACACGGAAACCCGTTTTGAGGTACTTTTCACCATTCCTTGTAGCAAACACCGTGCAGTAAGTAAGCAAACATACTATGGGTTTGAACCTCTTTCCGCCAAGGGCTTCAAGCGTGCATTCTCCTTTTTCGACGTCGAAGAAGATACACCTACCCATAGGCTCTGTATCGAGCCTATAGACTCTAACCCATCCTCCCGGCGTTCTTATGAGTTCGCTCGGCTGTTTCATGATCTTTTCGGCCACGTTGCTCGGTAATTCACGTAGTTCATTTTCTAGGATAAATGCACCGCTTCTGAATACACAGCATTTGTTGCACCCCCTTGGACACTCCATACGAAATGCATCCTTAAGCACACCTTCGTTCATCTCTTCAAATACTTCAAGATTTACATGTGTGCCTGGAGTGGGTTTGAAGACTGCTAAGAGGCGTTTCAGCCTAGGACTATAGTATACGCCTTGAAACCACTTCTTCAGCCTAGCAGCTTCCCTCAATGCATAAATGTTCCATGCTCTATCGCCGCGCCGCGGCTCCTTTAGCACGTAAATCTTGCCCATACTTTCGTGTCACCACCTTAGTCTGCAAGAGAGAAGAGCCACTGTCAGTTTATATAGTCTATAGAGCAGGCTGAAGACAAAATGATGCATCCAGGATAGTGCAGTAAAGACATGTATGTGTCGCACGTTAGCTATTTTCTATTCTTTTAAGAGACAGTTTCACGAGGCGGCATAATGTCTCCACGTCTTCTTTTCTCAACTTCTCCTTGATCATCCTCTTGATATTTCTCCTCTTACTCCACTCGCCATGCGCTCTTAGCCCGCCACTAAATGTGCGAGGAATATGAAGTAGTTCGTGAACGAGCGTCTCTACTATTTCCTCACAGCTGAGCCTAGGAAACTTTTCTGAGACAAGTTCAATAATATATGTCGGCTCGCAGATGCCTAGCTTAATAAAAGGCGAGGGGAGCCCCCATATACGTGCGAGTGCTGTAGTTTTTGAGCCCCTGCTCCAAGCTATATAGATCCTGTCTATTTTTATATAGCTTAGTCCAAGCTTTGAAATAAGGATTGCAAGGGCCTCGTCGAGCAGATGGTCACGTAAAAAACGCAGCGCCAAAAACTCCTACGCCTCGCTCTGCTCCCAGCTATGCTACCCGTGTTATCTGCGCTTCTTTCTTCTACCAGTCTCCTCTTCCTCGATTACTTCGTACGCCTTTACGCCGACTCCTAGGAGTTTTCTAAACACCGCGTCTAAGAACTTCACGTGGAAGCCGCGCTGGCCTACAAAGGCGCCAAACTCGTTGCTACGCACCTTTACCGCTAAGTAGGGTCCTTCGAAGTCGGCGTCTAGTACATGCTTGTAGATCCAGCTTACAGGGTGCACAGCTCTAATGATGTTTGTAAAGTCGAGTGTTAGCTCAACAGCCCTAAGTCTCATTTCTGTGTCTTGTTCTATTTTCTGGATCCTCTCGCCACCCTTGCCTACAAGCCTACCAAGGTAACCCTCCTTGACTATGATCAGAGCGTCTGGAACATGCTCTGCTGTTATCTCAAACTGTTTCTTAGCATCAACGAACTCAACAACTGTTATTACGTCGGCGTCTGGTGCATATATCCTTGCCGCGTCAAGGATTCTTTTTTCTATTTCGTTGAGTGGTCTATTCCTCATACGCATCTCTATTAGGAGGCGTATTCCACGCCTTGCTCCAGGTCTCACAATGTCTTTTAAGCCAAGGTCAACGACTTTTGCATTTTCTTCACCTATTAGTACTTCTCGCATCACAGTGGCACCATCCCTTTCAACTCCATGAGGCTTCTGGAACACGGGGTCGCCAGCTATTACGAACTTACTGTTTCTTCCAATTCTCATCAATATTTCGACGCTACTCTCTGGCGGAATATTTTGCGCATCATCTAAGAATATGATAGCATCATCAAACGTTCTTCCTCGCAGATAGTGCGTGTCAGCGAAAATGATCTTGCCTTCCTTTATTAGCTCCTCTACTTTATTCCACTCTATGAACTCCGAGAGTATGTCTCTTAGATACGCGAATGCAATCTCGTAGAACTGCTCGCCAAGCTCTTGTGCCGTAAGCTCCTTACCAGTAACTACGTCTACAACAGGTCTTGATATAATCAGTTTCTTATATTTCTCTTCAAGTATGGCATCTATACCGTAGAGCACGCTGAACAAGCTCTTGCCGCTGCCAGTAGGTCCAAATAATCCAACTATCTCGTATTCATCGCTTTTGAGCGCTTGCAGCATCTCTTCCTGGCCCTTGCTCATAGGCTTAAGCTTCTCCAATAGCGCGCCCATTGCTAACACCCTCCCCCAGCTACGAGACCCGAGAACAGCTTAGGAGTATAGGCGATCCTTTATCAGTCTTTAAACGAGTTGAGCAAAACGTGTACAAGATAAACAATACTATATTCATTATTCATAGACTTATGTGTACGAGCAGCTAATAACACTACTCGTACTACTAGGTTGCAAGGGCCACGCTATGGGGAAAGTGCGGGACTGGAACCAAGAAAAACTAGAAGCTTGGCAAAGGCTATGGGAGGACCTTGAGATAGGCTATCTAGATACCGATATACTAGACGTGCTTGTAGAGTTCTTTCTTAGACCCAAGGCTTTTACCAAGAGTAGCTGCTCGGGTCGAATAACCGTAATTGATGCGGACTATCCTTGGAGCAAAGAAGAAACGGCAACAATATTCAAGAAGCATGAACCCGTCAAGTCGGTTGAGATAGAACGATTACTCAAGGTTCCTCGAAGCACGCGCCTATGGCTTAGCGTTCAAGGGCCCATATACCATGTATATGTAAGAGACTTCGAGGAGGCTAAGGTGATACTTGAAGCAGCCAGAGAAGCCGGGTTTAAGCATAGCGGAATAATGGTCCTGGGTTATCCGATGCTAGTTGAACTACGTACAGGTGTGCGTGCGGACATACTCTTAGCTGATAAGCAAGAAGTGCTAATAAAAGAAGAACGCATTGAAGACATAGTTAGCATAGCTAATGATGTCCTGGCCCAGGCAAAAGAGAGGAATAGAAGACTGTTAAGGGCGCTACGGGAAAGGAGGCCCCAAGAACTATGGCAGCCCGCGCGCGAGAAAGCCAAGCAACTCGGCCTCCTATAGTATTGTTCAGTACTTCTCATAGAATCGCACAGCCAAGGGGCGAAGAACAGCTAAGCCTATGAATATATTTTCCTCTACGGGGGATTAGGAACACAAACGGCTGAAAGCTCGGCGTGGGCTGATAGGCGATGAGTGAGCCGTTTGAAGGGACTAGTGATGTTGAAGAACTGCGTGTCTCTGATGCAATGGTTACTAATGTAGTCACTTGTGGCCCCGATGAGAATGTTACCAAAGCTGCACAAAAAATGGCGGAAAACGATGTGGGTAGCGTAGTAATTGTTAATGAGAAAGGCTCAATAGTAGGCATAATAACCGAAGGTGACATTGTTAGAAGAGTAGTAGCAAAAGGACTTGACCCGAATCGTACACTAGTACGTCACATTATGACACCAAATCCTGTAACAATATACGAGGATGCCCCGCTCTCTGCTGCTGCAGACTTAATGAGCAGGAAGCGCATTGGGCACTTGCCGGTAGTCGATCGTGACGGTAGACTTGTAGGAATAATTACGAGGAGCGATATAATACGCTATGCTCCAGGTCTTCTCGAAATACTGTATCTGAAGTCAGTGTAGACTCAAGCATAAAGTACATAGTGATGTTTACCGATTAACGTGGAGATGCTGGGAGTCCGGGCTCTATGTCCGTGTTGGCGCCTTTACCTACTTGAGCGGCCGTAAGTATATAGCCCACAATAAGTACCCTCTATAATATGGTGTAGAGCCTGACTCCACGCATAGCAGACTTATTCTACTATAAACACCCCCATGTTCTACCCAATGCAAGCATTGGTTTCCTGCGAAGACTCATACGTGATAATAGACTAAGGGTATTACCCGTAGTAAGCGATGAAAAAACACTCCGCCTAATTGGCCTAGTTAAGCGTGGCTCACTGCTAGAAGTATCTGCTACCCGTACAGAGGCAACTGCAAAGAACCTTATGGAGGATCCTAAAATCACTGCTGTACCCAGTGACGATGCTGTATCGGTTCTTCGCAAGATGCTTAAGTACGATGAATGGTATTCTCCCGTCATAGACGAGTCCGGCAAGTATCTTGGAATCTTTGGCCTTGAAAACGCTATAAAGCATATTCTCGACTCCGATGAAAGTGCACTACTAATTCCCATATCCGAGGTAATGCAAAAATCAGTAGTATATGTTGAACCAGATACTCCTGTACATAAAGTATGGCAACTAATGCGCAAGCATGGATTTGCAGCTCTTCCGGTGGTCAAGGAGGGCAAGATCGTTGGTGTGATTGCTGAATACGATCTACTATCTCGAGGATATACAAGGCCTGACTTCGAGGCAGATAGTTACCGTAAAGGCCCGTTCGTATATGAAGTTATGTCGACGCCGCCGGTAACCCTACTGCCTACTGCAACCTTACGTGATGCGGCAGAGCTGATGATTAAACGTGACATAGGAAGAGTCTACATAGTCGATGAAGAAAAGCACCTCCTCGGAGTCATTGATAGAAGTGATGTTGTCTCGAAATGGCTCTCAAGTAAGTAGTCTGGAGATGCATGTACGGCTTTTTAGTCTAGACTAAATAAGCTTGCGTGGAGCATCTAGTAAACTGGAAAGCTAGGGTGAAAGCAGTGTCAAGAGGTTACATCGTTCCACCTCGTAGGCCTGAGGGAATTCGCTGGCTACGTAGCGATGGTAAACCAAACTTTAGTGACCGAGTCTATCGTAGCGAGAGAGATGCAAAAATCCTTGCACGTCGACCGGTATATACAATAACAAAAACGGCCACGATACTTGGAGCAGCAGAGGAAATAACAAGGTACAATGTGAGAGCACTACCGGTAATTGTTCCTAATAAGGAGGTGTTGGAGGGAATAATTACTGCAACAGACCTGGTCAACTACCTTGGTGGCGGAGAGCTGTATAATATAGTCGTCAATAGGCATAACGGCAATATTTACTCTGCGTTACTACGTGAACATGTAGCTTCAATAATGAATCCTAACCCTGTATACGTTACAGTAAACGATACTCTCGCGAAGATAATAGAGACGATGGTTACTAAGAATGTTGGCGTAGTCCCAGTGGTCTTTGAGGACATGAGCCTATGGGGTATAATAACTGAGCACGACCTGGTAGAACATCTAGCCGAGAAAAATATTGGTAGAAAGGTAGAGGAAGTTATGACTAAAAACGTTATAACAGTAGACTCAAAGGCTTCAATAAAGGAAGCAGCAGAGACCATGATTAAATACGGTATCAGGAGGCTACCAATAATAGAAGAAGGAAAAATATGGGGCATGGTAACTGCTAAAGACATTGTCAGATTCTTTGGCTCGCATGATGTCTTCAGATACATAGAAACAGATCGAATCGAAGAGGCACTCAAGGCGCCAGTGAAGCTGGTAGGTTTAAGCGGCTATGTAACAATAGCACCTGATGCTGACGTAGGAGAAGCAGCTACGCTAATGAAGGAGAAAGGCGTAAGTAGCCTGCTTGTGGTAAAGGACGATGAACTTGTTGGGATAATTACTGAGAGGGACGTCTTGTTCGCTGTAGCTACTAAGAAAGAGTAAGCACTCTACTAGCGGCGTTGGCATATTTTACTTGTCTGTGCATATTGTTTTATTTGTGTTTTTTATGTTAAATGTTTTTAGTTATTATTGTAGTCTTGTTTCGTAAGGTGATGTAAATGGCTTCATATCCGAGAGTAGACGAGTATATGTCCTCTCCCGTTGTCGTTGTTAAGCCGAGCGATAATCTAGCTCATGTGCGAAACCTCATGATTCGTTACCGCGTAGGCCGCCTTGTCGTAATAGATGATAATAATAGACCAATAGGTATTGTAACTAAGACTGATTTTCTCAAAGTTGCTTCGGGCTCGCTTGCTTCAAGACCCTTAGACTCGGTATTTGTTAGAGAAATTATGACGGGAGATGTGGTAACGATAACCCAGGGCCGCTCGTTAAGAGAGGCTGCAAGACTGATGCTGCAGCACAATATTGGAGGACTTCCCGTGGTTGATGAAGAAGGCAGGCTAGTAGGCATTATAACGAAGACTGATATCGTTAGGGCGTACGCTGAAAGGCTTCGGGGCAAATATAAGGCCTCTGACTTCATGTACAGTGATGTACCTAAGGCGGCTCCTTCGCATAGTGTTTCCTACGTGATTGATCTTCTATATTCGCATCCGTCTCGAAGAGTGCTTGTGGTTGATTCTGGCGAGATAGTCGGCATTATAGCTCCGAGCGATATAGCGTTCCTAGCCGAGTATCCATCGGTTTCGAGAACGAAATCTAAAAGTGTTAGACGCTTTGCGGAACTCCCTAAAGGCCGGCTTGGGCCTGTATACGAGTATACAATAATTACAGCGCAAGACGTCATGACTCCTGACCCCATAACTGTTGCCGAGGATAGTGATTTAGCCGAAGCAGCTAAGCTAATGATAAGGCATGGATTTAGCTCTGTTCCTGTTGTTGGTGAAAAAGAGCCACTAGGAGTAGTAGTAAAGCATAACATATTGCAAGCTATAGCTCAGAGCAAGTAGCCGGTATAAGCATAGTAATTTGGGTGCTGCATTAAAACCGTCGCTGTTAGAGTGCTACAGGGGTGAGACGCGTGAAAGCGGCAGACATAATGCTGAAGGACTATCCTGCGGTGGATAAAGACGAGACCCTAGAGCATGCTGTGCGTGTAATGAAAAGATATGACACCGACCGTGTACTTGCTTTTGAGGAAAAGAAGCTTGTCGGAATAATGACTAAGAAGGATATAATGACAAAGCTAGCAACTCTGCGAACGCGTAACGTCGTCCCTGGAAGAATGCATGTATCCAGTTTCATGACTCCGGATCCTAAGACCATACCTCCAGACATTAGCGTAGGAGAAGTCGCGCGGAAAATGGTAAGCGATGGAGTAGGAAGTTACCCTGTCGTTGAAGATGATAATGTAGTGGGACTTATAACAAGGTGGGAAATAGCTAATCTTGTAAACGAGTACGCTGCTGACGTCAAGGCCGTAGACGTTATGATAACTATCCCGGAGATACTAAAAACAACCAATAAGGTGCTGCATGCAAGGCGCCTATTGTTGCAGTATAATTTGCTCTTTATACCGGTAGTTGACGAGGAAGGCAGGCTAGTCGGTTATGTGACTGTAGACGAGGTTGCTGACGCGTTCTTAGCTTTTCACGATATAGTTCCAGAGAAGTATCGTAAAGAGAGGATTGATCATTTACTCGTAGATGATATTATGAGGTTAAGGCCGCCAGTAGTACAGCCTGATACAAGTGTAGTTGAAGCGTTTGAAAAAATGAAGACGAAGAAGAGCAAGGGCGTTGTGGTAATGCACGAGGACAAAATAGTAGGAATAATTACGCTTGATGAGCTCGTCAGGTTAATTGCATCAAAAGCGCCTTAGGCTAACTATTTTTCCTATGTAACCGGAAAAAGTAGTACTGTACTATAGCCTTAGTTTTTCTAAAGCTGCTATAAGCTATAAAGGGGCTATCGGGATAGGACGTGTTCAATTAACGGATACCCCCTTAGAATCCATTAAAAGCGTGATGAGTATTCTTAAGAGCTATTGCAGCATAAGGGTGATGTGATATTTTGAGTGCATCGATAACTCCGAAGGGAAGCGAAAATGCCAGACATAGGAGTCAAGGCGAGATTGCTAAGGGAAAAGAACCCAAGTTTATTGTAGATTCCATGCTTGGCTCGCTTGCTCGCTGGCTTCGCATGCTGGGCTATGACACGCTTTATGCTAAGAATTGGCATGACTCGCGAATACTTGAAGAAGCTGAAAAGAGCGGAAGAATACTTGTTACGCGAGATAGAGGACTATATCGTCGTGCTTTACGCCGCGGCATTGAAGCTGTACTTGTATATGAGAACGTTGTGGAGTCGCTTGCCAAGCTTCATAGGGTTTATGGGATACGTCTTGAAATAGACCCCAATAAAAGCAGATGCCCGTTATGCAACGCTCCTCTGCGTCGTGTTTCTAAGGAGGAAGTTAGAGGAAGAGTTCCTCCTAGAGTATTTGAGGCTTATGAAGAGTTCTGGGTATGCACCGGGTGCGGGCAAGTATATTGGCGCGGTGGTCACTGGAGAGGAATAAATGAGATCCTTGTAGAGGCACGGCGCCTAGCGAGGAGTAGAGGCGGTAAGTGATCGAGGGCCTCAGCACAGCATTTTGATCTCAGCCGCGTTTGCAGTCTGCATCCCGCCAAGTCTCTTTCCGTGTTAGACGTCTCCCATATAGTTATTACTGCTCAGACCCACGCATAGGCACGGGCCTCCAGCGTCTTAGGTAATATCTTGCATGAGAAGGGACGGAGAGATTGAGCGACAGCGTTGTTGACACAATACTATCGCTGATAGGCGTAAAAAATCCCGTATTATCCGCATTTATTGTTTCACTGGTAAGTAATGCTATACCTTACATGACGGTTCCATATCTTGGTCTTGTCGCAGGATGGGGTGCAGTAATTGACTCGAATGCTGAGCGCATTTTTGTAGCAATCTCAGGCGGCCTGGGAGCGGCTTTGGGAAAAGTTATTGTATTTCTCATGGGCAGGTTCTTTCGCAAGATCTTGCCCAAGAAGACAAGGGAGAATCTTGAAATCTTCAAAAAGGCTTTCCAGAAGAGCGTTTTCTTAGCGTTGTTTCTTTTTGCAGCGCTGCCTCTACCAGATGACGTACTTTATATTCCGCTTGGTATGACAGGCTATAATCTATTATTATTCTTTATAGCGGTTTTCCTAGGCAAAGTGATAATCACGTTTCTTGCGGTTATGTTCGGGAACCTGGTGCGTTCCTTACTTGAGAGTTCCGGAGGTCTTACGGTTGAGGGCATTGTTGCTCTGATATTATTGAGCATAGTAGTGGCTATAGTAATATTAAGGATAAACTGGATCCGTATAGTGGAGGTATATAATGAAAAAGGCATTATTTATGCATTTTATGAGCTAATTAAGCAAGTAGTTATTGCAATGCTGCCTAGTCGTGTTGCCGACTTTTTCTCCGAGAAAATAAATAATCTAAGACAGAGACAAGGCTAGCTACTAGTAGCAATAAGAGTACTGGTGATTTTGCTGAACCACTGGGTACAGTGCTAGACGTATTGCTTACCTTTGCTATAGCGTTAGATCTAGCAGCATGATGGTTTGTTTGCTGCGTTAAGTTAGTATAAAAGAATCCTAGCGGATCAATAATCCTCTTATCTAGGGCTATGGCTGAGTGCTCATGTTTCATAATAGTCGTTGAATAGTTGTATCTGAGAATACTAATGCTGGGTGGCTTGATCTCTGCGCGGATACTGCAATCATCTAGGAGGAGTACAATAATTACTGGTTCTTCCAAGGGCACATAGGATTGTGCCTCTATGACAAGTCCGTCGTCTTTCACTTCTTTCGTGAAGGGTATAATGTTTTTCGAATTAGAAGTGTATAATCTAATACTAATATTTTTATCTTTAGTAGTTATTGATTTTATATTAATCAGTGGAATGTAACCTATAACTATTCCCTTTACGGGCTCCACTATTCTCCCGTATGCGGTTATGTTTAAGTCTCTTGGACAGCTATCTGTAACTGATAGAGCCGTAACATTTAGATGTAATATAACGAGGGCTAAAAGCGTAATAATAATCAATGCTTTTCATCCTCACATATGTTGAGGGACTTAGCCTAAGAGCAAGCTCAGCACTCGTCGCTACCACGTACTAGATTGTCTTGGAAACGAGATTACACTCTTTCTCTGCTACCTCGTACAATGCTTTAAGCTTACGTAAGAGCAGGTCTCTTATCTCGTTGCCCGCCTTGCCAGTTATGGCCACTATGTCTCCAAGAGATTTCCCTTGTATAAGGCGAGCTATTATGGGTAGCCGTTCATCGTAGTCTATGTCGTAGAGACCGCCTCTGCACAGAATAGTATTTACGAGGAGGAGCCAATAGCTGTCCAGAATAGATTCTATATCGAGGCTTCCCTGTATAGCGCGCTTTAACCTATATATTTGCTCTTTAGTTAATTCTCCTAGAATTTTTTGAGAAAGCCTTGGCGCACCCTCTAGTATATACGCCATTGTTTCTACTGGTACACCTCGATATAGAGTGTGTCCGGCTAAAAGCAGTTTGCGCAACATATCTTTTGCGATACCGGTTATAATTGACTCCGCGTGATTGCCTACGGGCTTCACGACTGCAATATTGTGCTCGCCGGTGGCTTTGCTTGGTAGTGGAGAAACGTAGGCGATGCTGTATCCATTCTTGAGCCAGAACCTTATTACGTCTGGGCGCCCAAAACTCGCGCCCACCCAGTCAAGTCCCTGCTTTCTTGCACCGTCTTCAATATATCTTAAAAGGTATGAGCCTATGCCCCGTCTTTGCATACTAGGATGTACTGCTATTCTGACTATTCTAAAGCCTTTTAGTCCTAGTGCGTCCGGATTACTGCTTGCAAGCAAGTCTGGAATTATTCTTGCCTCATAAGGGCTACTGCCCGACTCTATGGACACGTCCGCTACAGCGACGGCCTCGTCTCCCATATATGCTGCATAGAGTTTGTGATGCGGTGCATCTAGAATCAGTGCAAGGTCGTCAGGCTCATTTCTGTAATGGGCGAGTACAAGTATTGAGTACAGTTTTCTAAGCTCCTTTCGATTTGATACGAGTCTCGCTCTATCTACCTCTGTTATCCTTATTTTACTCATATCTACTTCTATCGGCCTCTGTTCAACATCTATGCGCAGCATGAAGGTGTCGTAAACCCACTCTTCTAGCGGGTCTCCGGGGGGATAACGTACGGGCGTTTGTAGCTCAATAGTAATCCTTGGAGCTGGCACTATATTCTCAACAATTTTTGATAGTATGCGTCCGCTGCCCTCGTAGCCGTGAATCGTTGTAGCAATAGCTATTCTCGGGGCACGATATGCTATTAGGCGCAGCCTTAAGGGTCCTAGGGCTGCTCCTTCGTCAACTATTGTGAAAGAGCCTGGTTCTACGCGGTCTGGTGTATGGTATCTCACATGAAACCAGGGCCCGCTTATACCTATGATGATGTCGCCACGGCGTATGATGCGATAACGTCTAACCCTTATTGTATCGAGGGCCCTAGCTAGTACCCTAAAAAAGCTTTGAACATTCCAGGGCGAGGGAGCGGTTATTGGTAGAAAGCCCACCATGTGGCTTGCAATCAAGTAGGCTGCGAAGAGCCCTAGTAGTCCTGATTTTCCGCGCCCCCTATCACCTACTATAAAGGCGCCGCGGCCCCGCTTTGAGCGAAAGTGATGTACTAACATATCAAGGCCTATAGCTTGGTCCTGTGTTAGTGCCAAGTCTAGAAGCTCTCGATGCACATGGCTCTTAGGCTCGTAGCTCCTTTCTTGCACCGAACCGGGCGCTTTATTCGGCAATCTCTCGATAAATATCGTATCTCTGTCGATATCTGCCCAGAAGAGTGAGCGCATTGTATAAAGCGATTCTATTAGGTACCTCTTGTAGAGACCAATACTCATAGTACCTCCAGGGTTCCAATCGTCAAGAGGAGGTGCTACGAGTACGAGTATGCCACTGCTGATAATTGTCTCAGCTGCCGCAGCTACAAGGTTTGGCCTTAGGAGCTTCGGCGTAGCAATTATTACTGCCTCGTTGTCTGTTCCAAGGAGCTTCTCTATAGCGGATGGGCTGAGTAGTGTATCGCAATTAGATATATATCTGCGCATGTCGCGTGGTGCTATACAGACTACTCTGCTGTAGAAGTCTTTGAGCCTCCTAGCAATTGTTGACACGGTTTGCGCTATCGTTGCTGAGTGCAGCAGTACTAGCCCTCGGTACCGTGTCTCCCTTAGGTACGTTAACCAGGCTTCTAACGAGCTAAGAACGTTAAACAAATCTTCCTAACCCTGGTTTTGAGCCAAGGTATTTCAGAAGACATTATAATGGTATGTTCCCGTGCTTTCTTGGAGGCCTCCATTCTCTCTTCTTAATTAGAGCTACTAGTGCTTGATAGAGTTTTGGCCTAGTCCTACGCGGCTCTACTACGTTATCAACGAGACCTAGCTCCGCGGCACGGTAAGGGTTGAGGAATGTCTTCTTGAATTCCTCGACTAGTTTTTTCTTCTCTTCTTCCGGGTTGGGAGAAGCTGCAAGCTGCCTCCTATACAGTATCCGTACTGCTGCCTCAGCACCCATGACAGCTATCTCTGCCGTGGGCCAAGCCAAAACAATATCAGCTCCGAGCGAGCGACTACCCATAGAGATGTACGCACCACCGTAGGCCTTCCTAACAATAACTGTTATCTTTGGAACTGTTGCCTCAGAGTAAGCATATAGCATCTTTGCGCCGTGGCGTATGATTCCTCCATGCTCTTGCTGCGTTCCCGGCATGTAGCCAGGGACATCGACAAGCGTTATTATTGGGAGGTTGAAAGCATCGCAGAACCTAACAAACCTAGCTGCTTTACAAGAAGCGTTTATATCAATAGCACCACTCATGACGAGAGGTTGGCTCGCTACTATGCAGACGGGGATGCCTCCTAGCCTAGCAAAAGCAGTGATTATGCTCTGCCCCCACTCTGCATGGACTTCGAGCAAGGATCCCTTGTCGAAAATCTTCTGAAGGACAATCCGCATATCGTATGCCTTCATGGGATCTTCGGGAACTATGGAGTCTAGCTCTGGGTCCTCACGTTCAATGGGGTCTCCCGTATCAACAATTGGAAGAGGCGCTTCATTATTGTCGGGAAGGTATGAGAGCAGTCTCTTCGTAATCTCAATGGCCTCTTCCTCGCTTTTAGCCCTAAAGTGGCCCACTCCGCTTACCTGACTGTGAACCCGTGCTCCCCCAAGCCTCTCAAAGTCCACTTCTTCCCCTGTGACTTCTTTCACGACCTCGGGCCCTGTTACAAACAAATAAGTAATATTATCGACTACTATTGTGAAATCCATTAGTGCTGGAGCATATGCTGCCCCACCTGCAGCCGGGCCTAGGACAAGAGCTATTTGGGGTATAACCCCGCTTGCGTCAACTATTGCTTTCATTATCCTACCGACACCGTGCAGTGCTGCAACGCCTTCCTGTATACGAGCTCCCCCCGAATCCCATATCCCGATGACCGGTACGCCGCTCTTTATTGCGAGCTCAATAGTTCTCACGATTTTCTCGGCATGGGCTTCTCCTATGCTGCCGCCCATAACGCTAAAATCTTGTGCAAATACGTAAACAGGGCGACCATTAATCCTCCCATAGCCTGCTATAACGGCATCTCCGGGCACTCTCTTTTTATCAAGACCGAATAAAGTGCTCCGCGTAGTTGCGAGCCACTGAATTTCCTCAAAGCTTCCCGGATCTAGCAGGAGTTCTAGCCGTTCACGAACATAGAGCTTGCCTTTGCTATGTTGCTTTTTAGACCGTTCTTTCTCGGCCTCTTTAATCCCTTCAATTATTTTTCTTAATTCATCAATCTTATGTGCCAAGACTCATACTACCCCTGACGACACCTTGCGTGGAGAAACCTATAGTTTTTGAGTGGAGAAAATAATCAAGCAAGAAGCAGAAGTTTTCCTATGAAACAGGGACCAGCTCTACTTGTCTCTGCACTTAATTTTTGCTATAGCTTCGCCTGGAGCTACTCCCTTGCCGGGCTCTATTGCTTCGAGTAGTTCACCGCTACATGGAGCATATACTTCGTTAAGCATCTTCATGGTTTCAACAACGGCTATTTTCTCGTTTTGGTTAACCTTCTCACCGATCCTCTTTAATAGTTCAATTACTTTCATTGAAAGTCTTGCTCGCAGCTCACCGCTGTGCTCATCGAATTCTACAAGCCAGGAAGCACTAGTAGTGCCGCTGGTGCTGGTACTGGTTGAACTGGAACTATTTTCAAGAAGTTGTTGTGCTATTGATAAGTGATATGAGCCGAAAGGCGTCTCTACGATATCATTCTCAACTCTAACTTGGAGCCTAATTATTTCCCCATTATCAGTCTCTATTTCTGCCTCATATGTATTGCCGTAGATTCTCTTAAGAGAAATTAACTTAATACCTTGCAATTCTCCAGGGTGGCCATGGCCAGCCATAACCGTTGTACCTCGTAACAGCATTAGATATGCTGTTTCTCAACAACTGGAGTGTTGCCCCTTGCTTCTTTACTATTTTTTCGGCGATCGCCTTTACGATTTTCCTCCTAGAAGCAATACTGCTGAGCAAGTTGTTTAATGACTTCTCTATAGTTTGGGTATCGTATTCTGCGTCAGCAAACCACGGTCTATCAGTTATCGCGCGGAGTAAGTCGAGATTAGTCTCTATACCACCTATTACTGTCTCACGTAGAGCCCAACGCAGCTTTGATAGTGCTTCACTGCGTGAGAACCCCCGAGCAATTATCTTTACTAATAATGTATCGTATTTTGGATTGATTTGCATGCCCTCTTCTATGCCTGAATCAACCCTTATACCGGGGCCGCGCGGCTCCTTAAGCCTTGTTACGATGCCCTCCGATGCACTGAAATTGTTGAACGGGTCCTCGGCATATACACGGGCCTCAATAGCCCATCCATGGAGCTTAACGCCATCCTGTGTTATGGATAGAGGATAACCGGCGGCCACAAGTAGCTGTTGCTTAACTATATCTATACCCGTAACTTCCTCGGTTACGCCGTGCTCTACTTGTAGCCTAGTATTTGCTTCAATAAAATACGGGTTTCCTTGGGGGTCTACAATAAACTCTATGGTGCCAGCACTCGAGTAGTTAACTGCTTCGCCGAGAGCTACGGCGTACTTTGTTAATTCCTCCCGAAGCGGCCTGCGGTGTTTTATTCTCTCAACGAAGGGGCTGGGTGCCTCTTCTACTATCTTCTGTCTGCGTCTCTGAAGGCTGCATTCTCGCTCAAAAAGGTGAATTACGTTACCTGATCCATCGCCTAGGATCTGAACCTCTATATGTCTTGCATGATTTATGAATTTTTCAACGAATATTGTCCCTGCGTTACCGAAGCCCAAGTCAGCCTCCATTTTGACAAGCTTGAAGCCTTGCTCAACTTCTTCCGGTGTATATGCTATCCTGCTTCCTCGCCCACCTCCTGCAAGACTAGCCTTAAGTATTACTGGATAACCGATTCGATCTGCACAGCGGCGAGCCTCTTCTGGGCTATGTGCCTCGCACCAAGGCAGTGTGGGTACGTCAAGCTTACGTGCGAGTTCCTTTGCCGAGTTCTTATCGCCCAGAAGCCGCATAGCCTTAGGGCTTGGGCCAGCCCACCCAATTCCATAACCTAGAACCTTCTCAGCAAAATCAGGATTCTCCGACAAGAATCCATAGCCTGGATGAATTACGTCGGCGTCAGCTTTAATAGCGGCATCTATGATGCTGTTCATATCAGTGTAGCTTTTGACGGGGATCGCAAGAACCCCCGCCCTGATGTGGGGACTATACTTGTCCCCGTCTTCATATATCGTTATAGGCTCCCACCCAAGCTCGCGGGCGGCACGCGCAATGCGTATGGCTATTTCGCCGCGCGATGCTATGAGGACCTTGCGTGTCAAAGCGTCAGCACCCTTGCGGAAACGCCTAGAAGAAACCTCCATGCTCAAGGAATATAAATGTTTAGACTTTTGGCGATAAGCGCTTTCGACGCTTGACGAATATAAGGCCGGAGGGTCTTTACCGTGGAGGCGTTCTTAAAGCCCCGATGCATAGAGGTCTACGACCACGTAGAGAGTACAATGGATGTAGAGCCTCCCGAGCTCCCAGGAGTCGTGATTGCCCTTACCCAGTTGCGGGGAAGAGGAAGAAGCGGAAGATGGATTAGCCCGAGAGGAGGCGCCTGGCTCACATTCTCGGCGTCAAGGGGGCCACCAGGCTCATGGCTACCAGTTGCCGTTGGGGGATGCGTGGCGGAAGAAGTTGAACGGCTCTTGCAAAGGGAACGCTATAAGCCAATTATAAGGGTAAAGTGGCCGAACGACCTTTATATAGACAGAGGAAAAGTTGGTGGAATACTGGTCGTTTATAAAAATGGAGTACTTAAAATCGGTGTAGGAATAAATGTGTATAATGCCGTGCCTCCCGGTGGAGCCAAGCTCTCCGCCTATGGTTATAAAAGGTCGTTAGCCGACATATATCTGGCGATAATAAAGGGCATAGGTAGGGCCCTCGTTTCTCCTGAAGACTGCTTGTGGGAAGCATCAAGAAGAGATATGCTTAGGGAGTGTAAAGTCGTTGTTTCGACGGAAAGAGGAATATTAGAAGGGATAGCGTTAGGGCTTACGCCTAGTGGGGCATTACTAGTAGAGACCAAGAATGGCGTATCCCGGGTAGAATGCTGCGGAATAATTAGCTGGGACTGTATGGGAGACACTAAAGCGTGGAATAAAACCCCTAACCTAAATAATATCAGTCTTCAAGAAAAGAATATTCCTTCTAGGCAGCTCGCAGAAGGGTGATTACGGCAATGATATTATCGGATCGTGATATTGCATGGTATATAGAGAAGGGCTTGCTGCGAATAGACCCCTTGCTAGATGACACCATACGTGAAAATGGAGTTGATCTCCACCTAGGCGACGAGTTTTGCCGATTTAACAGTAAGGCTTCCGAACTAGATACGAAAAAGCCCTTTGATAAACAAAAATACTATATATGTCGAAAGGCATTACCCGACAAAGGAATAACCATCAATCCCTACGAGCACGTACTTGCAACAACCCATGAAACAGTTTGCCTACCTGACGACCTTGTTGGCCTAGTTAATGTGCGTAGTACATTTGCCCGTCTCGGCCTCTTCGTTCCTCCAACCGTAATCGATGCCGGATTCTGCGGCCAAGTAACAATCGAGATCATTGGTTCTGCATACCCTATACGCCTGTATCCCGGACAACGATTCCTACATGTACTCTTTGTCAAAACAACGAGCCCGGTAGCAAAACCTTACAGTGGAAAATATCAAGGCCAGAGGGGGGTAACTCCGCCAAAGCTTGACCCCAAATAGTGTTTTATGTTGTGAAAAATTGTCGGCAGGTTCGGCCTTCGTTCCCTCAATCATCGCGGCATACTCAGTTGAAGCCGGGCCTCCACACCATGAATAGAATAAAGAGTTATAGGTTGAGTCAAGACTAGGCTTTTCTATATTTTTCTTACATAGTGATTTTTATCAGGCCTGCTAGCCATCATTGTATTGATGGGCTGGTAGCCGGATATAAACATCTAGGACTTATAAAGCTGGAAATGGTTGATTCAAGTCATTTGGCTATGGCTAGATAGCTTTGAAACGAATTTACTACAACACGAATAGCTCAACAAAATGGTTTCTCTATGCTGCTAGTGCAGCCCTCCTTTGGGGCACGATTGGTATAGCTTTCAAAATAGCTCTTAATAATGGAGCACACGAAGAATGGCTAATAGTTGGCCGCCCTCTGGTTAGCGCACTCGTCTCGGTAATTGCAATAGTTCTTGGATACGGAAAACCAGGAAAATGGAGTGTCCTCATCGGGTTTAGCGCCCTAGGCCCTCTGTTCATAGTTTACCCTAAGGCCGTTGAGCTTGTAGGTGCAGCAATCGCATCAATACTTCTCTATACAGCTCCAATATGGGTCACGGTTCTAGAGCCAGTAATGCTCCGGGAAAACCCCTCAATTATCGGCATGGTGTCGGTTATACTTGGTTTTCTAGGGACATTGCTAATAGCTTCTCCTGAGTCAGCGCAGCTGTCTTTTAAGGGAATATTACTAGGCATTGGTTCAGGATTATCCTACGCATTCTACATGTTATTGGCAAGGCTTGGTTCAAGTAGAGGAGCTAGTACCTATGAATTGAGCGTACATAGCACGCTCTTTGCGACTCTCGAGGCGCTGGTAATTATTCGTCCATCCCGTATGCCTAGTATAGTTGATGTGTGCGGTGCAATCTACTTAGGAGTATTTACAATGGTTTTGCCCTACATTTTACACGTAAGGGCTCTGCAGCGGGCTAGGGCACATCGTGTTGCTATCGCATCTCTTCTTGAACCTTTATCTGCAACGATACTTGCTTATATTGTGCTTGGTGAACGGCTTACTTTACAACAGATAGCGGGATCGGCATTGATACTCTTATCGGCGGCTATGATTCTAGGTGAAGAAATAAGCACTAGTGTCAATAGAAAGACTCAATGATACGTGTAAGACGTATAAAGCATAGGGGTTGGGTCCTTGCGTATCAATGTCCATGATCGCGAACTCCTAGAGTATATTAGGAAGGTATACGGGCTTAGCCAACGAATGGGAATTCCATCTATCGAGGAAGAAGACGGTGTTGCTATAGCCTCGGCTGCTTTCGCATATGCTTCGTCAGGAAGAAGCCTAGAAATCGTTGCCGTGGATGCGGGTGCAGGAATAGGTTATTCGACTCTCTGGCTTATCTTAGGTCTTAAGCCCTTCTGTAGTGAAGCAAGGTGTAAGGTGATCGCAGTCGAGTCAAATCGTACATATGCATCTATAGCCGAGGACGTGCTTGTGAAGGCTCCGCGAGGGGGAATAGATATAGAAGTTGTTAGAGACGATGCTGTCAAGTACGTGAACGAATTTCCGGATGAATATATTGATATTATCTTCGTAGATATTTATAAGGAACAATATGTGAGTATAATCGACATATTGAGCACCAAGCTAAAGAAAGGAGGAATAGCAATGTTTCACAACGCCTATATTCCTAGGCCTCCTACGACCTTCTTCAAAAAAGCCTCATCAAGGCCGTGGATATCAACAATAGTGCCTACTAGCCTTGGTATATTAATGGCATCGAGGCAAGAATAATGATAAAAGCTTAGTCAAACATAAGTCTTCTCAACTGAAACTATTGACGAAGCTAGCCATGCAGTAGTTGTTGCTAGCATTGCAGAGATTATTGCTGCCATCACAATACCTGATTGCTCGTTAAGATTATGCATATTTTCTATTATGTTTGAAACACTGATATCGTCGCCACCATAAAGTGCCAAGAAAGGCAACATCATTAATATGAAAACAGCTGCAAACGTGAATAGAAATACTCCTATCTTCGCACTAAAACCAGTAAGTGCACGCATGGGGAACACTCCTTCACTAATCTTAAGCATATTTATTGCCTTACTTTTAACTATGCCGGTATAGTAACTGAAAGTCAGATTTGTATATACGCCTATATTATACTTTATTAAAATCTATAAAATGAAAATTTTGTATTAAGTACAAAAGAATGATAGAATCAATGACGGTGTATTAGGTGCGAAAGAATAAGGAATACACACGTAAGTGGTGGGGCCGCCGGGATTTGAACCCGGGATCACCGGCGCTCCGGCCACGCGGGCCGGGGACACCACCGGCCCTCGCGGGGACTGGTCCCCAGGCCGGCATCCTGGACCAAGCTAGACGACGGCCCCAAGCACATTACGGCGCTTTCTCCCGTATATTGTTGTTTTCACTTATGTATCGGCGGGGTTATTACGCTTATTCCGCCCTTGTAAGAGACATTGGGTTTACCTAATTGCGCGTAAGCAAAGATACATGGCTCTTAGTCTTAGGTATCGCTGTTCTCTTAATACTAGTTTCCCTATCCTGGTGGAGCTGGAAGCAGAGCGGCCATGTTACAACACGTGGATGCAGAGAAGCCAATAATGCCATTATCGTAGTATATGCTGATAGACAAGCCCTCCTGGCTGAGAAGATGCTGCTCAGTATCAGTGCCATGTGGGCATCGGAGGTGCCCTCCGGGACAAGATTCTGCATCATGCATAAAGACGATATGGGTCTTCATCGCTTACCACTGTATCCATATATAGTCATAAAAGGCTCTAATGTCGCTAAGGCGCTAGAGCCCTATATTGTTGGTGAACTGGAAGGTACCTATTTTATAGATGCGAGCTTTGTTGCAAAAGTAGCTTTTAGTACATACCATTATGGTGGGAGAGATGTTCCCTCTCCACTGTTTAATCAAGAATCAAAACTGATAGTATACAATGGAAAAACACCATTTGCCAAGATAAAACAGTCTCAACTACTGGCCCAGATACCGCAGCTAGAAATTCTATCGGGATCAAAAATAACTAAAGTAGAAATTCTGGACAAGGAACCACCATATAAGGAGGCTCGTGACACGTACTATCCTGTTCCGGTGCTTGTTTCAAACTATAGCTTAGACTATTTCACTAGGAACCTTAAGAGAATCGGCAAAGGGGTATATGTCTACAAGTGTGCCGGCTGGATTCTCTACGATCTAGGCATTGTTGATGCAGTCGAAGTGTTGAGCGAAGATGTGTTAAAGAACTTTACTCTAGTAATTAATCTAAGTAGGCCCGGTAATAATCTAGTAAGGATATGGCTATTATTGGGAGGAAAGAATACGAATTGTAGGGTTGTCTCAAAGAAGCTTGACGCATTGATTAGAATCGCCGAGTCATTAGGACTAGATAATATTGAGGTGGCTGTGTTTTCGCGAAAAGACACAGCATATTGGCACCATCTTTTCCAGAATATATCGCTAATTGATGACCCGTTTTTCGTGCTTAATAGTTTAAAGACTTCTTGTAAGAAAGCACCTCTCTTGAAACAGAGCAAAGACGTCTTTGGGCCAAGCCCAGCATCGCTCGGCGAGTGTGCAGGTAATGAAGCCTTACTTGGTATCGGCTTCAAGGAATCTAAGTATATGGTTTTGATAAGGATAACAGACATAGACAACGCTACTCTAAAACGATTGCTTGAATACTATGCCGATAAGGCAAGATAAGAAATTAGTTGTATCGGTCTTCAGGAGATTCGTCATCCCTCTTACTGAAGCCAGACGGGTCAGTAATCCTGGCCTTCCTCACGGCACGCAGCCACGCTCTAGAGTTAGGGATAAGGTTTTTCCCATAGTCTTGTCATGCGCTCTCTTCTGAGCGTGAACATCGCTCTTTCCAGGAAGCGATAAACCGTGCTATGTTGTCTACCTTGTATCAGCATCTCTATTGCTTGTTTTGCTATATTTGCAGTCTCGTAGTCACCTATTATTGCTACATAGTGATCGTAGACGGAGATGTATGTGCCAGTCATTTCTTCAATTGTTTTTCTAGCTTTTCCTTTCTCGCCAATTATTCTTCCCTTTACTCTTTGAAGATGGTTAGGGCTGTCTCCAACATGTTGCTTCAAGTCTATTACTACAAGTATCTGATCTTCATCGAGAACGCGCATAGCTCTTTCTGGGCTAAATCCATAGGCTATTGCCTTGACAAACTCTTGAGCCTTCATAACCATTATTGGTTTCACGTCAGGAGCTTCTGGCTCAATGATAACCATTCCAGTAGTGCTGTCAACGGTTATCCTAGTCCTTGTTCGCTTCATTACTTCTGTCTTCACTTTTCCTCCTTCGCCGATGAGCACGCCTATCCTTTCGGGTGGGAGCTTGGCGTAGAGTCGGAGAGATGGTCTTAGAACTGATTGCGTATTCGTAATCTTGCTTGCCTCTTCCTCGCTCATTTCATTGGCACCCCGTATCTAGGATTGATTCTGGTACTCCATTATAAGGGTGGTAGATTTGTGCCGCAGGCCCTCATCGTTTGCTATAGAAGAGTCGCCGTTGTTAGCGGCTCTGCTGTTTAGGACATACTGTTTTTTCGCAGCTCGTTATTTCTGCTAGGATGCGGTTCTTGTCCTTGGCCTCTTCAACGCCGAGTTTCGAGAAAAATCTGGATATATTACGTGCATCGTTCTCGAGAAACGTATTGGCATTTGGATGTTCAAGGCTGACGGCCTGCGCAACATCTATTATATATACCTTACTGTCAAGTAGCATGATATTGTATTCACTGAGGTCTGCATGAACTAGTCGTGCACAACAATAGATACGGCGGTAATTCTCTATAACTTGTATGAAAACATCCTTCGCCTCATTGGGTAATAGATCATTTTGTATCTCGTGGAGGAGGGGTGCGCGTAGCCCATTACGGCCGATGAACTCCATTACTATTATATTTTGGTGCACGAGGTATGGTTTGGGGACACTTGCCCCAGCTTCGTACATTCGTTTAAGGTTTCTGAATTCCTTCCGAGCCCAGGCAGCAAAGAGCTTCTTCGTATTGCTTACGTCAACGTTCTGGAACCGTGGATCGCCTAAAAGATACTTGTAGATACTTTTACGAAACTCGGCAGTAACGGTCAAGTATATCTTCACGGCATATTCTGTTCCATCCCTTCCTACGGCTCTATAAACCCTCGCCTCTTTCCCAGCACTAACTACCCCTGCAAATCTGTCAAGTTTTAGTCTCCGCATTACCTCGTAAGCTGCCATAAGGGTCTGTGCATCCCAGACCTCTTCAACGGTTTCAAAGAGGTCTTTGTCTTTGAGCCTTTTCTCTCTTCGGCGCCCCAGGGCTTTAAGGCACCTCCACCTTATAGGAAAACAAAGATCGCACGCTTACAGCGCTATGAGTATTCCTCGGCTATTTCGAGCAGTTCTTCCGGTACTAGTCCCATTTCTACTAGTCTTTTGACCTCGTCCCTTGTGTAACGGTGTATGATGTCTGCCCTATCGGGTTTAAAGTCCCATGGTGCTGCTAGAACGATGTCTCCCTCTCTCATCCACACGCGCCTTCTCATGCTTCCCTTGATTCTAGCTTTTCGCTCAACACCGTCTTGGCATCTAAGCAGGACATGGTCAGCACCTAGGAGTTTAATTATTACGCATAGCATTGTGCCTTCTTCTGGGTTGGGTAAGAGTAGTTCTTTTTTGCTCTCTTCTTCTTGACCTCGGCGCTTCTTCTTCGCCAGGGCCAATTCACCCCAGGTATATGCTAAGTCTGCCTAGTAGAAGGTATACTAGTCTATTGGTCGCTGGACGTTTCCTAGCCAATGGTGTCGCTATCGTGCTATACTTTATATTGTAGCGCCAAGGGGTGGTGCATTGGGAAGGCATCAGAGGGGTTTGGTGCAATGTGCAACCTCTTCATACATTACCCGGCGAGCCTTATTGATGAGTGGATTAAGGAAGACATACCCTTTGCAGATCTAACTACCAGTATACTAGGTTTGGTCAAAAAACAGTCTCGTGCAAAAATAATTACGAGAGAACCCATTACTGTCTGTGGGCTCCAAGAAGCAGCAAGAGTTTATGAACACCTAGGTGCAAGTGTAAAACCAATAGTCGCTGAAGGCGAGCAAGTTGAAGCTGGTACAACGCTCATGATTGCTGAAGGCACGGCGGGCTCGCTTCACGCGGCTTGGAGAGTGGCTCAGTCCTTTATAGCCATAGGCTCAGCCATCGCATCATACACTCGTAGCTTAGTTAAGAGGGCGAAACAAGTCAACCCAAACATTATAATAGCTGTTGCAAGAAAAGCGCCGCCGGGCTTACGCCATCTCTATTATCACTGTGTTCTGTGCGGCGGCGCAAGTCTACATCGTGTAGGTATAAGTGATAGTTTCTTAGCATTTCCAAATCATACTAGGCTTTTAGGCGGGATCCATAGTCTTATTGAAGTAATTAGAGAGCGAAGAGACTTGATAGGGGAGAGAAGAGTCGTAGTAGAAGTTGAGACAATCGAAGAAGCCATAGCGGCCGCAAAAAGCGGTGTAATTGACGAGGTGCAACTCGATCATATGGATCCCGTAGAGCTTGAAAAAGTGGTAAAGATTATTAAATCAATTAACCCCAATGTCCGTGTCGCAATAGGTGGCGGGATTAATGCAGACAATATAGCTGATTATGCATCTACCGGCGTTGACGTTATTGTAACAAGTGCTCCTTACTGGGTAAAACCAGCCAATATAACAACAATAATAGAGCCGTTGAATAACGCTGAAACAATGTAGATAACTTGCTATGAGGCTTTGAGATCACCATTCGCTAAACGCGAGGGCTAGCTAGAAAAAGGAGGATAAGAGGAGGCATCAGTGGCTTGGTAGCGGGTGTTTTTCTAATAGCTTGTCTACTATGTCTTTAGGTGTTGGTCCTTCTAGCACTTTTAGCTCATAGTTTACGCGGACGTATGGCTTGTCTAGCTTAATCATGTTCTCTATTCTGGCGGGACTGGCTATTATGATTACGTCAGCTGGTACTCTTCTCAGCGTTTCTTCAAGGTCTCTTAGCTGCTTCTCGGTGTACCCTGTTGATGGTACTACTGGGCCCATGTGTTTGTAGGTCTCATACATTTCCTTTATCACGCCGACGGCGTATGGCTTTGGATCCACTATTTCAGCGCCATACTTCTTTGCCGCCACGTATCCGGCTGCGTAGGGTGCACCGCCATGCGTCACTGTTGGCGAGTCTTCAACAACCACTACTTTCTTACCCTTTACTTGTTCGGGATTAGTGACAGTTACCTCTAGATCAGCTACGGCTATTTCAAGCCTGGGGTTTAGTTTTAGCAAGTTCTCCTTTACCTTCTTGACGTTTTCTGGCCCAGCCTCGCTAGCCTTTGTTATGATCGCTATGTCTGCTGCTCTCACGTTTACCTCGCCTGGGAAAGCTGAAGCTTCAAGGCCTGGTCTTAGGGCGTCAGCGACTACTATCCATAGGTCTGGCTTTATGAATGGCCAGTCATTGTTGCCGCCATCCCATAGTACTATGTCTCCTAGCTTCTCGGCCTCGCGCACGACTAGGCCGTAGTCCACGCCTGCTAGAACGGGTACACCCAGCTCTATATAGGGCTCATACTCTTCGCGCTCCTCTATAGTTAATGGGTACTTTGTTATGTCTTCGCGACTCTTTATCACTATAAGGTTCTTTGCCTCTAGGTCACCATAGGCCATTGGGTGTCTTACTACGGCAGGTACTAGGTTTCGGGACTTGATTTCGCGGACGAGCGCGCGGGACACTGTACTCTTGCCAGCTCCTGTCTTGACGGCCGTTACTGCTAGTACTGGCCTAAAGCTTGGTATCATCGTGTCACGCGGCCCAACTATTCTGAAATCGGCGCCAGTTGCTAGGACCATGCTTAGCTTATGCCCGACCTCCTCGTAAGTCAAGTCGCTATATGCCAGTATGACCTCGTCCACGTCAAAGTCTTTGACGAGCTTGGGCAGCCACTCCTCCGGATAAATGGGTATTCCATCAGGATAAAGTGGGCCAGCAAGGCTTGGGGGATAACGGCTCCACTCTATTCCTGGTATCTGTGTTGCCGTGAAGGCTACTACCTCGTAGTCAGGATTGTTGCGGAACAGCATGTTGAAGACGTGGAAGTCTCTTCCGCCTGCGCCCATAATTATTACTCTCTTCTTTCTAGCCATGGTTGTTCCCTCTTTATGGCCGCTATTTGTTCTAGGAGTTTGTCTAATAAGAACTATTCCCTAGGCACAACGAGCCAGTATCTCTAGACTCATGCTGAGTGATTATGGTTGGGTCGGAAAACTGTGGGAACTAAACTATTACCTCGTATTCTATTCCGAGAAGCTGAGCTGCGATTGTAAGGGATTCTGTATAGTCTCCTATAGTCATCACATAGTGGTTTCCAATGCTTTTCTCAATAATTATTCTTGGGTTTCGGAGCCTTACTTTGACTTGCGTTCTGCAGTGAAGATTACTGAGCAATCCAGACTCTATAATGGTGCCACGCATTATTCTTAGCTTCAAAGTACTAGGGTCAAGACGTAGAATTGTAACCGGCTCACCTGGTGCCATTTTAACTGATACACCGACACCAATGCCGCTCTCAAAATGTGTCAAAAGACTGTATTGTTGGCCAAGCATGATCGGAGATGTACAATGAGCAAACACAGCCATGTTGTCTTCGATCCTAGCCGGGTTAGCCATGAATACTGGCTTTCCAGAAATAGCAGACAAGATCATCATTGAGACAGTGGAGGGTACATCTCCTTCGCATCCCGCTACAAAGCCTTCCGAGTTAAGAAGTGATAACGCGAGACACGCCGTTGTCCTAATATTCTCTATGAGATCGAAGCACTTTATTGTTAAAGCGTCTAGCCCGTATCTGTCGATAAGTGATTTTAGTGCTACGTAGACCTTTAACGCCTTAGCCACTTCGTCTCGGGTAACCCTGATACTAGACGCGTTTTGGACTAATCGCTTGACGAGGTCTTCAGGCTCTTTAGCATCTTGATAGAATGCAAGGAACTCGTTCATGTCTATACTTATGAGTTGAATACCAAGTTTATTAGCATTCTCAGCAGTTAGCTTGCTGTAAACGAGCCACGGGCTAATTCCTCCTATAATTCCAAGCCTAGCGCCTTGCAGCTTTGCGAGACTTCTGAGAATCCTTAGACCTTGACTAATGGCTAGTAATCCCTTATCATCAAAATCGCTAACGTATATTATCGCGGTTTTTCCAGCATCACGAAGTATGGGTGCTGCTTCGAGTACTGCTGGTAAGCTATTAGCGTATGGATGGGCAATTACAAGCATCGGGCTTTTCGCCCTATCTCTAAGAGCGAGCAATATATGTTCTGTACCTCCTGTTGCGACGAGCACGCTCAAACCGCTGCAGCGGGTAATACCATCCTCACTAATGGCATCAATATCGTCGATGACTCCTAGAAAGCTATCAGATTCTTTAATAACATCCCTAATCTTGTTTAATAACCATTTTATATAGCTCTCGTTTCGTAAACGAGACGCAACTATAGTGAAACAAATGTTGTGACTCCGTGACAATGCCTTATCCCCGCTAAGGTTTATGCGAAGCCCTCTAGTAATATTAAGAGGGCTAGAAACTAACTATACCTTGGTGCAAGTAGGCCTTGTCAAGTGAGATTGAGCTTCGTGTTGCTGAGGCTCGTAGCAGGGATGTTGGCAGAAAGATTGCACGTATCAGCCGGGATGCTATGGCGCGACTCGGCGTAGAAGTCGGCGACTTCATTGAGATTGAGGGGCCTAAGGGTATTGCTGTTGCCCAGGTGTGGCCCCTTCACCCCGACGAAGACCCCAACATTATCAGGATCGACGGCTTCATAAGAGAAGCTATTGGCGCTAGTGTCGGCGACACGGTGAGGGTTAGGAGAGCAGCCAACGTACAGCCAGCAACACGCGTAGTGCTAGCACCCACGGAGCCTATGAGGTTTAGCAGAGACTTTGTAGAATACGTGAAAGACTACCTGCTGAGAAAGCCGCTTGCACGAGGAGAAACAATAATCATACCGTTCTTCGGAGCAGGGCTCAGACTAGTAGTAGTAGCGACTCAGCCTGGACAATTCGTATACGTGACAGATCAGACACAGCTAGAGATAAGAGAAGAACCGGTTAAGGAGGAGCAGCTACGCCGCCGCGGAATACCGAGGGTTACATGGGAGGACATAGGTGATCTAGAGGAAGCAAAGGAGAAGATAAGAGAGATAGTAGAGCTGCCGATGAAACACCCAGAACTCTTCAAGCACCTAGGCATAGAGCCTCCAAAGGGTATTCTCCTCTATGGCCCGCCTGGTGTTGGTAAGACACTACTAGCGAAGGCCCTTGCTAACGAGATCGGCGCTTACTTTATTGCGATTAACGGCCCAGAGATAATGAGCAAATACTATGGTGAGAGCGAGCAAAGGCTAAGAGAAATATTCGAAGAAGCCGAGAAAAACGCGCCATCAATAATATTCATAGACGAGATAGACGCGATAGCACCTAGAAGAGAAGAGGTTACGGGCGAAGTAGAGAAACGTGTCGTAGCACAGCTGCTAACACTAATGGATGGGCTCAAGGAGCGAGGCAGAGTAATAGTAATCGGCGCAACCAATAGGCCCGAGGCTCTTGACCCGGCACTCAGGCGCCCAGGGCGCTTCGATAGAGAGATAGAGATTCGTCCACCAGATAAGCGAGCTCGTAAGGAGATTCTCCAGGTACATGTTAGGAACATGCCTCTTGCCGACGATGTTGATCTTGATAAGATTGCTGAGATGACTCATGGCTATACTGGCGCAGACCTGGCAGCGTTGGCGAAGGAGGCTGCGATGAACGCGCTACGCCGCTTCATCAAGAGCGGCAAAATAGACCTAAACAAACCAATACCGGCAGAAGTACTCAAAGAACTAAAAGTAACAATGGCAGACTTCATAGAGGCAATGAAGTATGTGCAGCCCAGCCTCATAAGGGAGATCTATATTGAGGTTCCTGAGGTTCATTGGGAGGATATTGGTGGGTTAGAGGATGTTAAGCAGCAGTTGCGCGAGGCAGTAGAATGGCCGCTGAAGTATCCCGAAGTCTTCGAGCAGATGGGTATTAGGCCGCCTAAGGGTATCTTGTTGTTTGGTCCTCCTGGTACTGGTAAGACTATGCTCGCTAAGGCTGCTGCAACAGAGAGCGGAGCCAACTTCATAGCAGTAAGAGGACCAGAAATACTAAGCAAATGGGTAGGAGAATCAGAAAAAGCAATCCGTCAGATATTCAGGCGTGCAAGACAAGTTGCGCCAGCAATTATATTCTTCGACGAAATAGACGCAATAGCACCTGCTAGAGGTTATCGTCACGATACTAGCGGTGTGACCGACAGGATAGTGAACCAATTGTTGACTGAGATGGACGGCATCGAGCCTTTGACGAACGTAGTGGTTATTGCTGCTACTAATAGGCCTGATATCCTCGACCCGGCGCTGCTAAGGCCAGGAAGATTCGATAGACTCATCTATGTGCCGCCTCCAGACAAGAAAGCAAGACTAGAAATACTCAAAATACACACAAGAAAAATGCCACTAGCAGAAGACGTAGACCTTGAAGCAATAGCCGAGAAGACGGAAGGCTATACAGGCGCGGATCTAGAGGCGCTTTGCCGCGAGGCAGCAATGTTAGCCGTTAGAGAGAGCCTCGAAAAAACTGGCAAGCCGACAGCGACGGTTGTCAGAATGAAGCACTTCGAGAAAGCATTGCAGGTAATACAGCCAAGCCTAACGCCAGAGGACATTAGGCGCTACGAGAAGCTCGCTAAGGAACTAAAGAGAATGGTTATCTAAGGGCTGCCTTGAAACTAGGTCTTTTTACGCTGCAGCCCTTGTCTTTTACACGTTTTGTCGTATTTGCTGTGTTTGTTCCTTTGTAGCATGCTTTAGCAGAGCGAGTTCTACTTATTTAGGTGCGCTTTAGAGTACCGCACGGGGAGGATTAGGTTGACGAACGAGGAGCTTCTCAACAAGATTCTGAAAAGCGTTGAAGAAATTGAGGAAGAAGCAAAGAAAGCTCTTGAAGGCATAGATAAGGATGCTGCTGAGCTGGTCCAGTTTGCTGAAAACATCGCAGCAAAGCTGAGGGCTAAGACGGAGGAACTGATCTCTCGCGCACGTAAGGATATAGAGCAACTAGTTAATGAGGAAATAGAGAGGCTTTCGAAAGAACTCAAAGAGCGCGGAGACCGCGAGATGAGAGAACTCGAGGAACTAATTAAGAAGAATCGTGGCAAGGCACTAGAGAAGGCATTAGAGACGCTATCAAAGGTGATTAAGGCGTGAAAGTAATACCAGGCATTGGAGCAGAATACGTATACGTAAAAGCTCTTGTTCACAGGGTCCAGAGCATTGAGGAAGATCTGCGAGCAGTATTAGCACAATATACCGAAGATGAGACAACTATTCGCCTGTATCAGGCAACGCGTCTTGCACGCTTGTTGCCTGCAGGTACGGAGTTTACTGAGCCAAGGCAAGTAGAGCGTTCAGCGTACCGTCTATACGTAGAGGTATTGCAATCACTTTCGACAAGCCTATCTGAAAAAGCACTCATACTTTATAATCCATACGCGCTAATACCAATAGTTCGTGATGTTGAGCTAATACTGCGCCGCGGTCAGAGGGGAGAAGAACTACCTAGCAAAGAGGAACTTTTCTGGCCGGAGTCGCCGCAAGTACAAGAGGCCCTAAGACTAGTTGAGGAAGGAATAACTGACCCGATACAGGTGACCAGGCGACTAGGATTACAAACGTCATACAAACTCCTCTCAGCAGCGAAGACATCAGAGGCTCTAAGCACAGCATTCGATATTGAGCTACTGAAAGCCTTTGCAGACGCGGTTAAGAATGCGAAGACAAGCATTGGTAAAGACATCCTCGGAGCCAGGCTTGACATCCTCGTCGCAAAAACGATGTACTCCCTCATAGAAATGAAGCCTGCCCGCCAAGTTATAGACATCTACTTGGAAAACCTTACAACATATAAGCTTAAAGAAGGGGAAGTAAAGAATGCCGTAGAAGCCTTTGACGCCGAGCTCGCGAAGAGACTACTAGTTTCTTCACCTTATGGTACAGTATCGGAAAACCTAGGCGTTCTTGAAGGCTTTATAGCAAGAGTGAGGAAGTATTTGCGCGGCATTGATAAGAAAATCTTCACGTGGGAACCAGTAAGCAATGAACCCATCATAGGTCTGTTAGATCTCCTTCTACTCGACGCGGAGGACGCAGTAATAATTGCCCTCATGGCTTATAGTCGTCAGCCTAAAGAGAGAGTCCTAGACCTCGTTTCATTTGCATAATTCTTTTTCATTGCTTCGCTGTAATGCTTTAATATATTAATTTATTAATCTTGTTATAGAGATAAATCATGAGCTGAGCAAGGAATCAGTCGGACTCATCTTACTTAGAAAGATTCGCTTCTGGATAGATCAACTGATTTTAAAGTGAAGCCTAGTGGATGGGGCTATAAAAATAGTTTGGCTTAGTCTGTGGCGAGTTTTATGTTTGCAGGTAGTGATACTGGCTGGTAGAGGCGGCCTCCATCGATGTAGAACTTGCTGAACATTTCGTAGAAGTGAAGCCTTAGCGAGTGTGCATATGCTACTAGGGCCTCCAGGCCTATTACTAGTATATTCCCAAGTATGTATACTATTGCGCCAACTATTGGACCGCTTATAATTGCGAGTATTAGGAAGCCAAACATGAGCCCGCTGTGTGCCAGCATCAGTCCCATAATTCGCATGAAGGAGGCAGTATTGCCTATAGCCATTAACAGTATGTCGAATGCCTCCATGAAGCCCGTCATTGCTCTCTCGCCGAATCCTCCGTGCCCATAAACGATTGGCGCAATCATTGCAACTAAGAGGCCTATTACGAACAACGTTCTTACCGTTGCGCCAAACACTGTGCTTGGACTTAGGGTTAGTCCTGCATCCTTGAGTACTTGTGCAGCTGCCTCAAGGGGGTGCTCGGCATGTATCACTAATGGCGCACCCAGGAATGCCAGCGCTACGCTTCCAAAGACAAGCGTTTTGCCGATACCTGCAACGAGGATTTCCTTGTCCCGCAAACTTATCCCATTAATTATCGAGAATATTGACGATATCGTCAAGAGCAGCGATCCCAGTGCCAGTGATACGTAGATTGAAGTATAGAGTAAGTGCTGTACAGCCCCTTCGGGCACTTCGCCGCCGTTCTTAACCATTTCTTCTGCTATTGGGTGTAGCGGGCTGGCTAGCGGCGGGTGTCCGCCCCAGATACTTGTAAGCCAGCCTGCTACGTGCGGCTCGGCGCCGAAGAATTCACCGCTGAGGAAACCAGTTATCATTGCCGCGATGCCAAAAACTATGACGAGTTTACCTAGATTAGGGTTACCCATCTTCTTATAGAACAAATAGTAACCCACAAGTGCGAGAACGAGGCCGTGTCCGAGATCGGGGAACATTAAGCCGTAGATTATTGGGAGAGTTATCGCCATTACAGCTGCTGGCACTATTTCGCGTGGACGAGGGAAGCCACCCATTCCCATGAGGTCGGCGAAGGGAGCCAATAGGTTACCGACGCGGAAATACGAGGGCGGCAGCTTTTCCTCTTCATGCTCTTCTTCGTGTCCCTCCCTGTGACTCTCTTCATGCTCGTGTAGCGCAGCTGCATATGTTACATTGTTTTCCCTAAGCGCTTTCTCGAGACTACCTAGTTTCTCGTTTGCAACGTAGCCATGGATAAGGGCGATGGTTTTTGAAGGCTTAGTGGCCTCTAGTATCGATACCAGCCTTTTCGCGGCCTCAACGAGTCTTAGAGCCTTTCTAAGGAATGGTATATGACGTTCCAATACTATGGGTAGGTTTTCGACCTCTTCCCTGGCTTGCCGGAGTGCCTCGGCTGGTATAGGCGGAAGGTCTCTTGGGATTTCCAGTAACTCTGCGCGATAGCGTACAGCAACTCTGCCTATATCGGCTTCGCGCCAGGCAGGATATACCGCAATGAAAGTGTGTCTATTAGGCTCCACGATCCCAACATCAACAAGAACTACAGCTTCAATCTTAGAGGCCTCATCGCGGAACCCATCAGCTTTGTCAAGAGGTACTCTATAAATCTTAGCACGTATAATCGAGCCTTTTCGCAGCTTCTCTAAGTCAACCCTTATGAAACTATAATATTGGAGAGTGCGAAGAAGCTCGGATAGCTCCGACTCTGGATTCCTTAGCTGGGCAAGCTTCTCCGCAATCCTCTCAATATCCCTTATTGTATCGCCAAGCTGCTCCAATAGCCTCGAGAGGCCAACATCTGTCTCCTGCGCCAGCCTCAGCGCCTCTTCCTCCTCTACCTCAATAATCTTCTTCTCCGCAACTTCTAGCGCTTGTTTTATCTTCTGTTCAAGCGTATCAAGGTCTCCTCTAATACGGTGCAATAACGCCCTATAAGAGGGATCAGTTGTAACAGGTTCTGGATGGAGACATCTGCACTCTGCGAGCGCTTTCACAGCTCTTGGCAACTGTTCAACGGGTATAGCAACTACTATTTCTTGAGCCGGCCTTGCTACGAGAACATCAGCTAATGCCATGGCTTATCCCCAGCGCTGGATGACTGCCCCTTAGACCTGTACCCGGGGACATAGCACAAGTGTGGCAAGAATTTTTAATACATATTGTTCTAGGCCACTAGCCCGGGAACAAATTTTGGAGAAACGCCACATCGTTGCCATTGCGGATCCCTATACGGTGTACGCGCTTCGCCTCATAGGTGTAGAGGGCTATCCAGTGACTAGTAGCGAGGAGGCAAAGCGAATCCTCAAAAACATTGAGTTAAGAGAGGATGTTGGACTAGTACTTGTCTCGGCAGAGATATTTGACGAGATCAGTGACGCAATTTCGGCTCTCCAGCGCGGTCGCAGTGACCTCGTAGTGGCAAGGCTCCCGACTATCCGGGAGCCCGGAAAACCCATGGATGTTCAAAAGGAGCTTCTCAAGGCACTTGGAATGGGGTGATCCTCAGTAATGCCCCGTGTGCTTGGCTCACCCGATAAGCTCTCAGACGAAATAATAGATAAGATTCGATCCGAGATCGAGACAAAAATGAAAGAAGCCCTAATTGCAGCCCGACAGATAATCGATAAAGCTTACGAGGAATCTAGGAAGAAGCTTGAAGAAGAACTACGCCACATGAGCCGTGATGCGCGCGAACGCGTGTCATCCTTTAGCGCGAAGTGGGAAGTCGAGCACAGAAAGAAACTAGCAGAACTCCGGTCCAAGGCGGTAGAAGAAGTGCTTGCGGAGGCGCTCTCAAAGCTAAGAAGCTATGTTGGCGAAGAAGCATATACGGAGTTCCTCGCAAGAATGATGAACGACGCATTCTCCAAGCTCCCCGAAGGCGTAGAGGAAGTAAATATTATCCCCGTTAAGGGTGACGAGGAGTATGTTAAAAAGGCCTTACGCAAGGCTTCGAAACCGAAAGGAGTTAAAGTAGAAGTCGCTGAAGAGTTTGTGGAGGGTCTTGGCGGCTTCATTATACGGACACGGGGAGGAGGCTTCACGCTCGACTATAGGCTTGACGTGGTCCTCGCACCCGTGATTGAGGAAACCCGCACAGTTATTTTGAAGACCCTGCTCGGGGGAGAAGGAACTGCTTAGCACTAATCCCCCTACCCTGTAACAGTGATTATGGGTGGTAAGTGTGGGAGTAAAAGGAAGGATAATCCGTGTCGCAGGCCCCCTAGTCGTCGCTGAGGGTATGACAGGAGTCCAGATGTATGAGATGGTTGAGGTTGGTGAGGAGAGACTAGTAGGAGAAGTGAACAGAATAGTAGGCGACAAGGCATACATACAAGTTTATGAGTCAACAACGGGCCTCAAGCCTGGAGACCCCGTCTATGGCACCGGTTCCCCCCTTAGCGTAGAGCTAGGCCCAGGCCTCATAGGCAAGATCTATGACGGTATACAGAGGCCCCTCGACGCTATCAGAGAGGTAGCAAAGAGCATCTTCATTACTCGTGGCATAAAGGTTCCAGCACTTGATCGTTCAAAGAAGTGGCACTTCAAGCCCTCAGCTCTTAAGCCGGGGGACAAGGTAGCCGGAGGAGACATCCTGGGAGAAGTACCGGAAACCCCACTTATAACGCATAAGGTCCTAGTCCCACCAGATGTACATGGCGTGATAAAGTGGGTTGCAAGCGAGGGAGACTATACTATCGAAGACACTATAGCAGTCGTAGATGTTCCTGGGAAGGGAGAAGTAGAGCTTAAAATGTACCACAAATGGCCCGTACGTAAGCCAAGACCGATTCTAGAGAAGTTCGAGCCCGTCGAGCCACTCATAACTGGTTGGCGAGTAATAGATACAATGTTCCCTATAGCTAAGGGCGGTACAGCGGCCGTTCCAGGCCCCTTCGGCAGCGGTAAGACAGTAACGTTGCAGAGCCTTGCAAAGTGGAGCGCAGCAAGAGTGGTCATCTATATCGGTTGCGGCGAGAGAGGCAACGAGATGACCGATGTACTTGTCACCTTCCCCAAGCTCAAGGACCCGTGGACTGGTAGGCCGATGATGGAGCGAACAATACTCATTGCAAACACTAGCAACATGCCTGTGGCGGCGCGTGAAGCAAGTATCTATACCGGCGTAACTATGGCTGAGTACTACCGCGACATGGGTTACGACGTACTGCTAGTAGCCGACTCAACAAGCAGATGGGCAGAGGCACTAAGAGAGATAGCTGGCCGCCTCGAAGAAATGCCCGCTGAAGAGGGCTATCCAAGCTACCTAGCCTCAAGGCTTGCTGAGTTCTACGGCAGAGCCGGACGCGTGAAGACACTTGGCTCCCCCGAGAGAATAGGCAGCGTAACAATCGTTGGCGCGGTATCGCCGCCAGGCGGCGACTTCACAGAACCAGTAACAGCAAACACGAAGAGATTCATTAGGGTATTCTGGGCGCTTGACGCAAGGCTTGCCTATAGTAGACACTACCCTGCAATTAACTGGATAATGAGCTACTCTGCCTATGTTGAAACTGTTGCTGAGTGGTGGCACAAGAACGTAAGCCCTAAGTGGAAACAGTACCGTGACGAGGCCTACGACATACTGCTTAGAGAGGACGAGCTAAAAGAAATAGTAAGGCTAGTTGGCACAGAAGGCCTCAGCGAGAAGGACAAACTCATACTCGAAGTAGCTAGGATAATACGTGAAGGATTCCTCCAGCAGAACGCCTTCGACCCCGTTGACGCATTCGCCACGCCGCAGAAGCAGTGGAAACAACTAGAAGCAATAATTGACTTCTATCACGCGGCACTTGACGCAGTAAGCAAAGGCGTCACAGTCAAGCAGATCAGAGACAGCTTAGCAACGCTTATCAGGGAACTAGTAATGACGAGGTACAAGGTTCCAAACGACAAGGTAGAAGAGATAGACAAGATAAAGAACCAACTAATAGAGGGACTGCAAAAGCTAGTAGAGGGACAAAGAGCCGTCGCAGCGCCAGCTGCCTAATGACTCCCAAGACACTTTTACCGCTTGATCATATCTCTCGGGGGTGGGTTTGATTGGCTGAGACAAGTACCCGTGTTGTAAGGGAGTATGAAACTATACGTGAAGTAAGAGGCCCACTCGTAATAGTTGAAGGAATAAGTGATGCAGCTTATGACGAAATAGTTGAGGTTGAGCTTCCCAACCGTGAGAAGAGGAGAGGTAGGGTACTAGAGACCGCCCAGGGCTATGCAGTTGTACAAGTATTTGAGGGAACAACTGGAATATCTGCTGTAGGCACAAAGGTTCGTTTCCTGGCAAGGACGCTCGAAGTAAAAGTATCAGATGAGATGCTTGGCAGAGTATTCAATGGACTAGGAGACCCGATTGATGGCGGTCCGCCAATAACGAGCGGAGTCTGGAGAGATATTAATGGCGACCCGCTTAACCCGGCTGCAAGAGAGTATCCAGAGGACTTCATACAGACCGGTGTATCGGCCATAGACGGTATGAACACTATGGTTCGTGGACAAAAGCTACCAATCTTCAGCGGAAGCGGTCTCCCGCACAACAAGCTAGCAGTACAGATCGCTAGGCAGGCAACCGTTAGAACCGGCGAAGAATTCGCAGTAGTCTTCGCCGCAATAGGCGTTATGCATGACGAAGCACTCTTCTTCAAGAAGTTCTTCGAGGAGACAGGCGCAATCAAGAGAGCAGCACTATTCATAAACCTTGCCGACGAGCCTGCAAGTGTCCGCCTCATCACTCCTCGACTTGCACTAACCTTGGCGGAGCACTTGGCATTCGACCTAGGGATGCACGTACTCGTAATACTAACTGATATGACGAACTACTGTGAGGCTCTTCGCGAAATAAGCGCAGCAAGAGAAGAGGTACCAGGCAGGCAGGGATATCCCGGCTACATGTATAGCGACCTCGCATCAATCTACGAGCGAGCTGGTAGAGCGAAAGGAAAGAAGGGTAGTATAACCCAGATGCCCATCCTAACGATGCCAAACGATGACATAACCCACCCAATACCGGACCTAACCGGCTACATAACGGAGGGCCAGATAGTACTCAGCAGGGAGCTACACAACAGGGGCATCTACCCACCAATAAACGTGCTAATGAGCCTCTCGCGACTAATGAAAGAAGGTATTGGCCCAGGAAAGACGCGTGAAGACCACGCAAATGTCTCAGACCAGCTCTACGCAGCATACAGCAGAGCAGTAGAACTCAGAAGCCTAGCAGCAATAGTCGGAGAAGAAAGCCTCTCGGAGATAGACAGGAAGTATCTAAGATTCGGAGAAGCATTCGAGCAAAGATTCCTCAGCCAAGGCTTCTTCGAGAATAGGAGCATAGAGGAAACACTAGACCTGGCATGGGAGATACTGGCTATACTGCCGGAGTCAGAGCTATACAAGATTAAAGACGAGTATATAAGAAAGTATCATCCAAAGTACCGCAAGAAACAGCAACAGCAGCAACAACAGTAAACATCATCCTCTAACCCGGCTTTTGAGCAACCTTAAACATAAGCGAAGCGGGGCTGTAACAAAATGTCATTAATGTTTGGCGGGCAACGTGTACTGCCGACGAAGATAAACCTTATCAGGCTACGCCGAGAATTAGCCACTATGAAGAGGATTCGGAAAGTTATAGAGGAGAAGAGAGACGTTATTCTCCTCTATATCCGACAACTAGCCGTTGAGTACAAAAAGGCTTACGAAGAAGCGGCTAAACAGCTTATGGATGCATACCAGGACTTCTTCCGAGCACTCGTATCAAGCGGTGGGCTCGAAAACATGCGCCCAATAATAGAGGCCATACCGTCAAGCCTTGAAATAGTCCAAGGCACGCGTATCCTCTTCGCCGTTAAGGCACCTACTTTTGAGCTAGTAAAGGAGAGCATGCCTGGAGCACCTGTTACAGCGACAAGGCTTACACCGGATCTTCTCCGCGCAAGGGATAGGCTTGTCTCAGTATTGAGTAGCTTCCTCAAAGTTGTTGGAACGGAGGCAGCTATTCGCAGACTACTGCAGGAGCTAAAAGATACACAGCGTCTACTGAACGCACTCGATTACAGCATCATTCCTGGCTATGAGCAAAGCATAAAATACATAAAGCTAGTACTTGATGACCGCATGAGAGAAGAAGTCATTAGGCTCAAGACGATGAAGCGCCGCTTGGCAAGAATGCGTGGAGCAGAAGGGCTAGCCTAAGGCTTACCTATTTTCTTTTCCCGGCCTTAGACTTTTCCAACAAAGAGGCCATGTTTCTCACCATAGCTCCTTACAAGCCTCTTTATAGCACCCGGGATCTTCGCGAAGAGTATGGAGTCAACAATATCCTTGCTCTTATTGACTGCCTGGTCTAGAAGATCTTCGTTAATGTATTCTAATACATACTTTGAGAAAATATGACTATAGCAATACTTCTTCTCAATAACACCACGCGTGTGCGTGGCAGGATAGTGTGTATCGCCTATACCTACTGCAACCCTTGTACAAGTGGTACTAGTCCAGTCGGAGCTAAGTACTCGGAAGACAGTCTCAGCCATAGCCTTGTGCGCATCTTCTCTAACCCATTCTTTCTCAGAGCTACCAATCTCTATGAATACTAGTGGCTTTTTCAAGCAAGTAGGACCGTGGTGAGTCGCTTCAAGAGTCACCTGGAATTCATCGATTAAGCCTTGCTCCTCTGCAACGATGCGATAGGTTCGGAGCAGCGCAGCTTGTAGGCGAGGCCAAGTATAAGATAGTTCCCAGGGATTTCCTCCAAGTTCTGCCTTCGGGCCAGGATTGCCAGTATAATGCACCGTGAGTGATGGTTTTCCTCCACTATGCCGGCTAAGAACTATATAAGCCTCCGCCTCCGTGGGGCTTGCCTCGTCAAGGAAGCTAAACTCAACAGTATCGGCGTCAAAGCCTGCGAGGTAAGCATTCACCTCATCGCTATAGAAACAGTTTTTAGCAAAGCGCAGCTCGCATTTATTCCACCTTGTTTTTGCTAAGAGTTTCTCCGCCGCGCCCCTACTAGCAGGGTCGCGTAACGAGTAAGCGATAAGTATAACCGGCTTCTTTTTGCCGACCGATTCTGGATCCATTTGTAACCCCTCTCCGCGAACTTGATGAAATGATTAAGGTAAGCTTTTTAGTCCTTTGGCCCAGCTCTTGTTCCTCGGTGGGCCAAAATGGCGCTCAATGCGAGGCTCTTAACGTTAACCCTCAGCCTTGCCCTACTAGGGTTCCTAGCAAGCATAGCTTACGCAGAGTCGGCTGCAGCTGCAAAGGCTTATGGAGCCGCAATAGCTATGGGGCTTAGCGCTATTGGTGCCGGCTATGCTATAGCTAAGGCAGGTGCGGCTGCAAGCGCTGCAACAGCCGAAAAGCCTGAAGTATCGGGCAAGCTGCTAATCTACCTAGTGCTCGGCGAAGGTATTGCGATCTATGGCCTTCTAATAGCAATATTGATACTCTTCGCACTCCACTAAGAGGCGTAATATACGCCGCTTTAGCAATTATTTTTTAGAAGCCTAGACGCCAAACCATGTTGCCCATAGTACTCGAAACATCTTTTCTCTACCTACGTCTCAAACATGCTGGGTAGAGAGTACTCCACGTCTAGAACACCCTGCACTGCTCCCCGGGTATAGGGATTGACGTGTTGGTGTAGCCTATGTGTGGTGCAGCGAGGGAAGTCCCTAGGAAGAAGTGGAGAGAGGAATTTTCTCGCTGGTTTGACTGGGTTTTAGAAGAGGCTGAGATTTACGACTATGGTCGGTACCCCGTTAAGGGTATGGGTATTTGGCTTCCCTATGGATTCCAGCTGCGTCGCCGCATTGTTGAACTCATAAGGGATGTACTTGACTCAACGGGCCACGAGGAAATCCTTATGCCGTTGCTCATCCCTGAGACCTTGCTGCGCAAGGAAAGTGAGCATATACGGGGCTTTGAGGGCGAGGTCTACTGGGTTACTCATGGAGGCAAAGAGCCTCTTGATATAAAGTTAGCCCTACGCCCTACAAGTGAGACTAGTATATCGTATATGGAGAGCTTCTGGATAAAGAGCTACAAGCAGCTACCAAAGAAGTACTACCAAATAGTCAGTATTTTCCGCTACGAGACCAAGGCTACGAGGCCATTGATACGCTTACGCGAAGTAACAACGTTTAAGGAAGCGCACACAGTTCACGACAGCTTTGAGGATGCGGATCGCCAGGTTGCAGAGGCGATTGAACTCTACAAGAAGATATTCGATGAGCTGGGGATACCCTACGTTATAAGCCGGCGACCGGAGTGGGACAAGTTTGCAGGAGCGCTCTACACAGTAGCATTTGACACCGTGATGCCGGATGGCAGAACCTTACAGATAGGAACAGTTCACCATCTTGGGCAAAACTTTACGGTGCCATTCGAGATTAGGATACAGCTCAGCGACGAGAGCCTTGACTACGCCTGGCAGACGAGCTACGGGCTAAGCGACAGACTCGTCGCTACTACTATAGCCATGCACGGTGATGATAGAGGTGCGGTAATGCCGCCAAACGTGGCTCCAATACAGGTTGTAGTTGTCCCCATACCTGCTGGCTCGGAAGAGGAGAGGAAACAGCTTCAAGAATACCTTGGAAAGGTCTCTGAGAAGTTAAGAGAGATGAAGATACGGTATCACGTAGACGATAGAGACGATGTACGTCCGGGTAGAAAGTTCTATGAGTGGGAGGCCCGCGGGGTACCTGTACGCCTTGAAGTAGGGCCTCGCGAGGCTAGGAACAGTACAGTGGTAATAGCGCGGAGGGACACCTTTGAAAAGATAGAAGTGAAGCTCGAGGAGCTGCCCTCTAAGCTGCAAGACGTGATGGAGGATATAAGGCGTAATCTACGTGAACGAGCATGGAAATGGCTGCGTTCAATGGTCAAGAGGGCTGAGACCATAGAAGAGGCCAAGAGGATAATTGAGGAAGAGAGGGGAATAGTTGAGCTGCCTTGGTGTGGTAGAGAAGAATGTGGGCTAAAGCTAGAAGAACTTGTGGATGCTGGGGTTCTCGGCTCGCCCCTAGAGAAACCAGAGTGGGTTAATGGTAAACGCTGCCCTGTATGCGGCCGACCCGCCGTGACAAGTATAAGGGTTGCGAAGAAGTACTAGCTTCGTCACCTACTTCTATAAAGAGCCGTAGTGCTTTCTCAAGAACCTTTCCAAGATCGTTATGGCCCTCGTTTTTGGCGATCTCTTCGAGCAGTTTTGCCTCGTCCTCACTTAGTGCTACGGCTACAAGAACCTTGGCCACTCCGCACTCCCCCGGGAGAAACTACTGCATGGTAGTACCCTAACAAGCTACTAGCCTCTAGCCTGACAGGCAAATATCCTGAAGCCGCCATGGAGGACTACCCACGGTAATACCAAGAACTCCGATGAAAGCGATGTGGCGTGTCCCGGAAGCGAAGGGCTTGCCTATGCGGGAAGAATACCATACCTAGCTCCACAGCCTAACTAAAGCAAGGTTTAAGCCTCGTGCTCAGCGGCCTGGCTCCGCCCATCGGGTGCGCAGAGACCCTTAGCCGCTTTTAACCGTCATCACAGCCCGTATAACTAAGAACCACAGCTAAAGGTGATATCTAGCTTTCCTCCATTAAGGGATAGAATGGCTCCAAGGGATCAGCAATTCGCTGCTAGGCATCTGGTGCAGCATAGGTAAGCGTATGGGGGCACGCTGATACGATAACACGTGGTGGTGAAGCCCTGACTTTTCGCAAGACATGGCTTCTAACGGGCTACAGTTTCGACAACGAACCCAAAAACATTGCTGTAATCCCTATCGGCAGCTTTGAGAGACATGGAAACCACCTACCCCTAGGAACAGACACCATAGAAGCCGAGTACATTGCTTCAAAAGTAGCAGAGAAACTTGGTGCACACCTCTATCCCCCAATCTGGTATGGTTGTTCAAGACACCTTGAAGAGTTCCCTGGAACAATTAGTGTGGATGAGGAGAGCTTTGCAACCTATGTTGAAGGAGTTCTTGAGGGCATAGTACGTCAAGGCTACCGCTTGCTCGTCGTAATCAATGGGCACGGAGGTAACACGTGTGTATTAAGAACGGTTGCTTCGAGAGTCTCAAGCAAGTCCGATACCGCGGTAATGGTTATTGATTGGTGGCGTGATGTTGCGCAAGAGGTTCGGCAGAGGCTCTTCAAATCACCCGGTCATGCCGGCGAGGACGAGACCAGTGCTATGCTCTACATAGTTCCGGAGGCAGTTGACATATCGAAGGCTATTGATTATTCTGCGCCGTTTGCTCCGAGGGTAGCAGTTTACTCGCGCAGGCTCACAAGGCTCCTTTACCCGGAGGCCGTTCTCGGAGAAGCATCCAAGGCTTCAAGGGAAAAGGGAGAAGAGTGGTTGAACTCCGTAATTAGCGAAATAGTCGAAATAGTGAGAGAAACTTATAGGGCCCTATATGGCGAAGACCAGTAACGCGCAACGTATCACGGCGCGAGGACACCGAGCCTAAGAGCATTCACGAAAGCGGCTACATGGCTAGCTAGGTAACTACATGGGCCTATAGACACGGAAATGTCTGCTTCACTCAAAGCTTTTTCCGGCACATCGTAGTAGCTTCCAAGAAGAAATACTACACCTTCGTCTACATCGCTCCTCCTAATCCTCCGTGCCCCCTCACGCAAAGCCAATACGCGATAGCCCAAACGCTTAAGCCTCCTAACAACGAAAATAAGTGATAATGACTCGGCCCTGGCGCATGCTTTTCCTCGTAGTGCGGAGAGAAGTACTGGCGCAACCTCATGCTCATAGTATGCACGAGGAGGCATACAAGCCTCGTCAAAGACCACTAGGTCGCCGTCTTTGCCGTCACGGCTATTATCGAGGTATAGTAGGAGGGCACTATTCTGCAGTAACTGGCCACCAGGATATAGCGCCGCTAAGAGTACGCGCGAGACAACGTCAAGCCTACCATAATTGACTAGGCCCTGCCACCTCTTAGGAGGGTCTCCAGGAGGTTTCACAGAATATATAAACCAGAGGCTTCGAGCGCGTCGCGACAAATCATAGAACAAGTCCATGTTCTCTAACACCTTGTAGCGAAAAATCTTCGCCAAATTCTTAACGGTATGAGAAGAGCTTTGTAGAACTAGTAGCTAGGCTTACTGTGAAAAATATGAAGGATACCCAGGGGGTTATATTACGGGGCCTCTTACAGCCTTTCTCTCTTCTTCGGGCCTTACCTTAACTAGGCCATAGTGTACCGCACAGCTAATACAATAGCACTTCTCAACAGGGTACTTCATTATTATGGCTCCTTTCTTCTCAAGCTCTCTAGCAAGCTGCGGGTCTAGCGGGGTGTACATCTTGGTTATGCATATGGCTTTGTCCTTCGGTACAAGTCTGCCACAGTTGTCGCACTGGACCAGACGTGTCTTACCCTTTGCACCCTTATGCCTGCCTCTGTTCTGCCTCTTCTTGGGCATATCCTCAATCCCCGGGCACTAGTTTAGCACTCGGACACCTATTTATCTGAGCCGCCACTGCTAGTTGAAGCACAAGGAAGGCTCGTAATGCGCTATTCCTGATGCTTGAATCCAGCAATAGGTATTAGGTCTGTGCTGTTAATCGTGTTGCGGGAAGGAGGAATATAGGTATCCCTTATTTACAGCTAGATGAATATGGGAGAAGAGAGAGTGGCGAGACTCTGCACTGGTGTAAAGAGCTTCAAAGACCCGGTACACGGCTACGTAGATCTATGTGCACGCCTAACCCCAATAGTTGATTCCTGGGTTATGCAGCGGCTCCGCGGTATTAAACAGACCGCTTTTGCCCACATGGTATACCATGGCATGGAGCATTCGCGCTTCAATCATAGCCTTGGAGCAGCACATCTTGCAGGCGAGGTCCTCAACTTCATTTCGGCAAACACGAGGCTATACTTCAAGAGTGTAGGGGGAGGAGAGTTTGCGAACACATTGCTCAACTCTTCAGAAGTATTCCAGCTCGCAGCACTGGTACACGATGTGGGGCATTTGCCTTTTAGCCACGCAAGCGAAGTAGGCATCATGGAGGCAAAGCTCATTTACCGCATCCCCGATTTCGAGAAACTTCCCTTCCGCCACGAAGCCTACACCTATAGCCTCCTAAGGCTCGTAGGCAGGCTCGCAGAGGAGGCTGGAATAGAACCTGTCTTCACGAAAAGCGTAAGCGACGACCTCAGACTCATATTGCAAGGATCAGGTTCAAAAACTATGGCCCTTGACTATGGCAGCGAGTGTGCTGCCAACGTCTTGCACCAGCTAATTGCTGGCGGACTCGATGTAGACCGCATGGACTATCTCATCAGAGATAGTCTCTATGCCGGCGTGAGATACGGAATATTTGACGTAGACCGCCTTGTCCGCGTCCTACTTGCATCTCCGCTCCTCCTCGAGAAAGGCAACAGAGGAGCAGAGGTTAGCCGAAAAGCATGCCAAGTAATGGTTATAGATAAGGGCGTCAGCATAGTCGAGGCATTTCTCCTTGCAAGGTTCTACATGTTTAGCGAAGTCTATCTTCACCGCGTAGTAGAAGCCTACAACTCGATATACGGCAGATTATTCAGCATACTCGCACGCGACGGCCTTCTAAGCATTGAGAAAAATAGTGGCGAAATAGACATACCGACACCGCAAAGCATCGCCGAGGAGAAGCAATGGGCACTTGAAGAGTGGAGGAGCCTCGACGACCTTGCAGTCATGCAGCTAATCAGAAGGATCTACCTGGGCAAGACCAAGGCCTCGCAAGAAGCAAAAACACTTACGTCAATGCTGATCGAGAGGCGCCACCCAAGGCTTTACAAGGTTATTGAGGACAAGAAGCTCTGGGGTCTCTACATAAGCTACCTTTATGAAGGCTACGCACCGGAATGGGCTAAGCCCTTCCTCGACGAGCTCCTGGAACTTCAAAATAGGCATCCACTACTAATGGTGAGGCCGCTAAGAGTTGATGTCATAAGTCTCGACAGACTAGGTGTATATCATAGAGCAACTGGCGAGATAACCACTTTCAGCTCTACAGGCGAGGGCGGGGGACAAGAGCTTAGAAGGTTACAGAAACTAGCTGAGCTCAGTTTGTACAGAGTAGTGGTATTTGCGCGACAGGGAGAGGAGGAAATCGCGCAAAAAGCGATAAACATACTCCTAGATTTGCAAAAAGAGGGTACTCGCTCGGAAAGAGCCTAGCCCCGGACAACTAGCGTCCTACCAACCCTCTTTACAACGCCGGCGGCTTCAAGGACCCGTATAGCTTCTTCGGCGTCAGGGCTCCAAAGCTCTCCGCTTGGATGATGAAAGAGCCTCATCACTACTCTCTCGCCATTGCCTTTCTCGACGTACTGCTCCCATACACGGCTTAGAACTGTGTCTATGTCGGCCTTGCCGCCGAGTTCGCGCAGAACAGCCTCAATGGCTGATGCTAGTCCTAGGTATCGGAAGCCTTTTGTCTTCTGTGCTGTTTCCACACTATCCCCTGCTATGTATAGGTATGGTAACACTATCTAACATGCAAGGCTCGTGAGGCCCCGGTCATACCGTAAATACAGACTAAATACCTGCGGCCTACAATGGTCTCGAAGAGGCGTAGGCAACACTAATATCCTCATTACGCCTCTTTAAGGAAATAGGTCGAGCCTTGCATAATGTTCAGTGCCGCGATGTGATAGGCCTTGTCGAAAGGCTTGCAAACAGCCCTGCTGCGCCATGCACCGACTTTAGTGCCATAGCTCATTGCACGGCGGCATACATACTAGACTATTTCGGTGAAACCATACAAGGATTACTAGCACCATCGCTGACCGAGCCCAAGGGTGGATCGGATCTACGTCACTTATCGACTCGCATAGACTTTCTCGGCGGCAATACTGTAGCCGTGAAGGGCGAGAAAATATTCACGACAAATGCTACTAAAGCCGACTGGTTGATAGTACTCGCGTCCAGCGACAAGGGGCATGCAATAAGCCTCGTTAGCACTAAGGCCTCCGGGATAAGTATAGAGCCCATAAATGTTGTTGGATACGAGTGTAGCGGCATAGGAAGAGTTGTCTACGATGATGCTGAGGGGAAACTAGTAGGTCGACCCGGCAAAGAAGCGTATAAAGCTGTGCTCCAAGCAGTAGCGTTGAGTAGGCTCCTCGTAGCAGCTCACGCAATCGGCTTAGCTAGACAAGCTCTCAGCTACAGCATAAAGCTGCTAATTGAGCGCGGCTCCTGGGCTTATCAAGCGCCGAGACATCGAATAGCAAGAGCATACGCCTACTTAGAGACCGCTTACTCGTACGTAGAGAGGACGGCAGCCAAGATAGCGAGCAATCCTTCGTCATTTGACTGGTCCATGACAAGCATAGCGAAATACGTTGCAGTTGAGGCTGCAAAACAAGCCGTAGATGCCGCCATAACGAGTACGGGCGGCGTGGCGTTGCTAAGAGGGAGCAGCATCCTAGACTCATTAAGCAGGATCTACGCCCTAGTATATGCTGAGGGAACACAGGATATACAATTAGAGATTATTGCGAGAAGCATAGAAAAATCCTATGAGCCAACAACCTAGGACGCATATAGTGGACATGTATAGCGAGGAATGGCATTACGGCCTTATGTTTTGGGCTTCTAGGCTGTCAAGAAATCTAAGCCTTTTCGGTATAGGTGGGTGATCACTAAATACTTCCTGAGCCGGGTCAACATCCGCTCTCTTTAACTCCTCAACAACGCTGTCAATGTCATCATGGAACCTTGTACCCCTCCAGCCTGGTTCGTAGAATGGGCTTGCCAGCGTAGACACTAATGCATATATGAAGAGCGCCTTAATGCTGCTACCCCGTATTGCCTCTAAGCTCCTCTTATCGACTCCGCTGTAATAGAGGTGTATCTTCGCCAACGCTCTCTGCATAGGCCTTACACCAGCAACAAACGCTCCATGAGCATCTGCATAGTATTCACGGAGCCTGCTAAACGCCAGCACAGCCACTTGCATTATGAAGCTCATTATAACGCCTAGGACGCCTAAGGCGGCTAGTACGAGTCCACTATTGTCTCGCTCGCGATCCCTTGCAACCGAGCCCCAGAGCCCGGCCCGTATCAGCGATACACCCATGTAGTAAAGCAGGCTCGGTACGAGGCCCAGTAACAATATTATCACTGTATCGCGGTGCCTGTGGTGTCCCAACTCGTGGCCGATGACAGCCAGAAGCTCATCTCTTCCAAGCAGCCTGTAAAGGCTGTGAGTAACAGCGACATAGCGCCCTGCTAAGAAATTGCCATAAGCAAACGCGTTAGGTGGCCCCTCCACAAGCATGGCTTTGGGAGGCTTTCGCATACCCGCTCTCCGTGCAGCTTCGTTAACTATCTCCTGGAGTTCTGGTGCAGGCCTTGCCCGGTACGCGAAGTTTATCATCCATGGGGCTGCAAGATAGCTTATAATGCTCATAACTAGTATGAACGCTATGATCCATTCAACGTAGAGTCTATAACCATATGCTGCTGCAGCCTCATAGAGAATATAAGCAGTTATCGTGCCCCCTCCTATTACGAGCAAGGCAGTTAGAAGCATTGCAGTATAGAGACTCATTCTGCCGGCAAGGCTAGCAGCCACTCTCGGAGCAATACGGATAGCTATTACCTGTAATACCAGGAATCCGAGAATATAGGCTATCATTAGCGCCATCATTGTCAAAGGGTCATAAAAGAACCAAAACCACATACTGCTTCACCCTTCATGCAGAACGAGGAAGAATAAGACAAGCCCCCTTATAATTTTGACCGTTCTTCGTTAATAATAGGAAGGAAGTGCTGAAGCAGAGCCTACCTACCCTCCTCGAGAAGCGCCTTGGCCTGCTCCAGTGCTCTTCGCTCCAGTGCTCGCTTCTTGCCAAGGTGTACTGCTATGTGAAGCGGTGCATAGAGGCTAAGCCCTATGAGCAACATGCCTAAGCCCGATGGGTCAGGAGAGATTATGGCACCTGTTATCATTGTTCCTAGGAATATGTACTTCATTGTTGTTGAACTAAACAGGTTTGGGTCAAGAACTCCATAAGCAAGGGCAAGGTATATCGCAATCGGTATCTCGAAAAGCAGTCCAAAAGCGAATGCAAGCTTTAAGGTAAAGGCTACGACGCTGCTAATAGTTACTCGTATTATTATGCCATAACCCTCTGGCGCGAAGAGAGGATATAGTTTGTACATCATTAGGTAGATAAGTGGTGCGACAATATATATTGCGAAGAAGACTCCAAAGAGGAAAGCAGCCGTGAAGAGAGCTATGTACCGCTTCATAAACTGTTTTTCGTGGGGATAAAGGGCAGGCTCGATATATTCCCACAGCTCTTTTGCCGCGAAGGGCGCTGAGCCTATAATTCCGAGGAGAACTGCAGAGTACGTCAGTATCTCGATGGACTCGAACTCGGAGCCAGGCATTACTATGACCGGATAGGTCTTGCCATTAAATGCGGTAATGTTGGGGGGAATAACGTGCCTGAATATTATCTTGGGGAATACTGTTATAAGTGGTGTGTAGATTTTTTCACCTCCAAGACCAGCAGGAAGAGCCGACATTATCGCGGTAGCGAGAATGAACACTATTATTATTCTTCTCAAGCGTATCATGAGCTCTTCTAAATGCTCCCAGATAGTAGCTTCCTTATCGTGGGGCGGCTTCTCAGCCATTTCTAAGCCCCTAGTACTACCGTTTCTAGCCAAGCAGACCGGGCCTAATTACCACTACTTCTAGCTTAGAGTACTTCTTACAATCAAAACCGCTTATATGGAGGCAGCTTCGCTAAAACTACCAAAAGGGTTTTGCTGGATCACGGACTCGCTGCTGTATTACCTACTTAGTTGCCCTCGATTTTAACGTCTTGTATGAGTCCTTTTTTCTTTGCCTCAGCAATTATTTCTGATATGAGCTCGTCTTTTTTCTTCTCTTCAGTGTTCTTGACTCCAAGCTTTTCTGCAAGCTTCCTCAGAGTTTCCTCATCTATATCGTTAAGGTTTCTCCTCGTCTTTCTCTCGTCTTCCTCGATGAGGCCTTGCGAGGCTCTGCGAAACTCGTAGAAGGCTTGCCCTATGCCCTTTGCTAGCTGCGGTAACTTCGTAGGCCCAAAGATTAGTAGGATAACGAGCAAAATTATTAGCCATTCTGTCCCGTTAAGGAACTGGAACACAGCCTACCCTCCTCCCCGGATTCAGTTGCAGCCTTTCGTATTCTCGGTAAGTTGGTCTGTGGAATCCCTAATATTAACTCTACGCCTCTCTTGTTCGAGCCGTTATTTTTTGGCGTAAAACTGCCCTATAGGAGGCCTATTAAATCCGTGTTGTATAAGTGTCGTTAATCTTAGAAGCAATGGGGTTGCTAGGGGTGAAGCAGCGCCTCGTTCCTCCACCGATATCGCTCCTCTTAGCCTTTATTGGTATCTCGTTTGCGGCTCCCCTGGCACGCCTAGCAGGCGTTGACGGGTTTACTGCTGCTTGGTGGCGCCTCCTCGTAGGTAGCATGGTTACGCTCTTTGTGGCTGCTGCTAGTGATAAGCTTCCTCCTCCTTACCTGGTTCTCCGCAGTGTTCCTAGCGGTGTTTTCTTAGCGTTGCATCTCGCGTTATGGCTTGAAAGCCTTAGGCATATGAGTATAGCTTCGTCAACTGGAATAGTTGTTTCCTACCCTGTCATAATAGGGATTTATGAGGCTCTAATTAAGCGATATATAACAGTTCGCGGACTAGTGGGCGTCTTGCTCGGCTTCCTAGGTATAGCTGTACTTTCAACGCCATGGGCTGGCGCAACGGTCATTGGGGCAGCTCTCTCCTTTACAGCAGCAGTTTTCGCTGCAATGTACTTCCTCATTGGCAGATCTCTCAGAGTGAGAGGAGCTTCAACACTAGAATATACAAGTGCGGCATATTTCGCCGCATTCCTAGTGCTCTTAGCGCTAACACCTCTAGCAGGGTCGGAACCCTGGAGCGTGCCAAGCCGTAGCATACCCTACTTAGTCCTGCTCGGGCTCGTTCCAATGCTCCTCGGGCATAGCACGATGAACTACGCTCTAGGCTTTTACCCGGCAACAATTGTTACAGGTGTCGCCTTACTTGAACCTTATGGTGCAAGCCTCCTTGGCTGGTTGCTTCTCGGTGAGCAGCCTCCGCTTGCAAGTATCCCGGGAACAGTTCTCTCGATTAGCGGTGCTTGGCTTGCGTTGACAAGTGCACATCCTGTACTAAAAAGGGAAATAAAAGGAGGACGGTAGGGAGCATCTATACGAGTCGAAACCATCCTGCTATTAGTGCTGCCTAGCCTTGGCCACGAGTTCGTAAAGGATAGTGCTCCTGGCCAAGTCCTCTAGAACCTCCAACTTGTCCACAGCCTCGTAGACCGCCTTCTCCGGGTCATTATCTGTGCCTACTGCTACGGCTCCGTGCCCTGCGAGAATGGCTACAGAGCACTCTTTCCTCGCTAATGCGTCAGCGGTCTTCTTTGCGAGGTCCTCGGTACCCGGCTCGGTCTCCGGCACTATTGCCACGCACTCGCCAAGATAGTACCTCGCCTCAACACCTAGTAGGCCTGGGTCAAGTCTTAGCCCAAGCCTCTCCGCAAGCACAGCCAGCGGATTATGTGCATGCACTATTGCACGTACATCATCTCTCCTCCTATATATGGCCAGGTGTAGTCTATACTCACTGCTAGGCTTGCCCTCATACACGTTTGCGTTAAGATCGATGACGGCAATGTCCTCGGGTCTCAGCTTAGGTTTCACAGCACCGCTCGGCGTTATGTATATGAACGCATAGTTGTCCTGGAGCCGGTAAATAGCACTGGCATTACCTCCTCTGATATTAAGCAGTCCCCGATAATGAAGTATCTTCATCGCGTCTACGAGTGCTTCCCTTAGCCGATACAGTGGAGGCACGTGCATAGCGATGCCTACACCCAGTGTCTTTCCCGTGCTAAGCTGTATGCAGGAGCAGATAACGGATAAAGGGTTAGCGATGCAAAAAGCCGCGGCTCTAACCCGGCGCCAGAGAAGGACTCTGAGAAAAAGGGCTAAGCCTCCGCTGAAACTGTGTCAGTTCTTCCAAGCGATGATGGTGCTTCTTCCACTGGGCTGCGGACCTCATATAGGTATCGCTCAATACTCCTAAAGCTTATCCTCATCGTCTGCTTGGCTTCTTCTAGCACCCTTCTAAGCTCCGCCATTCCATTAGGCTTGATGATTATATCGTTTAGGCTCGGCTTCCCTAGAGGAGCCCCGCATCGTGGGCATATTCCGCCGAACTGGCTTGCCAATTCCGAGGGAGTCGGTACTCCGTAACTATTCTGGCCAACCTTAACAAAAACATGAAGTATGAAACCACATCTCTTGCAACGATAGACTATAGGCATGCCAGGAGAACACCCGGGTCTCTGCTCTACTAGCGTTATCTAGTTCTAGTGTATAGGGTTGGTAACACTGTAGTGGGAGCAGTATTACGTTTTAATCAGTCGAGTTAAGTCATGCTCCATTTCTGCGATTAGTGTTTAGCTTACACCTCGCGGTAATACCGAATTACCCTAATCCGATTAACGCGTGTTACAACAGTTTCCACAAATGATGTGCGAGATCACCATCCAGAAACCTGCCATGTGCTAAAATTCTTGTACAGATAGGAACATTATTACTATTAGAAGCTGAGGGCTTATACAGTCTTCCTCAAAGACTAGAAAGCTATGCCTTAAAGTTGTCCCATCCCCTCCTAGCGATGAGTGAGCCACGGTACACGACCTTAGGTGCACCTTTCCTAATAACACCGATCGCCTTAACCCTTAAGCCTAGTCTTTGTGCCTCGCCAATAACATCCTCTCTACATTCCTGCTTAGCTGTAAACACTATTTCGTACTCTTGACCACCGTAGAGTACCAAGTCTAATGGGTTAACGTTGTTTTCTTCTGCGTAGCGCAGAACTTCTTTGCTCAGAGGAAGCTCACGGATCTCTACTGTAGAGTTTCCTGCCTCAGCAAGCTGGTATAGTGTCTCAGCAAGGCCGTCGCTGATGTCTATTGAGGCGGTTATGCAATCAGCTCCGACGATCCGGTATAGGTCTGCAAACTCGATGCGAGCTCTCGGCCTATCGAATTCGTTGAAGAAAGAGGGATACTCATGCATGGCCTTTCTCCACGTCCCGGATGCAAGGGAGTGAAGCACTGCTCCAGTTACTCCCAGCCGGCCAGTTGTGATGAAGACAAGGTCTCCTGGCTGTGGCCTCCTTCCAGGCGGCTGGAGCTGTACAACACCTATGCCTGCGACATCAACCCAGCCAATGTCCTTTGAGCTATTTGTATCCCCGCCTCCAAGCCATGCTCCATGGATGTGCGCGGAGTCAATAGCCCCCTTAATCACTTCATACAGCGCGTCCTCCGGTAATGATGGATTCAGTCCAACAGAGATGAGAAAGACTATTGGCTTAGCAGCCTTCGCAGCCAAGTCGCTCGCCGTAGCGGTAACCCAGAGCCATCCAACATCATAGTACCCCATCCACGGAGCCTTGCTAGTATCAATGCTACCACCATCAATCTTTACTATAATGTTCTCAAAGCCTATCCCAGCACAGACCGCGTCATCTCCTGGAGAAAGAGTTGGGCACCGCCACTGTTTTCCAAGAATCTGGCTCATCTTTTCTAAGGCTGTTTTTTCGCCGATATCTCTCAAGAGGGGCAAACTATTCTTACACCGTTTAACAAGTACCTAGACAATGCTCTGGGTGAAAAAGAGGCGCCCGGCGCGCGGTATCAGAGCTTGCGCTCGGCAAGATAGCCGAACCCGCTTATTTCGAGGGCCTTGTATAATCGATGTTCAGCATCCTTGTTAGAGGCCACCAAGACACTTCCAACCCTATCCACGCGGTCTAGGCGGGCATCGGGGCGCTCTACTATAACTGTCGCTCCTGCCTCTTTGGCGAAGAAGGCTGCAGCAGCCACGTCCACGATACGTAGCCTGCCACGGACATCTATGAATACCTCTGCTCTACCTATTCCCGTCCAAGCCATTTCTAAGCTAGCGCTTCCCAGTGCTCTAACGCTTCCTCTCTTCTCTTGCAAGGATAAATAAGTATGGACAACCTTTGCTTGCTCGGGCTCCTCAACATAGGCTAGTATGAGTCTCGGCGGCACACGGGGCCTCTGTATGTGCGAAGCCCCCTCGAAGGCCCCTATTCCTCTTGCGAAGCTCAGAACAGGCATGCTAAGTATAGGTGCAACAGCGCCAGCTAATACATCGCCTAGTCTTGGCTCTCTATCCCTGGGTATTCTTGCTATTGCGATGCTCACAGCACTCCACGGTATCATGCTTGCATAGTTCTTGCTACCATCAAGAGGGTCCACTACCGCTATGTATGGGTCATCGCCAAGCTTGACGAAGCCGTGTTCCTCGCCGATAAACAGCCCCCGGAACCCCTCCGCCTTCAGTAGCTCTATGACGTTCTCCTCGCTCTCATAGTCAATAATCATGCTCTCATCAGTATCGTAGCTATGAATATCCTTTGTCTCAAGAAGCTCTTCAAGGCCAAAACGATCTCGAAGATATGCCGCAGCCTCACCAGCTATTCTTGAGACCATCCTGCGGAGGTCTTCCGCCTCTCTTCGCTCCACTATCGGTTCTGCCAAGAGGCTCCCTCTACCCCTTTTAAGAAGAGGAGCAATTATCAGCTTCTCTCTTGCACCGAGAAAAACGCTTAGCGATACTTCTAGCATGCGGCGTGCAGCTAACAAGGGATGCGATATTATTGCTCCGTGATAGCTGGCACTATGAGGCCGTTCAGATCCCTATGCTGGATCTCTGACTTATGAACAACGAGCTTCGAGCCACCTATGTCCAGGAGTAGATAACCAGCCCAATAATCCAGAACACGTACTCTCTTCTCTAGAAGGTCTCCGAGGCTGCCCCTCCTAGTAGTTATAAGCCATTCCGGTATACCGTTTCTCGATAGAATAGTATAGGCCTCGAACGATCCTTTTAGCCCGAGTTGCTCAAGCAGGGAGGCAAGCCTCTCAGCTATTTTATTCGGCGACCCAATAAGCCTCTTGAGCGCAACTATGGAGCTCTCTATGCGTTTGTTGAACCTCGCTGCCGCACCCTCTGTGCCGAGCGGCAGAGAGCCAAGCTTCTTCTCCATCTCTCTCGCCGAGAGAAGATCCCCGCTGTACACTATTGCGGCAGCAACATGGGGTTGCTCGGCTATCCGCCAGAGCCTCCTCCACCCCTGGGTAAGGCCGGCCTTGACCCTAGAACCCCCGTAGTCCAGCACGTAGACGCTGAACTCGTAGCCTCTGAGAAGGGGCGCGACACTAACGCAGGCAGAGTCAATGCCTTGTGCACATTTCTCGTAGAGAGCCCTCCAGCTACGACGATGGACCTCGCAATACCCGTCGTGGGTCACTGCTCGCCTTGTACAGTACCTGTGTTCCTCGGGCTTGCCCCAAGGCCCCTCATGGAAGCGGCAGATAGGACTCCCCACCGACTCTATAGCGAAGCTGGGCTCCCATACAGCGCTAACACCCTCCTCGGGGAGACGCTGGACAAGAAACCCCACCCTCTTGATCCTTAGGATGGTAAGCTTTACCGAGACAGAGCCGCTGGAAGAACCGGAGAGCCACGCATCTAGGCCCTGCCTGCCGCTTTTCGCCCCGGCTTCCGCCTCCTTATCAACGTCAACTAGCACAGCACGTACAACGTACACTCTGCTACACCCTGGCTAGTCGAGGCCTCGGTAAGGCCAGGATTCGCCACAGCCCCGTCTCTGGGGCTCCGGAGGTAGCCAAAGAAGTTGCCTCATCGGCGTACACTTGGAGACTAGTACCACCAAGTGTTTAGAAACTTGTGCTCGTTTATCGGCTTAGCCTCTCCACGCGCTACGGGGCATACGGCGGCAAGGCTGCACGAGCCATTACTGCAGACTGGGTGGTTCTCGCAGCGATTACATTGAGGGGTATCGGGGAGGCAGACCTTTCTACCCATAGTCCACAGTATGTCGTCAAGCACGAAGTCGTTAACCCTGGCCCGCGTTGCCACGATGTGCCATGCTTCCCTAACAGCTATTCTTAGCGCGATGTCCTCCCAAGGCGTAAACTCTTCTCCTTCAACGAGCTTTGACCAAAGAGGCTCCTCTAGCTTAACGATGCCGAGTCTTAGCGCTATACGTGTAACATGGTTATCCACCGGGACACGTTGATTCCATTTATCCTTAATGGAGAGAATACCGCGCCTTTCGAGAAACTTTGCCAGCAGCATTGGCTTCTTTTCAACAGGGTCACTGTAAGCCTCAAAAACCCTTAGCCTTTCGACAAGGCCGGGGCTCTCCGGATCCCATGAATGCAGTAATCCCCTGCTTTCCTCGATAAGGCTGTAAGCCGAGCCATTGTAGAGAAGTAGAAGTTTCCTACCAAGATCCCTTAGAAGCGCAGCTCTAACGCCTGGGTCAGGAGGGCATACATTGCTTACACATAGCCAGCGCAGAACATCCTCCTCTCTAACCTTTACGAGGTTCTGTGGGTCAAAGAACTCCGGTTTTTCGTCGAAAACCATCTTGCCTAGTCGATAAAGGAGATCGGCCCCGTGGTAGAACTCCCCGTCGATTACTGCCTCATATGGACGTCCTGGCCTGCTTAGTCGATGATCCATCGCGACGAGTACGAGGAAGAACCTTGTGACACTTTCTACGTCGGCATCCCGTGGAGGATAGTAGCGGGGATCGTCGAAAGAGTCAGGCGTATAACGCTTAATAACGGGTTTTAGGTTCTCAGCCACCTTTAGTGCCTGCTCGATGTTGATTGATGGCATCTCCGGGCCGCCTCTTTCCCGGCTCTCTAGGGAGCTATTGCTCTCTCAACTTCTCGTGCAATGTAGGTGGCATGGTCAGCGACTCTTTCTAATTGCCGGAGCACTATACATGCGAGTGCCTCGTTTCTAGGCACTTGTTTGTGAGAGGCAACCTTCTTTAGTCTAGCACGGTATGCTTGGTCTATTTGTTCATCTAGTTTCTGGACTTCTCTTGCTTCGCCCCGCTTTTTCTCAACGAAGGCGTAAAAGGCTCTCTCAACCATGTTTTTAGCGAGCTTGGCGACCTCGAGTACCTCTCCGTTAATCTTTTCACCTGGTGCAAGCGAGATCGTCAGTGCTATCTCGTTTGCATATCTCGTTATCCTAAATAAGTCGTAGGAGACCTTGATCAGCGCCTCAGCATATAGCAGCTCATGTCCAAGGGGCTGCCACTTGGCTATGAAGAACAAGGTCTCAGTATATATGGTGTCTTTTAGGTGTTCTGCTAGAGCCGTATTAGCTGAAAGGTCTAGCGGCTTTGCCTCCTCTATTGCATTAGCAATTGCCTCTAGGCTCTCCATCGCTATTTTGAATAGCTTGCGAAGAGTAGACTCAATGTGCTCCAGATCCTCTTCCGCAGTGGGCGCGGTCGTCACCCTATTTCACCTCTGAGATAAAGTTCGGTAAGTCTATGTCTCGGGTTAAGTGCGATCTCCCTTGCCGGCCCATACTCTATGAGTTCACCGTTATAGATAAATGCAATAAAGTCTGCGACGCGCACGGCTTGTGCAGGGGTATGAGTAACCATTATCACTGTTAGCCCTTCGTCTCTTACAAGCATTTTTATCGCTTCCTCGATCTTCCTCGCGTTAACTGGATCAATGTTTGCGGTGGGTTCGTCTAGCAACAGTATTTTGGGCTTAAGTGCTAGCGCTCTTGCAAGGCAGAGGCGTTGCTGCTGTCCTCCGCTGAGCCGCGTAGGTGGATCATGAAGCCTGTCCTTTACCTCGTCCCAGAGCATGGCTTTCTCGAGGGCCCATCTAACAATTCTGTCAAGCTCCTCCTTGGTCTTTGCAATCTTGTGTAGTTTTGGCCCTATCGCGACGTTATCGTATATACTCATGTGTGGGAATGGGTTAGGTGTCTGTGAGACCATTGTTATGTATCGCCGTATGCGGTAGGGGTCTTCCCTGTAGACGTCTCTGCCTAGGACATATACCTTGCCCTCGACTTTTACGTCGGGGAATAGCTCGATAAGCCGGTTTATGCTTCTCAGTAGCGTGCTCTTACCACTACCACTAGGCCCCATGATAACTGTTATTGCTGAAGCGACGGCGCGGAAGTCAATGTTTTTCAAAATATGTTTTCCACGTATCCACACGTTAAGTTTCTCTGTCCTTACTGCCTCGCCAGTGCTCATAGCCTCACCTCTTTCACGAGGCTGCGTACCGCCAAAAAGACGAGAAGGAATGCTATTACGAGTAGAAGGGAGCCTGCCCACGCCATGTCGTGGTAAATGGGTTGGGGCATCTGTGCGTACTGGAAAACCATTAGGGGTATTGCGTCCCCGGGCTCCAGAAGGTTGAGAATAACGGGTCTCTGGCTACACGGGAGAGCTGAGCGCGCAGCCCCTATTGTGAAGAGGAGTGGAGCTGTCTCACCCATTGCTTTTGCAAAGCCCATGAGGACGCCTGTTGCTATTCCGCGTCTAGCGATGCCGGCAATTATTCCGAAGAGAACCTCGGCTCTTGTCATCCCTATAGAGTAGCCCGCTTCCCGGTATATTGGGGGCACAGACTCGATTGCTTGTTCAACATGCACCATTACATAGGGCAGCATTACCAGGGCTAGTGCCACAGCCCCTGCGAGTAGGCTGAAACGGCCCATGGGCACGACCATGATTATGTATACTAGCATGCCGAGGAGAACTGTCGGCACTTCAAGAAGGCTTCGCGACATGACGCGTGTTATTCTCGCAATTCTTGTCTCAGGAAACTCTGCTACGAAGAACCCAGCCAGGATTGCGAGCGGGATGCCGAGAATGGATGCAGCTATAGACAGTATTGCTGAGCCTAATATTGGTGCAACTATACCGTTGCTAGTACTTGTTAGTATTGTTGTACCGTGCTTGGCTAAGGCCTCTGTGCCCTTTACGAATACCTCTGCTAATACGTAGAATACGGGCAAAACTCCGATAAATGTTAGGGCGAAAATCGTCACAAGGAATAGTTTCTCCTTAACTAGGCGTGAATCAAGCAAGCCTCTTTCTCACCTTCTCAATCATTATGACAGCTATAGTGTTCGCTACCATACCTATAAGCAGCAGCAACAAGCCTCCGAAGAAGAGCACATTCATCATATACGGGTAGAGATTCGCGTTAGCGAACTGGTTCGCTATAAGCGACGAAACCGTATACGCTGGTTTGAAGAGACAAGCACCAACATAGGGGGTATTTCCAACAACGAGTGCCACGGCAACTGTCTCTCCAGCAGCTCTGCCAAAGCCGAGCAAAGCAGCAGCAATGATTCCGGGCCTAGCCAGGCCTAGCATTATCCTCGCGTACTCATACCTAGTTGCGCCTATAGCTAGTGCTGCTTCACGATAAATAAACGGTATTGAACGATAGGCGTCTCTCGCGACAGCCACCATGTATGGAAGAATCATTATGGCTAAGAGTACGCCAGCGGTTGCCAAGTTAAACCCTGTTATAGGTCTGCACGAGAAGAGCGGAATGAAGCCTAGGAGCTCGTGCAGAGGAGAGTACACGTGCTTCCTGAGCATTGGAGCAAGTACTTCCAACCCCCATAAGCCGTAAACAATCGTGGGGAGCCCAGCCATGAGCTCGATTATAGACCCTATTACTTCTCTAAGCCTCTGTGGCGCATATTCTTCAAGGACGAGGACAACGGATACTGCTACCGGTAATGCTAAGATAACGGCTATGGTTGATGAAACAAGTGTGCCGAAGAGCGGTGCAAGGAGCCCGTAGACCGAGGATTCCGGACTAGCCTCGTTAGGAGCCCACCTAGTGGCCGTGAGAATGCTTGTACCATACCTTCTTATCGCGGGGAACGATACATAACTTATAACTATGAAAAGTAGAATAAACGTCGCCACTATTATTGACGCGAAAGGAAGCAGAGAATAGTACAACAACTTATCGCTGCGATGAAGGGGCCTCGCAGTGGCCACGCTCATCGCCCCCTTATAATGTCTAACGCCTTCAAGTTGATTTCTTGCAGTTCTGTCGGTATAGGTGCATAGCCCTCTACTATTTGGTGCTGGCCAACAGTGTTGATGTACTCTATGAACTTCTTTATCGCCTCAGCTTTTTGTGCCGGGTACTCAGCCCATACAATCATGAACGTGAAGCTTACTAATGGATAGGAGTCTTTTCCAGGCGCATAGACTATCGCGTCCAGCGCACCGCTCCAGTCAGCTAAGGGTGACCTCGGTAGGAGACCAGCCTTTATTGCACTACTTATGGCGGCCTGCATTGACTTCACAGTAGGCTCAACGAAGACTCCTTCTCTGTTCATCACTGCTGCTATACTAAAGTTATTCTCGAGCGCGTAGCCAAGCTCAACGTATGCGATAGCTGAATCAAGCTCCTTGAAGTACTCAGCGACTCCCTGGTTTCCTTTAGCGCCAAGCCCTCTGCCAGTAGCGTCCACCGGCCACTCTATTGCTTTGCCTACGAGGGAAGACGGCCATACATCTGGTGCGGCCTTGTGCAAGAAGAAAGTAAAGACGGCAGTAGTCCCGCTGGAATCTGATCTATGAATCACCTTTATCTCGGCATGAGGTAGGTTTGCCTTAGGGTTGAGACTCTTTATTGCATCGTCGTCCCAGTATTTTATGCTGCCACGATATATCTTGGCGATTACTTCACCGGTTAGGTTCAACGGTCCATCGTATCCAGGTATTTTGTAGACTATTGCTATTGCCCCAACTATAATAGGCATTTGGAGTATTTCTCCCTTGTACTGCTGATACTGCTCCTTCGTGAGCGGCGGATCCGAGCACGCGAAATCAACTACTTTCTCCCTTAGAAGCTGTGCTTGACCGGTACCGCTTCCAGTAGGATTATAAGTAACTAGTATATCGGGATACATCCTTTCAAAGTCCTTTATCCACTCCTGCATCTGCGGATATATGAATGTCGAGCCCGAACCAGCAAGCCGGATGCCTTGTCGCTGCTCTACCGAGCCTCTACCACTATAGATACAGCATACGACTTGGAGCACTATATCAATGAGGAGAAGGCCGATAACAATGAACAGCACCAGCATTAGGGCTTGCTCACCTACTATACCAATGCCGCGCAGCTTTACCAATGCATGCCTCCCTTGAACCAGTATCGTTGCCCATTGTTACCCGAAAGACTAGAGGAGTATAGAAGCCATGCGTATAGAGTACTCGTAGGTACTTAGAGTGCTTAGTAACCTATATAGAACTATATAGTTGATTGTGTAAGTGGGTGCGTCTAGTGGCTTCAACTATTACTAGAAGGGTACAGCTAGTAGGTGGAAGCACGTTCGTCGTGTCGCTTCCCAAAGAGTGGGCCCGCCAGGTGGGAGTCCGCGCCGGCAGCGAGCTAGAAATAGAAATCCTTCCCGATGGCAGTCTTGTCCTCCGCCCAAAAAGTAGTTCGTCTTCGCGTAAGGCGCTAAGCGAGTACATCGTTGAGATTGGAGAAGATAGCGACTTCAACATGATTGTGAGAAGGATAATGGCAGGCTATCTTGCAGGCTTTAAATCTATACGCCTTGTTAAGAAGTCGCCTGCTCTACAGAAGCAAGTTGAGGAAATAATAGACATAGTACATAAGAGAATACTCGGGCTTGAACCACTAGAAGAAGATACATCGTCTGTCTTGCTACAAAACATCGTTGATACAAGTTTCGCTGAGATAAAGAGTTCTCTTAGAAGACTCGCAAGGGTAACCATAACTATGCATGAAGACGTTCTCCAGTGCATGTATGCTGGCAGGGAGTGCACGGAGATCTTCAGGAGCATAAGGGAGCGCGACAATTTGGCTGACAAGCTCTACTTGTTAGTGCTACGACAACTAGTAGAAGCAACAATTGACCCCTCGGAGGCAGCAAGGCAAAGAATACTGCTACCAGAGACATTGTTCATAGCCTCTATAGCTAAAAACATTGAGAGAATAGCCGACTATGCAACCGTTATGTCACGGATCCTCGTTGATACGGAGAGCCGTGTACCTAGCGAGATATGCGAAGTATATAATGACGCGATAGGTGTTTTAAAGATGGTGCTGCGCGCCGTAATAGAGGAAGGCAATGTGGACATCGAAGATGCATCAAAGAAGAGCGATATTATAAAGAAGAGGATAAAGGAGCTTCGCTCTAGTTCCGGCCACGGTGTCCCCTTAAGCACAGGCCTTATACTTGAGACTCTTTCAAGAATAATCGCTCACACAATAGATATTGTTGAGGCGTTGATAGATGTTGAGGCAGTGAAGCAAGCATTTAGTAGGCGCGGAGAGGTAGCGGAGCAGGCATTTGCAAGCATGGTGTAGATACTGCTATAAATAATAAAAAACAGTTATATTGTTCTAGCTAGTTTCGATGGTCACCGTTCTAAGGCCTTAGGGTCTTCTTCCTCTTCTTGGATTTCTCTACTGCTTCGACTACTTTTGCAGCCATTATCGTGGATAGCTCTGGGAACATTCTATCGCACCTAGAAACTTAGTGGGATAAATCGGCTTATATAGTTTTCCAATATATTGTTCTCTTACGGCCAGTATGGTATCCTTATTTATAGACAATTGTATACGGAGCCCTAGATAAGCTCAGAAATGTAGAGTGGGACCACATGCTTAATGTAGAGGGCAAGCTCTGTCTCGCTATTTAGGCGCGTAAACTATTGCTGCTTCACAGCCGACTAGATGCTTTATAGTATCTCGCAGCACTTACGCATCGGGGGCAACTCCTGGCATAGAGAGCTTGCTTATCTGACCTCATCTTGGTAGGGGTGAGACTCTTTTGGCTAAAAAGATCGTATATACTGATAAAGCGCCCAAGCCCGTAGGGCCTTATAGCCAAGGCGTTGTTGCTGGTGGATGGTTGTTTGTTGCCGGACAGATACCAATAGATCCCGAGACCGGGAAGCTCGTTGAGGGTGATTTCGAAGCAAAGGTTAGACGCGTATTAGAGAACGTGAAGGCAATAGTTGAGGCGGCTGGAGGCAGCCTCCGCGACGTGGTCAAGGTAACTGTCTATCTACGGGATATTTCGCTCTTTGATAGATTTAACAAGGTATACTCAGAGTATTTTAGCGAAGAGCCGCCTGCCCGCGTTGTAGTTGAGGTTTCGAATCTGCCTAAGGGAGTAGATTTAGAAGTTGAAGCAATAGCTTATCTGGGAGAAAAAGCTTGACTAATGTAGACGAGCTTATTAATGACATATATAATCGTAGCCTTGAGGCACGCAAAGTAGTATCTAAGTATATTCATCACACTCCGCTCGACTATAGTACAACGTTTAGCCGTATGAGCGGAGCCCGGGTCTACCTCAAGTACGAGAACTTGCAGAAAACCGGGAGCTTCAAAGTACGCGGAGCACTCTACAAGCTCTCAAAGCTAGTAGGAAAAGTGGAGGGTGTTGTTGCGGCTTCTGCCGGCAACCATGCACAGGGCGTGGCCTACGCTGCAAAGTGTTTCGGGATGAAAGCAGTAATAGTAATGCCAGAGGTTGCGAGCATCGCGAAAGTAGAGGCTACAAAAGGTTATGGAGCCGAAGTAGTGCTATATGGTACGATCTATGACGAAGCGGAGGAGAAGGCACGGGAAATAGCGCGGGAGAGAGGATACGAGTTCATACCAGCCTTCGACGACCCGGACATAATTGCTGGACAAGCCACCTTAGGCCACGAGATACTAGAGGACCTAGAGGACGTGGATGTGGTTGTCGTCCCGATCGGTGGTGGTGGCTTAATCTCCGGCATCTCGGTTGCACTACGCAAAAAGAAGCCAAGCATAAGAATAGTCGGGGTTGAGCCGGCTAATGTTCCAAAGTTTACCCTATCTCTCCGTGCAGGTCACCCCGTGACGGTTAAGCCTAAGCCAACAGTTGCAGATGGGCTTGCTGTGAAACGTCCAGGCCAACTAACCTTCCGCATAATCCGCGAACTCGTTGACGAAGTAGTAACTGTGACCGAGGATGAACTCTCTCAGGCTATCTATCTCCTCCTAGAGAGAGGCAAGGTGCTCGCCGAGGGCGCTGGAGCTGCATCTCTCGCGGCAATACTGAGCGGCAAAGTAAGGGGTATCGAGGGCAAGAAAACAGTAGCAGTCATATCTGGTGGTAACATTGATCTAACAATGCTCAACCGCATATTAGTAAGAGGCCTAGCATTCACAGGCCGCATAGCGACGATATATGGCTATGTCCCGGACCAGCCAGGAATGCTTGCAAAAGTTGCCACAATAATAGGGAAACACCGTGCCAACATATTAGAAGTGTTGCACGATAGGAGCGACATACAAGCACCGACGTGGCATACGGCGCTACGAGTAATAATAGAGGTCCCGTCCAGGGAAGAGGTTAAGAAAATACTGGAAGAACTAAGCCGGGAGGGCTTCGAGTTCTACCAGATAAGCGGCTAAGCAAAACATGTTTCTGCTCCTAGAAGAGCCTCGTTTGCTTCGAACATATTTTTAGAGAGGCAGCCTCCTCGGCCTCAAGAAGCACTGGAAGTTCCTCTATAAAGCCCCTAAGCTTTGAAACGGGCACGATGAACACCCCCTCAATTATCTTTGGGACATTCTCCTTAATGACTATAAGCGCTGGAACGATCCTCCAACATCCCTGTGGGAGGCCGAGCCGGTCCCAATACTTCTCAAGCCGCCTAATCCTCTCAACATGTCTCCTGGCGGCATCTCTTAGCCGACTAGGCACGGTATATTTTGGCTCCCAGTGCTTACAATCAATGGCCACGGCATGAGCCTCTGCTAGTGCAAGGACATCGAGTTCGAGTCCGCCCCTACCAGCAACACGAAGTCCGCGGTAGACACGGTATCCTGCCTCGCTGAAAGCACGTCTCGCGTATTCCTCGAAGAGTCTCCAGTCAAGGCTCTTGGATATAGCCGTCTCTGGTACTCCGAGCCTTACAGCTGTCAGTGCAAGGGCTAAGGCGTCCTCGATGCATATTTCTCCATCTACTAGTTTAGCACCTGCACCTGGCTCAGCCGATAATAGCTCAGCGGCCCGCTTGACGAGCACGCTACGTATAAAGAGCCTCGTTGCAATAGCATCCAGGCTGACACATTTCTCGCTACGTAGCCTTAGGAGCTCGGCAACAAGTGCACCGATAACACTCCTAAGGCTATCTAGCACTTCACTAGCCCCCTTACCAGGATTAAGCCCTCAGAGCAATTATGCGTTGCAAAATAATCGCCACAGTAAGGCCCGCTACTCTAGCCTTTATCATCAAGGATATCGCGAGGAGGAATATCCATGGTATAAGGGATAGGAGTTTCGGACAAAGCTGGCAGGCTGGAGGCCTCCTTCTCTAGGCGGCTTCATTATCTAATAACAGATTGAAATAGGAGCAATGAGTTGGGAAAAAGACGATCCCTATGCCTCCTGCTCCTTTACGCCCATTTTCTGGAGCAGTGTCTTAAGATAGTTTATCGTTGATTGGTCGAGCTCTATCTCGCCGCGCTCGAGGGCCTCGTTGAGCCAGTCTTGTAGCTCACGGCTACCCGTGAACCCGTACGCTATGTATGCCTTAGCTATGCCGTCATGTTGCTCTGCTAGTTTGATCTTATCCTCGAGTTCTTTAATTGTCTCGCCTTCAACGTAGAACACGAGAGCAGAAGGCTTCCCTACATCGTATATCTCGAAGCCAAGGCCCTCTAGGTATTGCTTCAGCTCGCTCCTCTTAGGCTCAGAGCGGTACTCTCCTATCACGAGGAAGAAGCCAGTCATAAACGCCATTACTTCTCCTCCTCGCGTACTCCTTTATTCTCCTTACCCTTTAGATTACTTGGCCCCCTTATTTTCGGTGGCGGAGGTGTAGGCCTCTTAGCGCTAGGGGATGCCACGCTGAAGCTTAGAACTCCATAGGGGCAAGCCTCTACGCATCTAGCGCAGTGGAAGCACCTATGGTCCCTAATGTCTCTGCCTTTCTCGATGTACTCGTTGAGGATATCAATGCTCATCGGGCATACCATGCTGCATAGGTTGCAGCGGACGCACTTCTCTGGCTTAGAGATCTTTATCACGAACGGGCTATACTTGTTCGTTATGAATCCATAGAGGTTGCCTATGGGGCAGACGAAGCGACACCAGAACCTCTTTATCCCAAACACGTACTCGGCTATAATGTTCACTATTAATGCGAACCCAGTTATAGTTGACCACGCCATCACTAGACCCATGGTGGCTCCGGGGATGTTGTAGAGCACGTTCACTAGGAACTCGCCTAGTTTTGTGGCGCCTGCTACTGGAGAGTATGTTGTGAAGAATGGTCTTCCAAGCATTATCGAGAGCAACAAGTATATTATCATCATGATTGGCGGCACTATTTTCTCCGCCTTAGTGGTCTTGTGGGGCCTTTGGTATAGTGGTGCGTTGAGTCTGTTCAGTTTGCGCTCGAAGAGGCTGAAGAGAAGATCCATTGGACAGACCCAGCCGCAGAAGAATCTTCCAAGGATGCTGTAAATTGTGAAGACAACGAGTACAGCTATCACTGATTCAAGTGTCGGGCTATGTGTCGCAGCGGCTTGCTCGAGCCAGGCAAAGGGATCCATTAATGGTATTGTTTTGAGAATTCTGCTAGAAGCCAGGGAGCCCATGAGGATGCTGTAGGAGATTAGCGCCTGTATAGAGAATAGCACAAGTATTGTTAGCTGTAATAGTCTTCTCGCAACAGTGTATTTGCCGCGACGCGGTGTGCCAAGTATTATCCGGCGCAGCCTCCTGGACCAAGCACCGCTAGGCACTCTTTTCACCCCTCTTAGTGCTCGTCGTAGCTGAGGCGCCTAGCTCGGTCTGTATCTTTTCCTCCGTGTAGCCCCGCACATTCTGGATATAGTCGGTGTTTATCTGAGACCGCATCACGGCTGCTGCCGGGTCCTTGCGCTCAGTCTCCAAAATCAGTTTAAGGTACTCTTCGTAGCTCATACCTGTATTCTTGTAGTTCTTGGTGCGCTCCTCGTATACCTCCTTCGGCAACACGTGGATTGCTGCACCATTTATCGGGCAAGCAGGGACACAGAGACCACAGCCCTTGCACCTATCTGGCCGCACTTTGGTATGGACACCCCACTCGTTGAACGTGAACTCGAAGACCTCGCTGCCGAAGGGGCATGCCTTGGCACAGCTCTTGCAGTCGCCGCTGTTCCACGCCCAGCAAAGATCTGGGTCGATAAGCGCTATACCCATTTGTACATCTCTCTTCGGTATCTCTGCAAGCGCACCCGTCGGGCATACAACGGTGCACTCCATGCAAAGAGTACACGGGTAGAGCCACTGGCGGTCAACAATAGGAGTGCCAAGCTTCTTGTGCCCCGCGCTGAAGTCTGCAAGCCTTATCGCATTATACCCCATGTAGTTGCACGCCGAGTAGCAGAGCCCGCACCTGATACAGCGCGAATAGAAGTCCTTGGTAGCACCTGGTGGGAGAAGGGGGAATGTGTCCTCCCATACGGGCTTGGTATAGGCCATTGGTTTGTCGGGCAAGAGAGGATTGGCTACAAGCTTTTTGCCGTCTTTCTCCACGACGAGGCCAACAGCCTCATAGTACTGTAGGCGGTCCTTGTCGTTAGTTATGTCGAAGAACTCGTAGTAAATACGTCTATCTTCTTCGTCTTCGGCAACACTTGTTGTGCCTAGCATGCGGAGGAATGGTGAAGCAGCAGCGGCAGCGCCAATAACTATGCCGGTCTTTATGAATTCCCTCCTGGTTATACCTCCCCGTCTACGCTCAGCATCGCTCAAGAGGAGTCACACCTTACCAAGCTTCTTCTCGTTTCAAAGACTTTCAAAAAATTATTGAATGACCCGTGAATAAGTTAGGGATGAATGCAGCCCTTTCTACGTTCTAGCCCGCTAGTGTTCGGGACGCTACTCTTGGAGAACAGATAAACACTATGACACGTGTACACGGAATCAATAATTACTACGGTGAATGGCCGAGAAAATGATAGTTATAAACTAGGTCCGGATTATGTAAGGTAAAAACACTGTGTGGGGTAGATGAGCTATTTGGTTGGTTAGAACACCTTTATGTTGTACTTCGGCTTGGCTGTCTGTACGCCTGTCAAGCACTTCTCCTTCTCGCCGCTTGGCGGTATCTCGTCTGGCCTGGCTTTTCTGACTGTTGCTGCGCATGTCTTGAAGTCTGGCTGGAAGAAGTATGGCTGTACGTCGTAGTTGTCCAGCGTTAGCGCGTTTACCAGCTTGTCCTCGTCGTACCATGGTATGAACATGTAGTCTCTTCTCGGCCCGCCTAGAGCGGTCTTCGGGTTCAGTATCTTTGCTCTTACTGTTATCTTGCCGCGTGGGCTCTCAACTACTACCCAGTCGCCCTCGTTTATGCCTAGCTTATCGGCTACTTCTTTGTGTATCTCGACGTATGCTTCTGGCTTTACTCTTCTAAGCTCTGGTACACGGCAAGTCATTGTACCGCTGTGCCAGTGCTCTACTACACGGCCAGTCGTTATCACCATTGGGTAGCCCTTAGCGTCTCTCACTACTAGCTCCTCTCCCGTTTCCTTGATCTTGTACTTTAGCGTGAAGCCTGGTGCCTCGGCGGGTGCTAGGGCTATCTGGAATATCGCCTCAACGTCGCCGAAGTTGGATTGTAGTGCCTCGCCCCATGTCTTCGTTGCTAGTACTTGCAGGCCTTTCTCCGGGTCACCGCTGGCGGGTAGGCCGGTGTACTTCTTAACTACCTTGAATGGTCCCTTTGGCGCCTCGAATACTGATATCTTGCCCTGGAACACTGCATCAGCGTCTAGCTGCTCGTACGCGATTATTACCTCCTTGTTGATCTTCACTTCGCCAGTGTTGTGGTCCATGGTTACCGGTAGCCATGGCCTCGCCCAGATGGTCATTCTGCCAGTAGGCTTTGCGTAGAAGAGCACGTACCAGTTGTCTGGCATCTTCTTCGATTTCTTCCACTCAACGTCGTCTATCTCCTCTACTAGGTTCTTCAGCACCCACTTCATGAGCACTGGGTTGTGGCTTAGCTTGCCGAGCCACTTCTTCTTGTGTATCGGGTGCACTATGTTCTCGTCGAGGCTCTTCACGTATTTCTCTATTTCTTCGGGGCTGTTCATCTTCTTTACATCGTTGTATATCTTCTTTATCACGTCTGGGTCAGGCATTAGCGGGTCGAATGGATAGGCGTACCTACTCGCGGACTCGAAGTAGTCGTACCTCTTCTTGACACTCGGGTTAGTGGCGTACTGTTCTGGCCACGGCCAGCGGAAGCCGTTGATCAAGCTCCTGAAGAGTTCGCGCTTCACGTAGCTGAAGTCATAGTACGTGTTCTTTGACAGGCTTAGTATGTCGCGGTCCCATAGCCTATTCATGAACTCTTCGTGCCACTTCTTGTCATTGATGCTCTTCTCGACGACGTACTGTACCCATGTCTTGTTCTCGGCCTTGGCGGCCTTCACCACGTCCTCTGGGAAGAAGCCGCTAACAATGCCCTTTGGTACTAGGCCGCGGTTCTCCCACTCGGTGCCGAGCATTGCGAAGATTACTGCATCGCTTACAGCCTCACCCGGTGGCTTGATGGTGTACCTTGCAACGCTGTACCTCCTCTCGCTGCAGCCGTACTTGAACTCCTTCTCGCCCCAAGCAGCTGCTGGCAACACTAGGTCTGCCAGGTCAGTGGTACGTGTTGGATAGATGTCGCTCACAACTATGAACGGGAACGCCGGGTCATCGTCGTGAGGCTTAGCCATGCCTACCCTGAACTTGTAGAGGTTCGGCAAGCTGTGACCTGGGTTAGTCTCGGCAATCCACACGACCTTTAGCTGACCAGCACCGACGCGGCGGAACATCTCGATTACGTGTGGGCCTGGCACTGGGTGCACGTAGACCTTCTTCACTTCCTGCTCTATCACGTTGTCGGGGTAACCGCGCTCCTTGAGGTACTGTCTGGTCAGGTTCTTCCAGATGTTCTCTACTTCCTGCCTCGCAGCAGCATTGGCTATCAGCCTACCATATGGTAGGACGTGGGCCAGACCGCCCTGGTCACGGATGCCGCCACAAGCGTTTGGCTGGCCGGTGAGGCTGAAGCTACCAGCGCCCCACTTGCCTATCTGGCCGGTGAGGGCTAGGAAGTTGATTATGCCGTTGATTGCGTGTACTCCCTGTATCTTCTGGTTGATGCCCATTGTCCAGAATACTAGTAGCCTGCCCTTTGCCATCCACTTCGCGGCAAGTCTTAGTGCTTCAACCTGGTCTATCTCGACGAAGGGGTCTTTGCCCTTTAGGTTTACCTTGTCTTCACTCAGTTCTCCCTTCTTTATAAGTTCCTCGGCAGTCTTCCTGTTGATTAGCGGCTTCTCGTCACCGAAGAGGATCTTCGCCATTATCTCGGGCTTGTATAGCTCGAGGAACTTGAGGTATAGTGCGAAGCCACGCCACCAGTCCTTCTCAATCTCGTCCTCGCTCTTGTACTCCTTACCTATGCTTGGGTACATCTTGTAGTTGGCTGCGTTGCTTGCAGTGGTACCCATATCCCATATCTTGTTAAGCGGGTCAGGTAGCTTGTTGTACTTCGTGTTATAGTCTTTGAGAGCCCATGTCTTAGCCGTGTTCGTCGGTATCGCGAAGTCTGCATGCCTCTTTAGCCACTTGAGGTCGATGTATTCCCAGTTGCACTGGACCTTGCCCTCAGCAACGTCTATGACCTTACACTTGTCCAGCTCGAATGCCACTATGTGGGCTAGTGTGTGCATTAGTGCTACGTCCATACTCCAGCGTATTGGGAGCCATAGGTCTGCCTTTGTACCGCTTCTGGTCTTTCTTGGGTCTGCGAGGATTATCTTTGCGTTGGGGTTAGCATCCTTGACTGCGGCTATGCGTCCAAATACTATTGGGTGTGCTTCTGCAGTGTTAGTACCGATTAGTAGGAATGTGTCAGCATATGTTCCCGGTTCATCCCTGTGCTTCCTTGCCTCCTTGAGGCCGCTCTTGAGCGCTATCTCGAGCGGCACATCTATGTGGTCGTAGCTTACTTCGGGCTCGTCAGCACCGTAGCTGGTTATGAAGCCGCCGACAGCGCTGACCATACACATTCGCGGGTTGCCGTCAAGGTTGTTGGTGTGTATACCTCCCTTGGTTAGCTTGTTTATGACGTAGCTCTCTTCTGTGCCCAGCTGGCCGCTACCGTAGTAGGCGAAGCTGTGTGGCCCGTACTTCTTCAGCGCGTACTCGAAGACGGCTGTGAAGAACTTTACCGCAGTATCCCAGTCAACTTCAACGTAGTTCTTCTTTATGTGCTCAACTGTTGTCAGTGATGCATCATAGTTCTTGCTGACCTTTCTGTTCTTTACGCGTGGCGCCTCCTTAATCTCCTCGGGTGTTATAGGTGGCCTATTCTTGCCGGGTATAATCCAGTCCTTGATTACGAGAGGCTTCTTCAGCCTCTCCTTAAGTGCCTGTGTGTTGCCTCCGTGACCTATTGCTTTGTGAATGTAGAATGCCTTGGTACAAAGTGCGCCATAGTTTACGGGGTATGTTGGTATACCGGTTAGGGCAACAATGTCCTTAGCTAGCCCGGTCTGAGGGTCTGCTATGATCTGTGCTTGTACACCGCAACCGGTTCCACAGAACCTGCATGGGCCTATTGGAACTGTTGTGAGCTTTGGCTTGGCTGTGGTTGTTGGCTGAGTTGTGGTCGTCTGTCCGGGGGTAATCGTAGTAGTGATTGTCTCGGTCTTCTTTATGAGAGAAGTTATGGTCTTCGGCACTGCCTTAATGGTCTTTTCTTTCTCGGTGAACCCGAAGTAGGAGGCAACACCGCCAACTATTGCTAGTGCGGCTCCAAGGCCTATTGCCTTCAAGATATCTCTACGAGTTTCATCCGGCAAGGATATAACCTCGCAAAATGACTTGTTTTCTACACCTTAACGCCGTAGGGGATTCTTTTGCTGACGGCCTATATTAGCGAGTTCCCTAAGGATTTCGGAGGCGAAACTAACACTGTATAGAGGATAGACTAGGCTTATGCGGCCTAGATGGTGGTGGGGTAGGTGCCTAAGACGACCCGGTATCAGGATAAAGAGTTCATTATTGGCCCCGGTCTAGACGAGCTATTAGAACCTGATACGAACATCATACTCCTCGACCCAGACTTTGCGGAAATGTATGGCGACTACATATTCCTTGGATACAATACATATAGTGAGCAAATTCACGCAGACAGAGCTGACCTCGTAGGACTCTACACGGCATATATTCTTCTTTCAAAGGGTAAGAGCGTCGTCGTCTGCGGGAAGTCACCTATCTTTTGTACACCAGTATTGGCCGCATACATTCTAATAGAGAAGGACGTTGAGCCGCTTAGCGCCCTTAAGGAGGCGTGGAAAACACTACAGCCGCTCTACGAGAGTACTTCGACCAGGGTATCAGCTCAAATATATTCGGCACTTAGCGCTCTCCGCAGAGTAGTAAATATCCTAGGCAAGGAGGTCTTCACTACAATATTCTCGCTTGCAAGTAACTATGAGTATGGCTACGGAAGACTAAGCTACGGCGAAACAATAACGTGGACTAATAACCTAAGGGGAAGCGATGACGCGATAAGCGCTGCAGCGTTGAGCTTTCTAGCACTTAGCCTACACGGAGCACCAGCCGAAATACTCCGTTACCGGTTAGAAGCAGTAGGCGAATCCTCGCTCCTATCCCTGCTAGGCCCTAGAGCTGAAAGAATACTCGCTATACTCAGGAGACTAGCCTCAGAGAACCTTGACGAAGACTCCGCGCTTCTAAGGCTCGTAATAAGCCTAGGCCCGGGCACGGAGTCAGTGAACCATGTCAACCTAGATGATAGTAAGCTAATAGTCTACTGCACTGGTGAAGAACCAACAAAGGAGTGTATGACTAAGGTGAGCGAGGCCGACAAAGTCCTCCAAAAAGGAATCATACGCATAGCCTCTATCAAGGTTGTGCCAGGAAAACCAGAGCCAATACTAATCAGTGCCTAGGACTTATACCCCAGGGCCTCTAGAAGCATAGAGGCAACCCTATCCTCGTCAACCTTTTCTCTGCCAAAGCCCGTATAGGCGTACGCGCTGGCCTCGCTCAGAGAATCCGAGACTGTAATACCGATTTCTCTTAACTCCTTCACCGCAATGAGGGCGGCCTCACCGCTCCTACAATCTCTGCAAACACTTTCATCGAAGAACACGTGAACATAGAGCCCGAGGCTCCTCAAAGCACTTAGAAGCCTCGGAAAGAGCCAAGCAATACAAGGGACGTGAACGGCTATAAGCCTCGCAGGGCTCGCCTCAACTACCCTATCTTCAAGTGCCTCTAACGCCTTCCTGCACACAAACACTACTCCATCAATCTTCTTAGCTGCCGCGAAACTATATACATAGGCCATCGAGGAGGCACCAGTCCATACAGGAAGCCGGGTAAAAGCCCCTATACATCGATGGGCACACAGCATGCATCCTCTGCACTTATTTTTCTCCAGCCCTTTTTCCCCGAGCGCTCCATACGGGCATGTATTAGCACACTCGGCTGCGCGCTCGCTCCTAATGCTGGGAAGAATGATATACTTAGGCGAGACAATGAAGGCGCTTCTTAGAAGTTCACGCCTAGAGACAGCTGGGTGTATTTTCTCGGCTCTCCTCCTTTCTCCCGAGGTCAGAGACAACAAGCCTAGATGGAAACTGATAACCTCGTCAATGTTGAGACCCGAGAGCATAATCTCCGGGACACCAGTAAACTCTAGGAGAAACGGATTATGGCCAAGTGATTCAACTTCCTCAAGAAGTCTTGCCGAGCCCTTGAAGCTAGTGGATACAATTAGCACCAGTCTCTCCTTGTCTTCACTCCATATTCCTCGAAGAACTTCAAGTACTTGGTCAACGTTGTCGAGGCTTGTGTCGGCTCGATGGGTACAGAGAGGCGATTCAAGCCCCGAAAGGCAGAGTATACTTATATCTTGGTCAGCGTTAGCCATTCTCGTCCTCCTCCAACATTATGCACAAGAACCCGTAGCGTTCATGCCTCATTCTATCTCAATGTATGCAAGAGCGTTCCAGGCGTAGTACTGGTCTAGTTCTAGAAGAAATAGAGGTATAGAAAAACACTATTTAGTTACGACGAATTTGCAGTGTTAGTCGTCTATTACTTCCTTGTTGCTAGTAGGTATGCTGCAACGCCTAGTATGAATAAGAGTATGGCGACAGTTATTGCTAAGGCTGTATTGTGTTTCTCCTTGATCTGGGTTGTTGTCTCGCCTGGCACTATAGTCGTTGTTGTCTCTTCAACTACTTTGGTCGTCGTAGTGACTATTGGCTTTGCCCCTGCCCCTCCAGCTGCTCCGCCAGCTCCACCGGCCGGCTTGACTGTGAACGTCTTGTGAGCGTATGCGTCGCCGTTGAAGCTTCCATCACCATTGGCGGCTAGTACGGAGATTTCAAATGTTACTGGCTGTGGAGACGAGGGCGCTTTCCACTCAAAGCTCCATTCACGCTTCTTAGAGCCCTCCTTAGTGTGGGTCAAGACCTTGCCTTCTGGAAGCTCTGCTATGAAGGTATCCTTCTCATCAGTCACTATTATCTCGCCGCCGGAAACCTTCACTGCAAACCCGCCGCACGCGACGCTAGGATTACAGTCGGGCCCCTTCGTTATCTTTATTGTGATCTTGTATGTCTTCCCAGGCTCATATGTCTGTGGCAGCCCCTCTACAGTGAAGTCTGCAGGCCTTTTGTCGGCGCCTACATGGCATTGAATACACTTCATAGCGGGCGCTCCATTGCTCATGGCTTTTGCATGGTGATAACCAGCTAACCCGACTAGTATTATGAAGCCCGCGAGAACGGCCAAGACGAGTATCTTCTTCATAGTCTTCTTACACCACCATTCATTAATACTTGTGCCGTTAAACACCTTAATTAGCCTAAAATATAATTTAGTTGGGCCAGAAATCTTCGGTACCGGACCACCCTTCCTTATTACATATTCATATCATATATTCTAGTCTAGTTCTCGATAAAACGCTATAACTGTATCCTAGGCCCCAGGGAGGTCTCGCCCAGGAGCCTATTGTTTGAATTCTTTGCATGCAGATGCGTTATCCAAACTTTTACGGGTCAATACCTTAATCCCTACACTGGTCTCCTTAGGCGCTTGGTAAGCAGGTAGGCAATAGCATTCTTTTCTAGCGCAGTACGTGAAGTAATTGGGGGGTGTAGAGTGGCTTGAAGCATGGTAGCTTGATACCAGTAGTCGTAGTAGCACTGCTTGTACTAGCCCTAGCTTCACTAACAGTATCTGCTAAGGCAGCAGATAGTGCTAAGAAAGACAAGGAGTACTATAAGACAATATACCCGTGTACTAAGTGTCATGCCGGGTTAAACCTTAACGGCATGTCGAAGAAGAGCAGCTTCCACAAAATAGATCTAACCAAGGGGGCTCACAGAGGGCTGTACTGTGCTAACTGTCACGTAGCTCCAACGATGATACAGCTCCACGGTGACGCATTTGTCTTCATACCAGGCTATCACAATCGCAGCCTAGTCATGCAGACAAACAAGCTCTGCGCAATATGTCATCCCAAGGAGTACAAGGACTATATGAACCTAGTGCACGCTAACAAGACCTATGTATGCCCCGGCGGTAAGGTTGAGATAGTGCATGGCTACAAGGACATAAACTATGATTTTCACATCTGTCCCAACGGCTACAAGAACCTAAAGACAGTGCCTGCTAGGGCATGCGTTGAGTGCCACGACCCACACGACCCAGTCTTCAAGCCGCTCAACATATTGCCGAAACCCTCAGAGAAGCCTGCGCCACCGCCACAGCGCGACATAGCTATAGGCAACGTACTAGCAATAATAGGTGCGCTCGTACCCATAGCTTTTGCACTTGTTGCGAGATTTTCCGATAAAACGCCTTTAGAGGGGTGATTGCTCAATGAGTGTCGGTCCGCGCCGGGAAGGCAGCGGTAATGGTTCTCCAAAGGTGGATGAGTCTAGGCGTAATCTGCTCAAAGCAATGGCTGTTGGGGCGGGAGCTGCTGCTCTTACAAGTGTAGCTGCGGTTGATAAGGAGAAGTTCAAGAAGGCGCTAAGAAAGGTTTCAATTGAAGACCTACTAGGCGTGCCAGCAGACGTTGAGGCAGGCTCAACACTCGAGATGAGGGCTAAGAAGAAGGAGAAGGAGCTCAAGGAGTGGTGTCGCAAGGAGGCGGAGAAGATTTGTCAGGAGAGGGGTGATGCATCCGAGGACTGTAAGCTGGCGAGGCAGAAGTGCGACTTAATCACCGTGAAAGCTACTCCGGCAAAGAAGGGCGTAAGATACGCTATGGCTCTCGATGTTAACAAGTGTATTGGTTGCCGCCGCTGCGTCTACGCGTGTGTCATGGAGAACAACCAGGCAAGGAACCTAGGCATCGAGTGGATAAGGGTTCTCGAGCTAGACAGAATGGAGTTCCAAGATCTCCTAGGCTCCGAGTGGTACTATGGAAACGAGGCGCCAAAGAAGGAGAACGTCTACGTGCCTATAGCCTGTATGCACTGCGAAAACCCACCATGCGTCATGGTGTGCCCAGTAAAGGCTACGTGGAAGGAGCCAGACGGCATAGTGGTTGTTGACTACGATGTGTGTATTGGCTGCAGGTATTGTGCCACAGCCTGCCCCTATGGCGCGAGGCGCTTCAACTGGGCAAAGCCCTATGTACCGGTCCAGGAGCTCAACCCCAACATGCACATCCTCGGAAACGTGCCGAGACAAGTACACGTCATGGAGAAGTGTACTTGGTGTATACAGCGCACACGCGACGGCGGTGTACCAGCATGCGTAGAGGCGTGCCCTGTAGGAGCAAGAGTATTCGGAGACCTCAACGACCCCAACAGCCCAATACGCAGAATAGCAGAGGAATACGGCCTCTTCGTGCTCAAGCCCGAGGCTGGTACGAAGCCACGTTTCTTCTACTTCTTCGGCCCATCCCGTACACCGCCTCGTGAAGAAGCCAAGAGTGAAGGCAAGGAGGTGAAGGAGAATGCCTAGGCAGGATGGATGGTGGGAGACGATCAAATACATAATAGTTGAGGCCCTCAAGGGTAGCAGGCGATACTACCTAGCAGCTGCCGGGCTACTGCTCCTAACAATCTACGGGCTCTACCTATGGATATTCATCCAGCACGCGCCAGTATTCCTCGGCACGGACTATGGAGGACTAATACTGACAGGGATGAACGACTCGGTGGTATGGGGTCTTTACATATCGTTCTTCGTGTTCTGGGTCGGAGTGGCAGCAGCGGGTATAGCGTTCTCGATAGCAGCCTATGTCTTCAACCACCCGGAGTTCAAGAAGATAGCAGTGCTCGGAGAAGTACAAGCAATATCAGCGCTAACGATAGTATTAATGCTGATCGTCGTTGACCTAGGAAGACCAATAAGGGCCCTCTTCGAGATGCCACTGCTGCCAAACCTGCGCTCAATGCTTGACTGGGACTTCATAGTGATAACAACGTATCTGCTCATAAACCTAGTGGGAGCCCTAGTAACGATACACTACTATAGACGAGACAAGGCGTTGCCCAAGAAATTCCTAGTACCGTTCATGGTGATTGCGGCGCCTTTCGCCATAGGCATCCACACGGTAACAGCGTTCATCTCACAAGCGCTTACTGCCAGGCCGATATGGAACTCCCCACTACTGGCGCCACGCTACGTTGCCACAGCGTTCGCAGCCGGACCAGCAATACTACTGATAGCACTGTACCTCGCCGAGCGCTACATAGAGGGCTTCAGCGTAAGCATAGAGGTATACAAGAAGACACTATACCTCGTAGCTGGCGCAACAATAGTAGGACTCTACTTCACGCTAAGCGAAGCCCACGAGATATTCTGGTACACAACTGAGCCAGTAAAGTGGGCTCAGGCAAAGGAGCTATTCTACGGCCCACACCTGCCATACCTAGCAGTACTAACATGGCTCTGGATAGGGCTTGGCGTCGCGGCAGTAATACTGGCACTAATACCGTCAACACACAACAGTAAGGGAGCAATAGCATTCATATCGCTACTCGTCGTAGTAGCAGTGATAGCCGAGAAGACGCTAACAATAGTCATACCGGCATATGAGCCAAGCACCCTGGGCGAGATAAGGCCGTATCACCCAACACCCATAGAGTACGGCATCACACTCGGAGTGCACGCGCTGGGACTGCTGATATACCTACTACTAGCAAAGCCAGCGATAAAGGCAATAATGACCCACTATTTCAAGCCTGGCGCGCACCATCACTAATTTTATGAATTTTATGCAAAATAGTCCACATGGCTGGGGGTGGTTGAATGATGAACGTAAGATCACTAATGGTGTTGGCCCTGGTTGCAACGATAGTGATTTCCATAGGTATATCGGCTGCCCAGGTTGATGAGGCAAAGGTTAAGCAGATCTTCCAGGCAAAGTGCAGCAGCTGCCACAATGGCGGAATGGCTCCAACGTTTGAAGGCGTTGTTGAGAAAATGAAGGAGTGGGCCAAGAAGTACAAGAGCCTAGACGAAGCCGTTGCCCACGAATACAAGTTCTCCGGCGGCGCAAAGAGCTACGACCAAATGATGCAGGCAATGAGGAACTTCGCTGGCGGGCTAAGCGACCAAGACTACAAGCTCCTCTACGAGTACTTCAAACAAGTATTCGAGCAAGCTAAAGGAGGCGGAGGAGCCAAGACAACGACTCAGCAGAAGACACCGACAGCAACCAAGACTACTACGACAACTACAACGACGACAACCACAACCACTACAACAATACGTTTACCAAAAGAGGTATACACAACGCCTCCGCCAACACTAACCGATACTGCGTGGAAGACTGTAAAGCCCTACAACGAGGAGCTCTACGAATCTCTGCCGACCGGACTATATGTTGCAGTAATAGTACTTGTTGCAGGGATAGCGCTAGCACTGATAGCCAAGTATCGGCCAGATGCAATACCGTCCATAACCGACTAGCCAGGCCTTCGGCAGAGTAGTTTTTTAGCACATGTGTTTTGCTCCTTAAGCCTCACCCTCTTTTATTTAGCCTTCTTCAGCTTCTTAGTGTGTTGCATCAAGTGGCTTAGCACTGGAGCCATATAGGCTGGTGCCCTTATAGCGCATAGTTCGAGCCGTGTTAATGGTGTTATGGTGTTTTACGGGTCAGTATTCTTTACCAGGAAAGTGCTGTGCAAGAATTACCCCGGGGCACTAAGATTGGTCAAACTAATAGTTGTAGGCGACCATGAGGCCCCAGGAGCTCTAAAAGCGGATAGCTGGGAGGAGGCAGTTAAGCAAGCGAGAAACCTCGCTGTCGAACAAGGCGAGAAGGTTGTACTGGTCGGCCGAGACGCGTGGCGCATTTATGCCGACCTGGCCTCCGATATGAGGATGAGTGGCGAGAACTACTACTTGCTCGACGCTCTTGATCCACGTGAGGCGGAGCTAGCGGGGCTTAGCTGGGGCCGGATCCTCCTCGCCAGAGTAGCTTATACTGTGAGGCGTGAAGCCGAGCGGGCTTTCAGCGAGCTGGGCGGGCCCGAGAAACGTGTTACTCGCCGAGCCCTCCTAAGGGGGGCAATAGTTGAGGCAAGCATGGAGTATACCGAGAAACCCATTGAAGACCCTAGTCTGTGCTCGAAGAAGGCCCTTAGAGCATACTGCGATAGTTGTCTCAATGCGTGCAGTATTGAGGGAGGCTGCCCTGTCTCTGCCGCTCTCTGCGGCATCGAGCTCCTATACCTTCCGGGTTACTCGAGGTCCGGTCTACGTGATGCACTGCGAAGCCTTGCACCAATCGAGAAAAACGGGTATGCTGTCTTCGCCCCCCGCTCAGCCGTGCATGTACTGATTGAACGCCTTGCCGAGAAGAAGCCCGGTAGCCCCGTGCTCTTCTTCCCCGTCTCCTGCCCCTACGTTGTCGGATTAGAGGAGCTTCTAGCTCTCCACGCGATCGGCCTAGAACCGGTTATTGTGGAGGCTGGCTGGGAGCCCGAGGTCAAGAGGTGCAAGGAGTCTGTGAAGCCGTATAAGGATATGGTCGAATCCGACTACGTCAAGATAGCTGCCTCGAAACTGGTATATGGCCTCAACGAAGCATTGGAAAAAATCGTGTCGAACAAGCCTAGTCCTCTCCGGGTAGAGAAGCCGGAAGAGCTTCTGCCTAGGGGGCTCCGCCCGCTCGCCCTAGCAGTCATAAAGGGCAAAGGGGTAGCCGCCGACCTTGCTACAGGGTTTAGCGGAGTACTACGAGTAGATACTGAAAAGTGTACTCTTTGCGGGGCCTGCGCCTACGAGTGCCCAGCAGGCGCACTCCGCGTAAAGGAGACAAAGGAGCTATCAGCACTATTGTTCCTCCATGACCGCTGCATAGCCTGTGGCTACTGCGAGGAAGTATGCCCCGAGGACGCGCTAACCGTATCCAGGGCCGTCAACGCGCAGCTAGTGAGCGCCTGGGCCCCTCTAGCGCTCAAGGAGAGCCTGCGCTGCATTGTATGCGGGAAACCAATAGGCTCAGCATCCATGATTGAAAAAGTTATCGAGAAGCTGATACTGAAGGGCTTCAAGCCGGAGACAATGCCCACGCTGCTCATGTGCGAGGAATGCAAACAGAAATATGCTCTAGGGATGATAGACGAGAAACAAATAGACTACGAGGCATTGCGCAGAATAGTGTCCCGCGTGAGGCGGAGACTCGGCCTCGAATCAGCGTAGCAATTATCCAGTGCAGTGTTTTTCCTCTAAAGCACCATGGTCTCTCACTTATATTTCTGAGAGCGGCCTCGAGAGCAGAGTAGCTATCACTATGAACGCAAGGGTCATTCCGAGAGCTTGAAGCACTTCCCCCGGCCCCGCGATACCGGTAGCTGTTTTTGCTAAGACGCGGTCTGCGCTCTGGGCGAAGGGGACAAGGAGGCCAGCCAGCACTATCATCGAAAGCAAGCTCCTAGCCTCACTATACACTATCATGAACGATGTAAGAGCAGCAGCAGCTGCAAAGTAGAGTCCTACTACAAGGCTTGCAGCTAGAAACATCGGGTTAAGAATGATCGTTATCGATGAGAAGAACACTGCAGCCCCAATATAGAACAGCAAGAGGACAACAACCACGATGTAAATGTAGACTAGTTTTGCGAGAAACAATGACTCGGGAGCAACCGGTGAAGCCCTTAATCCATCCAGAGTCCCCTTCTCCGCCTCCCTGACCACGGCTATGAACCCAGCAGCAATAGCCACTATGAACAAGGTTGCCACTTCTCCTGCAACGATTACGAGTGGAGCATCGAGCTGAGAAGCAAGTAGCGCAAGAGGCCCGGATACGATATAGGCTACTACTAGCCCTATGAGAGAAGACACTATGGCGAGCGATGCTAGCTCGTGCCATCGTCGACTCGTAGTCAGTAAGTCCTTTCTCAGAAGTGCTATTGTTTGGCTCGTCGCCAAAAACCGCACCAGGTAAGTGCTGGAGCCGGAGAAGGAGCCTTATAAAGACATGTACGAGGATGTAAGGGAGGAAGGCTAAAATAACTATGGGTTTGACGCGTCCTAGGTCCTAGCTGCTGGTTGTCCGTAGTTGCTGTGGCAGCCCTGGAGCACATTAGTTACTATGAGGACCTTGTTGTTGGGGTCATAGATGCCCTCTAGCACGACGTTGTCTCTATCCCATTTAAGGTACTGTATTGGCCCGTACTTGTCCTCGATTATCTTTGCATCCGCCACTGCGAGCAGCTTAGCGCCGTTCTTGCCGCTTAGCAGCAGGTAGAGCTTCTTATTGGCAGCATCGTACTGGAGGTTCTCCAGGTATCCGCGCACTGTTACCTTTGCCTCATGGTTCAGCTTCAGTACTTGCGATACATCCATGTACGCGCTGCTCTTCACGGCATAGTAGCCTATGAGGGCGAAGGCGGCGAAGAGTACCAGGGAGGCAATGAATAGCTTGGCTTTACGCTCCATGCTGTTACCCCTCTACTTGTTTTCTCCGCAGTACTGTATAAGCTAGCCCCGAAATAAGTAGGGAGTAGAGCACGAGATTTGCTATGACGCAGCCCGGCACGAGTATCTTTACTTTCTCGGCATGGTTATCGCTGAGGCCGAGTAGTTTTACTACGTGTCCCCCTAGCGCTATTTTACCGTCTACAATATAGCTGGAAAGATCCTCGGAGATCGATATATTAGCGTACTTGCCTCCAAGTCTTACTAGGAGGGTCGCGTTATCTGGTGCGCCGAAGACCGCGTATACACGGGTAACAGTGCCACCGCTGTATTCTGCTGCGAGATACGCTGCAACGCCTATCATAAGTATTGCCGCGATAACAGCGCTTATCTTCAGGACTCGTCTCTCAGTTAGCCCAAGCTTATTTCTCTCAACGTAGAGCTTAGTGGCGAGGAGGCCGATGAGTAGGACTAGGAGTAGTTTGGTATAGAAGTATGCTCGAACCTCTGGCTGCTCCATGAATCCTTGCAGTAGCGCCTTTGTAGGGTGTAGACTCGATGCGGCTATTCTGGGGGCAGCATAGCTTATCGGAACCATGGAGTAGGCTGCTATAGCATAGGTCGCTGATACGACAGGGGCGCGGTCTGGATCACTAATGCTCGCTCGGAGGGCGAAATAGACAAGATACGCAATAAAGAGTAGCAGGACACCTGTCTCTCTGGGATCCCAGTTCCATGCAGCACCCCACGATTCTATCGCCCATAGGCTTCCAGAGATGAGTGTGTACGCTGCATACATCGACGCTACTACTATAAATGCGTAAACGTAGTGGTCGTAGACCTCTCTTCGCCTCATTAAGAACAGTATGGCTGCGATGAAGGCGCCAGTGTAGAGAACATAGCTGTTGATTGCAACTGGTACATGGATATAAATGTTGAGATATGCTGCTGGGCTACCGAGCGTGACAAACGCAGGATAGGGCGCGCGTAAAACAGCGAGCACAGTGGTAATTGCATCAGCTATGAGTACTAGCGCGAGCAGGTACACGAGCCTCCGGGTCTCCATGCCAGCTCACTCCTCTCTAACCGATACCCAGCGAGTACGATTGCCGAGGCTCGGAAAAACACGTATACGCCGAAAATACTGGGGAGCTAGCCCTTGGCCTCAACAAGGCGCCCGTCAACTATCTCGTAAACCTTGCTGGCGGCCGCTATTAGCTCTTCCTCGCCCTTAGGAGTAGCTGCCACAATGCTTCCGCCTAGACCAACGTACTCGCGCAGAATACTGATGAGCACTGAGCCAGCAGAGCGATCAAGACCCGTCAATGGTTCGTCGAGCAAGAGTAGCGGCGGATTACCTAGCATAGCTCTCGCTATATCTGTCCTCTTTCGCCACCCAAAACTTAGCCACGCAGCCAGCTGCCCTAGTCTCTCGTGGAGCCCGAGCCTCCTAGCCACTGGATCACGAGCGGCATTGTATCCTTCCAGCCCGGCGAGCGAGGAATAAAAGCTTAGATTCTCGCGGACGGTGAGCTCGTCGTAGAGAAAGCTCCAGTGCATTACTACTCCTCTACACCTCTTAGCCCTAAGGCTCCAGGGCTCATATCCGCAAATTCTTACGGTGCCCCGGGTGGGGCGAAGAAGCCCTGCTAATATCTTCAAAAACGTCGTCTTGCCACTACCATTAGGGCCAACTATTACTACGAATTCGCCCTTGCCCACATCGAAGTCTATGCCTTGTAGCACCCACATCTTCGGCCTATATGCCTTCCAGAGCCCCCGAACCTCTACCAGCTTCTCACTCATCGTCCTCCACGCCTCAGCGCCAACGCCATGCCAGCCAGGTAGAGCGCTGATATAGCCATGAGCACGGGGCCTAGCCAGACAAGCCTTGCACCGGGCACTATCTTTACTTTTACTGTTAACCCGTCTCTCAGTATTGTCGAGTTCCTGGGGTCGTACTTTGACGCCAACAAGTATACGTCGACGAGGCTTCCTTCGAGCATTGATTGTGCTTGCTGTGGGTTGCCCAGGTTGCCGAGGAGATCGGATTGATAACCCCCTATCATTACGGCGGCTAGTGCTAGTCGCTCCGGCGGTGTCAGGTTCTTGAAGGCTTCGTGCAGGTAGTAAATGAGTAGTTCGTGGTACGCTATTTGGCTGCCGTAGAGGAAGCTATTGATCATTGGCGGCTCTAATACTATGTATACTTCGTCTATTCCCTCGCCTGGATGAATAACCTTTGGGACTAGGCCATGTATACCCTGTATCTCTCCGTAGGCCTCGAACCTTATCCGCTCCTTAACAAGCTTCTCTGACCCGCCCCTAGATATCTTAAACACGACATCAAGCCACGCCGTTTCGGGCACGAGCTTCGGAGCCTTCACGTAGGCTTCGCACCCATTGGCTGCAAACGATGCACCCGAGTGGATCGTTTTTAGGCAGTCGGGCGAGAATGCGAGCTTTAGCACGTTTTCAGGCTCCTTTAGTAAGTCGTAGAGCCCGGTCTCCTTAATAGCATCAATGACCTTCTTGTAGCTCGGCGTGGACTCAGCAATATAGTACGTTATTACACCGCTCGGTATCTCTGCGGGAATGCTTGCTATCTTGGTGCCATTTACCTCTAGTGTACCGCTCTGTGTATCAAGTATAGCCATCTTACCCCCAATAGTGTTGTTATACGTGTGTAGAGGCTCGCCTTTGCCACCAGTCAGTAATTGCTCCGATAGAATTGTTGCATTACTTATAATGAGCGTTATGTTGCCAATACTTATTCTGAGAGGCTCTGTAAAGCTAAATGCTAGGAGATCGTGAACTCCCAGTACGGCTGGCAAGAAGTTTGACACATTTCTCTCAAACACGGCTTTAAGCTCGGCCGCCTGTATCGGCATAAATAAGTAGAAGCTGCCATTGTCCTGGTTCAGCATTGGTCGAAGAGTAATATTGGTTAACTCGATCTCCACGGGCTCGTTCTGGGCTATGACGAGTGTCGTGTTTGTTGCAAAGTTTATGTACTTTACAGTAGCCCTGCCTCTTGCAACAAACGTACCGGGTGCAGGAATTGTGCCTCTGAGTGCTAGCTTAAGTAGTGTCTTGGCAGTAGTGTTTGTCTCGTACATCTTCTTACCGTTCTCGTACTCTTGTATGAGCCGTGCAAAGTCTTGTGCAAGCGTAAACAGTGCGACTTGTCCATAATAGTAGCTCGCCGTGTGGTTAACGTACCTGGTGTAGATGTCTACCTTCGAGTCGCTGATTCCGAAGCTGAATCCCTCGAAGGATAGCTTGAAGCCTCCGGGAAGCACTATTGTGTCTCCAGGCTTTATGTGGTACTCCTTCATATAGGACTCGTTGAACGCATATGTACCGCTAAGCAGCACACCTATTACCGTTATTGCGAGTCCGAGATGGAGTAGCGATAAGCCGCTGAAGCGATCCCTTAGGAGTATTAGTAGTCCTTTCTTCGCACGAATAACGATATAGGTTATTGTTGCCGCGGCGGCTGTGCCGGCCCATGGGAGCCCGAACAGCATCATTGCGTTGGTTGCATCAGGGCTTAGCGGCGCAATGTCAATCTTATCGGTGTAGCCGGCAGCTCCTAGTACAGCAGCTGTGGCGCCAACGGTCACGAGGAGGGCGAAGTAGCCTCTCCAGCCAAGCCACTGGCCAAGGAACGCAGCAGGTATGGCGGCGAGCATGACTATGAGCAGCGGGTATAGGACTGGGTGGAAGAACTTTATCCCAGCACTCATCTGCGGCACGCTTGCACTCTTTCCGGCAACAGTCATGGATGCTGGTACTAGTAGGGTACTGTAGACAAAGAGGCTGGCAATTATCAGCGAGATCGCGGCCACTAATAACCCTACGCGATAGATTTCGAGGCTCCTCACGCTACGGACAAGCTCTCTCCATCCATCCTCAACCTTCTTGTATAGCGCGAGACCGGCTAGTACGAGCCATGCATAGGCGGTTGCTAGCAGTATTAGTGCGCCGAGGCTTGGCGCCGCGAAGCTGTGTAGAGGGCTCAAGCCAGTACGCGTCACGTACATTGCCAGGAATACCGAGGAGGCTAGTAAGGCCTCGGAGGCCGGGGCAAGGCTAGGAGCAACAACGAGTAGGTGCGGCAGTATCGTCGCAGCGAGCCAGACCATTAGCTCGCTGGTCTCGACAGGGTCCCAGGCCCAGTATCCTCCCCAGCCGAATGTCTCGTAGCTCCAGTATCCGCCTAGTAGAATTCCCAGAGTCAGCAGTGCCCACCCTATCTCGAACAATATGTAGCCCTTCCTACGCATACCGGCGAGCAGCGCAGCAGAGGCCACTGCTAGCAAGGCGTAGCCGCTGAACGTTGACAAGGGGTGGGGGTAGAGCCACGGGCTCTTGAGTAGCGGGTTGAGGCCGGCGCCACTGACAGGCTTCTGTGGTAGGACAGTGAACGCGTCGTTGAGGAACGCGGCTGCGAGACCTATTACTGTTATCGATGCAAGCGCGGCTTGTAGCCAGCGAGACGTCTCGCTCCTCAACAAGTAGAGGCCGCCGAGGCTAGCTATCAGTGCGAATAGGAAGAGGCTCCCACCGCCGCCAGCCCAGGCGGCTGCAAACCTCATCCAGGTGGGTAGGCCTGGGCTAGTGTTCCAGAATACCTCGTGCAGCGTGAAGTCGAGGGTGACGAAGGGTATCCAGTATATGAGCCAGCCTATAGCAACTAATAGAAAACCGATACGTAGGTACTTGGCCGCATCTCTGCCGCGGACAATGGACTCATAGATGGCGTATAGGAGTACGAGCACAGCTATCAATGGGAGTATGCCGGTATAGTGTAACGGGCCTATATGGAAGCTCACGTTGCTTCACCTCGTTCCCGCAAGCATTTATTCCTTATACGAATCCAAGGCTGTAGAGGAGCAGGTAAACACCTGATGCGAGGAGAACTCCTCCGCCGAGCAGGTCAAGAACCTTCTTACGCTCCATTATCCTGTTCACTATTCCGGCCCCAAGCCTAGAGACGGCGTAAAGGACTATTGCTAGTGGAATGCTTACGCCGAGAGCAAAGCTCGCGGCAACAAGCACGCCAGACAATCCTGCACCACTACCCGCTACGAGAAGCAATGAACCGACGACAAGCGGCAGGCTACACTGTACTGCTAGGAAGCCGTAGGCCGCGCAGAACCCGATCACTCCTCCTCTCCGAAGACTAAACATGGCATCAAGCTCTACTGGTACCCCGAACATGCTTGCAGCGCCGGCGGCAATTATTGCGAGAGCTATCACGGGTAGCAATACTTGCTGAACACCTGCTGCAAGTGCTCCCGCAACAACGAAGAGCAGGCCAATTGCGATAACGCCCGCGAATGATGCGAGGCCGCACGCGCCACAAGTTGCCGCGCTGAGCCTTCTGCCACTGACACTCATTGTAGCGGCTTGTGTGACGAGAAGCGGCAGGACGCAGGGAGAGAATGCAGCGACAAAGCCTGCAACAAAAGCAGCTATTGCACCAACAATGCTTGTAGCAGTCACGCTCTGCCTTGAAGGCCTACTAGTTATGGGGGTCGCCTCGCCCTCAACACTGGTAGTATTTGCGCTGATAAGCTGTGCGGCTTTCGAGAGGTTAAGGCTCGGAGGCGTCCGGTTTAGAAGCACATGCGAAATGTATGAGAGGAGATACGAGGTTCGGTCAAGCTCGTAGGCAGAAATATCAACGTATTTCCTCATAGACAATATTGCGTCCTGGAGGCCGCTGTAGTCTCCATAGTATTCCTCGAGGGTCTTGTTCTGGGAAATAGCTTGTAGTATAGTGTTTGCGAGGAAGTCGTTCATAGTCTTCCTGTTCTGTAGCCACTGTCTCAGGGAAGCTGCGTCAAGGCCCGGTATTATCCCGTGGCATGCAGAGCATTTGTTGTTGAAAACGTTGAGCCCCTCCTTTGCAAGGTTCTCGGGGGTGAGCTGCTTAAGCCCAGCAGCCCCTATAGCCCATGAAAGCATGGCGCTAGTAACGTTATCAGCCACGAACGCGCCTATGTGGCGTGCAACGACCTTCCCGTTGACAAATACGATGAAGGTTGGTGTGTCGAAGACACTGTATCTCCGGAACACTGGGTCTGTTTGAGCACCGTACATTATGTGGTAAAAGGAGACCGGGAGACTGTTGCTCATCTCCTCGAGCCTAGCCCAGTAGGGATACATTCTCTTACATACAGGGCACGTAGGCGACTCAAACATGACTGCTACCGGCTTCTTCGAAGAGCTTATCAGCTTGTCGAAGGCAGCAGCGCTGGGAATAGAATTGCCCTCTACCTCCAAGTACACCTTCGAGACGCTGTTCATGTAAGCTACTAGCCCGAACACAATCACGCCTGCAAGCAGTACAAGGCCTATCAGTATTAAACCGCTCTTCTTCTGCCTCTGGAAAGCCTTTAAGTCAAGCCTCATTGATTTCCGCCGAAACGGCAAGTAATGAATCCTCCTCCTCTCTTTCGTGCCCAATGGTTATGGCTCGTTGCCTAAATCCTGCTTATTACTGTGTCCCCGAAATATGTTTTGACACGATAGAAACCTAATGGTGTAAACCTTGTTGCATAATCCGCACTGACTCCAGGTAACAAAAGAGAATAGGGGGAGAGGTTATGCCGCAGAGCTACTCTCGAGTGAAGGCTACTTTGTTTCGGCTAAAATAACTGGCTTCTTTTCCTCACTCTTTTCCTCAGCCTTGTTCTTTACGCCGAAGTGGCTCTCAACAAGGTCACGGTACACGTTCTTGTTCATTACTAGGCCGACGAGATAATGTGGCAGCTCATGCCTCAGAAACGCCTCAATCACTTTAGCCTCCGCCTTGCGTAGTAGCTCTGCTAGCGTCGATACTGAGAGGCCGAGCTTTGCAGCAAGCTCTTTTAGGCTGGTGCGTCGCGGGAACTGGTAGTACCCCATTATGTAGGCATATAGTATTGCAAGTTCTTGCTTCTGCGTCAACATGTAGTCGTAGCCGTTAACCTCATGCGATAACAGTATCTTGCATCCCTTTTGCTTTAGCTCGGAGATTACCTTGCTCTTTGCAACCATGAGTTCGCAGAGAAGCCCGTATGGCGTAATAATAGTGGTCTTTACCATTGATCCAGGCATCGGGCGAAGCAGTGGGCACTGCCTGCCCTCCCTTATGCATGGACACTTATCCTTCTCTATGATTATCCGGTATACCGTGTTAAACTTGTTGCTAAAGATCTTCTGGAACGCTATGCCTTCCTCCTGTTTTAGCTTGTTCTCAAAGGCTTCGAGGAGGCCGCTAGCACCGCTTACGCGTATCCAGACCTCGGTAAAGCCCTCCTCGGTGTAGTGGTATGCACGGAGCACCCGACCAGCGATACCGGAGGTCATTCCGAGAATAGTGTCAAAGACGTTTCCATCATTGTCCTGCGGGGCGTACCTCATAGCCTTCGCTAGTACGTTTTGGAGTGGGCAGTTCTGCGTATTATGGAGGCAATATACGACTAGGGGTTCATTGGTCAAACAATCACCTCAGGCGCGGTGAATGGGGCCGCTTCTTTCTATTCCAGGATGCTTGGTTACTAGGTCTCTTATACTACCTTTCCGACCTTCCTTAGTATCCGGGGGGTTAGCAATAACCTTTTCCTATATTCTCGAGAATATATAGAGACTAGTAATATAGAAACCCGTTATTGATTAAACTATATGGATATAACCAATATGATTGGATTCACCCTTATACCATTAATTCATTTTCGATTATTCGCATATTTGTAGTAAAATAGCACTAGGGCAACTACCACAGCGACGCCTAGAACGATTCCCCAGTCCACGCTCGTGGCGCGTTTCCCGGAGTCATTGTATTCCCGCCTTATTCCTATACCGGCGTAGCTATTATTCAGCAACGAAGTACACGAATGTTTTTGCTTCTTAACGTTTTTCGCCCTGCTTGTCCTGGCTAGGCTTTTTTCCTCGTAGCTTACACTGGTCGTTGTTCTAATAGTAGTAGTCGTAGTGCTTTCTCCTTGCCTTCCTAAGGCAACTATGTGCTTGGCCTGTGTCTGTCCGATTAGCGATGAGAGGCTATACTGGTCTGAATACAACAGTATTCTCCCCATCTCCTTCTCTAACGCCTTAGTACAGTTCATCTCGTCGGCAATGCCCCTCATCCCCTCTAGTAGGTCAAGTATAGAGGCGTCCTTAGCCCCCTCATCATAGAGCAGTTTTAGCGCCTCCGTGTAGATGTCCTTATTGCACGCTAGGAGTGATGCAGCTCTCAGCGAGGCGTGTAGCTTAAGCCACACGTAGTACGGGTTAAGCGTCTTCGCTGCCTCCTCGTAGCTGAGTGATAGCTTGTAAAGTGTGGCATTGCACTGCCTTAGGGCAAGCAGGGAGAGAAGCTCGGCAGCACCCTCAGTGAGACTAGGATCCCCCCTGAGCTGGCCTTTCCCTATCCAGCTATGGACAACCTCGTGCGAAACTATGTGAACTGCGGCACTCCTATCATTACCCGGTTTTATGTAGACGACGCCCCCGAGGCTATACCCTGTCCCAGTAAGTACTAAGGGGTGCTCGCTCGGAGGCACCAATACAAGTACTACGGGGCTTCGATTACTAGGCCCGAAAACCTCGCTCATGTACTCCTTTGCACAGATAAGTGCATTAATAATGTCGCTCCCTATTGCCTTGCCCAGTGGCTCAACGACAAAAACACCGCCAAGACTCTCGACACCATACTTGTTCTTCGACGCTATTACCACACCGTCATAGATGTAGTCCGAAACGAGGCCTTGGAGAGGCAGGATATAGGAGCCGTTAGCACCATATCCTCTCCTATCCATAGAACTAAGCACAGTATAGTTCTCTGGCACCTCTATCCCAATCAATATACGATCGCTTGTCCCCGGACTCAGTGTCGCTATTAGATAAGTCAGCCTCGGGCAGACATTGTCAACAACATAGTAGAGGGGAAGCACAATAAGGTCTTGGGAAACAGCACGGGTCTCCCTAAAATAGGGATTAGGGCTCAATATCCCCTTGCATCGAAACGAGTTACCATATATTGACCCGTTTATAGAGACAAGCCACGAGTGATTGGCACGCGAGAACTCCAAGAAGAGGTAGTTAGAAGGCTTACCACCCTCGCTCAGCGAAGAGGACGCCAGCACAAATAATGAGGCTAAGGCCGCTAAGATCAACGTTATTCGTGTGAGTCGCGACACTCTGCTATCCCCTTATAGATCCTTGTCTGAGCCATGGCTTGTCTAAGAAAGTGGTCCTCCGTATCACTTAGAACTAGCTTGAGAAGAAGAGGGGTTATGAATTGTAAAAAAGGGTATTTGGCCTTGCTTTCAAAACGGTGCTTGTTTGCCTCGTTACTTCCTCTTATACATCACTGCGACTACTGCCGCTGCTAGCGCTATCACGATCGCTATTACTCCTAGCGTGAACGCTGCCTTGGCCATGCCTTCTACGCTGCTCCTTAGGTCCTTGACCTCCTTGCTTAGCTCTGTTGCCTTCTCGTGTGCCGCGCTCGCGGTCTCCTTGGCCTCCTCTGCTGCCTTCTTAGCCTCCTCGGCGGAGGAGGCTGCCTTCTGTACCTGTGCTTGTAGTGCTTGTATCTTGTTGAGTGTCTGCTCTATGTCGGCGAGCATCTTCTGTATGGCCTCCTTCTGTGGCCCGGCTGGTAGCTGCTCTGCTAGCTGCTTGATCTCTGCTAGTAGCTGCTGTACGCTCTCCTTTACCTCTGCTATGCTCTCCTGGGTCTGCATTGCGCTCTGGCTGAAGTCTGTCTCAAGCTTGCTTAGCTTCTCAGCTAGTGCTGGCACCTGTGCTTGTAGCGCCTCTAGCTGTGCTTGTAGTGCCTGCAGCTGCTGCTGTAGCTGTGCGATCTGTGTCGCTAGGCCTGGCTGATATGGTGCTCCGCCTGCCTGGCCCTTGAGGGCAGCTATCTCCATCTTTAGCGCCTTAACCTTTAGCGCCATGTCGAAGTACTCTACCATCTTCATTAGCGCGTCCATTGTATCTACTATACCGAACCAGTGAGCGTAGTCTGGGCCCATCATGAAGGCGCCGTTTCTCCATCTCCTACCCTGGTGGTGCCAGATGTAGTACCACTGGAACTCCATGTACTCGTCTATGATGTTCTTCTTGTCTTGTATGCCGAGCTTCCAGGCCAGCTGTAGTATGTTGAACGCGAAGTGTGCCACTATGTCGTAGTCTATCATGTTCTGGTCAGCTGTCCTGAAGTAGTTGTCGGTCCACTGTGCGCTGTGGCATAGCTCACAGACCTTCTTCATCTCCTCGCGGTGCTGTGCTAGCTCGCCAGTGAACTTGATGTTGAGCATTCTTGGGAAGCCGAACTCGCCTGGCTTATAGCCCTCGCTTATCTCTAGGCCCCAGAAGACTGGCCACTTTACCGGTGCACCTTCCTTCTCTAGCTGCTGGTGTGCCTTCATTACTGCAGCCATGTCGCCCTTAAGCACGTTGTAGTGTAGGAATAGGCCTTCCTGTGGCTTGTCCGGTATTATCGGCTTTGGTGTAGCGAAGAAGTGCATCTCGTTCCATACTAGCCTGTTGAGGAAGTCGTGTGTACCCTCTACTACTATCTTCTCGTTGCCGTTCTGGTCTACTACTGATATAGTGCTCATGTGGCATGTTGCGCATGTTGGTGCGTTGAAGTCAACGCCTACACGCCATGGTAGGCGCTCCCAGTTCCAGTGCTCGCCATAAGCGTTCTCTATGTTACCGTGAGCGCTCTCCTCGTAGATCTCTATGTGTGGGTGGTCATAACCTAGGTGGCAGCGGCCACATGTCCATGGCTTGCGCGCCTGCTTGAGGCTGAACTGGTGTCTGTCGTGGCATGCTGTACATGTACCAATGCTGCCGTCGGGGTCTACGCGTGCTGCGCCGTTGCTTGGCCAGCCCCAGTAGTGCATCCTGGTTACCTGTAGGCCCTTGACGTTGACGGTCTCGGCCTTGTATGGCATTACTAGGCTACCGTGGCACTCGAGGCATGCGTGGTAGATGTAGGCATTTCTGAACCAAGAGTGACTCATCGGGTTGTAGACGGTTTCTGTCTTCTGGCCCATTGTTGTGACTACTATTGATATGTTGTTGTGTAGGAGCACGGTGGTGTTTAGCTCACCGCTGGCAGGCCATAGTGGGCTTATCCACTTCTTGAAGTCTAGGTCGTAGGGTGTTATCATGCCGGTTGCTTCTTTGAGCATGTTTATAACTTTCATGTCCTCGTCCGTGGCCTTGCCGTTGAAGTAGTCGTAGACAGCCTTTGCTATCTTCTCATAGAAGTTCCAGTACACGGGCTCTTTGTCTCTCTGCTTGGTGAGGTATGGCGGGAAGTACTCCTCGTATAGCTTCTTTGCGTTCTCGTCGCCAAACGGGTTGGCTCCTAGCTTCTTGGCTGCATAGGTTAGTATGCCCTTGTACCATGGCAGGAAGGGTGCGTGTAGAGCACCAGTTGCGTGCCAGGTCCAGCTTATCTCAGCGTTCTCCTTGGGGTGGCACTGGCCACAGTCCTTCCTAGTCACGACTGTTACTATGTTGAAGCCGAAGTGGTTGACAACGTCCGGCCTATTCTTGTCAGCGTACATGCCGTGGCACTCGTAGCAGCCTACTACCTTGTCGTAGTCCTTGAACTTGGGGCTTATCTTGTCAATCCATTCCTCGGCGCCTATTGCCTTGTAGAGCTCGGCTGCGTCCTTTGCTGGGTGCTGTGCGTGGGCGCTGTTGAGCCACTGGTATACGATGCCAGGGGTGTACTGTATGTGGCAGCTTAGACATGTCTTGGTCTGCTGGCTTATCTTGTTACTGTTCATTATCTCGTTGAGCTTCTGTACCGCTTCCTCGCCCATTGCCGGTTCTGGGCCCTGGTAGGGCTCCTCTGCGTGTGCCATCATGCCTAGGTAGGGGAGGACGAGTAGCGCTATTATCCACGCGGCTAGAAATAGGTGCCTCGCGTTCATGGGACGGAAACCCCCTGGTTGCCCTACCTTTCTGTCCAATCTAGGTTAGGATAGTTTGTTGCGCATTGGTTTTAGCGTTGCAACCTTAACTTTTCGGAGCAGAGCAAACCGTTAACAAGCGTTAAATAACGGGTATGGGAGGAGTTATCAGACGCTAACCGCTTTTCCCACGGCCTGGAAAGGATGCTGTGAAGCAGGTAGAGGAGAGCATTGGTTAAGCGAATCAAAGGTGAGGCCGCCCTACGCATATTCCGCCGCTACGTGCCTAGACTGCGCTGGTGCCCACGCTGCGGCGCACCAGTACTTGGGAGCGAGAAGTGCCCAAAATGCGGCGGCCCGACCCTCGAGGTCAAGATGGCTCCTCCCGGCGACGCTAGGCCAGCGTGGCCCAAGGAGCGGAGGGAGCTCTACGAGGCAGCTAGGCGAGAACTGGGCAGCGAAGCCGCTAAGAGGCTGCTCGGTTCAACAAGCACGTTCATCCTCTTTAACCCGGTTCAGGGCGTTGACGCAGCCTACGAGGTTATAGTCGATGGTCATACTATTGGGCTGTTCTACTACGAGCCCTTCGAGGAAGAGTGGCGCTTCCGCCCAGACAGAGTGGGCGCAGAGATCCTGGCTAACGAGGAGCTAGCATTCGTGCTTGAAACGAATACTGTTCTGAGGAGCGGCCAGGTTCTCCGCAGCGGACTCCGGGGAGACAAGCCCGGGCCCGGAGGCTACGTCGTCCTCGTGGGGCGCGGGCCCAGCTACGGGGTAGGCAGAGTACTAGATAATGGCGCTGTCCGGGTGGTCAAGGCCTGGAGGCGGCGGCGAAGAGTAGAGTGGAGGCACAACCCGAGACCTCTGAGCATAGAGGAGGCCGCGGAGATGAACAAGGAGTGGCTCATAGGCCTCGAAGAGGAGGCGGCGAAGTGGCTAGAAGAGACTATTAGGAGGCATGGCTTCTGGGCTGTGGCTGCGATAAGCGGGGGTAAGGACAGCACGGTCGCGGCCAAGATAGCTCAGCTCGCGGGGGTTGAGCACAGCTACAGTATTGACACCGGTATAGAGCACCCTGAGAGCCTCGAGACAATAGACAAGGTTGTCAAGGGGCTCGGATTCGTTCATCACACCGGGTCTCCCGGCAGAGACGCCTTCTGGAAGGCGGCGGAGCTCTACGGGCCACCCGCGAGAGATTATCGCTGGTGTACAAAGTACCTCAAAATGGCTGTCCTCCCAAAGGTGTTCGCCGAGTTTCCCCGCGGCAAGGAAATACTCGTCGTCACTGGGCAGCGAGGGGCAGAGAGCACTCAGAGAGCACTCTCACCGAGACTAGCGGAGAGCGGCACTGCGGCTCACGGCAAGCACTACGTAGCGCTACCTATCCAGCGGTGGAGCAGCCTAGAAGTCTTCCTCTACATCGTTCTCCGACGCCTACCAATGCACCCCCTCTACATGGAGGGCTTTGACAGAATAGGCTGCTACATGTGCCCTGTCAGCAGGCTAGCAGAGCTAAAGATAGTTGAGAAGCGCCACCCGGACCTCTGGTCAAAGTGGATAGGGTTCCTCAGGCGCTTCGCCCGGAGCCGCGGCCTCCCAGATGAATGGATAAGGCTTGGGCTCTGGAGATGGAGGTTCAGCTATCCCTCAGAAGCACAGCTCCTCGCAAGAAGGGCAGGCCTAGACCCCGACAGGCTGCTGGAGCGGCTCAACAGCGGGGTCGGAGCAGCAATCGAGTACGGGAGGAGGGGCAAGAGCCTCCTCATAACCATAGGTCTCCACGACCCTGTGGATCCCGGGCTCCTGCCGGGGCTCGTCAAGGCCACAGGGCTCGAGGCGGCGAGGATTAGCGACGGGGAGGCAGTGCTCCGGGACCCCGGCTCCGGGGCAGAGATGAGGCTCAGCACTGATGGCAGGATAGAACTGACTAATGCTGAATCATTGCGCGATATCCGTGGAGCAGCTAAGGCCGTAAGGGCAGCCATTGCAACCATCTACATGGCGTCCTATTGCCTCGGCTGCGGCCTCTGCGAGGCAAGCTGCCCCTACAACGCGGTCACAAAACCATATCCAGCGATCAACGCGGAGCGCTGCACGGGTTGCAGAAGGTGCATAAACGCTTGCCCAGCTACAAACCAGGCGGACTACGTTGAGGGAGTTGTGTTCAGGCTTTTAAAGCAGCTAAAAACAGCTAGGAGATAGTGGTAATTCGCGTCTTTGTCTTCTCGGGCCTACTTCTTATCCGGGCCCCCTACAAGGTTCTTAACAATCTTGCCCTCCTTTATGACGAGGCCGATGTTTTGCTCGCATAGAAGCGTCTTCGGGTCCTGGTCGGGGCTGCCCTTCACGGCTATGAGGTCGGCCACGTATCCAGGCTTCAGCTCGCCAACCCTGCCCTCCAGGCCAGCAATATATGCAGCATTCTTCGTGGCGGCTACCAAGGCCTCGGCCGGTGTCATGCCTACCTCGTTCACGAGGAGCACCAGCTCTAGCGCATTGAGGCCATAGAACTTCGTGCCCGGCGGCTCGAAGAAGAAGTCCGTCCCCGTGGCGATCCTTACGCCGGCCCGGTACGCCCTCCTAATGTTCTCCACGTGTATCTTGTAGACCTCTCGCGCCTTCTCCAACGCCCAGTCAGGTACACCAGCCTTCTCACCGTGCTCTACGAGGAGCTTTACCACGCTAAGCGTCGGTATTATCACCGCGTTCTTCTCGAGCGCGAGGCTTATCCCCTCATCGTCTATGAATATGGCGTGCGCGATTCTCGTAACACCTGCCCGCAGCGCGTTAACTATGCCCTCAGCACCCTCTGCATGAGCGTGGACGAAGCGCCTAGCCCTCCTAGCTTCCTCAACTATAGCCTTAATCTCCTCGATCGTGAACTGTGGGTACTCTGGCCGGTCGCGCTGAGAAGCGACACCACCCGTCGCGAATATCTTGATGAAGTCTGCGCCCTCGCGGAGAGCGTACCGCGCAGCCTTGCGGCACTCATCGGCACCGTCGCATATAAGGGGCATGAATGGCTGGAACAGCTTAGACGTGCGTACATCAACGTACTCTATGGGCAAGAAGTGTACGTCGCCGTGGCCAAAAGTCTGGCTTACAGGGTAGCCAGCAGCAACTATTCGCGGCCCGCGAATCGTTCCCTCGGCGACGGCGTCGCGCAAGTGGAGCCCGATCACGCCGCCAGCGTCAACAATCGTCGTGAAGCCAGCATCAAGTATGCGCTCTAGAACCCTTGCCCCACGGACAAAGAGCACACCGATAGGCGTGGTCAAGGCTTCTCGCACATAGTCTCCGCTCTGCAAGCCAGTAACATGGACGTGCGCGTCTATGAGGCCAGGCATAATCGTGTACCCGTTGAGCCTATACGTCTCAGCGTTCTCCGGTATCTCGATGCTTCCCTCAGACCCCGTGTCACGAATAACACCGTTCTCGATAACAACACAGCCGCGCTCAAGGACACGGTTTTCCGAGGGGTCAAAGAGGCGGCCACAGAGAACAAGGGAATCGGTGTGGTTGGACCGAATAATTAATCACCAGTAACGTGGTCTAAGACCAAGCGCTATAAGCACTACACTCGGATAATGAAGCAAGCAGTACACCGCGCAAAACCATGGTCAGGCATTGCCCCGTACAAGCAGCGGGCGAGAATGGAGGGAGTTAGCAAGGCTCAGCAGCAAGCCTGCTCAGAGTCCTAGCAACCATCGCTACGGCCTCGCCTACTCGGCTCCAAGGCCTACCCGGCCCCCGGGCAAGCGCCTTGTAGAATGCAACTATGTCGCCTACTGTTTCCCCGCAGCACGTGCTGAGCGGCGGCTCATCGCCAAGAACTATCCATATAGTTGCAGCCCGCAACACGTCGCTCAGCTCCTCTGGGCTGCTGCAGCGCCACTCGCCGCCCAATACCTGGCCCCAATAACCCCTCTCAGCCAGTAGTTCCTCTCCGAACCCGTGCTTCTCCATAGCCAGGTGCACCTCGAGGTCCTTAACGCTCGTCGCAGCAATGTACGCCGCCGTCCATGAATCAACCGTGGTTTCGCCGGAGGGCAATGCAACGATGTAATATTCTAGTGAGCCGTGTAGCACGCTGTGAAAGGCCTCGTGAACCAGGAACGCCTTCCCGACACGGCCGAGCCCCTCAAGCTCTCTCGGAACTAGGTGGATACGCGGCGTCCCCGTCCAAGCCTCATGCATAATGGGGAAGGACGCGTCAACAACCACTCCTACCCTTGCGGCTTCTCTACGGAGAAACGCCTCCATCTCCTCCCTAGACTCATAGAATATTATCTCAACAAAGCCCTCGCCTCCAACACGCTCATAGACCCGCTTAAGGACGCTGAGAACGCCTTCCGCGTTAGCGGTGCCGCCTCTCACCGCGAGAACCCATCCACCTACACGGAGAACCGGCATAGCAGCGCCACCCCACCTAGCTCAACGCTCTTTGTTCTGGCGGCGGCTCCCTGAACCACCCGTAACCTAGTTGCAGGGAGGTAGCGAGGCATACTCCTTAACCGTCTTAGCGACGTATATGGGCTTGTAGCTGGCCGACTTGCTGGTCCCGGGTGACGTTACCCCGGTGAGTACTAGGAGGCTATCTGCCCCTATCTTGGCGGCAAGCTCTATATCGGTGTCAAGCCGGTCACCAATAACAAGCGCACCGCGGGGATTACCGCCAATAATACTGGCCACCGTCTCCGCCATAGTGGTGCTCGGCTTCCCGGCCACGAGGTCCGGGCTCCTACCCGTAGCAGTAACTATTGAGGCGAGGATCGCCCCCGCGCCCGGCTCAACACCGTCCTCCACGGGTATAGTCTTGTCAGTGTTAGCGACGAGGAGCAACGCATTACACTTCGTCAGCGCCTCCACAGCCGCTGAGAGCTTAGAGTAGGTTATGTCTGTGTCAAGCGCCACGGCGACCGCGTCGAGGAAGCACTTCTCAGCCTCGCTCCGGGTAACAACCACGTGCCCCTGCCCCGCCAGCTCCTCAACGAGGCCAGGCTCCCCGACGACATAGATGCGCAGCGGGCCATAGCGCCTAGCCGCCTCCCTAGCCAACACATAGCCGCTAGTGATAACGTCCCTGGGCTCCACCTTCCAGCCAACGATATCTGATAATAGGAGCGAGTAGAGCCTCCTACCCCTCGTAGCATTATTAGTCAGGAAGACTATCCTAGAACCCTCCTTCCTAAGCGTATGGAGACCCTCAATGTTCTCCGCCAAGGGGGCTCCACGCCTCCACACAACACCATCAATATCCGTAAGCACCACGCGATATCGCTTCCTACACTTGGGCGACATGCTGGCCTAACCTCTACCAGCCATCAATCCCTACTCTTAGTCAAGCCTTGTTCTCGCCATCCATGTTATCGAGTCAAGGTATAATTCGTAGCCACGGTATTCTCTTGAAGTCTTCGTCAAATGTTGCTATGGTGCCTATGTCGTAGTATTTGCATGTTGCCGCTATCAGCGAATCATTAGGTAATAATCCATACTTGGTAGCGATTTTGCCGGCTTCTCTTACTATTTCCATTGTTATTGGCAGGAATATTAGCTTCCCGTCACTGTAGAGTTCGTCTAGGAATGAATGTAGAACTCCGTATCCTCTTAGTATGTCGTGGTCTAAGCGGGATAGAGATAGCTTCATATCGTAGAACTTATATTCTTTATGCTTCTCCATGTAGAGGAGCTTTAACAAGTTAAATGCTACCTCACTATAGACTATGGAGTTAATGACAAACTTGTATGCCCCCTCTACGACATCCTTAGCAGCTGAATCTCCTGTAAAGTAGCGGAGTATCACACTACTGTCCAGGAATACTGCCTCTCTCGGAGACATGCTCATAATAGTCCTCCTCTTTTTTGGCCCTTTCCCCGCTCACCTTCACTATGCCGAAGAAGCGTTTAACGCCCTCCGGACGGTGTCTCTCCTTTATTTCGAGAACGAGCTCTTCTCCCTCTTCGAAGTCAATAATATCTAGTGGCTTTAGTACTCCTTTCTCGTATCTTACTCGAATAACCTTTGACACCGCCTGGTTCCCCGGGTAACCATTTAAGTGCAAAACGCTTAATAATACAGCAGCCTAGTTTTTAGCCAAGTATCTCTTAAATTCCAGAAGTATAATGATAGTCTATTGTAAGCGGTAATCGCGTGCCATCAAGAATGTAATGATTATCGAGGCCGTGATGGGTATAGTATTGGTCTTAGGTTTATGTCGTTATTTGCTGTTATTGGGTAGCAGGATTTAATTGATAATGTTTTAAGGTATAACTTTTAGCCACGGTATTCTCTTGAAGTCTTCGTCGAGCGTTGCGATAGTTTCTATGCCGTAGTGCTTGCACGTTAGTGCTATTAGCGCGTCTGCTGGCATTAGGCCGTAATCTTTGATAATGTTGATAACCTCATGTGGCTCAGACATGATAGGTAGGGTCACAAATAGTTCTAGCACGGGTTTAACTTCTTCGACAAGCTTTATTAAATTCTCGTCCTTTTTGGATAAGAGTTGTCGTATTCTCCTCGAGCTTAGCCCAGTTACAAGCCTTAGGTAGCCATGTATTACCTCGTCGATTACTATTGCATTGATATAGCCTGTAAGGTTACGATTTTCTACTTCGTCTATCATATCGTAGGCTCTTTCATCTTGGCCTGCAAGGAAGGCCAGTATTATGCTAGAGTCAACGAATATCTTCATCTTCTATCTCCTCGATGGCCTCGGCAAAGTCTTTCTTGCTTAGCTCTGGCCGATGCTTTCTTGCAATACCATAAAATTTCCGCGCAACCGATTCCTTTTTTACAATAACTATGTAAGCCTCTTCGCCCTCAGCTATATCAATGGGCTCCAACGGTTTTAGTACTCCTTTCTCGTATCTTACTCGAATAACCTTTGACAACACTCCATCCCCTGAGTAATAATTATGCGTCCGCGTTCATAAATCGTCGGGTACGCTATACAAGAGGAATCTATGATGCAAAATGTGTACTTGTTTTATAAAACGTCTTCTTATCAAGCTATGTACTTAACATGGTTAGGGTCTTTGCAAATGCTGCACTGAAACTTTACATAAGTAGTGAGCACAAGATAATTACTAGGCGATCGCGAATTGTGCTGGATCATGCCCAGTAGTCGATGAAGTGTTCTTGGGGGACAATATTGGTTGATGTAGTGATTGTTGGTTGTGGTGCTGTTGGCTCTGTTGTCTCTCTGGCTCTGAGCCTTGGAGGGCTCAGTGTTGCGGTCGTCGCTAGGAGTAGAGGTGGCGACAAGGTCTATGTAGAGGGGCTCGGCGAGACACATGTCCCCGTGCTTGTGTGGAGCGAGGCCGCCTCTATAAGTCCGAGGATAGTTGTGTATGCTACCAAGGCCTATGACTTGCTTGGCGCAGTAGAGTCTTCTCTCCGCGCCGGGTGGGGTCCTTCAGCCGTGGTTTCTCTCCAGAATGGGCTCGGCAGCCTAGAGTTGCTGGAGTCAAGGTTTCCTGGAAGGGCTCTTGGAGCGGTCGTGACGTTTGGAGCCACGAGGCTGGGGCCTTGTAGGGCGAGGCTTGCTGGTAGGGGCGAGGTCCTCCTGGGATGGAGGAGGGATGTGGTGAGCGATGCCCGTGAGGCATGTGGTTTGCTCTCTGAGGCTCTGAGGCGCGGGGGGATAAGCGCTCACTGCGTTGGGGATGAGTTGGAGCCGTGGAGGTGGCTCAAGCTAGCCGTGAACTCGGCCATTAACCCTGTTACGGTTCTCGCGTGGAGCCGTAACAGGGTAGTGGTTGAGGACCCGTTTGCGAGGGAACTTGCGGAGGCCCTTGCTGCTGAGACGGGTAGGGTGGCGGAGGCCAAGGGGATAAGGCTTCCCAGGGACCCTGTCGAGGAGGCGCTGCGCGTTGCGAGGCTCACCGGGGACAACTGCTCCTCCATGGTCCAGGACATAGCTATGGGTAGGCGGACCGAGATAGACTATATTTGTAAAGCAGTCGCCGACGAGGCTTGGAGACGGGGGCTCAGCGCCCCTCATAACTGGTTTGCTTATCGCGCGGTGAGGCTGCTCGAGAAATGGCTGGCCGGGAAAAAGTCACCGTGCGAGACATAGTCCGCGCGAAGAAAACTGGTAGGAAAATCGTAATGGTTACCGCCTACGACTACCCCACCGCCCGCGTGGTTGACTCGGCTGGGGTGGACTCGATCCTGGTAGGCGATAGTGTCGGGATGGTTGTCCACGGCCTCGAGTCCACGCTACAGGTAACAATGGACATGATGCTCCTCCACGTAGCCGCGGTGGCGAGGGCAAGGCCCCGCGCACTTGTGGTCGGAGACATGCCCTTCATGAGCTACGAGGCAAGCGTGTCGGAAGCGGTGAGGAACGCTGGCAAAATGCTCTCCGCGGGCGCTGACGCGGTAAAGCTGGAGGGAGGAGCACTCTACACCGACGTCGTGAAGGCGCTCACGAGGGCAGGCATACCCGTAATGGGCCACGTAGGCCTAACGCCGCAGAAGCATAAGCTCCTCGGAGGCTACCGCCTAGCAGGAAAAACGGCGCAGGAAGCCCTCGAGATAATACACGACGCAGAAGCCCTAGAGGATGCAGGCGCCTTCGCAGTAATCATAGAGTTCACAGCCCACGAGGTAGCCAAGAAGATAACAGAGCGCCTCAACATACCAACAATATGCATAGGAAGCGGCCCCTACTGCGACGGCCAAGTCCTAGTACTCCACGACCTAGTAGGACTAACCCCCCAGCCACCGCCCTTCGCAAAACAATACACGAACATAGCCGAAGAGATAAGGAGAGCCGTAGAAGCCTTCGCCGAGGAAGTACGTAGCGCAAAGTTCCCAGGCAGAGAAATGTACTGGGGAATGAAGCAAGGAGAATACGAGAAACTAGAAAAACAACTAAAAGAACACCAATGACTGCGACAATGCAGGCAGCATGGCCCGGGAAAAGACCTTATCAGACACTAAGCACTAGCTAATTCCTCGGGCTGTGAGGAGGGACGCCCTTTCTCGGACAACGCGTAATGACGAGGGGGTCCTCGGCGGAACCGAGCCCCATAGCCCATCAACCCGGTCATGGCTATAGAGTGTTCCCAGTGCGCCGGTCTACGCAGCTGTGCTTCAACCCGATCAACGAGTGTTTAGTCGGGTCTTGCGCATCGCAACCACTATTGTCGTAGCAACTATTGCTACAACAGTTATCGCTGCCGCAACTGCTAAGCCAGTACTCCTACCATTGCCTCTTGGTTTCGGCGACGTATTCGTACTGTTCTGAGCCTGCGATGATTTCTCTGCACCAGTGGCTGCAGAAGCGCTTGTAGCACTATGCTTGTTTATGGGGCTCACTGCACTTAGTTCCACATTGACTGACCCGAGCAACGGTAATTCAACCTCTTGTTTATCAATGACTATAGTGGGTGATGCAGGTCTTAGAGCCACCTTGTCCGGGATTAGTTCGGCGGCTCCACTCCTAGCTAGCTCCGATTTGAGCGCCATCAGTGCATTTGACAGCGCTTCAAGCGTTATCTTGGCGGCTTCGCTGAACGGCCTCCCTTTAGCGGTTCTGGCGATATACCTGTGCTCGGCGATAGTAGAGTTGCCTACTAGCTTATCCTTCTCATTAACAAGTACTACGTTAACGGTTCTTGTTGATGGTGCTAATATTTCTAGCCCCGTGTCAAGAGGCACTGTTAACGGCTCCATCCGGCTGATGATTGTGCCGTATTTCGTTATTTCCGCGAATCTCTGTATGAATTCATGTATCTTTGCTGCGTCGCCCACGCCCGTCACGTTTAGGGATATGCGGCGCTTGTAGCGGTAAGCATCTTGGCTAATATGGGCCATGTAGACGATCTTTGCTTTAAATTTTGCCTCCTCGGTGAGGACGCTAAGCGTTTTATCTATGAGCTGTGGCGGCGCATTCCTGCTTCCTCCATAGCCGCGCAGCATCTTCTCGATATCGGCAACGCCCTCGGCGGTGATCCTATAGGCGCCTAACTCCTCCTTCACATCGTACCTCGTGAACTTAATGGACGGTATTCTTGGCTCCATCGCGGGGTTGCCGAATACACTGCCCAACAAGTATATCTTAGCATTGAAGTCCGCCTTACTGCCTATTATTTTTGCACTAAACCTTATCTCCAGCCGTGCTCTAGGAATAGAGCGCCAGAGCTTATAGTAACCAACTATGGTATTAGACCTCTTGTCAATTGTCACGTTGAAATACTCCTCGGTCTCCATCGGCATATTCGCAGGTACTCCGCTGCTACTCGTAGTTGCTTCATTTCTAGCAACCGATTCAGCATAGACATAGGTCGCCGAATAGTTACTTCCACCAACATGCTCCACTACCCTATAATAAACATTGACACGAGCCCCCGGACTCGAGAACGGCAGAACAATAGACGCATTGTACAACGGCTTAACAGACCCATCAGAATAAATCAGTACTTCTAGACTAGCACGATTCACGCTAATTGCACTGATAGCTTCAACTCCAATAAATACCAGCAGTACCAATATGATAAAAAGCGAGAATCTGTACCTCAATCTCACGACTCATCGAGATAATGAGTAAGACGTAACAAACTATCCATATATACTTACAGCTATCTCTTACAATTCTCTTTTGAGTTTAGCTTTATTAGCGGGAAGTCAACGTTGAAGATGTGGCTACGTCTAATCTTACAATTCTCTTTTGAGTTTAGCCTCAAAGAGGTGGGGAGAGCGATAGCCTACGTGGCAAGGACTTACAATTCTCTTTTGAGTTATGGCAGGGACTCGAAGACGGTATTCCTGAAGATAGGTGAACTCTTACAATTCTCTTTTGAGTTATGGAGCCGTTCTAGCTGCTCAAAAAACTTGTTCACTCGTTCTACACTTACAATTCTCTTTTGAGTTATGGTCAAGATACGCCTAGTTTTACTCGGTGAGGTGCCGGCTTCATGCTTACAATTCTCTTTTGAGTTATGGTTACATATAAACTAGTTCACTTGATGCAGCTGCTTCAGCCCACTTACAATTCTCTTTTGAGTTATGGAGACGGGCGAGATCAACGACAACACGTTGAGGATACTGACTTACAATTCTCTTTTGAGTTATGGCTGCTGTGAGGCGCATCCAGCAGTACGCGTTATCAGCGTTCGGCCTTACAATTCTCTTTTGAGTTATGGTTCACAACATCTTTGGATATTGGCCGCTTAGTGCACACGCGTACTTACAATTCTCTTTTGAGTTATGGTGGTTTGTTCCCCATTGGGATCCGAAAGAATAGTGCTATGGTGGAAGTATTTATTGGTTGTGGGCTTCTTGTGCACGTCTTCAAATCCGGGAACATTAGGTCCTCGTTGTAAATGGGACAGGTGCTCATGGATTTGAGAGGAGTCTAAAGAATGTGCTCAAGGATCATCGCGGAACTTGAAAGAAAGTGTGCCCAAGGGAACCACAAGAGGAATTTAAAGGTTAAGAAGTTTAGCCTAATTAGATCATCGGAGAGAATGGTGATTTGTTTCCTGAGTCATGCTTAGGGTTGCTATTGTATTTTCTTCTTGGCGTCGCCTAGTTTTTCGCGAGGAGTAGTTTACTCTACGTCTTGGGGTAAGCATTGAGTAGGCAGCGTCATCCGCTTGACCCGCTTTTCATGCCTCGTAGTATTGCCGTTATTGGTGCTTCTAGGCATCCCGGCAAGATCGGCTATACTATTGTGCGTAACCTGCTTGAGTCTGGCTACAAGGGCCGTGTTTACCCGGTTAACCCCTCTGCTAAGGAGATTCTCGGGCTCAAGGCTTATCCTAGCGTACTGGATATTCCTGACGAGGTTGATATGGCTGTTATAGCTGTCCCGGTTGGGCTTGTGAACAGGGTTGCTAGGGAGGCTGGCGAGAAGGGTGTCAAGGTCCTGGTCGTGATTACTGCCGGGTTCTCGGAGGTTGGTAACAAGGAGGCCGAGGAGGAGCTGGTGCGCATAGCTAGGCAGTATGGTATGCGCGTGCTCGGCCCCAACATCTTCGGCATAGCATATACCCCGATAGGGATGAACGCGACCTTCGGCCCCAGCAGGATAAGGGAGGGTAATATCGCGTTTATAACGCAGAGTGGCGCCTTGGGTATAGCGCTGATGGGCTGGACTGCTATGAACGAGCTAGGTATGAGCGCTGTTGTCAGCGTGGGCAACATGGCTGACATTGATGTTGTCGAGTTGTCGGAGTGGCTGGCTGATGACCCGCATACCAGGGTTATAGCGATCTATCTTGAGGGCTTGAAGCCGGGTACCGGTAAGCGCTTCATGGAGAGGATGAGAGAGGTTACGCGGAAGAAGCCGGTAATAGTGATCAAGGCTGGGCGTACGCGGCGGGGAGCAGCAGCCGTCGCGAGCCATACGGGGAGCCTTGCCGGGGCCGACACTCTTTACTCGGCGGCGTTCAAGCAGTCCGGGATACTGAGGGCGAACACCGTCGAGGAGATGTTTGACTGGGCGAGGGCCTTTGCGACGCAGCCTCTTCCAAGGGGCAGGAACACAGTCATAATAACGAATGGCGGCGGGGTCGGAGTGCTCGCCACGGACGCGGCAGAAACCCACGGTGTGCCCCTCCTACAGCCGGACGAGGACCTAGTAGCGAGGTTTAGGAGGGTGATGCCGTGGTTCGGTAGCCCCAAGAACCCTGTGGACCTCTCGGGCCAAGCAGGGGTAGACAACTATGTGGGAGCACTCCGCGTCGCATACGAGTCGGACAAGGTGGACAACATAATAGTGCTGTATTGCCAGACAGCAGTTCTCGACCCCATTGACTTGGCGAAAGCGATAACCGATGTAGCCGAAGAGTACCGGGATAAGCAGAAGCCACTGCTCGTCGCCATGGTGGGAGGCATAGAGACCTTTGAGGCAATGAAGATACTGAACAGGAAGAACATACCAGCATACCCTAGCCCCGAGAGAGCAGTGTCCAGCCTAGCAGCGATGCTGCGCTACACATGGTACCGTGAGAAAACAACAAGGGGTACAAGAACGGACTAGGGGTGGCAGGTACAGCACCAACGTTTTTGCCCCCCTTGCCCGCCATGTTCCACCCTTATGGTTCTCGCCTATCCTTTGTTTTTCTGGGCGCAACCCTATACTAGGGTCCTTCACCTCTCCTAGGATATAGGGGGCTCGTAGACAATGACCATTAGCACCCACAAGGAGAGGAAGAAGAACGAAGAGGAGCTTCTCAAGAAGCCGTATGTGCGAGAGGCCATGCTCTGGGAGCCAGTAGAGTACCACGGTAAGAAAGGCTATGTGAAGTGCAACCTGTGCGCCAGGCGCTGCATCATAGCTCCTGGGCGCTACGGTGTATGCGGGGTAAGGAAGAACATCAATGGTAAGCTCTACACGCTTGTCTACGGCCTATTAACTGCCATGAATATTGACCCTATCGAGAAGAAGCCCCTCTTCCACTTCGAGCCGGGCAGTGGCGTGCTCTCAATAAGCACTGTTGGCTGTAACTTCTTCTGCCAGTTCTGCCAGAACTGGGAGATAAGCCAGTCTAGGCTCGAGAAGGGCCTCTATGGCCGCTACGTGCCGCCCGAGAAGGTTGTAGAGGCGGCGCTCGAGTACGGCGCCGACGGCATAGCCTACACCTACAACGAGCCAACGATATTCTTCGAGTACATGTACGATGTAGCAAGGCTTGCTAAACAGAAAGGCCTCTTCAACGTCATGGTCACGAATGGCTACATGACACCGGAGGCTATAAGGACCCTCGGGAACAACATGGATGGGGTAACGGTTGACTTCAAGGGAGGCGGTAACCCAGAGTTCTACCGGAAATTCATGGGCGTCCCCGACCCCTCTCCCATATACGAGGCGTTGCTAGAGATGAAGAAGCAGGGATGGTTCATAGAGATAACCAATCTGGTTGTACCGAAGTATGGTGACAAAGAGGAGGATGTCCGAAAGCTGGCCCGCTGGATAGTAGAGAACCTCGGCCCCGAGACGCCTTTCCACCTTCTACGCTTCCACCCAGATTACCGGCTCATGAATCTCCCGCCGACGCCGGTCGAGACGCTTGAGAAGCTTGCCAAGGTTGCTAAGGAGGAGGGGCTACACTATGTCTACATAGGCAATGTCTGGGGCCATCCCTTGGAGAACACGTATTGCCCTAAGTGCGGATACCCTGTGATAGAGCGTAGGGGCTTCGCGATAGTAGCCTGGAGGCTTACGAAGGATAATCGTTGCCCGCGGTGCGGCCACAAGATAAACATAAGGGGCAGATTCCACGGCGGAGTAGCAGATATAATGCCGATAATATTCTAGGCGAAGCATGCTCGGCGAGAAAAAGGGGACGCTAAGCTAGAGACTTGAAAAGGAGTATCCGTGCATGGATATGTTATTCTTTTTCTCCTTCGCCGGTGTATTGTTGCTTAAGCCAGTGAATAATGCTTGACAAGGGGACGTGGACTGGGCACACCTCGTCGCAGCGGCCGCAGCCTAGGCAGAGCATGCTGAGCTCGGCTGCCTCCTTTATTCCGAGCGTTATCGCTGTCCACCCCATCCCCATTGGACCGCCATAGACTGGGCCTCCCCACAGGTTGGCTGTCTGTTGCCACACGGGGCACTCCCACTGGCACCTGCCACACTTAATGCACTTGAGCTGGCCGGAGAGAACTGGGTGCTTAGAGGCAGCTACTCTGCCGTTATCGACTAGGACTACGTGTACCTCTTGGGGGCCGTGTGCGCCGTAGACACGCTTCCTCTCGATATCCGAGGTAGAGCTTGGCCCACTTATCACGTTGAGATAGGTTGGCGGGTAGAGGCCTGCCCACGCGGCCTGCACTATTGCGGCTGCGAGTGCTATCTGGAGGCTCGGGAACAGCTTCTCAACACTAATGACCGCGATGTGTACGGGCGGGTACCCTGTCACGAGGCGTATGTTGCCCTCGTTCTCAACCAGCACGATTGACCCAGTGTCGGCTGCGAGCGCGTTGCCTCCACTGATACCGATGTCCGCCTTCGCGAACTTCTCTCGTAGGAACCTCCTTATCGCGCCAACTATCTCCTCGTGCATAGCGTTGTCTGGGAGCTTTATCCCGAGCTTCTTCCTCAGCAGCTCTATCGCCTTCTGCCTAGACAAGTGTATTGCCGGCGCAGTGGTGTGCATGGGCTTGCTTCCTGCAAGCCTTATGAGGAACTCACCGGTATCGGTCTCCCATACCTCGTTACCACTCTCCTCTAGGAAGTGCTGTAGCCCTATCTCCTCGGCAACCATGCTCTTCGAGAAGACGATCGTTTTACCCCTGCCCACGATCTTCAGCACTATCTCCCTGGCTTCCTCCGCGGTGTGGGCGAAGTAGGGTTTAGCGTGAACCTTTCTCAGAGACTCCATAGCCATATCGATGTAGTGCTCGAGGTTGGCGATAACCTTCTTCTTAGCGTCCTCCACTAGGGCAGCCAGCTCCCGTAGCTCAGGATGAGCCTCTAGGATCTTGAGGAACTTCCCCTCAGCGTTTCCAACGCCTATGCGCAGCCCGCGCTGGAACTCCTCGTCGCTGAGTCCTCGGTAAATCTCCTCAAGTGCCTCCTTGTACGTGATCTGCTTAACTCCCATGAGTCTCAAGCCTCTCTACTAGGAGGATTGATATATCGACTACGCGTACATTGCTGGGAGCTACGCGGTGAAGATTCGCAAAACAAATGGGGCAAAGAGTTGCAACAGTACTAGCATATTCTTTGAGTTCCTCTATGCGGTTACTGGCTATCTTCTTGGAGAGAGTCGGCGCGAGGGACTCCACGGGGCCCCCGCAGCAATAAGTCAGCTTCCCGCTCCTCCTGGGCTCTCTTACCTCGTAGCCAGCGGCGCTGAGCAGCTTCCTAGGCTCTTCTAGGACGTTCTCGAAGCGCGCATAGAGGCATGGATCGTGGATCACTACTGGACCGGCACTCCCGCCGCGGAATCTTAGCGAATCAGTCCTCTCGGCTAGAAGCTCGAGGTAGGATTTGACCTCAAGGTTGTAACCGGGAACAACTTTGGGGTAGACACTTCTCAGCATATGGGTTGTGTGCGGATCGATAGTGATTACTCTTTTCACGCCTTTCTCGTTGAGGAGCCTGTACACGTTCTCGGCGTGACGCTTAAAGCTCTTCACGAGACCCATGTCGTAGAGAAGGGCACCGCTATACCCGTCGAGCTCCGGATCATAGTAGAAGCTTATGCCAGCCTCCTTCAACAATATAGTGATGCTCTTGAGGACCTTGTCAGCGTATTCTTTGACCTCCTTATCCGGCTTACTAACAAGCTTCGATACATCAACTATCTTCATAACCTTCTTGGCGAAGCGTAGGGCGAGGCCACCAGCCTTGCTCTTCTCAACCTTTTCGAGCTGGTTGACAAGGCTCTCGATGTATGGCAGGAGCTGGTAAAGACCACCAGTATAGAGGAGATAGTCACCGCTCTTGGGGAGGTCAAGCCCCTTAGACCATTCGTAGATAACGCTCTTGTCGATGGGTAGTGGGAGCCCCTTCTCCTCCATGTTGGACTTAATCATGCTGATTACGTCTCTCGCGTCAAGAACCAAACGGTAAGCACACCGCTTAGAAGAACGACCTTATCGTGACTAGATAAATTCTGCTACGCTGAAGTAAACCAGGCCTTCCCGCCCCCTTTCCCCTTAACCGGGCCCAGGGAAACCTATGGCACTGGGACCCTTACTCTTGACAATACGTTTTCAATGACTCTCTCGGGTGTAAGCCCCTCTGCCTCTGCCTCTGGCCTCAGTATGACTCTATGCGGTAAAACATAGCGAGCAGCGTACTTCACGTCGTCGGGGATAACGTAGTCGCGGCCATCCATTGCTGCCAGCACTCTCGCAAGCTGCTGGAGAGCTATGGCTGCACGTGGGCTCGCTCCGAGCTCTACTCCCTGCTCCTCGTGAGTAGCCTCAACGAGGTCTACGATATAGTCGAGAACGGGTTCAGAGACCTCCACGCTCCAGACGGCCTCGCGGGCAGCCAAGACATCCCTTGCGCCAGCCACGGGCTTAACGGGCCACTCCTCTATTACACGTACACTGCGCAGCACTTGCTTAAGCACGTCTCGCGGAGGCCTATGTATTACGACCTTGACTAGGAACCTGTCAAGCTGTGCTTCAGGTAGAGGAAATGTTCCCTCAAGCTCAATAGGGTTCTGCGTCGCAATAACCATGAAGGGTTCTGGTAGCTTCAACGTATTGCCCTCAATGCTTACCTGCTTCTCCTGCATCGCCTCTAAGAGGGCTGACTGGGTTCTAGGAGAAGCACGGTTAATCTCGTCAGCCAGCACGATGTTTGCGAAAATAGGGCCCTTCCGGAGCCTGAACTCGCCGCTCCTCTGGTCAAACACCATTGTACCTATTATGTCGCTTGGGAGGAGGTCCGGGGTGAACTGTATACGCTTAAAGCTGAGATCAAGGGAGGACGCGATAGCCTTTGCGAGCGTCGTCTTAGCAACACCGGGCACGCCCTCAACTAGTACGTGGCCGCCAACTATGAGCGACGCCACTATGATCTTAGCCTGCTCCCCGAGGCCGTAGACGACCTTCGATACCTCGGCGAGGACGGTGTTACTTAGCCTCTTTACAGCCGCAAGGCTACTCCTCTCTGTCATCTACTTGTCTCCTGCAGGAATGCATGCAGCCTCCTCCTTATTTGTCTCCAGCGGCTTCTGAGACAAATGCTCCCCCGAGAAGCTAAGAGTAATAGGGGCAGGGCTCGCTGCTTGGCCGTGGAGAGTGGAGGACTATGACTCCTTTGAAGACTGTTAAACTCGAGAACGCTGCTGGAAAGGCCATTCTGAGGAGCAACTTTGACGCAGTCTGCCCCATAACGGGGCTGGTGGATCGGTACGAGCTGCTCGTAGAGTACGAGCCAGGCCCCGAGAACCTCTACATAGAGGCCTACGGGTTCAAGGAGTATCTTGAGGGATTCCGCGAGCATCGAGCCTACCAAGAAGAAATCACGATGAAGATAGCAAGGGATATCTGCGAGGCAGCGAAGCCCCGCTGGGTAAGAGTCGTGCTACGCGGCGTCCATGGCTCAGTAGAGATAGAGTCTGAGGCGCGCCTCGAGTGCAACAAGTAGTATCATGAACAATGCTGTGCGTTTTTCTCGCCTCCGGCTACTCCTTATTCCTCTGCGGTAGCTGCTTTCTCTGCTATTATCCAGTCCCGTAACAATGTCACGGCGGCCGCGACAAATGTGAAGCCAGCGAGCCCTGCCATGAGCCCTGCGGTGACACGCGGCGGATCCTGCGACAAGAACCCAATGCTGTACATGAAGAACTGGTACCCGAGGTAAAGCGTGATGAGGCCGACCAAGAGTGAGACGAGTGAGCGCAGCCACTCTGACCTAGACCTCTCATCCGCCAAGATACTCCTCCCTCTCCCTGCTATGCAGGTATGGTGCCAAGTTCTTTCACTATTTTTGGCGCGGCCAGCGCGTTGCGGAGCACAAGCCTAAGCTTATCCTCGTTATCTATAAGGAAGTTGTATTGTAGGTTTACCAGCTTAACGAGCCCGCTCGGCAACCGGACCTCGAGGCTTATTATCAGTCTCTGCAAGGGCTTCTCCTCTACTATTCTTGAGAGCCTCTGGTAGAGGCGTGCATAGTCTCCGCTTACTGCTCGGCTCCACGTCTTGGAGCCTAGTGCTAGGTATTTTGCCTTAGCTTTTACTCCTTCCTCGGGCTCAAGGTACTCCTTGAACCTCTCCTCGAGGATCTCTATGTCGCCGCTATACGCGTATATCTTGCCTATGCCAGTGTAGATGTATAGTACTTCGCCGTGCTGCATTAGCCTCTGCAGATCCCTCTCGAGCCGGTCCCGGGGCATCCCAGTAGCCTCGGCCAATAGCTCCAGAGGCATAGGGTTGCCCTCGAGAACAGATACTATCCTGCTCCTCGTGGTCCTGCGCCAAAGCGACTCAACGGTCTCCTCATCCACGGGTATGTCGATGCCTATCTTCTTCGCAGTCTCTATGGCGTCGACAAAGCTATCGACATCAATAGTGTCTAGCGTGACTATGTACACGACTATTCTAGGCTTCCGAGGGGACTCTTCTCGAGCCCTCAGAACCCTTCCATGCCTCTGGATAAAGCGTAGAGGAGAGGCAGTTATACTCCACATGACGAGGAGGTCTGCCTCCGGAAGGTCAACCCCCTCCTCGCCCGCCGACGTGGATACCACTACCCTCGTCTCCGGCGCAGCAGCCCTCTCCAAGGCTTCTCGGAGCTCTGTGCCCCTCATCCTGCCACGTATCAGGACACAGCCATACCCTAGCTCCTGGGCGACGCTGCACGCATACTCAGCGACCACAACGCGGTCTATGAAGACTATTGTCTTCGAGAAGTATCCCTCATGGTCTCTAAGCACTCTGCGAAACGGCTCCGCCTTATGGCTGGGCCTCACTCCGGGGTCAAAGATAAGGTCCCGTACCTTGTCCAGCATTCTCGCCAGTAGCGTCTCCTTTGACGCGCTCTCCCGGAGCGCGAGTGCACCGTCCCTAACGAACCAGCGTAGAGCGTTCCTTACGAGGCCGCGAAGCCTGCCAGCAACAGTGTTCCCTAGCTCCTCTAACGCATCGTACAGCTTCTTCTCGGCCTCGTTGAGAAAGGCCTCGTATACCTCGCCTATCCATGGCGGTATATAGGGGGCTACTTCGGGGCTACTCCAGCTCCACTCCCTTATCTCCCCAATCGTCTCCTCTATTTCTCGGCGACGGTGCCTAGGTATGAACGCGGAGAGCCCAAGACGGTACTCTGTACTGGAGAGCCTCTGCATAACCTCCTTGTACGCATCCTTGCCCGTCGTGTGGTGACATTCATCAACTACTACAGCGTCAACCCTGTTCTTCTCTACGAGTTCCCAGTCACTGATAACAATCTCCGGCGTCGCTACAACAACGCTACTCCTCCACCTACGCTCCCTCTCGTGCCTCGGAACAGCGCCGTGAACGGGCTCAGCAGGCAGATCCGAGACCCAGCGAACATACCTCGCAACCTGCTCCACGAGGAACCGAGTAGGCTCGAGGAAGAGGACACGCCTAGCCTTGCCCTCCTCTATAAGCCTCTTAGCCCACATCACGGCGACAAGGGTCTTCCCAGTACCCGTAGGCAGTACAACGACCCCGCGACGAACCCGGTAGGCCCACTCATACGCCTCTAGCTGGTACTTCCTAGGCTTCTGGCGAACCCTTGGAGCCCTGGCCAAAACACGGTGCCCCCACGGCAAAACAGCATAGGGATTCCCTTATGCAACCTGCGATGCAAGGTAGCGTACTCGTGCTCAGCACATATAGCCAGAAATCAGTGCATCAATGAACTAGTGCCGGACCTCTCCGTGCTGCGGAGAAAGCTACGGCTAAAGATCAGGCTAAGAAAAAGGGAACTGGTTGTCCTCAGTGTAGGTGAGGAACAACTTCGCTCATAACCCTCGCGTAGAGCATTATGGTGTCGCGGTACTTGGTTTCAGGGGGACCCGTGTATATTAGATGCATCCTTAGCTCTAGCTGCTTCTCGTGAACCTCGTGGACCATGAACTCTGCCAGCGCCTTCGCCAAGGGGTCGAGGTCTGGGTAGCCCTTCCCCAGCGGCACACGCTTCTTTAGAACTCTGCGGCCTAGTGCGAAGCCCACTACCTGGGAGAACCTAAGCGACAAGTACTTGGTGCTCAGCTGCAATGTTTTCTCCAATACTTTCCTCCAGAATGCTGTATCGACTGAGCGGTTAGCAGCCTCAAAGTTGCCGTGCTCAGAAGCCCCGGTCTCAAGCATGAATACGTTCTCTAGCTGCGTGGATACCTGCACTCTGTCGCTGCCAACAGCCTCCATTATCGCCTTTATGTCCTCGAAAGTGCCGAGCATCCTCCTCGAATACATGGTCTCCAGTGTCACAACTATGTCGGGGACCTCGGTGAGGATAGCCTTAACGACCTCTGCCGCCTGCTCGATGTCGCGGTGATCCATCCACGCCCTCCAGCCAAGGTGGAGGTTGAATATCTCGGCCCCGGCCTCCCGGGCCTTCTTGGCAGCGGCTACGAGGGCCTTCTTGCTCCTCTCATACACCTCTGGCACGGTTGACACAACGTTATAATATGGTGCGTGTGCCGTTATCGTGGTGAACGCCTTGGAGGCTATCTCTCTATACTGCTGGAAGTATTCCAGCCTCCTGCTCTTACGGGAGAAGTCGTAGGGAGGTATCTCTGTCAGCTTCATTCCCAGCGTAGCGGCCTTCACGAGTGTTGAGAGAGCGTTATACGTACCCCAGTCAAATAGTATCATTGCTCTAGCCACCGTATAATAGATACTGTGCTAGGCCACGTATAATAATCTGCTCCAGCACGGCAAGGAGGCTCGGCTTAGCAGAAGCTGGGAGGAGAGGTGTTCCGGCGCGCAGCCGGGGCTCATCCAAGCATCCTTGGCGCCGTTACGCGGCGCTGTCGGCCCCGGCGAGGAGGCTCCACTAGTATTCCCTTTCCCTGGCTCCTCTTATGCCCTATCCCTTGCCTACATTCTTCCTAGGCCCCGGACCCCGTAGCGCCTTATGTACCTGTCCTCAACGAGCCTGTAGACAATGATCCCGGTGGTGAGCAAGGCTGCGGCTAGGACACCGGACACAACTATTTCCACCCATAGCCCGAGGTACGGCCTCGTACCGGTGGCCGCGTACCTCACGACCTCGGCTGCATGGGAGTACGGAGTCAGTATCGCCACTATTCGGAGGGGTTCTGGTAGCCGTACTATCGGGGCAGCTATGCCGCCTATAATGAAGAGCAGGAAGTTGACGACGTCGAGCAGGGTTCCTGGAATGTTTAGGCGTAGGCCCAGCGCGGATATGGTGAGGGCGTAGCCCAGTGCCATTGCCTCTGCCGCGGCTGCGCCGTAGACGAGTAGCAAGGGGTTCGTGATGAGGTGCTGGTGCCCCGCTATGGATCCCAGTACTGCGTAGACTAGTGGCACTGCTATGGCTAGCTCTGCTGCCACAGTTATCAGGCGGCCCATAAGGAGCATAGATAGCCGTGTGTTGTGGAGGATGTGTTCCTCTATGAGGCCTGTGGCTACGAGGAACCACGTGGTCCATCCCGCAACGTATATCACTGTGTAGCTTATCATGTTCCAGACCACTATTCCCCAGAACAGGTTGGGGACGACGCTGCCAAGTTCCTCGCTCGGCACGAACATTATGACGCCTAGGATTAGTATGGTTATCCAGAGAAGCATGTTTATCGACGAGTTTATGAAGCTGTACTTGTAGCGCCAGGTCCTCAACGCGTGGAGGTATAATATGGCTTTGAGCCTCGCCAGCCTAGTCGATGCCACGCTGCTTCACCTTCTCCTCTATCCTTGAAAGCATTGGAGCAGCTACAATGTTGTAGGCAAAAGCCATGAGTGTTAAGACGTATACAGCGTAGAAGAGGCTTGATGCAGCCCCGTGGGAGGCCAGCGCTCTCGCAAACTCTACAACGTATCTCAGCGGCACAGCCTCCGAGACAACCTGCAGTATCTCTGGAAGCACGGTTACGGGGTAGAATATGCCGGAGACAAGTAGTAGGAACGGCGAGAGACTGCTAGCAATATTGCTCTCCTCCCTCACGATCAGCACGAGGCCGGCTATGAGGACAGCCAGCCCTGCCAGAGGAAGCATACCAAGCACGATGACGCCGTAGAGTGAGGCCACTATTGCTGCGCCCCGAAGGCCCTCGTAGTAGACGGCTACGGGCAGTATCGCTGTCAGCGTCACCGCGGGGGAGAGGAGTGTTGAGGGGAGGCTTGCAGCAAGCAACTGCTTAGCCATAGTGGTTGGGGTGAGGAGTATGTAGGGCAGGGTCCCGTTCCACCTATTATAGATGGTGTAGCCAGCCACGTCTTCTACTATTATGAGTGAGCTCATAGCAACGCTGCTCGCAGAGGCTATGAAGAAGACTGGGTTTCTGACACCCATTCTCCGAGCATAGATCTCGGGGCTCCCGAAGAGATAGCCGAGTCCGAGCAAGACCAGGACTAGTAGATAAGGCCAGACAAACGCCATGAACAAGAATACGCGGTTATTCTTGTAGAACCTCGTATAGGCATAGAACTCCGCCCTCACAAGGTCCGCGAATCCAGGCTTCACTTCTCCTCCCCGCCCGTAAGCGCTATGAACACGTCCTCGAGGCTTGGCTTAGAGACCTCAACGCCGACCACCACGTAGCCGAGACTGCTTAGGATGCTTATCGAGCGTGAGAGCACCTCTTCCTCCTCACCACTATGTGCAAGAATCCTTGCGACAAAGCGCCCATCACCCTCCTCCGTAACGTTGACCCCTCTAACGCCTAGCTTACTCGACAAGAGGGCTGCTAGCTCCCCTGCTTCCCTGCCCGTGGCCCTCTGCTCCCGGAACTTGACCACAATAGGGACTTCTTTAGCAACCAGCGCCTTCAGCTCCTCCGGAGAGCCCTGCGCGACAATCCTGCCACGCGAAATTATCGCAACAGTATCACACACTATCTCTGCCTCAAACATGTTATGCGTCGTAAGCAGCACGGCCTTCCCCTGCTCCCTTGCAAGGCTCTGAACTAGGCGCCTAATCCTCCTAGCAGAGGGCGGGTCGAGGCCAAGGGTTGGCTCATCAAGAATAAGCACTGGGGGATCATGTACAAGCGCCCTTGCAAGAGAGAGCCTAGCCTTCATGCCCAGCGAGTACTCCTCATAGAGCTTATCAGCAGCACCTAGCTCGGTCAAACCAACAAGCCTTAGAACATGCTCAACCCTCTCCTCAAGCTCGCGGCCCTTCAGGCCACGAAGCATAGCGAAGTAGCGAAGGTTCTCCCGCCCAGTAAGCTTCCAGAAGAAGCCCCGCTCAACACTGAGAACAACACCTATGTGTTTACGAACCTCAACAGCCTCCTCAATAACATTGTAGCCAGCGACGAACGCTTCCCCCTCGTCTGGCAGCAACAAGGTAGTAAGTATCTTCACAGTCGTGGTCTTGCCGGCACCATTGGGTCCCAACAACCCGAAGACACGGCCCCATGGAGCCCGGAAGCTGACGCCACGGAGAGCCTCAACAACCCTACGCTTACGTCTAAGGAAGCCGCGCCTCTCAGAAGTATAGTAGCGCTTAACGAGCCCCTTTGCCTCAATCGCCCACTCCATGAGCACGCCCTCTTGGATACCAAGGCAACGCGCTTGGAAGAAATCGTGCACAGCCCGTACGAGGCCTTCCTCGGTCTCGGCGGGCCTGCAGGGCGCCAATATTGCTGTCTCTGCGCGCATTATTAGCGATATATGCGCTTCGAAAACTATTTATGCTTATACCCTCTGTGGGCGCCCCTAGTCCTGCCTAGATAACGTAAAACCAATACTTGTGCCTCTCCTTTCGCCTTAGTAAAGGGTGTAGCCTTTTTGACGAGCCTGGGAAAGCTTGTCGTGCCGCTTCTAGTGCTCAGTGCACTGGCAATCACCTCCGTCAATACAGCCCTGGTTGCGTATCCCGAGGATGTGAGCCAGGATTACCACCTGCTACTAGTGGTGGGAATCAATTCTACGAGTATAGAGCCGGGTGAAATGGGTAACCCACTCATCCCGCTGACCAAGGTCGGCTGCGGCTCCGCGGTAGCAATAGTCTATGGTTATCGCAGCGGCGAGCCACTAATCGTAGCGATATATGGGGCCAACGAGTCTAGCCTCATGGATGCCTCTGGCTGCGTTAACGCGCTGCGCCCGTGCCTCAGCTCTGCCGGAGTCGGATGGGTAGCTGACGAGATCCTAGAGAAGATACGTGCAGCGGGAAAACCCGTGGAAGCAAACACGACTACGAGCCATGCAACACTATCGATAAAGGAGAGCGGCATTAGTAAAAACGCGTGCCTAGCCACTATATCAGTGCTCGTTTTGCTGCTTACCGCTAGTATTGTAGCTTTATTGAGGCGGCGGACTTCTTGACACGGAGAACTAGGAGCCGGTCGCCTTCCCTGATTTTCTCCCCGGGATCCGGTGCAAGTATGAGATCGTTGCCTCGGACTATACCCAGTACTTGGTAGCGGTACTCCTTGTCTACTTCGCTTAGCCTCTTCTGCGCCTCGGCAAGGCTCATACCGACGAAGCCTCTGGCTTCCACCTCGGTTACATCAGCAGCTCCCTTAACCGATACTGCTTCATCGATAAAGTATACCACGCTGGGCTCGAAGATCGCGGATGCAATCGCCCTACCCAGAACTCTTACCGAGAGGACGGTTGAGACGCCAGCCTCCTTCAGCAGCTCAGCCGTCTCAGAGCTACGTACTATGGCGTGTATCTTTGCAGTCTTGTTCAGCTTTTTCACCAAGAGTGCAGTGTGCAGAACCTTAGCGTCATCGATTAGGCAGAGAATTACGTGGTTTGCATCCTTTATCCCGGCTTTTGATAGATCTTGCGGGCTCAGCGGATCTCCAACCATGAAGTCTACCGGGGGCTGTGTCTTCGGCTGGTTCGGCGTCATCCAGCCAACTACGTCGCCGAGCCCATTAGCTATAAGCTCGTCTATGAGGTCGAGGCAAGTCTCATCGTCACCTATTACGAGTACTTGCTTCTTCTTTAGAGGCGCCAATCCCATCGCCTTCCTCATACTTCTCTCAAGGAATGCATCAGCTATAACTGATACCGTTAACGTGTAAGCCACTATTCCTAGAACCGCGGTAGCCCCAGCGACTATGCGTCCAAGACCCGTCGATGGCACGACGTCGCCGTAGCCCACCGTCGCCATTGTTATGAGGCTCCAGTAGAGAGAAGTAGGGAAATCGACCGGCTTCTTGCCTACAACGTGTTCGGCGTAGTAGAAGAGTACGGCAGAGAGCAGCCACATGGAGATAAAGAACAAGGCGACTAGGAGAAACCGGTTACGGCTCAGGCGGCGGCCAAGGATTCTTCGAAGCCTCTCCAGCGTCTCAAATATTATCGGGATAACCATTGCACGCCTCCCTTAGCGGCGATGAGCGGCACCAACGATCTCACTGATACCCTGTGCCCCGATCACTTTTAGGTACCTTCGTAGGCCATCAACTATCTCGCTGATAACCTGCTCCCCCTTCGCGATTATAGCCGTTCCTACTTGTACGGCCCTCGCGCCCGCCAAGATGAGTTCGACCGCTGTCTCCCAGTCATAGACTCCTCCAACGCCTACTATGTCTGCGCCATGCTCAGCGTACACCTCGTAGACGACACGCACCGCGATAGGATGTATGGCTGGGCCCGAGAGCCCGCCAACAATGTTGCCGAGTATCGGCGTCTTCGCCCAGACATCGATCCTCATAGCCCGTATAGTGTTTATGAGTACGAGCCCCCTTGCCCCCGCCTCTAGCGCAGCACCAGCCGATTCAAGGATACGGTCGCTCAGACCCAGCTTAGCGAGAACCGGCACCCTCACCGTGGACGAAACAGCGCCAACTATCCTCCTAACCATTGCCGGGTCCATGCCCAGTTCGAGTCCCCTGCCCTCAGCGTGGGGGCAGCTAAGGTTCAGCTCAACAGCGTCCGCCCCAGCCTCCTCAGCGATTCCTGCAACCTCTACGAACTCGTCAACACCGCCGCCAGCAATGCTCACAACGACCGGTACTCCGTGCTTCTTGGCCTCCGCCACGAGCCCCGGCAACGCCTCTGCGCCCGGGTTGCTCAGCCCAACAGCATTGAGCAGTCCATACTCCAGGGGCACAGCTATGGGCGTAGGATAGCCTCGGCGAGACTCACGGGTAAACGACTTAGTCACTATAGCCGCCACGCCGGCCGAAGCCAGCCGGGCAAAGCCCTCTCTACTCGAGCCGAGAATGCCGCTAGCATTCATGACGGGGTGCTGGAGCCTTAGGCCAGCCACGCTCACAGCTAATGGGCTCTCCAAGCCGCTATGCCCGGAGCAAGGGATGGCGTAGCCCCCTTATAGAGTGGCTCGGTCATGACGCCTGGCTAAGGCCTTATAACACCGTGATAGCGGGGCTGAATAGTCCCGAGCAAGCTCTCAGCAGTAAAGTGATGGTGTATCACGGTATGGGCTTGATAGTCGCCTTTGATAAAGGGGGAGTAGACGAGGCAGCAGCTCTTGTTGGGAAACTATGCGGCGTGGTCGACGGCTTCAAGGTCGGGGTTCCCTTTCTCCTAGCCAACGGCGCCGCGTCTGCAGGGGCTCTAAGAGAGAAGTGTCCTAGTGCGCTATGGGTCGCTGACTTGAAGCTCGCAGACATAGGCTACGTGATGGGGCTCACTGCTAGCATCGTTGCCCCCTTCTTCGACGCAGTGATAGCTCACGGCTTTGTTGGCTACGAGGGAGGCCTCGACGAGCTCAAAAGGCTTCTCGACGAGAAGGATAGGAAACTAATAGTAGTTGCGTCGATGAGCCACCCAGGCGCAGCTAAGACGTACGACAAGGTCCTCGGCGAGGTACTTGAAGCCATAGAGGCTGCTAAGCCCTGGGGCGTAGTGGCCCCGGCTACGCGGCCAAGCATCATACGCCTCGTGAGGGAGAGGCTAGGGAATACAGTGAAGATACTTGCTCCGGGCGTTGGGGCGCAGGGGGCTAGGCCTGGCGAAGCCCTCTGCGCTGGAGCAGACTACGAGATCGTTGGGAGAGCGATAACCGGCTCAGAGAACCCCGTGGAGGCGGCTCGGAGGATAATCGAGGAGCAGAGGAAAACGCTTAGTAGCTGCAGAGGAGCCGGCCAACCATAGGTTGATGCATTATTGCTCATCGGGAGAGCGTATGGAGTACTTCTCCATGTAACCTCTCTTCCATCACCATACGGTGTTGGTGATTTCGGTCCCGAGGCGTACCGGTTCGTAGACTTTCTCGTAGAGGCGGGTAGCGGGTACTGGCAAGTACTCCCCCTGGTCCCCACGAGCGAGGCCTATGGCAACTCGCCCTATGCGAGCGACTCCTCTTTCGCACTCAACCCTCTCCTCGTTAGCCCAGACCTCCTCGTAGAGGAGGGTCTCCTCCCCAAAGCCTTCCCCGAGCAGATAAGGCTCCCTCCCCACACCAGGGCTGATTACCCGAAGGCCTACGGTGTTAAGGAGAAGGCTCTGCGCAAAGCCTACGAGTCCTTCCTCGAGAAAAGAGACGAGTATAGGAGATGCCTAGAGGAGTTCGTCGCGCGTAACGAGTACTGGCTAAGAGACTACGCATTGTTCGTGGCGCTCCGAGAGAAATACGGGTCGCCGTGGACCAGGTGGCCAAGGGAGCTAAGGGAGAGGAGGCCAAGCGCCCTCCGGGAAGCAGAGAAAGAGCTAGCAGGCATAGTGGACTATGTTGTTTTCCAGCAGTTCGTTGCCGAGAAGCAGTGGATGAGGCTCAAGGCCTACGCGGGCCAGAGAGGGGTCAAGATAATAGGCGATATACCGTACTACGTTATGCACGACAGCGCCGACGTCTGGGCAAACCAGGAGCTCTTCAAGCTTGACGAGAAGGGCGAACCGCTCTACGTTAGCGGGGTCCCGCCCGACTATTTCAGCAAGACCGGGCAGCTGTGGGGGACGCCCGTCTACAACTGGGAGAAGCACAGAGAGCAGGGCTTCAAGTGGTGGCTGAGCCGGATAGGCAGGAGCCTCGAGCTATACGACTTAGTGAGGCTCGACCATTTCCGCGGCTTCCTCGCCTACTGGGAGGTACTTGCGGGCAGCAAGACGGCCGCCAAGGGGCGATGGGTTAGGACGCCCTACGAGGACTTCTTCAGAGCAGTGGTGTCGCGGTATCCTACGCTGCCCTTCATAGCAGAGGACCTTGGCTTCATAACCCCCGACGTCAGGGAGGTTATGAGGCGTCTCGGCCTCCCCGGAATGAGGGTCCTCGTCTTCGCCTTCGGGGGCAGCCCGTTCAACGAGCACCTTCCCCACAACTATGAGCAAAACCTAGCAGTATACACCAGTACTCATGACACGAACACGGCTAAGGGCTGGTACACCGAGGAGGCGAGGCCCGTCAATAAGCTGTTCCTGCGCCGCTACGCGGGCGTGAGGGTTACCCGGGAGAACGTGCACCGCATCCTCATAAGGATGGCCATGTCGTCTATCGCGGCACTTGCTGTCATCCCTGTCCAAGACGTGCTGGGGCTAGGCAAGGAGGCCAGGATGAACCGCCCAGGCACTGCTAGGGGTAACTGGGAGTGGAGGCTCCTACCCAACCAGCTCAAAGAAGAGCACGCGAAGTGGCTGAGGGAACTAGCCTCCCTCTACGCCAGGACGGGTGCGTAGCAGACTACCTTGCGCGGCGGCGTAGAACTATTATAGCCCCTTAAGACCCAAGAGCCATGCACCAATCTATGCCTCGGAGCCGCATCGGTGACCAGCGCCTTGGTCATAGTATCGGTTACGCCCGAGATAGGGCTGGAAGAGCTCTACACGTATGCTGGCGGCCTAGGAGTCCTCGAGGGGGACAAGTTCCTCGCAGCCGGGCTAAGAGGCCTCGACTACGTTGTGCTTACTCTCTTCTACAGGAAAGGCTACGTAGACTACCCGCTGAGCACCGACCCCGTGCCCATGGAGCAGCAGCACCCCGTTGACCCCGGTCGTGTTTTGAAGAGGGAACAGGAGCTTGTAGTCACTCTCCGCGGGGAAGAGGTCGTAGTAGAGCCTCTCGTCTACGAGAAGGGGCGAGCACACACAGTATTCTTCAACGCAGTGCACCCTGATTGGGCGGCTCGTCTCACTGAGCGAGTATACATAGAGGGGTCCGAAGAGGAGCGCCTCTACAAGTACGTGTTGCTCGCAAAGGCCTCGGCCAAGTACATCGAGGAGAGAATCGGCCTCGGCAACGTAGAGGTTGTCGACCTACAGGAGGCCTATAGCGTCCTCGTAATGTTCGCGCTCGGCGACCAGGCCAGGTACAGGTTCATAACGCATACCCCGGGGCCCTGGGGGCACCCCGTCTTCCCGACCAGTATTCTCCGGGAAGAGTTCGGCGCCGAGCTGGAAGGCGACAAGGTGGTATTGACGCTGATCGGGTTCCAGCGGGCAGAGAAATCATTCACAGTCTCAAAGAAGCACTTGGAGATAACTAGGAAGATATTCCCAGAACACGCAGACAAGCTAGACTACATCACAAACGGCGTCTGTGTTGAACGGTGGATGGCAAAGCCCCTCAAGGACCTCCTAGGAAACAAGAAGCCCGAGGAAACAACCATTGACGAGCTCAGGGAGAAGCACGAGACCTTGCGCAGGGCACTGGTCTCACTAGTAGCTAGGCATAAGCCCGACATAGAGCAGTGGCGCGACAAGCCGATACTTGTATGGGCTAGGAGAATAACCAGGTACAAGAGACCATACTTTGTTACCCGCTTGCTACGAGAAAACCCCGATGCAGCCAACAAGGCGTTCTTCGTCCTAGCAGGGAAGCCGCACCCCGCCGACAAGGAGGGCCAGGCCTTCCTGAGGGAATTCATAGCGCTCTCCCAGAAAGAGGCTAATGTCGCCTACATACCCGGATACGACATAGAAAAGGCGAAGACACTGCTCAGTGGAGGCGACTACCTCCTCTTCACGCCCTTCTCCGGCTGGGAGGCTTGCGGCACAAGCTACATGAAATCAATGATCAACGCTGTTCCACCGATAAGCTCGCGGGACGGCGGAGCCCTAGAACTCGTTGAGCACAGGGTAACCGGATGGCTCTTCGGCCACGACAACCACGACTTCATAGACCTCGGCTCCGAGGAGGCGAAGAGGATAGACGAGGAAGACTTCCAGGACTTCTCCACCACGGTCTCAGAAGCCTTGGGTGCCTGGAGGAGCGACGAGTACTGGAAAATAGGGCTAAACGCGTTGAAGAAGGCGCTCCGAGAGGCGAGCGCGCTGAGAATGCTCAGACAATACTATCCATGGCGCAGAGAGCTACAAGGTTGTCAGAGGTAGTGAAGCCTATAGTGGTGACGCCAATGACGTCTCGGAAGGGGCTCAGCCTCGTACTGGTGTGGCATTTTCATCAGCCCTGGTACCTTGTTGGAGACGAGCTCCTGCTTCCCTGGACAAGGCTACACACTACAGCTAACTACTATAAGATGGCGTATATTCTATCAAGGCACCCGGAAATACGTGTCGCATTTACTTTCAGTGGTTCACTCCTCGCACAGCTTGAAATCTATAGTGAGAAGGGGTTAGTGGATAGGCATGCCAAGATCACGAAAAAGCTTGCAGAAGGCTACGAGCTTACAGCTGAAGAGAAAAAAGCAATGCTGAGCATTCCTGGCGGCTTCTTTGATATAAACCAGGACAGGATAGTTTCCAAGGTACCGAGGTACCGTGAGTTAAAAGACAAACTAACAAGGATATCTCAAGAATATGATCTCCTCACTGATAGAGACTATGAGGAAAAGCTAACTTCTTCATTCACGGATCAAGACCTCATAGATATAGCCTTTTTGTTTAACCTGTTCTGGACAGACCCGCTCATACTTCGAGAGGAATGCCCAACTCTTTACGAAGTGCGGGAAAACGCCGTCCGAGGCAACATTGCTCGCTTTGAAAGAGAACAGCTCAGCATACTCCTTAACTTCCACGAAAAAATTATGAAAAAGACAATAGGGTTTTTCCGAGAACTTGCCCATAGCAAACAAGCAGAGCTAATTCTAGTCCCATATAGTCATCCACTTTCCCCCATTCTTGCAGACTTGGGCTGGTTAGAAGACTTAGAGATACATATAGAGAAAAGTATAGACTTGTTTCTAAGACTCTTCGGGCTAAGGCCAAAAACGATATGGCCCCCAGAACTGGCGGTTAATAATGACGTACTTGAGCTATATTCAAGGTTCTTTGACTCCGCTATAACCGATAAATCCCTGCTTGCTAAAAGCGGGATAGACATATCTACGCCGAGAAACACGCTAAGGCCATGGCTATTCAAAACAGAGAGCGGTCATAAACTATACGTGTACTTTAGAGATACCGGGCTCAGTGACCTAATAAGCTTCGTATACCACACCATGGATGCCAAGACAGCTGTAAATGATTTTATCAATAGGCTTCGTAGCATAAAGAATACGCTAGAAACCTCCGTGGATGCAGTCACAGTCGTGGCACTCGATGGCGAAAACCCGTGGGAATGGTATGAGGCTTTCGGCGATACATTTCTTGACACGTTGTACTCGGAGCTTGCTGCTATGCAAAGCCAGGGAGAAATGTCTATGACAATAATTACTGATATTACTGAAAAACTTAGCTCTATCGATTTAAGCGAACTCCCGCTAACTAGGCAAAAGTACTTGGACATAGCCGGGAAAAACATAGCAGATATACCGATGAGCTTCGAAAGGGACGGCTACAATGAGATACCGCGCCGTACGGTATATGCAAGGATAGCTGAAGGGTCTTGGGCTGGCGGCGAGCTAGCTAAATGGATAGGTAGGCGGCAGAAGAATGCTGCATGGGCAATACTAGCACAAACAAGAAACGATGTCCTTAAGGCACTCAATACAACGAGCATCAAAGACGCTTACCGAAGAAGTCCAAGAGCAGTTGAGAACCTGCTAAGAGCCGAGGCGAGCGACTGGTTCTGGTGGTACGGTGATAGCCCTGAATTCCCTGTCAACAAGCTCTTTAAACACTACTTGGCAGAAGCCTATAAGTCCATAGGGTTCAGCCTACCTAAGTACTTGGCCGCCTCATTTAACCTCGATGGAACACCCGCTGGTGTACTGAATACGGAGGCTCCTAAGCCAGCGGCTAATCCTCCAGTAATAGACGGCGTCTTAGACGATGAAATATGGTTACACCCTCTTAAGCTACCGATAAGGAGTGACGTTATCGATGAAGTCCTCCTAGCAGTAGACAAGGATAATCTATATTTAGCAATTGTTCCTGGACCCCGCCAGTCGTTGAAGAGTATTAGAGAAGTCACTGCATCCATATACGTGGCTAGTCCTTGGAGAAGCGTGGATCCACGACACCCCGGATATAATGTTTATCCGCGCGGTGCCAGCAACGATATTGGAATGGGGCTTTTCTTCGAAATAGAGGTCACTATTCCGAATTTAGATGCAGCGGTAAACGCGGCAGATGGTTCAGAGGGATGGGTAAAACTCTATAGAGTTCCACAACTAGCATTGAAAGATGTTGTTGAACTGGCCGTCCCCTGGTTCATGATAGGCTTAGATAAAGGCGATGCTGCTTTCGTCACTGCAGCAATATATAGGCATGGGCGGCTCATAGGCTCTGCTACTAGACGCGGTAAAGTATATAAGATACGTGTACCGAAGTAGCCTCTGCTTCAGATACGCTGGGAAGAGTAGGAAACAAGGCATGGGAGCCATAGCTGGTCCTGGAAAACATGTAGAGCTTGCAAAGTTCAAGCCCTTCTACATCGGCCTCCTCTTATCCATAGCTATTCTGATCGCTTCGCCACTGCTCTTCGCTACAAGGTGCAGCTATGCTCCATGTAGATCGTCTAGCGCGGTACTCGGGTTGCTCGGCGCCATAGGGGCTGCACTGCTCCTTGTAGCGATCCACGAGTCGGCCCACTATACTGCTGCCAGGCTCCTACACGTTCCGGGAGCAAGGCTGGTGTTTAACCGGAGGCTTGGCGCAGTAATGCTCGACTACAACTACATGACCCCGAAGCAATACGTCGTGGTTGCCCTAGCCCCGCAGCTCCTCACGCCTATCCTGCTGTGGGCTGCTATACTCACAAGTGGCTTCGCAGCATTGGCGCTCTGCATCATGGGTGCAGCAAACCTCGCTGGCGGGGCACCAGACATAGTCAATGCGCTCTACTTCGGCCTAGTACACGGCAGTGCTGAGCGCTTCCACCTCCTCTATCGCTGGGATGGTAGCGTTGAGGGAGGAGTAGTAGAGTACAGAGACAAGCTAGTAGTATACGTGATGAGAACTGCGTAAGCGCTTATCTCTACGCCTAACTAGCTTGGTTTCCCTGCTTTATGAGGGATGCGACCTCTTTTACCAGCTTCTCAATCCTCTTATAAGCATCCTCTACGTCTCTCTCGGCACACCAGCCCTCATAGAAACAAACATGCATTGAGTTACCGGCAAACCATGCATCACTAACCCATTCTCCAAGCTCTTCCTCGAGCCTCCTCTTATACTCCCATAGCTCTCCATGGCTTGTCAACCTCCTACCCTCCCTCCAGTAAGCATAGGCCTTGACGGCTAGAGCAACGGCTCCCCAAAGCTTCTCGGCGGCTTGTCTAACATTGCCTCTGCTGAGCTCCTCCTTGGCCTCTTTTAGCAAGTCCATGGCGGCTTCTACATACTCCCTAGCCCTGTCCCGTGGATCCATGTTCTGGCTAAGAAGCTCTACTAGATACTCGTCAACGCTGAAGCCAAGTTTCTTGGCTTCCTCCCTGATACGCCTAGCAAGCCTACCACGAAGGACCACGGCTTCATTCAAGAATTCGGCACCTCATTATAGCGATATAACCTCGGGACCCCTAAAAGACCTGGTTAAGCATCTAGAATCGCAGAATAAGAGCTAGCTGTAACAATCTTATGGCATTACCTAGGTACTTTTGGTAATTTACTGTTAGTACTAGGGCAACGCCATTATAATGTTTATTCTTCTCCGAGCCTTGTTTCTATCGGAACATTGTTTAGCTAGCCCGGTTCTAGTCTCTGGCCTCGGAGCATCCTTCGGCTAGGAGGGCTTGAACAGAGTTGCAGCCGGTGAAGATGGTTCATCGTAGCAGTGCCTTCGGCGTCTATGTGAGCCTTGTGCTCCTCGTGGAGGCTTTGTGGGCTGCGGCTACTAGTCGGTACCCTGGTCATGCCTACTTGATGGCATCGGTTGTTCTCCCCGTCTTTGTCGCCTCTATTGCTGCCAGCTATGCGGTCTCGGGTGCAAGGCGGCATCCCCGGGCAGGGAGGATTTCCCTACTCCTCTCCTTCGGCGTACTCGTTGTCGCCTTGGCGGGTCTCGTTGCAGGCGTCCTCGTGGTCTCCAGCAATTTCTTCGAGCTATGGGGGCTCGGTATAGCATACCTTGTCTTCTCGTTAGCGCTGTGGGCTGCGGCGGCTGCTACGCCCCCAGGCACTGTTAGGCTTAGCGTAGCAGGCCTCGCCTATGCATTCAGCCTTGCAGCCGTCTACACCTTTATCCCGGCGAGCAATAGGGGGTTCTTCGAGGACCTCTTCGGCCTCGTGCACGCGGTAGCTGTTACCTCTATCTACGCGGTAACGATACACTCCTTCCCCTCAACATACGGTGATAAGCCCCGGCTCCTACTAGTCTACGTGCTCTACGCCTTACAGGGAGCCGGGCTGGCAACGTACATGGCGGAGCCGCCCATAGGGGCTCTCGTGCTTAGCACCGTTATGCTCCTCTACCCCCTGGCGATAGGGCTTGATCGCTCGCCTAGATACCTAGCGAAGATAAGGTCAATGCCGCCGGGACCTGCAAGGAGTAGCCACATGTACTTTCTTCTAGGCCACTGGTTCGCAGCAGCATACAGCCTAATGGCCTTCGGAACAGCCTTAATGTACTGGGGCGCCCCTCTCCAAGCACTAACACTGTTCACTCACATACACACAGTAACAATAGGCTTCGTCACCCAGCACATACTAATACACGCCCCAATGATGGTGCCCATAATTCTCGGCATCGCGACTGCGAGGCGATACACAGCACTAGGCTACATACTATTATTCATAGCCACGATAGCGTTCCCCATAAGCCTAACAACCGCGCTAATAACCTACATACTAGCACTTGTAGCAATGACGCTAATAGTATGGCCGAGAAAAGGCCCCAAAACAATACCCCCAGCAATCTAGGTATTAACTGAAAATAGTCAAGGTGTTTAATGAGAGCATCGTAAAGGTTTACTACATTGCCTTGAAATAGAACGGAGGTGCTACTATGAAATGACAAGGGTGAGTCGCGAACAACTGGAGATGTTCCTACGAGAAGCTAGTGAAGCCATTAGCGAGGCGAAGAGACTCGTGCGTAGGGATTTTGAGACATTTATGGCAAGTCTTGAGGCGCGCTATGCTCTTCGCTATGCCCTTATAGCGTTTGTTGAGGCTGTAACCGATGCTATAACCCTAGTATTGGAAGCAGATCATGGAGTAGCTCCCGACTCTTATCGCGAAGCTGTACTCTTAGCCGCCGAAAAGGGCATAATACCCTATTCTCTTGCAGAAAGGCTAGTAAAGCTGGTTTCGCTTCGAAATATGCTTGTGCACCGCTACTGGCGCATAGATGATGCAAGACTATATAGGGAAACACGTGAAAACGTAACATATGCGAAGAGTATACTAGAGGCTTTGAAGAAGTATGTCGAGACTATCGATCCGTGAGGACATAAAGAAGCGTAGTATAAGATTTAATGAGAAACAACTAGAGGCTATTAAGAACCTGTTAGCTAGTGCTTTGCAACAACGCGATGAAGTAGTATTAGCGATTCTCTTCGGGGGCTTATTGATACGCGGCAAACCCGTTAGAGATATCGATGTAGCAGTCTATACTGACTATAGGGTTGGGTCTGAAGAGTGGCCTGTCTATGTAGACGAGTTGCGTCATAATCTTGAGAAGCTCCTGCGCATTGAGCTTGGTATCGAGAAGGCAGTAGACGTAGTGCTCTTAGAATACGCTCCTCCAAAGCTAAGGGCAGAAATCCTCTCTAAGGGCTTAATCCTCGTAGATAAGGTGCCCGGAATTAGGAGTGTGCTTCTCCTGCATGCGAGAGACGAGCTTGCAAGGTTTACTCGCCGTTTATCACGGGAAACTGCGCAGCTAGCGGTTTAACCGATCTTTAGCTATAATAGGGCCAGCTTCTACAGCATTGTAGGGCCTGGATAGTAACGCTTTTATAGTGTGGGTTTGTTGTCTCACTGGTGCTCGGTGTATGTAGGGATGAGTCTTCCAGGGGCTTAGTGTAGCTGTTATCGGTGGAGGGAAGGTTGGTTCCTCTATAGCTCTCTCGCTCCGAGACTGCGGCGCAAGGGTCATTGTGACTGCTAGGAGCAGGGAGACGGTTGAGAAGCTCCGCCTCCTGGGCCTCGAGTCGACTAATTGTAATCGGTGCGCAGTGGAGAAGGCGAGAGTAGTCTTCATAGCTGTTAAGCCTTACCAGTTCCCCGTGGTCGCCAGGGAGATAAGCAGCGTGGTTAAGGGCAGGATAGTTGTCTCCGTGATGGCTGCTATACCTCACCGGCTCCTCTCTAGAGCCCTGCCCGGTGCAGAGATCTATCGGACTATGCCTAACCTGAATATCCGTATAAGGCGTAGCCTCACAGCCCTCTATGCCCCCGAGGATGCTGCTAACAAGGAGCTGGTAAAGCGGCTTCTCGAATGCTTTGGCAGTGTCTACGAGATACCCGAGGAGCTTATGGACGCGTGGACAGCAGTGGCTGGCTCCGGGCCAGCGCTCGTAGCAGAGTTCCTGGACGCCATCGTACTAGCCTCCCTATCCGTCGGGCTCCCCCGCGACGTTGCTAGGAGGGTTGCGGCAGAGCTCCTAGAATCCACTGCCCACTACCTGCTCGAGCACCCTGATGTGCACCCGAGCGAGCTGAGAGACGAGGTGACGACCCCGGCGGGCACGACTATTGCGGCTATAAGGATTCTTGAGAGCAAGGGCTTCAAGTCAGCGGTCATAGACGCCGTAAGGGATGCGACGAAGAGAGCAGTAGACTTGGCCAAGGAGATAGAGGAGAAGGTGAGGCAGGCGGGAGGCTTCTAAAAATCTCACCGTGTGTCCTCTTTCCTCTCCTGCTCCTCCTTCTTTTCGCCGGCCAGGTGCTTGTCAAGCCACTCTAGTATCAGCTGGAGCCTCTTCACCCTGTGCTTTGGCTTGCCGCTCCTCGACAGGTCGTGGCTCTCTCCAGGGAATATTGCTAGCCTCGTTGGGACGTGGTGGAGCTTGAGCGCCGTGTATAGCTGAAGGGCTTGGTCTAGCCAGCACCTGTAGTCCTGGTCGCTGTGAATTATCAGCGTAGGCGTCTTTACGCGGTCCGCGTACTTTAGCGGGCTCTTCTCCCAGCACTTCTCGGCGTCCCTCCACGGTGTGCAGCATATCTGGTCTTCTACGAAGTACCATCCTATGTCCGTGGTGCCGTACATGCTTATCCAGTTAGATATGCTTCTCATCGTGACAGCTGCCCGGAAGAAGTCGGTGTGCCCTATGACCCAGTTTGTCATGAAGCCTCCGTAGCTCCCGCCCATGACTGCTGCCTTGTCCTTGGGGAGTCCCAGCTTCTCTACGGCGTACTGGGCGGCTTCCATTAGGTCTTGGTAGTCTCTTTCGCCGTACTTGCACCTTATGTCTGCGAACTCCTCGCTATACCCGTCGCTGCCCCTCGGGTTGACATAGACCACTGTGTAGCCGTGGCTTGCTAGCACGTGGAACTCGTGTATGAAGCCGTAGCCCCACATGGTCTTGGGGCCACCGTGGATGTAGAGCACCCATCCCTTCTCCTCGACGCCCCTCGGCGGGCGGAGCACCCATCCCTCTATAGGCTCGCCGTCACTCGCCACGAACTCTATGCGCTGTGGCTCGCTGAGCAAGTGCCTCCTAGTCCACGCCTCTGTGTGCCTCGTCACCTTCTTGGCGACGCCGTCCCGGTAGATGTAGAGCTCCTTGGGGCTCGTAGGCGTCATGAGAGTGTAGGCTACTAGTTCTCCGCTCCTCGTCGCCGAGAACTCGTCGACCACGGCACCGCTAGGAGCCACTAGGGGCCTCGGCTCCCCTCCCTCGTCCACCGCGTAGAGCTTCACCTCTCCATGATCGCTCACGAGGAACACTATGCCCCTCCTAGTCCATAGGAGGCGGCGGGTACAGCTAGGCCCCCTCACATCACTGTTCACGGTATTGGAGGCGTTGCGGCCCAGGCCGCAGGTTAGGCACTCCTCCGACCCATCGAGCCCGAACACTATTACCTTGTTGTGGGTCGCGAAGCCATGCTCCCTGCGATGCCCCAGATAGGCCAGCTTCTTGGAGTCAGGGGACCAGGCTACCTCTCCGTAGCCGCTCAGCCCGTCTGCTAGAACCCAGTGCTCTCCCCTAACAGTGTCGTAGATGTAGATCCTCGTGAGGTAGGGCTTCTCCTCGTCATAGGACACTGCCATGGCAATGTATCTCCCGTCCGGGCTCCAGTCAACGCTACCCACTTGCACCCATTCCAGCCCTAGGTCAATCTCCTCCATTGCCCCAGAGTCAGCGTCTATTATGAAGGGCTTAACCCTGGTATTGTAGACGTAGCCCTTGCCGTTAAACCAGACAGGTAGGTGCTCAACTATCTTGACGTCCTCATCGGGCCTACCAGTAGCTATGGCTACTACTAGTCGCCGGGAGCCAGGAGCCCACGAGGCAGAGGCCAGCCCCTGTATCCTTGCGAGGAGCATGCTGCCCGTGGAGTCGGGGGTTGCGAGCCTCAGCTCCAAGCCGGGCAGCTTAGAGCCCTTCTGCTGCCTCTGGCCCTGCTCCGCTCGGTGTACGAAGACGTATCGCGACCCGTCGGGCGAGGGGAGTGGGCAGGTGTCGCTGGGCCCGCTCTGCAGCACGCGGGCCGAGCCATGCACGGCATCGTACAGCATTATGGTTGACTCGTAGCGGTCGGTCTCCAGCGATATCTTCGTGGCCACGTAGAAGACCTTGCCCGGGTCCTCTGCGGGGACACTAGGGCTCGAGACAAGGACGAGTCCGTCCAGGCTCTCGGGCCTAACTTTCTTCTCCGGCAAAACGGCTAACCCGGGCACAGCGATATAGCCTCCCAGCCCGTATATAGGGGGTTCGCCGCCCACGATAAAGCCATAAATATTAACGCGGCCCAGAAACACGGACGGTATTGTCGCAACGCGTTTATCCCGTAGAAGCGTGGAGAAAGCTCTGGCTCCTCAAGAGAAAAACGCTAGGGGCCTAGAAGCTTATCCCGAGTATTGAGTATTCCGCTCACATGTGCGGGGTAGCGAGGCTCCTTGGAGACTATTGGCCCGCGGGAGGCCCGTGCACTTGCAGAAAGGAGGGCGGCACGAGTATTCTATGTGCACCCGCTCCTCCGCCACAGCATGGTGTCGTTGGCGGCGGCGGGGATAACGCACCTGCTCTCAGCCGTGACCGGGTTCTTCTCCGGGGACGTTGCCTACTCTCTCCCAGTACTCACATGGGCTGTGCTCTACCTGGGCATCTCTGGTGTCTGGTTCGCCTGGACGAGGCCCTCCCGCAGCCTCACCAAGACAGAGGCCTTCATACTGGTAGCATTGGCCTGGATCTTCACCCCACTGTTCTCCGCCATACCGGTTACCGCTGTGCTCCACATACCGTTGATAGACTCGTGGTTCGAGTCTATAAGCGGCTACACGACGACGGGCCTAACGACGTTCACCGGTGGCGTGGACCCCTACTTCCACAAATACATACCGAGCGTGGAGGAGGCTCCTCCAACAATCCTCTGGTGGAGGGCCTACTGCCAGTGGCTCGGAGGCTTCGGCATAGTAGTGATGTTCTTCGTGTTCGCCAGGCTAGGCGGGCTCCCAGCCCACTTGGTCGGCCTAGCCGAGGGGAGGTATCAGAGACTCGAGCCAAGCATCGCTAAGAGCCTCAGAGCACTCATGGGCACATACTTCTTCCTAACCCTTGTAGAAGTGCTCCTCCTCTACGAGGCGGGCATGACGCTCAGCGATGCAATATATCACTCGATGACTGCTCTCGCGACCGGAGGCTTCTCGACTCACAGCTCTAGCATAGGCTTCTACCACTCGGTGAAAGTAGAGCTAGCAGCCATAGCTGGCATGATTGTTGGTGCGTCGAACTTCGCCGACATCTACGCCATTCTCATGGGTAAGAGGAGGAGGCTCAGCGGCGAAATAAACTCCCTACTAATAGTCATAGCGGTCTCAGTCTCTGCTTCAACTCTTATCCTCTGGCGCGTAGGAGTAACATGGGCGCCCTATCACCCGCTACGAGAGGCAGCGTTCCACGCGATAAGCGCTATCACGGGCACGGGTTTCGGCATAAGCGATCTCTCCAAGGCGCACGACGTCTGGAAGCTCATCCTCTCGCTCCTAATGCTGATAGGCGGCTCAGTGTTATCGACGACTGGTGGCATAAAGCAGTACCGCCTCATGATAATGTTCAAGAACCTCTGGTGGGCGGTGAAGGAGACCGTTTACAGCGGCATAATGGTTACGAGGAGAGTCGGGGGCTACAGGGCAAACCCCGAGGAGCTACTGAACGCGTTCGCCGTGATAACCTACTTCTTCCTAACCTGGATGATAGGGACGATAGCCCTCATAGCGTTCAACCCGGAGTACAGCGCTATAGACGCGGCATTCGAGGCGGCAAGCGCCCTCGGCACAGTCGGGCTAAGCGTGGGAATAGCCTCGGCCACCGCCTCGTTCTCGGCAAAAGTCATAATGATGATACTTATGCTGCTCGGCAGGCTCGAGGTGATAGGCTTCTTCTACGCACTCGAAGCAGCCAGAAGGAAGCTAAGGTACCGCTAACAACCATATCCTCCGGAAGAGAGGTGTTACTGCGCCACCCCCGCTATAGGGAGCCCCGCACAAGATACACTACTCCTCCGGGGATGCATACTTGGCCCAAGAGAGTAGGGAGAGGCTAAGAGAAATACTCGAGGCAATCGTCTCCAAGGACCTTGTTTCCCCCGGAGACGTGGTCGTCGAGACCGGGCTGCCCCGCTACCTCGTGCTCGCAGCCTTCCAGTGCCTAGAAGCCCTCGGAATAGTTGAGCCAGTGTTCACCAAGGGCAGCTACAAGGTATACACGTCAACCATCTACGCCAAGAAGCTCCTCAAAGCACTACAAGCGGGCGAGGAGAAACCAGTACTAGCACTACTATCAGAGCCCAGCATATCGCCGATAAACCAAGTAGGCGGTGAGGCAGCCACACAATCAACATAAGACCCTACAAGATGGGCCCGGGGCACTCCTCGTCTCCGGGGACGCGTGTCAAGCACCTCTGGAGGCTTTACGCGTAGAGCACTTTCTCAATCCCGCGTATCTCCACGCGGACAGTGCCGGATACCGGCCTCAGCCTGGCCACCACGTGGTCCCCGCAATTCCTCCTATCGGTCTCCCTGGTAAGCTCTGCGACCACTCCTCTACCGAGATGCGTTATGCATAGCCTCGTCCTACCCGAAGCGGCTAGAGCCATGTAGGCGCGCCTCTCCCTCGCCTCCTCCGATACTAGGACGAGGGCTCCAAGCCCCCCAGCGCTCTCCGCGAGCTTGGCCGCCAAGTACTCGGGAGAGGCGCCGTCGCGTAGCAGCCTCGCAACATAAGCGTACAGCACGGCCTCCGGCCTCCTCCTGGCAGGGAGAGGCGGATTACCAGTAACCACCGCCCTCCTAGACAACGGGGACAGTGTGCACACGTGGAGCCACGCATATCGCCCATTCTTCAAGAAGAACGAGGAGGCGACGCAAAGAGAACCAGTAGAGACAGCTCCCACGACCCAGCTAGACGAGGCCAAGCCGAGAACCATGTCCCGGAACATGTTAGGCGATACACGTTCCACGTGTACAATAGACTTGGCTGAAGCAGTAGCCCCAGTAACCTCTCCCACTAGGCCTTGAAGAGCCTCAAGCACAGCATCATACTCATTGGCGATAGCCGTAAAACCCTTCAGCAACCCCTGCGCCAAGCCTTCTCCCAAAACGTATCTAGCGGCCCAACGAATAATTAACGTGAACTCTATACTTGCATTGGCATATTTTAGCTCATTTTCTACCCCGGTAAGCTAGCTTGCTGAGAACCTGGTTACTTATTAGAGACATTTATGGCATGTTTATGACTTAGGGACAGGACAGTGTCAAGGGTGATTGAAGCTGTTTATGAAAAAGGTGTGCTTAAGCCGTTGGGGAAGATTGAGTTAAAAGATGGCGAAAGAGTAAAGATTATTGTTCTCACCAATCGAGATTTTTATGATCTCGTCGAGAAACTTGAGCTTGAGGCGAAGGAGGACATAGACAAGACTATGGCTGAGATACGTGAGCGCAGTAGAGAGAGCACCTAGCGTGGTTCTAGATACATCGGTTATCATAAAGAGTTTGCTAAAGCCGCCTAAGCACCTGCCACGCCACATCTATGAACGAGAGCTAAAAACTCATAGAAAATGCAAGGCAATCATGAGGCAGCTTAAGGAGAAAGACTACCTAGTATACTTTCCAAGGGCTGGACTCGTCGAGACTGCTGCAGTTCTGAGAAGGAATAGTATAGAACCGGGCATCGTCAAGGACATACTGGAGGCTATGGAGAAGACCTTTATCATAGTCCGCGAGGAGCAAATATTTGACAAGGCAATCGAAGTAGCAATGACAGAGGCGCCCTCCGGGTTCGATACATACTTCATAGCACTGGCACTAAAGACTAGAGCCTTGCTTGTAACAGATGATGAAGCCATGGCTATTCACGCGAGGCGTCTGAATATTGACACTCTTCTCGTGAGGTCTACAGAAGACGAGGAGATTAAAGAGAAACTAGACTCTCTTACGTAAAATGATTTGATCCGGATCAATAAAGAGTAATATCATGCCCTTGTCGCTTAACAAGCCGGTTTACGCGGCTAACTATCTAGCCTTGGATCCGAGAAAGTCTCCAAAATACTATTCTCCGAGTCTCTAAACCATTTTCCAAAGCAATGTATAAAGGCTTTTCCTAAGGCAATTAGCCTGAGGATTGAGAATAAAGCTTAATCCGCGACAAACTGTTGTCAAATAACGTGCTTACGGTGAAGCAGCACTGACCAAGAAATCCCTGTATACTGCAATGTTGCTGGTCATGATTCTCCTCGTGGCTGGCGGTCTTGTAGCGTTTTCGCTTCAGAAGCCGTCGCGTTGGCAGCGACGATCGCGTTGTAACGGCTATGGATTTTCTGGAAAAGGTTGTTGGGCTTGATATGAGGAAGTACAGGGCTGTATCAATAGATGTTAGGCAGTCTTCAACTCAAGCCCCCTACACATATGTTGATATAGTTCTCAGTTCTAATGGCACGAGGATCCGTGCCATTATATCGTTCTTCGGGGACAAGTTCCTCGGCTGCAAGATAGTTCCCGAGAATGTGTATGTGAACACGAGCACGAATATTACGAGGCTTTTGATCATCATACTGGGGGTTGTTGAAAGATATCAGGCGTTTTTCAATGCTAGTAGCTGGGGTCGCTTCTCAGAGATGCTTTCCGAGGCCCTCGCTACTGACAAGGCAGTTGTCACTGACGGGAGATACTTGCTCCGTATAACGATAAGCCCGAGCGATGTGTGCGCCTCGTTGACTGTGGATCGGGGGCTCCGCGTAGACTATGATCCAGGGAAAGCGATGGTTTGTGTGCACCGGAATGGACTAGTGCTAGGAGTCTACGACGGCATAGACGTATACTACGTCGCGTCGACAGAGGTCAAGGTCTCCAGGGAGGAGGCGATAAGGATTGCGAAGAGCCTAGTAGAAGAGAAAATGAGCCGCGTGCTTGCAGAGCAGAGCGTCAACATAGCAAGCATTAACGCGAGCCTAGTGCTCTCGCCCGATACGAGCGGAGCCCGCGGCGATCTGCGCGCCCTTTACCCCAAGTGGATTGTAAGAATAGAGTTCAGTAAGCCGGTCAACGGGAAACCCATAGGCTTCAACGGAGTGATCTACGGCTACGAGGTCGCCATATGGGCCGACACTGGGGAGGTGGCCGAGGCGTCTCCAAGAGGTATCGAATACCACTACCTTGGCAAGCCAAGCCGCCATAGGCTAAGCACAAAGACGCAAGAGTTATTGATTCTCATAGTGGTGCTCATGCTGCTAGCTATAGCGGTGAAGATACTTAGGAGCCATCGGCTCGCAGCAGCTACGAGGAATCATAGACCAGCGTCGTGTAGCAGGGCACTGCTCCTGTCTCTGCATTAGTGACTGCTCTGCCGCGCCGACAGCCCTAGCCCTATGCCGCTCTTTTGCCCCTTTTACCTTCTGTCTTCCTTCTCTAGGAGTGCGTAGAAGAAGCCTATTGTGTTGTGGCGGTGTGGCCAGGCCCTCATCGCGCCGGGCAGCCACGGTGATGGATCGTAGGGGGTTGTTAGCTCTACTAGGCGGAACTCTGGGTGCTTCTCTAGGAACCATTTCACGTTCTCCTCGTTCTCTTCGGGTAGGAGGCTGCAGGTCGAGTAGAGCATTCTCCCGCCTGGCTTCAGCAGCCGCGCCGCTGCCTCCATCATTTCCCGCTGTAGCTTGATTATCTCCTCTAGCCCCTCTTCTCTCACCCTCCAGCGGAGCTCCGGGTTCTTAGCAATGGTGCCAGTGCTCGTGCACGGAGCGTCAAGCATCACTCGGTCGGCTACCTCTTCCCCGAGTATCTTTGGGGCCTTCCTGGCGTCCTCCTCGTATATCCTGACTATCTTTATCCCCATGCGCTTTATCAGCATCTTCATCCTCTTTATCCGGGCCCGGTCTACGTCGAACGCGTAAATGACGCCACGGTTCCTCATGAGCTCAGCCATGTGCGTGGTCTTCCCGCCGGGCGCAGCAGCCAAGTCGACCACAGTCATGCCTGGCCTTGGTGCTAGTACCAGGGAGGCGGCAGCGCTGGCCTCCTCCTGGATAATTATCTTGCCCTCCCTGTACAGCCTACTCCCATCGAAGTCGTAGGGGCCCTCAAACCTTATCACCACAGGCACTCTCTCGCTGACAACCGGGTCCTTGCCCTCCCTCCTCAGCTCCTCAACAACCTCCTCAACCCTCGCCTTAAGCGTGTTAACCCTCACACTTATCAGCGGCTTCCTGTTCAGAGCCTTAAAGAGCTCCTCCGCCTCCTCGGGGCCGAGCAGCTGCCTCATCCTACGGATAAACCATGCCAGCAAGAGATACTTCCACTCAAGCGCCTCCTCTATGCTCCTCGGCCTAGGACGGTACCCGAGCACCTTGTCGAACAGCTTCCAGTAGTACATTCCGACGTAGGGGTGCGTCTTAGCGGAGAGGTAGTCCGCTATACTCCAGCGAAGCCTGCGAAGAGTCTCCTGGTCAGGACGATAGAAGAGGACAATATCCACCGCTACCCGGAGGGCGGCGCGCAGCCAAGGGTCAAGCACAAGGCTGCTCTCAACACCCGTGAGCTCCGCTATGACGCGGTCCAGGAGCCCCTGCTTCTTCAAAACATCGTAGAACACGGAGGTCAGTAGCCGATCCAACCCGGTGCCGAGGACACCGTGCCTGCTAAACACTACGCGCTTAGCGTGCTGACTAGGCTTAAACTCCTCAGCCAGCTTAACAGCCTCCACGAGAATCTTAAGCCCCTTAGCAGGAACAACCAGCTTCGGCCTAGAACTCCTCTCAGCCTCAATAACCCTCCACACCATCTCCCCAAGCTCATCGAGCCCAGCCCCTCCTCGCTGCAACATGGCTCCCTCGCTTCTCCCTGGTTCCGCGTCTTCGCAGAACCCCTTGTCTAGATACATTAGGGTTCTCGGGAAGCCCCTAATCTAGTATCCAGACGCGTTGCCTAATGCTCCTCTGTGCTGTAGTTAAGCGTTGTAGCGAACTTATAGCATGTGTTGCGGCTCATGGAGAATCGTCTTGGAGAGTCAGCATAGAAGAGAAGAATGATGCGAATAAGTGACAGCCACTATGGTTGCAGCGAGAATAGCATGTCTTCGATAATTCTTTTGGGCGATAATGGCCCAGAGGGGCCCGGCTGGTACACTTGATATAGTGTATTATGTAGAATGGCTTCGGCGCCGCGGGGCACTTGCAGCGACCGAGCCCTAGGCATGCGCGCTTTTGGGGCTGTGTATCAGGTTTTGGCTGGAACAGTTCGGCATGCTTTGGATTTTGTTGACAGGTTTTTACTAATTGTGTTTATGAAATAAACTCATTTATATATCAGGTATAAACTAGTGGTAATCGGATGGGTGTGATAGTTGAGTAGCCAGCTAAGTGAATCATATATTGCTCAAATAAAGCAGCTGGTCAGTGATGCGGAGAGAACCGATTACATCATGCCGTTGTGGTTGCCCTACTTCGGCGCAATCCTCACAGTGATAGGCGTACTGGCTATTCTGATAGGGTTCGCCTTGGGATCCGAAGCGGCCGGTGTCACGGCCCTCGCCACGTTTATTATCCTATTGATTATCGCGGACATTATTCAGCTGTACGTGATATACAAGTGGATTGCTAGGAGGAACGACCATTTCGAGAGATCGCAGCGGCTGCGCTCGCTCATACTGGACTATCTCCGAGTTAAGGGGCTACAAGACCCAGAGTTGACCACGATGACGAACATATTGGAGGAGGTTAGGTTCAAGGAGCAGCGCAGGGGTGCAGGACTCTGGCTAATACTCTACATACTGCTCGGCTTCATAGCCTGGGCGTACATAATGCACTTCCTTACAAGGGACTTCGTCGAGCACGAGCACCGCGAACACATGTTCTACAGAAACCTGGCAGACATGCTGACTAGGAGGAATATAGCCCTAATGCTCCCCGAGAAACGGATACCCGACAGAAACACCATACTATACGTGATACTAACGATAATAACGCTGGGTCTCTTCGGCCTCTACTGGATATACGTGGTCACCAAGGATCCCAACGAGCACTTCCTGGAGCACAGGAGGTTCGAGCCACAGCTAGTAGACGCGCTCGCCAAGCTCTAAGACCTCCTTGGCCCACGGAGGGCCCCGCTAATCAATGTTTTTCATAAGGGCCGTCGAATCCTCCTAGCCCTCTTCCAGCCGCGGAGCTGTGGATAACCGGTTCTTTTCAAGCCTAAGAACCAGGACTATTACCGCCAGCGCCGCTGCGGCGAGGACAAGGGATATCAGCTTACGAGTATCGACTCCTCTGTCATGTTTTTGCACACAGCTAGTAATGTTCACGATGCACTCGGCTACCCCGGGGATAGAGGTGTTTACAGCCGTTATCGTCACCGTCATCGCTCCCTCCTTTCCCGCTATTTTCTCTGATTCCTCGACGAGTACGCCGCTGACGTACAGTTGCCAGCCCTGAATGTGTGCCCCATTCTCCCAGTAGTCTATTGACTTGTTTCCGCTCGCTCCAGGCGCTATGAAGAACCATGCTTTCTTCGCGCCACCGGGCCCCTCCCTGGCGTCAAGCACCCTGGTCGCGTTAGCCACGAGTACTGTCTCCTCACAGCCCTTCTCCGGCCACGCCCTCGTCTCGACCGCTACGAGCGGCCCCTTCACTGCGACAACTGTTGCGACGAGCCTCGCCCTACACTCCGCCTGCCCAGACATGTCAACCCGGTACTCGATGAAGTCGCCCACCCTGTATGGTAGTTTAACAGCACCACGGGCCTCCGGCATAGCCTCGGAGAGCACTCGGGTAAGGTTGAGCCCCTCTCCGGGCCTACCGCCTACCTCTAGGTTTAGGAACGGGTTCGAGGAGTACAGCAGCCTAAGCTCCTCGACCCCGAAGCCGTAGCGTATGGTCGCGCGGCTCAGCACGCCGCCCACGTAGCAGAGAGTACCAGTCCCCGACACCCCGCCGACAACCACGTCCTTCTCTATACAGGAGGTGCCAGCTGGCCAGAGAAACACTGTGGGCACCTCCCTGCCCTCCACTACTGAGGCGGAACGCTTACCAAGGTCTAGGAGGACGCGTGAATAGTCCCGGCCAGCAACAAGGCAGCAATCACCAAGGCTCTTAACACCATACTCCACGCCTGCATTGCTCCTAGAAAAGACCCAGACAACAACTAACGAGCTACAAGCACCGCCGCCGGCACTGGTTCTCGTGCAATTATATACCAGGAAGTCGTTAGCGTGAAGAGAGTAGAGAAAACGGTCACCCTGCGCAGGAACCACGCGCGGCACATAAGCCCCAGCCAGGAACAGAGAGACAAGCAAGACGACAAACAACCGCTCCAAGCACTACAGCCCCTGCCCGGATTTATACCATCGTCTACTCTCACCGAAACCCTCTGCTTAACAATCCTTCCCAGCAGCGCGTGACCGGATCACCTTCGAGTATTGCAGGCGCTAGACAGCAGCAACTGGCACCACGAAGAATGAAGAAAAGGGTGAGGCGCGGCTCGCTCCACTTCCCAATAGTCGCGCTAGCCACCGCCCTGGTCGCTATCGCCACTATTATCCAGATGTACGTCGACTATGAGCAGAGCGGCGCGAGAGGACTAGAGGCAATGAGCCTCAAGCTGAGGGTGGCGGTGATCCTCGCCGGCGTGCTCTCGCTCCTAGCAGCCCTGCTGGCTATAGCGGCGGGCAGCGGTGGGAGGCGGTAGCAAGGGTGACAGGGAAGAGGAGGAGGCGCTGCAAATACTACGTCAATACTAATTTTATCGTGGATCTAATGCGTAGCAATGCTGCTGCCGTGGGTTTTGCTAAGAGGCGTCGGGGCGTAATGTGCTCATCGTCTCTCGTTGTCGCGGAGTTCCGGGAGATCGGGCGCAGCTCTGCCGCTAGGAGAGCTATGGCGGAGCACGGTGTCCGCCTAGTTAAGCTTAGGCGCCCTACTCTTCGGCGGCTCGCGAAGCGCGTTATCCTCGAGCATCCTGGGCTCTCAGTCAACTCTTTCCTAGATTATCTCCACGTCTACGCGGCTAGGCTGATGGGCGTGGAGTACTTTGTTACGAGCGACCGGGCTGCGTGCAATCGGGCTATTAGGGCGGGTCTTTGCTGTATTAATTACCGGAGCGGTGAGGAAAGGTGCCCCTCAAGCCGGTGAGGATTGCTAGGGAGAGGATGAAGCCGATAATAGTTAAGGCTATACGAGTATACAAAGAGAAGAGGGATGAGAGAGCCCTAGACGTCCTCGCAAGGTACCTGCTAGGCGAGATCAGCCGGGAAGAGGCGCTGGAGAAGCTTAGAAGGCTCGAAGCCCGGTGATAGGCTCCTTGGCTTCTTCTTGGCTTCCTTGGAGCGTCATGGTTTTTGGCATGTTTCTTGTCTGGGGTCTTGTCTATTCAAGAACGGAGAGCATTCGCAGGGCCACGATGGTAGCGCTTATTGTTGGTAAGAGCTTCACGGTTGTCTATAAGCTGGCTGGCTTGGACCGCACTGTCTTGACTCTTTACCTTGTCAATCGCTATGGCTACGTGAGGGAGATACGTATAACGATGGTCATGGTTCTCTTGCTCGCGTTTCTCGCGAGCCTCTTGGCGGCTCTCTACTGGCCCGTGGTGTCGAGGTATCTTCCCCGCGAGGTGCGCGAGGCCCTCGAGGCCGAGCAGTAGGCTGGCTTATCACGAAGACCCCGCTTACTAGTACCGAGTCGTAGTTCTTCCTTATCCCTCCCAGGGCCTGGGGCTTATCCACGTCAACCAGAACCGTTATGGATAGGATCTTATTCCTATGCTTGCGGAGGAACCGTATAGCCTCTCTCACGTCCCAAAACTTACAATTCTCTTTTGAGTTAGACCATGAGCTGGTAGCGAAGGAGGAGGAAGTGGAAGAGCTTTGGGCTTACAATTCTCTTTTGAGTTAGACCGAGCCCTGTTTCTAGGAGCCAGTTTACTAGGTCCTTCTGGGTCTCTTACAATTCTCTTTTGAGTTAGACTCTATGAAGTAGCTTCCAGATACCGTGTAGCTTGCCCTCCCTTACAATTCTCTTTTGAGTTAGACTGGGGTGCCAGTAGCTGAGCCGCATGCTCCACATGGTTGGGGTCCCGTCCCTTCTGCTTACAATTCTCTTTTGAGTTAGACTGGGCATAACGTGGCGAAGCATGGAGTCTATGAATGTATTGACCACTTACAATTCTCTTTTGAGTTAGACGAGTACCGTGACCTTGGCGGAGCCATAGGTCATTGACAGTGCTAGCTTACAATTCTCTTTTGAGTTAGACTCACGCCTTCACCTCATTAACTCCATCTTTATTGCGAGCTGTTTGCTTACAATTCTCTTTTGAGTTAGACCCCGGCGCTAGCGTGAAGCGGCAACACGGCTAGCAGTAGCAGCACTACTTACAATTCTCTTTTGAGTTAGACAGCTGCACGAGAGACTTGAGTCAGAGTTCCACAATATCGCTCTTACAATTCTCTTTTGAGTTAGACTCCCTTAGCTTGATGTACTCGCCAGCCTCGTAGGCCAGGAAGCTCACTTACAATTCTCTTTTGAGTTAGACCAGGGGCCAGGGCCGAGGAAGCAGAGCACTTGGTAAGGGTTGCAACTTACAATTCTCTTTTGAGTTAGACTGCTCAAAGAGAACATGGAGCTGCGGAGCCGCTACGTGAACCTCGCTTACAATTCTCTTTTGAGTTAGACCTCGGTCAGCTACCGTCAGCACTACTTGGCATTGGGCAGCGACTTACAATTCTCTTTTGAGTTAGACTGGTTTGTTCCCTTTTGGGATCCGAATAGTCTCTACTATCGTCCTGGTATTTATCTCCTTTGGAACAGTGTTGGCTTATAAGTTGTTAATGAATCATAATTGTTGGTGATCTTTCTTCCTATTCTACGCGATAATGTTCTGATGGAAATGTATGGGTTTGAAACATTGTTCCCAAGAAGCCTTACAACTCCACCAAAGACAGGTTCCAATGAGAATTCAATAAGGAATTTAAAGATAAAGAGGGTTGGGGCAAATACACAATGCGAGAAAATGGTTATGTTTTCTGCTTTTATTTAGTTTTGCTTGTGTTTTATGGTGGGATAAGGCTATATGTTTCCTGGTAATACCTTTCTTAGTGGTGGTGTTTCTGCCGTATGTTGTTGTATTTTATGATATTAGCGATGATAGGCGTCGCTTCAAGGTGGCTAAGTTGTTGGAGTCGTTTGGGCTTGTAAGGGTTCAGCGCAGCGTTTTCATTGGTCGTGGCGGGTTTACGAAGGCGAAGGAGGTTGTTCGTGCTGCTCTCCGGTTAGTGGATAGGGGGAAGGATAGTGTGGCCGCTGTTGTTGTTCCCGAGGACTATGCTAGGAGGATATTGGTCGCGGGGCGCCTTATGAATAGTCCTGAGAAGGCTGAGGGCGTGGTTGTTGTCGTCTAGCCTTGTCGAAGACGTTTTGATCCCTATAGGGCTTGTTAAGGAGTATTATTGGTGCCCTATGGAGGCTTATTTCAAGCTTATGGCTTGGCGCGAGGCGCCTACGGAGAGTATGATGGCTGGTGCTGAGATTGTTCCGCGTGACCGTATAGTAGAGCTGCTGGAGGAGAGGCACAGAGTCCACGAGCTACTGTGGGAGCACCCGGTTGTTTCACGTAGGCTTAGACTTGGTGGACGCGTTGACCTCGTAGCTATAACCGTTAACGATGCCGTTGTTGTGGTTGAGGCTAAGCTCTCGAAGACTAGTAGAAGGGCTCTCCGGGGGAGAGATAAGAGGCTACTAATACAGCTGGCAGCCTATGCTATCGCCGCCGAGGAGGCGCTCCGCCTTCCCTTGGAGGCCGCCTATGTCTATAGCACGGAAGTTGATAAGCTAATTGAGGCCAAGATTACGCCGCTTCTCCGCCGCCTAGTAGAGCACGCAGCCAAAGAGCTTAGAAGAATGCTTCTCGAAGCTAAGCCGCCGGAAACAGTTAGAACTAATAGAAGGCGTTGCAGGGTCTGCAGCTATCGCCACGTATGCCCCTTTGCGCGCTAACCGAGAACGTGGTGCAAGGAAGCAGCCAGGAAGGCACGCTCGCTGGGATAGTAGCGGCCCTTCTCCTCATCGCGTACAGCTATCCCTTTCTCCGAGAGGGCGCTGAGCCTCCTATACACCGTAGACTTGGCTACGCCGAGGAGCCTAGCGGCCTCACTCACTCCCAGCCCAGTATCCATCCTCTCAATGATTAGCGCTACAAGCCTCCTATCAAGAACATCTAGCTCCGGCACACGGAGATCGGCCAACAGCTCCTCAACGAGGGCGTTGAAACCCTCCCCCTCTACCCTAACGGTTATCTTCTTAGCATATTCTTCTGGGAGCATACTCAGCAAAATATAGAGGCCTAAGACTAGTAGGCGCGGACCTCCAGAGAGAAGCACTAGTAACTCACCTTGCTCAAGCGCCACGCGAATAAAGCCTCCAATCTTCCTAGCCAAGTTGTAAACCAGCCTAGAGAGCGACTCACCCCGATAAGGCACCGATACGAGCTCGCTCTCCACCCTTAGGCTGGAGGCAAAGACTCGTAGCTGGCTGAAAGCCCTCTCGACACGGCTCCACGCATCACTACCAGTATCAAGTGCCACAGCCACAACCTTGCATGGCTTATGATCGCTTATCGCCCTTATAGCGAACCTCTCGTCAAACCCGAAACTGGCTAGAAGAGTCTTACCACAAGTCCTCAAATGCATAAGGTAGCTCATCTCCGAGGGACGCTAGGTACTTAGAGATTCAAGCAGAGCCTTGAGCTCTGCTTTGAGCAGGTGTTCCGCAGAGGTGGAACACAATACTGGGAACTCATAAATATTATTCCATTTGCTCTATATTGGCGGAGTAGACGCCTTGCCTACTCAACAAGCTCAGATCCTCCGACCCATATGGCTTCCCGAGCTGCTAGCATACTTCGCCGAAACAAAGCAGTTCGGCGTTCTAGATCGCATAGCTAACGCGCTCGGCCCTGATCAAGCGCTCGCAGCCCTCTACGATGCTCTCAGAATATATCGCAGCAACTGCGTTAAGGAAGAGCCCGAGGAGAAGTGCCCACGCGTAAGGACGAAAGATGGCCAGACAATACCCCCGAAGGAGCTATTGGTAAGAGCTGAGTACGAGGTAAGCAAGCTGGCCGAGCTCCTCCTGGATCCAGCTAGGAGCGAGGAGGGACTACGAATAGCCCGAGCAGCAGCGCTCCTAGCCCTCGGGAAACACCATGGGACAGTTATGGAGGGAGGTGGGTAAGAACATGCCCCTATTCTTCTCCCTATCGGCTCGCATACTGGTTAACCTGGAAGCATTAAACATGGCTGAAAGCGTAGGCAACGTAGTACGTCATCGACGCGCACCAGTAATACTTCGGAGGAGTGATGGCTTCGCACTACGCTATGTACCGGTCATAAGTGGTGAGAGCCTGGCCCACCACTATCAGCGCCTCTTAGCAGACATAGCGGCTTCTCGCGGCATACCGGTCTGCCCTGCCTGTAAGCAAGGTGTCTTCCTCAAACATGCGGACAGCAACGTGTTCAAAAAGTACGATGGAATAGATAAGCCGAAGAACGTGTTCAAAAACGCGGCTGAGGTCGAGAAATACGTTGTAGAGAACTGCGTAGTTGAAGACGTAGGCGGCTTCCTCTTCACAGACATGACTGTTAAGCGTACCTCCCGGTTCCGCGTCGGCTACATGATACCAGCACTAGACGCGCTGGAAACCGGGGCAGCGGCTACCGAGGCACAGTTCCACGTCAGGTACTCACCAGGAGCCAAGGGCGGCGAACAAGCAATATACTATGTCGAGGTCGGCAGCGCTGCATATGTCTTCACCTACGCGCTAGACGCCTCCGCTGTAGGAGCCTATAGCATGGAGAACGAGGGCGCCCCGCAAGATAACCCGTATATCCTTGGCCTCGACGAGAGGAGGAAGAGAGTTGAGGCAGCACTAGATGCGCTAGCAGCACTACTCGGAGGAATGACGTGGGGGGCCAAGACCACAAGGTTCCAGCCACACTGGAAGATACTCAGCCTAGTAGTAGCAGTAACAGAGCCAATACCATTCAACGTCTCGCCCGGGCACGATAAGGAGTACCTAGCGGAAACAGTAGCGAGGGCCTGCAAGCTATCAAACATGATAAAAGAGTTCGCAGCCAGCATCCACTACTACGACGGCGAAGGACTCCGAGAACCCAAGAAATGCGCCAGCAACACCGTAGGCTCCAGTACGCACGAAAGCTACCTCGACGCCATAGAAGCAGCAAAGAAGGAGATACTGGAGAAGCTAGCCTAAGAAGACGCTGCAAATGCATACCTATACACTCCCACTATTGTTTTTATCATAGCCTATGTCACCCTGCCCAATGAACTACAGAGTGGTGAGACCAGTGACGGAGCCAGTAATGATTGTCAGCAGGGTTAGAACCGCTTGGGGGTTCAGCATACGCTATGCCGGGCTCTCCGCAGCGCAGCCAGCCCTACCACTGCCTCCGCCAACAACAGTCATAGGGTTCTATGCCGAGCCCTTAGCAAGGCTACTAGGGCTTCCCGAGTACTTAGCTAAGAGCAAGTACTGTAGCCCAGCAGAACTCCTAGCAAACTATACACTTGCAGCAGCCGCTGGCCTAGAGCCAGGCAGCCCAGCTGGCATAGCACTTCACAGCGACGTTACCAGAGTGCTCTCACTAGTATATCAGCGTAAGAGGGCTAAATGGGAGCCATATGCTTGGAGCGTTCAAGCCCTCGGCGCCTCTTATGCACCTTCAACTCGCTTAGTTCTCGGAATAGTTATTGATGCTGAGGGGCTCGGCAAGGAGCTCGGCATAGGCATAGATAGCTTGGAGGACTTGCTGAAGAAAGTTGCGTGGAGCGGGTGGCGCCTAGGGTCCAAGGAAGGCCTAGCAATTGTAGAGGAGGCTAAGATAAGTAAAGCAGAGGAGGCTAAGGGAGACGCCGCGTTCGAGTCAGTATTTTACCAGGATTCGGAGACAACTGTACCACTTGACCCAGAGAACATCGTTAAAGTGCATATGTGGAGACATAGACCGACCAAGCTTTTCTGCGGAGAACAAGTGGCTAGCCCCGCGGAGTTCCTTGTCCCCGTAAGCCCTGTCTCGACCCCGTCTTTTCTAGTTCCCCCCGAGGACCCGATACGCTTCAGGCTAAGGGAAGGAGCCAGAGCCTACTGCCTCAAGGGCTCCCAGAACCTATGCATAGCTACAAGTAAGGAGGCGTGAAAGTCCCCTTGTTCAGCGTGGAGCTCTTCCCGCCTGGCTGGATCGGTAGAGGGTTTCAGCTCCTAGCTCTCAGTATTGATCCTCACAGGGTTAGAGACATCACTGTGAGAGAGGCAGTGTTCGGCAGCAAGGACGACTATCTCGCGCTTCTCAACGAGGCGCTAGAGATTGCCAAGGGGTTTCTGAGCCAGGGGCTCTTGCAGAGGCCGAGGCTCTTCGGAAATGACCCCAAACCTGTCTCCAAGCTTGTGGGCACTAGGCTTAAGCAGTGGGATGAGGCCGCCGAGGTAGTTGTCGGTAGGCTCAGCAAGGGTGAGATCGATCTCAATGAGCCTAGGGTCAAGGCGCTAATGCTTATGAAGCTAAACATCTTCGAGTACTTGAGGAGCGTGAGGGGTGGTGTTAAGCCGGAGAGGGTGAAGCCGAACCCGACAGAGATTAGTCCTGCGTCTTTCGCGTTGGCCCTTGTAGGCGGTCTTTTATCGAAGGTTGGACGTGTGGGAGATAAGGGCGTATACTTGCTCCCAGCCCCTGAGGTAGGGCTCAACGACCTCTTTGAGATAGCGCCGCACTATACTGTCACAGTTGTTGAAGGGGAATATCAGCTACCTCCTCTTGGACGCCTCTTGTCTCTGCCGAGGGTGCAGGAGCTCCCCGTTAGCCTCGACACCCTTGTGCTTGTGTATGGCTCGGCACTCCTAGCCACTGTCTTCGATGCCTCTCCGGGAGAGCTCTGCGGATCCGGCTCTGTCTTCGACCGCTTCCTCCTGGCATCGATAAGCGAGACGGGAAACCGGGCAATACTCAACGAGCTTACCCCAATGGTTTTCTCCGGGCTTCTCTGCCGCCTAGGAAGCAAGCCACTAACTGCTCTTGGGGAACTCCTGGGCCGAGGAGTACAGAGAGGTCTATGCCCTGGAGGTAGCCAGGACCCAGGCCTCGACGCGGTCGCTCAGTGCGTAGGCAAGCTCTACCTATACGCTGTTACCGGGAATAACATCTATCTCTATGACTGTACGAGGCTGCTGAGAGGCGCTGCGGAGTCGAAGCAGTGCCTGAGGATGCGTGACTCTCTTCTATGGTGTGCCAGAAGCGTTGCTGAAGTGGCTAGTGCCGAGCAATGGATCCCGGTAGGGTAGCCGGGCCTTGCCGAGTCCCTGGGAGCGACCAGGCGTAGATGCTGTCGCCGAGCTCCTCGGCTCTGGAAAGAACGTGGTCTTCATCGCCCCAACTGGCTATGGGAAGAGCAAGGCTGTGCCAAGGCTGCTCCAAGAGGCCAGGGGGGAGGGGCTAGCGGCTAGAGTTATCCATGTTCTCCCCCTTAGGGCGCTGGTGAAGCAACAGTACTTCTTCATGCGAGACTTCTTAGAGAAGAAGGGCTGCAGGGGTTGCGCTGGCTACCTTGCGGGAGGCCTTGGCCTGGGAAGGGAAGGGTTCAGCGGATATATGCTGAGGGCAGCAGTAGTCTCGACCCTTGACAGCTTCGCCCTCAACATTGCCAGGTTGCCAGTAGCAGAGCTCGAGAAGACACTGCGGGGCGTGTTCGAGGGCCACTACGAGCTCCCTAGAGCGGCCCTCGCATCCTCCCTAGTGGTGCTTGACGAGGCCCACCTCTACGCCGAGCCATGGGTGCTCGACGAAGAGCCCTTGTCTCGCCGATTCCTCTCCATCTCTCTGAGGTTCCTCTCAGAGGCCCGGATCCCATTAGTTGTTGAGACCGCTACCATGGCTACAAGGCTCGTCGAGGACATAGCTGGGAGGGCAATGGCACGTGTCATTGCTGTCTGCAAGGAGTGCGGGAAGAAGGAGTGGATGAGGGTTGTTGACCGCGACTACTTCTCTGAGCATATGTTCCGCTGGAGGACGAGGATAATGAGCAGGGAAGAGGCGCTGCGGGAGGCCATTAGCTTCGCAGAGACCAGGAGAAGAGTCCTCTTCACAGCCAACACGGTGGACTCTGCTCTTGATGCGTATCGCGTTCTCTCCGAGGGGCTCGGTGTGGACAAGGTGGTGCTTATCCATGGCAGGCTTTCCCACCGGGACCGCGAGGAGGCTCTAAAGAGGCTCAACAAGGCCTCCGCCATAGTCGCTACTCAAGTAATAGAGGCGGGAGTGGATGTTGACGCCGAGGTATTGGTGTCCGAGGCTGCTGCTCCGAGCAGCCTGGCCCAGAGGGCTGGCAGACTATGCAGGAGCAGAGAGGTGGCCGAGAAGTGCAAGGGAGAGCCCCCCGAGGTAATACTCTACGAGCCGGAGACCAGCCACCCCTACGGGGACGCCATCCCCGAGACCATTAAGACGGTGCACAAGGTCCTCGCCTCCGGGAAGAGCATTGAGTGGAGGCTTCTGGACAACACCCGTGCCGACGGCTACGACGCAGTATCCTTCCATATGCTGGTTGAAACTGTTGAGAACCAAGGCCTAGAGGGGGAGGCTTCTGCGGCCTCAGCCGCTTACCGGAACCTGTTGTGGGCGAGCATGGCCCTACCCCTAGGTGATCCGGGGTTCGCGAAAAGGCTTCTAGAGAGCTATTGTAGCCTGGTCCGCGGCTCCGCGCTGGTAACGCTTGCAATACCCATGGAGGATGAGGAGAGCGAGGGCTTCGATACCCTGGAGGTGAGCCTAGAGTATTTGTCGAAGCACAGCGAGAAGGTGCTAGACTGCGACGCCTCTGGATGCACGGTAGTGGTACTGGCTTACGGCAATGAAGACACAGCCTACAAGGTAATGAAGCTTGAAAAGAACTTAGTCAGAAATATGCTCAAGAAGTGTAGGAACTACGCCGAGGCTTATCCACGACTACTAGCAAGGGCCGCCAAGGCACTTGGCGATAAGGGGCTTCGCGCCGCACAGCTCTATCTCGCCGCGAGGAGGGGGGCATACAAGAGAGGGCTGGGGTTAACGCCGTGACGCTCTACGCGTGGACCGGTGTACGCCTCGGGCTCCATAGCGTAAACGTGGCAGCTCTCCTCCTAGGCCTCTTCGGAGACGAGCTGCACGTTACAGCAAAGCGGCTTCAGCTCCCAGAGCACACGGTCCTAGAGGCGGCTGTGCTGGCAGCTCTCCTCCACGACGCGGGTAAGGCTGCGAAAAAGTTCCAAAAGACAATACTGTCCGGGAGCCCTTCCTTTGTTTGTCACGAAGTCCTCTCCGCCGGGCTAGTTCATCACGTTGCCAAGAGGCTCTTAGCCCGTGAGACGAGAGAACAAGAGAAGATACTTGTCATAGCAGCCTCTATCGCGGTTCTCCGACACCATCACGGGCTAAGGAACATAGCCTGGTGTAGTGAAGCTATAAGCAAAGGCCTAGTGCCAGCCCTCACGCCAGAGGAAATACAAATGATTGCAAAAGAACTAGAAGCGTGTTTGCCCAGCAACAGGGTCTCAGCAACGCTATGCCAGCTCGCAGAAAAGCACACCGAGATACGCCCCCTCACGGCGCTGAGAACGGTCAAGCAGGCAGCGAGAGCGATAAGCAGCCCCCTACTAACGATAACATCGTCCCAGCTAACCGGCGCACTAAGCCTAGCAGACTACCTAGCAGCATCGCTCCTAGACGGGAGAAGAGGGGACCAGGAGCACCTAAGAAGCTACGCTGGGCAAGCACTGAGAGAACTAGAATGGAAACTAGAGGGAGACAGAGACGCGGCAGAAGCCCTCCGAGAACTAGCTACGAGGGAAAAGGAGACACTACGAGTCCTACTAGGGCTGCAGCACCGAGAACAACTCTTATAGCATAATAAGATAAGCTCTCTACTTTTCTGGGACGTCACGGTTGGCGGAAGAAGCAGTATTGTCTAGCGTTTTGTCACAGGTTTCTAAGAAGATATTGGAGAAGCTTGAGAAGGGCAAGAAGCTTAGCACCGAGGACATCCTGCTACTATACCTCGACATGACTCACAAAGAGATAAGGGACCTACGCGAAGAGATAAGAGAGACAAAGAACGAGCTAAGAGACGAAATAAAACGCGTCGAAGCCAGGCTATGGAGCGAAATGAAAGACACCAACAGAAGAATCGATGACCTCAACAAGACCATGAGCCAAAGAATAGACCAGCTACACACAAACCTCCTAGGAAAAATAGAGGAGATAAACAAGAGGATAAACAAACTATACGAGACAAGGCAAGACGGCACAGCATAAACAATCCTAGAACACACCCACGAAATAGACACGTAGTTCTATCCAACCTTTGCCAAAACTACCACCAAATATCGCTAACCATAATAAGCCAACACCGTACCTCAGCTAACCCTTCTTCATATAGAGAACATATGGCACAGTAGGTCACATATAATCATTGAAAACTATCGCTATTTTCTCGCATTGCGTGTTTGTCCTAGTCTTCTTCATCTTTAAATTCCTCTTTCTTTTCTCATTGGAACCTGTCTTTGGTGGAGTTGTAAGGCTTCTTGGGAACAATGTTTCAAATCCATACATTTCCATGAGAACAATATGGGATAGAGCAGAATGGAGGAGTATTGTAAATCAACATTCACTAGCCTTTTATAAGTAATCAATGTTCTAATAGAAATAAATACCCAGACCATAGCAAAGACTATTCGGATCCCAAAAGGGAACATACCTGCTAAACTCAAAAGAGAATTGTAAGTCCGGATCTCCTCTAGGTACTCCTTGAGCGACTCAGGCACCGCTAAACTCAAAAGAGAATTGTAAGCTGTCTCCAGTAGTTTTGGCGTCATGTAGGGCCCTGAGATCTCGAGCTAAACTCAAAAGAGAATTGTAAGTGTCTCTGCCAAGCTCGTATACCTAGACGGCACTGTGGCGATCATGCTAAACTCAAAAGAGAATTGTAAGTGATTATCTGTACGTCGTTGGCCGAGACTGCTGCCTCGAGCGCTGGCTAAACTCAAAAGAGAATTGTAAGCTCGTCTATTGGTACGCATTCGCACTCGCAGCCAAGGTTCCCGGCTAAACTCAAAAGAGAATTGTAAGCTTGCTTCTTCTAGCTCCTCTACCGCCCACATGAACGCCGTAGTCATTGGCTAAACTCAAAAGAGAATTGTAAGGTAAGAACCACATTGGGCCTCTCTTTCTCATAAGCGTCTAGCTAAACTCAAAAGAGAATTGTAAGTCCGAGCATCTGCATTATCAAGCTTAGGTTGTAGTCTGAGTAGCTAAACTCAAAAGAGAATTGTAAGCAATGGCCAGAAGAGAAGCTAAAAGATATGAGTGAAGACATAGGCTAAACTCAAAAGAGAATTGTAAGAGAACGTGCCCCAGGAGTACCAGGATCTGGTTAACGTGGTCAAGCTAAACTCAAAAGAGAATTGTAAGCCTATCCACATAATGCGTTTCTTGTAAGCGTGTTTAACGAGGAGCTAAACTCAAAAGAGAATTGTAAGCTTCAACCTATTGTCTGCCAAGCCGAGCCATCCCACACCTGCTAAACTCAAAAGAGAATTGTAAGGTAGTAACGGCTGTTGACAAGAGCATCTTTGAGAAGATACTGAAGCTAAACTCAAAAGAGAATTGTAAGATAGTACTCCCTTATCTTGGCCTCAATGTAGTTGAGCACGGATAAACTCAATAGAGTCAATAGAGAATTGTACATATTATAGCAAGAAGCTGTGTACAATCCATGTTGGTTCAAATAATTAGTTTTCAACTTAGTGAGAGGTTCTAGGAGGGTATTATGGGCTAAAATGTTTGTTTCTAATAAACTAATAGGGTTCTTAGTAAACGGGATTTATGATTATCTCGTCATATCGTCAAAGAATCTATTGTAGTGGTGTTGTGTATGGGTTTAGGTTGTTCTGTGTCCTATTAGTGGTGGTGCGTTCTTGATTGCTAGGTATCCTCCTCTTACAGCGTAGCTTGAGAGTATTGCTGCGTGGTCTTTGAAGTATGGTAGTCTTCTTCGGTACTCTTGTGGTAGTGGTGTTTCTTCTGCTGTCCTTCTATCTATTCTTAAATATATTTTCGTGTTTGTCAGTACTGTTATAACTGGTGATACATCTGTTTCCTTGTGGGTTGAGAAGATTATTGATATTCCTCTGCTTCTACCAAGCCTTGCTAGATGCTCTATGCTTATTCGGAGTATTTCGGCGTATTCTTGGCGGCTTGGCGGGAAGAATAGGTGGGCTTCATCCACCACTAGGAGAGCGTAGCTTGGTATGTTTGTCCGCTCCATGTGTTCTGCTAGTGTTTTGAGGAGCTGGTAGCCTAGGAACACTTTTGTGCTCTGTGAGTCTACGGCTCTTGTCTTCGATGCCGCGGTTTGGGCTGCGTAGCCCAGGTCTAGTACAAGTGACCTCGCTTCTAGCTTTTCCATGATTTTTGCTAGTGCTGTGTAGTCTAACTGGGCCCATTTCGGATCCTCGTCCATGTAGCCTATTACGCCTAGCTCGCTGAGGGCTCGCAACCTTGACTCCAGGTTGCGGAGCGTCTCGGCGTGGATGACTCTCTTCACCAGGTTCCTGCAATCCTCTGGAGGCCTTGCTATTATGCCTAATAGCTCTTCTAGCTTCTTGGCGCCGCACTTCGCGACCAACATGCGTAGTGCTTCCCTTGCCCTGGCGGTGAGGTAGGGGTCTAGCTGTGCGACCTCGTCTATGCTCTCTACTATGATCTTCCTGGGAGCAATGAATAATTCTTGCTTCTCCTCGGCGCCGCTGCAGGATACTATTGCCTCTACCCTGTAGGTCAGCGGCGCCGGGGTGGGGCTTGGTTCGCTTAGGCTGAGGCTGCAGCCCTGCTTCTCGTAGCTCTTCCTAAGCGTCTCTTCCAGATAATTCGTGTAGTTGGTTGCTTCCTCTGCGTAGTCGCTGGGGTTGCGGCAGTTTATGCAGGGTATTAGTGCTATCCCGCGGAGCCCTTGGTGTAGTACGGGTTTTCCTTGCTCGGCGCTTGCCCCGTATAGTTGAAGGACTGCGGCGGCTTCTGGGTCTACTCGTTCTCCTGGTATGTGGCCTGGTAGTAGGCCTGCCACGTAGTCGCTGCTGGCGTCGAGAACCACTATGTGGACGCCGGGATGCCTCGAGGCGTCCAGCATCATGTTTTTCACTAGGCTTGTCTTGCCGCTGCCCGTGGTCCCGGTGACTAGCACGTGCTTTACGAGGACGCTCCACGGCAGCCTTATCGCCACCGGCTTGCCGTCGGCGAGGTAGAGGGAGTCCATTACGCCGAGGCCGCCTACGAGTACTCCTTCCCGGCTAGGGGCTAGTAGCGCCTCTAGTACCTTGGGCGAGGGAGCTATAACCGGGCTATTGGGGTCCGGGGGTATGGTTGGCGCAGAGTAGCCTAGCTTCTCGACAATACCCGCCACTATGCTTGCGGCCTCGTCGCTGCGGCTCCTCGCTGCTTCGGCAATCTCTTTCACGTGTTCTCCTAGGTGGACTAGGAGGAGGGGGCGGAGCATGAGCCTCAGCGAGACAACATTCGCTGCTATGCTGAGCGGGTGCAGGGTTTCGAGGGGCACTGTTACTAGTGGTTGCTGGGCTCCGAGAACCCTCGTGCCGCTTGGCTTCACTGTGGAGGAGACGGAGGCGAGTATGAGCGAGAGAGTCTTCGGGTCAACGACCACGTAGTAGTAGCCCTCGCCGAGCATAGAGGGATTCTCATGGGCTAGCCTCACCCACGTCTCGGGGGGAATGTCTACGGGTATCTCGTCTCCGCCTACGTCCTCGGTGAGCGCAACCCTGCCGACGATGAAGCCGGTAGAGGATATGGCGTGTGCTACCTCGTCTGCCAGCCTCGCTCTCTCCCCGTATTGGCTGAAGAGCTCCTTTCTCTCAGCAACAACCTCGTCTACTAGGCGGAGAGCATTCTCACGGATATCCTCCTCGTCCAACACCTATGCACCCCTTCTCCCGCTCTACATGGCGGTGAGCTGGAGCAAGGTATCATAGGTAAAAGTAACCACGTCGCGTAACCTGCTAAACCAGGTAAGTGCCACTGTCTTCGAGACGGTCCTGGCGACGCGGTCTGCGAGCACTATAGGGGCAGGGGCCTCCAGGGCACCGGGGCTCGTCATTAGCCACGCTATCTCTCTGAGCACTACTAGGTCATTATCCACGACGGTTCTGATGATGTCCTCGTTGTCCTCCAGGGTCTCCACGTGTATCTCTCCTTTCTGGTCGAGGCGGACAGGGTGCTCGGTGTGCAGCTGTGGAAACTCTACGCGGATTATTCGGTGCCCGCCGAGCCCTGTCTTTACGACGAGGTAGTAGCTCCTCTTTACGACGTAGGGGGTGCCCCTGGCCTCCCTGTCTATGCCTGCGAGGGTTTCGCCGCTACGGGTAACCTTCTTGTTATAGAAGGGGATCGGGTGCTGCCCTCCTAGACCGAGGGCGTTGAGCAGGGCCTCCCAGAGGCTCTTGGCACTTATTATGCTTATGACGGGACCTATTGCGATACCTATCCCGTATGCGTATGGCTGCATAACTGGATAGAAGCCCCGTTCCGAGAGGAGCGCTTCCACGAGTTGCGGATCCGTAGGGGGTAGCTGTGAGTCAGGGTTGAGGCTTGTAAGCGCGTTCACTAGTACCCTGCTCCTATTTATCCTCTTAACCACGCCCATTACGAGCACGCTTCTCCGAGAAAGCGAGGCAACTATCCTGATTCTTTTCAGGGCGTTTAACAAGTAGCTAAGAGTATAGACCGCCTCTACTAGGATTGCTGGCCCGCTCCCGCGGAATTGGGCCATGTTGTAAAACCTGACAAGCAGGCCCGGTGTCATGTAGACCGGGCCGTCAACCATGACCCTGGTATACCTTGTCGCGAGGACGGGGGAAGAAGATATGTAGGAGAGCGCGTTGTTCTCCACAAGAGTACGGTTCTCGTCCAGCATTGTCGAGACGTTGTATCCGTTCCCGTATCCGAGGCTCTGTAGTGCTCCACAACCAGTACTCTTCTTGCTATTACAGCCTATCGCGTCAGCAAGCTTAGCGGGATCCACAAGCGGCCTCGTCACGGTGTAGCGCAGGCCCGTGCCCGGCAACTCGGGGGCAAGACTTGCCACTGGCGTATTATTGGCGCCGACTACGGGATATACACCGGTATCGGGATAGGTTGCCACAACATAGACTCCGTCAAGAATGCTCGTCGCGACTGCATAGGCTCCGACGAGGAGGTTATAGGCTTCGAGCTTCCTACTACTACCGTCAACACCAATGTACTCATAGGCGGGCTTATCCGGGGCGATCACGTAGATGAGCTTTTCGAGGCTTTTCTGCTCGCGTATGGGGAGCTCTGAGCGTACGACCTTCCTGCCAGCATCTTGTACCTCGTCCGTCGAGGCTTCGTCGGTTGGCGGGGGGAGGGTTAGCTTGCTGGGGGGCTTCCTCTTAACGGCTTGTGCAACGCTCTCTGCCTCATAGGCTATGTCGGCTATGGTTGCGAGCGGGGACACTCGTGGGAACCCGGTAGTAATACCTTTTAGTCCTCGATATAAGGCTTCCTACCGGATACTGCACCTTGGCGAGAATATACTTCGTCCATAGCCTCACCCAGCTAAACCCTATGCTGTGGAAAAACATCGGGCACCCACACGTAATGGTTTCCGCAGACGACGTTGCCAAGAAGATGCCTACTGCGGTGAAACAGCTACGCGGGCTAGACGTGATAGTCGATAGCGGGGGCTACCGGCTGATAAGTAGGCGGCGCCTACCGGAGCCCGAGAAGGTCCTAGAGGTGCAGAAGGCATTATACGAGGAGGTCGGCGCCTTCCCCGTTCTGCTCGACACACCTGTCCCGCACCCCCTTCGGGCGAGCGATGCGGAGTTCCGTGCAGCTAACAAGGCTACGGCGCGCAACGCTAGGCTCTGGCAACGAGTCTTCGGAGACCACTTCCTCTACCCTCTCCACGCACAAACAGGGCAACAGCTGAGAGAGGCCCTGGATCTAGCAAGGCGGGTTGCTGGCGGCCATGCCGGGGCTTTTGGGCTTGGAAGCCTAGCCCCTCTGGCCCGCTATGACCCCGGCAGGCTCCTTGAAGCTGTTGCCGAGGCCCGCCTCCTCATAGATACTCGTCTCCATGTATTCGGCGTGGGGAACAGCATAGCCATCCTCCTCCTAATGCTCCGAATAGCGGACAGCGTTGATACTAGTAGCCCGCTCGCGGACGCGAAATACGGCTTAGCAAGGGACCCCATAAGCTTCTCATTGCTCCAAGTAGCTCCACGTAAGGGTGGGAGAAGAGCGGCTGACCCCGCCGAGCTGGCTTCTCGCTGCAAGTGCCCCGTTTGCAAAACGAACCCTAGGGCTCTCTCCGAGTGGGGGCGTCGGGGCATCCTTGCGCGCACAATTCATAACGCGTACCACTTACTGAGAGCAGCCAGAGACCCCGCACTGGCATCCAGGATGCTGAAGAAGAACCGGCTCCTGCTTAGGGCTCTCAGTAGGAGCGAGGTTAGGAGTAGGCTAATGAGCCTAAATAACGGCTATGAATGCACGGTACTGGGTTTTCTCCCGAAGGGCCTTAGCGAGGCTCCAAGCATAGGCGTAGACGTGGTCTCTTAGGGGCCTCTTCTTTCCCTCAAAGTCTTTCACCTGGGATGTGAGGGCATTGGTTACTCTTTCTGCTATCTTTCTGCGCGACTCATAGCTCAAGCTGCCCTTATAGGAGTCGAAGAGCGCTGGGTCAATGTTCGTGAAAAGCACTCGGTCTATGAGGGGCTTGAAAGTATCGCTGTAGTCGTAGACGAGGCTCACCCGCCCGCTTCGATCAGCGTGGAGGAAGCCGGCATAGGGGTCTAGGCCTACAACTATAAGGGCGTCATAGGCTACACCGTAGAGTATTGCATAGGCGTAGCTTATAGCCATGTTGACGGCGTCCTCGCCGCGAGGATTTCTACCAGTAAAACCATAGTCTCCGGGGAGCAGGGCCGCTAGCACCTGCCAATACTTCTTCGCAGCCCTTGCCTCAACCCCTCTAACCCTGTCTGCGTCTAGGCTCCCGCTCTTAACTAGCTTGGAGAGCTCATAGGCCTCGTCCTCGACCCGGTAAGCCTCATCCCTTATCCACGGCTCTCTCCTGCTCTTAGAAATATAGCGTAGCACCCTTGCCTGATTAACTATCTTAGCCCTCACCATCTCAGCAGCGTAGCGGAGCGCGTCTCCGCGCAGCTTGGCCTCGTACTGGGCCATGCGGGCCTCAACAGTCTTGTTAACCCTATCGATAGGCCGGTACTCTGCAACCACGTGGCCCCGATGACCGAGCACAAGGACACGTATACCTAGCTCGGCGAGCCTTCGCAGAGCCCTACCGCTTATACTAACGGCACCCGTAGCCAACAAGACGAGCTCAGCATCATAGGTCACTGGCACCGGGTCAGAGCCCGGAGCCTGGACATAGACGACACCACTCCTAACGAATACCCTTGCACCCGGTGTTGAGACAACAAACACCTCGCCCAAAGGGGAGACACCCCTCTCCAAGCCCGGGAACGCCTAGCCCTAGGCCTCGGCAGGCGGGCATCCAGGAGCCCCGCGGAAGGGGCACCACGGTGGACAATTCTCTCCAGCAGGGCCAGGATCAACACTATTATCAACTATCATTGCTACCTCGTCCCGAGCCCTCAGAAAGCGGCGGCGAAGCCCATCATCTATTACCACGACACGCCACTCTAGCCAGGGCTCGCCCGAGTCTCTGCGACGAATATAGAGAGCAACACCATAGTCCACGGGCAAGCCAGTCCAAGCCTCGAGCGCCAAGGCGTAGCCAGCGAGCTGAAGCTCCTTACCTTCACCGTAACGCGTGGACGAACTAGCAGTAGTCACTTCTACAGGGAGAAACCCGACGAGCAAGTCTGGGCGCACTATGTCGCTAAGCCCTACAGCCGCCCCCGGAATCTGAGGCTCGACACGTACAGGGATATCAGCATCAATGATCGACTGAAGGGCTAGCCCAGCTCCAACCGTGTACACCCGTTGAAGGAACCCATCTATCCTCACACCAAGCCTTTTACCAAGCCTCCACATAGCCCGAGACAAGGCCTCTAGGTCGGATACGCCTCTATCTACGAGCCTAAAGGGCTCAAGAAAGAACTCGTGAACTATAGCACCATAAACGGCCTCCTTGCTTCTCTTAGGCTTGATCCGCATAACACGGCGCAGAAACACATCACGATGCACAGGACAAATGCCCGCAACCTCGCTAGGCGAGGGACGATAACGATACCGTGGAGAAACATAGTCGAAACGCCAACCCCTTATCTCTGCAAAGACCCCACCCTCAGCCCCGAGGCTGCGTATAAAGTCCCACACTCTGCGGGGAAGCAAAACAGTACGCCAGTAATACCTTATAAAGATATTAGTTATACATAAACCCTACCACCAACAATCAAACAAGCACCAAGGCCTCATCTTACAATTCTCTTTTGAGTTTAGCAGCTCGTCAAGAAGTTCCTTGAGCTCCGCGACTCAGCGCCCAACACTTACAATTCTCTTTTGAGTTTAGCGCTTGGAATATCTCGGCACAGTGTGCCTCACCGATAACTTACAATTCTCTTTTGAGTTTAGCACGAGAACGTAACCGAGCTCGTTAAGAGCATCGGGCTCGGGATCTTACAATTCTCTTTTGAGTTTAGCTTCCTTGCTGAAGGTTGAGGCTCGTGGAGTAGAGTATCTGCTTACAATTCTCTTTTGAGTTTAGCCTTTTGTTGCTCTCTGGCTGCCCCTCGTGAGGATAGGGTTCTACCTTACAATTCTCTTTTGAGTTTAGCAAGGCCTGTTCCATCACCACCTCCACCGACAGGTGGGAGGACTTACAATTCTCTTTTGAGTTTAGCCCGGCCATAAACTTGCGTGATCTGGATAGACCCCTGCAACTTGGCTTACAATTCTCTTTTGAGTTTAGCCTGTGGGCACTCTGCTAAACCGTGCAATACTCGTAGTAACGGACTTACAATTCTCTTTTGAGTTTAGCTGATTAGTATTGCCTACTCTACACATTGTTGCAACACTTACTGATGCTTACAATTCTCTTTTGAGTTTAGCTCAACATTGCCCTTGGAAAGAACCTGCTTGAGGGCTTGGGATCTCTTACAATTCTCTTTTGAGTTTAGCAGCGAGACAATAAGGAGGGCTTTACGAATAACGGCGTGTATGGACTTACAATTCTCTTTTGAGTTTAGCGAAAGCTAGCAGAGAAGTACAGGAGGATAATACACAGGGTATAGCTTACAATTCTCTTTTGAGTTTAGCTACCTAACCCTTACCCTATCCAATTTTCGGGAAAATTACTTACAATTCTCTTTTGAGTTTAGCCGAGCGTGTAGACGTCTATGTCCGTGAGCTTGTCGGTCAGCTTTCTTACAATTCTCTTTTGAGTTTAGCCAGCCAGCTCCCCTAGCTCCCCGGGCGAGAAGCCATCCCCGCCACTTACAATTCTCTTTTGAGTTTAGCAGGTATGCTCCCTGTTGGGATCCGAATGATTAAGGCTATGGTACGGGTATTTATCTTCTTCGGAACACTATTGGCTTATAAGCTGTTAATGAGTCATAATTAGCGACAACTCTTCTTTCTACTCCATCCAATAATGTTCTGATGGATTTGCATAGATTTGAAACGTTGTTCCCAAGGACAAATTCAAATCTGTCTAGAGGGTGTTCTCAAGGGAAAACAAAGAGGAATTTGGATGTGTTAATAAGTTGTAGATTCTTGATTATGGATACTTATATACTCTAAGCTATGAACTGCTTTATTGTTCGGGTTAGCTTGTCTTCGCCTCACCGGGCCAGTTGAGGTGACACGGTCTGTCCGAGTGCCTCAGCTCGTATCGCATTTACATTTTCGATATACTTTCCGGACTCGTTCCCCTCGTTGAGCTAGACAAAGTGGTAGTCGATGATGAGCACTTTGTCTACGGTATCGAGGAGTCGCAGGCTCGGGGAGAGACGCTACTTTATCAGAAAGCCTTACAGTCGCTGGCATCAACCCTCTATATGCCTTGGCTCCCTTACAGAGCCGATAAGACTATTGTTAACAGGACTAGGATGCCGCTGTATAGAGCTATATTGGAGAGGTTTAGAGCGAATAGCTCAGCTACTAGCTGTCAAGACCTAAACATTCTTGACGCGATATTTGGCGAGTTCTTCAGCCTTGTTAAGCTCTTGGCGATTAGTCCTGCATCAAGAACGTTTTACGAAGAACTAGTTGAATCAAGTGCTCGAAATGCCCTAGAAGTTCTAGGAAACGATAACGTTGTCTCAGACATATATAGGCTTCTCAGGGAAATGCTAAAAGAGAATAGCATGGTCGAGAGACTGCGAAAGCTATACTCATTTGTTAGCCAAGGTCAATGGAGCACTATGCTAGACCAGGAACAGGGGGCCCTACAAGTTCTAAGAGGCCTCACAAGTAAGTGTGGAGGATCTGTAAACCTTTTCCTACTATATCCTGTAGTGCACTCAACATACTACTTTGTAGAGCTAACGAAATATGTAATAAATAAGGTAAAAAGTGTAGGAATAACCTTGAACGCTATATGGCTTGTGTATCCGCACGTCTCGGCCTCTGCCATCAGGGATATAGAAAACAGGCTGCACCGAGAACTAGCTAGTCCAAATAAGCTTTCCTACCAGCTAAGGAAGAGGGAGGATGCAGGCGAAGTAGCCGAAGAAATTGTGGAAATTGTTCCCGAGAATGAGTGCTCTGTGCTAGTAATAGTACTTGACTTAGCGAAACCCTTGATAGTAGAATTGCTCAAAAAGCTAGCTGGCTTAAAGAAAGCAGCGGTACTAATGTCGGTAGCTCCTTGCATCAAGCTCCAACAGAATCAGCAAAACCAGTTAAGCGGTAAACCCGGCCAATGCCTTCTCAATATTTTCGATACAGGCTACACCGTGTAATCAGAGGTGATTATTTCGTGAGAAGACTCCCAGCACATAGGACATATTGCTATGCGCTCGAAGGCAATATCTCTAGGATAGACCCCTTACTGGAGCTACTGGCATCACCACTACTCCCAATAGTACGCGGAGAACGGAAATACAAGGTGGCAAAATACTGCGCTGAACCGATCACTGGAACCCTAGCAGTACGCACCGAGTCCACAGTCAGCCATATTCACGTCCTATCCATATACAAGTGGCTAGCCTATAACCCACTAACACTAATGGGCGACTACAACCTAGCAGCACTAGTAGACGAGGGAGCTCTACCCGGCTCCGGCTTCTTCCCCCTAGCGGAACGCTACAAGATATACGAGGACAGCAGCACTTACCAAAAGACACTGTATCTAGCACCAGCCGCAACAGCGACAAACTCCTCGAGAAGAGGCATAGACCTAGTACAAGCAATGCTTACAACAACAATAATACTCCACGGGCTAGACCCCAGCAATCTAACACGCAACACCTATGAAGCCCTCGTACAAGCCTATCTATACAAGCTAAGCCAGCTACAAAGCTCAGAGCTAAGATACGAGACCCTAGCCGTATCAAAAATAGCACCACAAATACCACCACAAAGACTACAAACATATATAAGCGAGATCATACAGGCAAAGAACACAAGCGAGATCCAAAAAACAATAAGGAAGATACTCGGCGACAAAAGCATCATAAACCAACTATACGGAAAATACCTAGGACAACACACAATAACACTACCACTAAGCCCCGAACAACAAATACAACAATTCACCCGACTAGTAACCAATCCCCAAAAACTAGGCACAGACACAGCAATAATAGAAGTAACAGGACAATTCTCATTAGCAGACATACTCCTCGCGGCAAACACGGGCATACAAACAGTATACCTAATAGCAACACCAGAAACAATACAAAATATAATACACATAATGCTGCTCTTCCAAGAAAAAATATCAAAACCAAAAATAGAAATAAATAACAAAGAAATAATCATAGACAACATAACATTTAAAACAATAATAGTACCCCAAACAATACCAACCATAATATCAAAGCTATACACAAAAATAGTAGAAAAAAGCAGAGAAACAACCTACATACCAGGATTCATATCATCAATAAGTGCCCTCACAATAAAACAAATGCAACAAAGAAAAATACAAATAAAAACAATACAAGAACTAATAAAAACATAAGTCTCAAACCCTAGCCTGAATTATTTTATTCTTACCAATAGAATCAACAATACACTCAACACAATCCTTAAATAACCTAATAAACGGCGAACGACCAATAAGATCATCTTCTTCAAGTCTACTAAAATCACCAATATCGACCGGCCTAAACAGGTAGATGCTAAACTCTATTCCTTTAATACTTATACTAAATCTAGCAACAATGCCTTTTTTCTCATATTCTTTAACAATATCTGTACAACATGTACCTGTGTATTTGTTTATCTCACTGCCTAATGCCAACGAAAAAGTATAGATGCACTCACTAAAGAATGATGTCGTAAGTAAGAATGTCTTAACAGCATTCACTAAGTCTGATTCACTATTAGATTTGTATGCATATAGATATAAATTAAGAGGGTCAAATAAGAACCAATCAATGCCATAAAGTGATTCAATTTCTCCAAATTGTTTTATTATACTATTAAATATCTCATTAATTATATTATTATTAAAATTATTAAAGAAATATTTAATAATTTTAGAAATATTTGTTTCACACACGTAAAATTTTTTAGAGATATTATAACAATTAAATTTATTTTCATTAATTTCTAACATATTTATTTCATTATATTTTTGTTTTTGATCATCTATTTTAATAACTATAGCCATCTATACCACCTAATCTAGTTATTATAATTTATCTATAGCAATAATTAAGAAGATTATTTATATTTATTCTACTAAAAATTGTTGAAGAGGGAAACAAACCTTTATTAGGTATTATACAACAAACACATAGATTGAGATTACCGCAATATCGTCTATGTGAAGCACATGTATATTGACATAGTCTTCTTTTATTACCTTGGACTAGCATTTCTCTATGAAGAATATTAATAATTTCCCATACCGGGATACCCAATATATTAAAACGTCTACGAATCTTATCACGAATAGTTTTAAATAGTATGGGATTATTACTAATTTTGTGACAATCAATATATATTACTATATTTCCATTTCTTAAACCTATGTCAGGAATACCTGAATTATTTTGATTATTTAAGCGTAGGCAATGCATTAAATTAGCATGTGTCCCCTCATATTGGTTGCATTCAGATGTATTTTGATTATAATTATCTAAAGGAATACAAATAATATTATTTATATTATTAAAAAACCAATCATAATCATTATATTTACAATCACCATCGCACCTTCTACAATTTCCAACAGCCATCCTATCACCAGATAACTGTTTATTTTCCATATGATAATATATCAAAAATTAATTCTATTTCGTTTCTTAACGCAGTAAATGTTATATCATTATATATTGTCTGCGCAGTACCAAATTCATCTACTGATATATATTTACCTTGTCGTGAAAAGTGATACATTCTTATATCTAGATTAGCACTCTCCTTCATTAAACCTACAATAGCTGAGATCAACCTTAATGAATGCGTTGTTAATATAAATCGTATTCTGTTCTTATTTCTATTAGGTATTTCTGCTAGAATTCTTATAAGCCCTTGTAACGACGATGGATGTAAGGCTATTTCCGGCTCTTCTATAGCTACTACTACCTCTTCTCCATTTTCTGCTAGTTTTTCAGCAATACTAGCCTCTAATAGCATTGAGATAAGGTTGCGTGTCCCCATACTGAGATAGTTAAAAGGAATGTATGCTTCTTCTTTAGTAGATCCTTCACTCTCAGCTTTCTCATTTACAACAAGTTGTTGTTCTTTGATATCTATTTTTATATCTAGTATCTCTTTTCCTTCGCCAGTTCTCGCTACCTCGCTTAAGTACTTTTTAAAGTCCTCAATAATATCATGCCAAAATTGGGTATTTGGATCCGAGAATACATTTGACCAAGACAATATATTAGTAACGTTCTCTCCTTCTGCCCCTACGCCATCTCTTCTTACCGCCTCATACTCTATAGTAGTTTCTACTCGTTCTTTCTCTGTAGTAGCGGGGAATATCCGCTTTATTGATATTAGGTGAACAAAAGGAACAATAGAAGAGTCTATTTCCGGTTCTTCCTCGCTTCCTATTATTTCCCTAGCATGTTTTGTACTAACTAAATCTAGATTACACGTATATCCATTATATGATCCATAAATACCAAAATATTTTAATCCAGAATAAAGTATTATTTCAAATTTTCTTTCTTTACTGAATTTATTTATGATATGATGCATCAACTGTTCTTTATCATTGATTATAAATCGGCCTTTTAATTTAGATTCATTTATTCTACATCCCTTTTTGTCGGAAAAGGTTACATTTAGATTATCATATTCTTCGTAGTGCCTTGCTGCTAGTGAGAGAAGGCGTAGTGCTTCGAGCATGGAGGATTTTCCTACGCCTCTGTATCCAAGGAATATTGTTAAGTCCCCTAAGGATGGCATTACGTATCCTTTCTTCATGTAATCGGATTCTTCTTGCGGATCTGCTATGATTGCTTTGAAGTTTTTTACGGCAAAGAGGTAAGGTTCGCTTATGTTGCTCATCTCGTTGAGCACCTAGCCAGATTTTTGTTTACGAGTATTTGGTATGAGCCTGGCTTTTTAGTTGCTTTTGATTTGTTTTATACTATTCTATAGTTGAGTAAGTTTGTTGATAGCGATAGAGATATAAGTAAGTGATGTATGCCATGCCTCCGGCATTGAGTTTAAGTATTTATAGTTTTGTAGTGGTTATATTATTGTGGTGTGTTTTTGATATGGGTCAGGGAGCATTAGCGGGTATCTATGAGAAGGGTGACTTGGTTCTCTTATCGCCGGTTTCAGGCTTATTTGTTGGTAGTGGTAGGGATACGAGTTGTAGTGTTGATTTGGCTGTTCAGCGTGATTTTGCAGGGTATCCTATTATATGGGGTAGTAGTCTGAAGGGGGCTTTGCGGTCTGCTTTTACCCTTAGGTGTGAAGGTGCGGGAGAGGGGTGTAGGGATTGCGTTAGGGTCTTGTTCGGTAATGAAAGAGAAGATATAGAGGCTTTTGCTGGATCCATGTACGTCTCCGATTTCGGTCTACTTGCCTTGGCTGGTCCCTGTAGTTTTGGTGTATGCTTCTTTACATCGCCGTTTATTTTGCAGCGTTTCATGAGTGTTGCAAATGTCTTGGTCTCTGGGCTTGTCGAGATCAGTAATGGTTTGCGGAACGTTCTTAGCGCATTCTTGCGGGATGCAAGCGAATTACTGGAGTCTAATGAGGATGCTCTTAATGCTGGGAGACCTGTTGTATCGGTTTCTTCTCTACAGGATATGAAGTATCTCGTGTTTGGCACAAAGATCTATTCATCCGATCATGTTGTGCTTGAAAGCATGCTTGGAGATGTTTTCCGGAGGGTCTTTCGCTATGTGTTTGGCGAGGATGCTGCCCGCGTATATTCTGAGAGAGTAGTGCTTGTCCCTGATAACGTTGCTGCCCGGTTATTGGGGCAGAGCCTTATTCCGCGGAGAACTCGTGTGAGCCTTGATTATCGTAGTAAGCGTGTTAGGCCTGGGGCCTTGTGGAGCGAAGAGTATGTGCCCGAGCTGAGCCTGTTCTACGGGATATTCCTCTACTCGAGGCCAAGAGAGCCAATGAGAGCGAGTAGTTGCAGGAAATTCTTGAAAGAGGACTCGGCTAGTGTGGAGGACGCTGAGTTTGTTAGATCGGTTTTCCGTAAGCTTGCAGGCGCAGGCGCGGATAGCTCCTTCTATACTATTATCGGTGGGCATGAGACTGTTGGTAGAGGGCTTGTACATATAAAGCTTGTAGAGGGGTAAGGGAGCCGTGAGTATTGTTGCGAGGAGTTTGCTGGATAGGCACATCGCATGGTTTACCCGTCTTGTTAGGGCGATATATAGTCTGGGTTTAGAGGGATCCAGTTCTACTAGGAATACATGCATAGAGATTGGTAGGAAGCTTAGGAGCATTGCTCGCAGGGTAGTTGATTACTATGCTTCGCAGGGCTCTGTAGATACTCTCCTCTACTTGTTCTCTAAGAGCGGCATAGATACAGCGAGAAAGATTTACGAAAAGCACTTGCCGGCGAAAGAGAGCTATGATGACATAAGGAGTGCCGTGGCCGATATATGCCGAGAGGGCGGTAGCCCGGATGCTATTGCACATAGCTTGTTGCTATTATTCCTGCTAAGGGTTCTAGGCGACATATACGGAGTAGATAGTGTTGATTTTGAGGAAGCATTTGACACGATTATCGAGAAGACTATCAGTGATGCTGGGCTCCTCGAAGCGTTAAATGAGCAGGTATTATGCTCACTTGCTTCTGCACGCAGGAGTATCGAGGCATTCATCAAGGCTGGTGAGGAGTAACGTGCTGAGGGAGATAGCAAGGATAAGAGTTACTTCTTCAACTCCTCTCTTCTTAGGAGGCTATGATACAAGGTTCACGAGGAGGCTGGCTGGTTTAGAGATAGTTGAGCCGTTGCGCACACAGTCGATAAAAGGTGTGCTTCGCTGGTGGAGTCGTGCATTCTTGGCTGGAGCTCTCTATGCTAGAGGTAGTCGTGGCCGCGAGCTTGTGCGCAAAGTTATAGATCTCTCTAAAACATTGTGGGGCTCGACGGAGTCTGCATCCCCCTTTGTAATCCGTTCTCTCGAGCAGGGCGTATCCATGTGCGATAACTCTACATGGCGCAAGCTTTCCCGGGAGCACCAACGGCTAAGACTTCTCCAGCTAGGTGGGGGAAGACTGCCTCCTAGTGAGTACAGAGCCGTTAACATGGCGGACATAATTCTCTACTCTAGGACTGTACCAGCTTCCCAGAGTTTTTACTCATTTGCGTCAGCTATGCTAGTAGCGCTCTTTGAGCTTGGCTGCCTCGGCAAGGCTTCTAGGCGGGGCCTAGGCTGTTTCGATATAGTCTCCGGTGTATTGCCTCCATGGCTGCATAGTGCTAGGTCTCGGCTTCCATCATCTCTCTCAGAGCTGGTAACAAGCATACATAGACTCGCTGCCGAGATCGCTGGGGGCGGAAGCGCCGAGGAGGGACAAGGGCTTCCACCGGTTCCCGCGATAGCGCCTGGTGTATACCGGGTGCTCCTCTGCAAACTGGACGATGTAGACCCTGTTGATGCGACGATAAAGTTCTCTAAGTGTGTTACTGCGCAGTATCGTAAGCTCGTTAAGGGTGGCGATGTTCTCCGACGTAGACTGTATGCATGGATCCTTGGGCTCCCCCGGGAGCAGAAAGGAACGGGATACAAGGCGAGAGGAGTTGAGCGGCGGGCTTCTCCACTAATCTTCACAGTGCATCGAGGATACGCACTCTTGCAGGCATTTTATTCATCTGACTGGCCAAGCCAGATAGAATGGATAGGAGGTCATTCGAGTACCTCTATACGTGTCAGCGATGACGTCATTATATCTGCTATGGATACTGCTGTCGAGTTCCTCCAGAACTGTTTAGGCGAGCAACGGCAGGACCTTGGTCCAAGTATTAGCTGTCAAGAGGTGAAATGGAGTGCCTAGACCCGGTTCTGGGAGAAGTATTGACAGCCAAGCCTATCAGGAGCTAATCCGGGCTGCCAACGAGATATGTGGAATGATGCAACTGCTTCCCGAGGAGGAGAGAAGGCGTCCATTACAGTTCTGCGGATACATTACTGAGTTGCTCAGCTCAGCTCCTTCTCTGAGGAACTCTCTAGCTCAATCAGTGATTTCGTCGAGAACCTATTTCGAGATTCTCTACCTTGTGGGCCGGTATGGGCCAGAGCTGCGGCAAATTGCTCGCAAAAAGCTACATCCTCGGGATAGGAGAAGACTAGAGAAGAACCTTAACCGCGTCGATGCGCTAGCTAAGCGAGCCGTTGCGGAGCTCTTAGCGGAGTCCTCTAGTATCGCAAGGATAGATGAAAGTGTAGGGAAGGCTCTAAGCTATATACGTGAGCACACACTACGTGCCCTAAGGAGTCTCGGTTATCGCGTCATAACGCTCCGCGCACATACGGTCACGAGGCTCATAGTTGGTAAGCCGCCCATTAACATTGATTCAGTTTTCGAATATGGGACAGCACTACACCCAGTGCTGGGTATACCGTATATACCGGCTTCAAGCATTAAGGGCGCTTTTCGAGCATTCATTGAGACCTCAGGATATACATGCAACACGTATACTCTTGAAGAATTTGTGGCAAAGGCATTTGGCTCCAAGGAGGGAAAGGGCTCAATAATCTTTACTGATGCGTTTCCCATCCCCCAGGGTAGGGGCCTGCTCATAGAGCTAGATGTGACAACACCAATATACGGTGATGGTTCTCCTGACCCGAGGATAAGGGAGCACGAAGCGCGCCCCGTTCCGGTAATTTATCCAACAGTAGCTAGAGGGCTTCGATTCTTTTTAGCAATAGGACTTGGGCCTAGTATTGGAAATGAATGCATGAAAGCTGTAACCGAGTGGGTTAGCAAGTTGTTCGTGGAGGGCATAGGTGCTAAGACGACTCTAAGCTATGGAGTCTTGCAGCCAAATGAGATCAGAATTGAATCTGATTAGTAACAACGGGGGTCGTATCCTATGAGTAACAGATTATTGGCCATGCTTGCGGACTTGTTTCATGCATGCGGCCTAAAGAGGGCCATGCAGAGTATCGAGCTAAAGGCTTTCAGTAGTGATGATTCAAGCAATAGGCTCGGTATTATAGCAAAAATGCTAGGTAGCTATGGATGCGGGAAGCTGAGGAGCCTAGTATCCGATACGGAATTTGTTAAGATGCTTAAGGAGCTAGTTCGGCACATAGAGGGACTAGGCGAAGAGCGTTTTGAAAGAGCTATAGATAAGTATATCGTAGACAAGTTTATTAAAAAGAATTATGACACAAGGATATTATATCTCTACTCGGTTATTCGTTCAGCATACTTTGCTGGCCTTGTCTCTAGGGGTACATCTAGCGGCCTATCTATTATCATTGCTGAGGTTATTAGGAAGAAAGAGAACATAGTTGCTAGTAGAATTCCTCGTGACATGTACATAGCATCCAGACTTATAAGTAATGTAATAGGCTATATAGCATCAAGAGTCATATCGAATATGACTTCGCCGTGGCAGCTTCTTCGCCCACTATCAATGCAGCTTATAGACTATCTTAAAGCAATAGGGATAGAGAGAGTTCATGTTCTTGACCTCTATAGTCCTCCTGGCGCGCTGACACTAATAGTCCCTAAAGGCCTTAATGAGGTCAACGCCATAGTTAACATAGTTAACCATATAAGAGATTATGCTAAAGAGTACTGGAGGAACATAGTCTCAACATACTCTACTGCGCTAAGGGAGTGCCTACATAGCCTATCTAGTAATACTGAGCCAGGAGTTATAGTAAACGATAGTTTCGCAGAGAAAGTCTCCCTAGACGAGCTCATAGCTAAGGTCTCAGAGAATCCTCCCTACAGCCTCATTGTCACATATGTATCGTTTAGCGGCGAAGAAGTAACAAGGCTATTTATGGAGGGCGCGTCTCCGGAGCATATAGCTATTGTTAAATCGCTGGGATACAGGCTTGATCCAGAGAACCCCTGGAGCGTCATGCTCTCACTGGCTGAAGCTCTACACAGCTCTTATGCTATGAATAAGTATTATTGGACGTATAGTGAGCTCACTCACAGACTCTATGAAGGGGCCGCTAGGCGGGTCAGGGGTCGTAGCATACTCTGCACTAATTGTTATAGCGAGCCCTTCATAGTAGCTAATAGCAATGAGTATAGCGTGGTCATTGATTGCGGCGAAAACTATAAGCTAGTTCTTCGTCCACGTGAGCGTTTATGCATATTTCACTTATTAGCAAGATTAATGGAGGGGGTACAGGTTGGCCGATGATAGCGTGCATAGTTCCCTGCAGAAGCGTTCAAAGAGCTTATATGCCATAGCATCGTTCTACACGAGGCTCACACTGTTAGCAGTCCTAGCTGATGTGTATCACGGCAGTAAGCTAACCAGTTACTTCGAAAACATCGTTGAGGCGTGCGACGCGATAGAAAAACATAGGAAAGAGTTTGAATTGCTTGCTAGAAATCTCGGAATAGATCAGGGAATAGATGAGTCACTAAGCCTAGCAATAAATCATTGTCCTAGTAATGAGTGTACAACCTACTATAACGGGCTTAGAGCCCTAGTGCTAGACAAGGAATACGAAAGATGCAGAACGCTTGTAAGGATAATCCATAACTTTCCGGAGCTGCTCTACCCGGATAGAATGGCTGCACTAGTAGAGCGGCTAAGGAATAGACTTGGACCATCAGTGTCAGAGAGCCTTAGGCATCTTAATGATATAATAGGAGTGAAAATATTTAGCCAAGAAAAAGGCATGAGGGGGCTCTTTGAGGAGTTTGCTGCAAAGCTTCGAGGGAAAGATTATAGCTACTTAACCTTGAGATACGAGAATCTGGAGAGCCTTTATGAGATAGGGCTTCCTTTGCGCTTTATGCCTAGCAACTACTATGCGTTAATCTACATAGACTCCGATAACGCTTCAAGTGAGTTCCTAGGGACAAGCCGTGGAGTTCTAAGGGCCGTCGAGTCGAGTATTCTTAGTATGGTGTTCCTCATGGAGAAATTGCCGACTAATTCCTTAGAGACAGTATCTACAAGGCTACTATTCTCCGGGTTGCCTGTATACATGGCTGGCGATGACTTCCTCTTCCTAGCGCCAATTGAGGATACTTTTCCACTCATCCGTGGCATTTATGACGCTCTACAGAAGAACGGGTTCCGTGCATCGGTTGGAATAGTTGCAGCCCATGTGAGGGTGCCGTTGCGCATAGTAATATCAACAGCTTATGAAATTGTTGATAAATATGCAAAAAGCGTTACAATAGATAAGAATAGATCAAAGAATTCGCTAGCGTATACGCGTCTTACATCAAGCAGCAGGAACTGTACAAGCATAGTCCCGCTAGACATAGTATCCCTAGACGACTTGTACAGAGCAGCCATCGAGGTGGCAAGGATCTCATCGCTCTATGCGAGAACTATTAGCATAGAGCAGAGGCTAAGGAACCTACTAAGTGCAACGCATATAAATGACTTTGGCTACTGGATAAGAGAGTTATATCAGCTAATCGATTTACTAAAGGAAAAAGACACAGCACCCAAGACGGCACGCATTCTAGAGAAATCAGAGAACGAAGTCTTCGAAGCAAGTGATGGAGTCCACGTCTTGGCGCAAGACTTAAGCACTATTTTACTAGACATAGCTGAGCTACATAGGTATACAATCCTTCCCGAGTTAGGGGGCTGAGGCTAGTGAACAAGGTAGTATACTTCTGTTTCAAACTACTCGGCGATCTCTCGCCAATATACCTAGGCAATAATATTCCGTTAGAGCCCTATACAAGGGGAAGGTCTACAATAGCTCCATCAATATGGAACTTAAGCGGTGCATCCCTAAACATACTAGGCACGATCTTAGAGATAAATCCGGGCATGTTAGAGAAGGAGGTAGAGAAAGGAGAAATCATGTTCTACGGCCCATACGTGGCCGACAATGAAGCTCTTAGTGACATACTCCGTGGCAACAAGCCCAGAACGATATATGTTCCCCTCTATAAGCCGCTAGGGGGAACAATTCAGTCACCTAGAATAAGCCATGGCGCAGTAGCAACCATAGAGGTGAGGCCTATGGGCCTCGGCTTTTCGGAAAAAGGGCTTGAGCTAGTATATGCTGTACTTAATACGCGTACCGGGAGAATAAATAGTAGCAACGAGTATCAAGTAATATCCGATAAGGAAAGCCGCATAGGCATAGCACTAGAGAGGAGAATTAAGGTAGTGAATAAGAGAAAAGGAAGTATATATTCCTACACTGGGCTAAGAAACATAACACTATGCAATGGCTACTCCTGTATCACGCCATCCTACTGCATAGAAGCAACACTACCCAAGGACATGGTAAATAAGCTCCAGAGCTCGTTAGAAGCTGGGAGGAAAAACAAGTACTTGATAGATATCGGCGGAAAACAGAGTGCCGGAAGCGTAATAATAGCCGTAGCCGACCAAGCCATAACTGAGCTAACTAAGAAGGAGGGAATGACAAGACTAGCAGTCTCGCATATAGGGATACTCCCACAAAAGGAAAAAATTGTCTCGACAAGATGCGAGAGGATAATTGCATACCACGGTGAAATAGGTTTACTGACTGGATGGAGTTATAGGGAAAATAAACAAAAAACACCAATTCCAACCCTCATGCCGGGAACTATCTACGAGTCACAACAGGAAGAATGCAATCCGCCTCGCTATTGGGCACACAAACTACTAGCCACAAGCATACCGTTTACTACATAAAGATTACAGCACATGCCACGTTTTAACGATTACTCTCATATTTTATAAAAATCTTCCTTGAAATATTTGTATTGCTAAAAATCCGTTCTAATCATAACTAAAACTCCAGCAATGCCTTCATCATCCTTGCCCGTGCATGACCAAAAAGGGTTGCTTAAGAAGTAGGTTTGTCCTCTCAGTTCTCTATTGAGTTATTCACTTCGAGCCAGACATTGACGACATGTATGACAAGACAAATGATTACAATTCTCTTTTGAGTTCTAGGCTGATAGTTGACAGTCGTGGAAGAGCGATAAAGGGCGTCTTCCTCTTACAATTCTCTTTTGAGTTCTAGCAGCTGTTCAACACGCTTAAGACTATTGGGCTCGAGATGTACACTTACAATTCTCTTTTGAGTTCTAGCGAGGTTAGGCGGGTACCGGTTACCGAGATTGAGCCGATACCCTTACAATTCTCTTTTGAGTTCTAGATAGTTTGCCGGCAACGTAGTTGTCCCAGCTAAGTGTTTCTCCACTTACAATTCTCTTTTGAGTTCTAGTTAAAGACTACCACTTTGGGTATTTGTACTTCAGCCGCAGTAGTCTTACAATTCTCTTTTGAGTTCTAGTGTATCGAGAGAAGTATGCCAGTACTGTTGGACAAAATCTTACAATTCTCTTTTGAGTTCTAGGCATAATTATTAAGACATTGGTTGAGAAGGGGTTGATCTAGAACTTACAATTCTCTTTTGAGTTCTAGAGAACTGCTATAGTGAGAGGAACTGTGTGTCCGTAAACTGTGCCTTACAATTCTCTTTTGAGTTCTAGGCGTCACGCTACCGCTGAGGCTGCACGTAACGTTAGCAGTTATCTTACAATTCTCTTTTGAGTTCTAGTCTCAGAGATATCTATGCAAAATATACAATTGACTAACAAAGAGCAGACAAGAGCTTACAATTCTCTTTTGAGTTCTAGCCCCGCTTCCTCTACGAGGTGGGCTCTGTGAGCCCCAACAACACTTACAATTCTCTTTTGAGTTCTAGCCGAAGACCAGCTTGACTAGGTTCATAAGGGTGACAAGGTACACTCTTACAATTCTCTTTTGAGTTCTAGCTATTTTCAAGTATGGTCTCTTTGTGAGCTGTTCCCTGTACTCTTCTTACAATTCTCTTTTGAGTTCTAGACAGAAATACCTTAAACGTTAGATAAGGAGTTAAAAATGTTTGGTCTTACAATTCTCTTTTGAGTTCTAGGGCTTAGCCGTATAGAGGGCTACTTGAAAGCAAAGTATGGATATAACTTACAATTCTCTTTTGAGTTCTAGTGGTTTGTTCCCTTTTGGGATCCGAATGGTTTGTGCTATGATACTCGTATTTATCTCCTTCGGAACACTATTGATTTATAAGATAATTGGTAATTATCTTACCCCGTTTCCCCATTCTGCTCTATCCCATATTGTTCTCATGGAAATGTATGGATTTGAAACATTGTTCCCAAGAAGCCTTACAACTCCACCAAAGACAGGTTCCAATGAGAAAAGAAAGAGGAATTTAAAGACTACGAGGATTAGGCTAAACAAGAGCTGGGAGAGAATAGTGATATGGATTGGTTGGGTGTGGTTGGTGGGATTGTTTTTGAGGATTCTCTTCTTGGTTGATATTATTTATGTTGTTATTCTGTGGTTTCTTCTGCCCATGGCTCTACTGGTGGGGGTGTTGGGTGTCTTGGTGGTTGTATGGTTATTGCTTGTACTTCTCCTAGGCCTAGGCCTGGGCTTCCTCCGGCTCCGGTGAGGAGTGCTGCTCCTAGGAGCTTCTTCGCCGCCTCTGCCAGCTTCTCGCCGCAGACTAGGTGGTAGCGGGCTTCGCCCGTGAATACTTTGATTTCTTTGCCGTGTGTTAGCCTTATTCTCGCCTTCTTTGTGTTGTCCTGTGCTAGTTCTAGGCAGGGCTGGATTGCTGCTACTAGTGGCTTGTAGTCTAGCCCGGTGGTTGCTGAGAGTCTCCTGGCTATGCTTGCTACTAGTCTCCAGGGGCTCGGGTACGAGACTATGGCTCCGTGGAACCGGTAGAATGTTGCCCCGTGCCTCGCCACAATGACTGCGGCTACTGGGTCTCCCGGGTCGCTGGGCGGCTCGGGCAGCGGGGCGTCGACCACCTCCTCTCTCATGTCGAGGCCCTCGACAATTATGTCCTTGTTGAACACTACGCCGGTCGTGAACCCTCTCGCCAAGACGTGGGCGGGCACCTCGCCCGCCTTGCCCCAGAACACTGCCCGTAGCCTATACCGCTCCCCGGGGGCGAGGAACCCGGAGACCGGGACGAAGCCGCCCTCTGCGGGATATATGGGGGAGACTCGGAACAGCCCGCCCTCGGGCAACACGGTGCCTGCGAGGCTCAGCGAGTCGTACACTATCTTGCCCGCCACTGCCCCGCTCCACGCAACGAGCTTGACGCGGGAAACGACGCGGAATACGAGGTTGACAACATAGAACCTAGCCTCAACACCCAATGCTGCACTGCACCCCTCTCTTCTTTCTCGCTGGCAGGGCTCTGTGTGTCCCCGAGGGGATACAGCTGGGGCTCTGACCCCATCTATATGGTGAGCGCTTTATGCAGTGTACGAGAACTAGGCGAGTCATTTAAAGGTAATGCCGTGTATACGTTTAGTGCTTGTATGTCTGTGACTATTACTGTGCGTATTCCGCGCCGCCTAGCAGAGGAGATGAGGAGGCACCGGGAGATCAACTGGAGCGAGGTTGTGCGCAAAGCCATAGAGGAGTATCTGCAGAGACTAGGGGAGGCCAAGAGGGTTGAGGCGCCGGGAGAACTGGTTGAGAAGCTAAGGGAGCTGGGGCTAAGCGCTGGGGACCTGGAGCCCCCTTGGTCCGCAAGAAGAGGAAATGTACGAGAGGGTGGAGGAGTAGAGGAGGGTAAAACCTATGACACGGGCGCAGCAATAGAGCTAGTAGCCAAGAGGAGCGCCAACATCATCTCCGGGCTACATCTCGGTGATAACAGCGATAGAGTACCCGCCGGCAATACCCCGCATCCTAGCAATACTCTACCCCAAGAAACAGGACTACCACTTAGCAATACTCTGGCAAGCCAAGGCTACGCCGCCTAGGAAGCCCGCTGCCCACAGTAGACCTAATAATAGCTGCACAAGCATACAACCACAACCTAGAACTAGTGACACTAGACAAGCACTCCTACATCATAAGGGAGAAACCAGCGCCAATGCCTAAAAGTAGCAACGCCACAGATCACGTAACTAACATAGATCTCAAATACTATCTAGTCCCTGGTCCGGTCAAAATCTATTTCCCCTACAAGCATAGTCCCCGACTTGCGCACCCAATACCCACGCAAAAACTTGATAACATGCCAGCCATACCCTCAATAATTAATCATATCCACGTCGCAACACATACCCCGTCAATAACAACGAGGCATGAATATGCAAAGGTCAAAACAACGAACATGACTGCACAACCTAGTCAATAAATAACATCAAATTCATAACAACAAACTATGCTAAGTAACAATCAGACCTAACCTCTTTAATATATACAACCATTTTCTCTGACTGTGTGTTTGTCCTAGTCTTCTTTATCTTTAAATTCCTCTTTCTTTTCTCATTGGAACCTGTCTTTGGTGGAGTTGTAAGGCTTCTTGGGAACAATGTTTCAAACCCATGCAAATCCATGAGAACATTATGGGATAGAGTAGAAAGAGAATTGTTGCTAACTATGATACATTACCCCCTTTATAACCCAATAGTGTTCCGAAGAAGATAAATACCCGTAACATAGCACAAATCATTCGGATCCCAAAAGGGAACAAACCAGATAAACTCAAAAGAGAATTGTAAGCCACAGGGCGTTGTCCAGCGTGTGTGCTTCTGGGAGGTACTTGGGATAAACTCAAAAGAGAATTGTAAGTCACAGCAACCTCCTCAGCCACAGACAAACCAAGCACAACAAGATAAACTCAAAAGAGAATTGTAAGGTAGAGTTCACACAGGTAAACGGTATCATAGAGGTGAGATAAACTCAAAAGAGAATTGTAAGCTAGCCATCCCATAGCCCTAGCCACCATTTCGGGTGTTGCTTCGGATAAACTCAAAAGAGAATTGTAAGTGAAAAATTCCTAGTACTAGAAGCAAAACCAAAAGGAACACGATAAACTCAAAAGAGAATTGTAAGATTACACAGCCTCCAAGAGCGTGTTCAATAATTCTTCCAATAGATAAACTCAAAAGAGAATTGTAAGTACGTGGCCGCGTCGAGGACTGGGCACAGTAAGTGGCTAGTGCGATAAACTCAAAAGAGAATTGTAAGGCAGTAGGGTCAGTAGCATTACGGAACTCGAACCTGATAATAGGATAAACTCAAAAGAGAATTGTAAGTGTACACCGTGATGTCGTACGCGTCCTCTATGTTCGCCCAGCTACGGATAAACTCAAAAGAGAATTGTAAGGGTAGTCGGCGCTACGGCGGTTCGACATCTCTATGTAGTCGATGGTGATAAACTCAAAAGAGAATTGTAAGGGCAAAGACCTTTGTGAAGCCAGTAGAGCACTACCTTACCAAGTAGATAAACTCAAAAGAGAATTGTAAGACGGCGGCGTAAACCAGTATCCTCTCCGGCTTAGGGTCTCTCGATAAACTCAAAAGAGAATTGTAAGTCAGGTACATAAGGCGCTTCTTGAGATCGGGGCTCACATATACGATAAACTCAAAAGAGAATTGTAAGATCAACCAGCCTAGCCAGCCGAGTAAGCCGATACATGTTATGTCTAACTCAAAGGAGAATTGTAAGTATAGGCTCATGCACCTTGTAACAGAAATCCCTAATAGGAAAACAATCATAGCTAATTATAATTCCTTATTGGGTTGAATGCATGCTTGAAGTTGTTGCTCGAAATAGAGGATAAGAAATCATGATTCTCTTTGGGCTAGACTATATATGCGTGTTGCTGTCTTGTTGCTTTCCTGGGGTGCCGGGGTGTGACGATCGGGCTACCAGCCCGACGCATCTTGCGGCGCGATGGGGATGTAACCTCGGGGGCGACCCCGGCGCCTCTTTGTGGTGCTGCATGTAGGCTCGTTGTAGTGTTCTGCTGTGCTGTTTCTCGAAGGCATCGTTTTCCGCATAGCATTTCGCAGGGGTAGCTTGATAAGCCTGGTAGCGGCTGTTCTGAGGGGCGATGGCCTAGCTGGGACGGGGTGTGCTAGCGATGAGTTTCCTCGTTAAGGCCTGTACAGAGTTCTCCGCCGCTCATAGCATTAAGGGGCATCCCCGCTGCGGCCGGGTACATGGCCATAATTACCGGGTTTGTGTCTGGCTCCGCGAGGACGAGCCAATGGGTATTGACCTAGACGACTTGGAGAAGTGGCTGCGGGTGAACGTTTTCGAGCGTTTCGACCACCGGTACCTAAATGAGTTGCTGGGCCGCGAGACGGTTACTAGCGAGGACCTCGCAGTCATTGTGGCCAGGGGGCTCGCCGAGTCTTTCGGTGATAGGGTTGAGCGAGTCGAGGTCTGTGAGACCCGAGACCTATGCGTTGAGTACTCGCCGCGATAGCCTATTGGTCGCTGAGACGTTTCTCAGCCTCCAGGGAGAAGGCCCGTTTACTGGGCGCCGAAGCCTCTTCATAAGGCTTGCTGGCTGTAATCTCCGCTGCCCCTTCTGCGACACAAAGTACTCATGGGACGTGAAGAACGCCAGGGAGATGACCATTGAGGAGCTAGTAGTACTCGTGGGCAGGGCTGACCCCACCCTAGTCGTGGTTACCGGCGGGGAGCCCCTGCTCCAGCGAGACGCGCTGGAAGAACTAGTGCGCATGCTCTACAGGCTCGGCTACCCGGTACAGGTAGAGACCAATGGTACGCTCGAGGCACCAGAGCCCGGAACCCCCCTCTCCCAGGCGTTCTTCGTCGTCTCTCCGAAGGACGTGCCCATACCAGTCCCTGGCGCGAAGACGCACCCTTCTTGGTTTGACCTCGTGCGCCGCTACAACAACGTATGGTTCAAGTTCGTGGCGGCGAACAAACAGCACGTGGAGAAGATAATAGAGTATGTAGAAAACAACGGTATACCGAGGAAAAGAGTATACATAATGCCATTGACGAGTGAAGGGATGACAATAGAGGAGATACTGAAGCTTCACCGCGAGATAGCAGAAGAAGCGCTACAAAACCGGGTAAACTTTAGCCCAAGACTCCACCTCCTACTCGGCCTAAAGTAGCGGAAAGATCATTGCTGCACCTTTTTCGCCGAAACTCTTCAGATAATCCATGCCATGCGGGGCGTTGTACCGCCTAGCAATCCTACAGTATAAGTATAGTTTAATACCTTGTTTGTCTCGGTACTACGCTGCCGCGTTATAGGATAAAACATATATCGAGGCATGTCCGCCCTGCTTCTCTAAAATAAGTGTTTTGCATGAAGGGCTATGTTTCGGAACGTATATATAGTGGCAAATATTACCTGTAAGGAAATCGGGGCGAGTGGACCCAGATAAATCCTTCTTTTACATTAGGGCCAACGCCTGGTCGAAAAACATATAAGGTTGTCCCTCAATGGGTGCCGTGTCAAGGCTCATCGCATGGCTACTCGTATTCCTACTGCTAGTGAGAAAGCTGGCCGAGATAGACGAGTACGCCGCTATAGCTGTAGCCTCCATAGGCATAGCCATAACATTCATATGGTTCGCTATAGTCGCGTACAGCAGGCGATACTACTAAGTCCCCTGGGGGATGGCTGCTCGGGTCCAGCAAAGAACCTGGAATGGCACGGAGCAAAGGAGGAGAACCAGCCCCTAGGTTAGGAGCTTCTCAGCCTTCTTCTCAAGCACCCAGCCCCGGGAGGGCCCGGCGTAGTAGATTAGGCCCTCGCTTCGCAAGAGGCGGAAAAGCCTACCATACTTCTCGAGAGCTGCTTCTGCCTCATACTCGTCGCTTGCCCTGAGCCGCCTAAGCTTCTCTAGGAACTCGTCGAGGGCCTGCCTGGTCGCTACTACTCTGCGCCCAGCCACGGCTATGACGCGGTAGCCGCGGGCCTCTAGGACCCCGGTATCTATCTCCGCCCGCACATCGGGCGGAAGCTCGTCAACAAATACCACTCCCTTCTCCCGGAGCCTTTCCGCGACGTAGCGAAGCCACTTGGGCTCACGGCTAGCCTGGGGAGCCTGCTCCCTAGCCACCGAAACGGCTGCCGCAATAGCCTTGGCGAGCTCCTCTATGTCTCGCCGCGTCAGCCCGCCGCGGCTCCTGCGAATCTCCTCCCGGAGCCCAGTAATAGCCTCCTCTAGGCTCCTCAGCCTCTCCTCAAGCCTCCCCAGCCTCTCCAAAACCTCAGCCGCTTCAGCGGCACCGGCTCCGCTGGCCCCGATGCCGTGCTTCTCGAGAGCCTCCCGCACAGCCTCCTCTACCACGCGGCGCAGAAGCTCCTCTAACCCTCCCTCCTGCTCTCCGGCGCCGAGCCCCCCAGCGGCCGTGCCTAGCTGGCGCAGATACTCGTCAAGCCTCCTAGCCCTAACCATGCTGGCCCCCTTTTAGCTAGGCGATGCAGTCCAGCTATACCTAGGGCGGAGATACCCGATAAAACCTAGCACGGAGTCCCCGCCGAGGCGGAAACGATAAGGAGCCTAGCAAGGGCTCTTTCTCTACACGAGGCTGCGCCGGGAGACAGGGGCTGAAAAGGCCCCAGGGATGACCCTGGCGCGTCCCACCCCGAACGCCTCCTCCTCGCAGCAATCAACCGCTCCGAGGGCAGAACCCCTATCGTCTCGGAAACCCTTTCAGCGCCTGCCGCCTCTCATCTTCCCCCAGCCATACACTATCCCGGCGGCAAAGAGGAGCAGCGAGACAATGGCTGCGAGGATGCTAGGGACCCAGTAGAGTAGCCCTGCGTAGACCAGTAGTGAGCCTGCAGCAACAGTTGCGGCGACCACGAAGTAGTCCACGACAACGTAGAACACTGCAGCGAGAACGATGCCCAGCACTAGGACTGCTAGCCCACTAGCCGCTCCAGGCGCGAAGAGCTTGACGAGAATGTCTGCGAGGACAAGTCCCCCGATAAGCGCTATCCCTGCCTTGAACAAGGCGAAGCCGATTACGGCTCCTATTATGAAGCCAACAAAGCCCAGCACCAGCGCTGCAAGGAGGCCGAGCCCGGACCCAATAGCGTAGAAAACTAGGGCGAGCACTACTCCGAGCACTAGGCCTGCCACAATCCTCACAAGCTCCAAGCCGGCGAAGACCAGGACGAGGCCAAGCAGCAGGAGGAGCAGCGAGACAAACCCGTTGCTAATAGCCACGAATACGTGTGCATGCATCCTCCGGCCTACCGGGAAAACAAGCAACGGGTCAAGGATATTAGGCTTACACCGTGCACCCCGACCTTTGCTCAACGGCTACGCGTACCCCATTACCTCGACGCGGTATAGGCGACGATAAGGAGCAACCCTCGAGTTAACCCACTCCAACAGCTCGTGCTCGGATACCCTGGCTCCTTTCCGGAGCCAGACACGCGCAGCCGCTGCCTCACCCAAGTCACCCATGTCAACACTCATGATCTCTGCCTTGGCGACGTCTGGGTGCTGTGTGAGTAGCTCCTTGAGATCCCTTATCAGCACTGGGTACGCCTTATACTTCAACATGGGCTTCACGATGCGGACGAAGTAGTAGTTGCCGCTGCTGTCTATTCGTACCACGTCGCCTGTCCGGAGCCAGCCCCTGCCGAGAAACGCCTTCTCGTTCTCCTCTTCATCGAGGTAGCGCTTCATGACCACCGGGCCCCTCACTAGGAGCTCGCCCTCATCACTCCTACCCATTATCCGCGTCTCAATCCCGGGCAATGGGCGCCCGATGCTGCAGTCCGGGTCTCCTGGCCTCGTGGCTGTAATGGGTAGGGCCTCCGTCATCCCGTAGAGCTGGAGGAGCGGGGCCCCGGTGCGGCTCCTCCACTCCCTCTGGAGCCCGGGCAGCATCGGTGACCCTGCGCTGATGGCTGCGACTAGGCCGTTGTGGCCCCGGTACCCCGTCTTGAGCACAGCCTTGTAGTATAGGGGTACGCTGAAGACGTGGCTCGCCCTACTCTCTGCGAGGCTCCTCGCAGCCTCCCTTGGGTCAAGGGGCCCCCTCTTGGTGTAGAGCACTATGCTGGAGCACGTATACATGGCGCCGAAAACGGCTATCTGTAGGCCGAGGCCGTGGCTTATCGGGACCGGCACGTAGACTCTAGAGCCCTGCTCTAGCCCGAAGTGTGTCGCCGTCAGCATCCCGGATGCGGCAAGCGATGCACCGGTATGAGCTACCGGTAGGCTGCGCCCAGCTATCCCAGCATAGAAGTAGTACAGCAACTCCTCCCAGGGCCGGGGCCGCCAATAACCCTCCCAGGGCGATGTGCTCCCCGTTACAGAGTCGTAGAGGTCCTCGGCGACAATGCACCTGGCCCCCAGCCCCTCAGCGACGCGGCACATCTCAACACCATCCCAGCTAACCACGAGCAGCCCCGGCCTAGCCTGGCTCAGCTGCACCCGGAGATCCCACTCCCCGGACAGAGGATCAACAACCGCCACCCGGAGCCCAGCAAGCCAAGCAGCAAACAGCGCAACCAACCCAGGAAGATTATTAACAGGAGCAACAGCTGCAACACTGCCCTCCTTGACGAGCCCGGAGAACTTCTCAGCAACCCTGCTCGCAGCAACCAGGAGCCCAGAGTAGGTGATGCAGCGCCCCTCCGTGTCACAGATACGGCTCTCCTCAGCAACCGTGGCGCAGTGCAACAAGTAGTCAACAGGGCTCCCAGGGTACCAGGACAACACCAAAACCCCTATCCATGCACAGCCATCCTACACTGCTACCAAGGCCTCCTTGAAAAACTATGTGCACGGAGAAACACGGCAGAGAAGACAGCGCCTCCTCCTCCACGAACAGTGGCAGCCGAGTCCTCCTCGTATATTTTCAGCAAAGTATTGAAAAAGGGAAGATGCTCGTAGGACGCGGAACCAGGCATGGAGGAGCCATGCAGCGCCCGAGCAGTGCTCAGCACGGCCGCCGACACGCCGCTGCAGCTCCTGCCAAGTGCCCCGCGCTGCCCCGGGAACCGAGCGCAGCAGGCATAATGGTGCTCGGTCTCCTCGTCGCGCTTTCCAAGGCTCAGATTCTCTCCACCGGCCTCGTGGCTGGCTCGGTGGCGCTGCTACTACTCCATCTCCTATGCTTTGACGCGGGCTTCGCTGCTGCGCGGGGCCGGCGCCTAAGACGATTAGCGATGCTCGCTTTGCTCAACTCGGTGCCCTACGCTCTAATACTGTGGCTGCGGGGCGTAACCGAGGTCTTCGTCCCCGGGCTTCTCCTAGCCATCGCGGTCTTCGCGCTAGCGACTACAGCGTACCTCCTCGACCCGAGGAGCCCCGACGCCTACGTAGCTGGCTCAGTGATCCCAGCCCTCGCAGGCCTCGCGATAATCTCTGTCCTAGACAGTCACGAGCCAAGCCTCTTGCCTCTGTGGAGCGTTTTTGCGCTACACGTTGTGGCTCGGACAGCGTACACTGAGTCAAGGCTCCCCTTCCGAGACTACAGTCCATGGATCTCCGTAGCCGTACTAGGAGCAGCCATAGTAGTGGCGGCTATCTATAAGCCCCTCCTCCTAGTAGCGCTCATAGAGCCCGTCGTAACGATGACTAGGAATGCCGTAAGGGGTCCCTACAAGCTGCAGATAAACAGGCTAAAACAATACGGTAGGAGGGAACTACTAGCGCAAACAGTCTTCACGGCCCTGCTCATCGTCGCTGACGGCATTGGCTAGGCCAACGTCATAGGCTGTTCGCTGACGTTTAGCCGCGCTTCGTGGAAGAAGCCCCTCTTCGGCGCCGTGTAGCCTACTCGAAGCCCCATATCCTCTTCCTTGCAACCGGGTCGGAGAGTATCCCCTCGAGGGGCCCCCTGTACACTATTTCTCCCCTGTCTATACCGTACGCTGCCTCGGCTACTCCTTGGACGCGCTTAACGCTTCCCGGCTCGGTTACTAGGAGCCCGACGCCCTCGGCCCGGATGTCGCGGAGAGCCTCAGCCAGCCTGGCCACGGCCCTAGGCGCTAGGCCCTCGAAGGGCTCGTCGAGTAGCAGTATCTTTGGCTTCCTTACTAGTGCCCGGGCTACTGCGAGCATTTGTTGCTCGCCGCCGCTAAGGTAGCCTGCGAGCCTCCCGCGGAGCTTCCTAAGCTCGGGGAAGACGGTGTATATCCATTCAAGTGTGTCGCTGGGCACTTTTCCGCCATAGACTACTTCGAGGTTCTCCTCGACAGTTAGGTCGGGGAACACCATGCGCCCCTGCGGCACGTAGCCCACTCCTAGCCTTGCCACCTTGTGCGGCTTAAGCCTCGTGACATCGAACTCCTTGTTGCCTAGCTTTACCTTCACGGAGCCCCGGTACGGCCTCACTATACCCATGAGTGTTCTGAGCAGCGTAGTCTTGCCAGCACCGTTCCTCCCTATAAGGGCGACTGACTCGCCCTGCGAGACCCTTATCTCGACTCCTCTCAGTACTTCGACGCCGCCAAGCCTAACCCATATCCTGCCCGCCTCTATGATCATGGCTTCTTCACCTCCTCCTCGCCCAGGTACAGGGTCCTGACACGTTCATCCTCTTGGACGACGCTGGGAGGCCCTTCGGCCAACACCCTGCCCTCATACATCACTACTACTCTGTCCGATACCCCGAACACGACGTCAAGGTCGTGCTCGACAACGATAACTGATACACCCATGTCGTCCCTGAGCCTCTTTATAATCTCCATCACGGTTTGCTTCTCCGACGCGCTCAGCCCGGCCGTCGGCTCGTCGAGTAGGAGCACTCTTGGCCTAGAGGCGAGGGCTAGTACTATGTCTAGGAGCTTCCTCTCCCCGTGGCTAAGATCCTTCGCCAACACGTACGCTTTGTCGCCGAGCCCAAAGTAGTCTAGGAGCTGCCAAGCCTCCTCCTCAACATCCCCTAGCGCATAGTACCCCTTGAGGCTGAAGAGGGCCTTCTTGCGGGCAATTATGGCGGCCCTTACGTTGTCGATAACAGTCATGTCGTTGAAGACGCTTGGTGTCTGGAAAGCTCTTGCCAGCCCGATCCTCACCAGCCTCCTCGGGGGCCAGCCAGTTACGTCGAGGAACTTGTCCCCCACGCGCAGCAACACCCTACCCTTGTCGGGCTTGATTACCCCGAAGACTATGTTTAGGAGCGTTGTCTTCCCAGCCCCGTTGGGGCCAACAATGCTCAGTATTTCCCGCTCCAAGAGCTTGAGCGTGACGTCGTCGACAGCCCTTACACCGCCAAAGTACTTCCTAGCATTCTCTACAACAAGTACCTCCCTAGCCTCTCCCATTGCGTAGGTCACCTCCCATCCGAAGACCTCCTAGTCTTCTTCAATACCTGCTCTATGATTGCGCCTAGGATGCCCTGGGGTAAGACGTATATGAGCACGGCGAGCGCCAGCCCCATCGCGAAAAGCCAGTACTCGGTGACGTCCATGGCGTAGTCGCGGAGGAACACATAGACGATCCCTCCCACAAAAGGGCCTAGGAACACCCTTGTCCCGCCAAGGATCGCCATGAACACTATCTCGGCGCTGAACGTCCAGTAGAGGCTCTCCGGGGTCACCGCTCCCTGTAGCGGAGAATAGAGCGACCCAGCAACACCAGTCACCAGCGCGCTTATCACGAAGCTCAGCAGCCTCATCCTCGAAACATTGTAGCCGAGGGTCTCTGCGCGGAACGCGTCATCCCTTATAGTCTGGAATACGAGGCCTAGCGGCGACCTAAGCAAGAGCCAAACCAGTACCAGGATCACCGACGCAGTCGCGAGCACAAGGTAGTAGTAGCTAGGGATGCTGCCAAGGGGCCTCGGTATCCCGTAGAGCCCCTCATCTCCCCCCGTCACGTCCCGGTACTTCAGCACAACCGCGTACACTAGTTGGCCGAAGGCGAGCGTGAGTATCGCGAAGTATATCTTCGTGTGTCTCAGGCTCAAGTAGCCCGTCACGAGCGCGGTCAAGGCTACCAGTGATAGCGCGAATAGGTATGAGGACGCGTAGCCCATCCCGAGCTTGAGCAAGCCTATTGCGACACCGTAGGCCCCAAGCCCCCAGAACATGGCATGGCCGAAGCTGAGGAGCCCCGTGTACCCGTACAGTATGTTGAACCCGGTGGCGGCTAGGCCGAAGAGTATTCCTACCGCTAGTAGCCTCGTATAGTACTGGCTCGTGAAGAGCGGCGCAGCCGCGAGGAAGACCAGTATTGCTATGGTGCTGTAGAGGTGGATTCTCCACTCGTTCACCGAGCCCATGCCAGGCTACCTCCTTTCAATCTCTTTCCCGAAGAGCCCTGAAGGCTTTATCAGCAACATCACGGCTGTTATAAGGTATATCAGCGCGACCTCCAGCATAGGGTACACTATAACCATTATAGTCCTCGCAACAGACGCTATGAGCGCCCCCACCAAGGAGCCGGCAATACTGCCCATACCGCCTATGACGAGCACAGCGAATGAGAGAACAAGGGCGTCGGCCCCCATGCCCGGGTAAGCGGTGAGAATGGGTGCAGCAGCAGCACCCGCCAGCCCGCTAAGCGCAGAGCCTATCGCGAACGCTGCAATAAACAATATGCTTGTATTAATGCCGAGGGCCTCCGCGACCTCGCTGTTGAAAGCCGCAGCCCTCATCTGCTTACCGATAACCGTCTTCGAGAAGAACCACCAAAGGCCAGCCGCGGCAGCGAACCCGATGACTATCACGTACACCGTGTAGAGAGGAACCTGGTACGCCCCAACCTCTACGGAGCCGCCAGGTATAACAGTGTACGACTTGTACTCCGGCCCCCATACCATCTTCACGATGTCGTCAAGCATGAGCATCACGGCGAAGGTGAAGAGGAGCTGAAGCTCCTCCGGCTTAGAGTAGAGAGGCCTCAGCAGTGTCCTCTCAAAGACTGCTCCAATGACGGCAAGCACTGCTACGGCGAGGACGAATCCGAGAACAAAGCCCAGCGCACTAGGACCTATCCACACCATTGCGGCACTATATGCGAGATAAGCTCCAAGCATGTAAAAGGCTCCGTGAGCAAGGTTCAGTACACGCATAATGCCGTAGATGAGGCTGAGGCCAGAGGCTATGAGAAAAAGAATCGAGGCGTAAAACAACGTGTTAATCGTCTGGACTACTATGTAGCCAGTATCCACGCTGTGCACCCCGAGGTGTCAAAAACGCTGCTCATTGGCGGCTTGGCTGCCGAGGAGCCGGCTAGCCGCACTTCACGTAGGTCTTGAATGGCGGTGGAACTACTTTGCCGAAGTCGAATATCTCTAGGTCGGTTAGCACTGGGTGCGGGAAGCCCAGGGGCCCGCCTTTTGCGAGCTTGCCCCAGTACACGTAGTAGACTCCCTGGTGGTCCTCAGGCCTTATGTACACTGGGCCCATTGGGCCTGCTACAGTCAAGCCCTCAAGGTACTTTATGAGCTCCTCGGGTGATGGCCACTTACCCAGCTCAGCATACGCTAGCTCTATTGCATTCTTTACCGCGTAGAGCGCGGTGTAGCTGGTACCAGAGACGTATGGCGGGTACTCGCCAGTCTTGGCCTTGAACTTCTCCACGAACGACTTGTTGAGCGAGTAGACATCGTGCGGCGGATAGTTGAACCAGTAGCGGCCGCTTCCCCAGATGTCTACCCCGCTTGGGACGTTTTCGTCCCCAATGGCCTTGAGGGTATCAGTAGCGCCTAGCATCGGGTTTAGGTACGCCTTTATGTTCTTGAATAAGCCCTTGGACGCGGCCTGCTTGAAGAACGTTGCTGCGTCTCCTCCCCATAGCGACGAGAACACTATGTCGGGCTTCGCTGCTATCATCTTATCTATGTAGCTAGTATAGTCGGTCGTCCCGAGCTTGACGTAAATAGGCTCAGCGAACTCCACGCCCGGCATAAGCTCCTTGAGCCTCGAGGAGAACACGGTCCAAGAGTCCCAGCCATAGGCGTAGTCCGGCCCGATGCTCGCAACCTTCTTAGCATCAGGATACATCTTCGCAACCAGCTCTGCAGCAGCGATATCGATAGGCTCCTCGTACATACTTATCCTGAAAATGTACTTCCTCTTACCGCACTCAGTGAGCTTAGGCGTCGCGGCATGAGTCACTATCAGAGGAACCCTCAGCTCCTCCTCAATAGTCTTGATGAGCTTGAGCGAGTCACCACTACTATCAATACCGATGAGGATCTCAGCCCCCTCCTCCTGAACCATCTTAACAATATTGTCGATAACGTGCTGTCTATCAGCCTCATCCTTGGATATCAGCTCAACCTTTCTGCCAAGGATACCTCCCCTCGAGTTTATCTCGTCCCGTGCAATCTCGAGCGCAGCACCAGCCATCTTGCCGTAGGTCCCGAAGGGCCCACTCATAAAGTACATGAATCCTATCTTAAGCGGCTTCGACGGAATACCGGACGGCTTAGCCGCCGCACCCCCGCCAACCTCCTTCGTAACAGTCACGGTCTTGGTCGCACCCTTCTTCGACGAAGCCCCGATGGCATAGCCGCCAGCAAGCCCGACAACTAGGCCCACAACACCCGCTCCAAGAACCTTAAGCGTGTTTCTCTTAGACTCGTCTACCAATTTACCACCACTTTTCCACTTCAATAAGAACACAGTTTAACTATCAATTAACCATACTATATAGCGGGAGAATAAAGCTCTTTTCGCCAAGAATGATTATGAACCGTCGTAGACGAAACTACTTCGACTATACAAGGCTCAAGAAGATAGGCCAGGAACAAGCCATCAAGGACAAAACAGCCTAGAAAACCAGACCGAGTCGTATTATTCCTGGGCTACGTTACTGCTGCTGTTCTTCTTTCCTACCCTTCTTGCTCCTCCTACCCTCGTCCCTAGCTGCTATCTGGGCTACACCTCTCGGTTTTGTCCATGTATGTGCCCCTCGGGAGGCTATGCATAGGACCGGACGAATACGGCGCTACGACCGGGTCGTGCCCTGTTCATAGGGTTTCATGTTATGTCGTGTCACACTCTACGAGTACGCCTCATGGAGGAAGACTTGTTTCCCGCCATTCTCTGTAAGAGAACTATGATTGCGAGGGAGAAGATAAAAACGTCTGTGCTCCTCGTAGCTAACTCTTCTTAATTCTCGAGGCTACTTCGTCTACCAGTCTTCGTACCCTCTTAATCGCTTCCCGGACGTCCTCGGCGCTGCACCAGCCCTCGTAGAAACATGTGTGCATACCGTTTGCAGCCATCCATGCATCGTATACCCAGTCACCGAGTTCCTTTTCGATCGTTCTGCGATACTCCCATAGCTCTCGGTGACTCGTAATTCTTATTCCATCCCTCCACTCTGCATAGGCCTTTATCGCTAGTGCAGCAGCTCCCCAGGTCTTCTCAACTGCTTGCCTAGTATCTCCCTTTGCAAGTTCTTGTAGTGCTTGCTCTAGAAGTGCCTGGGCAGCCTCAATATAAGCATTGACTCTTTCCTCCGGGTCAAGGCCTCTAGTTATGAGCTCTAATACGTATTCTTCAATGCTTAACCCTATTCTCCTTGCATCGGCCTCTAGGCGCTGGGCTATTGATCGCGGGATCTTTATTGTAAGAGCCTCTGATGACAAGAAGACACCCATGTATAGTTCCTTAGAAGGGTGAATAAAGATATAGCCGTATGTACTTAACACGAAGAGCGCCAATGCAGGAATATACTCTCCGGATAATTCCCAGTTTCGTCGAAGAATCTTTTCCCTGGCTCGTCAAAATAATTATTTTAGCTGTTAATAGCCCGGATACTATCCTCTTGGCTGCTGCACGCTGCAATATAGTCCTCGGCTACGGTTTTGCACGCTATCCTAGAGGCTCCTCGGGCTGCGGGGGCTTGGCAACTCATGCCCGGCTATGATCCGCTAAGGCTCTCCGAGATAGTTGAGCGGATGGTTACTAGGCGGGAGGCTGGGAGGCTTCTCCGCCGCTACTATCGGTTCCGCCGCGACCGCTGGTACGGCGGCATAGTGACGGGTGACGTGGTTGGCTGTAATCTTCGCTGCGGGTTCTGCTGGGCTTGGCGCTTCACCTGGACGGGCTACGATAGAGGCGTCATGTTCTCCGCGGAGGAGGCTGCCTCGCGGCTGCTCCGGCTAGCCCGGAGGACAGGGGCTAGGCAGGCCAGGCTCTCCGGCGGCGAGCCAACGATAGGCTTCGAGCACCTCGTAAAGGTCATCGAGACCGTGACCGATAAAGGCCTACACTTCGTGTTGGAGACCAATGGCATCCTTATAGGGGCTAGGGAGGACTATGCTCGCAGGCTCGCAGAGTTCCACGGAGTAGGGATAGAGGTAAGGGTCTCGATAAAGGGGACGAGCCCGGAGGAGTTCTGGCAGCTAACCAGGGCCAAGCCCGAGGCCTGGTACTTGCAGCTAAGGGCTCTTGAAAACCTGGTGCGCTACGGCCTAGAGCCCGGGGAGGAAGTCTACCCCGCAGTCATGCTCAGCTTCACTGACGAGAAGGGCGTGAAGAGGATAAAGAAGCTCCTAGCCTCAATACACCCGAGGCTTGCGGGAAGCATTGATCCTGAATACGTCTTCCTCTACCCCCACGTAGAGGAATTGCTGAGAAGAACAGGGCTCAAGCCAAGGATAGCGTACAAGCCGGGAGAAATACCACGCGAGCTGATATAATACATTGCCCTGTAGAGAGGAAAAATAACGGCTAGTATCGTTATCATCTTATGCTTCTTTATTTGTGGAAATGTTTTTCCGTTCTACTTGAGGCCCATAACTAATTGGGGTCGTAGTTGGATAGTTACGTAACTATCTCTGTCCGTAGAGAGGTTAAGAAGCTACTGGAAAGGGATAAAGGGGATAAGAATTGGAGTGAATACCTGCTAGAACTCTACAAAGAGGCTAAGCAAGCTAAGGCAAGACAAGCATTCGAGCACCTAGTACAATTGCTTAACGATAAGGACTTGGAGGAAATAGAGAAGGCTAGTAGAGATTTCAGGAAGAGGTTTAGGCTACGTTGAGGTTGCTCGATACAAGCGTGCTCATAGACAACGTGAGAAAAGGCGTTTTTGAAGAGGGCGCTATATCGGTTATAACGCTTATAGAGTTTCTTCGTGGCGTGGATCCTAGGAAGAGACAACGCGTTAAGGAATTATTAGAAAACTCGTATATCGTTCTAGGTATTGATAACAAGGTCATACTAGAGTACTGTAGGCTGTACGACGAGCTGAGAAAAAGAGGCAACCTCCTACCTGACGCCGATTTGCTGATTGCTGCTACCGCAATAGCGAATAATGCCTTACTAGTAACAATGGATAAAGATTTTCTGAGACTAAGAGACCTCGGGCTACGGCTTGAGCTAAGATTATGACAACTAGTTATTTGCTTCGACCGAAGACAAAATGAAGGATTCTGGTGGAGTAAAAACGTTTAGACTGGCTATTTTCTCTCTAGTTGTTTCTCTAAGGCCTTGTTGGTGGCGGTGGTGGTAGCTCTGGTTCCTCTTCTTTCCTTCTCCTGGTGATGGGTAGTAGCAGTATTGCTGCTCCTAGGCCTGCTAGTGCTGCCCCGCCTGCTACTCCTGCCCTATTTCCTCCCTTTTCTCCGGGTAGTGGTGCCTCGTAGTAGATTGCTTTCTCTTCCTTGTCGAAGACTATGTTCTTCGCGTTGCTGGGTAGCGCTAGGTGCAGTGTCTCAGTCATTACTAGGTCCTGGCTCGCTGCATACGTTATCGTTATTACTAGCTTGTTGCCCTGCTGGGCTACGAGCTTGACCTCAGCGTCATCGTCTTCGAGCTTTACCTTCCACTTGCCGCTGCCCTGGTATACTGCTGCTCCGAGCCTCTTGTAGCTCAGCTTCACCCGGTTGTTCGCGTCGTCGGCCTCAACCTTCACGTCTACTAGCTGGGCGGGAGTATTGCCCCAGTTCATCTGCCTGACGAACACGGAGAGCGGGTTATAGATCTCCTTGAACATCTTGTAGGCGGATGTGCTCATTCGGAGCTCTCCGCCGACTATCGCTGTGCCGCTCAAGGTTATCGTGGCATTTGTATCGGCTTCTATCCTCGTCTTCGTTATTGGCTGCATCCACGTCTCCTGCGCTTGTGCCGCAACCGTGGCGAGGGTTGCGGCGAGCAGCGCCGCCAATACTATGGCTAGGAATAGGCTACTCTTCCTCACGGGTATCACGCTCCAGCCACCCATTGGAATGTTGATATGATTTGTTCTGCGAGGTTCAGGGAGTCCTGGCTTGGGTTGAAGAGCATGTAGAAAACAGCGAACCCGTAGCCATCGTGGCTAAAGTACCTTGCCAGGATCAGTGCTTGCTTACCTTGTATCTCAGCGACATACGCTACGCGTAGTGCCTGCTCTCCTGCGAAGCTGACTGCCTTCTCGTCCCTAGGCTCAGCGCTGATACCAGCGTTCTCGAGCATCTTTTCTAGCAGTGTCCGCATCTGCTCAGCGCTGACGCCTCTCACCCACAGCACTCCTATCGATAAGCCATGCGCCCTTGACGCTGCGCCTGCTTGTCCACCAACAACACCCTGCTGGTTAATGGGCTGTATATTGGTCTCCCAGCCCTCGCCGACAAGCTGTATCGCCCAGTATGGCTGGACCTTTGTGTTCGCGAAGACCTGGCCACCGCCTCCTCCGCCCTGGCCTCCATTGTTGCCCTCGTTGTTGTGTGGCTCGGGGCTGGGGCCCGGCTGGGGGGAGGGCTGGGGCTGCTGAATGGTCGCCTTGTAGCCCCATTGCTCTAGCACGTTTGCTGGTAGCTCTGGTAGCTCCGGCGGCGCAATGCCCTGCGCCTGGAGAGCTGCTACATCGACTACTATGTGTGGGCCGCTGAAAGCCATCTGTGCGGTACGTATCCCGTACTTCACAGCCTCTTCGAACGAGACTTTGAGGTTGAGCGCAGTGGACTCTATGGGGACTAGTTGGCCGCTCGGCAACACTATTATCGGGAAGGCGTGGGCAGGCATCAGCACTATGTATGCCTTGAGGCCCTGGCTCATCGCGAGCGAGGCGAAGAATATAGCCGTGTCTATGCACGTGCCGCTGTGGTCTCGTAGAACGTCCCTAGGGAACTTTACGTGCTCGCTAAACTTCCCCGTCCAGTAGGCATTGGGCTCTGTCTGGTAGCTTATCCCGTTCGCTACGCTGTACTGCCACGCAGTGGCGAGAAACCTTATAGCGTCCTCGTCGCTGAGCGCCGTCGCTGGGCCACCTGCTATCTGGGCCACTATGCCCGCGAATCGCAGCAGCACAGGATCGCTGGGAGTAACCCAGGCGGCGAGCAACGGGTAGTTGCTGAAGACGTCGTAGAAGCTACCGGTGCTCTCCTCTGGCGGGATACTGCTAAACACTATGTCGTTTACCCCGAGCACCTGGACCTGTCTGGTCTTCGTCACCTCTACTGGCTTGGAGCTCTTCGAGGCACGGTACTCGATCTTGACCACGACCTTGCTCGGGGTAGCCGAGGACAGCTTAGTGATGCTTGGCTGGAACACCGGGTAGTAGAGATCGACGACCGCGCCGCCGGGAGGAATAGCAGCATAGGTGTGGGGCTGGCTCCAATCAGTAAACCCCTCAACCTTGTACGATACCTTCACGTCGTAGACCGGGGTGTCGCCGGGATTAGAGATAATGGTCTTGGCTAGCCAGAACCCGAGCTTCTCGTTACCATAAGCCTTGTACGCCGCAGACACGACGTGCTGGCGGGCAAGTAGCTTTACATCAACCTTGCCAGTGCCACCGCCTCCCCGCAGAGAAGCCGCAACCATACCCAGGCCAACAACTATGAGCAATACGCCCGCAAGGACAACCGGGCTAACACGCCGCCCCATACCAGCAACTCCTTGCACAGAAGCCTTCAAATCACCCTCACATCCAAGAAGACAAAGAGGCACCGAGCAGTGGTATCGCACTTAGCTCTGAAGGAACCTAATCAAACCCCGGGAAGGACTTGTTGTTTTTGCCTTTTTTACAAGAGCAAGCATAGTCTTCAACTTGTTGACAAGGGACGGTATTGTTTTTACCTGGATAGTTTTAGTGTGATTCTAGCTGGATATCATCGAGGCTAATAGTGTTAACAAATCTACTAGCTATGTCTCTGAGCTTCTTGTCTTCGGTGACCAATGTGAGCTCATGCTTTTTAGCGAGAGCTATATATGATGCATCGTAGACTGTTAGTCTCGTTGAAATGGATATACTAAGTATTTCTACCTCGAGTCCCTGAGGGCTGAGTATTTTCATGGTTTGTAGAAGCTCTGCAAAGGTGCTTGCTAGAAAAGACGCTTCTCCGGGCTCAAGGATGTGAAGAAGGTTCACCTCCTTCCATAGGGCATTGAGTACTTCATAAATTGTTAGCCACTGAATTGCCTGGTTCCTAAGCGGGAGTAGTCGTGTCTCCTTTAGTGCCCTTATAATGCTAGACGCGTCAAATAAATAAGCTGGCTTCACTATCATCTTGCCTCTCTATCTTCTCGGATTAATTCTACGATCTTATCAATATCTAGTTTTTCAAGCACATGTTTATGCTTGCGCAGCTTCTCTTCAAGTAATTCTAGTTTGCGTCGCTGAACCTCATCCTCAAGAGCTTTTCTTATAAGTTCTGAAACATTAATGCCTAGTCTCCTAGCCTCTTCGACAATCTCTCTCCTAACCTTGGCGGAAACAGTTACATATCTACCCAATACGTAGACACCCATAGTAGGTATAGCAAGGTCTTCCTTATTTTAATCTGTAAAAAGAGTACTACATGAGAATAGTAGAACACGGTCCAATAGCCTACACGAGAACCAAGCCTACTCTCATACCATCACAGTGCTCAACTATAGTGTTTCTCTAGTCTTTTTCTAAGCTCTTCTCTCCAACGCGGCCCTGCTCCCACGTGGTTGTAAAGGTATGCTTCTGTCTGTACTAGTCCCGCTGCGCCGCCGTAGCGCCCCACTATCGTGCCCGACAAGCAGCTACCCCTTATCGCGCATCTCGGGCATGCCGGGTCATAGCATAGACACGTGCTCTTCTGCGGAGGCCTGACCTCTAGGCCGAGGACTTCTCGGGCAAACCTTGCTAGATTAGTATCGCTCGGAGCAACCCACGTCGTCCTCCCCGTGAAGAGGAGGATTGCGTCAGCAGTCTTCGGCCCCACACCGGGGAGTCCTAGTAGCTGCCTCCTCAGCTCCCAGGCGTCTCCCTCCCAGGAGGCGAGACGCCAGAGATCCTTCACCAGCCTAGCCAGCGTCCTGGGCTGGGGGCTCGGGAGCCGAGCAGCCCTCTCTGCAACAAGCCTCAACGAATCCTCATCGATAGCGTTGATTCCATTGAACAATATGTGCATCCACCGCCTAACATTGGTAGCATACCGTGTACGCCGAGAAAGAACAACAGCAACTGAGACCAGGAAGCGGTCAACAGCCCCAAGAGCAGCAGAAACAACGAGGCCCCGGTAGAGCCTGCGGTAGCCGGAGCGCCTAACCCAGCCAAGGCACTCTCCTAGGCACCACTCGCCCGAAACACCCCTCAACAAGTCAAGACTACACCCAGGCCCACTGCAACAAAGCCTCCCATCCCGGTAGCCCAGCTCAGAGCCGCGCCAAGGACCAGTACTCCTAACCCAACGCCCAGGCCCCACATAACTATAGAAAGAGGAAAGGAAACTAGGATACATAGACTCATCAAGCCAGAGCCAAGGAGCCTCAACGCACAACAAGGGAAAGCTACCCGGATCTCCCTCCTCCACGCATCCCAGGTATGGTTTTCAGCATGGATGCTTCGGCTATGCACCTACTCGGTGCAGAGACTTATGCGCTTCTTAGCGAAGCCCAGCAACTCTTCAGCAACACTTACCGCATCCACGGCCTCCTCGTCACCCGGTAGCCTTATAGTACTCGCCGAGAAGCATGCAGAGACCATGAATCTCGGGGTAAGAACCAGTAGTATAGAGTATGAGAGCCTTGAGAGCAAGCTGGGCCGCCTACTCAGCATAGAATATGGCCAGATCATAGTACTCGTCACTCATCGCCCGCTTAGCGTCATCAAGACCTCTCTGCTCGCCGCAGCAACTACATTATTCGCCGAGAGTGCGGCAAGGCCCCGAATCCATCCTTAGCACTAAATTACGTGCTCCTCATATATCTGCTTCAAAGCAACATACCAGGTATGGGGCAAAGCAGTGGCCAGCAAGGACTCCTCGGCCAAGACGCTGCAGTACGCTATGAACGGTACAGGCTGCTAAAACGTTGGCGAGAAATAGCGAGAATGGTAGCGGAGAAGATTAAGGAGAGGTTCCCCGACGCAGAGGTCTACGTCTTCGGCAGCGTGGTTGAGGAGCGCTGCACAGCGGCAAGCGATATAGACATACTGGTCGTCACGAAGCACGCGCCAAAGAGGCTGAGAGACAAGGTAGACATAATCCTATGGCTGGAAGACGAGCTCGGTCTCCCACCAAGCCTACTAGACCTCCACATTGTCGCACCAGGCTCAGAGGACTATGAGTGGTTCTTCAAAGCTTTGAGGATAAAGGCGATAAAAGTAGAGTAGTTTATTACGACGTGGCTCTATTTTCTCGTCAACTGATAAGTTATTGCTATGATTATTATTGCTGCTATGATTCCTGCTGCTACTAGTTTGTAGTTTATTGTTGGCTTGTACTTCCCGGCGCCGATTGGCATTGCTATTGTTCTTGTCGTGCTTGTCTCGGCGGGGCTGGTTGCACGGGAAGTAGTTGAAGAAGTTATTGTTCTACTTGTCCGTGTTGTGTTTGTTTTCTGCGTTATTGCTGTGGTTGTCGTGTTTGTTGTTGTGGGTGTTTGTTGTGGCGTTGTGGTTTGTGCTGGCTGGGGAGCTGTCTCCTCTATTCCTTTGAAGCAGTACATGTTGTAGTCTCTGCTCCCTATGAGTATCTCTGGTTTGCCGTCGCCGTCCACGTCGGCTATCGAGGCTGTTGCTACTACTGGGGCATTGGTGGTATAGATGTAGAATTCGCTCTCGTCGGGGCTCGGTATGGTTGGCTTTATTGCGACAATGTCTCCTTGGTAGGTTCCTACTAGTATCTCGTTTTCTCCGTCGCCGTCTATGTCGGCTATTATCGAGGATGAGAGGAAGACTTGGAGGTCGGGGTATTCTCGGACTATGTTTAGCCCTGTGTCCAGTATGAAGAGGCCCTCCATCGTGGCTACAACGATCTCCGGCTTGCCATCCATGTTTACGTCGCCGACTGAGGGAGTCGAGGTGGCGTCCTCTACGCCTGGCAGCTTCTTGGAGACAAAGGTGCCCTTCTCCGGGTTCACTACGTATACGTGGCCGTCGCGGGAGACGATTATTGCCTCTATTGTCTCGTTGCCGTAGAGGTCGTATAGGGCGGGTGCCCCGGTGAGTATCCTCCCGAGGTTGAGTGTGTAGACGGTGGGCTTTGAGCCCTTGTAGCTGATTATGTGGAAATAGGTTCCCTCTACGCAGGCTATGTCGTCTAAGCCGTCTCCGTCAACGTCTCTTACGGCTAGGTGGTAGACTGGTAGGTCTCCCACCTTTATGAGGTACCTTATCTCCCCGTCTGGCGTGAAGACGTAGATCTCGCCCTTCATGTTGCCTATTGCTACCTCGTAGCTGCCCCGGGTGTCGAAGTGGAGCACGACCGGGTTGCCGTGGAAGCTGCCCTCGTGCTTCCAGAGGAGCTTGCCATCACTGCTGAAGACGTATAGTGACCCGGTGCTCCCTGTGGCCATTATCTCCGGCTTGTCGTCGCCATTGATATCCCATATGGTTGGGTCGGCGTGTAGTCCTCCCCCTGTCTCCCGCTTCCAGAGCAGGGTGCCACTAGAAGCGTCCACGGCGTATAGGAAGCCGTCGCACGAGCTGAAAACAGCCTCTAATTTGCCGTCATTGTTTAGGTCGGCTAGGGCCGCCGAGGAGGCTACGCAGAGCCCCGTCTTGAAAGTCCAGAGTATATCGTAGTCCGTGTAGTGGAAGGGCTTCGAAGCAAGGCGGCTTATGTCGACGTAGCCGGCGCGGTCGAAGCTGTACTTCAGCGTAGGCCACACGATCTTCGAGCCGCCTTGCCCCGCGTGGGCCAAGGTGGCGCCGAATAATGGTAGGAGAAGTGCTGCTAGAAGGGGGAGGGCTAGTTTCTTCTCCAACCCCTTTGTCCCAGGAAGGGTTCGGCTAAGCACCACACTATATAGCTTGGCCTAGGGGATGCTAAGAGGGTGGGGCAGGCTGTTCCTTTGCCCGTGGTAGAGGCCGAGAACATTGTTAAGCGCTATGGCAGGGTCGTGGCTCTAAGAGGCGTCTCATTCACGGTTCCGGAGAGCGTGATATATGGGCTCCTGGGCCCGAACGGGGCTGGAAAGACGACCACTATTAAGGCGATAACTGGCTCGGTCAAGCTGAGCAGTGGCAGGGTAAGGGTCTTTGGCCTAGACAGCTGGGCCCACAAGTACGCTGTGAGGTCCAGGATAGGTGTTGTACCCGAGCTGCCCAGCCTCTACCCGGAGCTAAGCGTTGAGGACAACCTAGCCTTCATAGCCAAGATGTATGGTGTCCGTGGACAAGCCCTCCGGGAGAGGCTGCGAGAAGTAGCCGAGACAATGGGCTTGGCGAAGGTGTTGAAGACTAGGTACGGTAGGCTCTCAAAGGGCTTCCGGCGCAGAGTAGACATAGCGGCTGCACTCATCCACGACCCCGACCTCCTAATCCTTGACGAGCCGACGTCGGGCTTGGACGTGCTTGTTGCCTCGAAGCTGAGGGAGACGATAAGGGGGCTGAGGAGGCTAGGCAAGACGATAATATTCTCGTCCCACTACATAGATGAGGCAATGTCTCTATCCGACATGGTTCTGCTACTCTACAACGGCGTCAAAGTCGTAGAGGATACTCCGGAGAATATTCGGAGAATGCTCGGCCTAAGCAAGAGGGTCGCAATCCTGCTCGACAAGGCTCCTCCTCGCAGCGAGGCCGAGAAGCTGCTACAAGAACTACGGGGAAGCGACATTGTGGGGGAGCCGAGGCTTAGCGGTAGGAGCATGGAGTTCTCGACAAAGAAGCCTCATGAGGCGCTGAGGCTCCTCGAGGACGTGTTGAGACCCCTGGGGATAAGCATTGTAGATATAGATGTTCTGCCCCCGTCGTGGGAAGAAGTGTTCAAAACCATAATCTCTCTAGGCAAGCTGCCAGCCGAGGCAGCAAGGGCCCAGGCTAAGGCCAGGGGGGTGGGAAAGGGGTGAGGAGGGCTCTCCACATATTCGCCAAGGACATGAGGGAGTACTATCTCAAGGCCCCCGTGATTAGCTGGGGCCTATTGTTCCCAGTGACGGCAGTGGTCTTGATGAGCCTCGGGCTGGCCGCCTATGGGGAGAACAGGCTTGTGCCGGGAATGATTGTCCTCAGCCTATTGTTCGCCGCAACCAGTATGGCGCAGGTGGCCGTGGCGTTCGAGAAGAGGAGTGGCAGCTTCCAGCTCCTCTTGTTCATGCCTATCCCGCCGCACGAGCTGCTACTCGGCAAGTCGCTTGGCGGGATAACCTATGGCTTCATCGGTGTCGGGGTTGCAGGCCTCATAGTGTACGCTACCACTGGTCACACGATGCTGCTTCACCTGGGCTTCTTTGCAGCCGCAGTGCTATTGGGGTCTCTAACCTTCACCTTACTGGCCCTCGCGATAACTCTGCCGCTCGAGCCTGTCTCAGGGGTAGCAGTGCTAAACATAGTAAGGTTCACAATGGTCTTCCTAGGGGGCATCGTGTTCCCGAAGGTGGTGTTCCCGCGCCAGCTACTGCCCCTGGCCTACGCCATGCCCTCTACATACGTTGTTGAAATGATAAGGTACAGCATGTACAATACGTGGGACTATGTGGACCCCTATACCTCGCTAATAATGTCGATAATAATGTTCGTGACTGTGGCGCTTGTAACCGCGAGGATAACAGATAAGGTGCTCTACCCCTAGCCCTTCGCATTACCCGGCTACACGGACACATAATAGCTAGTGTTAAGAGGAACAACGGCGCAGATATAGCGGGGAGGAGCCACCTCCTCCACCTAGCCCTGCACGGAGCTTGGTACTTGTGGCTAGGCTTAGGGACGACTTCGAGGAAGTCGCCAGGGTTTTCCGCCTACTCTCGAACCCTGGCAACATCGAGTTACTGGCCGTGCTCTCCAGCGGCGAGTTCAACCCGAGGGAGCTGGCCCGGCTTCTCGGCCGAGACGAGACCGATGTCTCTAGGAGGCTTCGCCGCCTCGAACGCATGGGGCTTGTCTCTGCAGAGTGGCGCCGCGTCTCAGGGCGAAACATCAGAGTCTACAAGCTACGCGGTAGCCGCCTATGCCTAAGGATAAGCAAGAAAGGAGTAGGTATCGAGAGCGGCGGAGAAGGCGTAGACCCTGCTGCCCTCGCGAGGCGCCTAGGCCCGGTCCTTGCTCCTCCACGTAGCTCCTCGTGGTTCGTGGGCAGGGAGAAGGAGCTAGCAGTCCTTGAGTCGAGCCCGCCCGGGCTCCTGGTTGTTGTTGGGCTACCGGGCTCCGGCAAGACCTCGCTGCTAGCAACCCATGCTTCTAAGCTGAAGAGCCCAGTGGCATGGTACACGGTGACAGGCTACGAGTCTCTCACACAGCTACTGTGGAGAATCTCGCTGTTCGCGGCGTCGCTCGGCGATACCAGCCTCTATGAGAGGCTCGGAGCCGGAGACATCGGCGTAGGTGAGGCGGCTAGGCTGCTCGCAGACATACTTGACAAGTACGGCGCGGTGCTCGTCCTCGACGACTTCCACAGGGTGAGCGATAAGCACATAGCAATGCTCGTAGCCGAGGCCGCGCCAATGCTCACCGAGGCCAGGATAATAGTTGCTTCGAGGAGGAAGCCTACCAGCCTCCTAGCCGAGGTCCCCGGCGCCCAGGTACTGAGCCTGGGCGGCCTTTCCCCGAGGGAGGCAAGGGAGCTTCTAGCGAGGCTTGGCGTGGAGCTCGATGCGCCGAGGCTCAGCATGCTCTACGCGGCTACGCAGGGCTACCCGCTCCTACTGAAACTCTTCGCGGAGCTAGCTGCGTCCAAGGGCGTCGATGAGGCTCTAAGACTGCTCCATGAGAGGAGGCTGGGCACACAGTTCTGGGACAGCATTGTGGCGGGGCTAAGCGCGTCGGAGAGACAGGTTCTGGAGCTGCTTGTCGACCTAGAGATACCTGTGCCCGCCGAACTGGTAGCGGATACGTGTAGCTGTAAGGCGCCAGTGGCTGCCCTCTACCGTCTCCTAGACCTTGGCCTCGTGACGGAGGCTGGTGGGGGCTACGTTGTCCGCGACATAGTGTTAAGGACTAGGCCGAGGAGACCCAGGCTCAGCAGCCTATTAGGCGCTGGTGAGTGGTTTGTGAAGAGGCCCAGGCCCGACCACATTGTTGCAGCGCTGCACCTCTTCCGCAGAGCAGGCGACGAGAGGAAGATTGTGAGGACGATTAGGACACGTATAGCCCGTATAGGGCATGAGATGGCCCTTGTGAGGGATACTTATGGCCGGGAGCTGGAGGAGGCGTTGGAGAGTACTAGGAGCGACTATGCCCGTGCCTACCTCTTGGCCGAGCTTGCTCTCGTCGCGAGAGAGCGGGGAGACTACGATGGCTCATTAGAGCTGCTTAGGAAGGCGTGGATGCTTACCCGCATGTATAGGGATAGTTGTCTACTGCTCAACATCGTCGGCCACCTCCTATGGCATTATCCCTTGAAGCTGGGCGGCGGAGAAGCCGAGGAATTGCTGAGAGAGGCTGAAAAGATTCTCGGGAATTCACGTGAAGACCCATGCCTCCTCGGGGCCATGGACGTCTACTACTCCAACCTTGCAAGGTACTACGCCATGAGGGGAGAGGTCGGGGAAGCGCTTAGCGCTATCCGGCTAGGCCTCTCTGTCGCCGAGAAGAGGGGCAACCCCAGGGAAGTAGCGTTCTCTAGGGCTCAGCTCGCCCTCGTGCTCGGGATGATGGGGAGGCTCGAAGAGGCCATAGCTGAGGCCGAGGAGGCTCTCGGAAGGCTCCTCCTAGACGCTCCGGAGCCGCTGCTTGCCAGGGTAAAGTGGATACTTGCCGAGCTCTACCTGCGGGCAGGGAACATTCATGGAGCCTACCGCTACGCGTACGAGGCGAGAGAGGCCTTCATGAAGCAGGGCCACTACTCTTCAGCTACCTCAACGATGGCTGTAGAGGTTCTCTCACTGATAAAAATGGGGTCCTATAGCACAGCGTACAGGGTGGCAAAGGAGCTCAAGAGCATTGTTGAGGAGAAAATAGGTTCCTGGAACGGATCAGAGCTAGACGGGCTCGCCGTTGCTGCCGCCTACCAGCTCGCTGGCAGAGATGCAAGAAGATTCGCAGAAGAACTCATAGAGGCTCGGCGTAAGAGGGCGGTAGCGGTTTCGCCTATTGATGCAGCACCCTATATTGAGGCTCTCCGCGCCGCTGGCCTAGACAGCGTGGCCGATAGGCTCGCGGAGCTGGCCAAGCAACTATAGCAAGTATTCATGATACTAGCATCATGTAGTACTGGCGCTCAGCCCAGAGCACCTTCTCAATAGTCTTCCTCGGGAGCCCAGTAACCTCCTCGATAAAGTCTACTAGCTCGCTAGGTATCTCTATCTCTGAGCCGCTCTCGCCACTCCTACTCAACGTCAACGTACCTCCTGCAGTTATAGCAGTACCACTTCCCATACTCCTCTATGTATGACAGTGGTAGACCGCAGCTAGGGCAACGGGGCACCTTTGCCTCAACCTCGGCGGGTATCTTGACGTACTTCTTGCACCGTGGACAATACCATTGCTTCTTCCGCGGCTCGTAGATCAGTGCGGAGCCACAGCTAGGGCATCTAGGAATAACATGCTTCTCGGCTCCTGATTGCACCCTTGGGCTGTTCAGTGCCTCAGCGTGTGCAGTGACAGTGCTTGGCTCTGCGGAGACGGCTGTGCTGATTCCCGGGGCGCTGGCCTGCTGCTCTATCGCTTCAGCCTCATAGCCTTCTCTCAACAATATAATGTCCCCCACGGAGTGTATGGATTTTACCGGTATAGCCATGTTCTCGGAGCCCTTCGAGACAACTAGGTATAGTTGGAGGTCTCCTTCCTCCTTGCTCATCAAGCCTATATCGGTTACTGTGCCTATGTATCTCGCGTCCAGATCGTAGACTTTGAGCCCGACGAGCTTCAAGTACTTGGAGCTAGGCACGCGGACTAACACCTCCTATTCTTCTCCATGCGCTGCTTTGGGTGATACGGGAAAGAACCTAGGCTGGCGGAGGCGGTGGAGGAGCTGGCGGCGCTGCCTCCTTCCTACGGATAGCTATGTACGCTATTGCGGCAGCCAGTGCTATGGCTGGGAGCACGTAGTAGGTTTTCCCGCTGCTCCTCCTTGCCGGTGATGCGGGGCTTGTGCTCGGAGTAATCGTTTCCGTGCTCTGTGTTGAAGCCTCCTCGGTTGTTGATTGCGATTCGCTTGTTCTGCTTGTCTCCTTGCCGGTGGCTGTGCTCTGCGTGGTTATGGGTATTGGCAGTGTGAGGCTCATGTCGCCGTGAGTGCTTGTCCTAGTAGTTGTTTCTCGACCTGCGGTGCTTGTTTGTTGGCTGCTGGTTGTCGGCGAGGCTGTTGTGCCTGTTTGTGTGGTGTGGGTGGTCGTTGTCTGTGTATGCGTGGTTGTATGTGTGGTGGTTGTCGGTTCCTGGCTCGTGGTCGTCGTGCTCGTTGGGGATGCTGTACTGGTTGTTGCGGTCTCCGTGCTTGTCGTGGTCGTGGTTGTCTCCTCGCCTTCGCTGCTTTGTTGTAGTTTTGAAACCCTTACTGTGACCTGGCTAGTCTTGCCCGGCTTCACGGAGGCGCTTGTGAGCCCTACTTCGCCGCTGGGGGTCACTGCTAGTACCTCGTACGTGGTGGCAGGGATGTTTCTCAGCTCGAATGAGCCCTTGTCGTCCGTTACCGTGGTGTAGACCTTGCTCTGCCTCGGCACGGAGACGGTCACAGTAGCGTCTGGTACTCCTTGGCCATTCTCGTCCACGACTCTTCCGCGCAGAGAGCCCTTTGTCTCAACATAGTTCGTTACACTGTGAAGCTCTACCCGTAGGCCCTTGCCCTGGAACGCCACGTACGCCACCTCTAGCCTGCCATCACCGTCCATGTCGAGGGCTAGGGGGATCTTGGCAGTGCTCCCTGTGAACAAGTGGTCTAGGCGCAGCTCGAGCCTAGGCCTATCAACGAAGCTGAACACCCTCATATTGAGGTCGTCGAGGACTCCTTCCTCGTCCAGTACGCCGAGCATGAATATTGCCTCGTTGACTCCGTCGCCGTCTAGGTCGAAGACGCTGACAGACTGCACAGTGTCGCAAATACTTGCCGGGAACTGTATTGTAGCGTACTCGCCGTACCGTGCGCGGCCAACGTCTATGGTGAAGATTGTTGCGCTGCACTCCTGGCTACTAGCCGCTATGAGTTCTGGCGCGCCGTCGCCGGTCACGTCGCCTGCATCGAGGTCGTTAGAGCTATAGGGTATGTGCATCACGGTGTCTAGCTTGTTGCCCCTATACCGGTATACGTACACAGTGTCCATGTCTGGCAACGGGCTAAGCTCTGTATCGTAGTGGTTGACTCCCACGGCTAGGTATAGGCGGCCACTAGCATTTACAACAGCTACCCCGCTTATCGAGGTAAGTACTCCTTCCTGCCCGCTCGACACCTTAAACTTGCCTACGAGGTTGAACGTGACCGCATCGACCACGTAGATGGCGCCATAGACGTCGGTAAGGTAGCCCTCGTTGTCTACCTCGTAACGAGTACCAGCCACGACAAGCTCTGCGTGGCCATCCCCGTCGAGGTCTGCCACTGCTAGCCCCGAGACCTCGAAGAAACCTATGCTACCAGTCACAACGACCTTGCCTGTCGAGGGGTTTATGCGGAAGACGTGGGTCTCGGGTATGCCGTCGCTACCCAAGTAGAGCTGGTCGGCTACATAGACGTCCTCAACGCCGTCCCGGTCAGCGTCGTAGCTGGTGGCAAGCACAGGGAGAAGGAAGTCCTCTGGATTCTCAGCCTTCTCGACAACCTTGTCGACCAGCTTCACGAGCCTCCCGTCGCGTAGCCCGACAGCCACATAGGAGGCCACCATTACGGAGCCGTCAGCATCCTGGCCCTCTGCTGCAAGCACTGCTACTAGCTCGTCCCCGGGCCTCTTATCGATGTTCAGCCTGCCGAGGGCGGAGACCAGGGAAGCCCCCTCGCCAGCCGCGGCAGCATTGCTCGTCTCTACGTCTCCGCTCACCGAGGGGTTCTCGGATATCTCTGGCTCAATGTTCACAGCCACAGCGAGTGCCTTGGACCATCCCGTCTCCGAGCCGAATGAGGTGAGCCTATTGTACGCCTCCACGAGGTTCTTCCGGGGATAGAATATTGCTACCCCGTTGCTCTCAGCCTTGCCTGGGCCAGCATAGTTTGCAATCCTAGCCTCCACAAGCTTATCAGCCAGCGCCACCGCTGCTCCGCTGAGCCCGTGCTTGGCAGCCTCTCTCACCAACTGGACATAGTCGACAGTCACGCCCCCCGTGTCCTCCAGGGCGCCGTACTCGTCGATGCGGCTCCTCACCGCCTGCATTACGCTAGGATGCTGAAGGGTGAAGGCCGCCAAGGACTTCACGCCTTCAACGATGTCTCGGCGGCTCAGCTCCCTCATGTCGAAGGCAGAGAGAGTGGTATCCATCATGCCCCGCGACTCGTAGAACTCCCCATAAGCCTTGACGAGGCCAGCGAGCAGCTCCCTTGGAGAAATACTCGGGTTAGAGACGAGGATCTCGAGCATAGAGTCCAAGGGCCACCCGTAGCCCGGCTCAAGCTCCTCCGAAGCAACAACGTAGTCAGTGAGGCCAGCGACACTGCTAAGAGTCTCAAGAGTCGCCATGAGGCAGGCATCGAAGCCAACTATGTCGAACCTTATCCCCTCAGCCCCCAGCTGCTCGAGAACACTCCTCAGCTCGTCAAGCGTAAGGCCATCGCCGCCACTAGAATCGTCGTATGCCACCCCGAACCCGCTGCCATGGTTCCAGAGGACCAGCATATAGTGCTCAGCAGGAAACATCTCCACAGCATACTCTACGAAGGCGCGAAGAGTAGAAGGGTCACCCATATCAACTTCTCCGAGATCCTTGAGCAGCTTAGACCCTATACCAGGCCCCGGGTGCCGCGCCGCAAGGTAGATACGAGTACCACTCCAATCACCATAAGCCTCAATACCCGGTATGTAGGCAGCCGCCTGGGCCTCATAGTTCTTCGGCGAGCGGTCAAGGATAAAGACTACCTTGATGTCCTGTGTCGAGCCAATCTTCTCCAACTCCTCTACGTCGAGAAAAGCATTCGGCTCCAAATTATTATCGGCATCAATGTAGACGAGGATAGTCCACTTAGCCTTATGAGTCTCCGCGAACACTGGGACAGAGAAAACAATTCCGGCAACAAGTACAGCGAAGACAAGTACGGCTAACAAAACCCTTCCAGACATATCATATCAGACCAATAATAGAGGGGAAATCTAGCAATGGTTAATACTGGGTTTGATCACTGCTTTTCAGAGCTACCCCCTACCCCAAGACACCTAGGATTAAGCAAGCTATACTACTTGCCTCGATAATAGCGCTGAGAGCCTAGGATATCAGCTTGGAGATTAGCCCCTTGCTATCGTCAGCGAAATAGTAACTGGCGCCACTTGTACTAGGCGCGAATAATGCCTGCTATTTTAGAGGCCAAGGATCCCGCATCAACGTCGGCCATCTTTCTAGCTTAAAAGCTTCAGCTATAGAAATAATACCAAGTGGTGGTTTCGACTTTGGCTCTATCAGAGACCATCCGGCTACCTCGTAGCATTGCTCAACGTCTCCGCCGAGAGGCTGAGAAGCAGGGTATGGGGCTGGAGGAGTATCTTGTAGAGCTTGTTGCGCAGGGCCTGGATCCGCCGGAAAGGGCGCTTGAGTACATTGAGGCTGCGCGAGAACTCCTAGAACAAGCCTGCGAAGAACTGAAAAGAGGAGATGTGAGGCAGGCCGCGGAAAAGGCCTGGGGGGCAGCAGCACTAGCAGTTAAGGCATACGCGGCCTGGAGAGAAGGGAAAAGGCTTACGAGCCACGGAGAACTTTGGAGATACACCCTAGTACTGCGCAAAGAGCTAGGAGAATGGGTTAGCAATGCATGGGCACACGCAACGGCAATGCATGTCTGTTTCTACGAAGGATGGTGCAGCAAGGAGCATGTAGAAGACGCGATAGAGGAAATAGAAAAACTCGTGAAAACAATCGAAGAGAAAATTGAGAAAAACCGCGCGAAAACTAGCCAAGATAGTTCCTCTGCATAGATACCTTAAAGGACTTAAAGGAAAAATATAATTAAAGAAAATCATACTTTCGGAATTGATAATTGATTAGAGCAGTACATTGAGTGAAAAACTTTGGATGAGTCGTTGCGCGATCTTGATACTTGAGAATACTTGTATTAATAGTTGAATTGAAGCAAGTGATGCTGATAGCAGCAGTATTGAACCATAACTATATAGGTAATTATATCTAGGATATCCACATATGAAGTACACGCTGAGGCTTAGTGAGTAATAGCATGTGGGGGCAGACATGAATCCATCTTTTCTAGCAATATCAATACTGTTTGCATTCTTTCTACTTGTATTTGCTAGCAATTCTTATGTTGTGATTAGCGATGCAACCACTGGAAAATATATTCATAGCTTGCTCGTTATAAATAAATATGGATACATTGGTGTATATGTATACTATAGTAAAGATGTGAAGAAATGTAAAAAGATAATAAATATAGATAAAAAGAATATAAATATTCTAGAAAAATATAATATTTCAGATCAATTATACAAAGTAATTCAATCTATACTTGATATTAACGTTACAAGCAAGATAACTTTATACTTGAATGAAAATAGTCTTTGCTACCTATCATTTGAATATAATATATTTAGCAATATAGATAGGGCAGTAATAACGGGGATAATAAATAATGACGGGAAATGTCTAGATAATATAAGCTTCTACGATATTTTGGAAATGGATCCAGTTATTTCTATTTTAAGAAAAATTGGGCCGGTCGGCATATATGTGAACTATAGTTCAAATAGCTATATGGGCAGTTGTATTTCTGAGATAGCTGGAAAGATGTTCTATCTTCCGGGTAATGTGTCTCTTTTAAAGAAAGTGTGTGCTTATTATCTGCCCTCTAGCCTGGGTCTTCCCCGCGTAGTCGTTACAACTACGGGTAGTCTCTTAGGTTTCAAAACTCTGGGTGAGAGGTTTACTCTTCGTGTGCTTGTAGCGAATAGTAGCGTATCTAGTAATAGTGATAGTCTTGGTAGTATGCTTTCATTGCCGTTGATGATAATTATTAAGGCACCTTATATGAGGCCCTTGAAGGCTCTTATTGTTTCAAACACTAGTAGGCCGAAGCATATTGAACTAAATTACACAAATGAGACCGGGTTTGTTAAGATAGTGTTCGATAAGTGTAATTGTTCTGCTTATGAGCTCTTTTTGACTTTTCAGACTGTGAAGAGCGGTAATTACACGATAGATGTTGATGAGAAGGTCTTTACCAATAAAGGGGTTGTAACTATTGGCCAGTATGCTTGGTTCATTTATCCGCATAAATGTGGTGTTATAGAGGTAGAGGCTCCTCCGGTGTCTAGGTACGATTCTTCTAGCTATTTGCATTTTCTTATTTTTAGTTTAATCATTTTATTTATCTTAGCAATATACCTTGTACTATATATGAGGAGGTAGACGATATGCTTCGCCTACAAGGTGTCGTGAAGAAGTATAGCGGCAAAGTAGTTCTGGGCGATGTAAGCCTTGCTCTGAGCAGGGGTGTTGTACTCCTTGTTGGGCCGAATGGTAGTGGTAAGTCTACTCTTCTCCGGGTAGTTGCTGGCCTGCTTGTTCCCGATAAGGGGGAGGCCTCGTGTGGGTCACGCAAAGTGTACGTGCCGGAGACCGTGCCTAGGCGAAGCTTTGTCAACGCTTTCGACCTCTGCGAGGTCATCGGGGATTGTGATCATGAATTCTTGGCTAAGTTGGCTAAAGAGCTTGGGGTCTACGAGATTCTAAGGAAGAGTTTTAGAAGATGCTCCATGGGTGAGGCTAGGAAGCTCTTCATCTCCTCAGTACTAGCTGCCGCTTGGAGGGATAGGATCGGCTGTATTCTCGTGGATGAGCCCTTTGCTAATCTTGACTCTTTTTCTCGCAGGAAACTCTGGGGGATTCTCCTAGAGTATCGCGAGGAGAAGGGAGTCAGCGTAATGATGCTTGCCAGCCACGTCGTTGACGGGTACATGGTGCAAGAAGCTACTCATGTTGCCGCCCTACGAGATGGACACCTCTACATGAAACCGGTGGATGAGCTTAGGCATGAGGTTGAAAGGTATAGGTTCTACCTGGGGCCTAGCAGCATGTGTAGCAGGATAGCGGACAGAGGCACCGCAGCCATACATGTAGGTGATTATTGCCTTATTGTAAGCGAGGAGAAGCTAGGCGAGAATCAACGTGTCCATGGTGTTGATTTATTCTCGAACACGGATGCATTGTACGCGTACATAACTAGTATAAGTGCTACCAATTAGGTGGCGGCTCCTTGTACATTAGGTTTCTCAGACTATATGGATGGCTTAGGCTGCTACTCGTCATAATTGTCTCCTTGGTTGCCATGCTTTCTCTCTACTATTATTATGCTAACTGGACTCCGCCTGGTTTAGAAGAACTGATAGTGAGTCTCCGCTTCGCTGGATACAATGTGGATCCTGGAAACCCGTATAGTGTTATTAGTGCCGCCAAGGAAGCAGCTCCTCAGCTCCTGGACAAGCTCAACAAGGTAGCCGTGATGGCTCCCTACGACGCGATTAATTATAGGCTTGGGTTCCTCGCCTCCGGCCTCTCAACTCTATTGCATAGCATTATACTATTCTTTGCCATTACGTGTACTGGTGTGTTGCATGAGTTGTTCTCAAGCGGTGTCTACTCAGTGATGGCTGCTCTGCGAGGCTCTCGCGGAAGAATATTAGCCAGCTATACCTTGTCCCAAGCCCTGTTCTACACCGTACTAAGCTTCGTTGCCTTGTCACCGATACTCCTTGCTCCGTGGATAAATGCGTGGATAGGCTTCCGCGGAGTCGGACCCTCTCTCTTCCTCGGCGCTGTTTCACTTAGCCTCTTTGTCCTAGAACTCTTACTATACATGCTGCTTGGCGCAGTGTTCGCGTACCATGGCAGGTTCGCCGAGTACGTTATAGTAGCAGCGACACTGCTACTCGTGCTACCCTTTATACTGGTCGAGTTCCTTTCACCATTCATCAATGAGGCGTTGGGCAAGACGCTCTTCGTGATCTTCATGCTATTTCGCCCAATGAATGCCGTACCAGGGGTAACAGAGTACATTGTAGCAACTACGGGCATAGATCCTCAGGCTAAACTATTTGTATCAATTAGTGCTCCCGCAAAGCTCTCTGTCCTAGGCATACTTATTACTATAGTCGTAGAGGCGGTGTACCTACACTATGTTCTAGAGAAGAAAGGTGTTCCATGAGTATTTTCTGCCCTCTTAACCGGGCCATGGTATTCACTAGTTGTACCTAAATAAGCCATAGCAAACGCAATAGAGCCCCATGCAGCTCCACGCCTCTTATACATGGCCCTTTAGAGCCCTCAGCTTCTTCACATGTTCTACGTGGTCTAGGTATCTGCTAAGCAGCTTAGCTCTGTCTTCCTCGGCTTCAGCTGCATCGCCGTAGACCAACACGGCTTCCTCTGCTATTACTGCGCCGAGGACCGGGTCGTCAAGGACATCTATTATGACTATGTCCACTGGTGCTTGTAGTGCGTCTTCTAGTACTGCCTGTATTTTTTCCCTATCTCCAGGGCGCTCCGGGGCTTCTTGCCCAGCTTTACGGCTACGTCAACGTCGTTGCCACAGCCTTTTCGCGCAAGAGAACCAAATACTAGGATGTAGCGTGCCCCTATCTCCTCGCCGATTTTCCTGAGCTTTTCAGCTACCTCATTGAGGCATGGATCGTTCTGTGCTACTTTCTCAAGTCGTTGCAACAGGTATGGGGTTTTCTCAGCTATTTCTATAAAAGCTTGGTGCTCTAAGTCTTCTCTGAGCTCGGCGTACATGTGTACCAGTATGTTGCGGAAGCCTGCCAGTCCCACCAAGAAGTCTTCTAGGTCCTTGTTGAGCTTAAGCCTCCGTGCTAGCCATGCTGCGGCTTCGCGATAGGTTCCTGGCTTTTCTCCGGCCTCGCGCACGGCTAGTACTGCAGCAAAATCAAGTACTGTTCGTGCTATTAGCTGGGCGAGCCTCTCAACAGCATATACGCGTTCCTGCCCGGCCTCATAGTCCTTTAGCGCATCCACGAATTCATAATAATAAGTTTTCATGAGTCCTAAGAGTCTTTCTAGTACTGCCACGCCTGGACCCGTATTTCACTAGGTTATTGCTGGGAGCTAGAAGTTGTTCTGCCTCGTAGATGATATGATGTCTTGGAGCTAGGAGTTCACTATTTTGCCGAGTATGGTAGGGACTTGGGTTATATCGTTTGCAACGTAGTCTGCTATCGGTGATGGTGGTGTGTTTCTTGCTATGTGGATTGTCTTTATGCCTAGGTTCTTGGCTCCCCATATGTCTTCGTAGCCTCGGTCGCCTATGTGGATTGCCTCGCCTGGCTTTGCGTCTACGAGGCTTAGCGCGTAGATGAATATTCTTGGGTCGGGCTTCCTTACGCCTACGAGCCTGCTGGTCACCACGGCGTCGACGTGGTCTAGGAAGCCGTGGAGGCGTAGAGCCTCCTCTATGGCCTCCTGGGAGGAGGCGTTCGAGACGATGACTACTCGGTCCGTGAGCCTTCTAATCTCTCTTAGCGCGTCCAGGGCGCCGGGGATCGGCTTGAGGCTGGCTGCGAGGATGCGTACAAGGTCGCGATAGGTTTTGCGGGCCTCCTCTGGCCTTACGACTCTCTTCCTGCTCCGCGAGACATAGTAGTAGGCGACTGCCTCCAAGCTGGTCTCACAGATATCGGCGTAGCGGAAACCGTAGCCGTGGTAAACATCAAGGTAGCTTAGAGGGGCATCTATGCCGAGCGAGCTAGCCAGTTCCCTGCTGAGCCCCTCGCTACCCTCCTCAATCATCAACGTGCCTCCAAGGTCTAGGAGGACTGCTCTTAGCCGCAATACTTGCCGCCGCGCAGATTCTCTTCAGTGAGGACCCATTTATCTAGAAGCCCCGGGGGCCGGCGACGAGGAGTTATAAGCTGTGGTTAATCGCCGCCGGATGCTCCACAGGGAAGAGAGACACACGGTAGGGACTGGGTGCGTCAAAAATGCTTGTTAGGCGGTGCCCCGTACCCCCCTTTATTGTCGCCGCCATCGTCTAGAATAGGTTCTTGAGCCTTGTGGGTGCGACGAGCTTTTTGAGGCTCGTGACGTGTATTGTCGTCTTTATGGGGTATTGTTCGCTCCTTGCCGCCGCGCCTAGTATCTCTGCTGGCGAGGGGGGCTCTGCTATTGCCCTTATCTTGTAGGCTTTGTCGCCGCGGCCTAGTGCCTGGTTCTCTAGCCTTGCTAGCGCATGGTGTAGGAGCACCTTGTCCCTGTGGAGCACTAGTTTGAGCCCAGCGTGTCTTAGCTCTAGGCGGGCGCTGCCCCGCGGGACGCTCTTTTCTAGTAGCTCTGCGAGGAACAAGAGCGCTTCTTCTGCGCTGTCTGCGCGTACCGTCAGCGTCCTCGTGGGCGGGTTTACCGCCTCTATGTCCTCACCGTACCTGGCTAGTACTACTGGCGCCCGGGTCGCGCCTAGTAAGCGGAGCGCCGTGTAGCGGTGATGCCCGTCGATAATGGTGAGCGTCTTCTCCTCAACTATTATCGGTCTCAGTACTTGCCCCGCCGCGGCGATGCTGTGGGCTATTCGCTGTGCGTGGTGCTTGTCGGCTTTTTCGTGTACTCGTAGCTCCCGGATCGGCAGTAGGAGTATCCTTGGCTCCACAATAGGCGGTCAGCCCTCCACCTTCGGCAGGTACGATAGGTCGAAGCTCTCCGGCTCGGTATCCTCGAGCCTGCCTGCCAGGTAGTCCTCGTAGCCCTTGAGGTCTAGTAGGCCGTGGCCGCTCAGGTTGAACACTATGATGCGCTTCTCGTTCTTCTTCTTAGCCTCCCTAGCAAGGTCTATCACTGCTTTGACTGCATGGGCGCTCTCTGGCGCCGGGACGATGCCCTCTGCCTGGGCGAAGAACCTAGCTGCCTCGAACACCTCTGTCTGCTTATACGCTACTGGCTTCACGACGCCGTGGTTGAGCAGTATGCTGAGCGTTGGCGCTACGCCGTGGTAGCGTAAGCCCCCGGCGTGTATCGGTGGCGGTATGAAGCGGTGGCCAAGAGTATGCATCTTTATCAGAGGCGTTAGCCCGGCCGTGTCGCCGTAGTCGTATGCGTAGACGCCCTTAGTCATCGAGGGCGCTGCCTTGGGCTCGACAGCTATCACCTCTGCGTCTAGCTTGCCGCGGAGCTTCTCCTTTATGAACGGGTAAGTGAAGCCTCCGAAGTTGCTCCCACCACCGACTGCGCCGACCAGGTGTGTCGGGGGCTCTTCTCCCAGCAGCTCCAACTGCTTCATGGCCTCTTGTCCAATAACGGTCTGGTGTAGGAGCACTGCGTTGAGCACTGAGCCCAGCGAGTACTTCGTGTTGGGGTTTGTAAGGGCGTCCTCGATTGCCTCGCTTATGGCTATTCCGAGGCTGCCCGGGTTATCAGGGTCCTCCTCCAGTATCTTCCTGCCGACGCTGGTCAGCTTGCTCGGGCTCGGGACCACTTCTGCGCCGTAGATCTGCATCAGTACGCGGCGGTAGGGCTTCTGCTCATAGCTGACGCGCACCATGTAGACGCGGACCTTTATCCCGAAGAGCGCGCCTGCTAGGGCTAGTGCGCTTCCCCACTGCCCTGCACCAGTCTCCGTGGTTAGCCTCTCAATGCCCTCCTGGGACGCCATATAGGCCTGTGCTATGGCCGTGTTAGCCTTGTGGGAGCCCGTCGGGATAACCCCCTCGTACTTGTAGTATATCTTGGCTGGCGTGCCTAGTCTCTCCTCAAGCCTCCTAGCCCTTAGGAGGGGAGTCGGCCTACCGATCTCAAGGTATGCTTGCCGGACGGGCTCGGGTATGGCTATGTAGCGCTCCATGCTAGTCTCTTGGCGTACCAGCTCTTTGGGGAAGACTGCTTCAAGCTCCTCGGGCTTCACTATGGAGCCGTCTGGTTTGCGTGGAGGAGGAACAGGCTCCGGGAGATCTGGCACAATGTTGTACCAATGCTTTGGCACAATCTCCTCTACTTGTGGGGCACGGAGTTTTATGGGGTCTATCGCCATTGGCGCATCGGCTACACCAAGCAACAACCCCTGCGACGACTGTTCTATTTAAACCTTTCCCTTACAAGTGGCTCCAAAAACAAACGCTCCCTCTATACGGGAGAGTGCTTAAGAAGCAGCTCTTCTCTTCAGAATATTCTGGGTGGAATATTCTGGCGGGAATAATTCTTTGGAGGAGGGAGTTCCTTGGGCTCCGGAGATTTCTCCGTAGCGGGTCGTGGCTCCTCCTGTATGGGAGGAGAAAGACTGGCAAGTCGTTTATGACGAGGCTGCTCGCCGAGTGGAGTATATACTCCATTGTGGCGAGAGACAGCACGATAGTTTTTGAGGAAAGGGGGAGCGAGCCCAGGCTCTTGAGCATAGAGGAGGCAATTAGAGCGATAGCTGGGCGTCTGCGAAGAGGAGATGTAGTGGTTATTGACGAGTTTCAAAGGCTTCCGGAATCGCTGTGGGAAATGCTTGCCTCGATACATCCAAACGGGCAGCTTATCTTGGTTGCCTCGAGCCTTGGTGTTGTTGAGCGGGTATTCTCGAGGCATAGTCCCCTCTTGGGGCTAGCGGCTCCATGGCGCATAGACTTGCTCCATCTAAGCGACGTAGTAGTATCGCTCCTGCCGAGGCTCAGCGCCAGGGAGGCTGTTCTTTGGGCTCTACTGCTCAGAGAGCCGTGGCTTACATCGATGCCCGGCGTATTGGGCGAAGCACCCTGGGATTGGATAACCAGTAATGCACGGCTGCTCTATAGTGTTGCCTCGGGCCTAGTAGGCGAGGTCTTCACCGAGGAGGAGAGGAAGCTGACAAGGCTATACGATGCTGTTCTCCGCCTCTTGGGTGACGGGGTCTGGGACTCCAAGTCATTGGCAGCGTTGCTTTATCAGCGCGGCCTCATAGAGTCTCCAAGTCCCTCGACCGTGACGGGGGTACTGGACAAGCTCGCCTCAATGGGCCTGGTGACGAAGACGAGGCTGTGGATGACCAGGGGCAAGCGCATATACTATAGGCACTCATCACCCCTCCTAGCAATAGTCTATGGCCTCGCCGAGAGCCACGCTGTGGACGAGTACCCGGTGCCTCCGGGCACTATGCGCGACACAGTACTAGCGCTCTATGCACGTGAACTCCAATTCTCGCTAGCAGAGATGCTCGCCGAGTACCATGACGGGGTACCGGCCTACACTATACTGCCCCAAGGCGAGGGAGACGTAGACATAGTTGTCCTGGATAAGCGGGCAAGGTACGCGATTGCAGCCTACGAGGTAAAAATGGGTACATGTAGCCGAAGCGACCTCATAGCCGCGTACGAGAGGGCTAGAAAAATCGGTGCAGCCCTTGCTGGCGCAGTATGCCTCTCCGGCGCAGACGCGGCCCCGCCGCCAGGTCTGAGAATACTGGAACCCGAAGATGTAGCCGAGGTGGCAGAACAGTTAGCGCGTAGGGCCTCGAAAAAAGCTGCGCAATAAACCTGCTAACCATGTAGCGGCTTATTCGCGGCATCAGTGTGAAACAGCTTGTAGAACGTGATGGCTATTATTGTCTTCGCGTCCTTTATCTCGCCGCTCCTTATCATCTCGAGTGCCTTGGGGAGAGGCACCCACATGGTCTCTATTAGCTCGTCGTGCTCCGGCCTAGCGCCGACAAACCTGAGGCTGCGCGCGAGATAGATGTGTATGTGCTCGGTCGAGGTGCCCGGCGAGGGGTATATCGTGGTCATGTAGACTAGTTCCCCTGGCTCGTACCCGGTTTCCTCGATGAGCTCCCTCCTAGCAGTCTCCTCCGGCTCCTCCCCCTCCTCCATAGTCCCCGCAGGTGCCTCAATGAGCCACTCGCCAACAACCGGGCGGAACTGCTTCTCGAGCAGCAACTCCCCCTTCTCGTTGACTGGTAGAACAACCACCGCGCCACCGTGGAGGAGAGCGTCAAACGCGACCTCGCGGCCGCCTATGCGTGCAATGATTTGGCCAAAAACCATTCTACGGCCACGGCAGAGGACACGTCTCCCAACGATCTCGGGCCCGGCCAAGACAGCCTCTACCTCCCCGAGCCGAGAAGCAAAACGCTGGAAATAGTACAATATCTCTACTCTCGGATAACCCGCGTACCAATGCTAGGCGTGCTTCCCTAAGCCTAGGGCAGCAAGTCGCGAGGCAGCACAGTTATCGGGAATATTCTTCACTTCTTTAGCCGGAAGACCGTCTTGCAGTAGCCCTTCTCCTTGCTAAGTATGCTTACTCTTCCGCCTTCGCGCCTCTTTAAGATCTCGAGCTCAATGCCGTGTAGCTTGGCGAGCTCCGCGACGAGGTATGGGAATGGGCATAGGGTGCCCGGTATCTCGGCTAAGCCGACACCCTTTGGGCAGTAGCGGCACTTGTTCCCCAGCACTATGAGCGAGACCTTGTCCTCACCTTCCCGGACTACTTTTACCTCATCGCTTATTGATAGAGCCTCGTTGAGCGTCGTAACTATCTCGTCGAGCACTTGGACAGGGTCGTTACCGCTGGACTGCGGAAACTTGTACCCAAGGCCTTCTAGGTAGAGCTTGAGCCTAGGCGCGACATAGCGCGCGAACATGCTCATAGCGCCCTGGTTTAGGACGCCAGTATACGCCCCGGCAGCCAAGTATAGGGCAAAGAATGCGTGTTGTGGCGTAATCTTCCTCTCATTAATATTTCTAATCAACGCCTCCATAGTATCATTACTTGCACTATTCATTAATACATCCCTAACTATGATAACTGCACGAATTATGATTAATATATCTAGGGCCTCTCCCCTACAGCAAAAAACACTACAATTGGGGCTTTGAGGCGCCGGCGACGTGGTCCAAGGATTCAGGTTTTCAGGTTTAAGGACAAATACTTTAAACTCTATTACCTCTCCTGGTAACGTGGATAAAGTAGTAGAATATGGAGGTGAGCAGCTCTGTCATCCCCATTACGCTCGGTAATATCTGAGTTCACGCGAATACAAGGCGTAAACGGCGCGGCAGTGATAAGCAAGGACGGATTCGTAATAGATGCGGTTATCCCGGGAGGCGAGGAAATAGACCCAGACGCACTAGCCGCGATGATAATCACGGTCTATGGTGCATCTGAGCGAGTAGGCTCCGAGCTAAAGCTCGGAAACCTAGACATGGTTATGCTTGAATTCGCGAACAACTATGTACTCCTCGAGGACCTGGGCGATGCAGTATTCACAGTAATAGCTGACAAGAGGGCATACCTCGGAAGAATACGCTACGAGATGAAAAAGCAGAAGGAAAGGATAAAGGCAGCATTATAGCCTCGCAGGCCCAGAGGGCACATAGGTAATGCTGTTCCTCAGCCGCGGCCGCACGCTGAGATTCCACGAGTTTTTTAATGAGGCTCCTCGCACGGTTCTAGAGAAATATATGGAGACGGGTTTCACTGGGCGCATACAGATAAATACACCGGATTACTATGTCGAGATAGAGCTTCTTGACGGAAAACCGGTCGCGATAATTGCGCGAGAACAGGGCACTGGCTCCATAATGAAGGGCAAAGACGCGCTAAAGATCCTAGGAAGAGTACTTGATTCTAAAGAGGGGTTCGCAGAGATAGTTGAGCTCAGTAAGGAAAACATTGGAATAGATCTTGAATCAGAGCCGGAGGCAGCCATAGATCAGAGTGAGCTTAGAAAAATGCTCGGCACGGAGAAGGAGGCCGAGCAAGCACCGGAAACACTAGTGCAACCAGTCGGCGAGATCAAGATAAGCGAGCAAATGCTTGCAATGCTGAGAACCCTGCTAAAGGACGTGGGTACCTTAGTAAAGATGATACTCAGGTCGGAGGAGACGCGTACATTTGAAAACACCTCCATAGCGGAGGCGCTGGGTAACACCTTAGCCAATATGAGCCCTGATCACCTTGTCTATGCTAACTGTAGGCTTGATGACGGCTTAGTTATAAACATACTTTGCGATACAAGTGGGTGCGCAATGCTGACTGCCGATGGAAAAACTGTGGATGCGAGCACCCTTGTGAGCAAGAGAGGAAGATGCAAACTCTACATTACTCCAAGGATCTTCTAAAAGCGGTAAATAGTTCGGCGAAACCCGTGGTACAACAAGTTCGGCTCCTTATAGCCTCCTTGCGAGTCCGAGGATATAGCTTATAGCTATCGGGACTATGCCTGCTATTGTTGACTCAAGCATGGGTAGCTTGAATCCATAGACTAGTATGAAGTATATTGCTGCGCCGAGGCTTGCAACACTAACACCAATCTTTGGAGGTATTGGACGCAGAGGCTTCTCCTCAGCTCTAGCCCTCTCTTCGCTAGGCGCCGTGGCTGCAACTTCGACTGTTTCAGGCTTCTCTACTACTTCGAGCCTGTTCTCAACAAGCCTTAACGAGGTGCCGCAATTAGGGCAGGTCTTGAGCGATAGGTCTGCGCCGCAGAAGGGGCAAGAAGCTATGCCGAAGGGTACTCTGCGGCCGCATCTCGGACAAGTCTGCGTGAACACCTCTACGTTTGCGCCGCATTTCGGGCACCGCAGCGGTGTGCCGTTGATTATACGGCTCAGAGGCTCTATGAGCGAGCTAATGGCGCGCGGGTCGCCTAGGGCTGCAAGAGTGTAGCCGCCACCTATGTTTGCGATCAGGAGGGCTCTATCCATGTGAGAGGCAACAATTATGGAGGGCTTGGCGTTCAAGGCGCGGCTTGGAGGAGCCTCTAGGTAGCTGACGGAGAGTGAGGCCAGCTCCTCTGCATACAGCTCCAGCTCCGGGTTCTTTGCCTCAACATTATAGACCAGGCCCTCATGCGCAGCCACAACGATGTCCACGCCATCAACGCCCGCGGCGAGGGCCGTAGCAGCCGTGAGCTTAGCCTCCGGGCTCTCAAGCACAGCTTCAGTACTCGCCAATGCCGGTTCCCAGTGAAACACCATACACTATTTAGGGGGTAAAACGTTTCCCTCTCTGCACCCAAGGGTGTATGGCAGCTCTGCTCCAACCCCATCCAGGCATAGACGCTCTTCACGATATAAAACTATATAGGCATCTATACACCTTAACAGATCCCGAGAGGTGGGACTTCCTGAAGAGAAGAGTCCTCCTCTACACTATAGGTATTGCAGCAGTAGCTATCTTCGTTGTCACGATCTTAGCGGCTTCAAGCAAGTCTGCCGCCTCCAGCATAGGTATAAAGATCGCTGTGACTGAGCCACCTAGGCTAACCACAATTACTCATCCGATTGGGAGGCAGAACGTAACCGTGTGGATGCTCGGATTCGACGCTATTATTGATGGGAGCAGGCTTGCTCATCCAGCACCAATAGAGGGTGTTGATGTCTACGTGAAGGTGGCGCTAGGCAATAACAGTACTATGTGGCTTAGGGCGGAGAAGGGTATCATCGGCGGCATAGAGTACATGTGGTACGGTGACAGCATAGTCGTGCCCGGTGAAGAGGCGAGGCTCCACGTATCGGTATATACGCCGGAGGACGAGAAGCCCTTAGCCGTCATAGTTACTGTTCACCTAGAGGGCTACGGCACCGTTTACAGCAACGTGGCCAAACTCGCCTCCCGCTGAACAAGTAATCGCGACTGGTCTTCGAGAGTAGTATGAATAAGGGGGTTGCCCCTCCTTATTTTCCAAGGGGCTGTAGTGGGTTGGCAAGAGAGGTCCTAGTGCCCTTTAATCTTGCTAGGCTGGGAGACCGCGTAGTAGGGATCGACGCGTTCTTCTGGCCGTTCCTAGAGAAGCGTTTCCGAACAGTCCTCCTAGTCCACCCCATCAGCTATGTCGAGGGAGTTAGGGGTAATGGTTGTAGGCTTGAGCCACGCGTAAGCATCTCTGAGCAGCTCGGCGAGCTAGAGGAGATTGCTGGGCGGAAGCCAGCCAGGCCGAAGACCCCCAAGATAAGCCTTGGCGCTAGACTTGCATGGCTCTTCCTGCCGTTCTCCATGATTAAGCACATGTTCGAAGAGGAGGCCAAAGGGTTGGAGATCACCGAGGAGATGCAGGCAGTAGGCCTAGCCAAGGAGCTGAAGAAGCTGGAGCCGGTGGGCGGTATAAGTTACGCAGTGTTCAAGTTCACGGAGGATGACTTATTGTTGCCAGTGCAAGAGAATATGAGGAGGATATACAGCGAGCTAGCCAAGCGTGACCCAGGATACCGGGAGGCATGTAAGGCCGCAAAAATGATCTGTAAGCCATAGTCTTAGAGAACAGTTGGCTCGGGCCCATAACGCTTGTCCCCGGGAAAGTGATGGGGCTCGGCGTCGCCGGCGTCTTCACTGAGCCTTTCCAGGGTTCTCCGCTTTGCTACATTTCCTCATAGCCCGTGTTTCCTCTAGTCTCGCAACCGGCGTGTAGTAAAGGGTTTCCATGCCGCTCCCTTATTGCTGAAGAAGAGTTTTATCCTGGACCCCGGGGCCAGCTTCTAAGCGTTACTTGGTGACCGGGTTATGCGTGGCCAGGTCCTCGCCGCAACACTAGCCATACTGTTCCTCATCGTCGGTATTGTAGCCGGCTACTATATTGGCAAAGGCTCTACCAGAACCGTTACCGTTACAAGCCCCGTCACGCTCACAGCATCTAAGACCCTTACCGAGACAAGCACGATCGAGAAGACAGCAACGACGACGCTGGTGAAGAAGGAGACGCGTACACTTACCAGGGTAGTGCTCGTGGATGCTCTGGGCCGCAAAGTTGTCCTCGAGAAGCCCGCGGCTAGGGTAGTGAGCCTAGCGCCATCGATAACCGAGGATGTGTGCTCGCTCGGGCTCTGCGACCGCTTGGTCGGCGTAGACGACTTCTCTAAGACTGTGAAGGGGTTGCCGAAGAACGTTGTCACTGTTGGGGGCTACTGGCAGCCTAGCACAGAGAAGGTGGTGGCCTTGAAGCCTGACCTGGTTCTAGCCTGTAGCGGGGTGCCCTCGCAGGAGAGGATGGCCAAGCAGCTAGAGGGTATGGGTGTCAAGGTGTTCTTCCTCCGCTGTAGCAGGGCCAAGAGCCTGGACGACATCTACTGGGACCTATCAGCGATAGCATCGCTGCTCGGTAAGCCGGAGGCAGCAGACAAGGTCATCAAGGAGATGCAGCAACGGGTAGCCGAGCTGGAGAAGGCATTAGCAAACACTACTAGGCCGAGCGTAGCCCTCGTAGTCTACTTGGAGAAGAACGGGGCATGGGTTGCTGGCGGCGGGACGTTCCAGGACACACTGATAACGCTTGCTGGCGGGAGCAACGCGTTCCACAGCCTCTACGGCTGGCAAGTGGTCGGGTTCGAAGACATGCTTGCCAAGAACCCCGACTACGTGATAGTTGCCGGTATGTCTCCGAGCGACTATAACAAGACACTTGAGTTCTTCAAGACCACGCCGCTAAAAGAGCTCAAAGCATACCGTGAGGGACACATATGCGTCCTCTACGGGAAGGCGACGGATAGGATCAACCGCCCCTCGCCGGGAATAGTTGATGCAGCCTACTTGCTGGCCTCGATACTCCACCCGGGCAAGGTGGAGCCGCCAAGCAGCCTAGCAGACTCCTATAAGTGTACAGAGAGCCAGGGCTAGGACCGTGGGGCGCCAAAAGCCTTGAGGACGAGCATCGCATGGGCTGTGCTGGTTTTTTCCCTAGGCATCCTCCTCTTGGCCGGGCTCGTGATCGGGCCTCTCGGCTTCTCGCCTCCAAGAGAGCTGGCTAGGACCGTGCTAGAGCTTAGGCTGGCCCGCACCCTCCTAGCAGTCCTCGTGGGCTCTGTTCTCGGTCTCTCCGGGCTCCTAATCCAGTACAGCGTCTCGAACCCCCTGGCCTCCCCAGATATCCTCGGCGTGCTACAGGGCGCCTACGTGGCCTCGATGCTCGTCGTCATAGTTTACCGTGGTTCTCCTCCCCTTGGCGCCTCCCTTGCCTCTGGGTTTCTTGGAGGCCTTGCTGCCTACGGGCTGAGCATCCTCATAGCGTCTCGCACCGGGTTTACGAGGACGGGGCTCGTGCTGGCAGGCATAGCTGTGGCCAGCATGCTTGCCGGGGCCTCTAGCCTCCTAACGGTGCTCGCCGAGGCCTTGGCCGGTGTCAGTGCGGCACTAATGCTTCTCGGCACCTTCGCGTACGCGACGTGGGACTCGGTGACGGTGTCGTTTATGGGGCTCGTCCTGGGGCTCGCGGCCTCGCTCGCGCTTGCGCGTGGCCTGGATGCCCTCTCCTACGGGGACGAGATCGCCGCCGACCTCGGCTATAGGCCTGGAGCTGTGCGCCTCGCCGCCTCCGGGGTGGCGGCCCTGCTGAGCGCGGTATCGGTCTACGCTGCCGGGATAGTGTACTTCGTGGCCCTCATGGCTCCCAATGCTGCGCGGCTCCTCATGGGCGGCCACCCCTCTAGAGCTATTCCAGCAACCCTGCTCATAGGCGCGTTGATAGGTCTGGGGGCAGACGTGGCTTCTCGGCTAATAGCGCTTGCAGCTGGTACTGGCGAGGTGCCTGGAGGCCTCTTGACGACCATTGTGGGGGGCGCGTTTCTCGCATACATGGTTATCCGTAGCGGTGCTGGTGCGGAGCAATGAGCTTGATGCGCCTCGTCTCCGTCAGCGCCGGGTACGGCGAAACCATCGTCATCCGGGATGTCAGCTTCTCGGCGGAGCCTGGTGAGCTACTAGTAGTGCTTGGCCCGAACGGCGCAGGGAAGACCACGCTTCTAAGAACAATAGCGGGGCTCCATAAGCCGCTGAGCGGGAGGGTATTGCTCAGAGGCACCGATGTCTACGAGATGAGTTCCCGCGACAGAGCAGTACACATAGCTTATGTTCCCCCGGCGCTGCCCAGCCCGGGGCTCGGCCAGAGCGTCGCAGAGTTCGTCGCGGCAGGCCTCTACCCGGCTAGGAGCGGGCTAGCCCTGGGCCCGAGTAGAGAGGACCTAGAGAAGGCGGAGAAGCTTCTCGGAAAGCTGGGTATTGGCGGCCTCGCCTCTCGCCCCCTCTACGCTACTAGTAGTGGTGAGAGGCAGAGAGCCCAGCTGGCTCACGCGCTTATCCGTGACCCCGAGGTACTTGTTGTCGATGAGCCTACGAGCTTCCAGGACATGTATGGACGTGTGCTCGTGTACAGTGTTCTGAGAGAGTACGCGAAGAGCGGCAGACTAGTCATAGTTGCAACACACGACATGGTTCTGGCGGCGCTCTATGCTACTAGGATCCTGCTCTTGGACAAAGGCAGGGTAGTGGATGAGGGAGGTCCTGGAGAAGTGTTGGCCAGGGATGTCTTGGAGAGAGTGTTCGGCGTGGAGGTAGCCTTTGCAGAGGTCGATGGAAGAAGAATACCTGTCCCTATAGCGCCCAGGGCGTGGAGAAGCTCAAGGTAAACCAGGGCCTGGCTCGCTGTCTTGGCGGGTTTTCTCGGCGCGTCGGCTCAAACTAGCAATGTTAACGTATGTGTAAAAATATAATAGCGTAATAGCTTAGGACAATGAGATTCGGGGGTGAAGAGCAGCTTGGCGGATGAAGTGGAGAAGCATGAAGCAATAATTATTGGCGCGGGTATGGCCGGCCTTACCGCTGCACTCTACCTCGCCAGGCAGGGAGTCGATGTATTGGTTATTAGCGCGGACCTCGGCGGCCAGCTCATGCAGGCAACTGTTATCGAGAACTACCCCGGCATAGAGGCGGTGAAGGGTGTTGATCTTGCTCAGCGCGTTGAGAAGCAGGCTAGGACGTTTGGCGCGAAGTTCCGCTACGGCGAAGTAATCACCAAGATAGACAGGCTGGAGGACGGCACGTTTCTACTCGAGAGCAACCGTGGCAAGAGATACCAGGCTGAGACAGTTATTCTCGCAATAGGCAAGCTGCCCAAGCGAATGGGCATCCCGGGTGAGGACGAGTACGATGGGCGCGGTATAAGCTACTGTACTATCTGTGACGGGCCGCTCTACGCTGGCAAGAGGACAGTAGTGGTCGGTGTCGGGGACCAGGGGTTGGAGGCTGTTGCGCTCCTAGCAGGGCTAGCGAAGAAGGTCTACTACGTAACTCCGACAAGGCTCTTCGGCGACCCAGACCTAGTTGCAAGGGTTAAGGCAGCGCCAGTGGTCGAGATTCTTGAGAACCACGAGCCCGTTAGGGTAGAGGGCGACGGGATGAGGGTCACAACTCTGGTAGTGAGGGATAAGAAGACTGGTGAGGAAAAGCGCCTTGAGGTAGACGGCGTCTTCGTAGAACTGGGCTATGTGGCCAAGACGGACTTCGTCAAGCACCTAGTAGACTTGAACGAGAACGGCGAAATAATGGTCGACTGTACCACCCAGGCAACGAAGACACCAGGCCTCTTCGCGGCGGGGGACGTGACGCAGATACCATTCAAGCAGGCCGTGATCTCGGCAGGCGACGGCGCAAAGGCAGCACTCTCAGCGTTCAACTACCTGCAGAAGAGAAGGGGTAAAAACGTCGAAATAAGGGGAGACTGGAGGAAGACCGGCAAAGTCAAGCCAAAGACCTCTATGAGGCTAGGCCTGCCCAAGAGGAAAAGCAAGTAACTAGATAACTTCAATGTTCGATAAGACACTATATTTTTGCTTATTTACCAAACAACTTGGAGCCCAAGGGCTTTCGCTACATACGCCAAGTCCTTGTCGCCAGTAAGGATAGGCGCCCTGAGTCTCTGAGCCAGAGCCACTATTGTTGAGTCTACTATACTTAGCCGCCGAGATCTTAGCCCCGGATCTTCAGCATTTTGTAGCATCTTATCGCCTTGGCTCTTAATCTCGGCTGCCCGGAGCCAATCCATTAGTCCAAGCATTTCGATGCGGAAGTAGACTGTTAGGAATGTTACGACCTCGCTTAGTGTCCTGAGCACGGGGATTCTGCCACGGTACCAATGTATAGTGTATTCATAGGCTACTGTTACAGGTATAATGCCCTCAACAATGCCTTTGCGTATATCCTTAAGCACATCTGACGCTCTTTCAGTGAGCTCTCCATACGCCATTGATAGGAGGGCATAAGTGTCGACAACTACTTTCCTAGGCTTCTCTTCTTCAGCCATTCAGACTCCTCCTCGTCTAGCTCCTTTTCGGCCTCCTCTGCTGAGCCCTTGCAGCAACCCCATACACGCTCCCACAGATCAAGGGGACGGAGAACTACTTCACCATCCCTGACCTCTACTTGGAGGAGAGACCCCTCCACTATGTTCAAGGCTTCACGTACAGCCTTAGGCAATACTATGATGCCTTTCTTCCCGACGCGAACCGTTAGGGCCAAATCTCTTCCCAGTAGTTAGACATATTAGCTAAACTCATAAGTTTTACCAATGATATCAGCTTATTTATGCGACCAGGCTGGCGGCGTTTATGGATCTCCACAACCATGCTGACGCTGTTTTGGTGCACTTTGTGACCCGTTTCTGCGCGAAGCAGTAGAAACAACGGATCAGCTAGAAAGCTAAGGGAATGTGCCTGGCGGCTGACGGGGCAAAACCATTAGCATAGTGTGGTTGCGATTCTTGTTAATCGGGTTTCGCGGTAATCGGTAAGTTTTGAAATAATAGTTAGGTTACGAGTAAAATGCCTGGTGCTGCTTTAGGGGTTTAGTGTCCTTCCTCCTCCTTCTTGATCTTCTCGGCATACTGTTCGGGCGTGAGCAGTTTTTCCAACTCTTTTTCGTCGCTGATCCTTATCTTGAACATCCATCCTTCTCCATAGGGGTCCTTGTTTAGGAGCTCGGGCTCGTCGTAGAGCCTCTCATTGACCTCTACTACTTCGCCGGAGACGGGGGCATAGACGTCTGCAGCGGCTTTAACCGACTCTATGCTTGCCACTGCGTCTCCCGCCTTGACCTTGGCGCCGGGCTCGGGGAGCTCGACGCCGACTATATCTCTCAGCTTCTTCTGAGCATAATCAGTTATGCCCACAACTACGATGCCGTCTTCCCTCTTCACCCACTCATCTGTCTTGGTGTAGAGGCGGTCCTTTAGGACGATGTAGTTGAGTACGCGTATTTCTTCAGCCAAGGCTCTACGCCGGATACAAGTAAGGGGTTATAGGAGGGACTTCTGTTTTTAGCCCGCCTGCTACGTTTTAGGCTGTCCAGCGCATCGAACCGGGCTAGGTTTAACAACTAGTGTGCCCCGGAATAGCTTCTACACGGGGGATGCAGCCCCCCGGGACCACTACCGCGTTGCTCCATGGATGAGGGGTGTGCCGGGCATTGTATGACGCCATAGTCTCTATCGCCGTCGTCGTGGTATTATTGCCCCTGGTGCTCCTGCTCGCGTACTACGTGCTGGCCCTGGTGACTCGGGGGCCGGACAGGTTCTTCGTCAAGGCTCGCTACGAGGCAGCTAACCCGCCTAAGGGGTCTCCTCGGCCACCCGTGCTATACCAGTACCTCGGCTACGTCGTGGCCTTCGTCGTGCTCGACCCGATATTCATGCTGCTCTACACGCTTCCTGTTGTCGCCGGTAAGTGGGACTGGACTTGGATAGGGCTCAACGCGGTGGCAGGCATAATAGTGGTGCCCCCGCTCTTCTACGCGTTAAGGTACGCCTCGCGTAAGGATCTATGGTCCCTAGACTAAGGGGGTTAGACCCGGAGAGTGGTGTATCCATGAGTGCTTGTCCGCGCAGCGGCCTAATATTCATAGGCAACCTGGACGAAGTAGCCGAGAAGGCCACAAAGTGGCTCCTCAACAAGAAGCCGATCAAGAGCCTCATAGACTGGGCTATAAGCTTCAGCCTCTGGCCCGTCCACCTCACAACCAGCTGCTGTGGCGCCGAGTTCGCCGCAACCTATGCGCCGAAGTACGACGGTGAGCGCCTAGGGAGCCTTCCGTTCACTCACCCGAGGAACACAAACCTGCTACTCATAGAGGGGACGCTTACCAGGAAGATGGCGCGCGCTGCGCGCATGGTCTGGGAGCAGATGCCTTGGCCTAAGTTCGTCATAGCTATGGGCGCCTGTGCTATAACGGGAGGCCTCTTCTACAACAGCTACAACATCGTGAGGCCAGCCGATATACTCCCAGTCGACTACTTCATACCAGGGTGCCCGCCGACACCGGAGGCAGTGCTGCGAGCGATACTGGAGCTACAGAAAAAGGTTAGGAGAGGAGAATGGAAGCCACGCGACGTCAAGAACAAGAAGTTCGTGGAGGAGCTCATGAAGCCGCTAAAAGAGGAGACAAACTTCTACTTCAAGACGAAAGGCATCCCCATAGACTAGGGGCATTTGTTCCCGCCTACGAGTTTTTAGGCCCCCGGGCGACGAGGCCCTTCTCACCGCTCTTCCGCGCCCTAGGTTCCCCTAGGGCCCCCTTGAGGCTACTGTTTCTTCGCAGCCCCCTGGCCCTGTTGTCCCTGGCTTTGCCCGGTCTTCGGCTTCAGCTCTGGCTTCAGCACCCAGATGGGCTTAGAGGGTTTGGAGGAGTGTATTGGCTCTTCGTGGACGTGGAAGTCTTTGCGCAGCGGGTGGATGCCGGGCGGCCAGTCGGGTGGAAGCAGGAGGTGGCGTAGGTCTGGGTGGCCCTTGAAGTAGACGCCTAGCATTTCGTATTCTTCTCTCTCCTGGAACAGGGCGGCAGGGTAGAGGTCGGTAATCGTGTCTATTTGGGGCTTGTCGCGGGGGACATAGGTCTCGAGGGCTACCTGGTCTGAGGGGTTGTCTGTGCGGGTGAAGTGGTACACGAGCTTGATTCTCTTCTCCTTGGGGAGATCTACTGCGCTTATTGATAAGAGGTAGTCGTAGCCGAGCTCTCTTAGCTTCCTAGCGGCTTCGCGTATCTTCTCAGCGGGGACTATGAATGCTTGGAAGTTCTCCCTCGCCTGCTTAGAAGAGGCTATGCCCTGGAGCGCTTCTTCCGGAGAAGCGGTTGTGCTCAAATCGGGACGCGCCTCCGCTTTAAACGTTTTAAACACGCGCTTATTACAGTGGGTGACTACCCGGTTTGTTTCTGCCCCGGCCTATCCTTATTAAGGATGCCTTTGCGTGGAAGGATAACGGGTATTAGGGGCTCCAGCATAGTAGCGCCCATCCCTATATTAACATAGGTGAAAGCTCTTTGTCCAAGATTGAGCTGCCCGGTATGGTTGGCCACGAGCTCGGCCAGAAGGATGGTTATCGCGTCGTAGAGCTGTTCATCGGTCCCCAGCACCCTGCTTCCGGCCACATGAGGCTCATAGTCTACCTTGATGGCGACATTATTGTCCGCGTTGACCCTGACATAGGCTACGTTCACCGAACAATGGAGAAGCTATCCGAGATACGTGAATATGTTAGGGTTATTAGCCTCGTGGAGCGAATGACTATTATTGACTCGTGTAACATTACGCTACCCTTCGTAGAGGCCGTCGAGAAGCTCCTAGGAGTAGAGGCTCCGCCGAGGGCGAAGTATCTGCGCACAATCCTCTGCGAGATAAACCGTATCTCGAGCCACCTCTACGGCCTAGGCATTGGCGGCATCTTCCTAAACCACTCGACCATGTTCATGTGGGGGTTCGGCGACCGCGAAGTCTTCGTCCACCTAGCCTCACTGCTAACCGGGTCCAGGCTAACCCACACCTACAACATCTTCGGCGGCGTTAGGAGGGACCTGCCCCAGGGCTTCCGCGACGAGTTCGAGAAAGCCAAGAAGTATATGCTGAGGAAGCTCAAGGACTACGACAAGGTGTTCTTCAACAACCCGGTCATAAGGAGCCGTCTCGAGAACGTAGGAGTACTGCCAAGGGACAAGGCGATAGCCTACGGTATCACCGGGCCTAATCTCAGAGCAAGTGGCGTGAGGTACGATGCCCGCCTCCTAGGATACGCCGCCTACAGCGAGCTCGACTTCGAGCCAGTTGTCGGCAAGTACGGGGACGGCTTGGAGAGGGTGTGGGTTAGGCTGCGCGAGATAGAGATGAGCCTAGACCTCATAGAGCAGGCGCTGAAGCAGCTACCCGAGGGACCAATATTCCACGAGAGGTATGCGAAAATGGTTCCGCCGGCCATGAAGAAGTGGTTCGAGAAGGGCAGGGTGAAGCTCCCGGGCGGCTACGTGAGGCTGCGCCCCAAGAGGGGAGAAGTATTCACGAGGGGCGAGATGGGCCACGGAGAGGTCACGTACTACCTTGTAAGCGATGGCGGGATGATGCCCTACCGGCTGAGAATAGTCACGCCGAGCGCTAGGAACGCCATAATGTTCTCCATCCTGCCGCCCGGCCACACGTTGATGGACCTACCCGCGATCTATGGTAGCATGGACTACTTCCCGCCCGAGGCAGATAGATAACCTTCGGATGTGGAGGTGTGTTCCGCATGGTGTTAGAGGAGACCGCTCATATTCTCCACGTACCGGTTTGGCTCCTCAGAGGAATCCTTGGACCCCTGGTCTATCCCGGCCTAGTGGCCGTTCTTGGCACAGTGCTCTTCCTGCTATGGGCTGAGAGAAAGATGGCTGCAAGGGTGCAGCAGCGCGTCGGCCCCTACTATGTTTCCCCGAGGCTCCGCGGCGCCCTCCAGCTAATAGCTGATGGTACTAGGTTCGCGCTCCAAGAGATAATTATCCACGTTGAGACCGATAGGACTATGTTCGTGCTAGGCCCTATACTGGCCTTCACCTTCCTGGTGCTACCCTTCACTGTGCTTCCCGGCGGGCCGGGCATCTATGGTTTCCACAGCGAGTTCAGCATAATCATTCTCTACGCATTGCTCACGCTGGCCCCTATAACGGTTATATTGATGGGCTGGGCCTCGTCCAACAAGTTCTCGATGATAGGTGCTGGGCGTGAGGCACTGCTAACTATTTCGGGCGAGCTGACCCTCGGCATAGCAATGCTATCAGCTGCCGCCATGTATGGTACCCTTGACTTCGTGAAGGCTGTTGAGAAGCAGGCGGAGACCGGCGTGATAGGCCTTATCTCTAACCCGTTGGCTGCACTGCTCTTCTTCCTAGCAATGCTGTTGCTGACGGACAGGCTGCCCTTCGACATAGTGTTGGGTGAGCAGGAGATAGTGCAGGGACCCTACACGGAGTACAGCGGCGTCCTCTACGCCTTGACAATGTCTATTGACTACGTGAAGCTCTACGCGCTGAGCTTCGCCTTCACGCTGCTCTTCCTAGGCGGCTGGGCGCCCTTCAGCTCCCCGCTCTGGGGAAGCATATCCGTCTACGTCAAGTCTCTGCTAGTCATGCTGTTCTCGGTGTTCCTCAGAACAGTCTATGGCAGGATGAGGCTAGACCATGCGATGAACTTGTTCTGGGCCAAGCTTTTCCCACTAGGCTTCGCGTCGCTCATAATAGCCGTCATAGCCCACGTGATCTACGCATAACCCTGTGCAAGGAGGTGCTCCCTGCATGGCGAGCGAGGAGGACAAGAGGAAAAGAAACGAGGATAGGGGCGATGATCATAGGCCCCGCATAAACCCCGTCCTAGCACACCTCGAGGCAATAGCCACTGGCCTGAAGTGGTTGTCGAAGCGCCCAATGACGCTCATGTATCCCGACGTGGAGGAGAAGAGGCCGGAGTACTTCAGGGGATTCATAGTATTCAACTACGATAAGTGCATAGGCTGTAGCCTCTGCGCCCAGATATGCCCGCCCAGGGCTATCCACATGTACCGTGTCCCCGGCGACAAGAGGATAAGGCCCGGCTACGACGCTGGACGCTGTATCCACTGCGGCCTCTGCACAGACATCTGCCCGACAGACGCGCTGAGTGTGAGCCCGGTACACGACGAGGTATTCGAGACAGTTGAGAGCATGGACTTCGACCCTGTCGAGTGGCATCTTATCTCGCAGAAGCTTTTGGAGGAGCACGCTAAGAGGAAGAGAAAGCTCGTCGTAGCACGCGTTGATGAGGAGGTGGGTCTGAGATATGAACCTGTCGAGTAATCTCCTCGTCGACTCGGCTATTGTTGGCTCTTTAACCGTTCTAGCGCTATCCGCCATAGGCACTGTTGTGGCAAAGAGGACTATGAAGGCAGTATTCATGCTGGGCATTGCCGCCCTCTCGGTGGCGGGGCTCATGGCCCTCATGGGGTACTCGTATCTGGCGGCATTCTACGTTGTAGTCTACGCTGGTACGACGATCACGCTGCTAGCGTTTATAGTTATGATGCTCGGCGACCTATACGAAGAGGCGCCTAGGAAGCCCGACCTGCTCTTACTGTCTATAATCACTGCCGCGGCGCTCGGCGCACCTATACTGTTCTATGCTTCCAGACACCCGGTGCCGAGCAGCGAGATAGTGAAGACCAAGTATGGGCTAGCGGATGCCGCTAGGTTCTTCACTGATTGCTGGCTCTGCACAATACTGATACTCGTCACCATTGCGGCCGTACTGATAGAGGCAGTGTCTATTGCGCGCAAGAGCCAGGCCTAGAGGGGTGTTAAAGTGGCGCACAATTTTTTGAAGTTATGCCTGGGGCTATCCCTTTAAGCCCTCATATAATCCATGCTTTAACAGCTTGGAGGAGAGGAGTAGGGTCTTGAACGGTGAGATACTGGCTGCACTAGTTTACACCGCGGCTGTTATCACAGGCTCCGCGGGGCTCTATGGGCTCCTAACCGCCCGGAGCCTCCTAAGGCTCCTCGTGTCGGCAGAGCTCTTGTTCAACACGATAGTCCTCATCGCGATATATATTGGCGCGGTATCGCCTTCTGCCGGCAGCAGCGGCTTCTACTCCGTCCTGCTAACAGTTATCGCCCTAACCATTGTCGAGATGGCTATCCTCCTCGCGATAGTTGTCCTGATTTATCGCACGAGGAAGACTCTCGCCGTGAGGGATCTTCGTGAGGCGAAGGGGTGAGCAGTGGTGCAGGAATACGTTCTCGGATCACCTATACTCTGGGCCTCGGTCCTCACACCCATAGCGGCTGGCCTGGTAAATGCCTCTGCCCGCAGAGGCTCCAAGGCGTTCCACACCTCGGTCGCTGCTGGCTCCTGGGCCGTTACCCTGGCACTGCTGCTACCGGTGCTCCACAAGGTTCTCGGAGAAAAAGTCGTGGCTATTGACCCCTGGTATGTTGATACTGGTAGCTTCGGGACCCTAGGGCTCTTCATGGACCCCGTGTCGGCCATAATGGCTCTGAGCGTGGCGCTGGTAAGCCTCATTGTCGCAGCCTACTCGGCGCCGTACATGGAGCACCGGTTCGAGGAGATGGGCTCGGGGAGCTTCTCCACCTACTTCTTCCTCTACCAGTTGTTCACAGCCGGCATGCTTGGCTCGGTCCTCGCCAGCAACGCTATACTGTTCTACCTGTTCCTGGAGCTGACGCTGATACCCAGCGCCCTCCTAATAGTACTCTACGGCTATGGTGATAGGTTCCGCGTAGGCCTAATCTACCTCATCTGGACCCATGTTGGAGCAGTATTGTTCGTCATCGGGCTATTCGTCGCAAACGTCTTCGACTTCTACGTGCCTGGCCACGGCTACGTGGTGGGCGTGAGCCATAGCTGGGCAGCGTTCCTCCTAGTGCTGATAGGTGCTAGCGTCAAGATGGCTATGGGTGGGCTACACCTATGGCTTCCCTACGCGCACGCCGAGGCGCCGACACCGATATCGGCTCTCTTGTCCCCACTGCTCATCGGTATAGGCGGCTACGTGTTGCTGAGGGCGGGAATAGGGTTCTTCCCCGACCTCTGGCGTGCGGCGACGCCCTTCCTCTTCCTCTGGGCGGTTGCAACGATGCTCTACGGCGGCTTCCTGGTGCTGGCGCAGCGGGATATCAAGAGGCTGTTCGCCTACAGCAGTATATCGCAGATGGGGTACCTGATGCTTGGCCTCAGCATCGCCAACACTGAGGGCGAGGCGGGCGCGATACTCCACTACCTTACCCATGCGCTCGGCAAGGCGATCCTCTTCGGCGTCGCGGGCGTCTTCATAGTAGCCCTCGGCACCAGGGACTTGAAGAAGATGGGTGGCTTGCTGGGAAAGATGCCCTATACCGGCGCATTGGCGCTCACAGGCTTCATGCTGATATCGGGGCTCCCGCCAACCATGGGTATGTGGAGCGAGGTCTACCTCGTCTTCGGGTTCTCGAAGTGGGCTATGAGCTATGGTCTCTGGAGCTTCGTCTGCCTAACAATACTAGTGATGGCCGCTATGACTCTCACCGTTATCTATAGCTTCACGACGTTCAAGAGGGTATTCTACGGGCCCCCGGGCCCCTTGTACGACGATGCCTCGGAGAAGCCTGCTAGGGGGCTCATAGCGTCTCTCCTCGTGCTCCTCGTACTGGCAATAGTTTTCTTCATATTCATGGGTTGGCTCGCCGACCCCTTGGCGCAGGGTCTTGGAAGCACATATGCTCTGAGGTGATGGCTTGATGGACGCGGCTACGTGGGCTCTGTGGAGCGTACTGACAAGCTACGTGTTCTCAGTCATAGCTCTACTGCTAGGCGCTCTCCACGCCAAGTGGAAGACGGTTGCGTGGACCAGTGTATCGGGCCTAGTGCTCTCAACGATATTTGCGTGGATGGCGCTCGCCTCGCCCGAGGGCGAGCTGACTTATCACTGGGTCAGGAGCCTCGGTGTCAACTTCTCGCTGCTAGGCGACAAGCTCGCAACGATAATGGGCGTGGTGGTTGCTACCCTCAGCCTCCTCATAGGAATCTATAGCGTCGAGTACATCGGGGAGTGGGGTGCGCCGCGCTACTGGTTCTTCTACACCTTCTTCGTCGCGAGCATGTTGCTGCTCGTCTACGCCGGCGACATGATAACCATGTTCATTGGCTGGGAGGGTACTGGTCTCTCGAGCTGGGCGCTGATAGGCTTCTACTACGATGACCGCGAAGAGTTCTGGGTAGGCGATCCCGGCAGGAAGGCTTGGAAGGTCCCGATGTGGTTTACTCCGAGCCACAGCGGGCTGAGGGCCATAGTGTTTACGAGGCTCGGCGACATCGGCATGCTTATCGGCTTCGGAATGGTCTACGCCGTCACCGGCTCCACGAGCATAGCCGTGCTGAGGGACAACATCTACACCTTGTTCGCCGACCTGACGCTGCGAGGCCTAGCAGCCTACTGGCTACTACTGTTCTTCATGGGCGCGTTGGCGAAGAGTGCCCAGTTCCCGTTCCACGAGTGGCTCGTCACGGCGATGACCGGCCCGACCTCGGTCTCGGCGCTCATACACGCTGCGACGATGGTTAAGGCTGGCGTGTTCTATGCCCTCCGCTTCGCCCCGATACTGGCTGTCGGGTTGTTCGCACCGCTCGCGACCGGGGTCATCACTATGAAGGCTCTCGCGTGGCTAGCCCTCCTAACAGCGTTCGCCACTGCCACTATGGCGATCGTGGCCAGGGAGCTGAAGCTGATACTTGCCTACTCGACTGCTAGCCAGCTATCATACATGCTTGGCGCGGTCTTCGCCGCCACAGCTGTGGACGAGGCTGCGCTCGGCGACCTGGGTGGCTTCTCCCACCTGGTCTCGCACGCAGTGTTCAAGGCGGCGCTGTTCCTCGCTGCCGGCGCGATAATCCACGCAGTGCACAGCAGGTTCATAGACGACATGGGTGATTTGAGGAAGTACATGCCGTGGACCTATCTGGCGACGCTGCTAGCTGGCCTAAGCCTGGCAGCGATACCGCCCTTCTCAGGGTGGTGGAGCAAGGACCTAGCCGTGCACGCTATGGGCGAGTATAGCTGGTGGCTTGCCTTCGGCGCCCTGGTAACCGCTGTGCTGACCGGCGCCTACACGATGAGGATGATATACTACGTGTTCCACGCGCCCGCCACTCGGAAGCACGAGCACCTCCACGAGGCGCACCCCCTGATGCTCGGCCCCTACCTAGTACTAGGCCTAACCGCCCTCGGCCTGGGCCTCGTCTGGCCGTGGGTTGAGCACCACATAGCGGAGGCCGTCGGGGCCGAGGCGCCTCACCTAACCGTTGGGGACGTGTTGCCGGGAACCATTGCCGCCGTGCTGGGCGCCTCCACTGTTGCACTGTACTTTGCCGGCGTGAGGCCGATGGAGTGGGTTAGGAGGAGCAAGTCTCTGCAGGTACTATACAACTTCCTCTATGACCGCTGGTACGTGAACTCGGTGATATATAGGCTGATAGTGTATCCTGGCGCTAGGTTCGCCGAGTGGCTCCGCGACGGCGTCGAGAAGGGCTACGACATGCTCCTCCACGTCTCGACGCCTGCTGCGAGCACCGGGCTCGGGCAGCGGATACGGGGGCTGCAGAGCGGTGACCTGCAGCGATACCTGGCGTACTTCTTCGCGGGTATACTTCTCGCTGCCCTGATCTCTGCCTTCGTGATTGTTTTAGCCGGGTGAGAGGCCTAGAGGAGTTGAATAGGGAAGGGTGATGGCTCATGGTCTCGGTGTATGAGGCTGGAATACTCGTAGCAGTAGCGTCCTACGGGTTCTCGGCGCTAGCCGCCCCCTTGTTCGGGAAGAGGTTCGCCAAGGCGGCGTTCTACGCCTCCTCGCTGCTAACACTGTTCACACTACTCTACATCGCGGCCGCGATGGGCTCAGAGCCATACGTGACTGTATTCAGCGGCGCAGTCGTCTTTGACAAGTACTCCTTGTTCCTAGTAACCATGGCTGTCACTGTCTTCCTGCTGGCCGGGCTGGGCGCGCACAGCGTGACCGAGTCTTGGGACGCGGGTGACGCGTTCTACGCGGTCCTCTCGCTGATAGCGCTGGGCCTGGTAGCTATAGGGTTCGCCCGGACAGTGTACCTGGCGTACACCGCTTGGATCATGGCCGCTGTCTCGGCGTACATACTTATAGCTATGAGGAAGAACGGTATCTCGGCAGAGACGGCTATAAAGTACGGCGTAACGGGCTCCGTGGCGACGATACTGTTGCTGCTCGGCGTCGTGCTCTACTACATAGTGCACGGAGACGTCTACATGGCGCCCGGCCTCCTCCAGACAGAAGCCGTATTCACGGTGCCAGTGGTGGCATTGGCAATAATCGCCGCCGGGTTCAAGATGGGGGTCGTCCCGTTCCACGCGTGGGCAGTAGACGTCTACGGCAACGCCCGCCCAGTAGCAGTGGCAGCGGCCTCGGCGCTGGCGAAGCTCATAGTAGCACTGCTCGTCATCAAGCTCTTGACGCCCTTCGCGCAGGGAGCACCCCAGACCCTGTTCTGGGTGGCGGCACTGCTCGCAGTACTCACAATGTTCTACGGCAACCTCGGAGGCGCAGCCGCGGTCAAGGACTCTCCGCAGAAGGCGCTCGCCTACAGCAGCGTGGGCCAGGCAGGCTACATAGTTGTCGGCTTCGCGACGCTAGCCTCGCTCGCAGGGATCAACACCAAGGCAGCGCTCGCGGGCATAGCGCTGCACACAGTCGCCTACGCGTTCTCCAAGCTAGCAAGCTTCCAGGTGCTTGACGCGGCCTGCGGAGACGAGCCCTGCAAGTGGGAGAGGCTACGCGGACTAGCCCACCGCAGCCCAGCAGCAGCAATAGCGATGACGATAGCACTTATGAACCTAATGGGGCTGCCCTTCACCCTCGGGTTCTGGAGCAAGCTATACCTACTAGTAGCAGCAGCATCTGCAAGCGCCTGGCTAGCCTTCCTAATGCTACTAAACTTCGCGATAGCAGCCTACTACTACGGCTACATGCTCTACCAGCTAGTACAGAAGCCGAGCCAAGAAACTCCAGCGATAAGGGACGACTACAGGGTATACGCGGCGCTCATAGCAGCACTAATCACGATAGCCCTCGCAGTACAGCCCTGGAAGATCTACGGAATACCACTATACGGGTACACAACCCCACCCTAACCCCCAACCCAGTGTTTTTATCCCCAAGGAACATGCTCGTGCTCTCCCTCTTCCTCCTCGTCTCTAACCACTCGGTAACACTGATCACTGTTGAGGGTAGCAATCCTAATTGGCTCGTAGAGCCATGTTCTACTATGGGTGCAAAGAGTGTCTAAAGCTGTGAGGGTGAGATACGAGAAAGGCGTGCTCAAGCCCCTGGAGCCCATTGATCTCCGGGAAGGCGAGGAGGTGATTGCAGTACTCATCCCCATCGGTGAGAAGAGGAAGAGGATTCTGAGGAAGTACCGGGGCATACTGGGCAAGGCCTCAGAGGAGGAGATAGAGGAACTACTCGCCGAAGCAGAGTGGGAACCCCTATGAACGGATACGTCTTCGTAGACTCCAATGTGTTTATCCAGCTCCTCTACGAGGGTGCCCGCGCTTCTGAGGCCGAGGACCTATTAGAGAAACACCCCTTGCTGGCGACCAGTATCGGCGTCGTAGACGAGGTGCTTCACTTCATTATAAGAAGGGAGGCGATGAACAAGTACGGGGTTAAGAGGGCATACGATCTAAGAAGGCTCATTAGAGACAAAGGGGTAGCGTTCGCCAAGGAGAGCCTAGCCAAGTTCTCCTCACTGCTAGAAGAATTGTATGTAAGGGTGGTGACGGACGCCGAGACCCAGCCAAGCCAAATAATCAGCACCATGGACAAGTACAGGCTATCGCCAAGAGACGCAATCATAGCCCTAACGTGCAAGCACTACGGCATAGACACCATCCTAACCTTCGACGAAGACTTCAAGCGAGTACCCTGGCTCCGAGCAACCCCCTAACACTACGGCAAAGAAACCAAGACCAGCAGGAGAACCAATACCCATCCATGCCCGTGTTAGCAATTTTTGCCCCATAGCAAAAGCCTAGGAAAGGGAGGCACCTGGTGGACGAGTTGGGCGACGAGCTAATAGTACGCGTCAACACCCAGGGCTACCGGCCCAGGATCCGCGCCTGCATACGCCACGTCCCCTGGCACTGCAGGATAAAAGACAACACAACTGTGAGCGACATATGCGTAGAATGGACAGCGGACAACAAGTCCCTAGAATACAACGCCCTCGACAACCTGGTGAGGAGCATAGCCTCATCTAAGCAGTGGAGCGCAGAAGAACTAATAGCAGAGCTCAAACAAGTCCTCGAACAAAAACTAGGCACACAGGTAACAGTAACAATGCGCTTCGAGGAGAAGAAAGACCTAGAAATAGAACTAACCCTAGGCAAGTAACAATATTAACCAACTTAATTAACCATTATAGCTATCTACAATTACGATCTCTTCTAATCAGCTCTGTGCTATCGTTAACCTTCTTTTCCCAACTAAGTTCGTTTTCTAACCTTGTAATAAGTTTCTTCAGTATAATTAGTCGGGTGTTCTTGTTCAAGATATATAGAACCTCCTTGTAAACAATATCCAAATAGCAAACAAAATTCTTCTTATATAAGGCTTTAAATGTCTTTTGAGCACAGCAAGCTTTAAGAGCCTCGCCAGAGTATGAGAGAGTTCTAATTTATCTAGTGCGTCGCTATGAGAAATAATTCTATAGGCGCATAAATTATGTCTACGTCATTACACTTCTCTGACCAAATATAACTAGTCTTGCTATGTCGATTAACAAGATATATGTTAAATAATAACGTCTTTATGCTTTCCTCTTCATTATCCTTAATAAAGGATGTTTGGCATTTAAGTTCATCGCATTTCTTTGGGCTTCTTGAAATCTCTATACCATAAATAGGTCTGACCCCTTTCTTAGTAGCTTTAACTATAAGTGCATCTATTTCAAATTGATTACATTTTTCGTTTTCCTGATTTTTATCTATTTTATCGTTTTGTTCTAATCGATATGTATAGAGACCGTAGCTTGCTGGCTGTGCCCCTATAGGCTTGTCGGCTGAAGCTCGTATAGCATATAAGTTGAGCATTATATTTTGTAAAGTTATCATCTCTAGTAATGTGCCTACAATACCTCTGGTTACAAATTTATTATCTCCATCTCTTTCGCACGCTATTTCTTGTATAACTTCCTCTAAAACATCCTTAAGAATAGATGATGGATCAGTTGTACTATCCAACGGATTGTATAATAAATAGCCATAATAAGCTGAATATAGGTATCGAGGATCACTGTAAACAAACTTATGCTTACGCGATTTAGGTGTTTGCTTCTTTTTCTTCTGTTCGTTGTCTTTCTTTTTGCCGTCAGATCTCTTTTCAACACTAGACTCTTCAATAGGTGGCCTATATGCTGTAACTTGGAACAAGATGTCAGCTTCTCTTAAATACTTAAGTACACTCTCTACAACACTTCGCGCGTTATGATGCGATAAAGGACTTAAAGCGATATCGTCACCGAGCTCTATTGCTTTTCTTTTTAAATCCTCTCCAGAGAATGTTATATTAGCTTTTTTGCTGAATATAGATGCTGCCAAGACTTGAAAAGAGGCTTCAACGTACGGCTGATAGTTCTTATCGATGTTCTCTACTCTAATTGCATCATTAACTATAGAATCATAGGTTCTTTTAAGTGCACTTATATATTGTTTTATATATCGTCCTATTTTATTATTGATACTTTTCTTATTTTTACAAAAATCTTTATATTTATTTTGATTAAAGATGTCTTTAATTATTTCAAATCCAAAGATAGTGCCACCAAAGACTGCATAAAGAGCAAACAACAACCTAATGTAAGGCATGTATTTAGCCTTTTCATAAAGTTTAGTACCGAGATAGCTTAGGTGATTAAACAGTACTTGTGTATCTTCGATAATCTTACGCCTTTCAGTACCTTTAAGAGGATGTAATCTCTTAATTTTAGGACAAATCGATTTAATAATCCTTAAACCTATTTCTCCAAACCTCAGCGGATAAAGTCTCACTACCTCTAATCCTCTATTCTTAAGGCTACGTGGCAAATATGCAGTAGGGCTTGCAGCAATAACTACGGCGTTGCCTAAAAGTTTTGAATAAATAATTTTGCGGACATTTTCATAACAGTAATGAACGTTATCTATCAGAAGCAGTATTGTAAATTTGTTATCATTAATATAATAATTTGAAAATACATGTAAATATTCATTAATTTTATCTAGAGATAAATTATTATTAATTGCACAATCTAATGATATAGGTATAATATTATGTTCTTTTATAAGATTAATAATTTTAATAATATCCCTATTATCACATTTCTTATATCTACGCTTTTCTTGTATACAGTCAATTATGCTACGATTACGCAAGAGAAGAGTTGATGCCAAGTCACTCATAACGTATGATTTACCTACCGAACGGGGGCCGGCAAGAAGAATTCCATTTAATCTTTTCCCTTTATTGATAATATCGGTGATCTTACTGAAGATCACATGTTCTACATTCATACTGAAAATTTCCCTGAACTTGTCCAAGTCATTAAATTCTTTATTGTTTGTTAGCGTAACCATAGCTATGTAATCCTTGCTAATAAATTACACATGTAATACAATATAAACAATATCGCCAAATAGCCATATAGCCTAGATATTAAAAAGAGATCATATGCTATTATCGATTCTCGCCCCCTGCGCCAACACATTTACTAAATCTTTATTTTTGGATGCATTTCCGTTAATTAGAGAATGGGGAAATCCATGTCTGATTATTGGCTTGTTGTGGTTACTGAGGAGAACTATCACACCATAAGGTCTCACCGCGTCTACGGGGTACCTGCCACAAGAGGAGAGACGGCAACTCGCCTCATAAAGCCCGGGGACATTATCCTGGTTTATGTCGCGAAGCGCGGCTCGAAGAGCCTCGGAGGAAGAATAGCGGCGGCCTATCGGGTCAAGAGTGAGTGGAGGAGAGAAGACACCCTTCTATGGCCCGACGAGGAGCGGGAAAACAGGGTCCTCTACCCTTACCGAGTAGATGTGGAGCCGCTCATAGAGTGTACGGGTCCAGAGGCACCGGAGCTCAAAGAACTGGTGCGCAGCTTGTCCTTCATAGAGAAGAAGGATCGTTGGCAAGCATACCTCGTAGGAACAATAGCTAACGCCCGAAAACCGATACCCAGGGAGGACGCCGAGAAGATAATCAGGGAGCTAGAGAAGAGGTGTAAAAAGTAGGAAGCTAATCCTTATTCTCCTATCGTTATTTCTTTAGCCACGTGTCTAGTGCGCCACCCTTCTCGCTAACAACTCTACAAGCCAGATTCTTCTCCGCGTCGTCTTCTGGCAGCAGCTTGCAGAGAACCTTTGCTATTCCTAGGGCCTCGTCATAGAGACCAGGATACCTCGTTCGAAGAACCTGCTTATAGGTTTCGAGGGTGCCACGCGCGGCGCCATAGTATAGTAGGTGGAGAATATCCACGCTGCTCCGGGCAATAGCTCTCTCCGGGTCGCGCTCAAGCCCACGCTCCCTTAGCAGCCTCTCGAGATCCGCGGCGCTACGAGCATCACGCGGATAGTGTAGCACGAACGCGTCCCTAGCCCTGGCGACGAGGCGAGACCGCACGAGGTCCTGGTAATCGGTTATTCCTAGCGCTATTCCGAGCAACCCCATAGACTGGCCATCAAGCCTTATGTCTCCGGCCTCGGAGAACAGTGTCCTAGCGACTAAGTAGAACCTGGCCGGAGCCGACGACACAACAGCGCCGCCAACACCGGAGAGCGCCTCGGCAACAGCGCGGCCAGCAACCCTGTAAGCAAGATCAGCCACGCCACGAGAATCAAGAACGCCCTTCGGATGGATTATTTTCTCGCAACGAGTAAGAACAGACAACGCGGCACCAAGAGCAGCAAACAACAAGTCGTAGCCAACAACGCCGCCCTCCCGGACAATCTTCAATGCAAAGCTCCTAGCCCTCTCAAGCGCCTCAGCCTCAACAGCCGCAGCATCACAACGCCTACTATCCTCTCTCTTCCTCCAAGCAACAACAATACTAGTGTCAAGCCTTATCTTGCCACGAGCAGTAACACGGGTACCAGACTCAGTCACGAGAGGCACAGCACTAGAAACCCTAAGGCCACCAAGCTCCCAGCCAGCTCGCAGAAGAGAAGCCCAAGCATCAACACTTGTATGGTTATAATAAGTCACAATAATACCGTTCTCCCCGAGAAAGCCAGACATAGTTCTAAAAGCCTGGCCGAGCCGCTCCTCAAACCACTTAACAGCATCCTCTAAACTAGCATTGCCAAGACGGCCAAGATTCACACTAATCTCGCGACGAGCAACCTCCTCCCACTGAGTCCTACGCTCAAACCACGCACCACCAACACGGCGAAAGAAGGCATCCGCAACAAACCTCGGAACAAGCCTACCACCCTTAACATCACTAAGAGCCCTCTTAAGCCAAACATAATAGAAATCACTAAGCTCACTATACGGAACATCATCATAATACGGCGGATCAGTAACAATGGTACTGAATCTCTCTACACCAAGCTTACTTAAAGTAGTTGTATCGTCAAGTAGGACTTTAGTATAGCTAAGACTATTAGGAGAGGTAACAAAGATAAGATATTTAAGGCTATTAGTCTCTATTCTCATAGACCAACTATAGCTATACATTATAGTTTTTCCCGATTTTGAAATAGATACAGGAACCTCCACAAAATTCCAGACCATAGCTATTCCTCTAAACGATAAGGCATCACGGATTTTACTTTCTGCCCACGAAGTAGGATTCCACGAAGTAACAATAGCATTATACCTTGCATGTTCAATTAATGCTATTGCTAAATACGTTGTTACTGCCTCTGCGTATCTGAACGCCTCCTTCTCACTCCATCCTTCTCTTAGCTTCATCTCTTCAGTTTTTTTGCCTGCCTTCCGTATCAGTTTAGCAAGCTTAACTAGGGCTAGAAGCTGGCGTGGATTGAAGAGCTTGTAGAATTTGTTAAAGCCCCATGTTATTATGCTGAGGTTTCCTGCTGTTCCGGATGTATACGTCCAGAGTGGTTCTGTTGGTATGTCTGGGTCTCCGCATATCTGCTTGAGTTTCTCTAGCGCTTTCCATAGTTTCTCGGTGTCTTGCTGTGTTGCTGGCTGGAAGTCTAGGTCTCCGTTGACTATCTTTGCTTTGGCTAGTAGTCGTGGCCTGGCTGGTGCGTTTCTTAGCTCGTCTAAGCTTATTTTGCCTTCTAGGTAGTCTTCTAGTAGCTTGTTCCATTGCTTTATTGCCCATTTTGGGTACCATTCTAGTCTCTTGCGTATCATTTGTGGTGCTTGTTCTTTTGTCGTGTATGTTTTCCCGGTTTCGGGGTCTATGTAGCCTAGGGGGCGGCGGTCCTGTATGCAGGTGGCGGTGTTGCTGCGTGGCGCTATGTTTGGCTCGGGTACGTTGTAGGTCTCGTTGCCTATTCTTATAGTGTTGCCGTTTATTGTTGCTCTTGTGACGTCTTTCCCCATCTTGTTTAGGTCTATGATCTCGATTTCTACTTCGCCGTTGTTGTTTACTTTTGGCTGCATGTATACTAGTCTCTGGTAGCGGTTGCCCTGTCTCGTGCGTGCTAGCCAGTAGTTGCCTATCATTGGGCTGTACTTGCCGCTGTGTGGGCACTTGATCTCCCATGTGCCTATGTAGACTGCTACGTCATCGTCGTATAGCTCTTTTATGTCGGGGTCTTCGCGCAGCCGGTCTACTATCCATTTTCCCCACCGGGCTACGTCGTATAGTAGTGCTGGTAGTTCTACTCCGCTGGGTGTTTCTCGTGCTAGGCCTTTCCTCTTGAGGGAGCCAATGTCCAGTATGTCGCTTAGCTCTTTTAGCTCGTCGTGCTTTACTGTTACGCGGTGTTTTCCGAAGAGGACTGGGTACTCGAGTACTGCTTTGAGGAACACGTAGGCTGTGGGGAGGAGCTCTACTGCTACTGCCTCTGAGACGCCTAGGCGGATTGCCTCTAGGGGTATGGAGCCGAAGCCCGCGAAGGGGTCTAGTAGCTTGGCCGACCTTATTCTCTCTATGAGTTCCCTTTTTCCTAGCTGGTTGAGGTCTGGGTTAAGGCTGTGGGGGGACTTGTCTTCTAGGAGGCGGAGGGCCTTGGCGAGGCTCCTTATGTCGGTGTTTTCGGGTAGGAGGCTCGCCGCTATGACGAAGCGTGCTCCGACGAGGGGTTTCCGAGTCCACCAGAAAACCATTTCCCAGTAGTCGGGGCGCCCGCCTCCGGACTTCTCGCTCAAGCTGTACTCGTTGACTATGCGGACTATGTTGGCGCGCCTAGCCCCTATTTTCTGGGCTAGGCGGCCTTGGAGAGGTATTTGCTCGGTGTAGATGCGGGGGCTCTCGATAAGCCTTGTGTCGTTATTGCTTGTACTGTTTTCTGGCAAGCTGACACCACTGGTAAAGAGTGCATTGCCTCTGGTTTTGAAGTGTTTCTGTTTGTCTGCGGAGATCATCTTTATTATCCTTATACGTGGCCCTTGTTGCCAGGGGAGGGATTACTCTTTATGCCTATATTTGAGCACGCTGTGCTCTGGAGCGATGTTCTCGACAAGAGGCTTGACGAGCACCAGGCCCCGGAGCTAGACTACTTGTTCCGCAGGGGAGAAATCTACCGTATCTACAGTGATCCACGAGAATTCTTTAGCCGCACACTCGTAACCGATAACATGCTCTCCGTGCTAGAAGGTGTCGTCGACGCGCTGAGCGGTACGGGTAACAAGGTCTTCCTCCTCTACAGCTTCTTCGGCGGAGGTAAGACGCATACACTGATAACGATTTACCACGCCCTCCGCGACCCCGATGCCCTCCTAGAGTCGGTCAAGGAGTCCGCCGAGACGTATAGCGGTGACCGCGTACAGTTCGTTGAGAGGGGGAGAAGGCTCGTCGAGCGCCTACGGGGGCTTGGAGACATAAGTGTCGTGGTTATTAGCGGGAAGTATGAGAGGCTCTTCCCCGATCCTTCCCACCCTGTAGAGGTAAACGGTGTCCGCGTCAAAACACTATGGGGGTACTTGGCGGCGCTCCTTGGCCGCTATAATGAGATAAGGATAGATGATGAGCATGTGCGGGCGCCGGCTATTGATAGGCTTGAGAAAATACTTGCGGGCAAGCGTGTCCTTGTGCTGGCGGATGAGGTTGCAGACAGGCTCGCCAGCCTCCTTGAAAGCAGCAGCGAAGTAGACCGCAACTATGCTAACCAGGTTGTCTCCTTCTTCGACAACTTGTTCAGCGCTGCTAGGAGCGTGGACACGGCAATAGTGTTTACCCTGCCAGGCGAGGAGCGCGGAGGCACGCTTGTGCTTGAGAGTAGGTATCAGGGAAGGACAGTTGAGCAGGCTCTCCAAAAAATAACGCGCGCCGCTATGCGTGTAGGCTCTGCGCCGCTTGAGCCCGTCAGCTCCGCGGAGTTCTGGAGGATTATCAAGCGCCGACTATTTAGGAAAGTGGAAGACGACTACGCCAAGAGGCTGTCCCTTGAGCTGGAGAACGTCTATCGCTCCGAGAAAGACGTGTTCGGCGACGATACCCGCTACGCCGAGGAACTCCGCTACATGTATCCTCTACACCCTGGCTTCATAGAGGCGCTGAGGACTATCATTGAGAGGAACGATAAGCTCCAGAAAACGAGAGACGCTATAAGGATAGCGAGGATTATTGCAAGGCAGCTACACTCAAGGTGGGAGAAGAAGGAACTGCGAGAAGACATGGTTATGGCGTGGCACATTGACCCTACTGTGTCAGAGCTCTCAATCATACTGCAGGGGTTCGATGCCTACAAAATGGTTGTTGATGCAGACCTCAAGAACAACATGAAGAAAATACGGAAGACTCTGGGCGACAAGGCGCCTCTAGCCAAGATGGCGGCCACCGCCGTGTTCGTGCTCACCTATACCTTCCAAGCCCCGAAGCCGCTACCACAGTTCCCGACGAGGGACAAGATAGCCCAGCTGGTCTACGACCCAGCACTGTTCGCCGAGAATCACTGGATGCCGAGCGATATACCGGAGGCTGTTGACACTCTGAGGCGTAATCTCTACTACTTGTGGACCGATGGGGAGAGGTTTTGGTTCTGGAACGTTCCGAACGTCATACAGATGATAGAGGAGAGGGCGAAGCAGATAGCGAGGATGGAGGGGCCTAGGCTCGTAGAGGAGGTCGTGGCTAGCGACGACTACTTGCGCGGCCTGGTCTCGAGACAGTTCAGGGACCGGAGGCTTGGCGGCAGGATCAAGATGAGGCTCTTCGAGCACTACGACACATTTGTGACTGCTAAGCCGGAGGATGTGCCGGATGATGAGAGGTATAAGCTCGTCGTCGCCCTTCACCCACCGGAGCAAGGGTTTGAGAAGATAGTGACGCATAGCGTGAAGGGCGGGAGGTTGGCAGAGAGAGTCTACCGCAACACCGTAGTTGTGCTCGCTCCGCGGGACCCAGCCGAGCTAGAGAACGCTATAATCGATACATATGCAAAGGTGCGGGCGGCAAACGTGGTGGAGAGAGAGCTGGGCTCAATAATCCAAGGCCTCCAAGGAGTCCCGTCATCTATGAGATCCGTTATAAGAAGCATCCAGCTGTCACTTATACGTGATGTAAGGGAGTTCAACGTCTCGGAACTCTACAACATATTGTTCAACGGCTTCGACACAATATACTATCCCGGAGAAGCTGGTGTCAGGAAGGTTGACGCGTCAAGGCTGGGCGTGACCGCTGTCTCGCTTGCCCAGAAGGCCGAGAGAGCGCTGGAATCCCTTGGGAAGGCCTTGTTCGAGATGAGCTTCGAGTATCTCGTCGAGAAGCTTGAGGAGACCGCTAATTCCCTCAGTACTCCGCGAAGCGTCCGCGAAGTAGTATCAATGTTCAGAATAGACCCCTCGCTGCCCATGGCTACGCGTAGAGCCGTGATAAACGCTCTGCTAGAGGGGCATCGGGGCGGCAGGCTGCTCGTCGAGCGGGTTACGCGCCAGGGTAAGCGAATTTACTATGCTGGAATCCTGCAGGGGGACTGTGACTCCGGTGAACCACTCCTGGTTAGCGAGCTGGGCGACGACGATACGGTTGTGCTCGCGGAGCCGGGGCGGGCGACAGAGGAGACGGCAAAGAAGCTGCTAGACTACCTGGCCAGCCTGGAGGGCGTTGAGCAGCGCCCTGATGGGAGCGTGCTCGTTCGCAGCGTGAAGGTCTCCCTCTACAACCAGGTGATCAGCCTCAGAGAGTTCGTAAGCGAGGTAGGCCCTAGCCCCGACGTAGTGTTTGAGGCGAAGTACTGCATAACCGAGGCGGCGAGGAGGCCGGGTATAAGGCTAATCCTCTCCACCGAGAAGATCTCCATCGACGAGGGCGAGGAGTACACAGTCAAGGCTTCCGTCGAGTCCATCGGTGAGCTTGACCCGGGCAGGGTAAGGCTAAGCATAGACAAGCTTGACGGCCTAGAAATAGAAGTCTCAAAAACAGAGCTACGGGTAGGCGAGGAGGCAGAGATAAGGATCAGGGCCCTCCGGCAAGGCAGTTACACGGTAGCCATTACGGCTATACCGGAGCGCGGAGACGAAGACAGGGCCAGTATAGAGGTGACGGTGAAGGGGCGTGAAGAGGAGGTTGAGTGCACGAGGCTCGACGAGGCGCCTGGCATCGTTACTGGGCTAAGGATTAGCGGGGAATGGGGCAACGCCTCAATCATCGTGGAGAATATTGCGGAGGCAGTAGGCCAGGCTGTCGCAACTGGCACCCTCAGTGCCGGAGGAGTGTTACTAAAGATCGAGGAGCCCCGCGAACTCGGCATAGTGTACATGCTTGCACAGAACATCGTGAACATAGTAGGGCAGGGCAGCGGTGAGCCCCCAAGGATAGAACTTGACATATCTTTCGGCTCAAACTACCCGGACAGGGCACTGCTTAAGCGGCTTATCTCCCCTATCCCGGCGGGCGTCGTATGCAAGGCGAGGATTAGGAGGTAATGAGGGGATGGAGCACGAGCCAGTGAAGGAGTACATTATCGAGCTTAGGAGGAGGCGTGGGAAACAAGTACTATTCTTCGTTGAGGGTGGCAGCATTGTTGCCGCTGCAACCCTGGCGTGGCCGCAGACGCTTACATGGCTCCGCGAACTCGGGTTCGAAGAGACTGGGCCCAACAAGTGGAAGACTGGAAGCATGACGGCTTTTCTCGAAGCAATCATACTCTATGGTGTTGCGCAGACGCTGCGGAGCAGTGGCAGACTCTCCCAGCTGCGCCGAGTAGCCGACGAGCTGGAGCTCTTAGAGCTGAGATTCTGGGCCAACAAGTTCTCCCAGGGATACCGGGGCAGCGGTAGGCGGGGCATGTATAGGCCTGCCCGGAGCTTCAAGATACTATACCGCTTGGCAAGGTGAAATCGCTCTTGCTGAACGAGGCAGGGGCGGGCCTCCTCTACTTGGCGCTCTCGAAGCTTCTGAGCTGGCACCCTATCTACGTGTTCTCAACCCCTGCTACGCGGCCATATGTGCCGTACTCTCACCAAGTCGTAGTCCTTCGAGATAACGCCTCTAGACCGGTGGTACGGGTACTGATTGGCGACGAGGTTGGGCTCGGCAAAACGGCGCAAGCGGCTCTCACGCTGAGACTACTCGAGGCTAGGAGGAAAGCAGCCACGAGGGAAGGGCGCGACGAGTTTAGGGCACTGATCCTGGTCCCCCGGATACTCGTTGAGCAATGGTTCGACGAACTGGTTTCAAGGGCGTCTATTAGCCATGCTAGAATCTACATGCTCCGCTCGGGAGAAGATCTTGACTGGGTGGAGCAGAAGGGTTGGCCGCCGGGCTACTATATTGGCAGTATCCAGCTTCTCAGGCTGAGAAACTATGCCGATAGGCTGGTTAATGTAGACTGGGACGTAGTAGTCGTTGACGAGGTGCATAATGTCGGGGTTGGACCCAGCTTCCAGTCGCCAAACAAGTCCTACCAGCTAGTATTCAGGCTCACGAGGCCTCCTCATAGATCCGTGATCTTGTTGTCGGCTACGCCGCACCGGGGGAAGTCGAGAGACTACATAGCTAGGCTAATGCTCCTCGTACCGGAGATAGCACTGGAGGATGTAAGGCAGCTCGTAAGCATACTCGACAACAACGAGTTCTACAAGAAGACGCACGGAACCCTGGTCTATAGGAGGACTAAGGAGCTGGTAAACGAGCTTGAAGAAAGAGAGGTGTTTCGGCCCGCGCACTTCTATGCGGTGATCATCAACGTGTCCAGGGAGGAGCAGCAATTCGAGAAAATACTGAGAGGCTTCGCTGAGAGGAAGGTGAGCGAATGGGGCTCCGAGATATGGGAGCGAGGAAACCCTAAGGGCTTGATCATAGCCTTGCTCTTGAAGAGGGCTAGTAGCAGCGTCTACGCGGCGAGAAAGACCCTGGCAACACTGATAGAGAATTTCAACAAGAGGCTGGGGGAAGGCGCCGATGTTGAGTCATTGCGGCAAATTCTCTCAATAGACTTCTCCGAGTTGAGTGAGGAGCCAGAGGAGCTGCTTAGAAAGGCCCTCGGCTCCGCGGCCGGCTTGTTCACGAGGAAGGATATAGAGGAGCTTGCGAGCCTTGTTAGCCTCGCCGCAAAGATAGAGGAGGACGGAGAGTCCAAGCTCAAAGCCCTCGTAGACATTATTGAGAAACATGTCTCAGAGGGCCGCAGGGTAGTGGTCTTCACAGAGTACCGTGATACCCTCGAATACTTGTATGAGCGTCTAAAAGGCCTGAGTGTCGGCGGACGAGAGCTAAGGATAAGGTGTATTAGTGGCGCTGCTTATGGGCCATGTAGTCGCCAAAACATAGAGATCATTAAGAGCGAGCTGGAGGCCGGAGACCTGGACGTCGTCCTTGCAACAGATGTTGCGTCCGAGGGGCTGAACTTACAGCATGCAAACGTGCTGATAAACTACGATGTCCCGTGGAGCCCTGTCAAGCTCGAGCAGAGAATCGGAAGAATATGGAGGCTTGGGCAGCGCAACGAGGTGGAAATATATAGCCTCTTCAGATCCGCGTCAATAGACTATGTTCTAGTGGAGAAGCTGTACTCGAAGATCCTCGCCATACATGAGGCCACCGGTACATCAAGGCCAATAATCGGCGCCAAGGCTGAGCTCTATGCTGAGGGAGAATTCTATAGCATTGATAAGCTGTATCGGGGAGGAGCACCTGGAAGCTCCGATGCTGTGGCAGACGCGCTAGAAGAGGAGGGAGAAGTAGGCATAGCGAGGGCTATTCTCGAAAACAACCTGGACGCGATAGCCAAGAAGATATTGGAGAGGATAAACAAGCTAAGGCAGGAGATCCAGGAGAAGAATATCTATCCATCGTATATCGAGCCGCTAACGCTGAAAAAGCGGCTAGAGATGTGCCTAGGGTCGCCAGAGCCTCCTATGAGGATAGTAGAGAAGCAAGCAAAAATACTGCAACGCCTCCTTGGCAGGGACGAGCCGAAGGACAGCTATGATGCAGTAAAGAGCCTGCGCGGGGCACTAGCATGGCTGCTTGCCTCGAAGAAGGGCAGCACAGTCAAGCATTATTATCGTAGCCCAGCCCTCGAGCCGGGCACTCGGCTAGCAATCATCCCTGTTGCAGTGAAGTCTCCCAACGGTGCCCTACTCTACGAAGAACTCGTCGGAATAATGTACTCTAGTAAGGGGCGCAGCTCTTACACAATCCTAGTGGGCCCCATGCTCTTAGACAAGCTTGTAGAGATAGCCGAGAAGGGAATAGAGTACGCGGATAAAGCAAGGATTAGTCCTTTGGAGAAAAACATACTACTCCTAAGAGCGCAAAACCATGTACAACAATGCCTAAGCATATCGTTTAGGAGGGATAATCTCGAAGCACTATGGAAACTAATAGGAGAGAAAACAGGGAAAGAAACCAGCATCGGGACAAGGATCAGGGTTGAGCCACTAGAGTCCGAGATTGTTCTTATTGAGCACGGCCCCGTAGGTGGTGCACCTAGAGAACCCCGTAAAGTAAGTGAGGCCAGTGAGGAGCGCCAGGGGGCTTTGAAAGAGGATATTGCAGCGCTGGACGAGCTAGAGAGAAGACAGCAAATAGAGAGAAAAGCTATACCTGTCGTAATGAGGTACGAGCTTGACCACGGCAGGGTGCCCAGAGACGTACACGAGGAAAGAAGCTACGACATAGAGTCCTATGATCCACAGACCGGAGAGGTGCTACGCTACATAGAGGTTAAGTCGCACTGCGGCGACAAAGCCATAGTAGAGCTCACCGAGAAAGAATATGAGTTTGCAAAAGCACATCGAGACAAGTATTGGCTATACATTGTTCTAAACATGTGCGGCGATAAGCCAAAGATCATAACTATACACGACCCTCTCTCAAAACTAGGCTTCAAGCGGTTAAGGAAACGAATAGTAGAGGAGAGAGTAGAGACACGGTACATCGCCGAAGTAACAGAAATAGAAACCACGTAGATCACTAGTGCTGTAACTGCTTGGCCCGAGCCACGGGCTTTGAGCCAGTACCGCCATTGGTAATAGGTACCACTTTTTCAATCTCAACAGAGATATAGTCTCTATTTTCCTCAAAGACGCCGTAAGCATAGTATTCTCTACCATTAAACTTTAGCCTTAGACGAACAGTTCTCACAACACCCCTTCTTAGACGGGCCTCTTGGCTCAACCCCTCTCCTCTCCACAACTACTACTGGAGTACCATATCCAAGGTAAGCTGATACACTCAATAATACCAGAAAAGCTAATCCAGTATCATGGTCAATACCGTTGATACTATGCAAGGTGATACATAAGCGGCTAGAATACCATGAGGGTATTATCAGCGTCATAGCTTAACCCTAGAAAGAAGCCTCAATACTGTTATTCCCTCTCCGATGTGTCACCGATGCAACTACTAATAATAGCTAAGCTAAACTTCTATGACAAAGAGCTATTGTTAGCACATCTAAATATTCCTTTAATGTATTTCCTTACAGTAGGTTTTTAGGGATATTGCAGCTCTCCTTGACTTGACTAGGTTCTCTATGCTGCTAGGTGTATATGGTATGGGTTCTTCTCGTAAGAGTAGCTGTGTTAGTGGGGTTGTTTGTGAGCACTTGGCCTGGATTGCTGGCGTACTTGGAGCTAGTGTCGATGATGTTGCTTCGCGTCTCCCTGTTCCCGTGCCCGGTATGAGTGTTGAGGACTATGGTGCTTCTCTCCAGGCGTCTCTCGTGCTTGTTGATGCCTTTGAGTATCTGTTCTTCCGCGGGTTTAGGAGGTTGCTGCGAGTAATGGTTCCGGAGGACGTGTTTTGCCTCGTGGAGGGCGAGGAGGACACTGTAGTGAGTAGCTGTAGGGATGCGCGTGGCTTCTCGATAAGCTTTGCAGGCAGCGGTGAGCATGCTCCCAGTAGTCTCGTGTTGGAGGCGCAGACGTCTGCCGAGGACCCGCATCACGTAGGCATAAGGGTTTATGCAAGTATTGGCCCCGGCGGCGAGGCTGAATGGGAGGAGCTTGGGCCAGAGAGGGCTGAGAGGATTGTTAGGCGGGTCATATCGTATGCTAAGAGGACGAGGCTGTACATGGGCCTCGAAGAAGTGCTGGCGGAAACTGAGGGAGTGTACGAGCTCAGCCTGGAGCCTGGCGACGGGGTTGGGGAAGGCGTGCCGGAGGCGGCTCTCGAGGCGTTTGTCGCCGGGATGCCGGGCTTCGTGCTGCCCTTCGACCTGAACCCCGTACTGGATCTATCCGAGTACATCTCGAGGAGGCTGAGCAGGGAGCTGGAGAAGATGCGGGAATGAGGGTAGTAGGGTTGGTGGTTTGGCTTTCCTCTTGGAAACCTATATGTATACGGGTGCGTATACGTGTGGGCTTGGTGGTGCTTGGGGGATGGGTAGTAGGGTTGTGCCGGTGAGGCTTGATGAGGAGTTGTTGGAGCTTGTTGATGAGCTTGTGAGGCTTGGTCTTTATGGTTCTAGGAGTGAGGCTTTGAGGGACCTTATACGGATAGGTGCGAGGCATGTGTTGCGGGCTAGAGTGGTTTCGGAGGCTGTTGGGAAGCTGTTTGAGCTTGAGAGGGAGGAGGGTGATATACCGGTGAGGCTTCGGGGGGCTTTGGAGCAGTTGCTCTCTGAGAGGGAGAGGCTCTAGTTGTCGCTGGTCTACGTTGATACGAGTGTTGTCGTGGCTGCTCTTGATCCCTTGGATCCCAGGAGGGATGGGGCTAGGAGGGCTCTTCAGCGCCCCGTGGGCAAGATTGTTTCTGAGCTTGTCTCGGCTGAGTTGGCGAGTGTTCTCTCACGGCAGCGCGGCGTACTGGAGGAGGTGAGGCGCAGGCTCGGCGTAGACGAGTCCGTGGCCTTTGTCGCGGTCCTCCTCTACATATTGAAGAGGTTCGGGCTGAGATACGTCCCCGTAAAGAAGTTCTCGAGGACGCTGCTCGGCAGGTTCTACGGCCCCATAGCGTACTCCATATTGTTGTCTGAGAAGCTCAGGCTTAGAACCCTGGACCTACTCCACCTAGCCTACATAAAGGCGCTAAGAGAGCAAGGCATACCCGTAGACACGCTCCTCACAGCCGACACAGATTTCAAGGAAAATGAGGAACGGATTCGCAATGTTCTAGGCATAACCGTTGAACTAATAAAATAAATGAATGAAAATAACAATGTCCCTATGGCTCGGGCCATTGATAGCCTCGAAGCTATAGCCGCATCCCGCTGCCTAGTATTCGAGAAGGCAGCCGGGACAGCTCATAGAACACGCTAAAGCCTAGCACGATGCATACGCGTGTTTTGTTTGTGGTGGTTGTTTTGTCTGGGGCTAGTGTTTTGTACTCTCCTCTTCACTGTTGCTAGACTGGGTGTCTTCCTGCTCTTCTTCTGGGTGGTTGGGTAGAGTTGGCCGAGTTTGTCCCCGTTGAGCGCGGTAGGAGGGTTGACGAGGCTGTTCTTGGCAGGGTTGGCGGCTTCGCGGGGGTTTATCGTAGTCCGCGTTTTCATCGGCCAAGGTGGCCTTATTGTTCTCGGCCTTGGTGCCCGAATAACCGCGCCTATACCGGCAAGTACTACGTCAAGGCCACTGTGCCTCTAGGGGAGGATACCGGTATCAAGATTTATCGCAGGAGCATGTTGAGCAGTGTGCTCTCCTCCGTGTGGCCCATGGTTGCCTCGGAGGCGCTGCACGGCGGGCTGGCCAGGTCTTTGCCGCTTACTGCTGCCTCTCTTGCCGCCTCGATTATGGGGCTGGAGCCCCTGGTGCCCGGCGGGACAGTGGCGGGTGTGGAGGAGGGGAAGGAGCTTAGGGTAGAGGTTCTCGAGGACACTGTCGCTGTTGTTGGAGCTGGTGTTGCTGGGCTCCTCGTTGCTCGGAGGCTCCGCGGCCTCGGCGTCCGAGCTGTAGTGTTCGAGAACAGTGGCAGGGTTGGCGGCTTCTACAGGTTCTTCAGGGGCATGGACCCCGGGCTCGACAAGGTGCTAGAAGAGGCAAAGGATATACCCATAGTCAAGGCCAGCTATATCGGGTTCTACGACGAGGGACACGCCTTCCTAGCTGGCGACACACTCTACGTGACGCGTGGCCCCGTGATCTATGCTGGTGGCGGGGAGACTCCTCCGCCCGTCACTGTTAACAATGACTTGCCGGGGATCGTCTCGGCCAGCTACGGTCTAGAGATCGTCTCCGAGCTAGGCTATCGCCCGCGGAGAGCAGTCGTGCTCGGCTATGGGTACTGGGCGCCAAGGGTTGCCGACAAGCTGGCCGAAACGGGTGTTGAGACGAGGCTCGTGGCGCCGCGGGGCGGCCTCGCCGGGGAGCCGGAGAAGGCCGAGCTAGTCGAAGCCGACACCGTTGAGGGCTTCCTGGGCGTGGAGCGGGTCGAGGGCCTAGTGCTGGGGGGAGGCGAGGAGATCGCGACCGACATGGTCCTGTCTGCTCTAGGCGAGTACCCTGACGCTAATCCGGTTTACGCTGCTGGCTACAGGCCAGTGTTCCTTGCGAGGTGTTGGCGCTTCGCCCCCGAGGCCCCGGAGCCAGGCACCCCTATGGAGGCGGTTGGGGGCCTGGTCCCCGCGGGCAGTGTCCTTGGTTACGAGGACTTGGAGGCGGTGAAGGCCTCGGCGGAGTACGCTGCCGTGTTGGCGGCGAGGTGGCTCGGCGCGGCCGGCGAGGCCGATGCCGAGCACTACTATGGCTTGCTGAGGGAGGCTCTCGCCTCAGCGGAGAAGGGCTGCGCTACGGCCTCGCGGCCCCCGGTGTGGCTCAGCGGCAGGGTGGAGGGGCTACAGTTCGTGGACATGGATGAGGATATTCTGCTCTACCACGCCTACTCCGCCTTCACTAAGGGCTACCAGGTTATGGAGCTGCTCAAGAGGAGCACGGGCCTGGGCACGGGCTCGGACCAGGGAAGGTTCTCGGCGGCGAGCACGGCGATGATACTGGCAGCGATATCCGGCAGGGATCCCTTAAGCATAGGTGTTTTCCGCGCGAGGCCACCCCACTCCGCGCCAAGCCTAGACCTGTTGGCGCGGATCCCCCTAGAGTGGTGAAACGGCATGAGTGGAGAGGAGACTATGCACGGGTTGCCCAGGATAAGGTTCGCGGACAAGCTCCCAGACAGGGCAGACATAGTCATTATTGGCGGCGGGGCCGCTGGCATAGCCACCGCCTACGCCATGGCCAGGCTCGGGTACTCGGAGAGCCACCGCGTAGTGGTGCTAGAGCGAGGCTACCTTGGCAGGGGCTCTGCTACGAGGAATGCTGGGAGGTTCCGGATCCACTTCTTCTCAAAGGAGAACGCCAGGTTCGCCCTAGAGTCGAGGAAGAGGATCCTCGAACTCCCCCACGTGACCGGCGTGAACCCGGTCATAACCCTCGGGGGCTACCTGTGGCTCTTCCAGCGAGAAGAGACCCTTGAAGCGTTCCGGAGGACGAACGAGGAGATATGGAGGCCCCTAGGCGCCCCAGTAGAGTTCATGAGCGTCGAGGAGGTCAGGGAGAGGTTCCCCCTGCTTAACCCGGAGGGCTATGCTGGCGCAGCATTTGGGCCACAGAACGGCAGCGTACACCACGACTACATGATTATAGGCGAGGCTACCTACGCGGCCTCAAAGGGCGTGATAATCGCGCCGTTCACGGAAGCCGAGGAAATAGTAGTTGAGGCCAGCAGAGTGAAGGGGGTGAGGGTCAAGGGGCACGGCACAATAGAGGCCGACAAGGTCCTGGTGGCGGCCGGTATCTGGACGAAGACACTCCTAGAGAGGATGAGGATAGAGCTGCCGCTCAAGCCGGTGAGGAAGAGCCTATTCGTGACCGAGCCATACAAGTTCACGCTGAAGCCCTTCGTAACGGAGTTCGAGACGGGTAGCTACGTGTGCCAGACACCCAAGGGAGAGATAATAGCCACGATGAAGTATGCGCCCGGCGAGCCCGAGACAATGGATTTCGGGAGCGTCTCGCTGCGCTGGATAGCCGCGACGGCAAGGTTCGTGAAAAAGCTAGTGCCGTGGGCGAGACTAGACCTAATGAGGGTTTGGAGCGGCCACTACAACGTATCCCCCGACCACAGCCACATACTCGGCAGGGACCCCGAGTGGCCACAGGGGCTATACGTCGCCACCGGGTTCAGCGGCCACGGGCTAATGATGTCCCCCTATGCTGGAGAACTCGTAGCGATAAACATGGTTGAGGACAAGGTCCACCCAGACATGGAGCCGTATCTCCCGACAAGGTTCCGGGAAGGCAGGCTGATACACGAGGGCCTAGTCATAGGCTGACACACCTCCCCCGGGAGACAACCAATATATAGAGGCCGCTGGGCACAGCAGGAAAAGGTGCAATATTCGCCGTGAGGAAACAAGCAGCAATCACCGTCCTCACCCTATTCGCAGCATCCCTACTCTCGGCGCTCATTCTCCAAGCCCACGCCGCCCCCGACTGGGCGAAGAAGGGCAACTGGGCAGAATACGAGACTGAGCTGGTGATGGAGGGGGCCCCGCTCCAACTAGTATTCGGGGCCACGAGGCTACGCGTAACCGAGACCGTGAAGATAACCATAATGGATGTGAACGAGACCGGCTTCAAGGCAGAGATGAGAATAGTATCCTACAGCGTCGAGCCAAAAGAGTTCGAGAAACACATGGAGAACATGACGCTGAAGACGCAGACAGTGTTCGTGCCCTTCGACAAGGAGCCGGCCAAACAGCCAATATTCTACGCAGACCCCTCCAAGCTACCACCGGACGGAAAGGTGGTCGCAGGGCCACAGGACACCCCGGTGACAGCGACATACGACAAGAAAACAGGCTGGCTAATAGAAGCAACAGCCAGCAACACACAGAACAACGTGACCACAACGATGCACGTAAAGCTCCTACGCAGCAGCTTTGCAGCAGCAACAACACCGGGACAGACAAGCAACAAGACAATACTACTCGCAACGGGGGCCGCGGCAGTAATAGCGGTGATAGCTGCCGCAATACTCGTAGCGAAAAAGAAGAAGTAAAAAAGAGCCAAGCTATTGCCTAGTATCATTGGCTAAGTCTTAGTTCTTGTAGGCCGGTGAAGGGCTTCACTGCTAGTTCTAGGCCTTTCTCCTTTGCTAGGTCGGCTATGGTTGAGGAGACGTAGGCTGCGAGCCCCTCTGCCTCGGCGAGCAGGGGCTCGTAGTATTTTCTCCTCTTCTCGTCCAGGCCTGGGGCTAGGTAGCCGTGCACGTAGAGCCTCGGAGACATGGTGCGCGACGATACCGTGGCTATTGCGAGGTCTAGGGCTGTCCTAGTATACTTCTTCGCCCTCTCCACGGCCTCGCCTATACCGTAGCCGAGTGACAGCATCCTTGACAAGAATATGGCGAACACCTGCGTATCAGTATACGCCTGGGTCACAACACCCACTTCTTCGCCCAGCTTGTCCTTGTACAGCCCACCGTTATGCGCCACATAGATGTCTATGCGCTCACTCGGGAACTCTACAACCTCTAGAAACGGATGAGCATGAGTAGTGCCGCGCGGCTCCCCCCGACTAGCCCTACGAGCATGGAAGACCACAACGGCCTCCTCGGTATCGCTCGAAGAGATTAGCTTGGCGACACGCTCCGCAGCCTCCCCGAGAGCACGGAGATTAACCCTACACGCCTCCTCCCCGCCGACACCAACGCCGCCAGCATCAAACCTCTCATAAGCCATGAACCAAGAACCCCTTATCCTCCGTGCAACAAAGAACCCATACCCATGGCAGTGACGAGCATCACCACCAGTAATAGCAGGCAAGTAGTGATCATCACTAGCAGCGAGAGGAAGGAGCCTCACAAGCTCAGCAATAAGCCCTAACCCACTGCCCCTAGCAACACCAGCCACAAGCCTACACAAGCCACAACACCAGCCGAAACCCCATAAACCCCACGGAAATAAAGATAACCATGATCATTTTCTCGCATTGCGTATTTACCCCAACCCTCTTCGTCTTTAAATTCCTCTTTCTTTTCTCATTGGAACCTGTCCTTAGTGGAGTTGTAAGGCTTCTTGGGAACAACGTTTCAAACCCATACATTTCCATCAGAACGTTATCGCATAGAGTAGAATGGGGAAACGGGTAAGATATTCATTACCAACCACCTTATAAGCCGACCGTGTTCCAAAGGAGATAAATAGCAGTGCCTTAAGGAAAATTATTCGGATCCCAAAAGGGAACAAACCACTCTAACTCAAAAGAGAATTGTAAGCGTATGATTCAGCAGCGATCGGTAACGATCTATGGCGTCTCTAACTCAAAAGAGAATTGTAAGAATGGGTTTGGAGGAACGGAGGAAAACGAATAAGCATCTATACCATCTCTAACTCAAAAGAGAATTGTAAGATGGCTACTATGGTTATGTTTACCCCGCTGACGTCTGTCCCGTCTCTAACTCAAAAGAGAATTGTAAGGCTCTCTAAAGGATGCTATCAGCGGCGCGTTTACGTGGCTCAACTCTAACTCAAAAGAGAATTGTAAGAGAGCATGCTCTCCGCCTCTTGGCTGAGTGGAGGGAGCTTCGCTCTAGCTCTAACTCAAAAGAGAATTGTAAGCCAACAAAAAGCCCAGGTCCCTGTCTCCTACAAGATAGATGCGGCTCTAACTCAAAAGAGAATTGTAAGTGTCAATACGCTTTATGAGCTCTATGAATTCTTCTGCCCACTCATCTCTAACTCAAAAGAGAATTGTAAGTTGTAGCGCCCGGGCAGGGCTAGCCCCCTCTCTGAGCCTGTAGCCATCCTCTAACTCAAAAGAGAATTGTAAGTGATTCAGCTAAGGCGATGAAATCCTTTATGCCTATCCTCTTGTCCCTCTAACTCAAAAGAGAATTGTAAGTTGTAGCCGCGCTCGTAGAGCTGGTTCAGCAAGTCGCTGTAGTTACTAGAACTCAAAAGAGAATTGTAAGATAGCTGGCCACGTCTCGGGGTTCCAGCCACAGTCAGCCCTTATCGAGGATAACGCACTGGCCACGCAGTACCCGTTGCCGCTACAAGTGCTTGACGTGTTATCGCCCCAGTCAACCGTCACGTTAACCCACTGCCCCGGAGGCCGCAACAACGACACTGACGGGGATATACTTGTAAAAGCTCGCTGGCGGGCAGAACATCTGAACCCAACCGCCTCCCCCCGGCGGCGCCGAGAGAGCCGCCACCCTGCCCCGAGACCCAGGCAACAATAACAGCCACGGTCACCGCCTAGGCCTAGCTGCTCTTCGCTATATCCGCGCACTCCAGAGGTAGGCTATAGCCCCTATGAGCGCCAGTATCGTCGCGAAGCCGTCGCCAGCTCCCTTAGGCTAGCCGTCTCGGTGCCGCCGGCAGTGTGGGCCACGACCGTTATCGCGGGCAGTGCGGCATGTATTGCTAGGAGTAATGCAGCAAGCCGCATATGTCTTCCCGGGAACACAGTTCCAGAACCCCCCGCTACTCTAAGCCTGCTGGGAGATGATGCTCCGCCCTCGATGCCGACTCAAAGGCCTAATTACCGCGTCCACGGCGATGGCATTAATAATTTCTTTATCAGAATTATCAATGCGGGTTATGTAGACCGGGCATACACGGGCTTAGAGAACAAGAGAAACCAGGGACAAGACTGATGTTGAAGTACTCGACTCTAAACTGTGCAGCATTCGAGCATAGTATATATTTGCTGGCAGCTTATTCTCCTACGGGAATGCGGAAGATGGCTCACGTGGATGTAGCTAGGAATACCGTTGAGGAGATAGTACCTCAGGAGGTACTCCAAAGGATTATGGAGGAGCTTCGCCGCCACGGGGTAAGGGCGCGAGTAAGACTAAACCACCGCGGAACCCCCGACATATACATAGACTATGATGACTTGGATAAACTGTTCCAGCTCTGCGACAGGGGCGTGCTCAGCAAGGAGGCCCGGGAGCTACTCTGCTAGCAGCACTCCTCATACACTCTTTCACGAGGCCCAACACACTCAATAAGAACCTCGCACTTATCCTCAATTACACGGTAAATAACACGATAATCACCAAGCCTCCTAGAAAGCATGCCTTTACAGCGTCCCCGAAGCAACTTATCAGCCGCGCTGTATGGATCATGTTTTAGCTCTTCAACTAGGCTATCGAGGCGCTTACGCAGCTGAGGATAGCGCTTCACCCTACGCACAACCCAATGAGAAACCCCGACTCTCCATTCTTTACATTCCCTTGTCACCGGCTGACTCCCTCCACACTACACTAAATGTAAAACTCAATAGAGAGTCGTAAGGGGGTTATCAGGTGGCCAGCACCATCGTTGAGTCATAACCACCTCTAACTCAGAAGAGAATTGTAAGCGTGGTGCCCGTATACACGGGCTCAGCATGGATAACCGATACTGGATATGCTCGAAAATAATTTGAGGATAATGTAATCCGTTATCTGGATGCAGGAGAGGGACGTATTAGGTAAATGGAGAAAGAGTTGTAACGTCTGTGTATTTACTCTGCAAAGATGCTATAATTGCTCGTGGTGCTTAGGTTTCTATGTTTTCTATTCCGAATATTCTGCCTAGTAGTTCGCCGAAGAGGAAGCTGCCTATTGCTGTCCCTATCATTAGTGTCGCGCTTTCTAGGAATTCTCTTGTGAAGCTTTTGCCCTGTACTACTGTGCTGTAGAAGGTGAAGGCGCCGGTCAGTAGGAATGCTAGTAGTAGTGATGTGGTGAAGGCTAGTAGCATGTTGTGTGTTAGGAAGTATGGTAGGGCTAGGAGTACCACGGAGAATATGTAGGAGGCGCCGGTCACCATTGCGCTTGTGGAGGGCTTTGTTTCTCCTCCGTGCTTTGCCTGCAGGTAGGCTGCGCCAGCCATTGAGAGTGCCGCGGAGAAGCCTACTACTAGGCCGGCGACGCCGGCCATGATCGTGTTGCTGGTTGCTCCTAGGAAGCCCGCGTGTACGCCAGTAATCTCTACTATGGCGTCGGCGAGGCCTAGGGCCACGTAGCCCAGGTATTTTACGCGGACGTCCTCAACTCTCTCCAAGAGCTCGTGTTCATGTGTCTCCTCGTCCGCTATGATGCTCTCGAGTATTTTCCTCTCCTCGCCATCAACGTGGGGCAGGAACTCCCTGTAGCTGCGGACAGCGTCCTCTTCGCCTCTCTCCAGGAGCTGGAGCACAAACACGGGGCCGAGGAGCTTGTAGAGGAGGCTTAGCCCCTTCAGCTTCCAGCCGTATGGCTCGCAGTGCTTGCCGAGAACCCTTGACCAGAACTCCATATGCCTCCTCTCCTGCTCGGCGAACGCCTTCAGTATTCTGCGCAGCTCCTTGTCCCCAGTCTTGCTCGCTAATAGCTCGTAGGCCTTCGTGGCGGTGGCTTCCTCTCTACAGAACTGCTCGACGAGCCTCATCTTGTCCCTTGGTATGGGCATCTCGTGGCCTCACCCCGCTAAGTAGTGGTGGCTAACAGCTATGTTTTTAGGGTAAACGCCTCCTCGGTGGCCGAGAACTGGCTGTGGAGGCCGCAAAGCTATCCGAACCAATTTCTTACTAGAAACAAGTATGCTTTAATTGTTTCCCCGCCCCGGAGGAGCGGCTCGGCCCCGCTCCTCGCCAACAATAAGAAGGGATACACGCCAACCCCGGGCACGGGAAAGGGCTCGCTGGAACAGTATCTGAAGAGGTGTCGCCAACCCTTGCGCATACCACTATGGCTAGAGATGAGAGGTAGACGAGTCCTCGTCGTCGGCGGTGGAAGCGTTGGGACGCGGAGAGCTCTCATGTTCCTAGACGCTGGCGCAGAGGTAAAAGTAGTCGCCAAGGAGTTTAGCGAGAAGCTGCGAGAAGCCGCGGCGAAGAACAACCGGCTCACACTAGTAGAGGGAGACGCGGGCAACAAGGAGTTCCTGCGCCCCCTGGTTGAGTGGGCAGACATAGTCGTAGTAGCCACGGACAACGAGCTAGTCAACAGCAGGGTATGGGAGCTTGCCAAGAAGGCTAGGAAGTGGGTCAACGACGCCACCAGTGCCGAGAGGACAGAGATAGTGGTACCGTACAGCGGCGAGGTCTACGGCGGCGGGCTCCGCGTAGCAGTAACCAGCGAGGGCAAGACCGGGGTAGCTGCGCGCCACGCACTACACCGGATAATCAAGTGCCTCGAAGAGGACAAGGAGCTACGAATGCTCTACGAGGCAATGAGGCGGCTCAAGCCAGTCCTCAAGAAACACGTAGCAGTAGCGAAGCAGAGGGTGCCGATATACTACGAGGTTGAGGAGCAGATACTACCATTAATACAGCAAGGCGCATCCCTAGAAGAAGTGCTTGAGACGATGGCAAACTACTTGGAGAAGCGGCTGAGACAGCTAGGAGTAGAAGCCGATAAGCAGCACTTGCTGGGCGAGCTTAAACAAGCCTAGAAAGGCTCCCCGTACAATCATCTCCGTCGCGGCTAGGGGCTGGTATCTGTAGGGTAATTAGGAGCCGCTACACCCCTTACTGCTAGGCCTCTCGGGACAGTTGCATCGGATAACTGGTGTAGGCGGGCCTTGGGGGACAACCGGGAGCCAAGGGAGCTGGATGCGGAGGAGCTTGGCCGGACCATAGAGCTTCTCTACGACGCGTTCCACACCGTGGAGAGCGTTGGCGGCTCATTGTCGCCCTTCGTGCCGACCCAGGACTATGTCGAGGAGCCGATAACGGTGCTCCTCGAGGCGTTCCTGGAGAGGGCTGCGTTGTCTAGGCCTAATCCTGTGTTCTACGAGCCTGGCTGCGGCACGGCGAAGATAACGGGTAGGGTGGCGGCCCGGGGCTACTACGCTGTATGCCTAGAGCTTGACGCAGAGCTTGCAAAGCTGGCCGCGAAGAACACGAGGAGCCTCCTCGTAGACGTGGTACAGGGGGACTTGGCGACTTTTTCGCCCCGAAGGGCTGACGTGGCCTACGCCTACCTGTTGCCAAGGGCTGTGAGGATGGCGCTGGAGGCGCTGGAGGGCAGGGGCACGATCATGCTCAGCCTAGACTACCCGGCAGAGGGGGACAAAGGCCAACTAGCCGTAACAGAGCTACGCATAATGCACCGAGGAATATACGTGTACAGAGCCTAGCACTTGAGGTTCCTATGGCTTGACGTCTAAGGGTTTCCTACAAGCTTGGGTAACTGACGTAAATCAGTCTAAGGTTGTTACCAGCTTGAGCCTAAAGTTGTAACCAAGCTCTTTGGCAGCTTTCGCTATGACTTCAAAGTCCTTATCCCTGGTGACTAGTTCTTCTTTAAGTCTTATCGCTATAGCTGCTATGAGTAGATCTGTTGCTTGCTGCGGATTACCTTTCTCCATAAGCTTTAACTGTAGTCTATGAGCAACAATATAATCTTCCTTTATTGGGAACTCTACGTTGCCTCTAAACTTCCTATAAAAGATTATCTTTGGGTACTCAATTAGCGTAATTGATGTTATACTACCGTCTATGGTTTCTCCCTTCTTAGCTATATCTATTACTATGCTAGTATCATATATAGTCAAGACTCGTAGAGCCTCCTTAGCCTCTCTTTTTCTTTCTCCTCAATCCTTTCCCAATCGACAGCTTCTAGTCTATCAACTAGATCTTCCTCCTTTACACCAAGCATACTCCTAAGAACATCTACGGGCATGCTACTTTCAAGCATTTCTTCAATTTCTCTAACAATTCGTTCAACGTCTTCATCGCTAACCCATGCTGGCACACGAAGACGAATAGTCACAACACGAGACAAGGTTTAACGCCTCCAGGAACTAGGTTCAGTGACAGGCTTAGCATTATATAAGACGCTTTACTTAGCCTAGGGCGCACGATGACATTCTACCTCATTAGAGGCGAGCTTACATGGTCAGCTCTTCGTCATATGTTCGTATCCTGTCGAACGCTAGAGCCAAGGTAAATCGCTGACAAGCACATTAAAGGAGGAAATAAGTATGCCTAGCTGCTTTGTCCATATTCTTTGCCGAGTAGTGGTGCTAGTTCTTCGAGGTATGGTTTCGCGTAGGGTGTTTCGAGGAATTGTTTTGGCTTATATACTCCGTGTAGTGTTCCGTGCCTCATGTAGGCTATTCTTGTTGCTAGGTGGAGTGCTTCTGGCAGGTTATGAGTTACGTGGATCGCTGTGAACCCTATCTCTCTGTGGAGTTGCTTGAGCAGGTTTCGCCCGACCAGTCTCAGCGCGGGATCCAGTGCGCTTAGGGGCTCGTCTAGGAGGAGCAGCTTTGGCTGCACTACTAGTGCCCTTGCGAGTGCTACTCTTTGTTGTTCTCCGCCGCTGAGCGTTGCTGGCTTCCTGTCGAGGAGGTGCTCTATCCCCAGGTGCTTCGCGATTGCCCTTACTTTCTCATCCACTATGTTCTTGGGCGTCTTTCTAGCCCTGAGCCCGTAGGCTATGTTATCGTATACGGTCATGTGTGGGAAGAGCGCGTAGCTCTGGGGGACTAGGGCTATTCCCCTCTCCTCTGGGGGTAGGTGGGTTACGTCGCGCCCGTCTATGACTATGCGGCCGCGTCTCGGCCTGATTATCCCGGCTATGGTTAGTACTAGGACTGTTTTGCCTACACCGCTGGGGCCTAGTACTACAAGGTATTCTCTCCTCCCCACCTCTAGGCGGGGTATGCTGAGCTTGAACCCACCTAGCTCTACTTCCAGGTTCTCTATGAGCATCATTTCTGCGTCACCGTACGAAGTGCTACGAAGACCGCGATTGCAAGAGCTGCGAGCAGAGCCGAGATAACTACCGCATAGTCTAGGCCGTAGGCGTTCAGCACCTCTATTATCAGCACATTCACGGTCTTGGGGTGGTAGGCTACTATTAGGAGTGCCCCTACCTCGCTAACAGCCCTCGCCCATGCGAGTAGTGCTCCCGCGACTATGTGGCGGAGGCTCATGGGCAGCGTTATGGTTAGGAGTACTCGTAGCTGCGTCGCCCCGAGGCTTCGGGCAACAGCCTCTGTCATCGGGTCTATGCTCTCTATGCCTGCCCTTACTGTGTCAACCAGGAGGGGGGCGGACACGAACACCATTACCGCTACTACTCCTGCGAAGCTGTCCTCGAGCCAAACACCCAGGCTCTTGACCAGGGGTGATGCTACTCCGTTCCTACCGTAGGCCGTTAACAACATTATCCCTGCAACAGCGTGGGGCATGACGAAGGGAAGATCCACTATTGTCTCTACTACTCGTTTCCCGGAGAACTCGTACCTGGCGAGAACATAGGCCAGGGGAACGCCCGCTGCAAGGAGCACTGCGACGGCTATGAGGGAGGCCTCTAGTGTGACACGGAACGCGCTCCTAACCTGCTCCGCGAGAATAGTTTCGCCCAGGACTTCTCTGAGGACAGAGGGCTCTAGGCGCGCAAAGAGCGAGAAGACAGGTAGGGCTATGAAGATCACGAGCAGTGAGGCGAGCGCATGGATAACTATGAGTGGCTTAGCCCTCGTGCCTGACAAGGCCTCTTATCTCCTCCGGTAGGTTGCCATAGCCGAGGGGTTTCTCGAGGAATGGCTGCCCCATTTCCTCGAAGACGCTGCGGCCCTCGCTGAGAAGGTACTTTACGAAGAGTATTGCTTCCTTGTGGTGCTCGGCGTTCTTGGGGACCGTTACGCCGTAGATTATTGGGGCCATTGGTATCGCCTTCTCCTTGTCCGTGCCAGCCATTATGTGCACAACCACTCGTGCATACCTAGAGGCCATACCCGGGTCTGCCAGGTTTATACTGGGCGGTAGCTCCACGTAGCTCAGATTATGCTGTACTGCGACGCTGCTGTACTCGAACGCGTAGTCTAGGCTGCCTGCTTCAAGCAATGAGATAAGGTCTATGCTCTTCGGCCTAATAACGAGGTTCCCGGATGCCTCGGGGCTGGGCGGGATATAGATGTGGAGCGTACCGTTGACTACCTCGTAGCGGGCGCCCCTAATCTTGTCTATGATCAAGCTCTTGAGGAGAGACGTGTTCCCCGTCTCGAGAGAGGCGAGGCCTATGACGCCTACTGCTCGATAGCCACACGGGTCTAGGTTGGGGTCGGAGAACCCGTAGCGGACACCGTTGCGCGCGAGAATACGGAATACTGAGAGGTCGCCGCTGCTGCTCATTGCTTCCTGGGCGTAGCGCGACTTATCCGTGAACACTATGACGAGGCTATTTGAGGCAAAGGCGATGTACCAGTCGGCGTAGTCTGGAACCATCATGCGCGGAATGAGCCTATAATCTGCGACTGCGACGATGTCGCAGTTCTTGCCGAGCTCTGTCACCTTTCGGACCGCGAGAACACTGCCGCTTGGCTCGAGGAGGACGCGGATACCATACTTTTTCTCAAAGCCCTTGGCGAGCTCCTGGAGCGGCAAGATGAGTGACCCGGCGTTACAGACAACTATCTCGCCGCCCTTCCGGAGACGCCACTGATCTCTGCTCTCGTACAAGAGGAGCGTGGCAACGAGGACAACGACTAGGATGGCGGCGAGGGCTGTGCCGAAGCGCGTGCCCACCTAGTCCACCGGTACTGTAAAGCCATTGGACAATATTTATCCGTTATCCGAAGCCGGATAACGAATTATTAGCAGAGGACCAGGGGCTTCCTTCAGCACTGCAATCTAGGCTTTGATTTTCTCGCAGAAGTCTCCAGGGACCCGGTAGCCCCGAAGACTCTGAAGCACTTTCATGAACTCGTCGGAGCAGAACTTCTCGAGAAGTATTCTTACAGCATTTCTCTCCAAAGAATGCCTCGTTGTCACTATATCGAAGCGCTCCCAGGCCACCGGCACGAATCTTAGTCCGTAGGCCTCTGCTACGCACTGTATCCCGAGCCCCACATCGGCGTCTCCGCGCGCAACAGCCTCAGCAACCTCTACATGGGTTCTCGCCTCCCGTGTCCATCCCCTTATCTGGGCCGGGTCGAAACGGGCCCCGTGCTCCTCTGCCCACTTCTTCAGAAAATACTCCAATAGGATCCTTGTCCCACTTCCCTGTTCTCGATTGATAAGTGTAAGACGGCCCTCGAGAAGGCCTTCAGCTATCTCGTTGAGGCTCATATCGTGCCTCGTTATAACTCCTTGGAGCCGCTCATACCCCTTGACGAGAACCATGCTAATACCTTTCGCAAGGCTCCTCACAAGCCCAATATTATACTCCCCCGAGGCAGAGTCATAGACGTGGAGCCCTGCCAGGTCTGCTTCGCCGAGGACTAGTGCCGCGAGACCCCTCACTGAGCCAATCCAGTGGGCCTCTACGAGCACGTTCACGTCCCTAGCCAGGCCTACTAGGTGGCTAAGGGCGACGTCATGGCTACCAGCATAGACAACGACACTGCCTGCGGGGAGGGCTTGCTGGGCGGGAAGGCTCGGTGGCTCACCGTGGACGCGGCGGTAGGCCTCGAGAAACACTGTGAGAAGCTCTTTGCCTCTATCGGTGAGCCTTGCTCCTCCGCCTCTCCTCCCGCCTCTCTGGACCTCTACGATCTTTTCCCCGAGGAGTCTCTCCACTCTGTTTATGCGCTCCCACGCCCTGGAGTAGGCAAGGCCCAGACTCCTGGCGGCACAGAGAATCGAGCCACACTTGTCTATGAGGAGTAGGAGCTTCCCGGTGGTCTCGTCAACTACTACCTGGTCCCCGATTACTAGCTCAACGCTTATCCTAGGCCTAAGCCTGCGCAAGATGCTTACCCTTTTCTCCGGAAACCCTGGTTCTTAGCCCGGGTTACGGTAATTACTATTCCTCCTTGCCTTGCTCCACGACACTATAATATGGTGTTATGAAATCATGCTATTTAAGTTTACCAAGATTTAATTTAAGCATGCAAAGCTTGAAGCATTAGCCTATTGTTACCTCAACTATCTTTCCTCCATGCCTTTCTACTGCGTTTTTAACGAGCTTGTCAACGGTCTCTACTATTTCTCTGAGCCGGTCCCTTGTCTCGGCCTCGCTGTAGACCCGTAGCTTTGGCTCTGTGCCGCTCTTCCTCACGAGTACCCAGGAGCCGTCGTCGTACTCGTAGCGCATGCCATCGATGCTGAGCACCTTGGCTGGTTCTCCTAGGGCTCTCTTCAGCTCCTCAACTAGCTCCTCGTATACCTTGTCGCGTAGGCTCGTTGGCTCGAGGAGGTAGCTCCTGCGGTCCCAGGGGTAGTCGGGTATGCCTAGCTCGTCTAGCAGCGTGGCCAGGGGCTTGCCTTCCTCGATAAGGGTCTTGGTTACTAGTGCTGCTTGCCATACGCCGTCAACCCAGGGCCCCCATCTCGGGTCTATTAGCTTCCAGGGCTCTGCTGCGAGAACCACATTGCTTGCTCCGAGCTGCTTTAGTCTCTCATGGGTTTTTCCCAGCCGGTAACGCTCTACACGGCCGCCGAGCCTCTCAGCAACAACGTCAACCACCCTACCCGTATCGATGCTCACTATTACTGTGCCTTTGCGCTCTCTCAGCAAGAGCGCGGCGTAGAAGGCTATGAGGCGGTCCTGCCTAACGAACCCAGCGCGGGGATCAAGTACTGCTAACCGGTCCCCGTCACCGTCGTGGGCTAGTATGAGGTCTGGGCTGGCTGCGCGGTAGAAGGGCAGGAGGGGCTCGAGGACATCTTTGCGGGGCTCTGGGCTCCTCCCGGGAAAGAAGCCGTCCGGGTTAGAGTTCACTGTGACCACTCTGGCGCCTAGCATTCGCAGCACGGTGGGCGTAACCATGTAGGTGGCGCCGTTCGCGGGGTCCACGAGTACCCTAGGCCTTGCCTTGACCCGTGAAGGCTCTAGCCTCGAAACCATTTCCCCGATGTACTTGCTCACAGCCTCCTCTGCGTGGAAGAAGCCCTTGGCGACCCGCCAATCACCGGGCTCAGCCGTCTCCACGAGCTCTTCAACTCTCTCCTCTAGGTCCCTTGTGAATTCGTAGCCCTCGCTGTCGTAGAGCTTGAGCCCATTATACTCTGGCGGATTATGGCTAGCCGTAACCGAGGCGCCGAGGGAGCCGCCGAGCCTACTAGCAGCATAGGCCGCGACAGGAGTAGGGGCCACGCCCACGTAGCCTGCCGAGACGCCGCCAGCCATGAGGCCACTCATGAACGCCAACGTGAGCAGGGGCCCCGTAGTCCTAGTATCGTGGACCACGTAGGCCTCGCCACGCCCATCGACAACCTTTGCGGCCGCGAGGCCAAGCCTATAGGCGAGGACAGCGTCGAACTCCCCGGGGTACTTCATCCTTATACCAGCTGTTCCGAAGAGCCTCCTAGGCAACGCCCCAGCACACCGCCGCCGAGACTATAGTACACGGGCAAGGCGTAAGAGGGTTACCAGGCACACCGCTAACAAGAAGGCGCAAGAAATATGGACACCGGCCCACACAATAACATTCCCCCTGGGTGGATGAGGTAGTAGGGACGTGCCGACAAGTGGCCCAGCTTCTCCCCGGGCCGTGGGGACAGGTGGAGCGACCCTGACACCCCTCCTCTGAATGGAGCAGATGCCGGGACGAACGTGTACTAGGTGATTCTTGGTAAGAGTTTAGAGCCCTTGCGTCAATACCCTAGTCTGAGTCCTGGGCGAGGCCTCAATGGCTAGACAAGACGATAGCGTAGCCACGGTGCTTGCAGGCCTCCTCATACGCATTGGTGCCATCAAGTTTGGCGAGTTTGTTCTCAGTAGTGGTGCTCGTAGCCCGATCTACGTTGACTTAAGGATTGTGCCTAGTTTTCCCGACGTGTTTAGGCGTGTTCTTGCCATGCTTTCTGGCCTCGTGGCCTCGGAGGCTGGTGATGCCGAGACTATTGTCGGGGTTGCTACCGGTGGGTTGCCGTGGGCTACGGGGGTTGCGCTGAGCCTTGGCCTACCCCTTGCCTATGTTCGCTCGGAGAAGAAGGGTTATGGTACTGGTCGCCGCGTTGAGGGCGTGGTTAGAGGTTGCTCAGTCATAGTTGACGATGTTGCTACTACTGGTTCGAGCCTGGCCTCTGCAGCTGAGGCTGTTAGGGAGGCTGGTGGGAGGCCCTGCTACGCCGTGGTGGTTGTTGATCGCGGGCAGGGTGCGGGTGAGAGGCTTAGTGGGCTCGGTGTTCGGTTGTTGAGGCTGGCCACGCTGAGAGAGGTCTTGGAGGCTGCTGGCGAGGAGGGGCTTGTTGAGAGGGAGACCGTCTTAAGGGTTATAAGGGAGCTATATGGCTGAAGCATTGCCGAGGGCTTAGTGGGCTCGGCTAGAGCCACATGGCTTGGCCGCGACGTTATCAGTATTCTCGATTTCTCTCGCGATATGCTTGAGGAGCTCTTCCTAGTCGCAGACGAGATGGACAGGTTTCTGCGCAGCGGCCGTGTTCCGAGGCTTCTCGAAGGCAAACTGGTGGCGCTGGCTTTCTTCGAGCCCTCTACCCGGACTAGGCTGAGCTTCGACACTGCTGCTAAGAGGCTTGGCGCCGAGACTATCGGGTTTAGCGGGGAGGAGGGAACGAGTATCGCTAAGGGCGAGAACCTGGCCGACACTGTCAGGATGCTCGATAGCTACGCTGACGCGATAGTTATTAGGCACAAGTACGAGGGCTCGGCGCTCTACGCCGCAGAGGTAGCGGAGCACCCCGTCATCAACGCTGGTGATGGGAAGCAGCATCACCCGACGCAGGCTATGCTAGACCTCTATACCGTGAGGCAGCTGTTTGGCTCAGTGGATGGACTGGTGTACGGAGTGCTCGGCGACCTCCGCTATGGTAGGGCGGCGACAAGCTTCATCCTGGGGTTGACGCTGTTTCGTCCCAAGAAGCTCTACCTCATCTCGCCTCCGCTGCTCCGGGCTAGGGAGGAGGTCCTAGAGGTTCTTCGTCAGCGGGGGATCGTGTTCGAGGAGGCGGGCAGCCTGGAGGAAGTGATAGGGGGGCTCGACGTGCTATACGTGACGCGTATTCAGCGGGAGCGCTTCCCGGACCCGAGTGAGTACGAGAAGGTGAAGGGCAGCTACCGGGTTACGCGGAGGCTCCTAGAGGAGCACGCTAAGCCCGAACTCAGGGTTATGCATCCATTGCCACGCGTTGACGAGATAAGCTTTGACGTGGACGAGACCAAGTATGCGGCTTATTTCATCCAAGCCCGTAACGGAGTACCCGTTCGCATGGCCTTGCTAGCCCTTGTCCTCGGAGGGTGGGAGAAATGAGCCCCGGGGAAGCACTCCTCGTCCGCAAGATACGCGACGGGACAGTCATAGACCATATTCCTGCCGGGAGAGCCTTAGTAGTGCTGAGGATCCTCGGCATAACGGGGAGGGAGGGCCTCAGAGTAGCCGTTGTGATGAATGTTGAGAGCCGCAGGCTTGGCCGCAAGGACATAGTTAAGATTGAGAATAGGCATCTCCGCCCCGAAGAGGTTAACAAGATAGCGTTGGTCGCGCCAACCGCTACTATAAACATTGTGCGCGACTACGAGGTTGTTGAGAAGAAGCGCGTAGAGCTACCCAGCATCGTCGAGGGTATATTGAAGTGCACTAACCCCACGTGTATTACGAGGAAGCCCAGGGAGCCCGTGAAGCCCAGGTTCAGGGTGCTGAGCCGCCGTCCTCTGCGTTTGCAGTGCATGTACTGTGGGACCATTGTGTCTGAAGATGATGTTGTGAAGCAGTTAATAGGCGGGTAGGCCGGCATGGGTGTTACCCGGGCTGGGCTGCGGAGGGCAGCGGGGCTTCCGCGGTATAGGTATACTAGTCTGGGGCTAGGCCGCGTAGTTTGGCGGAGCAAGCGTGGCATTATCCTAGAGTACCGCTACCTTGGCGACTCCGTGGATATTTTGCCTGGCCAGTTTGTCCATTTCTGGGTACCAGGCTACGAGGCTATACCGCTCACCCCGCTATATAGTGACGAAGATGTTGTAGTGTTCCTGGTAGCCGAGAGGGGGCCTACTACGCGAAAAATCGTACAAGACCCGCCACGCTACGCGGGAGTAATAGCGCCTCTGGGCAGGCCCGTGAACCCCACTGGGCCGAGGATCCTGCTCGTCGCAGGCGGTGTTGGAGTTGCCTCCGTTGCATCGATCGCTAGGAGTGCGGTGGAGAGGGGGCTGGAAACCGTCCTCGTCTATGGCGCTAGGAGTGGGGACGAGCTGGCGCCCATAGAGCCCTATGTCGGCGACGTGGAGACCTTGTACGCGACCGAGGATGGGAGCAAGGGTGTTCGCGGAACAGTCATCGATGCCTTGGTGGAGGAGGAGCTCCGGGGGTTCAGCGAGGCCTATGCAGCTGGGCCTCCCGCTATGCTTTGCAGGCTCTACGAGCTCCAGCAAGAACGTAGGATAGCTGATAGGCTCTACATGGCTCCGGAGAGGGTTATTCGGTGCGGGCTAGGGTTTTGCGGTAAGTGCGCCATACCAGGCACCACTAAGCTACTGTGCAGGGACGGTGCCTTCCTAGACTCCAAAGAGCTCTCCCAGTGGGTCAGGATGGGGTGCCCCGTTAACGGCTAGGAGGCGGTGCTACGAGGCATGGGTGAAACAGTCGTCTGCGGCAACCTGGTTGATGCTAGAGGCTTCCTGGGCGAGGGCTGCCTCCTGATAAGGAACGGATTCATCGCGGAGATAAGGGAGGATGCAGCCGCGACAACAAACACTATCGATGTGCGTAGCCGCGGCGACGTCTTCGTCATGCCGGGCTTCATTGATCTGCATGTACACCTCCGTGGGCTCATGCTTAGCTACAAGGAGGACGAATATAGCGGCACTGCAGCCGCGGCCGCGGCTGGTGTAACCCTTGTAGGCGATATGCCTAACACTGTGCCGAGGCTGGACACTGTGGAGGCTCTTGCCGCGAAGCTGCAAAGCCTCGAAGAAGAGAGCCTCGTAGACTACGCTGTCTACGCGGGAGTGCCAAGCGACGCCGATGAAGCAGCGAGGCTCCTAGAGGCTGGGGCGATAGGCTTCAAGATATATCCTGGCGACTTGGAGAAGAGGGGCAGTGTTGTAGAGAAGCTTCTCAGAGGCAAAGGCCTCGTTGTTGTTCACCCCGAGCTCCCGGAGGCGGAGAAGCCTGTTGCGGACAGCGAGGATGCGAGGAGAGCCGCTAGGAATTGTTCATGGGAGACGGCCGCGGTTGAATACATTGCGGCGCTGGAACCCTCTGCGAAAATCCATGTAACACACGTATCGTGTCCCTCAACGCTCCTAGCCGCGAAGAGAGCGGGGTTCAGCACAGATACAACCCCCACGTACCTGTTCCTAGAGCCGGGAGAGGGCTGCCTCTATCGCGTTAATCCCCCGATTCGTGGATTCGCTGAAAGGCAGCTAATGCTGCAACTCCTCCTGGAGGGCGTCGTGGACACTGTTGCCAGCGACCATGCACCGCACAGCGAGAAGGAGAAGCTGGGGGACCCGCTTACCTGTCCCCCGGGGATTGCCTGGCTTGAGCAGTGGCCGCTCATCCTCTACTGCCTCGTGGGGGCAGCGGGGATGCTTTCCCTTCCGGAGTTTCTCCGCCTAGTATCAGCTGGGCCCGCTAAGGTTCTCGGCTTGGGACACGTCTATGGGTTGCTTGAGCCCGGTTACCGGGGCAATGTTGTCGTCGCGGAGGCTTCGTGGAGTGAGGCAAGCAGCTACAATCGTTACTCGAAGGCGAGGCTGACACCGTACGCCTGGAGGGCTAGGAGGTGTATGAGGATCCTCTACGCGTTTGCTGCGGGAGAAAAGATCTACGACGATGAAAAAGGGGTTACGGGTAGGCGCGGCAAAGTAGCTAATGCCGCCGCGTTTAGGCGTGCTCCTGTAGCACCTTGACCGTGAAGGGTACTCCTACTTCTTCTGCAACCTTCTTTAGGTCGTTGAACACGTTGCGGTGAAGGGGTACTCCCTTCTTCTCCCTTGTTAGCTTCGTGTACCAGGCTTTCTCGCCTGGAATCCATATTCTGTCCGCCTGCGGGTGCTTCGGCAGGCTCTTTATCTCCTCGATCATTTTCTCTAAGCGGTCATAGTACTCCTCCATGGGCACCAGTGCACCTATGTTTATAGCCATGAAGAAGTGGCCTACGTTTGCTGGCTGCGGGTCAGTGGTGTTCCTGACGTGCACTGTCCATGCTGCCCCACTGACTATCGCTGAGAGCAGCTCAACTATCAACGCGAAGCCTGTCCCCTTGTGGCCTCCTGTCTCCTCAGTCAATCCTCCCAGGGGTAGCAGTGCTGCCTTGCCCTTCTTTATGGCATCAAGTATTGGAGCAGCGTCCCCTGTTAGCTCTCTCCCGTCCTCGAGGCTCACCGCCCAGCCGTGTGGAACCTTCTTCCCTGTCTTGGCGTAGATCTCTATCTTGCCTACCGGAACCGTGCTCGTAGCCGCATCGAAGAGGAAGGGTGGCGGATTCCTCCTGGGGGCGGCAATGGCTATTGGGTTTGTGCCGAGGTACTTGCTGAGAGTATTTATGTATGAGACCAGGGGCCTCGCATTGGTCATCGATACCCCGATCATATTGTGCTCTACCGCCATTAGCGCATAGTAGCCTGCTATGCCGTAGTGGTGGCTTCTCCGGACGAAGACCACGCCTACTCCGTGCTTCTTAGCCCTCTCTATTGCAAGGTTCATGGCATAGGTTCCGACTACCTGGCCTGGCCCGTTGTCGCCGTCTACGAGCAGTGCTGCACCAGCGTCGGCTACGATCCTTATATTGGGGTTAATGTTGACTGAGCCGACCTTTATGCCGCCAATGTAGCGCCTAATTCTCTGCACGCCGTGGCTCGAGATGCCCATTAGGTCTGCGGCGACTAGGTTATCGGCTATCTTGTCGGCGTATTCTTTGCGCAGACCGAGCTTCTGGAAAACGCTTGAAACGAACTCCTTCAACGAGACATGGTCAACGCGAACGTATTCCTCCGGGGGGTATAAGTGTTCCTTCTCATAGAGTTCTTGAGTAGACAAGGCGTATTCTCCACCAGTAGTGGGGCCGAACAATAGTTTTTAAGCCTCGCTTTACAGGAATCAGCCACTGCCACCACGCGTTCAAGGAGAATCGCTTAGAGAGGTGCCTATATGGGAGAGAGGCTATGACGGAGAAGCTGCTCGTGCTGAGAGCATGGGCTGATACCTCTACCAGTGGCTTCTACTCAGCGCTGCACCCGACGGGCTGTCCAACACTGATACCTATTCCAGAGACAAAGCCCCTTAGGACGCAGAGGCCGCCCTGCTTCACGAACCCAGAGTGCGTGCTTAGCCCATGTACGGCCAGACGCCTAGCAGACTACATGCCGAGGCGATACGTGCTCCACAATGACCCGCGGCTAGACCATGGCTTCTATACGGGCTACTACGCCCCGAGAGGGCGAATACCAAGGATGATTGGCGGGGGCGATGTAGTGCTCTTTGCTGCTGGCCTCGCCAAGGAACAAGCGCTCGGAGAGAAGCAGTGGAGAAGTCTTGCCGTCCTCGCAGCCAAGGGGCTTGCCGGCATATACCTTGTCGGGGGGATACTTGTCGAACGCGTTATCAATGTCTCGGACCTCGGCTGGAGCAGGGCCTTGGCTACGTATCCTAGGCTGGCTTTCTCGCCGCATTACTGGAGAAGAGGAGACGCGCCTGTAGCGCTGACCGGTAAGGGGTTCTGGGTGCTGCCACCACTGCCGCTCAGCGGCGGGTCGCTCCGCGAGGCCTCGGCCGAGGCAAGGAAGCTCCTGGGAAGCAGTGTCGCCGAATCGTTTGCCCGTAGCCGGTTTAGGAGGACAAGACTCTTGTCCATGGGTTTTGCCCGGTTTGTTGAAACCCTTGAGTCCCTTGGATATAGGATTGCTAAGCCGCGTGGCTATCCGTGTACTACACGTTGCTTACAACGTCAGGGCTAAAACCAGGGCCAGCCTAGTTATGATTTAGTAAGTGATTGGGGACCGGAGGGGCTACAAGCCGCACCAAGACCCTTTGAGAGGGGTGAGAATACTTGGCAGGCGATATGGTTAGGGCGTATCTACGCATCTATGGCAGGGTGCAAGGAGTGTTCTTCCGAGCCACTATGAAGGAGGTTGCCGACCAGCATGGCGTCAAGGGCTGGGTACGCAACATGCCCGACGGAAGCGTTGAAGCCGTGCTTGAGGGGCCTAGAGAGGCCGTGGAGAAGGTGATTGAGTGGGCCCACCACGGCCCACCGCTGGCGCGCGTACGGAAGGTGGTCATAGTCTGGGAGCCCTATAGGGGCGAGTTTGAAGAGTTCTATATACGCTACGACACGGAGCCGTACGTGCCCCGGGAGCTGAAGAGGGAGATCCACGAACTAGAGTAGGGTCTGCATCAGCAACGCTACGAAAAGGTGCTTGTCTCGGCATCTTAGCTGCGTAGCGGTGTTCTTGGCCGTGCTCGCTGAGACGTGTCTCGGCAAGAGGTGCGAGCTAAGGGTATCCGGTATAGGTATTGGTTTTTGGCAGGCTGGGGGCAGGCTCTGGGGGAGGTACGGGCTAAGAGAAGCTGTTGAGGTAATTGGCGCTGCGCTTGAGCACGGCATAGTTCTCTTCGACACCGCCGAGATCTATGGTAACGGTAGGAGCGAGAAGCTGCTAGGAGAGGCACTTAGAAAGCTAAGAAGCCTCGGAGAAGCAGTAATTGTTACCAAGGTTGCAGGGTTCCGGGTGACGTGGAACGGGTTCCGGAAGGCCGTAGAGGGTTCAGTGCGCAGGCTTGGGCGCCGCCCCGATATCGTGCTCTATCATTGGCCTCCTCCCTGGCCCTTCACAGTGTGCAGGGTTGTGAAGCTGCTTGAGAAGCTCGTTGAGCACGGATTGACAAGCTATATCGGTGTCAGCAATTTCAACGCTGCTGACCTCGAGGAGGCCGCGCACTGCGCTAAGAGGCACGAGATACTAGTAGACCAGGTCCACTATAGCCTCGCGCACCGCGTCCCGGAGAAGAGGCTCATACCGCTGGCGCAAAGGCTAGGAGTAAGGATTATGGCGTGGGGGCCCCTGGCCAAGGGCGCTCTAGCAGGGAAGACAAAGCCGGACAATGCTGCAAGGATGCTTGACCCTGTCTTCCTCCGAGCTGCTCGCGACAAGAGGCTACAAGAAGCCTTAGAGACTATTGAAAGGAAGCACGGAGTCTCAAAGGCCGTGATTGCACTAGCGTGGCTTATCGCTAAGAAGGCTATCCCGGTCGTGGGTGCCCGGAGGAGAAAGCACGTAGAGGATGCAGCAAGGGCAGCAACGCTGAAGCTCAGAGAAGAAGATGTAAGAGTCCTCGACAAGGCATCTTCCCGCTACCTCGGAAGAGCAGATTACAGCGAGCTACGCTTCAATAGAGCAATACCGCCCCCGCTGCAATGGTTCACCTATAAGCTGCTTCTGAGAGGAATATAATAATAAACAATACATGCAGCATAGAATAAAAAGATAAAGTAGTGTTTGTTAAAAAGCTAAGACTGGAAGGGGGTATAAAACATTACCTCGTAGGTCATGGGATCGTTGTCCTTAAACCACCAATAGTACCAGCCGAAATCTCGTCCGCTTCTATCATAGATAAAGAATAGCGGTGTTGTATATTGTGAATCGTGTCTACCAGCCTTATAGACATCAATATTTAGTGACCCGCATAAGCCTATTGCTTGCCACGCATTTGCACAGAAAGAAATGCTTGTCGAAACACCAATTTTCTCATCGGTTTCCCTTACTTTATCCCTATAATCGGCAAAGGGGTGTCCACGGCTCCCTTTGACGGGGCCAGTTGCATATGGCGGAGGGCTACTTGGCTGAACATAGTACCCAACCTGGTAAACACCGTCATAATCATTTATTTGTACCGGATAAACCAGGTATGATGGTCCTAAATAACATACTCCAGCAAAGCCATCACTGCTTCCCGGAATGTATTCTTTTGCATACTCTACAAAGCCATATACATAGCCCTTCTCACCATCGCTGACGCTTCCAGGATTCGTACCTGGAGCGTCAACAACGTTTGAAGGTGTAAGCTTCTTCCCGGACTCAGTCCAGGATCCCCACTGACTACACTCGCATGTAAGCAGGTCGTACTCAACACAGTCGCTCATGTAACTTGATAGATAGACAGCGGATGGAGGGTTTAGCTCTAGCTTATACGTTACCTCGAGGCCAGGAATACTATTGAGCTTAGCAAGCCTCGTTGAGGCTACGCATACATCGCTATTACCGAAATTGCATGAAACATAGTTTGGAGCGGAACCTAGGTTTAAAGTCCCATAGTCGCGCTTCTTTATGCTAACCGGTTTTGGCTTGACGGGTTTTGGCTGCGCTAATCCTGCATTTATCTCTACGCTCATTATTGGCTTCTTTATTCTAACTTCGTGGATATGGATACGGGTATATGCACCTACTAGCCTAGCTTTTCTATCGCTGATTTTCTTGTAGCACTTGACGCTTATAAGGTATTCTTGTGGTTCCCGATACAGTATTTTTAGTGCTCCGATATCTGGGTCTCTTTTATAGGCTACCGGTATGGCGTTTTCTATGAAGCTTTTCACGACTACGCTCTGCCCAGGCCTTGTCCTCTTCAAGGCGACTAGTTCGAGGCCGCCTTTCTTTACGGGATTAGAGGGTGTTGGAAACCTTGCCACGTAGACTGTACACCAGTCGGCGTTCACCTTGGGAACTTCTACGTGTAGGTTAATTATAGCGGACTCTTTTCCTTTGACATAGTTGTTGAACAAGATTTGTAGTTCGTCGGCTGCTCTGGATAGGTGGCTTGATGCAGAGATGAGGACAATGGCTGCGAAGGCGATAGCTATTAGTAGTTTAAAACGGCGTTCTCTAGGCAGAGTCACCCTTTCTCGCCACATTAATATGTAAATATAGTGCTATATATATCGCTATCAATATTTACATTTAATTCTGCCACATCCTCGACTACTTACTCCTACAATCAGAAAGCCTAAAGCTAGTTGACAAGCGCTTTCCTATATGTTGGAACAGGCCTAGCTGGTAATCGGTCTCGAGAATAATTGTTCCAGGGCTTCTATTAGGCTTGGCTCGAAGCGTCTATGCTCGTAGAAGTGCTTATTGGGGTCAGCTGTGACTACGTAGAGCCAATAAATAGTGAACAAGCCGAGTGTAATTAGCGAGGCTATTGCGTAGACGAGTGTGTTTCGAGGCTCAATAGTTATCTGGGGAGGCTCAAAATCTATTTGACGGCTCCATAGGGTTTTCCGTACCTCGTAGAAGAATTGTCGCTCGTATTCCTCGTGTTTTGCGAAATCGCTTGTCAGGAAGTGGAGGATGTATATGAGGACGAGTAGTTGGAGCCAGAATAGTATTGACCATCCAAGTATTCCCGAGAATAGGCTCACTACGAGGTACGTGGTTACCCAGAGCCCTGGGTTTCTTTCCCCGAGGATTTTCAGCCTTGTGAGAATTTCCTCCATTTTTGCAAGGTTGTTGGCTAAGCCTGCTGCCCTAAGACTGTCCTTAACGTGTTCCATTAGCTCAAGTGATCTACTAAAGTGATCATCTCTGCGCCTGATAAGTATATATAGGAGTGATATGAAGAGAAGCGCGCCAAGTGTGATTAATGTGTATCCTGCTTTGATTCTGAGTTCTTCTTCGTGCGATAATTCTATGCTGTAGAGGGGCGTTATTGATGCCCTCTGTGCAAGGGATACCGCGACGCTGAACAGTATGAAGGATCCAGTAATTTGTATGAGGAATGATAGGACGGGGAGCCAGCTGGGTATAATCTTGTCGGCTTGTTTCCCTTTTTCAACAATGCTTTTGACGGGCTCAACGTATATGGAGTAGTAGTCGTTGCTCATGGAGCATTACCCGGATTACGTTGTGGTTTACTGTCTAGATGTCTACCCTATATCCATATATAGTCCGGCTTTTCTATATAAGTCTTGCCTCGATATCTCTAAGCTTTATGGGACCCTCCCGGATCAGCTTAACCTTACCGTTCTCCAGCTCTACAACTGTTGATGGTATCCCTCCCGGAGCCGGGCCCGCATCAACAACTACATCTACCGCCCCATTGAGCTGACGTAGCGCTTCCTCGGCTGTACGTGGCGGCTCATGCCTGTGTAGATTAGCGCTCGTGCCTACAAGTGCTCCGCCAGCAAGCTCTATGAGGAGCAACGCTACTCGGTGATTCGGCATCCTTACTCCTATCTTCCCTGTCCCCGCGTGAAGGGCGCGCGGGACCCCTGGTTTTGCGGGCAAGACTATGGTTAGTGGGCCTGGCCAAAACTCCTCCATGAGTATACGTGCTTTCTCCGTAACCTTTACCAGGTTCTCAGCAGCCTCGGGGCCTGAGACGAGTACTGGTAGTGGTCGTGTAGGAGGCCGCTTCTTCGCCTCGTAGACCCGGAGGACGGCTTTCTCGTCGAAGGGGTTAGTCCCTAGGCCGTAAACAGTGTCTGTCGGATAGACAACCAGCATGCCTTTCCTCGCCGCCTCGGCTGCTCTAAGTAATCTATTCTTCTCGGGCTTCAGGGGATCTACACGAATCACAATAGGTTTTACCATGCTCTCAGCCACCTTGAAGTAATTCGGCGAGCCGGCGTAGGAGCTCTTCGTTGCTTGCCAGCGTTCTCACTATGCATTTGAACTGCTTGGTCTCGCTGGGTATCTTCTTGCACTGCTTTATCTCTATGCAAGCCGTCTTGTTTTTGTCTTCGATTTCAGCGCTAACGCATAGGGTGCCGGCTTCCGGGTCGAAACTATAGTCTTTGATCGTTACTTCCTTCCCTATTACATCGCTGAGCAGGTAGCTGAGCTCAAAGGCAAGGTCTATGCTCACCTTAGCCTGCACCCAGGGTTATTGAGAGGACGAAGGGTGCTGATAAGGTTATGGCTATTCCCTGAACCATTCCAATAATTGCTGCCTCCGATCCACCATACACTATTATTACTGGGAGCCCCGTGTCCATTGACGTGGCCCCACCCATAGCTACGGCTGGTACTCCTAGGCCGCGCTTGGCAATGAATGGGTATAGGAGTATGTGCATTGATTCTCTGAACATGTTTGCAAAGAACCCTATAATGCCGTAAAGGGGATCTATCTTTGCCAAGAGGGGACCAGCTAGGCTATACCAGCCAGACGCAGACCCGATAGCCATCCCCACACGGAAAGGAATGCCAAAAGCCAAGGAGAGCACGGCAGCACTGAGGCCACTCACAAGCATCGTTGAGGCCGCGAGTACAATACCCGCCACTACTAGGCGCTGGCTCTTAGAAAAGCCGCGGGCCTCGAACGCTATGACGGCCGAAGCCGCGAATACAAGCACAGCTACTAAGTGAGTAAGCGTGTTACTCACGAATGCGTACGGGAGGAACTCGCTTATAAGAAAGCCGATAACCCAGCCCGTGACTAAGACGAGTACACTGCGCAAAGGCGTGAAGACGAGTATACTACCACTCCTCTTGCCTCCCTCCCCGTCGCCGCCCTGACGACTAGCCTTGGAGACGTAGAGCCGTGTTATCGGCAAAGCAGCGACTAAGCTAGAAAGGGTCGTAGCAATTGAGAAGAAGAGGCTCAGCCCGAGCGCCTCAATTATCTGTGCCAGTTCTCTAAGCCTAATACCGGAGAGCACTCCCACGAGGAAAATAACAGCAAACGCGCTTACGATAACACTGCCCTCACAAATTCTCTTTACAATAGTGCTGTGCCCCGTCCTTAACGCTACTAGTCCAAAGAACATTCCCATCAATAGTGCCACAACAATCTCGTTCAAAACCTCAACACTTCCCTCCAACGAGTGCTTACAAGGACCACCCGTGGAGACTGATTAGCACCACCGCCCCTATGTGCGGAGCATAAATATTTTTCCATGGATAAAGCTCCATGACAAGCCTCTGCCCCTCTACTGTACACGGCCGAGAGGCCAGGGACACAAACCGAGGGAGGTGGGATCCGAGATGAAGGCTCTCAAAAAGATATTCGTCCGCCTAGCCTCAGAGCAGAGGATAAAGCTGCTTGGACTAGCAGCGCTTGCAGCAGTTGCAGTACTTGGATATGGAGATCCCAAGTACTATGCGTTCGGGCTACCCGGCAACAATGACATAATAAGGCTAAACAGTGGCTGGGGCGACATCTTCAGAATAATCCACTAAGATTTGAAATAAGGCGCTATATCTTATCCCTCCCTAACGCGTTTTTACGAGAATCACCCCTTGTTCTCGGAACCTTACTAATGCTTGACCCTGGTTTTTACGTACTGATTTGCATGCTTCTCCGGGCATAGTACTTGTAAAGCCCCTACCATGTTACCAGCAAGGTACCGGGGTAGGCATTGAACAATAATGAGACCGATATTTGCAGGGATCTTGAAAAGCTACTACATGTTGACAACGCTGCGGCTGCTCTTGGCATAAGAGTCGCGTTCTCCGCTTCCTGGGGCAAGGCTGTTGAAGAACTGAGCGGCGAGCCTCTAAGAGGCGAAGAAGAGGCGCTAATGAACTACCTTAGATCAAGGTACAGGCTCGAGGAGCTAAAGGACGACCCTATTGTCCGCGCTTATCGCGACTTCTATTGGAGGATAGGAATAGATCCAACGAAGACCCGGCCCAGCAGTGAGGCCCTGGTGCGTAGGGCTCTCCGCGGTTCATGGCCGCGCATAAACCCGGTTGTTGATGCAGGAAATATCGCGTCCGCGAAATTCATGGTTCCTGTCGGCCTCTATGATCTAGACTCGTTTGTTCCGCCGGCCCGAATAGTGTTAGCGAGAGGAGATGAGGTTTTTGAGCCGATAGGAGGCAGGAAGGAAACTGTCCGAGAGAACGCACCAATAATGATTGATAAACGTGGCGTTGTGATGCACTTGTATCCGCACAGAGATAGCAGAATTACAATGATAAGGAACTCTACGAGAAGGATATTGATTGTTGCAGCAGGGGTGCCCCGGGTAAACACGGAGAGGCTAGTGGCGACAGTTGAGGAGGTTAAGAGGCTGCTTGGGAGGCTTGGCTGGCAGAGCTGCAAGGAAACCATTGTTAAACCCTAGCATGTGCCGACCAGTCTTTGGTCGCGGTGTAGACTCTTTCTATTGTCTGCGCCAAAAGTTTCTAATTCTTCCTAGGAGCTAGAAATGATACCATGGAGAACGAGCACAGAGCTAGGAAGGTGATCTCTTTTCCTTGAAGCTCTACGAGTACGAGTCTAAACAGATCTTCGCAAAGTATGGTATACCGGTGCCCCGGGGCTTCGTTCTTGAAAGGGGGCAAAGCATCAAGGAGTTGATGGAAAAGCATGGCATAAAGCCACCAGTCGCTATTAAGAGCCAGGTCCTCGTCGGCGGCCGCGGGAAAGCCGGTGGAATCAAGATAGCGCGCAGCGTCGAGGAGGCCGAGAAGATAGCTGAGGAGTTATTCAATAAGCCCATTAAGGGGCTCTTGCCCCGCGTCCTACTCGTAGAGGAGGCCGTTGAGCACGAAGCCGAGCTCTACGCATCCATAACAATGGATCGTGCCCGTCGCAGACCCGTTGTTCTCGTTTCTCGCCTAGGCGGCGTTGATATAGAGGAGATAGCTAAGGAGCACCCAGAGGAAATTCATAGAGCCTATGTTGACCCATGGATAGGGCTGCGAGGCTACATGGCGCGCAGACTTGGCAAGAGTCTAGGCCTTAGCGGGAAGCGACTGCAACTATTCGAGAAGATATTGCTCGCAATGTACAACGTGTTTGTTGACTACGACGGCGACCTAGTGGAGATAAACCCGCTTGCTGTGACAAGTGACGGCCTCGTAGCCCTTGACGCAAAGATAATTGTTGACGATAACGCGCTTTATCGTCACCCAGAGATAGCGCAGAGGGATCCGGCAGAAACCGGCGAGTACACAGAGCTTGAGGCAAAAGCGAGGAGGCTTGGATTCGCCTTTGTCGAACTGGACGGCGATGTAGGGATCATCGGCAACGGTGCAGGCCTCACTATGGCTACAATGGATCTCGTCTACGAGCGTGGAGGAAAACCAGCAAACTTCCTAGACATAGGCGGCGGAGCCTCTGCCGAGAGAGTCAAACAAGCCCTGGAAATCCTCTACGAGTACCCCAAGGCAAAGGTGATATTCATGAACATATTCGGTGGGATAACCCGCTGCGACGAAGTAGCGAGAGGCATAGTGGCAGCAATAAAGGAGCTTGGCTTTAAGAAGCCTATCGTGGTCAGGCTTACAGGTACAAATGAAGAAGAAGGTCGAAGGATTTTGAAAGAAGCCGGCCTCGAGGCCTTCATAGACCCCATCGAGGCCGCCGATAAGGCAATAGAGCTCGCCCGGAGGTGAAACCCCTATGGTAATACTCGTTGACAAGGATACAAGAGTCATAGTCCAAGGCATAACAGGCAAAGAAGGAAGCTTCCATACAAAACTCATGCTAGAATACGGCACGAAGATAGTTGCAGGCGTAACTCCAGGCAAGGGTGGACAAGAGGTACACGGTGTCCCGGTCTACGATACCGTCGAGGAGGCAGTGAAGAACCATGGAGCAGATGCAAGCATAGTATTCGTGCCGGCAAGGTTCGCGCCCGACGCCGTTTACGAGGCAGTAGACGCCGGAATAAAGGTAATAGTTGTAATAACGGAGCATATACCAGTTCACGACACAATGAGGTTCGTGAACTACGCTAAATCCAAGGGCTCAGTGATTATAGGGCCAAACTGCCCGGGAATAATAGCGCCGGGTCGAACAAAGATAGGAATAATGCCCGTAACACCATTCCGCCCAGGCAACGTAGCAATAATATCGAGAAGCGGCACCCTTACTTACGAAGTAGCTGCTGCCATGACAAGAGAGGGTATAGGGCAATCAGTGGCCATAGGTATAGGTGGAGACCCAATAGTAGGCCTAGACTTCGTTGAAGCACTTGAAATGCTCGAAAAGGACCCAGAGACTAAAGCAGTGGTTATGATAGGCGAGATTGGCGGCGACATGGAAGAGCGAGTAGCAGCCATGTATAGGGAAGGAAGATTCACGAAGCCCATAGTAGCCTACATAGCTGGCCGCACTGCACCTCCTGGTAAGAGGATGGGGCACGCCGGTGCGATAATATCAATGGGTACCGGTGCTTACCAAGACAAGGTAAACGCGCTTCAAAAAGCCGGGATACCCGTGGCCGAGATGCCTTACGACATACCAAGGCTCCTCAAAGAACTCTTGTAACGAGTCTCAGCACATTTTTCAAAGACAAGTTTTATCCTTAGGACCTTGCTCCTTGTTATGCCTTAAGCTATTTATAAGATAGCTTAGCTTACCCGATATATGGTTTAGAGGCAATACAGAGTTATATCTAGTATTATCTTCAGCGAAATCGCTATACAATCATTACTGTTAACAGTATACTATCTAAATATATCTCTGTTAAATCATTAAAGTGCGTGGAGTTAAAACGTTAAGGAGTATAACACCCAATATATTAACACGAGTTAACATGGTGGTGAATGTCTGATTAAGAACATTTATATGGATATAAAAGGTGCTCACATGAAATGAGCGGACTAGCGTGCAATCACCTTACAAGGGCATGTCCAATACTTACTCCACGGCCTCTCAAAGAGAAAGGTGTCTATGTTTCTCGAATAATTCATATGGATCCTTTTCTTGCTGCAAGCATTGCTGGAACAGAATACAATATTGTGGAAGAAAGCTTACAAAAAATAAAAAATTTATACAGTAAGCTTCTCGAAGAACGATGCGTGATATGCGGAAAAAGAAAGGCAAAGCACATTGTAGAGGTATGGGATTATGCGATAGTACAGGATCATGGAATAGCCGTTTTGAGGGACTTCGTGCCTGTATGCGATAAGTGCATCCAAGGAATAATCTTTGACCCGGAAAATAAGAAAGAGTATAAGAAAGCCGTGAAGACGCTCTCTAAGATAAACAAGATCAAATCGGATAAAGTCGAGGAAATCATTAACAAAATGATCGAGAAATGGTACATGCTGTCTCGCCTAACTACTTGGAGGGTGTATGCCGATTCTCTAGAGAAGTATGGTATACGCAAAGATGTTTTTGAAAAAGTACTTAGGTTTATCGCCTCATGTAACGGCAGTCTCTCGGATAACACTCTAATAATATTTAATAGGACAAATCCTGTTCAAAGAGAACTCCTATACGAAGACGTTGATGCACTATGTACTGGCAGGTATAATGCATCCACAATAGGCTTGAAGGCTATGAAGCAAGGAATAGAACCCGAGTTTACAAACCTACGCGAACATATTGATACTCTTCTATCTTCGAGAAGGTTTTGCAAAGACATTGATACCGCGCTACTTCTCCTTGAAGGAGCCTGGGTCGTTACTGTTAGCAGAGCTACGCGCGCACAAGTCATCTCCCGGTTGCTAGAGCTTCTAGACAAAGGAGACGTATGGGCTTCACGAGTTGAGACACCTCTCGGCTACGAGAGAGATTTTGTACCTATTCTATTCTATGTCTCGAGCTTCGTAGACATTTCTCTGGTACTACGTGTACTCGAAGATGTGAAGAAGGTTCTTGGGGGCGTAAAAGGCGTCGTTGAGGTACGTTTTTATCCTCGGACCCCTGATGGAGGCCTCGCCAAATACCATGTCTATAGGTATATCATAGCTGGCTAGCTCAGTATAATTAACTATCCTTATTGCAGCTCTAGGATCCCTTGGTTAATGCTTATATATCCGGCGTGTTCTCTGGCATTATCCCCGGTGATGTCTATTATCCGTGCGCCCAAAGCTTGGAAGAAGCTATGATCCCTTAGCTGTTGAGAAATGGGTTCTCGAGTTCTGGGAGAAGAACAAAGTCTATCAGCTTGTCAAGAAGAAGACCTGGGATGAGAGAGAAGGGGCCCCGATATTCGCGTTCTTAGAGGGCCCTCCCACCGCTAATGGCTTTATGCATGTCGGCCACGCCCGGGGCCGAACGCTGAAGGACGTCAAGCTCCGATATGCTAGGATGAAGGGTTATCGCGTCTGGGATCAGGCTGGCTGGGATACACAAGGATTACCGGTTGAGCTAGAGGTTGAGAAGAAGCTTGGCTTCAAGACGAAGCGCGACATTGAGAAATACGGTGTAGATAGGTTCATAGAGGAGTGCAAGAAGCTCGTAGACTACTATATAGGGCACTGGGAGAAGGCCAGCAAGAGACTAGGCCTCTGGCTGGACTATGAGCATGCTTACCAGACGCGGCATCCCCGCTATATAGAGACAGTATGGAGATTCATAAAGCGCGCTCATGAGCGTGGCTTGCTCTATGAGGGGCGCCGCGTTGTACCAAGGTGTCCTCGCTGCGGCACAGCTCTCAGCAGCCACGAGGTTGCACAGGGCTATGAGGAAGTAGATGATCCTAGCGTTTACTTTAAGCTACAACTCATAGATAGGCCTAACACGTTCCTCGTTGCGTGGACGACAACACCCTGGACTATAATAGCTAACGAGATGGCTGCAGTGCACCCCGATGAGTCATACGTTGTCATAGACGTTGGCGACGAGAAGTGGATAGTCGCAGAGAAGAGGCTCGAAGCATTTGCCAAGGATGTGGGGCTTAAGAGCTACAAGGTTGTCGAGAAGCTAAAAGGTAAGGAACTGGAGGGGCTTCGGTATCGTCATCCACTCCTCGAAGAGGTCCCCTATCATAAGGATCACGATGTGAAGCCCTATCACACGGTTTATGCAGCTGACTGGGTTACAATGGAGGAAGGTACTGGAATCGTTCACGCCGCGCCAGCCCACGGCCCAGAGGACTTCGAGCTTGCCGCAAAGGTCGGCGTAGAGGTCTATACGCCTCTACGAGAGGACGGCTACTTTGGCGACGAGGCGGGAGTATTTAAGACAATGTGGTTTGAGAAGGCAGGCGAAAAAGTAATCGAGGTACTGAAGAACAAGGGGCTCCTAGTCCATGTAGGAAAGTATCGCCACGAGTACCCGTTCTGCTGGCGCTGTGGAACGAGGCTCTTCTACTATGCTTCGAGGCAGTGGTTCATAAAGATAACCGATGACCTCAGGAAGCAGATGAGCAGCCACGTTTACTCAATGAGATGGGCTCCGAGCTGGGCTGCTAAGAGGATGGGAGACTGGGTTGAGAACGCCAAGGACTGGTGTATAAGCAGGGAGAGATACTGGGGCACACCGCTACCAGTGTGGAAGTGTACTAGCTGCGGCCACGTAGTCGTCGTAGGAAGCCTCGAGGAGCTAAAGAAGCTTGCAGTAGACCCGTCCAAGGTGCCGGATGACCCCCACCGGCCAGCCATAGACGAGGTAGAGCTTCGCTGCCCCAAGTGCGGAGGAGTAATGAGGAGGGAGCCCTTCGTCGTCGATGTGTGGATGGATAGCGGTGTAGCGCACACCGCTGCGCTTGCACAGTACAATTGGCTCCACTTATGGGAGAAACTCTTCCCGTACAAGTGGATAACCGAGGCAGCCGATCAGACACGCGGCTGGTTCTACACCCTGCTTACAACAAGCACTGTATGGTACGATGAGAAGCCTTATCGTGAGGTACTGCTCCAGGGACACGTGCTAGACAAGTATGGTAAGAAGATGAGCAAGAGCAAAGGCAACGTGATATGGGCTCTCGACTGGATGGAGAAGCATGGAGCAGACCCGATGAGAATATTCCTTCTGAGCAGGGCGCCATGGGAGAGCATAAACTTTGACCCAGACGAGGTGAAAAGATATCAGGGCTACCTGAACATCCTCTGGAACAGCGTCAAGTTCGCAGACACCTATATGGAGCTCGACAAGTGGAGCCCCGTGAGCCCCGAGAAAGCTGAGCTAGCCGCCGAGGACAAATGGATACTCTACAAGCTCCACGAAGCACTCCAAACCGTGTCCAAGGCGATAGAGGAGGACAACATGCACCACGCCGTCAAAGCCATAGTCGATTTCGTTGTTGAGCAGGTTAGCCACCGCTACATACCGCTAATAAGGCCACGCGTCTGGGAAGAGGAGATGACACCGAGCAAGAACGCGGCCTACGCGACCCTCTACTATGTGCTTAAGAATGCTCTAGCAATGATCGCACCCATTACACCGTTCCTAGCAGAGTATCTTTACCAAGCATTCGTAAAGAAGTACGAGCCCCATAGCCCGGAGACAGTACACTTACTCGAATGGCCCAGCGTCCCCGGCAACATCCTAGACGAGAAGACGTATCGTGCTGTAGAAGAGCTGCTAGAGGCATCCGAGAAAATACTCGCAGCTAGAAGCGAGAAAAAGCTCAAGAGAAGATGGCCCCTACGCCGAGCAGCCATAATCGTGAAGAACGATGAGCTGAGAAGCGCCGTAGAAGAGTCCAAGAGCGTGCTAGAGCGCTTCGCAAACATAAAGTCAGTCGAAGTAGTCAGCAACAACCCCGACTGGGCCGAGGCAGCGCTCCGAATAGAAACCGACGACCTCGTGGTCTATACCGACATGGAGCTAGACAAAGAAACCCTCCTAGAGGGGCTCGCCCGCGAAGTCGTAAGGAGGGCGCAAGTGCTCCGAAAAGAACTAGACCTGCCAGTAGACCATGTAGCTGAGAAGCTACTAGTATACGCTACCGGCGACTTACGAGAAGCAGTTGTGAAGCACATGGAGTTCATCAAGCGGGAGGTAAGGGTCAAGGAAGTAGAAATCCTAGACGAGGCGCCAAAGGAGGCCAAGAAGTGGAGAATAGAAGGTAACGAACTCGCACTAGTATTGAGGCCATAGCCTATTATACATTCATGTTTTCTCCACGGTTCTCAGCGGCTCTATCATGCATTTCTTCTCTAGTAGCTCAAGAAGCTTCTCCAAGAAAGCCCGGGCGCTCGGCGTTAGTTCTAGGCTGAGTGCCTCACTGTAGGGCACGAACCGGGCTTCTAGTGCATCGCTTCCTGCACGTGGTTCTCCGCCACGATAACCCATTAGTACATCGATTAATACGTAATGGGTTACTCCCTTAGAGCCCTCGGCAACCACTTCATGGACATGTATGATGCCCAGGGGCTCTGCTTCAATACCCGTTTCTTCTAAGAGCTCCCTCTTAGCAGCATCCAGCAGCGGCTCTCCTGGCTCCACGTGCCCGCCTGGTATGCTCCACATACCAGCGAACGGCTTGTATTTCCTTTTGACAAGGAGGATTTCCAGCTCGCTTCCTCCACAGTTACGAACTACTAGGGCTCCAACACCTACAACTGGGCCATAAGGCTTCAAGCCGGCTCATCCTCTACTGGCTCGGCGCCGAGAAACTCTGATGCCAACCGGTCTATTTCATCACCACTTGCCTCTCTAAACCTCTTGCTTGCCAACTCTTTTGCCTCCAGGTATGCCTTCTCTACTTTCTCAAAAGGAATATACACCACTTCGCCGTCGCTCGTCTCCAGGAATATTGCGAAAACCTTGCGCGGATAATCAACCACGACGTGTAGGCATGGCGGGTTCTCGCACTCATAGCTCTTATAACTTGTTCTTGGCAACACATCCTCACCACTACAAGGTATTGATAGACTCATCATAATAATGTTATTCCTTGCACTCCTCCCTTGGCAGCAGGGCATATATAAGGTATAGTTCTATTATTTCCTCACAGCATAGTGAGGAGGTGTAGGTTAGTAGTATGCACCTTTACTCAAAAACAACTCTCCTAACCATTATCCTACTAGTAGTTGCTCTACTATCTGTTTCGCAAATAGCCCATGCCCAGCAATCAGTGGCTGCAGGATTAGCCTTCAACGTAGAGAACTCATCGCTGAAGCTCTGTATCTATCCTGACGGCTCTGTTCAGCCCATATATGTTCTGAAAGCATATATTCAGCTACCACCAAGCAGCCTCAAAAACGCTAACATAGACATAGAGTTCCACAGCAAGAGCAGTGTTACGAAAGACTACTCGAAATCTGAAACAGTGGCCAGGGGCACGGTCTACGCAGAGGAGCTCGAGGCGGGCAAAACAACCATCAACTTAGACATGAGTATACACGCAGTCCAAGAAGGTACGAGAATGAAGGCCGTTCTAAGCGGCATCATAGAGTTTGTAAACGAGACGAACAATATTAAGGTAAACATTGCTGAAGCAAGCATAAGGGCAGAGAATGCTTCGAAGGCCTTCTTTAAGCTCGTCATCGAGCTGAAGCCGCCTAGTGGGACAAACATGACAAATATTAGTAGAGAAGTACCAAGCGTTGAGGAAATCAACAAGAAGCTCAAAGAAAGCGGACTAGGCTTCATAAGGATATCCTCAGCCGGAGTCAAGATCATGGAGGGTAACCGTGTACAGCTATTACTTGAGGGAAGCATCGATGTTGACGAAATGATTAGCGTAGCTGTCTCTAATGGAATGCCCGCAAGCGATGCGAACGAGTTGAAGGCCCTTCTAAGCACACCACTTAGTTTAAACACTAGTGCTTCTCTCAAGTTTAGCCTCAGCGCTGCAGGCAATAAGGCTGATTTCAGCCTCAACTACGTCTCTGAGACTCACGGCGATATAGAGAAAGCCAATGAGCTCCAGAATAAAGCCCTAAGACTAATAGATGAGCTTATCACTGCTATTCTGCACAATGTTGCACAGAAAACGGGTAACGAGGAACTGATGCAGTACATGCTAGTCTCCTCCGCTATGGCGCCGAGCCAGTTATCTCTACCATTAAAGATCGTAGCTCCAAGCGAATCCAAGACAGATGTCAAGATAAGGAGCAGCGGCGACCGAATAGTCATAGATGTGTACTCTACTGGGCATAGAGAGTCCATAGAGAAGCCTACGGGAGATCCATCCGTAGATGCGATGAAGGTATTGACCCTCTTATCCTCGCAGCTAACGAGTCTCAAGACACAGTTGCGCCAACTAGAGATAGCTGTTCAGGGCATAAGCAAAGCAATCCCCGATACGATTGAGCTAGAGCCAGCATCAAGAGGCGTAAGAGTATCACAGACTAGGGTATCTGTGGCCGAGCTATCAACTGTCAAGGTAGAGGTGTCTAAGCAGCAGCCCACAGCCTCTACTACGGCATCAACTACGCAGACAAGCCCAGTAACAACTAAGACGTCGGTGCCGCCGAGTCCTACAGCGTCTACTACAGTATCCACAGCTACATCTACGGCCAAGGGTGGCGGATGGGCATTAAGCACGATAATTGTAGTAGCTGTCGCTGCCGCAGTAGTTGTTGCCGTGGCTGTGCTGCTTGTGATGCGCGGGAGCAGGGTATAACGAGCACGTGGCTAGGTAGCTCTATAGCCTCGTAACCTCTATTTTACAATCAGCTTTTTCGGCTCCTTCCCCGGTGGCGGCTCGAGAGGCTTAGGCTCAGGGAGATACATGTTATTAGATAGCACAGTGATGTGTATTAGTCGTCATAGGTAAGGCTAATAGGCCCTAGTGTTTAGGAACGATGCCTAGGATGAGCAAATGTGTTTGAGGCCGGGCTGAGGAGAGCAGCGACAGAGACCGGGTACTACGCGGCTGCTACTAGGGTTCTTCGTGGCAAGCTTTTACTAGTGATTGTCTTCTCCGTCTTGGGTTTTCTCTTTAAAATGCTTGGCGCGCTGCTGTATGGTAGCCGTGCACTCCTTGTTGATGCCCTCACTTGTATAGGGAATATGTTCTCGCTCGTCATTGTTATCCACTACCTCATAGTTTCGAGCCTGCCGCCGGATAGTGACCACCCATTTGGCCATTTGAGGCTAAGGTATGGAGGAGTGATAGCCGTTCTCGCAGTCTACATGTTTATAGCAGGCTTCTCCGCGGCGACCTTGTACTTCAGCAGAGGAGGCTATGTTGTAGAGGAGGAGAGCACTTACTTGGCTGTCGTGGGTGGATTATTTTACGCGTTCGCGGTTCTATTCTCAAAGGGCCTTGACGAGGCCATACGCGTGTATGCTGGATTCACGTCAGCGGAGCTAGTAGAGACCCTAGTGGATATACCCAGTACATGGTTTGGCCACGTCCTTGGATATGTCTACGACCTTGCTGGGGCCATGGTTATACTCGGGTTTCTCTTCTACGAGGCACTCGAGACGTATAGGAAGCTCGTAGTAAATATTGCTGATGTTAGTCCCCCTAAGCGGGTCTATGACGAGGTAAAGAGGGAAGCCGAGCTGAGAGGCTTGGTCCCCGTACGGATAAGGCTTAGAATGATTGATGAGAAAACATGTAGTGGCGACATGATTGTCAAGCCCCTTAAGGGGATTAGGCCAGATATTGCCGATCTCCTAGCAGACGAGGTTCAAGAAGTGCTCCGGCAGCGTGGCTGCGAAGTAGTCATCCATGTCGACTATGCTGGTCAGCGGCCGAGCAAGATACATGAAATGCCCAGGAAGCTCGAGAACTTATAAGAGAATACTCCAAGCGGATCTGGGACTCTTTCTAAGCCTTGCCTCGGCTGTGTGAGAAACAAAAAATAAGCCGACCCCAGCGAGTTTTCCTATCTGGGTTAACCGGGACTGGAAAAACTAAACATATTTGGAGATGATAGAAGGTGCTGCCACTCCACTACCCGGTGGTCAAGGGTCAGTTCGAGTTCCTCAACGGCTTTGAATGGGTAATCATATTACTGGTAATATTGCTGATATTTGGGCCGAGTAAGCTACCTCAGCTGGCCCGCGGCCTCGGCCAAGCAATACACGAGTTCCGCAAAGCCTCGCAGGGCCTCATAGATGAGGGAGAATCGAGGAAAGAGAAAAGAGAGGAAATCTCTAGAGAGCTAGACGAGGAGACCCTAAGGAAGCTTGCGGAGAAGCTGGGGATAGAGAACGCCGACAAGATGGATAAGGAAGAACTGGCGAAAAACGTACTAATAAAGGCCAAGGAGAAGGGTCTCATAAAGGAGGAAATCGCTGCCAAGAAGTAAGGCCTCCTCGCCTACTCGCTCCCGCTTTTTGTCCGCATATGCCCTCTATTCTCTTCCAGAGAGAAGGGCTCCTCGGCATCCCAGCATCTACGTTCTTGGTAGGATTAGTGGCCTCCTTCTTGTGGGTTGTCTACTCGTTGTAAACAAGATCTTGCCCGCATCTACCACGCTGTACACGAATGCTGCAAATCCGGCTACAAATAGTATAGCTGAAGGTATTGCTGCTAGGCTTAGGGTGCTTGCTTGTCGAAGCACAGAGAGAGAGTACAATGAATAAGTAACGGATACCACTAGGTCAATAAATGTTCGCAACGACATGCTAACCAGGACGGCTATTGCTGTAAGCATTATTCCTACGAGGTACGCGTATGAGAAAACCGATAGAGACACAACAGAGAAGGCATTAGAGGCACCAGGCACCGTGCTATAGATGTAGCGGCAAGAGACTATGTATAGCGGCATAAATAGTAATAAGAGCAGGTGGACTTGCGTAGGCTTAACCCCCTGGCTAGCTGCTTGAACCATTATTGTTTTCCTCTTCCCTGCTCTATTCTCTCAGCGAAGTAGAGCGCATATATTCCTGCCCCTACGAGGAGAACTACTGCAAGCCCGTAGAGCGATAATGAGCCTAGCTCATCATATATGAGGCCGCCGAGTATTGGTGGTGCTGCGCCAGCTATGCTTCTAACAGCGTTTGCACTCGCATAGGCTTCTCCGAGGCTTTCACCACGGGCTAGTACTGCTATTGTCCGGTTATAGGAGGGGACCCATGCGGCTATGCTCAGCCCTACCAGCGCTAGGCCTACGAGTGGGAATATCCAGGGCTTCATTAAGTATATGAAAGCAAGGGCTAAGGCTCCAAGAAACTCGGAGACCGCAATGACGAGGAAACCTATGCGGTCCGCCAGTTTTCCCCAGACCATGCTCGTGGCACTCATGGTGGCTGACTGAGCGGTGTAGAACAGCCCTATCATGTCTTCGCGGTACCCGGCGTCCTTTAGCTGGCCGCTGAGGAGCGGGAACCAGAGGCTCCATGCGACCCTATCAAATATGAGGAAGAGGTAGAATCTCCTAAGCTCAGGGTATGGCCGCAAGAGGCGTTGGTACGCTTTACTGATCCTTGAATACATGTTGTTGCAACTCTCTTTCCCCGGCTCAACAGAGTATATGTGAAATAACACCGCTCCTAGGAGGGCCACAACGGCTAAGACGCCGAAGGCTAGCTGATAACTTGTCTTGACCACAAGGAGGCCGGAGATATATGGTCCAAGTATACGCGAGGCAGCAAAAGCAGAAGTGGTTATTGATACATAGTAGCCCAGCCTTTGACGAGGAACACTCTTCGCCATCAGCGTTGAGCGCGAGGGTTGGCCGAAGAGGAAGCCAAGCATGAACAGGGTATAGGATAGAATGAGTACAGGTATCGAGGCCGGCAGGTCTAGGATGAGGAGTGCAACCTGTATCCGATAGTCCTCATATATGCTGCAAAGAGGGCTTGATAACCGCTAACGCTGAAGCCCCGAGACAAGCTGAAAAGCGTTAGTGCACGCACGTTTCGAGATACTTCCCTCTCGATGCCCATTCTCCCCGCAACAAGTGCTTCCAGGAACAAGTTAGCTATTAAAGAGAGAAGGAACTATGCTCAGACATAAATTCGTGACTTAGTTTACATAGCTAACATGTAGGTAGTGCTTTTCGCTACCCCAGCTGCAGGAACTCATTTTTAGCGCCTAGACAGTGTTAATTGGAGTCTGGGCGATTTACCGAGTTGTTTAGGATTGGGAAGCGCGGAAACGAGCACAAGCCCTCCCAGAAGGAGGTTGAGAAAACTCTTAGTGAGCTACTGGGAGACCTATACAGCTATGTAGAGCGTTATGCTAAAAAGAAAAACATGAGGATCGTTGATGCGCTAAGAGAGCTCGTAAATAAGGGGTATCGCTACCATGAGCTTGAGGAAATGTATGGAGATCCTTCGAGGCATAGGGAGATCTGGGATAAGCGATGGTACTATTTTCGCGTAGAAGCCGCCTATCTTAATTGTAGGCTCCGCTTAAGAGACGTCATTAACGATCTACGTGCATTGGCTCTTTCCTTTTCGAGTACCGTGTCAGAGCTGGAGACTATGTACAGACGCTGCGCTCTTACCAACGAGAACGCTAAGGCGCATCTTGATAGGCTTAGAGACCTGGTAAATTACTACATGGATACCTACATACACTCCTACCGGAAATACGAGGATACCGGTTCACATGATAGCGATGAGCCAAGCGAGAGAGAAGTTATTGAGAGCGTTGAAAAAATCCTTGAGGAGTATAGGAAAAGAATGCGTAGCGGCGAGGCCAAAAAAGCCTAGATGCCGTGGCTGTGCAAGACGTTTAGCTTGTTGTCTTGTAAATCGTGTAGTATGGTAACAACATCGTTGGCCCTACTTTTACCCCTTCAACGTTCTTCTGAGTCACTATGAAGAGCTTGCCTTGTAGGAGCGGTATTATCGGTACGTCCTCCGCCAGTATTTCCTGTACTTTCTCGTAGAGCTTTGCCCTAGCCTGCTGATCGGTTAGCTGGACAGCCTCGTCGAGGAGCTTGTCTACTTCTGGGTTGCTATAGCCGCTGCCAGTCCACTTGTTGGCCTCACTGTGGAGGAATGGCGTTAGGAAGTCATCTGGGTCTATGTAGTCTGGGTACCATCCTAGGAGTGCGAGCATCATCTGGCCCTTGCGTAGCTGGTCTACGTATGTTGCCCACTCGCTGCTCTTGATCTCCACGGTTATCATGCCGGTTGCTTCGAGCTGCTGCTTGATGAGCTGTGCTAGGTCGGCCTCTGTGTCACCGTAGTGTGTTGGCGTATACCATAGTTCTAGTTTGAGCTTGTGGTCCTTGCTGTAGCCTGCTTGCTGGAGGAGCTTCTTCGCTAGCTCTATGTTGCCGTCGCCGTACTTTTCGAGGAATACGTCTTTGTGGCTCCAGAGCCCTTTCGGCACTAGGCTGTAGAGGGGCTCCATCGTGCCCATGAACACTATTTGTGCTAGCTGCTTCCTGTTAATTGCTGCCGCAATTGCTTGTCTTACCAGCTTGTTATTCGTTGGCTCCATCTTGACGTTGACGACTATGTATCTTATAAAGGTACCAGGTATCTCTATTACGTTGAACTTGCCGCTTTGCTTTAGCTCCTGGTAGTCATTGGGGCGGAGCGTTCTCCACGCGATATCGATTTCTCCATTCTCTAGTGCCAGCCTAAGCGTTGTAGCATCCTTGTAGAACCTTATGATCACTTTCTGCGTCTTCGGCTTCTCTCCATAGTAGTACGGGTTCGCCTCCAATACGAGGTACTCGTCGCGCTTGAACTCCTTTATACAGTAGGGGCCTGCGCCACCCCAGGTAGCGTCGCTCACTATCTTGTCGTTAGGATACTTGGGGCTCACAACTGCGTAGGGCGGGGTGGCCAGCAGTGCTAGGAAGAAGCCAGTTGGATGCTTGAGGTCGAACTCAACCGTGTAATCATCGAGCGCTTTAACGTCTTTTACGAAGCTCGTTACTAGCCACGAGGGGTCACCCTTTATCGTCATAACCCTCTTGATGCTCCTGACTACGTCCTTGGCTGTCACGGGTGTACCGTCGCAGAACTTAACGTCCTTCCTCAGATGGAATATCCATACTGTTCCGTTGTTCTTTACTTCCCATTTCTCGGCTATTGCTGGAACTATTTGGTCTGTTCCAGGCTTGTACTTGACCAGCGTGTCCATAGTGTTCGTTAGTACCTCCCACGTGAAGAAGTCGTAGGCGTTAGCGGGGTCAAGGTCTGTCACCTTGTCTGTTGTACCTATTATTATCGTTGATGCTTTTGCAGGAGCAGTTGTGGTGGCTGGTGGAGGCGTTGAAGTCTGAGGTGTCGTTGTTGTTGCGGGAGGCTTGCTCGTCGTTGTAGCCACCTCTTGTGGAGTTGATGTTGCTGGCTGCGTGGTTTGGGGCTGCGTTGTCGTCGCGGGTGTGGTGGTTGTCTTACCTCCGCCCTTTGAAGCATAATATGCTGCAACACCGATTATGATGAGGATAACTATTACCGTCGCGGTTATCAAGCCTGTACGAGACGCCATGGGCTTCACCTTCCCGGGTTAATTCCATCCTTGTTCTCGTATGGTGGGACAGTAATGGTGCTGGTATTAATATTTTGTTAGAGATGTTGATAGCTGGTTGGCTGAGCGTGGGCTCTATTTATCCCTGGAGGAGACTCCCGGTGCAATAGGGGTTGTGAAGAAGGATGGGGCTTGCGCGCTATGTCGCTGTAAGGGCTGCTTTAATTATTCCGAGCGTTCTCATCCTGTACACTGTGGCGTTTATCATTCTCCGCATACTGCCGGGGAACCCTATACTCGCCGTCCTTGGCACTAAGAATATTCCACCGGAACAGCTAGCTGCCTTAGAGAAGCAACTTGGGCTGGATAAGCCCCTTTACGTCCAGTACTTTGATTATTTGTGGAGAGCGCTTCACGGGGACTTTGGTCAAAGCCTAATTGTGCGCGGCCGCCCGATTGCCGCTGACCTCGCCGATCGCTTGCCAGCAACTATTGAGCTCGCTGTCGCGGGGCTGCTGGTAAGCCTGGTGCTAGGCCTCGCCACGGGCCTTGTGGCCGGGCTGCGCAGGGACACTAAGATAGACGTAGCTATGAGGGTTTACGGTGCCCTGACGTACACTCTCTTCATCCCGTGGCTTGGATTGTTGTTCCAGCTCGTCTTTGCTGTCTGGCTTCACTGGCTCCCCGTTAGCGGCAGGATTGATCCACAGGTAGAGGTCAAGACCATAACTGGGCTCTATGTCCTTGACTCGTTGCTGACCGGTAACTGGGCTGCTCTCAAGAGCGCCCTCGCTCACATAGTATTGCCGGCGCTGACCCTGGGCATAGTGCTTAGCGGGCCCTATACTAGGCTTCTCCGCAACAACCTCGCCGTAGTACTTGACTCCAACTTTATTCTCGCATACCGGGCACACGGTGTAAGGGAGAGGAGGATAACATGGCATGCTTTTAGAAACGCGATTATACCTGTTGTAACCTATGCTGGGCTCCAGTTCGCGCTCCTGCTCGGAGGAGCAGTGCTTACCGAGACAACGTTTGATTGGCCAGGCATAGGCACATATCTTGTCGACAAGATACAGTACCGCGACTACCCAGCGATACAGGCCGTTATACTTGTATTTGCCCTCATAGTTGGCCTAATAAGCCTCATAGTGGACATTATCTATGCGTACATTGATCCACGCATAAGGTATTAATGCTGAGGTGAGTGTTTATGGTTGAGGCAATAACTATTATCCGTGAACGCTTCCTCGGCTCCGCTACGAGCCTCCTGGGAGAGCTGCCGCCGGTTGCCAGGAAGCTGGCCATAGCTGGATTCATAATAGTGCTCGCGATAGTAGTAATGGCTGTCTTTGCGCCCTTCATCGCCCCCTATGATCCGACCAAAATGGTTGATACTCCTCTCCAGCCGCCGAGCACTAAGCATCTCTTGGGCACCGATAAGCTTGGGCGCGACGTGTTTTCAAGAATAGTGTATGGCGGGAGAATAGTTCTCTGGGTAGTCGCGCTGGCCATAGCGATAAGCGCCTCGATTGGGATCCCCCTGGGACTGCTTAGCGGCTACTACGGTGGAAGAACCGATAGGGCTCTCAGCATGGTAATGGACGCTATCTATGCGTTCCCGAGCCTTATACTCGCTATCGCTCTTGCAGCAGTACTTGGCCCGAGCCCTGTCAACGCAGCAATAGCTATCTCGGTCGTCTACATACCAACTTATTTCAGGATGATAAGGGGGCAAGTACTGCAGGTCAAGGCAACGCCGTTCATAGAGAGCGCTAGGGCGCTTGGCCTCCCCTCGTCAAGGATAATGATGAAGCACATCCTGCCACACCTATTGCCGACAATAATGGTCGTGTTCAGCCTTAGCGCGGCTGACGCCGTGTTAACTGAGGCGGCGCTGAGCTTCCTCGGGCTAGCAGTGAAGCCTCCTACACCGGACTGGGGCTTCGACCTCTACAACGCTAAGGCCTTCATAAGGAGTGCGCCCTGGCTCATAATGGGGCCGGGCATAATGATAACCTTGCTCGCCCTAGGCCTTGCCCTCATAGGTGAGGGCCTCGGAGAAAAGATAAGGAAAACAATGTAGCCCGGGAGATGGGTCACCATGGCCGAGAAGGTCTTGGAGGTAAGAGACCTAGTCGTCCACTACTATACGTTGAGGGGGATTGTCCGGGCAGTTGAGGACGCGTTCCTCGACGCCGATAAGGGCGAGCTACTAGCCCTTGTGGGCGAGAGCGGCTCTGGCAAGTCAACCCTCGGCTACGCGTTGCTGAAACTCGTGCCCCCGCCCGGCAAGATAGTGAGGGGCTCGGTGCTCATAGATGGTGTTGACGTTGTCAGGCTCAGCGGCGAGGAGCTTCGGAAGGCAAGGGGGGAGCTCGTCTCAATAGTATTCCAAGACCCTTTTACAACCCTTGACCCTGTACGGACTATCGGGGACCAGCTAACAGAGGTCATGACAGAGCACGGTGTAAGCGAGGAAGAAGCACGAGCAAAGGTGGGTGAGCTTCTCGAGAGCGTTGGGCTCCCACGTGAGCTTGCGAGGCGCTATCCCCACCAGCTGAGCGGTGGGCAGAGGCAGCGCGTCGCGATTGCGGCAGCGATAGCGCTCAACCCAAGGGTATTGGTAGCCGACGAGCCGACGACAGCGCTCGATGTTATCGTGCAGAAGCAGATAATGGATCTCCTCGACGATATTAGGAGGAAAACCGGCATGACGATAATCCTCATTACGCACGATATAGCCCTTGCGGCGGAAAGGGCGGATAGAATAGCAATAATGTATGCTGGCAAAATAGTAGAGGTAGGTCCCAAGGAGGATGTCTTGAAGAACCCTCTCCACCCATACACGAGGGCACTAATAGCATCGGTTCCCGACATTGATAGCGATAAATGGCCCGAACCCATACCCGGGAATCCGCCAGATCTCCGCAAGCCTCCCCCGGGATGCCGTTTTTCACCTAGATGCACCAAAGCTATGCAGATTTGTAGAGAGAAGGAGCCTCCGTTGACCCGTATAGGCAGCCGCTTGGTCTCGTGCTGGCTTTACGCAGAAGAGGGTGCCGGAAATGCCTAGGCGCGAACTAGTTGTCGGAGAGAAACTCAAGAAGTACTTCGTCCACGGCGGCGTATTCGGCAAGAAAATAGTGAGGGCTGTTGACGGCGTCGACATAACCGTGTATCGTGGAGAAACACTTGCGCTCGTAGGCGAGAGCGGCTGCGGCAAATCAACCCTCGGTAGGCTGCTCCTCCGGCTCTACGAGCCGACAAGCGGCAAGATAGTGTTCGACGGCGTCGATATAACCCATATGCCGGAGAAGCGGCTCAGACCCCTACGGAAGAGAATGCAGCTCATACCCCAAGACCCCTACGCCAGCTTCAACCCCCTGAAGAGGATAGGAGAGCAGCTCGAAGAACCACTCCTCGTCCACAAAATAGCCCCGCCAAGCGAGGCGAGGAGACGCGTCCTCGAAGGACTCGAAGAAGTAGGCCTAGTACCAGCCGAGGACTTCTACCGGAGATACCCCTACCAGCTCAGCGGCGGCCAGCTCCAAAGAGCAGCAATAGTCAGAGCAATGCTGCTAGAACCAGACTTCATAGTAGCCGATGAGCCGACATCCAGCCTCGACGTCTCGGTGAGAGCAGGGATACTCCGACTACTAAAGGACTTCAAGGACAAGCTAGGAGGCTCAATGCTCTTCATAACACACGACCTAGCCACAGCCAAGCTGATAGCCGACCGCATAGCAGTAATGTACCTCGGAAAAATAGTCGAACTAGGCCCAGCAGACAAGGTGCTCACAAAGCCACTACACCCCTACACAGCCGCACTACTAACAGCAATACCGAGAATATCGCGGAGAAAACCACCAATACAAGTCGAACTCAAAGGAGACGTACCAGACCCCTCAAGAATACCAAAAGGATGCAGACTACACCCCAGATGCCCCTTTGCATCAGAAGAATGTAAGCAAAGGGAGCCCGAACTAAGCGAGAAGGCACCTGGTCACTACGTGGCCTGCCATCATCCCCTAAGCGCTTAAAAGACTCACTTACTTTAATAGGTTACGAAAGACGCCATTTACGCATCATTACAGAGAATACTAACACAAGCAACATAGAATTTTCTCGCCTACCATAATGGATGAACAGTTATGTTGCAGACGATAAGCCGTTGTATCGCTAAGTACATAGCATGCAAAGACCTTCGTACCGAGGCAGAGGAAATAGCAAAAGAGTGCAAAATCTCAACAAAAACTTATTGGGCCATAATAAGCAGGTTACGAAGCAATCCTTACAAATACTGGCCACAACACATACGCGATATCCGCCCACTAGGACTCGCTACAATTATTGTTCGAGGCAAGAAACACTTACCCGAAGTGAAAGATGTTGAAGACCTTAAACGGACCAATGTTCCTCTATACCGCTACATGCATTCCTACAGAGAAACCTTCGACGGAGCAACTATTTACAGTTATTTTGCTCCACAAAACCTCATAGATGACTTTATGGATGTACTTGAACAGCTTGGAGACGTAGACTACGGCTACACCATACCGGTTAGGCCACAATGTGACAATACTGGCAACAGGCAAGATGCAACACTATTTGTGCCAAGCCTACCAAGTAGAATTTCAAGAATGCTTGCCCTACTAATCTACGCCTTACTAGACCTATCGCCCTTAGCACGCCTCAGCGAACTCTTAGATATAGCTCCGGTCCTGCGCGAAAGGCTAAGTATTACGAACACTCGTTATAGGCTTCACATGGGTAAAGTAGTGAAAACATACATGAGGCTAAGCGAGAGCCGCCTTCTAGGACGTGTTCTACTCCTACTGCTTGCCTTAAAAACAGAAAGACCAATACCAATGTATATCGAAGTAAAGCGAGAATGTAGCCAACACCTCTATGAAGTAGCGGCTGAAACTTGGTCTGCGCCAAGCATATTCATCGGGAAGAATGTAGCAGCAACAGTAATGGTCCTGCCGGACGAATTAAGCCAGAAAGTAAAAGATAGGCTAAAAGAGTGCATAACACACGCAAATATAGTAACAAGGGGATTCGGCACAACACTACCCATAGAAATGTACGATCCCTGCAAAAGAGAGTGGAAGTTACAAGAACAACCTCTCCTAAAGAACATAGCTGTATTCCTAAAAAGAAAAGATAGTGGGAGATTATGTCAACTCTAGCCTCTATATACAATAAAGTATGTTATGAATATCGGATACCAGGAATATTGCTCTTCGTTGCTAGTAAAGTAGAGATTTTCTGACGGATACCCTAGATGAGGCGTCATTTTGACTAGATCGAAGTCCCCTCCGCCATAGGGCTCAAGACTGGAGACCTTGAGCTTTACAATAATGGCTGTCTCGCCGTAATTCGTATATGCATAACTAATCAAATTACCGCTGATAGCAGCCAAAGTTGAAGCAAGTCCTCCCTCCTCGCCGACTACCGCAGATATTACCCACTTCAATGGCATCTGTAATACTCCTATTACTGCTCCCGCAATGCTTGTTCTATAAGAGTATACCTTATTTGTATCTATCACCTCTAGGATGCTGTCACTAGGTTGTAGATGAAAGCTTTTCCAGACATAATTAGACCTTGTAGCTCCAACTAACTCATAGTATTTATCCATGTATGCTTGATATTCAGACGATCCCGTCTTTACTCTTATTCCTCTTAGAGAATCCCAGTCTACACTAACTCCTTGCAACGGAGTAAAAGCAACAATTGGTTCGACGACCCAGTATTCATGAGAAATACCCTGGTAATCTGGCACGTTCTTTTTTGTCACATAGTAGTCTATAAACACGCCATCTCCGCTACTATAAATGTACAAATTCTTTGTTATTATGAACCCGACGTATCCTTGGTCTAGATAATGTAGCGACAGATCAGTTAATCCAAGTCCGCTTGTCACAGCTTTTCTTTCCTCTCCTATGAATATTGTATTTACAATAGATAATCCGTTCTTGTAGTAACGGCCCTCGTTCGCAGATATCGCAAGTTGAAATTGCAGGTTATTTGATGTACATCCGGATTGGCATACTCCTGCTAGCCTGAGGAGAGGTGCGTCCTCTATGCTCTTTAAGTAAATGCTTGCATCTTGCCAAGTAGGGTAATGATTAGGCTCAAAGTATATTCCTATGTTTTTAGCTATTTTTGTCCAGAATGCTTGAAGCGTTAGTAGCCCTGCTAGTCGTGGTTCTTGATCCCATAGAGGATCATACCATTCTCTTAGTGCATTGTATATTGCGCTATCGAGAGGGCATGTTGACGGTATGTATACTCTTGTTGAGAATTTTTCTGCGAATTCGTGATACATTAGCTTCTTTTCTGTATCGCTTAGTCCTCCCTGTAGGTGTTGCATGTAGCTGCTTGGTGGTTGGGCGTTATATAGGTCGGGTATTGTTATGAAGTCGCCATCTGTTAGCTGAAGACCGTATTGCTTATAGTTCTTTATTGTTACTACTTCGCATCCACTTGGTAGTCGTGTACCCGTGACCGCTGCTCTCGTTCTCTGAGTCGTTTTGTTCTTCAAGAGTGGCTCTTGATAATATTTTTCCACTATGCTTGCATAGAGCTGGGTAACATTAACCAGCGCGAACTGCTTTGCCGGAATAATTACCGTTCCGGCATGAAGTACTAGGTAGGGATCCTTTTCAACCGCCTTGAGGGGGTTCTTGTACTTTGCCAACGCTATGTCGTAACTTCCTACTATTGCTGAACCTAGGTAGTGGTTGCCTTTATTATCGTAGAGCATTAGGAGGACTGTTATCGCAGATGCCTCTTCCTTAAATATCTTTAACATTGTGGGATTCTTTGCAGAGGCTATGTTCTTCTTAGAACTTTTTACCAATTCATAAGTATTTATCTGCGCCTTTATTTCGACCTGGCCAGGCTTTATCTCTACAATTTTTGCTATCGGTTTTGCTCCGGGAGCAGTAGCTATTATCTCTGCAAATCCATAGAGTTTTCCTGCGCCCGGTATGGTGGGCAGTTTGGCTACAATGCTTACTGTATAGCTTTGACCCCAGAGTCTCGGAGCTGCAATATACGAGGCACTGCCTGCAATGATGAATACGACTAGGAAAGCTGCTAATGTGTGCTGAGCTATGAGTCTCACCATTTTCTCAACCATTCTTCTGAGTATATGCGTCAATGCAATAGACCCGACTCTATAACACATATAGAGTAAAATTATAATAGTCCTACCTCTAAGGGTTTGATAATTAGCTTTTTCTTAAGAAGTTTCTTGGCTTCAAAAGTGTTCATAGAATTAGAAGCGCTAAGTAGTGGGCTATTTCACTAATTTTCTCACATTTCTTTATTTTAGCGTTACAAAAACTCGGAATCTAGCACTAGATCGTGATATTAGTAAGAGGGTAACGGTGACGTGTAATGGTACTTTGAATTTTCATTAACGGTTGTAGAGAATGCTGTCTAGGGTTATTAGATTTGTAAAGTGCTATAACTGCATAAATAAATTTATATTGTGGTCTGGTTTGGAGAGGCTAGAAGGGTTCCACGGCTTGCTGAGTAGAGACCGCGAGCTGGAGACAAGGCTGGATCAGAAGGACTACAAGTTGTTGGAGCTGCTTAGGCAGAATGCTAGGGAGTCTTATGCTGCTCTTGCCGCGCAGTTGGGGATCTCCGAGTCTGCTGTGCGCAAGCGGATAATGAAGCTGAAGAAGCTTGGCGTGATAAGGAGGTTTACTATCGACTATGACGTGCCAGGCGAGGTGGTTGCGCTCATACTCGTAAAGACGCAGCCACCGGTACAGACACCAGATGTTTCCCGGAAGATTCTCCAGAACCGTATGGTTGAGAAGGTGTACGAGGTCACGGGGGAGTACGATATATTGGTTATTGCAAGGGCGAGGTCGTCGCAGGACATAAACAGCATAATAGACTACATAAGGTCTATCGAGGGGGTACAGAGCACCTATACTATGATAGTGCTGCGCTCATACTAGGCATTTCTCGACATAGAGCTCTACCAGTAGCTTCGCCACGGTTTCCACGTCGTTCTTTGTAACTGCTCCCATTACTCCTATTCTCAGCATCTTCTCCCGGTACTCGCTCATCCCTGTTGCAACTATGTAGCCGTTTTCTGCCAAATACTTCTTCGCGTCCAGCGCCGACATGCACTTGGGGACGAGGAAAGCAGCTACTGTCGCGCTCCGGTAATCGCTGCGCAGAACGAAGGCCTCGTAGCCCCTCCTAGTCAGCTCGTCGTACAGTATGTTTGCCTTGGCGCGGTGTTCTCTCCGTATATTCTCAACGCCTTTCTCCCTTACCAGGAGGAGGGCCTCCCTCAGCCCATACATAACCGTTATCGGTGCCGTGAATGGCGTCTCTCCCCGGTCCTTTAGGAACCAGTGGTAGCGGGCGAGATCTATCGCTGGTGGGACGTCTATGCTGCTCTGTCCCCTCTTCTCGAGCACCTCGACAGCTTCGCGGCTGACCATTACTATTGCTGCGCCTGGGGGGGCTGCCAAGGCCTTATGGGTGGCCGTGGCCACGGCGTATACGTTGCGGAGACGTATATCCTCGACAGGGAACCCTGAGACAGAGTCGACAAGGGTTTTCACGCCATATCGCTCAGCTAGCCTTGCCAGCCTCTCGACGTCGCGGAAGGCGAGCCCAGTACTAGTCTCATTGTGAACCACTAGTAGGTAGTCGTAGTTTTCCTCCTCGAGGCGCCCTAAGACCTCTTCTACAAGGGGCCCCCTACGGGGATCCACGTAGGCCCTATGAACGCATGCTCCCCGCGCTTCCGCGGAATATGCTAGGCGTTTCCCGAATTCGCCCCCGACGAGCGCCAATACCTTGCTACGGGGCTCAATGAGGCTCCAAACCATGGCGTCTACTGCCGTGGTCCCGGTTCCCGGAAGCACGTAGGCTTCTTCCGCCGATGCGAGCGAGGATAACTCTTCAACTATTTCTCTCAGTAGTTGTCTGAACTCCTGGCTCCGGTGACTGATAATTGGCTTGGCTAGCGCGCTGAGTACTCTCTCGTGGAGCTCTATGGGGCCTGGGGTCATGAGCTTGGCCATCGCTTTCCACCCCTCTTGCTGGTACACATGGCTCCTAGCAGTTGAGGCCCATTTCTTCTAGCTGGTCGCACACCGGCTTGATCGCCTCCTCTGCCTCTGGGCAGCAGATTCCGAGCCTCCTTGTTATCGCTGCTAGGGAGAGTATTGCTACGCGGTACTGTGCCTCCTCCGTGGAGGCGCCTATGTGTGGGGTCACTATTACTCTTGGGTGTTCGAGGAGCTTCTTCTCCGCTGGGGTGGCTGGGGGCTCGTGCTCTAGTACGTCGAGGCCGGCAGCGTAGACCTTGCCCTCTTCTAGTGCTCGGAGAAGTGCCTCGGCGTCGACGACTGCCCCCCTGGACGTGTTTATGAATATTGTTCTCGGCTTCATGCACTCGAATAGCTTGTCGCTGAACAAGTGGTAGGTTTGCTTCGTTAGCGGCACGTGGACTGAGACCACGTCGGCTGATCGGAGCGCCTCGCAGAGGTCGTATACCGGCTCCACGCCTAGGCTCCTAGCACTCCTCTCGATATCTATGACGTCGTACGCTTTTACTCTCATGCCGAGCGCCTTGGCCATTGCCGCTACTCTTCTACCGATGCGGCCAAACCCTACCACCAACAGCGTTTTCCCGTAGAGTTCTAGGCCGCGTTCCTTGAGCCACACACCGTTCCTGGCACGGTAGTTTAGCCACGCTATGCTCCTCGCGGCTGCAATCATTAGGCCTAATACTAGCTCCGCCACGCTCTGCGTTGAAGCCGTAGGGGTATTCACAACCTCCACCTCATACCTCTTAGCAGCCTCAAGGTCAATGTTGTCCAAGCCGACACCGGCACGCACTATTAGCCTTAGCCGCCCCTTCCTACCAGCAGCAATGATCTCACCATCAACCCTTGTACGGCTCCTCACAACGAGCACGTCGTAGCCTGGTACAAGCCTCAGCAGCTCATCCCTCGTGGCGCCGAGCCTCTCGTCTACCCGTATACCGCACCGCTTTGCCAGTTCGTGGAAGACCTTGTGCAAGTGATCCGTCACGAGGATTCGGACATCCATGTCCCTAGGCACCCCGCATACACCTATAACCAGCAGCTACGACTGCGTCATCGAGATTTGCTCCGAGAAGCCTAGCTATCGGCGGACATTTAGCGCGAAGGGCTACAATCGTCTTGTCTGGGACAATGCTGCAGAACTCGCCGAGGGCCTCGTAATTGGCTATGCCCTTTGAAACGACGGCGTCAGCGTCGACAAGCAGGTACGCAACCCTATTAGCCACGTACCCGGTAGCTGGCGCTGGATAGGCTGACCCAGTACCGATAACCCTTATGTTACGAGTACTCATTCTCAGACGGCGACCGATCTCTACAAGCAACTTGTTCACATCGTCTACGGTGACGTCTAGCTCATAGGGCTGGCTGCGAGCAACCAAAACCACTTCTTTTCCTTCCTGCGCTAGCCGGAGAGCAACGAGTATATCCACAACCGCTTCTCCTGCGTTGTCTAGCAGGTAGGCTACGAGCCCAGCTCTTCCCAGAATACGCTCAACGCGTTCCCTATCGTTGATTCTGACATAGCCTTCGAGAACTAGGCCTTTCTCCTCGCGCCCAGGAAGCCATATGTCAACACTGTTGGCGAGCGCCGCCAGTCCGACCACGTCTGCGAGTCTTTTCTCGCCGAGAATCTTCGCCGCAACCGCGTCTACTTGCTCCAGTGCCCTCATGTTAAGCCGGGTCTTCATAGTCTTCAATGGGTCTAGTCCGTCACGGTATAGGAGGCGGAAGGACTCGACGAATACGCGGGTACGAGAACCCTTGTAGCGATCGAGTACTTGTTTTACTTCCTCCCGCGCTAGGCCAAGCTTTTCTCGGCTCCCGAAGAGGCATTGGAGACAAACATCTCTATCTAATAGCCATCCGAATCCAAGCGGTCACCCCTCCGCGCGCCCAGACTCTAACCAGTAGTCGTCGGGAAACAACTAGCCCCACGTACAAGGCTTTAAAAACATTGCCCCCATGCACCAAGCGAATACTGTGAGATTTTACGTATCTCCTAACGATTAGCTGTATACTCGGTATTGTAGATTATAAGAACCGCTACAAGAAGAAGCAATATTCTGGATAACAATGCATGCAATGCAATTATTTAAATGAGCATAATACTGAAAACAGAGCTAGATTCACTTGAAGAGTGTTATGACAAGCGAAGATCCACACTCTCCGTATTTTCGTATTGACTCGCTCAAGTTTCCTAAGATGAAGAGAAGTATACAGACTAAAGACTAAAGTAATAAGCCCGAGGCTTAAAACGCAATTCACTATCTAAGTCTTTCTTTTCGTAAACAAGATATACTTATTTACTGCACTATATATGAAATTACAACACCAATTGTATTTCGCATTATTATTGAATTAGATTTAAAATATGTACATACCATAATAATATTTAAAACAAACTAACATAAATACATTCAAAGCTGGAGACACAGAGTGCCTCTGCCTATCGACCTTTATTGCACCAACCCCATAATTTATAAGAACGCACACATAATGACTAAAAATAAACGTATCTGGGGACGTATTGAGTTTCGTGCTCAGTTATCTATAAGTTTTAACCACCTAGTTAACCAGGTTCTTGCTAATATCAGCAGGAGGAGACATGTGAGAAGTATAGATATTTATTCAAATATACTTGAAAAGATAAATTTCGACTATACTGAAAAATTTATACCTGGCTTAAGGGAAGCCTTCCCCTTTTACCACATAGGATATAGGCCTTATACGCCCTGGCATAGCCAAAACACTAATATAAAAACCGCAACCGGCATAAGATATCCTCTCATTCAAAAATACTTTTCAGGAGACATATCCGGCAATATTGGTGAAAGCTTATTCGTCTACATAACAACAATGATCTATGGAGCATCAAGAATAATCCACCTTAGACCGGAAAAAGCTATTATGTTAACACCAGACTTTGTAGTACTTGACCCTACAGACATAGTGAGACTAAGCCCATTACTATGCAATAATTCACCAACTATATCAAATTACTCAAAACTATTTGTTGAGTGCAAGACTTCAGCGAGCGGCCAAAATGATCGCAATAAAATAGCCAAAGGTCTCGCGCAATTACTTACTACAATAGACTACGGCGACTTAGGAATACTATTTCTAGTACAGAGGGACCAACCAAATCAGTTACTGTCCGCTACTTCAATACCGTTAATAAGGAGGTGAATAATGTATGAATTCTGAAAGATTCGAATCAGAAAGAAAAGAAGTATATGAGAAACTCACAGTAGAAGCGGCAGAAAGACTTCTAGAGATATATAATGCTTTATGGATATATGATTTTGACAAGGTGCTTGAGATAGCAGATTACGCTCTCAAAAGCATAGATAAAGAATTGCAAAAAACTGGTTTAACAAGTAAAACCTTAGTAGAAAAGGCCCGAAGTTTGAAACAAAAAGTGAAAAAAGAGGCACCAGGCCATGAGATTACAGTCCTAGCGCCAATTATTGTAAGGCTTACTAGGATCCGTGACCAGGCAACGCAAATACAACAAGCACAAAGAATAGGGATAATAAAACCGCCGAAACGCCTCAGGTATTGCAGACTTCTCAGTACTGGTGAAATATATCTAGCCCGCTGCCTATTACCAGGCTCATTAAAAATAGAGGACCAAAGTACTATTAAAACCGTTTTTATGCAACTAAATCCTTTGGACCTAGAAGTATATACCATAGGTGCAAGCATGGAAGCAAGAATCTGGCTTCAAAACATGATAATAGACGTCACACTAATAGAAAACAAGCTTGAAATAAGGGTGCTGGCTTCGCCTAAAGCCAGGGAAAACGCAGAAATAATAGAGAGCATAATAGACAAAATATTCTCAAATCTTAATAATGTAATGGTGTAAATATGAGAGTAGATTAATTCAAAATAACGCGTTGATTAAAATAACCTTAAATAACCTTTAGAAATTCAAAGACGTACTCTTATTGCTCTTTTCGGCTGCACCGTACCTTTTGATCCTGGTTAGGGCCATACTAGTTAACAATACGTATGACATAGCCAGAATAGTCTACATTTTGTACAACACTTCGATAAAGCAGCTAAAGCACCTAGAGGCCCGAGGCTTACCCAAGAACTACAAAGTAGGCTTTAAAGAATAATGTTACAGCCACATTAAATGTCTGTACGCAATAAAACATAAATAGCTTTTGTATACACACTCTAGTAATCGGTGCCTGAGCTGTGCCACAACCCCATCAAATGAGAGTCATAGGTGGTAAAGTCAAGGGTGTTGTTGCCTCTGGGCCCGTGCTGAACGGATTAACGAGGTGGATAGGTCGTCTAGCGGTTAACGCAATCGCACGTGATGCTCTAACAGCACTACTAGAATTAGAAAATGGGAACAAGAATGGCTTAGCACAGTCCCTAAAGGCTCTCGAAAGCATTATTAGAAGCGACTCGGCTATTACTATTGCCTCAAACTGGCTCCGGAGACTAGCCAACGAGTTAGGGATAGGTTACCGTGATGCGATTAACCTAGCACATGCTATATACTCCACAGATGCTGCAGGCGACGACCTAATATTCGTAATAAAGCCATCCCAGGACTTAATTGACTCAGAGAGGTTAGAGGAGTCGATAAGGAGTGGTGCCCTCGAGCTAAGAGAGCTAAGGAGACTAGGCGTCTACACAGCATGCCCAAGCCGCGGCACGCTCCCCGTCATGGCCGGCGTGGACGCGACGGCCCAAAATACGCCTAGTCAACTACTACGCCTCGCAAGCAGGCTTGGAAGACGTACAAGGCAGAAGGGTCTCTTCGGAACCGATAAGGCGTATATCAGGGTTACCAGGCTGGAAGGCCATTGCGACCCCACGCTCATAACAATACCGAAGAAAGTCATTGTGCTAATATACGGCGACTGGCTAAACGGCCTCGCAACAATAATTAAGGCAATAATGGGTGGGAAGGCGAAGTACATGGTATTCTACGACTTCACCTAACCAAGCTTGAAAGCAGGTGATCCCGCATTCAAACAGTTCTGAACCTCTTTTTTAATAATATATTTTTAAATAGTTACATAATTGATAAAATTATTAATAAGCAAATTAACTTAATTATTCTTATTATCCTTTATATCCTCATAGTAATAGTTTTATGCCCTATACTGATGTACCTTGGAAAACATTTTGAAGTAGAGAGTGTCAAAGTGTTCGGCGTCTGTAACATTTCCTTCCTTCCTCCAGCCTCATTTAGAGGAACAAGAAGGGGCCATTACTATAGCTCATATAGGGCTCAAAAAGTATCTGGTCCGAGCAATTATATACCTTCATTTAGACATTCATATCGTGGAGCTAGGCACAACATGCAGAGAATCCGGTGGCCCCATCACCGTCTGTATTCCCATTATATAACTCTTAAGAAGCATAGAAGAAAGAGCTTGAAAAAAGTCAGACAAAAAGTTAGACATTATATTCGTAGTACTGTTAAACGCGTTAGCCGAGAAGAAGATAACGCTTCTTAGACAGCATTAGCAGAACAGAACATTATTGAAATATCCTATTAACATAGTTAGTATAGAGCAGACCATATTCTCTCGCCGCAGGGCTATGAAGAGGTCAACAGCTATTATTCTGTGGCAACCAAGAGTCTTTGCAGCAAGAACGTACATAGGGTCAATTATTCTCCTTGGGCTCTAGCAACATTCTCCTACATAACTTATCTATCTCAGAGCTAAGTCTATCTAGATTTATCCCTTATCCTCTACGCCTATTCCCTCAATAAGCGTCTCAACGGTCCCTTAGGGTCTCCTCCTTCTAGCCCTCGAGCCAGTGCACGCTGCTTATCACGCAGCTATGCTTAGAGTAACATTCTCTAAGGAAACCTCCTAGTCTTAGAGTCTTCTAGGGCTTATACCACTGTGCTCATGTTAAGGTAAAGCAGCAGCTTCCCTTGTTGCGCTATCATATAGCATCTAACTCTAAGGAGCCCTAGATTATCCTTTAAATCCATTGCCTAATTGCGTAGACTACATGAAAGGAAAAGGACTAGATAATGAAAAAGGCATGCAACGCCTAGTAACACACCATTATACTCAGCCACACTGAATGGACTATACTATTACCATTGACCATATTCTTAAACCGAATCATCTATATCATGGTATTTGAACGTAACTCATTAAAAAGATAAGATTCCTATACCTCAGGTACTAGCAATTCAGGCTTGATTCAACTGATGAATCTAAGAGCTTACATAATACGCATTCCTATTCCTTACTACTATGGGCTCCATTGAACCTTCACGCAGCTTAACTAATTGAGTTCCTAACAATACTCCACTGTTAAAATATCACTATACTTAATCCGATTTTAGTTTTCATTGCGCTGGACAAAGAGCCATTGCAAGCAAAATAGACAACACTATCAGTGTTGACGCAGCTGCTGAGGGCAGGCTAAGAATAGGCGTTACCGGGTCATCCTGGCTGATCGCGTAGAAGACAAGCACGTCGAACAAACCCATTACACCGAGTATGAAGGCTAGGAGGAGTGCGTCACCCTTCTCTATTACTTCCCCGGCAAATACTAGCTTCTGTGGGAGCACTATGGCCGCTACAACTGCGAGGCCGAGGCTTAGTATGCTTAGTAGTAGGCTTGCTAAGAGGTAGCGACTTCGACGAGAAACTATCCTTGTCTCATCAACTGGTCCTTTACCGGCTCTCTGCTCTAGAAGATCCTTCATCTCGGCTGCTCCGTAGCCGAAGAGCAGCCTCTTCCCATCAATCGTCTCGACCAGGAGGAGGTTATGGGGCTTATCAGCATAGATGAATACTTCACCGATGTTTTTGAAGCGGAAGCGCCCAGAGTAGAAGTATCTCGGTACAGCTATGCCAGCAATCCGCATGCCCTTACCAGGGTTCTCGACTATCCTTACCTCTTTTATAGAGCCCAGTGGTATCTCGATTCTCCCGCAGCGCCCAAGCTTGACGAGAAACAAGTCATCTCTTATCTCGAAGCTCGCCTTACAGAGCCTTCGCGCGAGAAATAGCAGTACTATTATCCCGATAGAGAGGCCAGCGATCCCCGTATAGAAGAGTAGGTCGCTGAGCAGACAAGAAGGCAAAATGAACTACACCTCCTACCTTGCCACCATTTACTTGGATAAAGGCGTCTTGCTTAAGAAGCGCATTGCCGCTTAACCAATAGGCTTGGAAAGAAGTTCTAATGCCTAGGCCTTCTCCCTCTAAAGCCGGGTATGTGTGTTGCGTGTAGCATTTCTCGGCACTGGTGGGGCGGGTGCGCCTCCGGGCCGCGCAGAGAACTCGATACTTGTCGAGGACAAAGATACGCGGATGCTGCTAGACTGTGGACCCGGCTGCGGGCAGAGGCTCTACGAGGCAGGGTTCAGCGTAAGAGACCTTGACTACGTGTATATTTCTCATCTGCATCTAGACCACTGGTCTGGCTTGTTCGAACTAACAGTCTATGCCTCCGTGGAGGGTGTTTCACCGCCTGCAATCATTGTTGCCGTGCCTCTTCTCGAAGACTTCGAGAACACTGTTATAGGGCTTCTTCCCCGCTCGGTTCGCGAGAAGCTACGAGTAGTGCCGATAAGGCCTGGAGAGGCTACGAGCCTGGGCTCGTTTAATATAACCCCAATAGAGTCTTCTCACAGCATACCATGCTACGGCGTACTCGTAGAGAATCGTGCTGCTAGACTGCTCTACACCTCTGATACACGTGTTACTGAACAGTACCGCCGCCTCGCGGGAACAGTATCGATGCTCGTAACCGAGGCCACCATGCCGACTGGGATGGAGAGTATTGCCGAGGCCACTGGGCATCAGACAGTGAGCCAGGCACTAGGATACCGCGAGTACATGAGCAATGACTCGCTGCTAGCACTTGTCCATATAACTCTTTCAAGCATAGAGGAACTGGGGAAAATACGTGCACGCGGCACCATAGTGCCTAGCGACTTGTCCACTGTATCGCTCTGGTAGGCGTCGCACTCTCTCCGGGATTACACAAGACCTTATTCACGGTGATACCTATCTACATAGGTAGAGACGGGGAACGGGAGTGAAGCTAGCAGACCTGAGGCTTCTCCTCGGCTACGAGGTCTGGAGCTTCATAGGCCTCACGCGCATAGCTGCTCCAGGCGGCGGCGTAGAGCCAGCGCTCGTCTATCGGGGCCGCGTCTACCCGTTATCGGCATGGGGGTTCAATGACGTTAAAGAGGTCATGTTAGAGTACCCGCCAGAGGACATAGAGCACCTGGCTAGAATGGTGAGTAGCAGCGATAAGGGGTTGCCGCTCGGAGGTGTAAGGTTTCTCGCCCCGATAGAGAGGCCGTCGAAGATAATAGCTGTTGGGCTAAACTATCGCGCCCATGCAGCAGAGACGGGAAGAAATCCTCCACCGGTTCCAGACCTATTCGTGAAGACCGTGAATACTGTGATCGGGCCAGGTGACCCAATAATACTGCATGACCCCGGGCTACGTGTCGATGCTGAGGCCGAGCTGGCGGTCGTTATAGGGCTGCCGGGCAGGAGCCTCGAGCCGGAAGAGGTTATAGAGAACATATGGGGGTACATGGCGTTCAACGATGTCTCGGCGAGGTATGAGCAGCACCTTGTAGGCGCCTCCCAGTGGTGGAGGGGAAAAAGCAGGGACACCTATGCCCCAATGGGGCCAGTCATAGTGCCGCGCACGCTCATCAGCCCGTGGAAAGGCGTAGACGTCATCCTACGGGTATCTGGCGAGGAACTGCAGCATGGGAACACTAGCGACATGATACACGACGTGAAAATGCTCGTCTCCTATGCTAGTCGAGGCACATTCCTAGAACCCGGCGACATAATCGCGACAGGAACGCCTCCAGGAGTAGGCTTCGCTAGAAACCCTCCCAGGCACCTACAGCCAGGCGACATAGTTGAAGTATGTATAGGGAAGATAGGCTGTATAGTCAACCCTGTCGTCCCCGAGAAGCCAATTAGGGAAAGCAAAGAAGAGCGGGATAAAAGCGTCTAAAAAGCTCCGTGGGGATAATGATGGGGTTGGTGCTTGCCATCGCTATAGGCACTATTATAGCTTTCGTATCAACTCCTCTTCCGCTAGGCATATTCCTCGGCTATCTTATTGCTGGGTTTCTCGCAGGCTACCTGGCTGGCCAGGGGCCGCTGAAGGGTGCATTGGCTGGATTTGTTTCGTCATTGATTGCGCTCGTAGCCTGGTCACTTATCGCGATTAGCGCTGGCGCTGCCCTGCTTGGCTGGCTTGGCGCACTACTGGGATGGGCGCTGTCAGCAATGCTTTTCGTAATAGGTGGATGCGGTATCTGTGTGGCTGTTATAGGTGGTGCGTTAGGAGGAGCTATTTCTGCACGAAAACACCGTGCTACAAGAAGAGTCCTGGAGCAGTCTTAGAACGATTTCAAATACCGCATTGATGCTAGTAATCTCTCTGTGCTCGCTCCTATACCATAGCTCGGCTGCTCCGCTTCTTCGGAGAAAGACCGCGCATCCACCCTGTTTCCTCACATCTTCTATGTGTTCTTTGAAGCCCTCTACAATGACTACGTCGTTTTCCGATACCAAGCATATTGCTTCTTCGAGGCCTAGTCTTCGGGGCTCAACCACCATGTACTCGGCTGGGCCTACTGCGACTACTCGCTGGGCACCTGCCGCTAGGTATCGCCCCGTGTCCTTTACCCGGTAGTCTACACCGTGGTGTACGTGCTTTACTACGCCTACGCTGAGCCCTCTGGATGTAAGCGCTTTGACTAGTTTCTCTCCGAGAAGCGTTTTTCCGACGTCGCGTCCCTCGCCAGCGATTAGGAGAAGTTGCATACTCGTCCCGTGGCAGCTACGTTGCCTCTGCCCAGGTATAATAGTTGCCACCTAGTCTTTTGCTATGCGATACTCGTTGCCGTCTTCTACGGGTAAAGACTTAGTTCCTCCGGCCGTGGGGAAGCATGGCTGTGGGCGCTCTTGATGGAATCGATGAGAAGGTGCAGAGAGCAGGTCTTTGGGGAGAAGAGATGCGAAGACGTTATTGAGGAGCTGGGGACTCTGATCTCCCGTGATCCTAGGCCGTGCAGTGTCGCTGGCACTATGGTTGCTGAGCCCTTTGACGTTGCTGCGGAAGCGTATAGGATGTTCATGCATGTTAACTATAACGACCCTGCTTCCTTCAATTCAGTACATGTTGTCAAGGAGCGCCTAGAGGCGCTGATCTCCGAGCTTCTTGGGCGGAGAATAAGGCTGCTCTATACTTACGGGGGCTCCGAGTCCACTCTCAGCGCGCTCTACGCGTTCAGGGAAACATATGGAGTCAAGGGTATAATTGCATCAAGGGCTGCACATGCGAGTGTGTTTAAGGCTTGCAGGATACTGGGCCTGCGATGCCACATGGCTGGCGTGAACCCTGACCTAACTATCAGCGTGGATGATGTTGAGGAGCTCGTGGAGAGCCTGCCATACCGGGTAGCCCTGGTAGCCACACTAGGCCTTACAGACAACGGCGCCTTGGACCCCATTGAGGAGCTGAACCAGATAGCGGAGGCCAACGACATACCTATTTATATTGATGCCGTGTTTGGCGGCTTCCACTTATTGGCCAAGGGGGAGACGCGGCTCCTTACCCTTGGCTCTGTCAAGGCGTTTTCCCTGGACCCGCACAAGCTCTATGCCCCGCCTGGCTCCGGCCTCCTCGTAGTCCTAGACAATGATCTCATGAACGCGCTTAGATTTGATGCACCATATATGCCTATGGGTTCACAGGAAGGACTCCTCTGGACCCGCAACGCTGCCGGGCTTGCAGCAACCTATGCGGGGCTAAGGCTTCTCGGGAGAGAAGGACTCAAACGCTTAACCACAACGCTCATGATGTTGGCCGAGGAGCTTAAAGTGGGGCTCGAGGAAGCAGGGGTAGTCGTCTATTCCAAGCCCTGGACTCCGCTCGTTGCATTCAATGTTGGAAGGGCTTGGAAAAGAGTTCTCAGCCTCCTGGGATCCAGAGGGATAATACTGTATCCATCAAGGCTGCCTGGAACTCTAAGATATATAGTCAAGTGGTGCCATAGCCGAGGGTTCGTCAAGACAGTAATCGAGGCGGTTAGAGAGTCACTTAAGCCCGTGAAAAATAGTGCTCGGGAGAAAGGATAGGTAGGCGAGCACTACTTTTTACCATTGGCTGCGCTCTCGTCACGGTTAAGGCTTTATCGAGGTCCCTGTCTCCTCGCTCAAAGCTTTTGTAACGGGGTCTTCTACGTTCCCAGGAGCTATGACAGCCTTTCCCACGCCCTTGGCGACCGCCTCGGCTGCCATCAATATCTTCCTGTTCATACCGTAGCCCGTCTTTGCAGCATACTCCTCGGCAAGGCTTAGCGGTATTGTGGGCACTACCTTGCCGTCTATGATCACGCCCTCTACGTCCGATAATAGGACGAGTGCTTCGGCTTGGATAGCTGTAGCTATACTTGATGCTGCTTGGTCTCCGTCAACGTTTAGGAGCTCGCCCTCTGTTCCCAGCGCGATCGGCGACACAACAACGGTATTAGTTATTGATAAGAGTTTCTCTATGCACTCCTTGTTAACAGAGACTATTTTGCCCGTATAGCCGCCTGGTATTACTTGTTTCCTGCCACGCTCATTGATTATTACTATCCTCTTCTTCCTCTGCGCCACCATTATTCCGCAATCCGCCCCGGTGACACCTATTGCTCTCACCTTGTCGCTGTTGAGCTCAGCTACTATCTCCTTGTTAAGCTTCCCAGCCATAACCATGACGTATACCTCTAGCTCCTCGGGGCCCGTGTACCTGCTCCTAATACCGCTCGGAGAAACAACGAAGCGCGGCTCAACACCCATTCTCTTAGAATACTCTGTGACAACGTCGCCTCCTCCGTGAACAAATATTACTGGTTTACCATTATCGCTTAGCTCAACTATGTTTCTGAGTATCTTTATCCTCGTTTCCGGGTTCGCTACAAGTCTTCCACCAGCCTTCACGACTATGGGCCTCTGTACAGACATGCGAGCCACCCTGGCCACTGATCTGCTACTGCGCCTCTGCTAGGGGTGCAGTGGGGGCGTGCTGAGCCCAGCTTCTTCAGGGAATCCCCTTGATACGTTGAAGGCCTGGACGGCTTGGCCAGCAGCTCCTCTTACAAGGTTATCTATTGCCGCGAACCCTGTCACCCTGCGAAGCCTCCTTTCTACAGCGTACCCTACGTCGGCGAAGTTGCTTCCCTGGACAAACTTCGGGCTAATTGTCCCTTGGCGCCCTACGGGAACTATGCGTACAAACTTGGAGCCACGATAGGTTTCTGCATATGCTTTGGCGACATCGGTCTCCGATACCCCTTCACGTAGCCATGCATAAGCTGATGCCAGGACGCCGCGGATGGAGGGGACAGCATGGGGGACAAGCGACACTTTTATCCTCGTACCGGCTAGTCGGCTTAGCTCCTGCTCCGCTTCCGCTGCGTGGCGGTGACCGCTCACCGAGTACGGATGTATTGAGCCCTCCCTCTCCGGGTGGTGCGAGGACCTGCTGGGCTTGGAGCCCCTCTCGCTGCTCCCCGCCTTAACATCGACAACTATCCTGGTGTCCTCAATGAGGTCATGCTTTACCAGGGGTGCCGATGCGAGTATGGCTGCTGTGGCGTTGCAGCCCGGTGACGCTATTAGCTTGGCGCCTTTTAGTTCGTCGCGGTGGAGCTCTGGTAGGCCGTAGACTGCTTTCTCTAGGAGCTCGGGGTAGGGATGCTCAAAGCCGTACCATAGCTTATAGGCTTCCGGATCCTTGAGCCGGTAATCGGCGCTCAGGTCAACTACTTGTACGCCGGACTCGTAGAGCCGTGCCGTGGTCTCTAGGCCGACACCGTGGGGGAGTGCGGAGAAGACGACGTCGGCTTCGAGGGCCTTATCTATGCTCATTTTCTCGAAGCGTAATCCCTGGTAGAAGCCTCGGAGATTTGGGTGCGCGAAATAAATGGGAGCGCCAGCATATTCTCTGCTAGTCACGTAGAATACCTCTACATGTGGGTGGGCCGCGAGTATTCTGAGCAGTTCTCCGCCAGTATATCCCGAACCACCAAGTATTGCTGCGCGGAGCAAACCCGTAACAACCCCATTGCCGGGAGCCGCGTGCGGAGCAATACTATGTAGTCTCTGCTCCGTCCAGCTTCGCAAGCCCCGGTACGCGGATTTAATAGGCCAGGGTGGCTGCCGGTTGAGATTCATTGAAACAGCATTAAATGAATCCGCACCAATTCATTGAGACAAGGGGCTTAAATACTGTACTAGCAGAGGTACCTCGGAGTACATGAACCAGTACCCAAAACACGTTCGTGGAGGCTGGTAGGTGTGCCAACGCTCAAGTGCCCCGTATGCGGGAACCCGGTAGAAGTCCCAGACGACGCAATGCCGGGCGAACTCATAGAGCATGACTGTGGAGTTGTGCTAGAGGTTTACCGCGACCAGAACGGCAACCTAGCGCTTAGGCCCTTCGAGGGCGTCCAAGAGGACTGGGGAGAATAAGGCGATAAGAGGGCTGGTCCTGTATGGTGAAAGTGTTTTTCCTCTACGATGTACTGCGCCTTGATGAGAAGATGCTCCTAGACCGTTTGCGTGCAAGAGCGCAGGTTGAGCCTCTTCACGTCTCGTCCTCGATTCTCGAGATAGGCGGCTACGCTGAGGCAGATGTCGCACTTCAGCGCTCGATAAGCTTCTATCGCGCAATGTCGTCAACCGTTGCCGTGGAGTCGTGGGGTATAAGGGTCATTAATAATAGTCTTGCCCTCGCAATGGCCGAGGATAAGGCGTGGAGCCTCTCAGTCCTATATCAGCACAAGATCCCCGTTCCCCGCACGCTTCTCGCCTACAGCATTGACTCCGCTGTAGAAGCTGCCCGCAAACTCGGCTTCCCCGTAGTCATGAAGCCCCTTATGGGTAGCTGGGGGCGCCTAGCCGCCCTTGCCTCCGACGAGGAGGCTGCGAGGGCTATAGCCGAGCACCGAGAGATGCTTGGAAGCATGTATAAGGTACACTATGTGCAAGAGTACATTGATAAGCCTGGCCGCGACATAAGGGCAATGTGTATCGGCGATGGAGTCCCGGCCGCGATATACCGTGTGAGCAATCACTGGATCACAAACACGGCGCGTGGTGGGAGAGCTGAACCAGCCAAGGTTGACCCCATACTCGAGGACCTGGTTATTAGGTCGTGTAAGGCGCTAAAGGTCGAGGTCGGCGGCGTGGACGTCGTTGAGGACCCCGAAAGGGGTTATGTAGTTCTCGAGGTCAACGCGGTCCCCGAGTACAAGAACATCGCAAGGGTTACTGGAGTAGATATTGCAGACGAGATAGCCCGCTACGTCGTCGAGCAGGCGAAGAGGTAAGGCTCGTCAAGCTTGCCCACGCTACGCTTGCCCTTAATCGGTGACCATGAGCCTTGGTTCTCGAGCTCTTCCGCTACTACGGGTCGCGTGGGCTGCGCATAGCTCGCGCAAGCATGCAGTATGTTTGGGACACTAATGGGACAAGGTACCTGGATGCACACACGGGTCATGGCGTTGCTTTCCTCGGGCACAATAATCCCAGGATTGTCTCTAGGCTTAGGAGGCAGCTTAACGAGCTAACGATATGTAGTCCCTCCTTCGAGTGTAGTGTTCAGCAAGAGGCCGTGGAGAAGCTCAGCAGAGTCGCGCCGCCCGGAGCCGATACCGTCTTGTTCGCTAATAGTGGAGCGGAGGCCGTGGAGACTGCCCTCAAGATAGCATGGGCCTATACGGGGAGGAGAAAGGTTGTAGCCTTCAAGGGCTCCTTTCATGGCCGGACGCTGGGCGCGTTGAGCGTCACGTGGAGCCCTAGCTATAGGAAAGGGTTCCCCGTCCTGGAGGACGTTGAGTTTATCCCTTACAACGCTGAGCCCTATGTGGTTGAGAAGGCTGTTGACGAGAATACTGCAGCTATTATAGTTGAGCCTGTCCTCGGGGAAGGCGGTGTTGTCCTGGCGGAGAAGGGGTTCTTAGAAGCTGTTAAGAAGGTGGCAAGGGAGAATGGTGCTGTCCTCATAGTGGATGAGGTCCAGACTGGGTTCGGTAGGACGGGGCGTACGTGGTGCCTAGAGCACTATGGTATTAGGCCTGACATTGTTACTGCTGGCAAGGCTCTTGGTGGAGGTTTCCCTGTCTCGGCGGTATTTACTAGGAGGGAGCTGGCTGAGAGCCTTCGTGGAGGACGGCATGGGTCAACTTATGCCGGGAATCCTCTTGCCTTAGCGGCGGTCTCTGCTGCAGTAGACGTTTTGCTTGAAGAAGGTGTTGCTGTGCGTGCAGCTGAGGCTGGGAAGGCGCTGCTTGATGCCCTTGTTGACAGGGTTGGCGGGAACCGGCTTGTCCGCGATATCCGGGGCAAGGGGCTCATGATTGGCGTCGAGCTCCGTAAGCAGCCCCTTCCCGTCCTCAAGTGTATGCAGGATAGGTTCCATGTGCTCGCCCTGCGTGCAGGTATTACAGTTGTACGTCTGCTCCCACCATATAGTATAGGTCTTGGGGACGTGGAGGCGATAGTAGGTGCGATTCGCGGATGCCTTGAGGGCTGAGGACATCCTAAAGACTCTGTACAGTGTAGTCTCTATTCCTAGCCCCTCTGGGAATGAGGGCAGAGTAGTAAAGGCTTTAATCGACATAGCGGAGTCCATGGGGCTCGATGCATGGGTTGACAGGGCTACTAACTTCTACGCAGCACCGCGCAACGCGCCCAGCCAGCCACTCATACTCCTCGCGAGCCACGTGGATACTGTGAGGGACTGGTTCCCAGCGAGCCTTGAAGACGGCGCAGTAAGGGGTAGGGGTGCTGTTGATGCCAAGGGGCCCCTTGTGTCAATGATCTACGCTGTCGCAACGCTTGCTAGAATTGATGATTCTTTGCCGGTCTGGGTTGCTGGCTTTGTGGGTGAAGAGGCGGATAGCCCGGGCGCAAAATACTTCCTCGAAACCGGGCCCCGCAGCATTAGACACATAGTAATAGGCGAACCAACTGGCACGACCAGAATAGCAATAGGGTATAGGGGCTCAGCGAGGATAGCTGTAGCGTGCAGCGGGAGAGGAGGGCATAGTGCTTCTCCATGGATGGGTGAGTCTGCGCTGCTCAAGGCGGCGAAGATAGTTGAAGAACTGGCTGCTAGGAAGCCCTCGGTCGCCGAGGTAACCTTTACCCCCACGAGGCTCGTTGCAGGGGAAGGAGACAACGTTGTCCCAATGAAGGCAGAGCTAATTCTAGACACACGCATCCCTCCCGGAAAAGACCTGGGCAACGCCCTCGAAGAGCTGCAGCGTATCCTGCCTACGGGCTGCGAAGCCAGAGCCATGGGAGAGTACGTGCCCCCCGTCAAGGTCTCTCTTAACAAGCCTGTTCCCCGTGCACTCGTAAGAGCGATACTAAGGATCGGGGAGAAGCCGAGACCAGTAGTGAAGGCAGGTACAAGCGATATGAACTACCTGGTAAGGATGACAGATAGTATTGCAGCATACGGTCCAGGCGACCCCAGTCTTGCACATACAAGGCTTGAGAGGATAACTGGCGAGGAATTATTGAAGGCCATCCAAGTATACGTTGAGGCTGTACTGGAGCTTCTAAGGGGGAAGAACACACTGGGATAAAAACGCTGCAAGAAGACTAAGAGGCTGATCAAGTGTTTCCTCGTTTATTGCCCCTAGCAACCACGAGCCCAGCCGCTACTAGTAGAATAGACTCCGCGACCAAAGCCCACGCCAGGTAGTGGAACAGCTTAAACATGTCCGGCAGCCTTACGCTGACTTCGCGTAGAGCTAAGCGCTCCTTTTCCACGAGGTAGAAGGGAAATGACTTACACTTAGCGCTCGCTATCCAATGTGGCTGACTCCATTCTATATCGTAGAACCCAGTGGTACTGTAGTTGGCTTCCTGGGGCAAAAGCATAGCCTTATCCTCTTCAATCACTAGTGGGACACTGAGCGTGACCACGGTCTCCGGGAAACCGAACTGGAGTCTAGCAACCTCGGCAGGCCTCGTCAAGGGGTCTAGCACGATATACGAGTCTCTGAACTCGACATAGATATCGAGTACCGCGCGCTTAAGGCTGGGACACATCGTTTTAATCAAGCCAATTGTATCGTTGTCGAGGCGTAGATCGGGGAGCGTGCCACTAAACAAGGGGTCCGAGGAAGACAGTACCTCGTAGTATCTATGCTCTAGGGGGCTCTGTACGTAGATGTAGCGCTTTAGGAGGAATCGCTTACAGTTATGCGGCTCTACGGGGTATACGAAGTAGTCTATTTCAGCTATGTATCCGAATATGCTGTCAAGCTGCGGCGTAGGGCTATCATACTCCTTACTGATTACGTGGAAACCATACCCAGTATATACTCCGTCCTCGCAAATATCAGCACTAAATACGACGACACGGCGCACATCGTGAAGAGTCTGCTTGCTAGATACAAGTAGGGCAAGGACAACATTACTGATACCGATTACTACAAGGAGTATTGCAACCAGGAGCCTAGTTCTAGACAATAATGGGCGCCCCCAATGTACTACTATATTAGGCCTATTATTTTACCATATTGCTATATTGTCTGCCGAGGCACGAGAGATTATACAAAAACTGCTGCCCGGCATCATCACTGGGAACAGCGTGTTTTTATCCCCATGATAAAGGATAAGGCTGCCTGGATAGTGCTGAGTCTTTCGAACCCCGCTTACCCTCCTCGAAGAATGAGGGGATGAAGAGGGGCTGAGCACTGAGAAGCCGCTAAGAAAAGCCAAGGAAGCCGCACACGCTACGCACATGAGTTATTTGGTCGAAGCATTGTGCTCATTAATCAGTCACTACTATGACTATATGGCTATGTCGTTAGTTGTGTAGCGTCTAAGCAGGCTTTGCCCTACCCCACTTCTCTAGGGCTCTTCTCAGCTCAGTGTGTGTCTTCGCGTATTCTTCTAGCTCTATTCCCTTTATTGTAGCCTCTATGGCTTGTCTAACAGCTGCTGCTCCCGCCCTAGGACCGTCGGGGTGACCGAGGACGCCGCCGCCTACTTGGAGGACTAGGTCTATGCCTAGGTGCTTTATCACGTCTGGGATGTTTCCGGGGTGCAGGCCGCCGGAGGATACCGGGACTGCTGGCTTTATGTGGTGGAAGTCTTGAGGTAGGCGGACCTCGTCGCCTTCAAGGGGCTTGAAGGTTTTCTCTCTTAGGACGTTAGCGTTGCTTAACACCTCTATGGTCTTTGCCTCCATTTTTCCTACTCCTGGTACGCCTATGTGTAGCTGGTCTATGCCTATGATGCGGTAGAGCTTTGCTAGGACGAACATTGATGCGCCGTGGTACGGGTCGCGCGTGAAGGCTGCGTGGAATGCTCTGTGGCCGTGGATTGCTAGGCCGTATTCCTCGGCGAGGTCGCGGATGTATGTTACTGTGCTCCAACCCGCGATGACGACGTCAACCATTACGTATGGATTTCCGTAGTCTGCTACGAGTTTAAGCCTCTTCTCCATTTCTCTTACATCGCTGGTTATGTTTGCAAACCAGACTTTCCTCTCACCGGTCTCTTTCTCTGCCTTCTCGATAGCCCTCATTATCGCCTTTGCCCGTGCCTCGAAACGGCAAAACTTGGGGCTTGTGAGGTTTTCATCGTCCTTTATGTAGTCCATTCCACCAACGAGTATCTCGTACGCTACTCTCTCCGCCTCATCGGGAGAATAACCAACCTTGGGCTTTGGAACCGTGCCGACTATAGGGCGGTCGTAGACGCGGAATATTTCGCGTACGCCTGGAAGACCCTTGTTCGGGCCCTTAAAGTACTCGAGAAACTTCTTCGGGAAGTAGATGTCCTCGAGTCTTAGCTTCTTAATCCTTTTCATTCCATAGACGTTGCCCGCCACAGAGGCCATGAAGCCAGCTATGTTTCCTTCCTCGAACAAGTCCACAGGGTATGCTACTCTCACCAAGTAGCTTCCATCACCGAGGCCGCGTATCTCATAAGCAATGCCCTTGAGTTTCTCGACTCGTTCACGAGAATACCACTCATAGAGTGTTGTCCAGGTGCCTACACTGCTCTCTGCCGCTATGGCTCCAGCTACATCGGTGGCACTGAAGCCTTCAGAGGGAATAGCGCGATATGTTACTATGATGTGCTCCTCAGGGTCGGGTTTGAAAGAGGTGTCGACGAATGCATGGTAGGGTTCGAATTCCGGCATGAGGAGTCAGCCTCTCAGAACGCATAGGATTAGGCTCTCTAGGGCTTCAAATTAGTCTATGCCGTATCGGAGCATTATATGGGGTTCGCTGAGAAGTACTGCCTCTCAGCATTCGGATTCTCGTGGTATTGGAGACTAATATTGCTGAGATTGCTAGTAATATCGCGAGGTTCTCGAATATAGAGGCAACAAAACATTTAAAGAAATAGCAGAATAGTGGGGTAGGGTTACTGCTTGTCGGCTTCCGAACCTATTATAATATGGATAGAAAATCTCAGAGCAACTGATACAGAGCTAGCTGGAGGCAAAGGAGCTAACCTAGGCGAGCTCGTTACTGCCGGTGTTCCAGTTCCACCAGGCTTTGTGGTGACATCGAAAGCCTACAAACTCTTTCTGGAGAAAAGCGGGCTCCAGGAGAAGATCGCTAAGCTTCTCGAAGGCCTCGACGTGAACAACACGGAGCAGCTCGAAAAGGTTAGCGAAGAGATCAGAAGACTCATCATGAAGGCTGAGATGCCCAAGGATGTCGAGGAAGCTATTAGGAAAGCGTATAGAAAGCTCGGCGAAAAAATAGGGATCAAGGATCCCCTGGTCGCTGTGAGGAGCAGCGCGGTAGCCGAGGACCTGCCCGAGGCAAGCTTTGCCGGACAGCAAGAGACTTACCTTAACGTGAAGGGGGAAGACAACGTAATTGACCGGGTTAAGGCTTGCTGGGCAAGCGTCTTTACAGCAAGAGCCATATTCTACAGGGAGCAAATGGGCATAGATCATCTAAAAGCATACATGGCCGTAGTTGTCCAAAAAATGGTCAACGCGCGCTCAGCCGGAGTAATGTTCACCATCCACCCGGTTACTGGCAACCCAGATGTTGTCGTCATCGAGTCTTCGTGGGGACTTGGGGAGGCAGTAGTAGGCGGCAAGGTTACTCCGGATGAATTCGTTGTAGACAAGAAGACCCTGGAGATCAAGGAGAAGAGAATAAGCGAGAAGAAGATTATGATAACCTATGACCCTGAAACGGGTAAGAATGTTGAAATGGCGGTTCCCGAGGAGATGGCGAAGAAGCCGAGCCTAAGCGACGACGAGGTAAAGCAGTTGGCTAAGTACGGTATACAGATAGAGAACCACTACAAGCACCCCATGGACATCGAGTGGGCTATTGACAAGGACATTGCACCGCCCAATAACATCTTCATTGTCCAGGCGAGATACGAGACGGTTTGGAGCCGCAAGAAGGAGAAGGCAGAAACAAGGAAAGAGGAGGCCAAGACAGCGGAACACAAGATCTTAGCCAAGGGTTTGCCCGCTAGTCCTGGCGTAGCTACCGGAGTCGCAAGAGTCATACTTGACCCGCACAGCCCTGAAGCCCACGAGTTCCGCGAGGGCGATATCCTCGTAACCCGGATGACTGACCCAGACTGGGTACCATTGATGAAGAAGGCCGCTGCAATAGTGACGGATGAGGGAGGAATGACTAGCCACGCAGCAATAGTCTCCAGGGAGCTCGGCATACCAGCCGTCGTAGGAACCGGGAATGCCACCAAGGTGATAAAGACCGGCATGCTGGTCACGGTTGACGGTGGCCTCGGAGTAGTCTATGAGGGCAGAGTAGAGATCGGGAAGAAAAAGAAGGAGGTCAAGGCTGCGGCGGCGCTGAGCCCAGAAGTGCTCCACGACCTATACCCTGTCACGGCGACAAAGATATACATGAACCTTGGCCAGCCGGAAGCTATTGACAGGTACGTTGATTTACCATTCGACGGTATAGGGTTGATGAGGATAGAGTTCATTCTCTCTGACTGGATAGGCTATCACCCAGTCTACTTGATTGAGCAGGGTAAACCAGATTACTTCGTAAATAGGCTTGCCGAGGGCATAGCAAAGGTCGCTAGCGCCATTTATCCAAGACCAGTGGTTGTAAGGTTCAGCGACTTCAAGACCAACGAGTACCGTGGCTTGAAGGGCGGTGAGAAATACGAGCCAGAGGAGCGCAACCCTATGCTTGGATGGAGAGGCGTATCACGTTACATTCACCCAGCCTACGAGAAGGCGTTCCGACTAGAGGTGCAAGCCGTCAGGAAGGTAAGGGAGGAGATGGGGCTCAAGAATGTATGGGTAATGCTGCCATTTGTCCGAACCACGTGGGAGGTAGAGAAAGTACTACACATAATGGCCGAGGAGGGCCTTGAGAGGAGCAAGGACTTCAAAGTATGGATCATGGCCGAGGTTCCGAGTGTCGTATTCCTCGTAGATGAATTTGCGAAACTAGTAGATGGGTTCAGCATAGGCAGCAACGACCTAACCCAGCTAGTACTAGGTGTAGACAGAGACTCACAGCTCCTAGCAGAAATGGGGTACTTTGATGAGAGAGACCCAGCGGTACTAAGAGCCATAAAGATGCTGATAGAGGGCGCTCACCGCCACGGTAGGACTGTGTCTATCTGCGGCCAGGCGCCAAGCGTGTACCCAGAGATAGTCGAGTTCCTAGTAGAGGCGGGAATCGATAGTATAAGCGTTAACCCCGACGCAGTGATAGCAACGAGGAGACTGGTGGCCTCAATAGAGCGCAAGGTTATGCTACGACGCCTAGAGAGAATCGAGGACGCGTTGAGAAAGCTGGGAAAGCTCTAGAACCTTTATGAGGCAATATCCTTCCAGATCCCTTGTTTTTCGAGGCCGGCTGCTACGGCTTCTATTCTCTTAAATCCCCTAGCCTCGATGAATGGCACAATGTATTTCCTTAGCTTTATCTCGTCGAGGCTTTTCAGAGAGTTCTTATGCTCTTCTACAACTTCTTCTAAGAGGCTACAGTCCCTACAAGGGTTTTCCATGAGGACCTTGTTAATTACCAGGCCTCTGGGAATCACGTTATGAGTACAGAGTTCTCGGTATATGCTCATAGTAACTGCCGCAGCCAGTTCTGTTGGCTCGGCTACCAATAAGGGACGGTGGATACTTGAGGCAAACATGTCAAGTATTCCTCTTGCAAGCCCGCGCCACTCGTCTATTAGCTCGAGAGGGTCTCTGTGCCCGCGGCGGATACGGTCCAATACGCCTTTAATTCTTAGATATAGCTTAGCAGCGTCGCCCATGTGTGTATAGAGTTCTTCTTCTATACGAAGCATCCTGATGCTGCCGCCTGCTGCTACCGTGTCCCAGACAATCACGTCATAGCGGCCGCTTCTAACAAGCTCATAGACGTAGTATAGTAGAAATTGATCAGCAATACCTGGTGCACCTGCGACATAGTCAATGATCCACTTGTCTACTGGGAGAAACGATGAGACAACTTCATAGACTTCATCGCCGAATCTCTTAATCCAGAGCTTCTTAACATCCTCCTCGCTTAGCTCAATGACCTCTATGCCTCTGCAAAGAGCCTTACCAGTTTCTGCTTCTTTGTCTCCGCATAGGAGTCGCTTGGCAGCTGGCACGGGGTCAGTAGATAATAGTAGTATGTTCTTACCGCTGCTTGCAGCAATTGTGGAGAGAGCTGCCGCGATAGTTGATTTGCCGACACCCCCTTTGCCCCATAGGCTTATTAGGAGCAAGACTACCGCCTAGCTGTCTTTCCCTCCATATGCTCCATTGACTACCCCAGTAATAATTAGTGTTTAATCGTACTTGTCCAGGCATATTTACAGACATTATTAATCAGTGAGCCGGCAAGCGTTTGCTAATATTGATATATTGTTTTTGACTCACTATTTCTATTTTCGATTCCGCGTGTAATTCTTGAGGATAATGCTTTTGTAGAAGCGGCTCCCTATTACTTATATTTATACACGGGTAGAATCAGTTCTAAAGAGGTGAGACCTATGATGCTACTGGTTAAGGATGTAATGGAGTCGAAGCACTTGCCCCTAATGGCTGCTGACCAGACGCTCAAGAAGGCAGCTGAGGTAATGCTTGCCAACAAGCTACTAGGCGTCGTGACGACCGATGTTGAGAGGAGACCCAGCCTAGTACTAACCTTCAGAAGGCTCGTAAAGGCCATCGCTGAGGGCGTCAACATTGCGAAGACTACGCTTGCACAGTACGCTGTAACGGACCCAGTGGTAATAAGGATTGACGACACCGTAGAGGAAGCGCTTAGAGCTATGAGGAAGGAGAGTGTAAGATTCCTACCCGTAGTAGACTATCGTAACAAGATCCAGGGCGTTGTAGAGCCGAGACACATTGCCTTCAAACTCTGGAAGGAGATACCCTTCGGCATGGCAACCATAGAGGCTAGAGCCAGGAACCCAGTAGTACTGCCACCCGACGCCTCAATAGTGGCAGCCGCCAAGGCCATGGAGGCTAACGGCGTAACAGAGGTATTCATAAGGGAAGGCGAGGACCTAAAGGTTCTACGCGAATGGGACTTTCTTGAAGCAGTAGTCAAGGAGGAAGACCTAGAGGCCGCAAAGGTAGCCAACTACGCCAGAAAGGTGGCACTACGCGTACCAATAACGTTCGACGCCAGGGCAGCAGTAGAACTCATGGAGGAGAACGGCGTCATGAGGCTAATAGCGATGGAGCCAGAGTCGAGATCCGTGAGAGTCGTAACAGTAACAGACCTAGCATTCACCGCGCTCGACGTATTAGAGAAGCTTGGGCCAAAGGCAGTAGCACTAGTGCTAATGAACGTTGAGCCTGGGCGCGAGAAGGAGATCGCAGAAAGGCTCATCAAGGTACCGAACGTCACAGAGGTTCTATCCGTCCCAGGCATCTACGACCTAGTAGTGAGAATAGAGGCCAAGACTGTAGACGAGCTAGCAAAGACGATAACCGAGCACATAAGGACGATGAGAGAAGTACGCGACACGCTAACACTGGTAGCAGCACCCGAGATGATAAAGAGGCCCTAAACCCTATCCTCGTCTTTTTCATGCATGGGCTCTATAGTAGGCCATCTGGCGCGCCTTCTCATAGCATCTTAGCAGCATCGTGGTCGTTGCTCCTATCCTAAACGTTGTATCCACTCTCCTAACGCAGTTTTCTCTCACTCTTTCACTGAGCTCGCTGTACTCAACAATGTTTGCCAAGGTTCTCATCGCGTCACCGAGTGCCCAGGGATTCTCCGGCTCAACGAGCAAACCCGTACCATTCACTGGGTCACGCCGAAGATCAATAACGATTTCTTTTAGCCCGCCCACAGCAGAAGCTATGACCGGCGTACCCACTGCGAGGGACTCCACCGCCACTATACCGAATGGCTCCCACCGGGAAGCGGCGACAAACCCCGTGGCCACATAGAACAGCGCCTTGTACATCATTGGGTCTAGTCTACACTTGAGGACTGCTGCTCTCCCACTATACTTTGCCGCTAAGCCCCGAATCCACGCCTCATATCCGTGGTCACCTACAGGGAGGCCGAGAACAAGGAGCTTCGCCCTAGGCTCGTACTCCAGGGCTTGTAAGGCTATATCGAACCCTTTCTGGCTCGTCATACGCCCAGACGTTATGTAGAGGGGGCCATCCCCGGGCTCTATCCATCCCCACTTATCACTGCACTGCTGCTGGGCCTCAACTACCAGTCTCCACCTTAGCGTCCTTCTATCGTCTGTTCCATAGCGGTTACGTAGCCATTCTCGCACCTCGTCTACGCGCCAATCTGTCGAGTTGTACACGACGCAGGTCTTTGGGCGAAGCCATTCACCATACTTTTTGAGAAGCTCGTCTAGGTACCCGTAGCTGACAGTGGTAAACAAGTCGCTCTCGTGTACGCCGAACGCTTCTAGGCATCCTCCGAGACTGTCCCAGAGTTGGCGGTAGCTGAGATACTCGTGGCGAACAACCCTCCATACCGGGTGCAGCCTATCCTGTAACCCGCTCCAAGCCTCTGATGCATAGTGCCAGGGAAAGCACTTGCCTCCGGAGAGATGAATAGTGTATACCAGCGGTATTGCGAGCCCCTTTCTCTCCCCGAGATCCTTTAGCGCTACGCCTGCAAGCACAGTTGGCCAGTCATGTACGTGAACGAGGTCAGGGAGCCCGTGTTGCTCGGCGAAAGCGGTGACTGCGCGTGTTAGGAGTGCAGCTTTCTCCTCGGCATTATCATAGGGATAAGGGGCATCAAACACTAGGCCCGTGGACGTATCAAGCCCTTTGAACAATATTATGCGGGCACCGTCAAGCCTGGCTTCCTCAGCCCCTATTCGGTAATGATAGTGCGATCCGTCTATTCCTATCCTTGTACCGCTTGCCTCAAAGTCTAGGGCTCTGAGCCAGAAACCTCGATTAGGATTGAGGTGGACTCCGTGGGAGGGCATGATGACCGTTACATCGTAGCCTCTGGATACTAGGCCACGGACCATTGATCGCACAGCTTCGGCGAGCCCACCTACCTTCGCGATACGTGGATACTCGAAGGTAATGTGCCAGACCCTATGTATACTCGGGGGGGCGTAGAGCGGCAATTCTGCAGCTACACCTAAGGTATCGGGTGATTGCGGCACACTTATCTAGTATAGTTCCACCCTAAACATTTTCTCGGTGGCGCTGGAGTAGAATCCGAGGATTAAGACGGGTGCGCTTAATGACTAAGCTAAGGACATCGATCATACCCATAGGTGGTGTCGGGTCAAGACTATATCCGTTAACTGTTGACACGTCTAAAGCCATGGTTAGGTTCTTGAATCGCCCATTACTGGAGCACATAGTCACAATGCTCGCGCTTCAAGGTATACGTGTGATATATATGGGTGTGAGCGGCTACCATAACTACGTCCAGGTATATGATTACTTTGGCTCGGGGCGGGCTATCGCTCATAGACTTGGCTATGGTAGGGACGAGTTCCGTATACGATATATGCCTAACATAATTTCGCGCGGCAACGCCGAGGCAGTATACTCTATAATCAAGTACTACAAGATCGACGAACCCGTCCTCATAACTCAGTGCGACAACATCTTTGACGGGCTCGACCTCGAAGACCTCGGTAAGAGCTTCGAGGAAAACAAGTGCGACATGACGATAGTTCTCTATGAGCTCGAGAACATCGAAGAGGTCAGAAGGTTCGGCGTGGCCGAGCTGCGCGATGATGGAACTATTGCACGGTTCGTTGAGAAGCCGAAGAGGGTTGAGGAGGCACCTTCAAGGCTAATCAATACCGGCATATATGTCATTGACTCGCGGATGCTCGTAGAGTTTCTCGAAGAGGGGCGCGGCCGGAGGCTATACGAGAACGGTTTGCTGGACTTCGGTCGCCACGTCATACCTGCGCTCATAGAGGATGGCTACCGTGTATGCGGCTATGTTATGAAGGGGGCGTGGTTCGACATAGGGACTCATGAATCGTATATGCGTGCTATTAGGTACTTCCTTAGGCATGGCTCACCGGAGATTCTGGGCGTAGACTTCGTCTATGGCGATATACTGATGCTCGGGCGTAGCGAGCTATCGAGGGAGGCTCAGAAGAGATTCATTGATCAGGCAAAGAAGGGGAGAATCAGGGTAAAGGGCCCAATTCTCGTGGGGAGACATACGGCTATTGGGGAGAATGTGCTAATAGCTGAATCCGTGATTGATAACTATGTTGTAGTATCGGATGACGTTGTAATAGAGAACTCCGTCATAATGGATAGAGGGTACATAGGCAAGGGAGTAAGGATAAGAAATAGCGTTATCGGGAGACATGTGCGCATAGACGACGGAGCCGTAATAGAAAATAGCGTTATCGGGAACAACGTGTTCGTCGGAAGGAATGCCCGCGTCATAGACTCTAAGATATGGCCCGGCAAGTACGTGCCCTCAAACGTCACCTTTACGGGACTAACAATAGTCTAGGAAAGGCGTGGAGAGCTGGCCTATATGGTTAGAGACGTTGTATTCATGTTTGAGGTTCATCAACCCTATCGCCTCGCGGCTGATAAGGCACGGAAACTGCTGCACGACGCATTCAGCGGCAGGTCCGTCAGCAAGCGGTTAGAAGAGCTTGTTTTCAACCATATGCTTGATCGAGAAGTGTTTGAGCGAGTAGCAAGGAGCTGCTATATACCGACAACAAGGATATTGCTAGAGGCTTCTGATAAACTAGCCGAAGAGGGACATAGTGTTCGCTTCAGCTTCAGCATTAGCGGCGTCTTCATCGAGCAAGCGAAGAGGTACAAGCCAGAAGTAATCGACTTGCTTAGCAAAGGTGTTGAAAAAGGCTTCTTCGAAATCATCGAGCAAACATACTACCATACTCTCGCATCCCTGCTCCCTGATCCCGACGAGTTCATAGACCAGCTAAGGCTTCATAGAGATACTATAAAAGAAGTGTTTGGAGTTGAACCAAGGGTTGCCGAGAACACAGAGATGATTTACAATAATGATATTGCGCGCATTTTTTACCAGCTTGGATACGAGGCTGCTATCACAGAAGGCGTTGACTGGGTTCTTGGATGGCGGAGCCCAAACTATGTTTACCGTGCATGGGGCGTACCACTGCGCCTTCTTCTAAGAAACTATCGCCTCAGTGATGACATAGGGTTCCGATTCTCTATGACTAGCTGGGACCAGTACCCACTTACAGCAGACAAGTACGCGGAATGGCTTAGGGCTACGCCGGGCGACGTAGTCTTAATCGCTGTGGACTACGAGACGTTCGGAGAGCACCATAAACCAGAGACTGGCATCCATGGGTTTCTCCGACATCTGCCAAGAGAGATTACGAGAAGGGGATTGAGAATCATGAGCGCAGAAGAGGCTGCCAGAAGCCACCAGCCCGTTGACACATATGATGTGCCTGGATGGGCTACTATAAGCTGGGCCGATGAGCGGGACACGTCGGCGTGGCTTGGTAACGAGATGCAGCAGCGCGTCTTCCGCCTCTACGCGGAACTAGAGCCCTACGCTAAGGCTATCGGAGGCTGGGCTCTGCGTGCATGGAGGTTGCTAGGGATAAGCGACCACTACTACTACATGGCTACAAAGACAGGGCCTGCAGGAGAGGTTCATCACTACTTCTCTCCATACAAGTCCCCTTACGCAGCTTACCAGTACTATGTTGAGGCGCTCACGCTGCTCCTAAGAGACATTGTTGACGAAATAGCAAAGAATCCGACAAAGTATGTTACAAGGATAAGGCTTCCAAGGAGCCGAGCATTCTACTTCTACATGCCTAACGGGATTCCATTAGGCATTTCGGCTAGGAGTATAAAGGAACTTATAGAGGCTGTAGAAAAAGTACCTATAGAGTCATTGATTTACCATGTAAAAAGAGGTGACCTCCAACATTGGCTTAGGACACAGTTCTTTCTAGACAATGAGGTAGAAAAAATAGACAAAGCGCTACGACACATAGCGAATGCAAGACATCTAAGAAGAATAATTAGGAGAATATTACTAAAAATACTTGAACGGGGATCTTTTAGCTAAACTGAAATGTAGAAGACGCCAATCCGCCGCCATTATACTATCACTTTTATTGTTATAATTTTTCAGAGGCATGTGCTTACAGCGATATTTACACACAAAATAACGAGCAATACGTGTACGAATGCTTTATGCACAAGACTGCCAATAAGTAGGTACTCGAATCTAACTCTCTTGTATGATAACTATTTCCGATTATCTTGAGTCTCTTCTCCTTAGATTGAAAGGACTTGGATTAAGCATAAACTTTACTTTTATTGTTGCGCTAAGCCTTCTCTTAGACAAGGATTAGAGAAAAATGGGGAGAAGTCTACGGGGGCTGAGCCTCGTGCTGTGATGGGGAGGCGGGGTTTACCGACACACGCGCAGTTATCGATTTGCTTAACACGTTAGCCTGCCGGCGTTGATTCCTAGTACTTGCCCAGTTATTGTCCTGGCTGCTGGCGATGCAAGGAAGTAGACTGCCTCAGCTACGTCCTCGGGCTGTATGATTGTTTTAAGTGGGTGTAGCTCTTCTATTCGTTTCCTCTTCTCCGGTGTATCTATGAAGTCGCGCACCATGTCTGTCTCGACAAAGCTGGGTGCTACCGCGTTTACGCGTATCTTGTAAGGTGCTAGCTCCACAGCAAGCCGCCGCGTAAACCCGATTACACCTGCCTTTGAGGCGGCATACGCTGTTGATGCCACTATGTTGCCCGTCTGCCCGGCTATGCTGGCAATGTTTACGATGCTTGCCCAGGGTGCTTTGCGGAGCAGAGGCAGGAAGGTCTTAGTTACGAGGAAAACTCCGGTAAGGTTTACCTTTATCACCTTCTCCCAGTCCTCTAGGCTCGTCTCCTCCGTTGAGCCCACGTGCAGTATGCCTGCATTGTTTACTAGGACGTTTAGGTACGGCCACTTCTCCTCAACCGCCCTACGAGCGTCCTCGACACTCTTGGGATCAGTCACGTCTAAGGGGATGACAAGTACGTCGGCTGCTCCTCGCTTACGGGCCTCTTCAGCGACTTTCTCAGCCTTATCACGACTACTTCTATAGGTCACCGCAACAGCATATCCCTCTGAGGCGAATCGGAGCACTATTGCGCGCCCAATACCGCGACTTGAACCAGTTACGAAAACGTATCCGGGTAGCGCCATACCCGTCACCGCTCCTATACTATGTACGTGGCTCCCCCATAACCCTATGGCGGCCAAAACCCATTAGCTATAATCATTCCTCGGGAAAGGAGTGTGTTAAAGCCTATATAGTAAGACTAGTTAAGGAAATTTAGGGAGTGATTCACCATAGTATTGTACCGAAGATCTTTCCAATGCTTTGAGGGTATGCTGCCGTGAATCGTGGAGCACATGTTGCTTTCTCTGCACTACTAGGGCTAGTTGCCGCAAAACTCATAGCCCATGACATTCTCTATTGGTATGTTGGCCTTCTAGCTGGTATATTGGCTGGGCTAGTGCCCGATACTGATCTGCGCTGGAAGCATAGGATGATTATGCACAACGTCTTCGTTGCTCTTGGTATCACTCTTGCTGTGTTTTTCGCAGGCCGCTTCGTATCAACTACATTGTCTGCTGTGCTGGGTGCTTCTTCTCTCCTAGGCTTTCTTGGACACGTATTTTTAGACTCTCTTACGGTTAGGGGGGTCGCGCTTCTCTATCCTATTAGGCATAGGAGGTATCGTTTGGCGAGACTGCGTTCCAGCAGCAGAGTCGCCAATGTGATTATTGAGGTGCTTTCGGTACTGCTTATCATTGTTGCCCTTTACGCGTATTAGGAAGGGAGCACGCGATGATTCGTTATTTAGATGAGCCTCCTTGGAGCCTTGGTGGACGCCGCTTAGTCTTCACAAATCATGCTAGAAAGAGAATGGTTGAGCGGGGCATAAGCGAGGAGGACGTGCGTCGTGCTCTTAGTGAGCCGGTACAGATTCTGTATGATCGTAGAAAGGATGTGTACCTCGTTCTTGGATCCAACAACGTAGCCGTTGTTGTGGCTGATCGTGTCACCTTTGTTGAGGTCGTAACTGTTCTTCGCAGAAAGGAATACGAGGCACTAACTGGGAGGCTCGGGAGAAAGCGGTACCGCTGGGTCATGTAGCTGGGTAATACAGGCCTATTATATTCATTATTCCATATCTATATTGCTCTCTACGGGCCTTAGGATAACAAGCGGGGGTTAGAAACAACTTACGGAATACTGCAGGAGGTGGCTAAAATGGCTGAGGAGTGGACGCCAGAGCCTTGGGTTTACGATACTATTGCAGACGCCCTAGGTATTGAGAGGGATCGAGTAGAGAACCTTGTACGTAGTAGAGTTATACGGATACGCTCGTATCGAGGCATAATGTATGCATCGCTTCGACGTGAGCTAGCAGGTTATCCTGAGGGTACTGTAATCCTCTTTGGCCGGGGATGGAGTAGGGTCGTTCACGGCTATCCTCCTATCCAGAGAGCCGTGTTGCTGCGCGTTGCTGTCCCAAGGCACTTCATCGACAAGGTGGTTGTCGAGGAGAAGCTTAATGGCTATAACGTGAGAGTAGTGCTCATCGACGATAGGGTTCTGGCAATAACGCGGGGCGGGCTAGTATGCCCCTATACTACTGCTAGGCTTACGAGACTCCTAGGCGAAAAAATTAAGGAGGCGCTTAGAGAAATCGGCGCCGACGACCACTATTTGGCCGGCGAGGTAATAGGGTTAGAGAATCCGTATACCCGGTACTTCTACCCAGAGGCACCAAAGTTCGGATACTTCGTCTTCGATATCTTTCGCGAAGGAAAACCATTGCCGCCACGGATAAGGGACGAGGTGACGGAGAAGCATGGTATACCGCACGTACCGGTACTAGGTATCGTTGACAAAGATGACGTTGACAGCATCAAGGCTATCCTTGAGAAGCTTAACAGGGAGGGGAGAGAAGGCATTGTTATGAAGGATCCGGAGTACCGAGTACCGCCGCTCAAGTATACGACTCCAGCGACGAATATCGGCGACCTACGCTACGGTATGCGGTTCTTCATGGAGGAGGGTCGTAGCTTCTTGTTCTCAAGGATACTTAGAGAAATATTCCGGGCCTATGAGGAGGGGCTGCAAGGGCCAAAGCTTGATAGTCTAGCATTGGAGCTCGGCACAGCCATATTGAAGCCCGCAATAGAGACTGTTACGCTCGTTGCGAAGGGAGAAATGGTTGCAGAGGAGTTCGAACTAGAATTCGCTAACGCTGATGAGCTTAACGAGTTCGTAGACTATATGTCGAGCCTTGGCATAGACCTAGTCATATTATCAACATGGGAAGAAAACGGGTTCTTAAAGGCAAGGATAAGGAAGCCCAAGGATACTTGGGTCGAGGTTAGAAAGATACTCGAAACCGGTCTAACGCCGATAGACTAGCCTATAGGTGTTTTAGCTAACTCATCCGCCTTCTCGTCTCGGCTTCTACGAGTACACCGAGCCATTAAGTACAGTATAGCCATATAGGCTAGCACGCCTACGATTACTGCAAGAGAAGCTCTGACAACATAATATGATAGCCTGGGCACAAATAGTGCCACAACGTAGAGTATGTAGCCCAGCAGGATTAGGCTAGCCAGCAATTTGCACCGAGGCATTTTCCTCACTCATATACATTGATGCAACGTTATAGCTATTGGTGAGCAACTTGTTAACAAAGTAGCCTGGAACAACAGATAGTAGGCCGAGCGAGGCTACTAGCAGTGCGGAAACCAGTGCCACCCGTGGAGCCTTGTAGCCAATTCTTCTTCCTGTTATCTCTGCTAGGACTTTATTACCTAGCTTTACGAGAAAATACGTGTAAACAATACTATAGATGTTGAGTAGGCCTAGAGAAGCTGCTGAGAAAAGCCATAGTGAAGAGAGCTGCTCAAAACCTGCAACAACCTGCGCCATCTTCGCGACAGAGTCGTAGACCTTAGGCTCCGGGCATCTTAGGAGAAGCCGCGGCTCATTATTCTCCAGCACACGGAGGACCATAGAGTAGTGCTCTGCTAGGAGGCGGCCAACAGCATAGGTGGAGGCTGCTGAAAGCCCAGCCGCTGCCAACCAGTATCTTGCAACAAAGGGGAGCCATGTATTGAGGTCGGAGAGGAGCAAGCCAATGCTGAATAGGCTCGCGAAGAATATCAAACCCCAAGCAGTAATGGCTACTGCGGTAAGACTCCGCGCTATGGTCTCCAAGACTTCTCAGCGCCTCATACACATGGTTGCCTCGTGTGCGGTAGGGATAGCCAAGCCGTTCTCTCTTCGTGCTCGTTGGGGGAAATATTATTTTCAGACAAGAAGCAACTATACAAAATACGTAGAATGGGGCGCTACCAATTCACACCAAGACAGCATTAGCCAGGCAAAGGTGATGCAGCATGGCGGAAGAGAGGAGGCTTCAGAGGAGCCTACGAGTATACGTGCTCGATACTAGTGCTCTCACCGATCCAAGGATACGCGGCCTCCTCGGAGCAAAAGACGTTGACGAGGCCATACGATTGCTAGCAGAAATGCTGGCAGAGGCTCGCCTCGTCTACGGCCTAGAAATATATATGCCTCCAAGCGTCTATGAGGAGGCTAGGCGATTCCTCCTCTCTAATGGCGTCTCTCTCAAAGCCTTTGAGGAACTATCTACCTGGATAACCATAAAGCCGCCAGCCCGTCATGAGATACGGGTACCTGCGACTGTTTTCAGGGAGTACGTTGAAGAAGTTAGAAATAGAATGACTAGGGGGCTGCGAGTAGCGGAAGAACATGTTCGCAGAGCCTTTGAGGCTGGAGGAATGTATCCTCAAGAATCCACGCCGCGCGATACACGAAGCGAAAAACTAGGAGCACTGATAAGAGGGCTTCGCGAGCGCTACCGACAAGCAACTAGACACGGGGTACTAGACAGCGTTGAAGACCTTGACGCCATATTACTCGCACTAGAACTCCAAGCAATACTTGTCAGTAACGATGAGGGGGTAAGGCGATTCGCTGAAGCCCTAGGCGTTGTCTCAATAGATCCCCTACGCTTCATAGGCATTGTGCGCCGGTTAACACAGAGAGCCAAAGAAAGTGAGAAGGGAAAAGAGGAGGCCAAGACACTCCAAGAAATAGAACTTGTTCGCCAAGAGAGTTGAAGCATCTCGGTCTTTGTCTCGGAAGAATGCAAGAACCCCTATTTTCCTCTAGACTCTGTTCAGCGACTTTGTAGAAGATACTGGTAATGCAAAATAGATGAGATGGGGCTCTGAAAGCCCCTCCCAGCTAGCTCGCCATTATAGAGAGGTTACCCGGGTAGTACTCTGGTATTGATATGGGTGTGAGGGTGAAGTCCGGAGTAAGAATAAGAGTATATCTTGTGGGGTATCGATATTGGTTCGGTTTGAGCTTCCACCGCCACCTCCAGGAACCCTTGAAAGGAGTAATGAGGAGGTTCTTGAGGCGTTCTTGGCGGCTCTTGCTGCGGGGGGCGCAAGTCCTAAGACCGTTAAAGCATATAGATCGGCTATAGCCGATTTCCTCGCCTTCATAGGTGACAAGCCTCTCAAGAGTGTAAGTGATGCTGACGTCGCGGCATGGATTTATCGCAGGCTATCAGAAGGTGTGAGGAGGCCTCGTAGCCCTAACGATGAGTTCTTTAAAGAACAGCGCGAGCGACAAGTAACTATGCACTACTATACGTTATTCTTGCGTGGCTTCTTCGAGTGGCTGGGCCTCCCTGTCCATGTACCGGTGGTTAAGAAGCCGAGAGGCCGCAGTGTTGAAGCACTATCTCCCGCCGAGATTGAGCGACTACTCAATGCGGTTAACGATGCTCTTGACTTGCTGATCGTGGCGCTTCTCTTCGAGACTGGGCTACGAGCACAGGAGGCTGTATCGCTCAAGCTACGTGACATAGATTTTGCTAGGCGCGAGATACGCGTAAGGAATGCAAAGTACGGCGAGGAGAGAATAGTGTTCTACGGTGCATTAACGGAGCAAGCGCTACGGATATGGCTCCAGCTGAACCCTGGGCTCAAGCCGGACGACAAGCTGCTCGGAATAAGCTATAGCGGTCTCTACAAGAGGCTCAAAGCCCTCGCGAAGAGGGCTGGAATAGACCCTAGAAAAGTTAGGCCGCACGTGCTGCGTCACACCTTTGCTACTGAGGCTCTTCGTAGAGGAGTACCGCTGCCCGTAGTCCAGAGGCTACTAGGGCACCGCGACATAAAGGTCACACAGATATATCTCCACTTAGTCACCGATGACGTGAGAGAAGCTTACCAGCGTGCCTTCGGGGCAACATCCCCCATGTACCAACCATATCCGCCGCCACCCAACTATTACCCAGCCTATTATGCGCCACCTACGCCCCCAACCTACCATCAGTACCCACAGCCACCAAGCCAGCCATACCAGGCTAGCAGCGAGCAAGTACAAACAGCGCCACTGCCAAACTATATGGTTCCGCAACAAACTGGGCAACAAGCAGCCCAGCCAGAGCCCCCACCACAGCAAGCTCCACCAAACACGTTCAGCATGGCCCCGCTAGCAGCTCTGCCTCAGCATCCACCTCTCCACGCGCCCATGCCTAGAAAGAAGGCTGAGAGCGAAACAAGTTAGCAAGAAACAGCACTAAAGGAGCGAATGATGCTTAACTATTTGCCCTTAGTACACTTCAACAAGTTTAATAGCTCTTCGGTACTATAGAGTGGGTATTCGAACCGGAACAGTCGATAAGCTATGTTTCTCTCATCTGGAGGCATGACGCTGTAAACGGGCTTACCCATCGCTATTGCTGTCTTTATTTCTGTTTCTACGCCCATGTGTGTAGCCAGGTACATTGTAGGCCGGTAGGCGATTATGAGGTCTGCCTGAGACACATAGCCCAAGTCTCGTCTCTCTATACTGGCCTCTATGCTCGCTTTTAGCTGCGTCAAGTATCCCGGATTCATCGTTGTCCGTTGCACCGGGTAGAGGTACTTGTCGAAGAACTCGTCGCGGAGATCAACCGGGTACGGATACTCGTGGAGACCGTTCTCGGTGTGAGGCCACCTGTTTGACCGCTCTATTCTGGTCTCGAGTTCATCGCTATTGGGCTTCGTTATCAGCTCATCTATGGTTGTTGGGGAGAAGATGACGAGGTGTTCGCAACTCTCTTCAAGCTTTTCCTTAAACTCCTCAATCTCGAGGGCATCCCTGAAGCGATCCAGGGACTCCCCTTGTTCCAGAGCTTTTTTGCGCACAATCGTTATTGGGTGCGAGATGTATGCTGAGATGTACTTGCCTCCGCTGGGAGGCTCAAGCCCCAACAGCATTGAGAGGAGGCGCTCATGGCTCGTACGACTATGCTTAGATGCGTAAAGGTACAAGCTAGCGCCGAACAAGACCAGTGTCTGTACAATGCTGTGGTGAGTGCTTCTCCAGTTTAGGACACCTAGGGGATCCAGTACCTGGAACCCAGCAACGCCGGGCGTCTCGCCGCTTGCTACTCGCTTAGCAACTCTGTACAAAATGTGGTAATAATCATCTACATAGTCTATTATGGATACCTCTACTCCCTTGGATGCTAGCTGCGCAAGGTGGGCAACAATAGGGCTGGCAACTACGTTGTTTCTCCTATAGTAAGCCATGTGGGCCGCAATAACAGCTGCGTCTGACCCCGAGGCTTCAAGATCTTTCATCATTTTCTCGAATGCCTTATTGAACTTCTCTACGACAGTACTATACCTAACTAGGAGTAGTTCTGACACATGGTATATTGGCGCCTTAAACTCGTCCTCGACATAATCCTCGTACTTTGCTGTAGCAGCGCCAAGGCTCTGTGCAAGCTCAAGGACCTTGCTGAGATCGAGCCCCGATACACCGCTTATGATCACGAGCCTCTTTAGAGCCATGGTGCTATCCCTCCTGGGATGAAATGACCGTAGCAGTACCATAGCCTACCAACACTATCTTGTCAGGAGATAGGACTCGGAGAATCTCCGGCCTATTAGTCGAGACTATCAAGGTTATGCCTGTCTTCTTTGCAAGAGAGCCTATCTTGCGCGCAACTCTCTGAGCCGTAAGCCTGTCAAGATGGGCCGTGAACTCGTCTATTATGAGGAGGTTGGGTTTCTCCGCTAAGAGGCTTGCCAGTCTTGCCCTCTCTTTTTGCCCAGTTGATAACTCGTCGAAACGCGCTCTGTAGAATATAGCGTCGCTAAGGCCTACGGCTGAGAGAACTTCCACCGCCGCGGCTGGGTCACCAAGCTTAGCGGTAATGTGCTCGAGCAGCGTCTCTGAGCCGAAACGTGGCTCGAGTTCTCCGGGCAATAGTGCTGCTAGACGAACATTACCCGGTACCCTTACTTCTCCGCTGCTTGGCCAGTACTTCTCGTCTTCGAGCCGAAGGGCAGCCCCTATTATCATTCTGAGGAACGTTGTCTTTCCTGCACCGCTCGCACCCACAACTGCTACTATTTCCCCAGGCTCTATCCTAATATTCACGTCCTTCAGCACATAGCGCTCTACTATGCGGCGCTCGGCCCCAAATGCTCTTAGTACCTCTTGTAGCTCTGGAGGCATCCGGGAGACGTCAAGCTCGCTTCTATAGATCTTAGTGACCTTGACAAGTTCTATGGCTCCGCCGAGCTTCTCGTCAATACGGTACCTCGGCCTAAAGAGCCTGCCTCCATGTTGCCGCGCGTAGGGATCCTCGCGCAAGAAGCGCTCAATTATCTTCTTGGCCTCCTCCGTCAAGGGATACATTAGGACTGGTCTCCCGCTGGCAGTGTCCCACATATAGTAGAACCCGGCTTTCTCGAAGAACGGGTTGTACCGAGCCATTTGAGCTATGGTCTCTACAACGTGTTTCCTGCGCTTCATTTCGGGTATCCTGCGCTCAGCAATCCATTCGACGGCCATCTTTACGGCCAACACGCCTAGGCCGTCGCCGCGGTAGTCCGGATGAACAACCACCCTAGCTATCCTAGCCGCTGCCGTATTTGCTCTTCGAAGAGCCTCCTCGGCTATCTCCTCACCAACCACGGCCCTTGCTATCCTCTTGGAGCCGTAGAGGTCTGCTAGCTCCTTGAACCTCTTCCTTATCTCGGCTCTCCTCGATATTGCTAAGGGCCAGAAAGTGGGGTGAAACCAGTCCTTGGGGAACACTTTCTCCCTTATCATCCTCTCTACGCGTATCTCGCCGTCAACGACTATTCTGCGATGCATCAGCGGTATGGGTGTATCGACTCTCACATAGGCGACTATCCTCGGCTCATATGGCTCTCGCGTAGCCAGCTCTAGGACCAGGAAGCGGCTGGAGGGCAAGCTTCCACGAATCTCCTGGAGCTTCATGGGAACGCCATCTTTTGGACAAATGGGCTGAACATTCGACTCCATGTATTGGCCGCAGATAGGGCATCTCCAGATTGCAACAATCTCTTCCTTGCTAGCATAGTGGTACTGCTCTAGACCAACAATCTCCTTATAGTCCTCCTCCGTGACCGCCTCTCTCGCCACAATATGGTACTCATAGACCTTCTCGCCGACAACGCTTTCTCTTGAGAGCCTCGCCTCCTTTCTCCAAGGAGGCCATACTTTTACCTCATCGATGCGGCCCTCCTCGCTCCAAAGCCGCCACAGCTCATAGGTATCCCTTGGAGCAACGTAGACCCCGTCAACCCTCTCAGGCTCTTCATGAAAGACTATCTTAAGAGTCTCTCCAGGCCGTATCCAGCGCGCAATAGCTCCAGGCATGAGGAGAAGGACACGGCGCCCCTCAACCTCTACCAGGAGGCCTCCTTGCCACCTGGCACCCGTTTTAGGGATTTTAGCAGCTACAAGCTTAGCATATATGAATTTAAAAAGAGGTATAGGTCTAGCAAACCCGTCCAAGTCTGTGATCCCCTAAAGACTGCTCCTAGGAAGGGGGTCTAAGTATAGAGCGTACTTCTCTATCGATCAACATAATACTAAAAATTAGTATACTTTTATTTTTAATTTTATTTTTTATAAATAAATTCTAACACAATAGGCTGCAGACATATTTATACTCTTTCCGCCCAGTAGGATAATCTCTTGGGTAAGGACTACATGTCAAGCAAAGGGTTTCAATGCTGCAAGCTTCTAGAACTAGAAGTATCGGGATTCAAGTCCTTACAACATATGAAACTTAAAACGCCTAGCAAGCTCACAATACTCGTAGGACCTAATGGTTCAGGCAAAACAGCCATTATAGAATCGCTCTTACTCTTGCGAGACATTGTTGACTATATACGAGGACGAATTATTAACCCTTTTTTGAGGTGGTGGGGCTATTATCATATAGTATGGAAACACGACGAAACAAAACCTATAAGATTGTCAATTACGCTTGACTGTAATGCATGCAACAAGGAGGTTTTAAAATCATACAAAGATAGTCTAAAACAAATAAGAGTAAGACATATTAATATCATACGTAACTATAGAATTAAATATGACGTTCATGTAACTGGGACGGGAGGTAACTTTCAAGTATTAATGGATGAAATCTGTATCGAAAACATTGCTTGCCTAACGGCAAAACAAGGGAAACTAATACTTAACATAGCTAAACCAATTAAAACATTCGATGAGATTATTGAGCCTATTCTATCCTCGATGCCTATAGTTATTTCGATATCTATAAAAAAGGATATCCCAACATCGATCAAAGGCATTGTATGGAATTGTTATATGAAAATATTTGATGAGTTGATAAGAAGAAAAGATACATTAAAAAGAATAATAAATGAATTATTAAAAGACTACATGGAATCTAAGTTTAAAGCGAAGAGTAACATAGAAAGTATTTTGTCAATCTATACACGAAATGAAACTGTTGCAAGATTTAATAAATTCTTTTATGATATAAAGACTGAAGCCGAGAAAACAACGAGGGAAAAAATCAGAAAAATTGTACACGATTTACTTCCTTACTGCCATAAGGAGACTTTATTTAAAGATAAGACGTACTACGATATAATCGAAGAAATTATAACTGATTTAACTATACATAGTATCGTTTTCAGTATAACTAACTATATGCTAGAGCTACTAGATTTAGCCATTTATATGGTTGGTTTATTTATTGATAATATCGTTATCCTCCGTCTACTTGATTATAGCTCGCTCCGTTCGCCTCAAATACTAGAGCCTCCAAGCAGACTTCGAGAAGATGGTACTAATCTTCTTTCTATTTTATTTAACCTTGGTAAAGGTAGATTACCGGAGGATATAGCAGTTGTCTTAGCAGATGTTCTACACGGAACTGCCGTGTCTGGGTTCTTTGAACCCACTTCCGACGGACGGATAACTTTTCGCCTAATAGTAGATAATATCGATATTTCTCAACCTGCAATACCAGAAGGTGCTTGGAAAACAATGGCTATAATGGCTGCTATATTAAGCGGGGCAAGTGTTATAGCTATAGATGAGTTTGAGAACAGCTTACATGCATCTGCACAAGAACTTCTACTTGAAGAACTCCGAAATAACGTACCCAATACAATTATAGCTACTCATTCACCGATAGTAGTTGACGCCGCAAAGAGCCTTGACGAAATAGTTATTGTTGAACTGCAAGGCAATGCTACAATTGCTAAAAGAATTGAAAAATCAGATAAACTTATTGAAAAACTGAAAAAACTAGGCATCACACCAAGCGAGGCACTTCTTTATAGTCTACTAGAAACATAAGGTCACATAGACTTATGGCGATCCTACATTGAACTGCCCAAAGGTAATTATAGTAGTTGAAGATAGGTATGCAAAAGAAGCTATACGAAAATTGCTAATAAAAAGGCAAATAAGTTGCTTTGATGTACAATACTTACCTATCTGTAGCACAAAGTTCAGCAGAATAATTTCAGCACATCAAGACTATGGAAGACACATAATTATCGTCGCAGATGCCGAGCTCGAAAACCCAACGGAGAAAGAGACGCAAATTCGTGATAAACATGGACTTCATTCAAACAACGTTGATATAATAATTGTTGATCCTTGCATGGAGGCTTTAGCATGCATTGCCTTAGGCCTAAATGGGTGCAGAAATAAGCCTTGCGATGCTGGCCCCCTATTTTCAGTAAAGGAATATTACAAAAACATTCATAGAAAAGATTATAAGAAACGTTTTCTCGAGAAATTATTACTTGAAGCCGACGATAAAAATAACCTCGAAAAAGTATATGAATTTAAAAAATTAATTAATAAAATTAACAAAAATTATGAAAATTGAGGGTAATGGCTACTTGACTTTATGTCTCCCTCTACTTAATATACCCCAAACAGCTCTACGTCTAGCAAATCGGATTGACACACCACGTGCATTGGCTAATTGCTCAAGCAACGCCATGTACTGGTCTAGCTGCGACCCTGTGAAAGTAGCGTTTATGTGTGCAGCTATGAGTGGGATATTGTAGTAGCTTGGGCCTGCGTACTGGCTCTTTAACAACGCCACCACGTGCTCAGCATCGTTGCCAGGCTCCTCTAGGAGGCGCCCGGGAGAATAGTAGTCGCCGGGACTACCCGGCACCTCTACCAGCAACGGGTAGTCCTCGGGGCTCAGCTTCACATAGAGCATCTTTATGCGTGGAAGCCGGTCCAGCTCGCTCATGAGCCGGTAGCCTATTGAGCGCAGCTCTTCAACCTCAGGCTCGTCGCCTAGCAGCGTCTCTGCCTTAGCAATGGCGCGCTCAACAAGTGTCCTTATTCCCCCCTTTTGCAGTATCTTTGCAACCCTACGGCTGGGAGGCATGTTGAGTATCCACGTATAGCCTACCGCGTTGCCCCCGACAACGTCGGCGAGAAAGAGCGCGTCTCTATAGCTAGGGTCGAGTGCTGCATCAAATACTGGGCGATACTCGGCTGGCACTAGCCGACGCGCTGCTATGAGCTGGTCTCTCAGCGCTAAGGGGTACCATTCAAGGGCGCGATTGACAAGGTCGCCGAGAACCGGGGTCTTCTCAGCGACAAAGTCGAGGAGTACTTTCTCCTTGTAGGCTCGAAACCCGTGATCCTTGGACACGTATGCGACAACTATTCTACGCGATTGAGCTGTCTCGACGAACTTGACTATTTCTGCTAAGAGGTAGGCGCTAAAGAGGGCAGTATATACGCCAGCAATGCTCTCAACGTTTCCGGAGGCGAGCCTGGCCAGGGATGCAAATGCCGCACTCACTGTAACCCATAGGCTGCCGTCCATCAGGATCGTGTCCGAAGCACCGAGTCTAGCGGCAAGGGTTGTCGCTACGCGATGCTCGAGCCAAGAGCGTAGAGCGTCTAGTACGCGGGTATCCCTTACTGGGAAGATGCGTAGTTCAAGACCCCTTTCGGGCTCGCCGCCTTCAACGTAACCATATGCGCGTGCAATGTAGACGCTCCAGCCAAAGGCTAGGGGCTGTATGCCTCCACCGCCATCTACTGCCGCCGTTACGGTACTGGGGCTGCGGGCTGGTAGACCATGTAGCCACCAGTAGTTGGGGGCGCGTATTAGTATCCTGGACTCTCGCCTCTCCTTTAGTATGTCAATTAGCTTCTCTGCCTCGCTTGTAAATATATCAATGAACCAATCGCCGACATGTTTCAGCACAGCCCCTGCACCCAAAAAGAATCTTCCAAGGTAATACCTTATGGTAGAGACTCCTCTATAGAATATCCAGAATATGCAAAAGGGAGGTCGTGTCCGATAAAAACACATATCTTAGCTCCAACAAGCTATTAACTTCTATGCAAAGTCTCAGGCACTGTTAATAAAAGCAATACACCCAAGATCTGCGTAGCTATTATGAATGTGAATACATGAACAGGCCCCAAAGCATCCCAGATAATACCTGCTATAATAGGCACTATAAGAGAATTCAGTCCCCTAAAAAAGCCTAAAACTCCATGTGTACTTCCAAGTAAGTAGGGTGGAACAAGTTCTGCTGTCATAGCTCCTCGAACTACTGCAAGAACCTCGGAAAATCCTTGCAAAATAGCTGATATTATAAGAAATTGTGCATTAGGTGCATAGACTAGCATGATAAGTGAGGCACAATAGACTGCTACAAGGAAATAGATGACCCTTTTTCTGCCAATTCTATCAGCCCACCTTCCTATTGGTATGGAGAGCAGAAGTGGGGCTACTACTAAGCTAGTACCCATAATACCTAAAACATACTGATCCGCGCCTTTGACCTTGGCCGCAAATAATGGTACATAAATGCTTGATGCAACATAGTGAGGTATCTTTGAGAGAGAATCGAATATAATCCATCTCTTCATTGCTACTCCTTTTTCAAACACCATCTTGATAGACCTAACGAGGCCCATCCTTATCCGAAGAACTTTTCTTATTCTAGGCTCATCAAACGTTTTTAACACCAGTATAAGATTTACTAAGAGAATGAGCGCTTGAAGATAATAAAGTGGACGAATTCCTCTTACATTCATTCCTCCAAGCAATGAGATGAGGTATGCAGCAACCAAAGGACCCACTAAGCGAGGCGTAGCAGTAAGTGTGTCACATATACCACGCCCTGTAGCCCTCTCCTCATCTCTTAATGTGCTTCCACAGACAACTGGACAAGCTATTATTGCCATATTTAAGCCTAGATAAAACAAAAAGAAAGCCGGAATAATCATTTCCCAGCTACTAGCCAAGGCGAAGAATAACGAGCCCCAGATCATTATAAAAGTAGCAATGCTAAATGTTGTCCTTAGACCATGCTTATCTACTAGCCAGCCAACTAAAGGTGCTATAAGAGTAGTTGTAAGACCTCTTAAACTGCCTATAAGCCCTATTTCCGAAGCCGTTGCACCTAGGAGAGAAATATAGACGGATTGGTACTGGGACAACAGGGACTCTGCAAAATTCTGTAAAGCAGCCCTAATCATATTGACTTTAAAAACATGCTCCTGTCTCTTAATGAATCTCCATATATTTCTAGGACTCAGCAAGATATATCCCCATTACTTATCGTTCCGAATCCTCGTTTAGCAATGCCAAACATAATAACAATTCTTAAGTTCACAAAAAAGTAAGGAGGTAGGTGTCACAAATTATAACAACGAAAACTATAGTGGTGCATAATTTATTTTCTTATTTATTTTTCTCTACATAGTAGCGCAACCATGTCTTAGCTATATTATTCATACTATCATATGGAAGCTCGTGAAGGCCAGGAGACCAGTCATTCTCGAGCAGTATTCTGACGGCCTCATAATGCATTGTAAAGAGCAGGTCTTCTAATGCACCTAGATACATGTGCTTGAAGTTAATCGGGTATCCATCATTTAGCAGATATATCTTTTTATTATTATTTAAGCGATATAGTGTAACTAAAGAATTGATATTTGTTTTCTCTTTGGTGATACTATTTAGAGAATCTATATCAAACTCAACCTGTCGAGATGTCGCACTTGCAAGGATAACTCCGTCCTTTAATTTTAGAAATTCGGTACCCCTTATACTGTAGTTTCCAGTGGCGCCAATAATTATATCAGCGTTTTTAAGTAGCTCCTCTTTATCTACATAGTATCCGTCAAGAAACGCTTCAATTCTTCGTATAGGCTCAATGTCATAAGTTAGAACTTTACAAGGGTAGCCTTGAAGAACTCGCACACAGGCTTTACCTAGGTTACCATACCCAAGAATGCCAACGATTTTCCCGGCCAATGTATCATAGAAGACCTCGCCAAGGACTTGGTTCAACACTTGTAAAACATCAAGTGCTATTGCAGGATAATGAGCTAAATTTAGCATTGCTTTCGCAGTAGAAATTACAGGCAACATTAGCTGTTCTCGACCGTAACGCCAATGACCTTGAGCCGTACATTCAACAACACCTTTAAGGTTAGAGGAGGCAAACTTATTAATGCATTCTGCACAGTATCCTCCTATTTCAAGGAGTACGACCTTATCGTATCTTTTAACTGCGTCCTCTAAAGCTTTAAGAGCTACTCTAGGAATGTCATCAAGGGAACTAACCAAGGTGACATTATATTCATTACTAAGCTCATCAATAACACTTTTTTGAGCCGAATAAGGTATTGGAATAATACGCTCAATTACTAAGTTATTTTCAGATAATACTTTTAGAAAATATTTAGAGCGTTTTGAAAAATGATATATAAGTATGATTGCACTTTTCTCTTTAATTGGATTTCTTTTTGCATAATTTATCAAGCAAGGAAATCGGTATGCAAAAACTGTGCAAGTTTAACCAAGATATCACACCACAGACAAGATAGGTTATAGTAGCTGTATATATACATTATGTCAAGAATACTAATCATTATCTGAGAAAGACTTAAAAAGGGGGTACAGTATTAAATAACTATCATCCTGCCAATTTTTATTGCGAGAAGACTATAGATGATTATAGATGCTGCTGTCGCCGCTCCATAAGATAGTCCGAAGACTCCGTAACCAGTAGCACCGCCCTTGACCATTGCTCTTGCGACTGTCTCGTAGCCGGCGATCGCTACGCCGCTAAGAAGCGACGCTAGCACTATGCCTACAACACTGTGCCCCATAGCTAGTGCTGCGAGGCCTGCTAGTATTCCAAAGAGGGGCGGTAATAGCGCCGCAGCCCGGGGTGCACGATCATACAGTGCACCAAGCGGTATTGCTGCGGCTGCGTCGCTGAGCATTGCTGCTGCGTAAAGCATTGCGAGGACTGCCTTGCTTGGCGATAGTATTATCTTAGCCACTTCTTGGATCGCTATAGGGTTCGCGGTCATGGTTCCCGCCAAAAATACGTAAAGGGCTGGCCACAATCCACCCTTAAATGACTCGTAGATGCTATGGCGCTTGGGAGTCATAGCTGTTTTAGGATAGAGATCCATAGCATAGAGGAGCGCGACTACGCTAAAGGCACCGGGGACTGAGAGAACCCATAGCCCATAGTAGCCCATAAAAGCAAGCGCCGCCATCATGGGGCCGAGTACAGCACCCACCTGGTCTAGGAGCTCATGTATGCCAAAGACGAGGCCACGTCGCTTACCAGCTATGCTTGAAAGTAGGTAGTCTCGTGCAGGAGATCTCAGCGCTTTGCCGAACCTCTCAATACTGTAGCCTATGGCTAGCCAGGGCCACCCCTGCACAGCGATAAGTATGCCTACAGGTACTAGCGCGTACCCTGTAATTGTTAGTAGCCAATATCTTGCAGTAATGTCGGCTATGACTCCTGTAAGCGGGCGCAGACCCCAGGCTATGACCTCTCCTATCCCGACCACTGCTCCAAGCTCGTAGCTCCTCTCGATAAGAGGTGCTAGGATGCTGCGAAACCCCTCATAGCTCATATCGGCGAGAAGGCTCACAACGCCGAAGATCACAACTATTCTGAGAACCCTCTTATCGAGAGCCAAGCCCATCCGGAAGACCCATGGAGACTGAACCGCATAGCTACGGGAACCTTAAAGATTCCTCCCACGCATACTCTAACCGTGGCAAGCCGTCCTTGGGCCTGCAAAAGGGTGGTGCCTAGACTTTGCCAGCCATACTTGAGGTTCACGGACTACACGTTTACTACTATACACTTCGAGGAATTGTACGAGCCGTAGAAGATGTCAGCTTTAAGCTCGAACGCGGAGAGGTCCTCGGCATAGCTGGCGAGAGCGGCTGCGGAAAATCAACGCTTGCATGGGCCCTCATGAGGCTCGTTCCGCCCCCTGGCCGCATCGTGAAGGGGCGCATACTGATAGACGGGGAAGACATAACCACTATGAGCGAACTAGAAGTCAGGAAGAAGATACGATGGCAGAAAATAAGCATGATATTCCAAGGAGCGATGAACGCCCTCAACCCGGTATACAAGGTATGGGAACAGATAGCTGAGCCACTGATAATACATAGAGGGTACAGCAAGGAGGAAGCATACAAGAGAGCAGTAGAAGCCCTCAACATGGTCGGTCTAAGCGAGGACATAGCAAACAGGTATCCACACGAGCTAAGCGGCGGCCAGAAGCAACGCGTAGTCATAGCAATGGCGTTGATACTGGAGCCGCCAATAGTTATAGCAGACGAGCCCACCACCGCCCTAGACACGATAATCCAGGCACAGATACTGAACCTGCTAAAAGAGCTCAAGAACAAGCTCAACATGAGCATAATACTGATAAGCCACGATCTAAGCGTTATAGCCGAACTAGCCGACAAAGTAGCAATAATGTATGCAGGAAAGATAGTAGAGTATGGACCGAGCGAAGAGGTATACAATCATCCGCAGCACCCATACACACAAGAACTCCTTAAGGCGATACCAAGGCTAAGGGCCCCACGGATGAAGCTCAACTACATACCTGGCCAGCCACCGGATCTACGAGCACCGCCACCAGGATGCAGATTCCACCCAAGATGCCCACACGCAATGGACAAGTGCAGGAAAGAACAACCACCGTACTTTGAGGTAGGGCCAGGCCACTACGCAGCATGCTGGCTACATGAAGGAAAGCCTGCAAAAGAGAAACCATTTGAGTAAGCTAACGTAGAAATCATAGTATGATTATTAAAGAAGCACTAGGCCTACACATCTATAGCGATGCAAGACTTCGCATTCCGGTCTCCTCTCTAGACGTGCACTTTTTTAGTACAAAAGATACGCAAAACACGCTACGCTTATGTCACAGTACGAGATGTAACCACGCTAAGATCTATTACAATCCTAGACTATGTGGCAAAATGCGTTAGACGACAAAGAGGACTAACAACACGGCAACTATATAAGTTCATTTATTTAGCAAACAAATCGAAAAGTGTGAAGGGCTGGCGGCCTCCAGCCGGTCCCGGGGTCACAGCGCCGCCCGGGATTCTTCGGCGGTCTCGCCCCGGGTGTCGGCCACTCTTTATATTTAGGGGCTAGCTTAAGTTAAGTGTCTCGCTTCCTGCGCGGAAGAGCCTTGTAGCCAACAGCTAGTCGTTGTGCAACAGTTATCCATGCTAGTACTACAAGGAGCCAGTAAAGGATAGCTGCAACATGTCCGCCTATGGCTGCTTGTACGAGTAGCACTATTATTTGTGCGACCAGCCGGTCTGCTCGCTCTAGGAGCCCTACTCCTTCCATGCTCTGGCCTACGAGGGCCTCGTATCTAGCTCTTGCATAGCTGGTTATGAGGGCTGCAGAGAGGAATAGGATTACTGCTTCAGCGGGATATCCTAGCATGTAGAAGCCTAGAGCGTAAAAGGTATCCGCTATGCGGTCAAGCATGCTATCTAGGAAGGCGCCCTTGGGGCCTGCTTCTCCTCGGAGACGGGCCACTGCACCGTCAAGTGCGTCTAGTATTCCGCTTAGCGCGAGGAACACCGCAGCAACAAGGGGGCCTAGGCTGACAGACAAGAGGAATAAAATGGCACCGATTAGCCCTATTACAGTGTAGAAGTCTGCCGGAAGCACTGCTAGCTTGCCTGCTAATACTGTTAGGATTCCAGATACTTTGCTCCTCAGCCTTGTAAGCATTCATTTCACCCACTATGGGGCCTCATCGGAGAAGAATGCTACGAGGCTTGCGAGTTCAGGCTCTGCTGCGAGCCGTGTAAGCGCCTCACGATAGATAAGAGTGGCGACACTTCGCGGTATATGCGACTTCTCATGGGCTAATTGCACGGCTAAGGGTACATGGTGCCCAGGCATTATTAAGCCTTGAACTATTTGAGCAGTGTCTTCAAGTGCTTCAAACTGGTCCTCGCCGTCACTAATGGCTACCTCGACTCTGAGAGGCCTCCCGCTGCCACGCGAGAAAGTGTAGTACGTGATTATTCGGAGACCGCGCGCCTCGTACCTATTGATGATTTCCTTAGTGAGGACTGGTGTAAAGGGCCCTATACAGACATGTGTTCCACTAATGATGTTGGAGAGCATTACAAGTATTTCGTCATCGCTTAGATCCCTCAATACCTCGTACTCCTTAGGAATTACCGAGCTGAGCAAATGTTCTCCACTAATCCGCTTAACTATGCCTATTACGGCTGCCCCGTTGTAGACAAGCTCGCTTATCAACTTTGACCGCAGTTCGTGAAAATCCTGGTTACTTGTTATGCCTATTCTCTTTGCTTCTTCGCCAAGCCTAGTCCAAGCCTCCTCTGGGAGCAGTGTTGGCGGGTCAATTATTGGGCCATCAAGCATTAGCACTGGAATGCGCCTAGATAGTGCCTCGCGCAGAGAAAGCGTCTCCAGCAAGAGCATTCCCGCCTCTGCAACACTATCGACGAGGAACCCGGAGGGATCATGCACCTCATAGGCGTCCGCGCCTGGATACGATATGTTTACTTTCTCGGAGCGCATACCGCTTGGTAGTTCAACTAGAGCCGTGGCAGCGAGTACGAGGTAGCGCCCGAGCCCGCTGCGAATAACTTGTCTCGAGCCGTCAAGTCCTGCGACGTGTAGGTCATCGCGGTATTTGCGCACCGCGATGAACAGCCCCTTTTCCCTCAATGATCTAATCAGCGACTCTGCGTCACGTATGGCGTTTCTAAATCCTTGTATTCTTTGGCGAAGCCTGCTAACAGCTTTTTCTACTAGCTTCTGGTATAACTCGTCCTCGCTGCCAGCTACGTGTTGCTCACTCATACTCGGTCACCCCTCACTAGCTCCTTTTCTTCGAGTAAAGGTTTCTCAGCGTCTCGACGACCCTCGTCCTCCCCATAACGTGACCTACTTTCCTCTTACCCGTCCTCACAAGGACAGGAAATCCCAACACATTCATCTGTCCATGAACGAGCGCAACACCGCGTGGAAGCTTGGGAAGGCGCTTCTCTAAGGGCTTGGGGAGGCCCCCAGCAGCTCTTGAAACGAAGGACACATCGTCCACTGGAAGCCTATACACTATCCAAGTGTTAATCATAGAGGCTACAACGGGGTCAACGAACACCGGGCGCTGACTTACTAGTAGCAAGCTTATTCCAAACTTCCTTCCCTGTGTCGCTATAAGTGCTAGATAGTCTCTCGCAAGGCTCCACGATACTGGGTACGTCTTCGGGTTTGGAGCATAGTTCTGTGCCTCCTCTATTACCAAGAGGAGGTAGCGCTCACGCCCCGAGACCTTGTAGTCTGTGAACGCCTTGTAGAGCAACCTAAGGAGGTATGCTACAACGAGCTGTCTGACCGGGAGAGGAACACCTGGGGCACCTTCTGCGGAGAAATCGAGTATGGCCATACCCGGACCGCTTACTAGTTCATCGACAAAGCCTGGGCCGAGGCTAGGCTTCGTTGATACTATTCCATAGTTTTCTACTAGGTCTCTGTGGAACTTCTCGATAGCCGCATGTATAGCCCTAGCAGTCTGAGCATGTATGACCGCATCGCGGCCCCGGCTGAGAGCCGCTAGCTCCTCATATACCTCGTTGACCCGGTTAACGAGGAGCTCGGTAAAGCCATAAACGCCTTCGAATTCACGTAATACTCTTTCGAGCCCAGCTACTTGGAGTTCGTTTAGCTCTACTCCGCCGGATTTGTAGGCAACTATGAACTCGGCTATCTCTCTCGCCGTGAAGACGTCGAGTGTTATAGTGATTGGTACTGTGTAGGGCTTGTAGCGGGCAGGGCTAAGAGGATATACTAGTCTCTTCACGAACTTGTATTCGCCGACGCTGCCCCCTCTTACGAATACTTGGTGGTAGTCCAGGTAGTCACCGTTGGCATCAATGATGAGGGCTGGCAGAGCGGCTCTTTCTCCCTCGCCGACACTTATAGATGATAAGAGTTCGAGCAAGTAGCCTACTCCGTAGCTCTTACCACTCCCGGTTTCACCAAAAACACCGATATGCATAGTTATGTTTTCCACATCAAGCGGTGCTCCAACATTGCTGTAGCCCAGTAGTTCTCCGAAGATAATTATGCCCGGCTCGCCAGGCTGTAGCCCAAGCATATTCATAATTTCTTTTCCTTCAAGAAGTCTCACGTAGTCTCCTGGTAGAGGTGGGCGTGAAGGCTCCTCAAGGCCTCTCGGCCCCTTCTTCCCGAGGATCGTGAGCGAGGCAAGCATGTATCTTCGGGCAATGTTATCAAGTAGCTCTGGCCTTACGCCTCTACGCCGCGCCTCAGACCATATGTCGCCCTCCGAGTAGAACTCGTGAACAGGTCGTAGCTCGTCAACCCTAGCAAGCAACTGTTCTCTGCCGCGTTCAGCATCTATTACGACCAACATACCTTCTCGGAGTATCTGCTCGCCCTTCTCCGTCAGCTGTACGCGGGCCTCGCTACTCGTTGAGCCGCTAAGCACTACGCCTACAATTATCGCCATGGCTTGGTCCTCGAGGGGTGGAGTCCAATCAGACTCGTCTCTACAGCCAGGAATTAAGAGCACTGGGTTATGAAAGCTCAATAGAGGCGAGGCAGGGGTTTATAGACTGTCATCGTTCTCACAGTATTCCTCGGAGGAGTGTTATGCAAAAAACTTATCCATGTAATGGCGGAGAAATTGTCGTCTCAAAGCTCCATGATAATGTTTACATGCTTCGCGTCAACGATCGTAGGATAAGGTTCTTTGAAGCCCTCTGGGAGATTCCGGAAGGAATAACATACAACACATACCTTGTTATCGGAGAAGAAAAGACCGTTCTTCTTGATACAGTTAAGGCCGAGTTCAGTGACTGCTTCATGGAGGCGCTTAGCTCGCTTACATCGATAAATGATATTGATGGCATAGTTGTTCATCACAGCGAGCCGGATCACAGTGGGGCCTTACCAGCCCTGCTAAGCAAGAGGGGCGATGTCGTAGTCTATTCGCATCCTATAGCTAGGCGCATTATAGAAAACACGTTCAATATTAGGCTCTCAAAGCACGTTTCGCTGAAGGATGGTCTACGCATAGACCTCGGCGGAGACAACACGCTAGAATTCATATCCACGCCGTGGCTTCACTGGCCAGATACATATATGAGCATCCTATCACCAAGCAGGATCTTGTTCAGCGGCGACGCTTTCGGTGCCTACTCTATACCAGAGGAACTAGTTGACGACAATGTTGATTTCAAGAAATATGAGTGGTTCATGCGAAAATACTTCGCCACAGTAATAGGTGCTTATCGTGGATGGGTCGCTAAAGGCGTATCAAAGCTTATGCCTCGGCGAAAAGACTTCAACACAATTGCACCCCTCCACGGCCTCGTGCTGAGGAAACACGTTGACGACGCACTAAGCCTCTACGAGGCATGGGGACTACAGAGGCATGCTGAGAAGAAGGCACTCGTAGTCTACGCAAGCATGTACGGCACTGTCGAGAAAGCCGCAAAAAGAGTTGCTGAAATGCTGAGAGAGAAAGGCTTCACAGTAAAGATCTATGGGTTCAACGATAAGGATAGAGCACCCATCTCTGACGTCATAGGCGATGCTATTGATTCCGGGATATGGGTTATCGGAGCAGCAACATACGAGGCCTCTGTAATGCCCCTCATGGAGTACGTCACGATGCTGCTCTGCGAGAAAGCTGCAGGAGGCCAACGAGTACTAATAATAAGCAGCTATGGCTGGGGAGGAGCTGCTGCAAAGAAGCTCACAGAGAAGCTCAACGCATTCAAAGTCGATGTGAGAGGGATTATCGAGAACCCTGGGACTATAAAAGATGAGGAAATAGAAGATGCTGTGACGAAGCTCATCAGCTAGGCTCTTTCAGAGCCTTCTCTGTTATCGTTTTCGCTCTTCTTTCGACCTCCTATAAAGTCGAGTATCGATTTTCTTTTCTCCTCTTTACCTAGAAGTATCTTCTCGACAAATGTGTCGCGCACTGGGAGGTAGACTTCCTGGTAGAATTTCTGTGGATCACGGAGAACGCTTCGCGGAAACTTGGAAACATATTCCAGTGCCTTTCTCCATACCTGTGCCCAGGGCATTAGGGCTTCAAACTTGGCTTTAATCTGGCGATCAAAGTCCTCGGGGCGCTGCTCTTTCCCACCCATCTCGAAGTATCCGTTAGGCCCAACGGGTACCTCCTCGCCAAGCGCCTTTACGAACTTCTTCTCCTGCAGAGACTTGGCCTGTCTCGAAGCTGCTACTCTTCCATAGCGCCCACTAGGCCCATAGTACTTTGCCCATGCATAGAATATTGCACGGTTAAGCCCAAAGCTCTTAGCCTTGTCAAGGTCGCCGGTTAAGAGGTAGTAACGGGCGGCCTGCAGTAGGGCCATGACCTCGAAGCGCCCGATCCTCGGCTTCTCTCCCGCCTCTGTGACGCCTTGTTCCCGGGTGCTTTGGATAGATACTACTTGGCGCCTTGTCTTCAGCCCCTTCCAGAGCTTGTAGCGCAGCCCTAGCTTCTTCACGGCCTCCTCTGCGAGGGCATCAGCCTCGCCTTCCTTGTATTGTTTCCACGCGTATGCCTGGTGCTTGAAGTTGCTTGGCCTAGCCCATTCTATGTCAAATTCGTCAAGCTTGTCTGGAGTAAACACAACCGCGACCAGATCGTGCTCACGGTGCAGCGAGAGTGGTGCTGTGAAGACTCTCTTAACATCCATTATGTTCTCTACCTTTAGGATGCCGCCGCTCCTCTTAGCCAGCTCTATTAGCCTGTGCCTCGTCTCCAAGAGAATGTACTCGACGACGGCGTAGGCTGCGTTAAAGGGGTGTATGTTTTCCCGCAGGCTCTGAGAGAAAGCGTTCTCATTTATATGGACGTGTATGCCCTCGCCGCTCCAAACAAGGTATACTGAGTGCTTTACGCCGTGCTCCTCAAGGGCCGATACTATTATCTTCGCTGCCTCTACGGCGAAACGCCACTTATCAATACTCGCGTCAATGTCCCACGAGGGCGTCGTTGCAACAATGTTGCCGGGGTTTTCTAGGTCATTATCGCTCTCCAGCCTTGAGTATATATTTACGGAGCCATAGATGGTCCGTATCACGCTCTTATACCTAATGACTAGTCTACGCAAGTCCTCTGGGCCACGAACCCTTAAAGGGCGACCGGGCCCCATGTGCCGGATAAAGATGTTCTCTTCTCCCTTTTTGCCGGCAACAGCAACCCATCTTCCCTGGAGCCATTCAGCCATCTCTGCTAACACTCCTCCGCGCAAATAGTGTTCCACTGGGTTTACTCCCACCGGGTCAGCCACCTCCTTCCCAGATCGAATCAATATTAGCTGACGCTCCGTGTAAGTGTGGTAGGGGTCTTGCCTCTAGGATTTGGCGGAGGACACCGCCGCTGCCCCTTAGGACAGCAATTATTTGAAGGGGCTCAGCAATGAGTTCAAGAAACGGCTTTGACGGCATTATAAAGGCACTTGAGCAGTTGGGATACCGTCGTCACCCTGCAGTACCGGTAATAGGTTGTCGAGGCTCTAAGGCTTGCTGGCGTGTTCGGGGAGATTACTGGCTTGCTGGCCGCTTTGAGAAGAACACGTTAAGCCGCCTTATTCGCCGCCACTTTGACGTATTTCTTGATCTTGATAACCACCATGTCGTGTTTCACCGCATACCTGCTCCTACAGGAGAGTATGCCGTCGAGGTATTTGCTCACGCTGTTCGCATAGGCGTGCTAGAATATGGGTCAAAGGGATGGATTCTGCACCCAAGCGGTGCCTTAGCAAGTGTACTTGCATCAATCGGCGCCAACTATCTTCAAGCCAGTAGCGATAAGGGGAGAAGGCTAAAGGGTAAGAAGCTACGGCTCGGCGGAGAAGCATGCAACAGAAAGGACTGGGTATTAGTTGGAACGGATAAGTGGATCGGCCCAGCCAAGGTCATCGACAAGGAAAACTGTATTGTGAAGATAAAGGATCTGGCACCACTCGGATTCAAGCCCCTGAGCCCCAGCGAGATAGATGAAGCAGTAGAGGCAAACACGGAAATAATTGGTGCCCTTGCCTCAGAGGCAAGAGAGTTCATTAGGCGTGTTTATGCACGATTTCAGGCAAGCCGAGGCAAACTCTACGTCGCTTTCAGCGGAGGAGCTGACTCAACAGCTCTCCTAGAACTTGCTAGAGAGGCCGTAGGGGGCGGGAACGTAGTTGCTGTTTACGTTGACACGGGCATGGAGCACCCTGAGACCAAGGCATACGTCGAGAAAATAGTATCAATAATTGGCGTAGACCTAGAGGTTGTCAGCGCGAAACTGGACCCGGTTGAGCTAATAGCCAGGCAAGGGTTCATGACACGTGACAATCGCTGGTGTACCAGGCTACTGAAGCTAGAGCCTCTGAAAGAGTTCTACGAGAAGCATGGAGTTAGGCTGGTTCTCGACGGTGCACGTAAATGGGAGAGCACCACGCGAGCCAAGACGCCAAGGCTTGGCGAGAACCCGCTGATACCGGGAGTTGTGCGGGCCCTGCCGATATATCACTGGCCCCGGCTCGCCGTGCAGCTCTTCCTGGCAGAAAGAAATCTCCCAGTTAACCAGCTGTACAACGAGGGCCTCGTACGCATAGGATGCATGGCATGCCCCGCGATGCACCTCTACGAGCTCCACATATCGTATAGAAATCATAAAGACTGGTTCTATAGGCTTGCAGAGAAAATTGCAGGAAGCACTAAAGACGATGTAATAAATACACTGGCAACCATACTGAGAGGTAGGTGGAGATACGGTGTTTCTGGATAATATTATTCACGGCATAGTGATCAATTAAGGGTAAAGGAGTGGTAGTGTTGTGATAAGCTAGACGGGCTTCTCGGCCTCAGTTTGCTCGCTAAGCAATCTAATAGCTTCAAGAAGTGCTTCGCCTTCACCAGTGAGGCTGTTCCTCCCGATATACTTACAACTCCTGGCAATTACTAAGGCGTCTTTCAGCTCATCTAGGCCGAGCTTTGTCTCCTTGACCAGCTTTGCGACATCTTCTGTTGTGCGTAGCTTTCTAACCGCCTCTAAGAGCTTGATTATGCGAGGATTAACCGGTGTAGCGACTCCACTAGGCGCTGCAACTATCGCTGACTTTACTAAGAGGCCTATATTGGTTATAACAACTCTCCCATCGGGCAATGTCTCCACTAGACCGCGGGACTCTAGCTTGCCGAGAGCATAGCCTATGGCCTCCTCCTCGCCGGGGAAACTCTTCTTCAGAGCCTCTACACTCATACTACGCTTTTCGGGAAGGCGCTTAAGCAGCATCGCCTCTAGCCTGGTTACCAATATACTTCTCTTTGCCTCACGGCTCGCCTTCTGCAACGCAAGCCCATACTTAGTCGGACCACCGGTGCCAAGCAGGCCTTCGTCTTTTGCACGCCGAGCCCACTCCTCGCTGAAGCCAAGGCCTTGGTCAGCCTCTACTAGAACACGGCTTCCTAGCGCTGTAGACGGCTTTCCAGCACTACGACGATAGACTTCTTCACCAAGCCTCGTGAGCCTAAGCACAGTTCTTTTGAGCTTGCTGTCATACTCCTCTGCTATCATGCCCATGGCTTCTAAGTGGTATATGGCTAATCCTGGTGTGTAGTAACGGTATTTCTTGCCAAGTTTCTCTGACCATTCCTTGACGAGTTTATGATCTGGTGCAAGCTCCGGATTGCTCTTAGCCTTTTCCCAAAGCTCCACAATCACATCCATAACGTTTAATTCGTCCTCACTAAGAGCAGAGGGCGCCGTAGACAAGGGTTTTTGAATAAGGCGCCAAGCCTTGATTACAAGCCGCCCAGCAAGCGTCAAAGACCCGGCCGCAGTAATGTAGCCTATTTCGCCAAGCATTTCCCGCAGCTCTCTATCCAATTCTTCTCCGCGCAATAAGGCCTCGAGGCCACCATATATTATGGGATTGAGAAGCGCCGGCACATTGGCGTTTAAATTAAGCATTCTAAAAGCTCGCTTAAGCAGCCTTCCCGGCCTCGTTAAGGCAGCGTAGAGGCCGTTCGGCACACTCTTAGTATATAGCTCTGATGCTTCAAGCGTATCGATAAACCGGCTCGAGTAAAACTTCTTCTCTGCCGGTCCTTCCGGCAACGATACTAACGCAGCCGCGATAGCCTTTGTAATTACGGGCCTCCTGCTGGCTCCGGCCAATGTCTCATAAACGGAGTAGCCTTCCGGGGATAGAGATCCTTCTTCGTCAACAAAACCTCTTTCTTCAAGGAAATTTCTCCAGGCGTCTGGTATTCTGCCACCAGCTATTACCGAAGAATGGAGCATGGTATAAACACGGCTATCCAGCCATGGCTCGGCTTCAGGCTTACCACTTGTTCTCCAAGCCTCAACAAGCCTACGCCCAGCATCAGTTACTTCAAACACACCTTCTCCGCGATGATCTAGTAGGCCTTGACTATAGAGATCCATAAGGGCTTGAAGAGCTGGTTCTTCGCCGCCAAATCTCTCTACGAATTCTTGAAAGCTAAACTCTCCTCGGTCCAGTTTCTCGTCAAGTACGCGAATCATAGCAATGCTTACGTATACCATGCTCAGCCTCACCGCTATCAAAAATAGCCACGCAGAAATATAAGACTTTGGAAAACGAGGTAGGAAAAGTATTAACTATAATTATATAATCAAACTAAAATACTACCATACCAATTTTCAAATTCTTATACTTCTTCCTACTCTCCTCTACGGCTCTGAAGAAGCATTATCCATAGTCTTGAGACGAGTGCAAAGGCGTGCTCGAGATGCCTACGAGCCTCCGCGAACAAGGCAATAGCGCGGTCGCACTTCTTCTCAGAGGCTTTTTGCTCGGCTCTCCTAAGCTCATCTATGGCGTACTCTATTGCCCGTGCAGAATAGAGGGTTATGTTATCCGGGTCTCCTGCCTCATCGAGCAAGACTAGAAGAGCGTCTTCAAGTTCTTCGCAGACGTTGTAGGCGCACGGGTCTTGACATGCTTTACGTATTAGGTCCAGCGCTAGGTAAACATAGTCAACTATTTCACTCATTTGTAGCCCTTGTCCGTTCACGCCTTGGCGCGGTAAAATAACTGTGTAGTTCTCGGCGCGAACTTGTCCGTCATCTCATCTTTTTACCGGCATAGGTTAGTGATTATTAACCCGGGTGTAAGTAGTGAATGAGTACCTAAGGCGTCTCGTCGATAAACTAAACGAGCTAAGGGAGAGGCGAAGAGCAGTCATTCTTGCACATAACTATACACTTCCCGAGATACAGGATGCTGCCGACTTCGTTGGCGATAGTCTCGAGCTCGCAATCAAGGCTGCCGAAACCAGTGCAGACGTAATTGTTCTCGCAGGCGTCCGCTTCATGGCGGAGGTCGCTAAGCTTCTGAACCCTGATAGAATAGTTCTTCACCCAGACCTGGCCGCTGGCTGCCCATTAGCCGATTTTGCCTCACCTCAGCTGATTCGCAATGCAAAGAAGGAGCACCCAGGAGCACCTGTTGTTATCTATGTAAATTCCTATGCTGCCGCTAAGGCTGAATCCGATTACGTTGTAACAAGTGCTTCTGCCGTCGAGGCTGTCAAGAGATTAGAGACAGAGACCGTGCTCTTTGCCCCGGATAAGAATCTCGCAGACTGGGTACAGGAAAACAACCCCGACAAGAAGGTGATCCCAGTACCGCGGAACGGGCATTGCCCTGTCCACGAGCACCTTGTCAGCGAATACTATGTGCGCAAGGCCAAGGAAGAACATCCTACAGCGAGAGTGCTTATACATCCCGAGGCGCCTAGGCCTGCGAGAAAGCTTGCAGACTACGTAGGTAGCACGAGCCAGATGCTACGCTACATAGGTAAGACGGATCCCCGAGGCGAATACATCCTTGGCACCGAGGAAGGCCTAGCTTATCGCGCTAAGCGACTCTATCCAGAAGCACGTGTATACCCTGTATCGCCTAGGACTATTTGTATAGACATGAAGAAGGTGACGCTAGACAAGGTTGTGGCCAGCCTAGAGAGCCTCAAGCCGCGTATTGAAATAGATCCAGTAATTGCAAGAAGGGCTCGGGAAGCAGTAGAGAGAGGGCTCGAGCTCATAGGTAAGAAGCCTAAATAATTCAACATTGTATTTTGTTTTTATTGCTATTAATATTCGCACAATTCATCCAATGAATGCGATCCAGTGTTTTGGAATTATTCTTCTCTTGACCAGTAACAGTAAACACGTTTTAGCAGCTGTATCGCCAAGTACCTCCTGGGGGCTCATATGCCGAAAGTAAGACTCCTATCTGGGAGAATCCTTGCGGAAAAAATCCTTGAATGGCTAAGAGAAGATGCACCATACGGTGATGCTACGACAAGGACGCTCAGACTGCAAGGTGTATGCGCTCAGCTCATTATCCGGGCCAAGACGGGTGGTGTGGCCGCGTGTAGCTCCGAGTTAGCTGAGGCATTGCAGACGCTAGGGCTTAGGGTTGAACAAGTTATAGAGAGCGGTAAGGAGTTCTCCGAAGGCGATATAGTAATGGCTTTACGTGGACCCGCAGAGGATCTCCTACTGCTTGAGAGGACTCTCTTGAACGCTCTTGCATACTTTTCCGGTATTGCCTCGGCTACTCGTAGACTAGTTAACCAGGCTCGCCAAGTAAATCCGAGGATAAGGGTGGCTGCGACACGAAAAACTCCTCCTGGCCTTAGATTTTGTGCCAAAGTAGCATTTGAGCAAGGCGGTGGAGACACCCACAGATGGGGGCTTAGCGATACGATAATAGTGAAGGATAGCCATGTAGAGGTTGTCGGAGACCTAGAGGAGGCTATTAGAAGAGTTCTGGAAAGGAAGAGCTTTGTTCAGCGCATAGAGGTAGAGGTTTCTAAGCCCGAGGACGCTGTGCTTGCCGCAAGGCTTGGCGTAGACATAGTGATGCTTGACAACATGTCGCCGGAGGAGGTAAGGAAAACACTCCGCCTCCTAGAAGAGGCTGGTCTTCGGAGCCGTGTAGTTGTTGAGGCAAGCGGCGGCATAGGGCCCTGGAACATAGCGACATATGCGGCGACGGGAGTGGACGTCATCAGTACTAGTTACCCGTTTTACCATCCCGACCGCGTAGATCTCTCAGCGGAGATGAGAAGAGTTGAGTGCTAAGGCACGCATAGGTATTATTGGATGCGGGGCCATAGCCTCAGAGATAGTGAAGGCTGCTGTAGTTGGAATGATTAATGCCGACATAGTTGCGCTTATGGATATTTATCCGGAGAAGTGCGAGCGACTGGCAAAGATGCTGGAGAAAAAGCCGGAAATATATCAAACCGACATCGACGAGTTCCTTAAGCACGACATGGACTACGTGGTCGAAGCTGCAAGCCAAGAAGCTGTGCGAGAATATGGGGAGAAAGTACTGCGTCGTGGAATAAACCTCGTAGTGCTGAGCGTCGGCGCACTACTCGACGCCGAGTTGCTGGAAAGACTTAGAGCCATTGCGAGAGACACAGGGGCCCACATATATGCTCCTACAGGAGCGATTGCCGGGCTCGACGCGATTAGGGCACTACGCCTTGTAGGGATTAACCGAGTAGCGCTGCGCACAATCAAGCCCCCTAAGAGCCTCGGGGCAAAGGTCTCTGAGCCAACGGTGCTTTACCGCGGCCCAGCGCGCGAGGCAGTAAAGAGGTTTCCCTTCAACGTTAATGTCGCTGCTGCACTCAGCCTCGCAGCGGGTAAGGAGGCCGAGGTAGAGGTAATAGCTGATCCAAATACTACAAAGAATACACATGTAATTATCGTTGAGTCAGTTGCCTCGAAGCTCGAAATAAAAATAGAAAACACGCCTAGCCCCGAAAACCCGCGCACCAGCTGGCTGGCAGCCCTCTCGGTGATAGAACTGCTTCGAAGACTCACGGGCAGGGAGGAAGTCGTTATTGGGAGCTAGCCACGCCATTATTTCCTAACTTCTTTTACCAAGGACGCCTTTGAGTAGTGAATACTCTTCGTGACAATATTATCTCTAAGAGTCTCTCGGCGTCAGCTGGCAGCCCTCGCTCCTTGAGAAAACCAAGTATTCTTGGAACGACCTTGTCCCCGCACTCCGGATCATCAAAAGCATCCATATCGCCCTCTATGTAGAAGCCGCCGACACCTGGATAATAGTAGACATAGTAGGCTCGGCTCCAATCATCCTCGTAGGCCATGGAGAGGCTGCCGGGAGCTAACCCGCGAAACTTCTCTTTACCATTAGCGCTTCTAGGGTCATCTAGGGGGTTGTTTCTACAAAGCAGTAGCAAGACTTGGCCGCTTCCGCACTCATGCTTTTCTACATAACAGTTCCCATTGCTTTGCAAGCTCCTTCACCATTCACGTCCCAATTGTGGGTCAGGGGGAGGAAAACTCCCCATCGGGTCGCCCACGCGTCGGGGCGACCGAAAGGTCTTCATCCCCTCTCTGACAAGTCTCCCCTGTCAAAGAAATAAGCCTTCTACGCAACTGCGGCTCGGCATAAGACTTCACAATCTTCGCCACATTCCGATTTCTTGTCACTGTCTAAACGGAGTCCGCACAGCTTAATGAAGCTATCCATGGCAGTGTTTTCCATGATAGTTTCTGAATCTATATAACAGGTGAACGTAATCCGTACCAGCCATTATGTTGATTATTCTTTTACCCCGGCACAGAGCGCCTCATCGTCCCAGGACCCAAAGTATATAGATGGCGAGGTGGTGCTGAATTAAGTCCCGCAACTAGGAGCGAAGAACTACCTATACTTTACCGAGACGTTTTTCCATACACTAGCTTTCCCCGAATAATCCTAAACAATATTGAGGATTTCAGGTCTCGTCGAATACGCGTAACAGATACGACGCTGCGGGATGGCCAACAGGGTTGGAGGCCTTTCAGTGTAGAGGAGGGGCTCAAGATATATGAATTCCTCCTAGAGCTTGGCGGCGGAGGGGCTATTGAGTCTACTGAACTGTTCCTCTACACTAGTAGAGACCGCGAGCTAGCTAGGAAGATTCGCGAATACGGGGCGGAAAATCCGAGGCCAGTAGCATGGATAAGAGCGTCTATGAACGATCTCAGACTTGTCCTCGAAGCAAGCTTCGATGAAACAATCATACTTGCAAGCATAAGTGATTACCATATCTATTACAAGCTTGGAACTGATCGTAGGAGGGCCTTTGAGAAATACCTCAGCGTCTTAGAGGAGGCTTTCCGCAGAGGCATAGCTGTTAGGTGTGCCCTTGAAGATGTCACTAGAGCGGACTTTGACAACAATATAGGACCATTTGTTGAGCAAGTGATAAGGCTTAGCGAGAAATATGGAGTACCGCTTCGTTTCAAGCTCTCAGATACCCTTGGACTAGGGGTGCCTTTCCCGGAGGTTCCACCTCCGCGCGGCATACCTGCACTTATACGGAGGCTTCTAGACCTCGGTCTTTCAACAAACCAGCTCGAGTTTCACGGGCATAACGACTTTGGACTAGTTGTTGCTAACCATCTTGCTGCGTGGATTTATGGAGCCGATTATAGTAATTGTACGCTCTTCGGTATAGGTGAGCGCGCTGGTAACTGTCCCCTAGAGGTAATGCTAGTCCACTATGTCGGTCTAACGGGGAGAGCAAATGATGTGAACCTCTCCATACTTCCCGAGGTGGCTACCTTCTTTGAGAAAATGGGGTATCGTGTTCCAGAATTTTTGCCGCTTGTTGGGAGAAACGCTTTCAACACAAAGGCCGGTATACACATTGACGGGCTCCTCAAGAACCCAGAGATTTATCTTCCCTTCGATCCTCTTCTTGTGGGGCGTCGCCCACGCATAGAGGTTAACGCGTATGGTGGAAGAGCGGCCATCGTTGCATGGATTCGCCTCAACATGCCCGAGCTAGGCAAGGGTATCAGTAAGGACGACCCCCGCGTTGAGGAGATGTATAGAGAGATAGTGAGGATGTACGAGGAAGGCGGGCGGAAGGAACCACTAAGCGACGAAGAGCTCTATGAGCTTGCCCTACGATACTTCCTCGATGAAAACCATTATAGCTAATTCGGGGCGCCGTTTATGGGGCTCACGCTTACCGAGAAGATACTGAATAGTAAACTTGGCCGTGTACCGGCGCCTGGCGAGCACGTAGTTGTACGTGTTGACTACGTCTACATGCATGATGGTACTTTTCCGCTCGCATTAAGGGTGCTTCGTGAAGCAGGAATGGAGAGCAGGGTTGATGCCTCTAGGCTAGTGCTCTTCATAGACCATGCTGCTCCTGCTCCTAGTGTCGCTGCGGCCCTCGTGCATCAAGAGATGCGAAAATTTGCGCGCACGCATGGAGTACGCTTATTCGACGTAGGTACGGGTATAAGCCACCAAGTCATGGTTGAAGAGGGGTATGCGAAACCGGGTAGACTGATCATTGGTGCCGATAGTCATACCGTGACTCTCGGCGCGATGGCGGTCTTCGCTACCGGTGTTGGGAGCACTGATGCAGCTATAGCCGCTGCTACCGGAAAGATGTGGCTCCGCGTCCCAGAGCAGGTACGTGTAAGGCTTCATGGAGGGTTGCCGCAGGGTATCATGGGCAAGGATGTGGCACTAGCCCTTATAGGCGATATAGGTTCGGATGGTGCTATCTATAAGGCCCTGGAGTTTCAAGGCGATATAAATGCATTAAGTATCGATGCGAGACTAACTATCAGCAATATGAGCGTGGAGGCCGGGGCGAAGGCTGGTCTCTTTCCTGTTGACGAGGCCACTGCTATCAAGGCATCAAAGCTCTTCGGCCGTAGCTATGCTGTGCTAGAGCCTGACCGTGACGCCGAGTATAGTGACGAGATTGAGCTTGAAATGAATCGTCTTGAGCCTATGGTTGCTGCTCCGCCAAGCGTTGACAACACGAAAGCCGTGACAGAGGTTGAGGGGGTAGAGGTTGACCAGATCTTCATTGGGAGCTGTACTAATGGTCGCTTTGAGGACTTTGCTGAAGCAGCGAAGATATTGAAGGGTAGGAGGGTCCGTGAAGGCGTTAGGTGCATAGCTATCCCGGCGTCGCGGAGAGTGTTTAGAGCACTCATGGAGACCGGTATTCTTGACGTATTTGTTTCAGCTGGCTGCAGCGTAACTTACGGTACGTGCGGCCCATGTCTGGGTGCTCATTTTGGCCTCTTAGGCGAAGGCGAAGTAGCCGTTAGCACGACTAATAGGAACTTTGTTGGCAGAATGGGGCATGCGTCTTCCAAGGTATACTTGGCTAGCCCCTTAACGGCAGCTGCTTCAGCCGTAGAGGGGCGCATAACGGATCCAAGGAAATACATGTAGCAATTACTGTGTGCAAGGTGACGACCTATGTCTACATGGATTATTAGAGGGAGGGCTTGGGTGCTCGGAGACAATATTTCAACGGATCACATCATCAGCGGTAAGTACAAGTATAGTAAGATGGGGCGCCTCGAGGACATGGTACAATACGTGTTTGCTGACGTGATACCAGGATTCTATGAGAAGGTTAGGCCGGGTGACGTAATAGTTGCTGGAAGGGGTTTTGGCTATGGAAGTAGCCGAGAGCACGCTGCACGATTATTAAAGCTTGTAGGTATTGGCGCAGTTATTGCGAAGAGTTTCCATAGGATCTTTTACAGGAATGCAATAAACTCAGGCCTCCCCGTGATAATTGCGAACGAGATACCTAGGGTTACGGAGGAGGGCGATATAATAGAGGTATATCTGGAGGAGGGCCTGGTTATAAACAAGACGAAGAACGTTGCAGAGCACGTATCTCCTATACCGGAGCCTCTGCTCAGCATATTGAAGTCGGGAGGCCTCATTGAGTATATTAAGAAGTTTGGAAGGCTTCCGTGGTGACACTTTGATGGCGCGCTACAAGGTACTACTTGTACCTGGTGATGGAGTTGGCCCAGAGATCATGAGGTATCCCGTGGAGGTACTAGAGGGACTTGGTGTTTTCGAAATAGTGGTTAGACGGGCAGGGCTTAGCTATTATAGAGAGGCGGGTAAGCCCTACGAGGATGACTTGTTCGATATTGCTCTTGAAGCTGACGGTGTACTCAAGGGGCCGTTGGCAACTCCTTCGGTAAGAGGCTATGAGAGTATAACTCTGAGGCTCCGCAGGATCCTCGGAATCTATGCTGATATTAGGCCTTTTCACTCGTTGCCCGGCATATCGCTTAACAAAATCAACGTTGTCATTGTGAGAGAGGCCTCGGAGGGAATATACTCTGGTATTGAGGGACGTATCCGAGAACAAGGTATTAGTCTAAAACTAGTCAGTAAGCAAGCATCAAGGAGGATAAGCGAAGAGGGCTTTAAAATCGCCGTTCAAAGAGGGTACCGGAGCGTCTATGCCGTACATAAGGCCACTGTTCTTCGTGCAACAGATGGATTATTTCTAGAGACGTTCTACGAGGTCGCAGAGAAATACAGAGAAGTCGCTACTGGGGATATGCTTGTTGACAGTGCCGCTTACAGGCTGGTGAAGGATCCTCCTGAATCAGCTGTTCTAGTTACACTCAACCAGTATGGTGACATACTGAGTGATGTCGCTGCTGCTGTCGCTGGGAGTATTGGTCTCTGTGCATCAGCCCAGCTAGGAGAGAATGGCATGTTGTTTGAACCGATTCATGGAACAGGATTCGATATAGCGGGCAAGGGTTTAGCCAACCCTGTCTCGGCGCTTAGGGCTACACAATACCTCCTATATCACATAGGATATGCTAGAGGGGACGAGGCGTTGAGGAGAGCCGCCGAGGCGCTCGACACAGCAATAAATAATATAGTTGTAGTAAAGGGTATCAGGACGCCAGACATAGGTGGTGACTCAAGTACGCATCAAGTAGCAACAGAGATTGTCAAGGAGTGGGCTCGCTTGCTAGGGCAAGATGCCTAGCAGCTGCTCGGCGCTGCAAAGTAAATAGTGTAGCACGCTCCAAGCCTTAAGAGACCCGCTTACGCCTCGCAAGCTATATCGCTTCCTTGCTAGCCTAATTGTTTCTGCTCGAAAATCCCCTCGTGGAAACATGCCTACACCGATAGGCCACTTAAGCTCCATAGCTTCCCTAACTATAGTCTTGGCTGTACGAGGCTTGCCCTTCTCCCATAGCAGTATAAGTCCGCCCATCTGTTCGACGAACTCTTCAAGAGAATCAGCCACTTTTTCCACGAGCACCGTGTCTCCGCTTGGCGGCAATCTCTCATAGATTAGGAGTTGCGCCATCAAGCCCTTGAAGCGGTCATAGTGCTTGGGTAGCCTCGTCTCCGGCTTAATGTAGAAAACACGGCCGTCGTATACGTGTATATAGGTTTCGAGAAATCCCTTCTGGTTTAGCAAGCTGTCCTGGAGAAGCAGTATCGAGAAGTGGACTATATCGGGGCGGCCGCGCTTCCACTTCTCGGGGAGAGGCTCCATTGCATAATAGTGATAGGTTTTGTCGAGAAGAGTCTCGCCTGGCTCTATTCCGAAGCGCTCCGTGTATCGCTTCACCTGGGGATGACGCCGTATTTCTGGCGGCACAAGTTCTAGCGGTGATTCTAAAAGTACTATCCTAAGCTTCTTAGATCTCTCAGCTCCCTGCGACATTACCGTGGCTACTCCTTGGGGTAGTACTTCCTAAGTCTCCCATCTATCCTTATGTATATTTCAACATCGTCTTCGATGGTGCTCGTTAAGACTTTTGGCATGAGTACTTGCTCTACTTGGAAGAGGCCTGCCATGTCGTTCATGTTGACAATTATCTTTATTGGGCGTTCTCCTTGCTCTATTTCAACTCTCTTTATACTTATAGCTGATACCGCGTGCATGTCGAGCTTGCCCATCTTGTATGGTACTCTTGCTCGTCCCTCCGCCATATCGAGGCCATCGCTTATCTTGACTATGCCGCACTCCATTGTAAGGCAGCGAGTATTGTACTCTGTCGCGAATATCGAGTGCATTACTTCCTGCCTTATATCGATGAGGCGGCGCCCTGTTATACCGAGCTCGGGTAGCAGTCTATTCAGTATGTCCTTTGCCAGAAGTGCGCCCACGTATTCGTGGAACGTCCTATGCACGGCATTACCGATATCGTGCAAATAGGCAGAGAACAATACTATGAGCCTTACATCGTCGAGGCTCTTGGCAGTGCCGTCTCGGAGAGTTGTTGGTTCTCTACCAGCCTTCACTAGCAGGTCAAGCAAGTGTAGCGCTACTCCCGATACTATTCGTGCATGTACTATGCCGTGGTCGTTGTACTTTAGCCTGCCAACAGCCATTATATTGGCGACGCGGAGCAGCTCGTTAACCTCCTCATCCTCCTCGAGCAATCTATACGCCTTAGCTATCAACGGGTTTGCTGCTGCATATTTTTCTATTAGGCTAGGAGAAACAACGACGGCCGTTTCAAGGCTCATTGCTTTTTATCACCTCCCTTATATTGTTTTTATAAGAGCAGTAAGTGTTTGCAGAAGTCTTGCTTAGGTACACTGGATAATGTAACGAGTAGGAGCCAGAACTCTTTACTAACACTGGTCCCCTATGTATGTTTCCGTTTCCTAAACACATGGTTGCTGCTCCAAGCACTTGGTACAGCTTATAAGCTTGACTAGCGATGCTTCCTCTAAGCCATGCTCGTTGAGCAAACCTAGTGTCTTGTTGTTTAAGAAAACTCATTAGGGATATGTTTTTGTTTAGGGTTTACTTAGAGTACTTCCTCGATAAATTTGCCATTCTCGTATATAAGGTCGCCGTCGGCATATACTTTGTGGTTCTTTAAGCTCTTTATCATGTCCCAGTGTATGCTTGACTGGTTCTTCCCACCGGTCTCGGGGTACGAAGCTCCTAACGCGATATGCATTGTGCCTCCTATTTTCTCGTCAAAGAGTATTTCTTTCGTAAACCTGGTTATATTGTAGTTGAGCCCAAATGCTAGTTCTCCGAGACGCTTTGCACCTTCATCAGTTTCAAGCATCTTCTTTAAGAATTCTTCGCCTCTATGCGCCTTTGCTTCAACGACTTGTCCCTTTCTAAACACAAGTCTTACTCCTTCAACCTCGTGGCCACGCCATATAGCGGGATAGTCGAACTCTATGTATCCTTCAGCGCTATCTTCTATTGGCCCGGTGAATACTTCCCCACCAGGCATATTGTATTTGCCGTCATCGTTTATCCACTTTCGGCCATCTACACGTATATAGAAATCGATCCCTGGGCCAACATACTTGAGCTCCGATACCTTGTTCAGAAAATCAGCTATCTTTTGCTGCCAGCGAGCTTGTTCTTGCCAAGCCTTGACAGGGTCATCACGGTCAACCATGGTTGCATGGTAAACGAACTCCTCGTATTCAAGTATACCCATGCCTGCCTCTTGTGCAAGAGCCCTCGTAGGATACGGAGCTATTGTCCACCTGAGTTCGTTCCTTGCGCTCCTCTCCATGAATATCTTCATTAGCTCAAACCGTGCCCTACTTCTCTTAACCATTCGTTCAGCCGGGATTCCCATTAAGTGCTTAGTGTGGCTAGGAGCAAGTATTCTTATTGCTACAGTTATTGTCTCTGATAATAGTTTCTCCACCGGGCTTACATGCTCTAGTACCTCGTCTGTTGCATAGCGATAGAGTATTTCGTCAAGAGCTTCGTCTTCTAGTGAAACTAGTAGTGGATAGGCTCCCCGCTTCACAACTTCTTTGAAAATCTCCCTAACCAGGGGAAGCGCTTCGAGACCTGCCCCTATGGTTACCTCGTCACCTTTCTTGACCGATACACAATAGTCAACTATTAGCTGGGCTAGTTTTTCGATTGGCGACTTCAAGGCCTGGAACCGCGTGCTAGGGTATGCTGCTAGCCAAATATTTTGGTAGCGAGACTGCAACGGTTCAGCGATGCAAGCTATTCCATCTATGTCCTCTTGTTAGCAGTCCTAGCTGGTTGACAGTTAATGAGCATACAAGTAGATTAGTTTGTCTAAAAACACGCCTAGCCCGATAACTATTCCGAGCAAGAGGTTAGTGTTAAAAGCCCTAGGTATTGCTTGAAGCCCATCCCTGTACAATATATAGTGCTGGTACAATAGGAGGGCTATACCCATTATTACGCCTAAGGCGCCTATAGGGCCTAGGCCGTAGACGGGAATACTGATTAGTAGAAGTAGGGCCGTGATACCGTGTATTATCCTGCTTGCGAGTAGCGCTCCTCCTGCACCGAAGCGGGCTGCGAGACTTCCAAGGCCCATTTTTCTGTCAAAATCCTCGTCCATTATTGCATAGTACGCGTCGAAGCCCGCTACCCATAGCGTGACTGCTACAACATAGATCCACGGAATGTGTGTCAGAACGTCCATTAAGCTCTTAGCATGAGAACCATATACCGCTACTGCTCCACCGAAAACAACAAATCCTAGAACAAGGCCTAGGTGCAGGTGCGGCAGCCAGTGAACCCTTTTAGCATAAGGATAGGTCATTGCAAGTATCCAGAGCAGAGGGCTAAGTATTAGCGCGTAAATGTTCAACATCGCAGCTGACAGGTAATAGAGAAGGCTACCCACCACCACTACAAGCCATGCATCTCTTAGCCGAACAGCTTCTGTCACTAGTGGCCTCTTAGCTGTGCGCGGATTAAGCCGGTCAATATCAAGATCAGCAATATTGTTAAAGCTCATTGCGGCTGAGCGAAGCCCAAGAACAGCTAGGCCTATCCAAATAGCCTCCCATAGGCCTAAGCCCCGGGGATAAGCAAGCACGGCGCCAGCGTAGGCGAAGGGGAGACTAAACAGGGTATGTTCTATACGTATGAGCTTCATTATTGCTTCAAGGCGGTTACGCTTTGAGACCCTTCCCGGATCCCACACCACAGCCTTACTCATCTCAGTACACCCTCGCGGCTAAGAACCTCAACAACCTTCTTTTCTATATCAGGGTCCTCCTTTACTTCCTCAGGCCATTCTTTCCAATTATTTTCCTCAGGCAATTTACGAGTAGCGTCAATGCCCAGCTTGCTACCATAGCCTGGAACAGGCACTGCAGGGTCCAGATGATCTGTGTGCGTATTCGGAACAACCACGACATCTCTTTGAGGGTCAACATTAGCCGATACTGCCCAGACGACTTGGTTCAAGTCGTGAACATCTATGTCGCGGTCAACAACTATTATTATTTTTGTGAGTGCAGTCTGCCCAAGACCCCATAGAGCCATCATAACTTTCTTAGCCTGGCCTGGATAAGTCTTCCTTATCGACACAATCATCATGCCCTGGAACACACCGTGCTCGGGAAAGTTTACGTCAACTATCTCTGGGAGAAGGGTTCGGAGCATCGGGAGGAATATCCTCTCAACTGCCTTACCGATGGCTGCGTCCTCTAGCACTGGCTTCCCAACAACCGTTCCGACATAGATAGGGTCCTTCCTCATCCATATACGCTCAACACGCATGACCGGGAACTGGTGTACTGGTTTGTCATAGTAACCCCAATGGTCTCCAAATGGGCCCTCCTCAGACTCCCTGCCCGGCTCAATCACTCCTTCAATTACTACCTCGGATGATGCTGGGACCATTATCCCGCTAGGCAGCTTGTACACGTTGATTCCTTTACCCGCCATTACTCCGGCGAAGAGAAGCTTGTCAAGCGGATAGGGGACAGGCATAACGCCAACCAGCATTGCTGCCGGCTCTGCGCCAATGACTATTGCAACCGGTATTTCGCTTCCTCTCTCGATAGCGCTTAGGTATGCATGTCGGCCACGCTTGTGGAGCTGCCAATGTATAACTGCTTCCCTACCTGATTTCTCCATTACACGGTAAACGCCTATATTGGTCACACCCGTAGCTGGGTCACGTATGTAGACCTGGCCGAATGTTATGTAGCGGCCACCGTCCTTTGGCCAGGTCTTGAAAAGCGGAAGCTTAGAGAGGCTGGCCTCTTCGCCCTCGAGCACAGTCTCCTCAAAGGCTGCTCTTCGGACACGACGTGGAGCATACCTGCCTAGATCAAGCGCTTCTCGTAGGCTCTTCAACTTTTCTCCGATACCAGTAGGCGGGGGACGCCACGCGAAAGAAACTAGGCGTTCACCGATCTCTTCAAGCCTGCCTACGCCGAGACCTAGCTTGATGCGATCAATTGTGCCGAAAAGGTTGCCTACAACCCTCCAGCCTGGAAATCCTTTCACATTCTCGAAGAGAAGAGCCGGGCCTCGCCTCTGCATGACTATGCGGAGAGCCGCAGGAATTTCCAAGATAGGGCTCAAGGGCTCGCGAATTACTCGTAGCTCACCCCGCTCTGCTAAGGTGTCAATAAATCCACGAAGGTCTGTGAATGCGGCCACGCCTTATTCTCCCAAAACCACTATTATATTTCGAGTATGGTTAAAGAGCTAGTCTATCCGAGTTATAGAACTATAACATATGCTAAAAAGCCGCACCCCCCTATGGGTGCTGAAAATATTTATTCTACTATGGGGTAATACCACAATATATGGGTGGTAATTTTCACCTAGTATTGGGCCCCGAACCCGAAAGCATAGATACACTTCTACGCCGGAAAACGGGCATCGGTGCATATGCGGTTCTAAATACTGCAGCAAAATGAGTTGAAGGAAAAACGTTTGCACAGCTCCTTGTCGAGGACTCCTTCAAAGCAGTAGAATTAGCGACTAGGGCTCTGGGGCCACAGATGGCAAAATACCTAGAGAAACAGATTATTCCTGTTATTCAAGAAGAATTTGCAAACTACTCCCCGATAAGAACTAGCCTGAGTGCAGGAGCTGGCTCAAAACAAGGATGAGTATGTTATCTTTATTCTAGCTCTATTCTTGCATAGTTTTCGCTAAGGCCTCATAGACCTTTGTTAGTCTTTTGCGGGGCTCTATTCCTCTGAGATCTATCTCTGCTTCTACTTTGCTTGGAGGATATCCTATCACGTAAAGGCGGTCAACATAGGCTGCCACAGTTTCTATGCTATGATCTACTAAGATTACTGTCTTATCCATTGTATGGGCTATCCAGACTATCCTATCCAGTAATGCCTGACGCGTCTTTACGTCAAGCCCTGCTAGCGGCTCGTCTAGTAATAGTATGTCGGGATCAAGTACTAGTATTCGGGCGATTGCTGCCTTCCTCGCAGTCCCCCCGCTTACTTGCCATGGGTATTTCTCTAAGTGGTCTTCAAGGTCTAGAAGCCGTGCGACTTCCTGTACTCTTTTCTCGATAACCATGCTGGGAAGCTTTCTATAATAGAGCCCTAGAGCGATATTATCGCGTATCTTTTTCCACGGCAGAAGGAGGTTTTCCTGGAAGACCAGTAGAGCGCGGCCGTTTACCTCTACTCTACCTTTATCGGGCTCTTCGAGGCCCGCTATGATTCGTAGTAAGGTTGTTTTGCCACTGCCATTGGGCCCCACTATTGCTACTACTTCTCCAGTGTATGCTTCTATAGATATCCCTGCGAGCACGATTTGGGCTCCAAAGCTCTTGTAAAGATTGTTTACCCTTACTGCTAGCTTGCTATGCTCCATCGTGCAGCCCTCTTCTCTATGGGCTCTAGCACGGCCTTGTCTAGGAGGATCATTAGTACGACGAGTATTAGTCCCCAAGCGAATACTCCTTCCGGCTCCGCGAGGTTATAGTAGTTGGTTATCATATAACCTATGCCGCCGCTGCTCCCGAAGGCTTCAGCAACTACACTGATTCTCAGCGCTGCTCCTAGGGCCGAGCGCGCCGCGCCCGCCAGCGTAGGCGCAAGGCTTGGGAGAAGGAAGTCCTTGTAATAACTAAGCCTATTTGCTCCAATCATTGCCGCTAGCTCTGCGAGTTTCTTGCTACTCGCATCAAGGCCTGACACCGTTGCTGCTAGGACTATGGGGAGGGAGACCAAGGCTGCAACAAGTATCGGTGGTAGGGGGCTAAGCACCCCGAATATCATGACGAGGACTACTACCCAGATGAGTACGGATATGCTTTGCAGTATCGTGTTTAACGCTCTTACGGTCTCTCTCAGTAGAGGATGCAGCGTATATAGCAGCCCTAGGAGCAGGGCGGTGGCGAAGCCCAGGGAGAAGCCTATGGTGCTTCGCAGCAATGTTAGCCCCGTATTATAGGATATTTTTGAGAACCCCTCTGACGCAATGAACAACAGCGTGGAGGCGACGCCGGGTACTTGTCCGGGGAAAAACACGTGGATAATCTCCCATGTGGAGAGGAGGGCTGCAAGTGCTACTGCCCAGCCTCCCAGAACGCTCCCTTTGCTAGACTTTCCGGCTGTGAAGAGATGTAGCCTCCTTCCCTTGCTAACTCCCAGACCGCCAATATGTTCTTCACTAGGCCTTTGGTGAGTTCCTTCGCTGTCTCCATTTTTAGTCTGCTCCAGCAAAGCTTTGCTGCCTCCTTGCTTACCCCGTAGTTATCTACGAGTATTTTTTCGGCGAGCTCCTCGTCACTGTTCCATATGCTTGCTGCTTTGCTCCTAGCAGCTAATAGCTTCTCCACCAGCCCTGGATGCTCTGCTGCCCAGTCTCCGCGGGCAGCATAGACAATCATCACGCCGTTGTCTCCTATGTGCTTACCCCACTTTTGCCAAAGCTCTTGATACGATACGAGTATTTCGCCCCCGTAATCTGCTATGAGCCTTGATACGAAGGGCTCCCATATTACTGCTGCATCTACTTCCTTCTTTGCAAACGCTTGCACTATTTGCGGAGGAGGCAGGTTAACTATATTAAAGCTAGTCTCGGCGTTAAGCCCATAGATGGCCTTCATATACGCCTTGAACATCGCATAGGTCCCAGTGGGCTTAAACGCTGCTATTTTTTTACCCTTCAAGTCCTCTATGCTGGTTATGTTCTCATCTCCCTGCACAACTATGGCCTGGTTCTGATAGAAGTCAACAGCAAGTATCGTTACATTGGTGCCTTTTTCGCGCAGCTTTGCCACGAACTCAGCAGGTATTATAGCTACATCGACATCTCCATGAGCTATCGCATTTGCTAGGTCAAGAGTGGCTGTGAAAAGTACAAGTTTAACCCTAAACCCGTTTTCCTCGTCCAGCTTCTTCGCAAGTATTACGTCGAGACTCGAGATACCGCCACGTATTGTACCAATTCTTATTTCGGGCAACTTGTTCATGGCATGGGTTTCTTTGCTGGTCGTTGATGTTTTTTGCCGTTCTATGCCCGTTGCCTCAACATGGCTCGTGGATGGCGACGTAGTAAATTGCGCTGAATGCTCACGACCACCCGTGTGCTCATAGGCATAGTAGATTATCACACCTATTATCGCGAGAATAATTACTGCTGTTACCGCAAAGAGCGCTCCACGCCCCATACCAATGCACCACAGCCCAGTGGTAAGAATAACCAGTTACTTAAACGTTTACCAAAAGAGACGGGCATGTTGTAATAAAAGCACTAGCATATAGTTCAACCACGCTGTCACCTCTTCTAAAAAAGCTTAGAAAAAGAGACACTCTTCTTAACAACAGTGTTCTTAAAGAATACAGCAGCCGTTACTGTAAACATGTAGGCTTTAGTCCTTAGAGGAGAAGACTTGAAAGAAAAGCCGGACACCCCTAAGGGAGCTCAAGACGTCCATACGTCCATCATAGTGGTCAACCCCGCGCCTTAAGATGCGGAAAGAGCTGCACATGAAAAATAAGGTACAAACAATAGTAGTCTAGACGCGTTAAAAGAGCTTGGCTTGTATCGGGCACTCTTTGCACCAATAAGGACGATCAACAAATACCAAGATATAGCAGTAGGGTTCTTCCCACCACAAAGACCGCCCTAGCTCTCCTCGCAATAACCACAATAGCACTATTAATGAATTAATGACGATATACTTTTGAAAAAGAGTGAATATGATCTTGCAGAGCTGCCTAACATCTTAAACTAATATCTCAAAATTTAGAGAGAAAAATAATAAAAATGCTAAAATACTTACGTAGCATTAGCCTCGGCTATATCGCCCCATAAGTACAGCATATCCTATAACGTGATCCTTTATTCTATCTATTACTTGTGATGCCTTGGCTCCAGGACCAAGACCTATATCGCTTATATCGAGAGCATGCAACGCAAAGAAGTAGCGATGCTCACCATGCCCTCGTGGCGGGCAAGGACCACCGTATCCATAGAAGCCGAAATCGTTGACTCCATGGACTCCGAGACCTGGGACTTCTGGTGCACGCGGCACATTTTCTTCAACGTAGTTTCTCGTACCAGGTATATTGTACAAGACCCAATGAATAAAAGTGCCTACAGGCGCATCAGGGTCATACATTATGAGGACATAAGACTTAGTATTCTCTGGTGCACCACTCCACTCAAGCCTAGGCGACACATCCTCCCCATCACACGTATGCCTTACTGGAATGCGGCCACTATTCTCGAAGCTCGGCGAACGAACAACAAACTCCTTGCCACGCTTAACAAGGTATTCACGACGCCTACCAAACAACAAGGCGGAGAACACCCTCCACTAGTAGAAAATATATGGTCGAGGACATACATATACTCAGCCATAATCAAAGAGTCCGGAAGTGAAAGAGGGAATAAACGAGAAAACCCGGAACAGTGGTAACTAGCACGGAAGGAGAACCCCTTCTGGGCGCCGGGGTGCCCGAGCGGTCTAAGGGGCCGGCCTTGAGAGCCGGTGGCCGCACGGCCGCGCGGGTTCAAATCCCGCCCCCGGCGCCACAACCATATATCTTCTTATGTGGATCTGATTGCTGACGGTTATGGTTTCCGGGTCTTCAGGCGACGGAAACTTGGTCTGGAATTCAAGCCTGAAGATAACTGGCATGATAAGGTTGACGTGAGAGGTTTAAGCGGCGATGCTAGGCGTAGGGTTCTCGCTAGGGTTAAGGAGAAGCTTGGCTTCTCCTAGGCCTGTGGGATTTTGGGCATGGTGTTTCAGGCTTAGTTGTACCCTTCTACGATGTTTAGTACTTATTTGAAATAAACTTATAGCGTAATTATACTATACATAACACGGCTAATATTAAATATCTAGAAAATTCCTTGGAGGTTTTGGTGGCTGTTTTGGCTGGTGCGGGTGGTAATCGGTATGCAGTAATTAGCTTTTTGAAAAGCTGTGTAAAGAGTAAGAAGGTTAAAGTGCCCAGCAGCGTATGTAGTGAAGTCGAAAAGATTCATAACACGGTATACAGCTCCAAGGCATGCGTTGCGCTAGAGATTCAAGCTATCTATACTGTGAACCTGCTTGCTAACGAGCTGATAGTGCAAGGCAAGCCTCCAACGCCAGCTCATTTAGAAGCACTTATAGGCACGATAATGGGTTGGGGGAGAATACAGCGTTTTAAAGGTGTCGAGCTGAAGGCTGTGTCTAAACTGCTTACTATGAATGTAAACGTTAAGGATTACAAGACACTTAGAGACCTTGCACTTGACAGTACAATAGTTGACATCGCTGCCACGTTGAGCCATAGTGAGCTTGAAGAAATTGTAAGCCGTGCACTAAACACCATTGGCGCTAATGGCGGGACAACATGGGGTTATAAGGCTTTACACCTTCTTATGCCGTCAATCTTCCCAGCATTGGACAATAATATTGCGATGCAAGTCTTTGACAAAGAGCAAAAAACGGCTACGAACTTTGCAAAATACACCATATGCCTAGGCATACTTGCAAAGCACCTTATAGCAGAGTGCAGCATGCCTTTCAGCCGTGTGCCAGGCCTCGGCTACGCCTACACGCTCTCCAAAGACATGCCATTCCCGCAAACTTCTAGGACCGATGATAAACCTGCTAGCTGTTGTAGCTTCGCACTATACCTACCGATAACTAGGTGCCTCGACTTTACTGTATGGAGCATGTCATCATACACTAGGAAAGATGGAGCACAAACAATATACGATCACGTTACCGCCAGCTGTATAGCTAAAACATAGTTAGATGCACTCTGTATAGTATATGTAATTCTCTTAAACTTAATATTAAAAATAGAGAAGTTTACTAAAAATTTAGCTTGATATTTCATAATTTATTATACCAGGTTTACGCCGATTCCATATCTAGAGACTTCTAGGATTTCTTAGAAAATCTTATCTAGTTTTGAGGTTAGATGTTTCTATATATTCGGAATTTGATATATTAGTACTTAGAGAAGTAATAACAGGATTGAAAATACAAGCAGAATAACTGTAGGGTAATATCTCTTGCTAAAATCATATTTAGCTATCATTTCCTAAGGGCTCTTCAATCTTAACTTCTTGCTTTATTATCGATTCCATCCTTGATCTCCATAGATCTTGCCCAAGCCAAGCTTTAACATTAACGTTCACAGTTACGCTTAGCCCTCGTATACCGTGCAGGCTAATCCACTGTCCATATTCTGATATGATATTCTCAATAACATTCCTAGTGCTGGTAAGCCAGCTTCCTGACTCTATAGCACTCTTGACAGCTTCCTGTTATCAAATCTAGTTATGTCAACGTAAAGATCTGCTTCAACGCGTATTAGCCTTCTACATATAGATAGCGATGATATGCCCCCAGACAAATGAACGCTCTTTACATCAGTGTCGGGTATTATTTCTGCTAGTTTGCTAGCATCTGCTTCTAAAGCCTTTCTAAGTTTTCTGAATCGAGCCCATTAAGGAAAGCTGCTGTAATATCCCATACAAGGTATAATCTTCTCGCTACTTCAACAGCTTCCTCATCTTTTAGGAGGCGTGTCGGCCTAAGCTGGGAGAGTACATCGCTACATTTTGGATGTTCGCTAAGCCCGCACCTTGATAGATCCTGTGCCTCAATTACACCGATTTTGTTATGGAAGCTATACGACTTGCTTAGATCTCTCATTGTGTCACAGATTGGCTCAAGAGCGCGGAAGTGTATGTCACCTATCTCGGCTATCATGTAACCGCCGGGTGCTTCAGGATTTACTAGTGTTAGTTTAACCTCGGGGTCAGGTACTGTGAACTCGATTATTCTTGTGTATTCCTCTCGTCTCTCTGTGATGATAAAGACTAGTTGAAGCGAGGTGCTGGTTCGAGGGGGCGTTTTTATTAAGGGTTTTGCGATGTCCCATAGTTTGTTAAACTGATTCACAGCCTCCCTCAGGTCTACCTCACAGAGTACCTCTATGTTAGAGGCCTCAAGCGCTGGCCGGGTTAGGTTTGCGGAGCCTACTAGGGCTCTTCCGTCAGCAATGTATATCTTTGTGTGGAGGAACTGCTCTTCATAAACCCTAACCTCGACGCCGCTTTTCGAGAGGTTTTCAAGGAGTACTTCATCAACACGATCCGAAGCGAGAAGTCTAACTTGCACGCCTCTTTTAGCCGCTTCACTTAAGAGGCTAGCACCAGTATTATCGAGGAATGCTGTTGCAACCCATAGTGCTTGGATAGCGTTTGCTATTAACGATTTTAGCTTTTTAGAGGCCTCTAAGCCACTATAGCATTTCACTTGGGATTCACACCTCTTTTGAGAGACCGGGATACCATTATGTATAATCCTTGAAGCGGCTTAACAATCATTATTGTTAGATGATTAAAATATTACATACTTTTGGAGACAAAAACTGCTAGCTGCTATGAAGTCCTTTATGCTTTCTTAAATTAAAGGCTCTTAACTTTAAGTACGGAAACCGTCATAAAATGTGAAGAATTGCGCTGCTTCACCGTAAGCGCAGATTACATAGATTATCTCTCCTCTTCTGGCCCTCTGCATAGCCTATGGGCTGATTATCTCCATAGAGAATAATGCATATGAGTTCTTTTTCATATCTAATATCTATTATTGCACTACTAGTCCTTGCTCTTAGGTTTAAGGTGTCAAAAAGAATATCTTGACGGTTACATTAAATAAAGCCTTCTATTACTGTTATTATTATCATCTAGGCTTTCGCCAGCACCAAGTATTGATGCTGTAGTGGAACTAATTATAGGTCTATGAGGACTATGATTTTTCTTAGTACAAGAGAAGAAACCTCGGTCTAGGTTCAATTACCTGCACTATTTGTAGACTTAATTTTATAATCTTCTAAACATAAATACAATATAAATATTATTTCTCTAATTATTTAACTTGCGTTCACTAGGATCTTCTTATAATTTATGGCTTTGCTACCTTGTTGTCTTTGTTCAGCGTTTACAACACTTGTTTACATTAACTGGCGTTAAACTTAAGTGCTGTTTCGAAACCAGTATCGGTTTCGGTGTAAAAATATGGCCTTAACTACATTCGAAGAAGAGATCTATCTTCGAGCACTGACGGGTCGACTAGTGGGCAAGGCTCTCGCAGACCTAGGTGTAAACAAGCTAGCAGTAGTAGCGCCAAAGAATATCATATGTAGTAGCATAGCAACGGCGACAGAGGCCTCATTCCTAGATCATAGTGGCGGAGTTACATATCACTTCATGGTTGAGCTTGGGGCTAATGAAGAGGAAGTAGCCAAGAGGGTTAAAGAGTTTGGAGCACAAGTAGTACTGTTACAGTTTGGCGGCGAAGACCCAATAGAGAAGGTCAAAGAGAGCTTTGTCAAGTTCCTAAAGGCTGCTGCGAAAGAGAACATACCAGGCGCAATAGTGTTCCATGTAAGGATATTCGCCGCCGGTGGCGTAGCTGAAGCCCTCAAGGACGAAGAGATAAAGAAGTTCCTCGAAACCAAGGACCTATACGTCTACACTGTCGGCTTCGACGAGGGCAAAGTATACGTCAACAGGGTAAAGATAGAAGGCGGCGAGATAAAGCTAGAGAAATTGACAGAGTACCAAGTGACACTAGAGCACGCAGACCTCTTAAATCGCAGCCTAAAGAACAGAAAAGTAACATTCCAGTAACCTTTTAGCAACACCCATAACTCAAACACAGCTCATCAACATGGGTTTTTAGGCCTGTACCCTTGCCTATTCTCTTCAGTTCCTCGCCTCCTGCTTGCAGCTAAGTCTGTCCCTAGAGGGAGGAAGATGGACTATCGTTTTCTCGGTAGAACCGGGTTACGCGTCTCCCGCATAGGCTTTGGCGTCTACAGCTTAACCGGGCTATATGGCAGCGTCCCGGAGGAGGATGCCATCGAGCTTCTTCGTTACGCTGAGCGACTTGGCATAAACTTCTTCGATACAGCAGATGTCTATGCTAACGGATATGGAGAAGAGCTACTGTGCAGAGCTTTCGGAGAACGGGGCATGGCGAGAATAGTGGTTGCTACTAAGATCGGGTATGACTTCTATAGCAGGAGAACCCCGCCTCCCAGGAGGTACGATGAAACCTACTTATTATGGGCCTCGGAGAAGAGTAGCGAGAGACTGTGCAAAAAACCTATAGATCTCATACAGATCCACAATCCGTCACTCCACGTTCTCCGCGACATGTCTTTCTGGAAAACAGTTGAGCGCCTAACCGAAGAAGGATTTGCAAAACATGTTGGAGTGGCGCTTGGCCCTGAAACCGATGTGCTCGAGCACGCTATTATCTTGCTGCAACATGGGCGTGTAGAGTCAATTCAGTTCGTATATAATATTCTTGAGCAGGAGCCAGGAGCCACGATAGCGAGAATGGCTGCATCAAGAGGTGTTGGAACCATAGCAAGAGTGCCCCATGGGGGCGGTGTCCTAGACGAGTCTATCACGCTTGCCGAGGCGAGGAATCTTAGCGATCACCGCAGCCTGAGGAGAAACGGGTGGTACGAATGGGCCTTCAAAGTATACTCGGAAGTTAAAAATGTACTTGAGAACGCGCCCGGAACACCGGGACAAAAGGCCCTAAGGTTCGTGATCGATAGTGCTCCTATAGATGCTGTAATAGTTGTTGCGAAGAATAAGGATAGATTGAAAGAATATATTGAGGCGTTGGAGCTGCCTCCCCTAGTCAATGACATAATACGCACCCTTAGGGAAATTTACACAAAGTATGTCGAGGAAAGCCCGGAAAAACCGGCAAAGAGCCTAAGCATTATGAGGACATGGGCTTCCGTTTTTGAACAAATTGGTTATTAGTTAGCTCATTATTACATCCTTTAAGTATGGTATAAGCAAAGTAGTGGTGAAGTACTGGTCTATTACTCTTTGCCTAGTAGTGTAGAGTATACTATTCTGTCTTTGACCCATACATTGAGTACCGCGTTATTTTCGCAAACTGTTCTTATAAGGTTTTGCAGCCTCTTAGCACCTATAGATATTATTATCATCTTTCCTGTCTTTGTCCAAGCATCTGCCTCGATATATGGGAGATTCGAATACTTATAGCCTTTAGGAACTATTCCGGCGCATGGCGTCTTCTCTCCGGGCCGATAGAGGAGTATTTGAATATTCTCGTAAGGATCTAAACCAATGTCCTCAACAACTAGGCTAAGAATATCGTTTGTTATGACTTGAACTACTGGAGTCTTGAACGGCACTGCATAGACTTTGATCACCGTAGCGCCTTGCTCGTCTCGTATTACTGCCCAGAATGAGCCTCCATCAACGCTTTCGCTATAATAGTGCTCTACAAGGCTCACTATGTAGCTGCTTATCCATGAGGCCCATTGTTCTCGAAATGTTGGCGAGTAAAGCCTAGCAATAGCTACTGGTTTATTAGCTAGCCCACCTATGCTATGGAGGCTTAACCTTAAGTACACATAGGCATCCCCTATCTGTATCACTGTTGAAAGCTGCGGAGAAGGTGTCTCTTTTAGAACAATAGCAGCCCTGTCTATGGCCTCTTTGACCACAGCTTCCTCGATTACGTCCTCGGGGTACGTGTCGGTGATTCCGAGGAGGCTAAGCCTATACCCCACAACCACTAAACCGTCGTCCTTTAGCTCGATGTGGAGAACATATGTAGGAAAACTCCTCGAGCCCAGGACGTGGTCAGCATAGTCTGCGAGCTCTATAGGTGGTAGGTGCTGGTCCATGACGTAGAGTGTGTTATTGATGTTTACTGCGGCAACCGCATGCGGTACCGGACTAGTCCCTATTTCTAAAATATAGGCGTCCTTTAGTCCGGCACCAAGTACCGCAGCTGCTGTGAAGACAGCATAGTCTGCGCATACGCCTTTACCTCTCCTTAGCAAGTCTAGGGGAGAGAGCACCGTTATGTCACGTCTACTTTCCTTTACATAATCATATGCTATGTGGTCTGAGACCCATTCTAGTATATGCCATACCTTTTCTGCTGAGTTCGTACCGTTAGCTGCACAGCCTATTATACCACATAGCTTTACGAGGGTTGTTTCATTAAACGATTCGAGCACAGCATCCAATATTGAGGAATATCCGGCAGCTGCTACGCTCGGCCTAGATAGCTTCACAGACTCCTTTTTACAATCGGCAAGCCTGGTTTGGCTTGATGTTATGCTAAATTTACACACAATTGCACTATCTTCACTAAGCGGGATTATGGCGTCGTAGGTTCCCGGCCCTATGGTGAAGGCAAGCATTCCAGAGTTATAAGCTAAAAGGATTTGGCCATTTTCTATCCGGAGGTAGCTTGGAGGAATTATGTTCTCCACGGGTGCACCATCCGGTACGAGGAAGTAATAGGTGCCGTTTCGCTTAAGCACTGTTTCTAGCCCGAAGAAGCCGGGATAAGAGCCGCTTATCTGAATAGCAAAGTATTTTCCATCATAAAGAGCTACATTGTCGATTGTATACGTAGGTGCTAAGAGTCTGGGAGGGCTTGGATCAGAGTAATAGCTGTTACTATTTTGTGCAACAGTATGCGAGGGAACAGAGCTTCTATCTCGTTCCCGGCTTTCTTGTGAAAAGCTGTTTGAAGATATTATAGTGTTGTTTTCACTAATAATTATACTCGTTGATTTTAGTTCAGTCGTACTGATTGTTCTTGTGATCGTTGTTGTTTTCTCAATTACTATCTTTGATAGCGTGGTAAGAGTCACTGTATGGGTGAGAGTTGAGGTGACTATACTGGTCTTGTAAAGCGTTGACGTAACTGTTACGGTTGATGGCGCGGTTGAGAGTGTAGACCGTATGGAGGTGCTTGAAGTGCTAATACCGAGTACGTTACTGAGGTCTTGCCAGGGGCCTGGAAGCCCACCAATAATTAGGCCTGTGATAAATGCCGCGAGAGTGGCTACAAGTACAGCGCTTTTAGCGTGTTTATGTCCCCTAGGGTCGGTGGAATGTTGAGGAGTCAGTTATCTCACCGTAGTCTAAAGGTATATAGAAGGAGAAGGCTCTTCTTAGTTTTTCGCCCGATAGGTCCTAATCCTTCGTATCTGGTTTCTCTTGTTCTAAGTTTTTGACAGTAGATATATTGCTATAAGCGCAAGCGTTACTCCTATAGCTTTTTCTAGGGACATTTCTTCTCGGAGAACTAGTGTAGACAGTATAACAGTTATTGCGGGATAAAGAGATGTCAAGGGAACAACTATTGATGCATCTCCGCCAGCTTCCAGGGAACCTATCATTGCCAGGTATCCTGTAGTCCCCAGCAATCCTGCTACAATGCCTAGAACTATGTAGCGGGGTTCGGCGCTTAGTATGCTGCCTTTATATATCGCCGTAATTGCTGTGATTCCTATTACTGTTCCTAGGCCGCTGAACACGTAAAGCTGCCACCATTTTAATCCGCGAGATGCGAAGCCAAGCACGAAGCCCCAGAGACCCCAGAGGAGTAGTGAAGCTACCGCGTATACCAGCCACCGTGGCAGCACCGGTTAGTCCCCCTTTTCCCGTGTATCTGTTTCCCTAGTCGGCGAGATGCGTTCAAGGGGCTTTATTTTGGTCTCGTAGAATGATCATGCTTGGTGGGGGCTCGTTTGACGTTTTCCATAGTAGCTGTTGATAGAGAGAAGGGAGATTTGGGGGTAGCTGTTGCCTCAAAGTTTATCGCTGTAGGTGCTCTAGTTCCATGGGTTAAGGTAGGCGTGGGAGCTGTTGCGACACAAGCTTGGGCTAATGTTAAGCTTGGCCCAATGACCCTCTACATGCTGGAGAAGGGTTTCTCGCCGAGAAGGGCTGTTGAGACTCTTCTGAGTACTGATCCGCGCCGAGAGCATAGGCAGCTAGGAGTCGTTAACGCTGAGGGCGAGGCCTACGCGTTTACTGGTTCCAAGTGCCTGCCATATGCCGGCCACATTGTTGGTGATGGCTTCACTGTGCAAGGTAATATACTGGTCGGCGAGGAGGTTCTTGAGGCAATGGCGCATGCCTTTGAGTCTGCTCGAGGAGAGCTCGTGGACAGACTGCTTGCCGCCCTCAAGGCTGGCGACAAGGCTGGCGGCGATCGTAGAGGGAGACAGAGCGCTGCTATAATCGTGGTCAGGAAATGCGGTGGCTATGGCGGGTGCGAGGAAGGTGTGGACAGATATGTTGATCTCCGAGTGGATGATCACCCTGACCCTGTTTCTGAGCTTGAAAGACTCTTCAAGATATGGGAGCTGACTATACTTGAGCGCGAAGACCCTAATGATGTCTACGATCTCGGCGAGGTTGCTGCCGAGATACAGGAAGCACTAAGGATTCTAGGTTACTATTCTGGTCCTGTAACGGGAAGACTAGACGAGGCTACTCTACGCGCCCTCGAGCACTGGATGGCTATAAACAATTTTGAGAACAAGATGCGGAGAGACGGCAAGATCTGGGGCACGGTTTACCGGTTCTTGTTAGAAGAAGCACAGAGAGCCAAAAAGACTGAGAACAAGTAGATCTTACCTTTTATTCTACTATCTGCGTTCTTTCCTATGCGACTCTATATATCCTATTAGCTCCTCTTTTGAAACCCGGTAGGGTTCTAAGGGCTTGGCGAGAGGCATAATGTAAAGGGGATGAACATGGGGCCCGGCCCCAATGATCCTCTGTACTTCTTCGTCTACGAAGGCACCCACCGCTACTGTTGCGAGTCCAAGCGCTGTTGCTTGTAGATAGATATTCTGCCCTACGTGCCCAACCTCCATGTGGACATAGCGTATACCTCTCTCACCGTATCTTCGTGTAGTTCTCTCATAAACCGCGGCTATGACGATGTTAACGGGTGCGTTGAGAACCCATTCCTGCTCAAGAGCTGCCCGGTAGAGAGGCTCTTGCAGATCACCTTGCCTCACAATGAGAAGACTATGGCTCTGAGGGACATATCGATACGACCCTGGTTCAAGGAAATCATGACTAGGTAGGACTACGCCTCTTGGAGCAACAACAACGTAGACTTCCAACGGGTAGGTGGCGCCAGCGCTGGGGGCTGCTCGGAAACCGTAACGTGTCTCAGTCACCCCCTGTGCAGCCCACAGCACCTGTGCGAGTTCTTCAAGCGTTATTGGCTCATCAAGGTAATCTCTTATAGAGCGCCGATAGGCTATAGCTTCTTCTAGGCTCATCTCGCCCCTAATTCTTGGATAAGGAAGAGGGATGGCCCCGGAACGCGTTTCTGGCATACTATGCCTGGTCGGCGACATGCGTTTCCTCCACTTATAGCTTAGAGGGAGACCGATTAGCATTGCTAAGGCTGCTAAAAAGGAGCCAAAGAGACCGCGAAGAAACGCACGCCGGGAGACCAAATCTCTCAAAACCTCTCTGACAGAGATATCTAGCTGTATCCAAACCCTATCCTATTCCAGGGACGTGAATTGCCTAATTACTCTTGGCTCCGGGCTTTAACTGCAATAACGGGCATGCTTTTACTCGTCCTAGGCTATCTCGCAGCACTCAGCGGTCTATGCTTAAAGGAAAGCTGGCTCTCCAATGACCCGATACTGGGGCGTCTAGGAGGCTATCCACTATGCGCATACCTGCACGTAGACACATTACCAGACCTCTTGATAATTACTGGAGCAATTCATGTAATCGCATCCACTGAGACACTTGCCATAGTATTTGAAAGAGGGGGCAAATACTACTACATTGCTGCGCAGCTTTATAGAGTTCTTGCATGGAGCCTAGTAGCTCACTTAGCAACAATACTAGTACTAAGCCATCTATACTAAATTAGACACCACAGTAGAGACACGATATTAAAAGAAGCCTAAGGCAACGGTCAGGCGGCTAATCCCTACGTCATCCCTGCATTAGGTCAGGGGCCTGGAACACATCACCCCAATACTACTACGCAGTACGTGGCTGATTAATTACATTGCCTAATGTAATACTTCAATACAGCTCAAGGATTAATATTTAAGAAGACAATAGTTTTATAGCGCTGAAGCTAAGGATAAGGCATATTTGTACTAACTTTATCACACGTTAAATAAGGGAGGATAATTTGGACATAGGCCTATTAATCAGCATAATTATGGAGAGGCTTAGAGCTTGGGACGTGGAAATAAAGAAACTCAGCAAGAGGAGTATAAAGGAGAAACACAGCTACGTAGTAATTATCAACGGTGACGAGTTGTTTTATCTTGACGTATTCCATGGAAGGCCTCCACACTATAGACCATGGGCCGAAGTTTATAGCGTAAGAAAGAAAGTCAAGATGGGATCGAATAAAATAGAGTTTAAGGATAGTGTTTTCGAGGATGCTGTTCTAGAAGCGCTAGGCGCTGCGACGGAGCCCGGTGATAGAATCTTTATCGAGTACCTTTACGATGATGAAACTATGAGAGCACTAGAGCTTGGTGTGCCTCCAGTTGCAACTAGGCTCGGCTATAAACTATATCTTCAAGGTTTTCGCTGGTTCAAGGACTGGTACTTTCCTGAAGGCTTTATGGAGGGTGGGCCAAAGCTTCAGGCCGAGAAGCCGCCAGATAACACCCATGAGTTGCGTCTGATTTCTGAAATTTGCGGGGAACTCAAACGGTTTGTCTTAGAGTATGGGTATGCAGGGGAAGGATTGTTTGCATCAGCGCTTGAAAAAGCAAGAAGTATTCTCTCAGAGAGCTGTAAAGAGGCCTAGTGCTTAGCTTTAGCTGTTTCACAAGCCTTCTTTGCAAGCACTTGGGGATCACTGATATAGGTTATTGGTGCTACTCGCCTATCATCAAGATATGGTGATAATACGTTCCTAAGACGATCCGTTGGCAAACCAGTACCCGATAGTATGAAGACAGGTATTCCTTCAGTATAAGCTGTCACTACTTCTTGTATTGTTCCCGAGGCCCCTCCTAGTGCAATAAGCACATCAGAACTCCTTACCAGGTAGATACTTCGCAGCCTCATACTTGACCCCGTGCGCGCAACAATGGCCTCAGCTGGAAACTCTATGTCCTCTTTCTCTAATGGGGGAAACAAGAGGATATGAAGATCCCTTCGAAGCGCTTCATCAACAACACATTTCATTAATCCCCAGTAGCCACCAAGAACAAGAACAGCATCAGGACACTCGTCGGCCAAGGTTGCTACAAAGGCCTTGCATTTTTCAAGCAGCTCAGTGCTCGGCATACCGGAGAACGCAGCCACACCCACCTGTATCACTCGTGACCGCCTCCGCGAAGCCTAAGGACCCTTCTCCGCGTAGAGCACTGTATAGCCTTTCTTGCGGAGAAGGACCTCTGCTCGTCCAAAGGCTTTTTTCATCAAATCTAGTGCCCTACTAGCACCCTTCTTCATAACTAACTGTAGGCTCCCGCCGTCACGCAAATGCGAAGGAGCTTCAGTTATTATTCTCTCTACGGTTTTAGAGCCTGCAGCTAAGGGTGGATTCGAAATAACGGCATCAAATACTAGATCCTTTACAGGTTCATAGAGGTCTCCTTCAAGCACAACTACTCTATCACTTACATTGTTCAACTCTGCGTTCATCCTAGCCAGCTTGACAGCCTTAGGATTAATATCAACCATGAATACCCGGAGTCTAGGAAAGGCCTTGGCAAGGGTTATGCCAATAGCTCCATAACCGCATCCAAGGTCTAATATGACTCCTTCCTCCGGCACACGTGCGTGCTCTATGAGCAAACGTGTTCCCTCATCTACACCCTTGGGCGAGAACACGTCTGCTGTGACATAGAATTCCACAGTAACCCCGCGCAAGTTGTCACTTATTATCATACGTGGTGTTTTTCGCCTTGACGGTCTGAAGTAGTGAGGCAAGAGCACACGCCCTAGCCATAAAGAGTCCAGGGTAAATTATTTCCGAGAAACCCGCTATTGAATTGCGTAAACATTTTTCAGTGTTGCTGCTTCTCCCTCGCTTGTTCCTCCTTCTTCTCTTTCTTTGCTTCTTTAGCCTTCCATGCTCGCGGGTACGTGCCCGGCTTCATTACCACTCTTCTCATTTTCACGGCTATTCCTTTTTGTGCCTTCATTATTTCCTCGCTGCTCATCTTTGCTATACCAATTGCAACAAGTTCCCCTTTTAGGGTGAATAATGCTACTGTGTCTCCAGGCTCTATTCCTGCATGCAGCATGACTATGCCGGGTACAGCGAGGTCAGCGCCATGTGCTATTGCATCGACTGCTGTATCTCTTATTATAATCTTTGGCAAGTGGCTTACAGCGTATTCTGCAGGTAGTATGTATTTACGAAGCCAGTCATCCTTGCCTTCAGTTTTCCAACGGTATAGAGCCTCGCTGAGATCTTGTAGCCTTACAAGCCCGTGTTCTTCGCGGAAGGGGCCGCTTCTTGTCCTCCTAAGTTCCCTCATATGTGCACCAACGCCAAGAATTAGGCCGATATCGTGGCATAACTTTCTCATATATGTGCCTGCTTCGCATTCAACACGCATGAGTGCGTATATTCCGTTGTACTCTAGTAGCTCAATGTCGTATATCTTCTTAGTTCTAAGGCTCCTCTTGACGCTGCTGCGCAGCGGGGGACGCTGATATATCTCACCAATAAACATGGATATTGCTTTTCGGAGATCAGGCTCTGGCACTGGGCTATGGAGTTGCATTACGCACATGTATTCTTTTCCGGTATGGACTACTAGTCCTATAATCTTGGTTGCCTCCTCGAGAGCTACGGGGAGAACACCGGTAACCTTGGGATCAAGCGTGCCCCCGTGGCCTGCCTTGCTGAGGCCAAACATCCTCTTAATCCATGCAACTACCTCGTGGCTCGTGGGTCCCGGAGGCTTATCCAGCGGAATAACCCCCATCCGTATATGCTGCTCTATAGGCCTCTCCCAGGGCGGTGTACCATACTCTGGGCTCGTCTCCTCACCCTCAATCTTGACAAGCCATTCCCTCTTTAAACCAGCGAACTCGTCTAACTTCTTTACAAATTCTATCCCTTTTCTTGTTAGGTCAGACACCATAGCTTTAGCACCGTTGAGTACCCTTGTATCCGCGGCTATGCCTCCCTAGGAGCTAGGTAAGATAGAGCCCTTACTAAGCTCTTCTAGTACTGCCAGAACGAGGCACTGCTAGGTAAAAAGACGGGAATAAAGCCCTTGTTTAGAGCTAGAACCAACGCGCCATACATGCTGCTATGCTAGAAATAGCCGGGCTTGAGCTCAACGCGTACCCTTTCCTTCATAAAGTCGAGGAGCCCGGCCTCCTCGAGGGCCTTCTTGACCTCCTCGTCGCTTGCACCAGGCTCGATGCTGATTTTCTCTGGCAATACTTCTATGTGGTTTATATTAGCCCTTCTTCTCTTTACTCCAGAGACATCCTTAGGACCGGTTATTACAACGAAGTTATCATCAATTATTTCTACTATTACACATTTCCTACCAGCTTCGCGGCCACGGAGCTTTACACAGAGCCTGCCAACCTCTATTGCCGGCATCTTTTACTCCCCGCCAGCTAGCTCCGCTAAGTGAATCCTTTAAGCGTTACTTTTCGCCGAAGCACAGCCGGATAAATAGTATCCCTTGCGCCTCAGCACTTCGCACACGAATGATTTTATGATACTGTACGCCTCTTCGAGGCCTAGATATCCTGTATCTATTACTAGGTCGAATATCTGAAGATTCGCGATATCTATGCCATAGAGCTTGAGAAAACGATGTCTATGCATATACTCGCGAGCGACGGTTTCGCGTAATACGTCGTTAAAATCTCGTCCCTCCCTCTTGGCTATTCGTTCTACTCTGATCTCCAGCGGGGCTGTCACGTAGATCTTAACATCGGCTACTGATGAAACTATCCATGCAACGAGGTGTCCCTCCAGAACGACGTTGCCTTTACAGCCGAGCATATAGGTTCTCGTATCAATCTCGTAGTCTATGCTTGGATCCTTCTCTGCAAGCCTATTAAGTTCTTCAAGGCTTAGGCCTTTCTCCTCGGCATACGAGCGAAATATCGAGCCAGCAGAATAATAGCTTAAGCCTAACTCGTTTGCAAGTCTCCGCGCATACGTCGTCTTTCCGCCACCAGGTGGCCCGCTGAAAGCAATTGTCGGATTCTTCTTGTTATCACACCTAGACGTTGCTATTACCAAGCTTGCTAGCACCTTAAAGGGTTGGCTTACACCATAACCTTTACATCGAAAACCAGGGAGCTATACTCATCTAAAGTCTCGGTTACAACTAGTATATGAATGTGCACACAAAATAACTCGTGTGCCGTAGAAAACCCCTTATGCTGATGCAGCTGCTGCCTGAGACTTTCGCAGCTCCTGGAGCTTCGCAATTAGCTGACCACGAATGCTTCTCTTTAATAGCTTTTCAAGGCATTCGTGACATATAACTCCGCCGAATATTCGTTCAGGCCTCTTGGCTGTCTTGGGTAGTCTACGCAGTTCTACTGGACGCAGCCGTGGCACACCGCTGAGAGGTCTGCCACAGATTGCGCAGCGTGCAGGGCTTGGTCTTCTCTTTTCATAGTGTACTGCTGTCTCGCCACCAGGTAGTCTTACGTGGATTTTTCGTAGCGATCGTGTACGGTGATGCGGGCGCGGCATGCTTATCCCCCGTGTAGCTCTCTGCGTGTTCTACGCCAGAGTAACTTAAGCATTAATAATCCTACTAGGTCTTCCCTAACGATGAACATAGACGATAAAAATGATAATGCCAGTACTATGGCTGAGGAGGTTACGTACATTATTCCTCCGTTCGGGGTCTCCAGCGGAGCCGTTAAGAGCGGAATTGGGCAACGCGATGGAATGACAACTTGGCGAGTAAAGACTGCCACTACACCAGCTGTATAGAACACTAACAACAAGAATGTACGAAAGAATGAGTATTTTTTAACACTAGTGTAAAGCATGTTTATTTTTGCTGAAAGTTTGCCCTTTTTCCTTTGCCCGCGTTTATCGCGTGAAAGAGATTTCAGCTCTACGAGAACGGCTTCAAGCTCTGCCTTAGCATGGATAAGGCGCAAGTGAGTTAGTGTATGGAACAAGTACTCCGAGACGAGCGTGGCGACAAAGCCGAGCAACGCTAAGTAAAAAGTATAGAACCCGATACTGATAGCCATTGTCTAGGCCTCAGCGCAGCTTGGTTGCCAGCTCAACTACCTTGTTGGCTGCTATAGTAGGGTCGCCTTCAACGTTTTCAACTATAAATACGCTAGCTGCGACGTGCACCGCACTGGCCATTGCAGCTATTCTGGCCATTTGTAAAAGCTCACTAACAATCTCTACTCTAGAGAGGTCTGCTCGATAGCGCGTTGGATCTCTTTGTTGCCTCTTAACGATAACCTCCGGCGGGGCCTCAATAACTACTATTGAGTCCGGCTGCAACGCCTTGACTACGTTCTCTGGCAGGCCAGGCCAATACCCAGTATCAGTTCGAATAACCGCGTGAGTATCAACGAACAAGATGTCGCCACCGTTAAGTGTTTTCTCGGCATCTAGCCGTATTGCCTCTGCTGCGTACTCCTGCAACTCTAGCTGCTTAAGCAGCGGCAGGTGGCGTAGCTCGTCACGATGCTTCACCAACCCCCTCATAGAAGCCACCTTGAACATGTAGTCGCCAAAGTTCACAATCATATACTTCCTTCCACGCTCGTCAAGCAAAGCTCTTACATTGTTGAGAACAGTTGTCTTCCCTACGCCTGGGACACCTGTGACTATTATTGTTGTAAACGGGTTCCTCCGAACCATGATACATCATCTCCTTTACGGAGATAAGGGATGTGCTAAATCAATGAAACCCTTTCACCAGGTATGGAAAAAGGCGTTAAAAACTGATTGCAGCCGCTGCCTACGGTTTACCGGCCTAGTATTCTCTGCAGAGCTGGATACATCTCTAGTGTTCTCTCGTATACCAGCGACTGGTAGAAGCTATAGATTATACCAACCAGCAGTACGAGACCAGATCCACTTCCATATGCTCCGAAGAAGTCTGCAAGTATCGCTATACCCGTTACTATCAGCGAGCTGATAACGGTTAGCGGGTAAATGTAGCGGGCAAGTATCCTCTCCAAGAGCTTCACATTGCGACGAATACCTGGCAACTCCATTCCTGATTTTATGATGTTTTCTGCCTGGTGACGTGGACTCAGCCCAGCCACTTCTACCCAGATAAAGCCGAAGAGAAGGCCCAGGGCGAGCCAAGATGTTATGAACGTTGCTAGGTGGACAGGGTCTTGGACTGAGTCTAGAAGGCCTCGGGGAGGCCTCATATAGACGTACATGTAGGCAAATATCTTAGCCCAGATGCTATCCGGCCCCGATATTGACGCCGCTATGTTGGCAAGTATTTGAAGATCCGATACTGTTATCGCGACAAAGAGTATTGGAATGTTAGTTACATAGATAAAGTTAAGCGGTATCCTTGTCTTTATGCTTCCGTAGCGTGGACTCGTGACAGGTATGTATACCCTCATTAATTGCAAGTAGATAAGTATCATTATTATTGAAATCGTTGCTAAGAAGCCGATCATGTCGGGCATTCCAAGGCGTAGGATAGCGGGATCTTTGTTAAAGAGCACTTGAGTTAGCCATCCATAATATTCGCCCTTATATTTTACGGGAGCTGCTAGTTGCCAGAACATACCCTTAAGGACGTTGGCCACGATGAACATGCTAAGAGCCGATCCTATACCCCATCCATTTCGTACTAGCTCATCAAACCACATTAAGACAAGTGTCGCGATAACTAGTTGTATTATTACAAGGATTTTTACATCAAGTCCTACCGGGCATGCTCCGATACCTGCTCCAGGTTGTAACCAGAACCTACAACCGAATGCATAAGCTGCCGCCTCTAGGGCCGCAAAGACGAGCGCCAGCGTCCTTTGGGCACCCATGAATATTTTGCGATCACGCGGCTTCGTTAGATCCATTTCTATGAGGCCGCCGCCGACAAGGACTTCGAGCACAATACCAGCAGTCACTATGGGGCCTATACCGAGCGTCATAAGGGTGCCGAGGTTCATTCCAAGCAATAAATAGCTTAGGGCAGCCGATGCTGTTGGACCCGCTGTTTTCACGCCGATCATGGGTATTTCGCTCATAATAAGGTAGAGTAATACGACGATACCGGTCCACATGAGCCTTGTCGGTAATGAGGGCCGCCGAGCCGGCTTCTCCACTGCTGGAATATATTTTGAAATCTCTGCAAGCGCTTCTAGCACTCCAGGCATTACCGAACCGCCCCACGCACCACCCTTGGGTAACGCGGCTTTTAATACAAACTGCTTATAGTTTAAAACTGTGCCACTTTACCAGCAGTTGAACTTTATTGAGGATATGGGGCGCTAAGAATTCATCGCCTAGTAAGTATGGTTGAATAGTTCCAAAAGAAGATCCGGACATATTACGGACAGCAAAGATTGGATGAGAAGTTGGCACAGGAGTAGCAAGTATATCTTTGTATACGGGGTTTTCTGGGTCTTGAGCGGCTTTGTCACAGGAATTGAGACGATTGATTGGAAATAAATATTTATGCTTCAGCCTTTCTTGGGAGTACTACTTCTCCTCCGGCCTCTTCTATCTTCTTTATTGCCAGTTCTGTCGCCTCAGGGACTATTACTTTTACTGGCTGCTTTATCTTACCTCTCCCAAGGAGCTTGTAATAGCCCATCTCGGCCAAGTTCACCACGTACTTGTCATTCTCCTTTTCGAGCTTGCCCGCAGCAGCTAGCTTGTCCACAAGTTCTGCTAGCTCGCCTACGTTTATCTCCTCCGTCCTAATCTGGTACTTTAGAGGCTGGTTGAAACCGTGCTTGCCGAACCATGTAGGTGCATACTTTACTACCCATGTCCACATATGCTTGTGCATACCAGCTGCGCCGAAGCCTCCCCTGCTACCGCTTCCACGGTGCTGCCCTATCCTGCCCCAGCCCATTGTCCTTGTGCGTCCTCTTAGCTTTCTACTCTTTTTCCTACGCCTAACGACCATTCTTCATGCACCCCGCTTCTGCATTTCCTAGAGCATACGCTTTATAAGCTCATTTATTGCCGGGCCGCGGTACCCTAGTTCTCCTCCTGCCCCATAGTGTTTCTTTATACTGCCCTTGAAGCCTCCTCTCGGCGGGTGGAGGCGGAAGACGGGCTTAATTATCCATACCTTGTTTTTCTTGTCATAGAGCTTGTGGAGCATTATTTCTCCTTTGAGAAGCTTATCCGCAAGCTCCTCGATGCCGGATAGACCTAGCTTTTCCTTTACATACTCGTCCGTTAGCGGCTTGTTGCCAGGTACTCTCCCACGCGTCTTTAACAATTGTATGAGAGTTTCACGGTCAATCTCTCCCCACGTTATCCAGTCACGCACCTTGCGTAACATGCCCTCGATGCCAGGCATAGTTGAGGGGTATAGAACAAGGTGGTGCTTCTTATGCAGCCTTAGAAGAGATAAAGTGTACTCAACATCGGGGTGTACGTCAACCCTGCCCCTTATCCTTATTATTGCATACAATTTTACTTGCTTCTGTTCATTCTTGCCCTCTTCTTTTTCAATCGCAACACTCATCGAACATTCACCCTACCACTATAAGGGTAATAAGTGAAGCATCTTGCCAAAAGATGCGTAAAGCTTTGCGCTAGGCCTGGGCTGCACGCACCCAGTCGATAGGTGTTACGAACTTGTAGGTCTGCTTGAGCGCATTATATGTTGCCTTGACGAAGTTTATCGTAGTTCGTGTGTCGCCGCGCGTAAACGTCCATACGTCCTTGATCCCGGCTAGTCTTAGTACTACTTTGGCAGCGTTACCGGCCACAAGCCCGGTTCCTCTTGGTGCCGGTTTTAACACGACTTCAACGCTGCCGCTCTTTCCTCTTACTGTAAACGGTACACTGTGAGGTTGGTCACAGAGACACTCCCAGCTACCGCAGCCCCTTCTTACCGGGATTATGTTAAGCTTGGCATTGCGTATTGCTTTATCAATGGCTACTCTTATCTGTCTCGCCTTGCCCTGGCCTACGCCTACAAAACCGTTTTCATTGCCTATTACGACTACGACTCTGAACCTATTGATTCTACCAGCATCAGTCATTTTCTGGACGAGTGCCACATCTACTGTCTCAGTCTTTAGCTCAGGCCCTATTAGGTAGTCCACTATCTCCGGCTCAAGTATTGGCAGGTTGTGCTCAAAGATCTCTGCCAGGCTCTTTATACGTCCCTCCTTCACTAGGCGGCCTACAAATGTCCTAGGTTTCCACTCTTGCTCTAGCTCGTATGGCGACAAGCTCATTGCTGCACCGCCTCCGCTGCTTTCACCTTTTCTAGAACATCACGGTAGTCTTCTAGTATTTTATTCTTAACTTCCTCGAAGTGCTCCGGAAGCTTCTCGGGCTGCAAGCCATTCTTAAGATAGATGCTGAAACGCCTCTCATAGAGCTCGGGATTATTCTGTGCAAGCATTGCCGCATAGGCAGCTATGTGTTCACCACGTATTCTCGACTCGTCTGGGAATATTTCCTCGCTGTGAGGAACCTCGAGACCCGCGTCAAGAGCACCTTTGAGAGCAGCAAACACTCTTGCACCTTTTACTGGACGGTGAAGCCCTATATCCAAGACCGCATTGCGAATTCCTGCTTTAAGCGCACGCAGGGCTGCAAGCATGCCGGTCAAGTAGGCGGCAGATGTGTTCTTTGTACCAGCGCGCCACCCATACCTCTTCACTAACTCCCTGCTATGGGCTGCAGCCACAGTTACGTCCCCTTGCGGCTTAGCAACAACTACTTGAACCCAAATGTACTTATTCGTCTTCCTAACAACTAGCCTAGGCTTACCTGACAGAACCATTACATAGCGTTTATAATAGTTGGTCTTACCCTCACGGCGCCGCCGACGAGGGACCTTATACCGTGGACCATGCGCCATTCCAAGCCACCGCTGCTACGCTTTCGCAACCCCGGAGCAAGGGCACCCGGAGCCCTCTAATAAGCTAACACTGTATAAAACTATGATGGAGCCATTAGGAAATCATTATTCATTCGCTAGGGCCAAAAACCGTGGATAATAAGTAGATATTATATATCATCGCAGAAGACGAGGAACTTAGTTTAAAATATTACTTTTTAACAGATGTTGGGTAGCCGTGCTCTCTCAACCAGCGCTGGAGCGATGCAAATGTTGGAAACATGCCACCCTTGGCCCACATATATAGCTGGCGATACGTCCTTCTATCAATCACACCGTTGTCGCGGAGATAACGCAAATACCTTCTAATCTTTCTGATCCGGTTCATCCATTCCTCTTTGGGATCACGGCGTGCTGATGCATCTCCTTTCCGCCTACCATATCCCCTTCTCCTACCCTTCTTGCGGGCTTCATGACGCTCACGCCAGCGTCCACGGGAAGGACGGTGAGCAGGCTTTACTTGTATAACACCTTCTTTAATGAGTCTTCGTATCTCTTCTCTTGTTATGGCGCTTGCTACATCCTCTATTGCTGACGGGTCAATCCATATTCTTGACTCGCCTACGCCGAGTATCTCTGCCGCAAGCCTCTTTTGAAGTGAGAGATCCTGCGCCATTTCTGATTACCCTCCCGCTAGGCGTTTGCTACACGGAAGCCTTTAGACTTAGCTTCCTTGACTATCTCCATTCTCTTCCTTAGGCCTACAGACGAGGCTATGTAGACTATGTGCTTTGCTGGATCCAGCTTATCAAGATCCTTGGCGTTATAGACTATTACTGGTTCAAGGCCGGTGGGATGAAGACCGCGAACCGCTGCTGGACTGCGATAGCCTACGTCAACCATTGGTGGTCTTCCTTTAAGCTTAAGCCTAATAGGGTTGTCTATGCCTTTTGGCCTCTTCCACTTAGGATTGTTCTTAAACTTGGGAAACTTCCACCACAAAGTTCTCAGAAATTCCGGCTTCTTTGATTTCAGTAGTTTCCTAACCTTTAACAATCTCTCGAATTCACGTTGCGTTATATCAGCCATTACTCGGCCACCTCCCTTGCATAGATATAGATTCCGTCAACGAATACTCTCCTATCAAAACCTTTTACCTTAGTTGCCTGCTCTATGTTAGCAGCTGTCTGCCCGACAGCCTCTATATCTATACCTTCAACTATCACATCGTCCTTTTGTACTTTGACCTTAACGCCAGGCATAATTTTAGCCACGCGCGGCGCCTTTTCTCCAAGAAAGTTCTCTATAACTACTTTATCGCCTTCAACCTTAACTGTAACTGGGAAGTGCGAATACACTATCTTGAGCTTATATCTAAAGCCCTTCGTAACACCAGTTATCATGTTCTCTATGTGTGATGCAACGGTGCCCACGAGTGCTTTGAGGCGTCTATTAGCGAAGTATGCCTCAACAACTACTTTTTTGCCTTCCTCATCCTCATCTAGTCTTAAGAGTATACCACGTGCATGCGAGAAGTCTCTTTCAAGCTCGCCCTTCGGCCCCTTCACCTTTACTTTCATTCCGTCTATACTCACTTCAACGCCTTCTGGTATCCTTACCTCTTCCGCAACATGCACAATCTTAGACATTACCCTTCACCTATATTGGTGCTTCACGACCCCAATGGGGACGGTCAAAGGGGTTACTCGTGGAAAAAGGCAACAAGCCATTGTTATATATAGGGCTTAATACACGTATGCTAGCAGTACTCCACCTACGTGCTTCTCTATGGCTTCTCTATGGGACATTACTCCCTGGCTTGTAGATATGATGAGTATGCCTATATCTCGGCTTGGCAGATATTTTCTCATCCAATCAGGCATTCGTAATAAATCCTTATACTTTACCGGGAACCTTGGCTTAATCACGCCAGCCTTATTTATTCTGCCAAGCAGTTGTACACGTATTTTGCCCCAACGTCCATCATCTATGTACTCGAATTCACCTATGTAGCCTTCGCGCTGCATCACTTTTAACACGTTTATTATGAGTTTTGAAGCCGGCATTATCACTACTTCGGGCTTTGCACGCGCTTCAGCATTGACTATAGCGGCCATAGCGTTTGCAAGCGTATCAAGCATAACCATGCAAGTTCACCTCGCCCTAGCTATACTTTCTGAAGCCAAGACTTACGGCCAGCTCCCTGAAGCATTGCCGGCAAAGCATGAGGCCATACTTTCGTATGACCGCGTCTCTGCTACCACACCTTTGACACTTGTAAGCGCCTCGTCCATACTTTACGATCTTCGGGGGCCTATACTTCCCCATATTCGCCACCCCGGTGCATAGCTAAACCAGCGCGGTTTATTTTGGTTCTATTACTACGCCGAATAACTCGTTGAGAAGAACCATTGATTCTTCCTTAGTTACTCTATGTCTTCTAGGTATAGATCTCCTTGCTCGCCTTCGCCTTGCTACACGATAACCTGGTCTCTCGATTGTTATTGCAACATCCATTCCGAAGACTCCGAGTTCGGGATCGTAGCGCACGCCTGGTAGCAATGTGTGCTCTGGGATACCGAACGAGACGTTTCCAAACTCGTCGAACTGGCTAGCCTTGAGCTTGTAGCCTATTGCCTGGAATGCTTTCTTTAAGAATTCTATTGCCTTCTCTCTTCTAAGTGTAACCATAACTGCTATGGGCTCGCCTTTCCTTATGCCGAAGTCCCTTATCGTTCTCTTAGCCCTCCTAACTGACGGCTTCATCCCTGTAAGCATTTCTAGGACTCTGGCCGCTTTCTGGAGCCTCTCACCGGATTCGCCAACCCCGATATTAACTGTCACCTTCACTATTCTGGGTTTAAGCATCGGATTCATTTCCCAGCGTTTCTTAATCTCCTCCACTTGCTCGGGGCTTAGAGGTAGAGGTTGTTGCACACGCGCAGTCTCTGCAGTCATGAAGCTCATTTCCAAGCTCCCTCCGGCAAGCTTATCCACGGCTCTTCTTCAGGCGGGGCTATGACGAATATGTAGTCAAGGTTTGTCTGAACCTTCTCGCCGCGCGCATCCTCAAGCGTTACAATGCTATTCTTCCTACCGATACCCTTCCTTATGTCAACTATTCTTCCAACCTTACCAACGTTCCTGCCGCCAACGACTATTGCAAGGCTTCCAACATCGAGCGCTGCATAACCGAGAAGCTCCTGGTTCGGAATTCCGAGCTTTACGGTACCGAGCGTACGGTAATCCTTAGCTTCAACAGGGTTAGCAGGATTCTCTACACGTATCAGCACGTTTCTACCGTCATGTAGGTGTAACTGTACGTGGCCTCCCTTAACGGTTGATTTATCCTCGATACGGCAGAGCTTGAAGCTCGCTTCCTCCTTGCTTATAGGGTGAAGGGTGAAGAAGCGAATCGGATACGGAAGTACCCTGAATGTCTCACCAGTATCAACTATCTCGACTACATCCATAAAGCCAACAGGGTACTTGTAGTTCCTCCTTACCCTACCGTCTATCTTGAAGTGACCCTCTGCTATGAGCTTTCTAGCCTCTCTGCCAGTCTTAGCATAGCCTAGAACGTCGCGTACCAGTATGAGGAGCGGTATTGACCTGTCTATTGGATGAGGCCCTGGACTCGGCTTAACAGTAAATACCCCTGCTCTCTGACGTACTGGCCAATACTTTGGTGCAGCAAGCGTTTTCAGATGCCTACGACCACCCATTCTCGCCATAGCGCGTTACACCCCTGCTTCTCAGCTCTCCTGCCCAGTGGTTGAAGAAACTGTCCCTCTACCCATTAGGCTTAGTTGTATCTCACGTGCCTTCTTCTTGCGCTCAATTATTTCGCGGCGAGCCTTGTCCTCAAGGTTAAGGGACACTATCATCACGTTCGACGGGTGTATCGGGTAGTAGCGCGGCTCGCCTCTAGCATTCTTTATGGTCGCTCCTTCAACATAAATTCTCATCTTTCTTAAATCAACGCGGACTACTTTTCCGCGGTGACCCTTAAAGTCACCCCTCATTATCACTACTTCGTCGCCTTTCCGTACCGGAAGGTTACGGATGCCATACTGTTTGCGAAGCTCTGGGCTAAGTGGAGCAGACATTAGCTTCTGCCTCTTATGCAGAGGGGCGTTAAATAGTGCGCGTCTCTGCTTCCGAGGCTGAGACGATTTAACCCATTTCATTTCAATACCACCTCGTCGCGAAGACTTCTCTAAATTATTATGCTTGCTATGTTAGCAACCTTTGGCCAGCGTTCAGCTGCCTCACGTGCAACTGGTCCGCGTATCTCGCTGCCTTTCGGCGTGCCATCTTGAGACACTATTACTACGGCATTATCTTCAAATGCTATCCAAGTACCATCTGGTCTCCGATATGGTCTGCGCTGTCTTATCACAACTGCTCTTACGACTTGTCTCCTCATCTCTGGGGTACCCTTCTTGACCGTAACAACTACCATGTCGCCCACAGCTGCGGGGGGAATCCTTCGAAGCCGTCCACGATACCCTATGACACCTATGATCATTGCCTCCTTCGCGCCACTATTGTCGGCTACAGTAACATAGCTGCCTACTTGCAAGCCAGCTGGTATACGCCTCCTTGGAGCAGCGCCCTTTGAGCCCTTAGGCATAGCGCGTCCACGCCCCGAGAGGACGCTGGGTAAGCATCTAGGCCTATTTAAAACCTAAACAAAAGAAACCAGGACAGTATCTATGAATAACTATGTCGATGCACGCCTTACTTGCTTCCTTGTTTGCCTATAACGCCAAGTACGACGAAGTGAACTGTCTTTGCTAGAGGCCTTGTCTCACCGATTACAACAATGTCGCCGGGCTGTGCGTTTATACACGGCGGATTATGAGCATGTATACGGCTCCTTCTCTTCTCGTACCTGCGATACTTCTTGTTATAGTATAGGTACTCTCTTTCAACAACTACAGTGTTCTTCATCTTCGACTTAATAACTACACCGGTAAGTATTAGGCCTCTGACACGGACATTTCCATGCCATGGACATTTCCTGTCATTACATGTCTTCTCCGGTGGATTGAGCCCAGGTATACCTATGTTTCTTACCCTCACGGACAAGCCATTTGACCCCCCTGACTCTTTCTACCCTCCTAAGCCTGTCGGGCTGTGTCCCCCGTATTTTTTCTCCTCGCACGAGCACCCATTCACCGGAGGGAAGCTGTAGGAGAAAAAGAGCGTTTAGTTTCAGGACCTTTTTCAGTTCTCCAGAAGGCGTCTCAACAACCAGGATATTCCTCGTTTCGCGAACAATTCGTCCCTGTAGCCCACGCAGCGTAGGATCAGGGTGAGAGATCACTATGATAGGCAAACCAGCGAGCACGTGTACGAAAACATTCCAGTCTGTGCGGCGCAAGACACTATTCTCCAAAAAGCTGTTCTAGGCTTCCTTAGGCTTTCTTCTGCGCCTTTAATTCCTCTTCGCGCATAACAGTTAATATCCGCGCTATGGTTTTTCTTATGGCACGTATAGCTCCTGGGTTATCAAGCGTACCCATTGCCGCCTTGAGCCTTAGCTTTACGAGTTCTTCTCTTAGCTCCGCGAGCTTCTTTAGGCGCTCCTCTCGGCTCATCTTCCTTATATCATCAGTACGCAGCATGTACTTCGGCATAAGCTATCCCCCGCTTAGCTTTCTTGGGCCTCCGCTTCACCTGTTGCTTCACTTATCTGTTTCTGCGCCTCTGCTGCCCTTATTTTCTCAAGCTCGCTCCTTATCTCTTCAATATCTTCACGAACTTCTTCCGGCTCCTTTATTCGTACATAGTCGCTAGTCTTAGCAGGCTTTACTATCGTTACCTCTATGCCGAAGACGCCTGGCTTTAAGAGTACGTGCATTACAGCTCTATCAACCATGTGTTCTACGTGGTATCCTGTGGAGTATACCTTGCCAACACGTACTTTCTCGTACCTTGCTCGCTCTGTTCGAAGCTTACCACTGATCACTATCTGTACTCCAAGGGCTCCAGCATTTAGCACTCTACGAGCCATTACGTGGGCTACTCTACGGAAGTAAGCGCCTCTTTCAAGCAGGACAGCTATGCGCGATGCAACCACACGTGCATTTAGGTCTGGATTTTCGACTCTTCGAACCGTTATCTGGGGGTTCTGTAGGCCGAATTCCTGCTCGAAGATTGCGGCTAGCTGTCGTATGGTTTCACCGCGCCTGCCTATTATCATCGCTGGGCGCTCGGCGTCAATAAAGATCTTTGTACCTAGAGGGAACTGTATTATCTGTACCCCGGCATAACCAGCTCGATAGAATCTCTTGGCTAGGTACTCATCAATCATTGTTTGCAACATGGCTTTTTTAATGAAGTATTTCTTTATGAGTACCATAGCCTTACTCCTCCGTTACAACCATTTCTATATGAGTATACTTACGAAACCACGGGGATGAGCGGCCAAAAGCCCTTGGAGTCCACTTCTTGATAACCCTGCCCTTGTGGACGGCTATATGCGAGATTCTAAGCCTTTCTGTGTCAAGCCCCTTTACCTCTGCATTGTTTACAGCATTGTCAAGCAGCTTGAGGAGTATCTTTGCAGCCTTCACTGGATAGCGGGCTATAGGCCACTTGTACTTCGCGGCAACACCTCTATGATGAGCCTGCTTACCCATATACCTCCTAATTGGGACAGGCTCCTTGCCCGCCGCAACGCGTTCCAGGAACTTCCTAGCTTCATTAACTTTCATGCCTCGAAGTAGCCTAGCTAGGTCAACAATTTTCTTGTAAGAGATTGGCGCATCCCACGTCATAGCTTTAGCAGAGCGCTCCTCGTCTACCCTCACCGAGTACTTCCACTTAGGCACAGCCGACCCCTCTCGCTACTGTGAATCCCAGCGCCTTCTGAGACGAGCGCTCACCTATATAAGTATAAGTAAATGGCGTCCCGCATCCCTTTCAGAGAATGAATAGTCAAGAACTGTGCGGAGGGCCTGACGCCTAGGGGTGGAGCCTCCACGCGATCACCGAGCCCCGGGACTCGGGGCACTCACGCGGGCCTGCTCCATCCGTGAGAAGCTATACTAAGGAGAGGTCTAAAATAAGGCGATCTCACAACACGAGTAAACATGCACGCAGCAAATTATGCGAGTTGAGAATACCTAAAGCGAGGAACACCAAAACTGTATAGAAATGAATAAAAGATTAATGATTAGAGGAGGCCTAGCCGTGCAGCAACATCGGCCGCGCTATACTCGGGCGACAGCTTTACGTAAGCCTTCTTCTCTCCACGCGGAGTTATGAGAGTATTTACTTTAACAACCTTAACACCAAACGCCTCCTCAACTGCACGTTTTATGTCGTGCTTTGTAGCTTTCCTATCAACTATGAATGTTAGTGTATTGTTTTGCTCTATGAGCCTTAGTGCTTTTTCGCTCTGCACGGGTCGTATTATTATTTCAAGACCCATCAAGCTCACCCCTATTCACATATCCTATTTTTCCGGCTCTTAGACTCTAAGCACTATTTTGTCGAACCTCTCAGCTAGCGAGTCCAGGGCCGACCTCGTTATAACCGTGAGTCTTCCTGGCACACCGCCTGGAGCCAGTTGGAGCACGCTTACGTTCCAAGGCTCAGCTATATCAACTCCTGGCAGACCTTTAACAGCTCGCGCGAATGGCGAGTTATGATTATTGACTATGAAGAGTATACTACGCGGTGTTACATATCTTCGACCTCGGCGTTTTCCTTTACCAGCGCGTATTCTTGTTCTCGACATGGCTCGTTCGATGTCGCTCCATAGTCCTAGTTTTTCTAGGAGTGCACGGGCATCACGTACTTTTGCAATGCTTGTCTCCACGTCATCTGCGAGTATAATAGGTACGTGCTCGGCTGTAAACACATGTCCACGTTTCTCCACGAATTCCCGAATTGCTGTCGCGGCAAGAGCTGAGGCTGTTGCAAGCTTCTTTTCTTTCTTGTTTATTTCCTCATGTATGCGCTTTTCAGGTCTAGGTGGATGAGCTAAGTGGCCTCCAACAGCCGAGTTTATGAATGCTGCTCTTCCAAGCCCTGGGATTCTCGGAACACGCGCAATACCGAGGCCGACGCCAAAGCTCCTAGCACTTGTTCTCTTACCTGCTAGCGGATCCCTACCCTTTGGTTGAAGCCTTGCGGTAAACTCTGAGAAGAATGCACGCCTAATTAGGTCTATTCTAACAGGTAGACCGAAGACCAGTGGTAGCTTAACCTCGTCTATTTTCTCGGCATTAGCGGCGTAAACCGGTACCTGTGGGCTCTCTCTCATTAGTAGGAATATAGTTGAGCCAACTTTACTCATTTTTATCAACCCCTATGCATTAGTTACCCTGTTTGCTCTGTAAGCTTATGTAAGTGATACGTGGAGCCGACTCAGGAGTCCAAGTGGGGCGCACTGGGTGCCTCAGCACAATTGGTCTCTTCGGCGTACCTGGTATGCTTCCTGCCAGTAGCACATATGTACTTCTAACTATACCATAGTGGAGGAAACCGCCGGCAGGAGTTATCTCTAATCCGTTTTCGCCTATCTTGATTATCCGCTTGTTGTACTCCGTTCTTCTATGGAACCCCATCTGGCCTGGCTGTGGGACCTCGCTCCAAGAGAACGTTGTTGCTGGGCCACGTGTACCGGGACCGCTTCTGCTACCCTTTCGGTGCTTATGCCAGCGTGGTAGCTCCTTGACTCCAAACCTCTTTATGACGCCTTGGAAGCCTTTTCCACGCGTGACAGCTATCACGTCGACGAGCTGTCCTTCCTTAAAGACATCCGTTATCTTTATCTCATTGCCTAAGAGGTTTGCCGCGTAGTTAAATCTGTCAGTGAGGCTTCCTCCGCCACCTATCTTTATCTCTATAAGGTCTGGCTTCTTCTTGCTGAGGCCGCCTACGAGGCGGGGCTGTGTAGCAGCGATTATGCGGACGTCATAGATTTCGTTGAGTTTCTCCTCTAGCTTCTTGACAGCCTTTTCTGTATCGGGGAAGCGTAGCCTAGGTATTGCTCGATAGATGTCAAGCTTGTACTTCTCAACAACGGTTTCCGGCTGTACCCATGCTTCTCCAAGTGTGTATAGTCCTATGTTTGGATCGTATCCGTATACCCTTAGCGCTAGCGCCACCATCGGCGGAGCCTCAAGAACCGTAACCGGCATAAAGATTTCTCTGCCCTGCGTAATAGAGCCAGGAACATCGTCTATTACAAATACATGCGTCATTCCAGCCTTGTAAGCGAGAAACGCAAGCGGTAACGGGTTCTCGCTGGCTACTTCTGGCCAGGTCTTTATCCTGGGAACAAGCCTTGAGGCCCTCTTACGTGGCCTTAACCCTAAGCTGCCTCGTCGAGGCGCATGCTTCTTTCGCGCACCCACAGAGCACCACCGCCTTTACCGATGCTAACGTAACCTCCCGTAGCCACTCCTACCCCTACTCGTTTTTATCCCTAAGTGTTAATCCGCAGGAATTTATTCTTGCTAGTCTAAATAGAGGTTTAAAATAGCAAGTGTTGCCGATATTGCCTCTTCTACCCTTACTGTACGAGTACCCTGGTTGGGAATAGTATTTATGACCACATTAACGCTCTCATCCAAATTTATTCCTTCTAGATCAGCTATTTCGTATAACCCTTTGTCTGGCGCACCGAAGAGAACTAGTATGCCTTTCCTACATGCTGCTTTGGTGCGCTCAATCACTGCTTGGTTTATTATTTTCCCCCTTCTACTTGTTGCTATTATAAAGCTGCCACGATATCGTCTTATCAAGCTCTTCAATGAATCCTCTATGCCGACACTATATCCAGCATATATGCTGGTACTGTTAACCATGCTTAAACGTGGCGGATTAAGGGATTCTATCCTTACAAGTACCCGAGTTGAACGAGGTGCATTTACAGCCTTTATTAAAACGGGTTTCCCGAGACCGGCTTCTACGAGAATGCCGCCTTTTGAAGGTCTTAGTACAAGAGCTTCTCTGATCTCTCCAATTCGCGGCCCACCAACACCATGGGTTGGAAGCTGAAGTGGCGGAAGAATCCCCACATATCTCAACTCGGGGACATTAGGCGGATACACGTGTTTCCGCAAATATGGCGCTGTCACAAGGTACTCCAATATCTTCTTAGAATATCTGACTTCCCTCCACGCTTCAGCGCGATCAATATAGAGAATTATTCTACGAACACGAAAAACTGCTGCAATGCGCCCAAGATATCCTATTTTAACAGTCTTTAGCAGCAGAGAGTGCTCTGTTAATGTATAGGACGCTGCTACAGCAATATCTATCGGGCAATTGCGTTGGTGAACGAACATTTCCCGTGCACACCGCTCAACAAGGCCCCTTTAAGATAAGGGCGATGAAATAATCGTTATCAATAATTGGGCCTTCACAAGTGTCTGAAAGATGCATTAACTAGATTAACAGCCACAACGATGAGTATTTGAGAGAGTTATTTTGTTACGAGACAAAAATCGTAAAACTATGAGACAATTGCAGCCGAGAGGGTGCTATCTCTTACCTTTTTTGCCTCCTTTTGCTTTTTGCTGCTGACGTGTCTCTCTCGTTGGTTTCTCCTCACCTGTCATGAATAGTGTTGTTCTTTGACGACCTCCCATAGGTCCCTCCCCTTAACGATAAGTTAAAGATAGGGGCTTTTTTACTTGATCTATCCCCTTGGAGCCGATGAGGTTTTTGCCGAGTACTGAGAAGTAGTGCTGAACAACCCCTTCTACTGAGGCTCCATCTTGATGCTCAGACGGGTTCATTTCTTCACGATGGTGCAAAGTCTTAATCCGCGTTTGCACCCATCATCACTGCGTTGCCCATATGTAGGGTTGTGGGAGAAAGCTAGGCTATAGGGTTAGCTATTATGACGAGGCCTTTAATGAAGAGATTTGAATGTTTATTTTGTGAGCACTGCTGCTATTTTGAAGACCCGATAGAGATGCCAACAGTATTTGCCTGGGAAAAACGCCTCCTAGAGGAACTAGCCGAGGCTAGAGGAATAAGACTAGAGTTTGAACCCATTCAGATATTTAGAGACAAAAACGGCATCTGTGTCGTAACACTATATCGATGGATAATTCGTGGCTTTTGTCCATTCTACGATAGGGAGACCAAAAAGTGCACAATACATGAGAAAAAACCATATGCTTGCAAGATGTATCCTTTGCTACTAGAAATGCCGAGCGGTAGACTAATGGTGTCCGGTAAATGTGACTGGGTTAAGAGGAACAAGGATATAATAGATAGGCTTATGAGTAAGCCAGACTTCATACCCAAGGTTTTCCCGAATGAATTCAAGGCCGCAACAAATGCTTTCATAGAATTTAGTTCAATAAGCGAATATGTGTCTTCCAAAGATTTTAGCAAAGTGACTGATTTAAAGGACTGTAAAAAAGTTATGGACATAGACGAGTATATTGCGAGGTACGGCTAATCTTGCCTAAGGGTAGAAAAGCCGTAAGGATAGTCTTCAACACTTACTATGAGAAAGATGCAGAAAAAATAATAAATATACTAAAAGACAATGGATTCAATATTACGAAAATAACTAGGTCAAGGGTTGTGCCAGAACTTTACTTTATCGAAATAAGTGCTGATAATAATAACCTTATAGAAATGGAGAACTCGATTAAAGAGCTTATTGCAAAAAATAAGACTGACACGATATTTGGACTAAAAGTATATAGTATTGATGCATCAAAGTAGCCCTATAATCAAGGTAGTAGCCAGATAACGGCTCCGCCGGTTGATCCATCATCACCAGTTACATAACGCTTCTAGACAAAGTTTAGTCAGATTATCGGGCCAACTTCATCGCCGCATTCCTGGACAATTCTCTAGTGCCTTTAATAAGTGCTTCTTAATGGCCTCTTTAACGAGCTTGTACACCTTTGGTGCAAATTCTATTGTCACTACTTTTCCGTCTACTAGCCTTATTATTAAGGCTGCGCTCTGGTTGATACTTTTCTTGCTCTCGGTGACGGGTTGATGAGCTGGTTTCTTGAGAGATATCTCTTTAATGCTACAATACGGTATTATGATTTCATTTTTCTCTTTGCCATTGCGTACACGCTTCTTTCGAATAGAGTATAGAAACATGTCAGCACGTTGCTGCAGGCCCGTACGAGGACGTACTGTTGCCCAATATTCTCCTAGATAGCGTAGTCTTAGCTCAGTCTCTCCGAATATTAAGTCATACTTTACTATATCAGGGCCACGACGAATCCATACACTGTAAATGACGTTCTCCACGCGTATATCCCGCATACAGTTTGAAACCTTCAGCACGGGTTATTTAGCTCGCTACATTAATTAGGCATGAAGTGCTTGACTACTTTGTAGCGGAGCAACAAAATAGATAACGACAATACGCTTCGAAAATGGGAAAGGGAAGCCATGTCTGAAGAAAGGATAGTCTCAGAGATGTTCGGCATACATAGAGAGGACGGAAACATTAGTAATAAAGTATCAGAAACCATAGAGGAGAAAGTAAAAGCAATATACGAGCCTATTATATCTAGGGCACGTAGAAAGCCCGTAAGAAATCCAAAAGAAATAGCACGTCTGCTCCGAAGCGAGTTCAAACTCATAGTAGATGAACGCGTTGTTACACTTGTAGTTGCAGCATTCCTAGCTGGACGTCCTGTCCTTTTTGAAGGGCCTCCTGGAACCGGTAAGACCGAGATCGGGGAGGCCATTCTATCCTTATGGTCTGGTAAGCCCGCGTTTATAATACCGTGCAGTGAAAACTATGACGAGTATAGGGTTATTGGTGACTTCCATCCACTTATGGCGCTACGGTATGGGTTTAATGAGAAGAGCTTTACTCCTAGACCTTTGCTTGCAGCACTACTACTAGATACCGGTGTCCTCGTAGACGAGATACGTAGAAGTAATGAAGAATTCCAAAATCTTCTTCTTGATATTATTGATAAGAGAAGAATAATTGTTCCCGAGCTCAAGAAGGTTTTCTGGGCTAAAGGGGACGGGTTTCAAATAATATTTACAAGTAATCCAGAAGACTATGCTCAAGGCGAGCTAAGTGATGCATTTCTTCGAAGGGTTGTGCGTATAGAATTTAGTTATCCGCCACCAGAACTCGAGATGGAAATAATACGGATAAGATATGATATTGATGTAAAACTTAGCACCACGTTAATGAAGAAAATTGCGGCTGCCGCTTCACTGCTCCGAGAGAAAGCTGTTTACAAACCAGGCCCGGCGGACACTGTTCTATGGGCTAGGATATCGGGACGCTTAGCAGCACTTAGGGGGCACAAAGAAGTTACTGAAAAAGATGTCATAGATGCTGCTTCGATCGTTCTATATAAACGCGTTGATGAGGCTGAGATTGTTGACGAGGTTCTCGAAAGAGTCTTTGGAAAACAATCATACTGATACTATACGAGAGCTAGTAGTTAAGATAGGCAACGAGGCTAGGAGAGCTGGCTTAAAAGTCTCAACATCGGAGCTCGTCGAATTCTCTAAGTTGCTCGACATCTACTATAGCTTGAGCGAGAGCTTTACAGTGGACGATCTATATCTTGTAGCCTGCTCTGTTATATGTAAAAGAAAAGAAGATAAGGAAATACTTGCAAAAATTATTAAAGAAATCATTAACAGCAAGGATTCTAGGAACACCCCATTTAAAGACATAATTAGAGGTATATACAGGGACTTGAATCGGCTCGGTCTGCATCCAGGCTCAAAGATTAAGAAACCGCGTGATTTTAATTCGAGCGAAGAGCTGCGAGCAGCTTATGCAAGACTTCGTCTGCTCGGAGTACTTCAATATCGCGGAGGTAGCTACGTTCTAAACGAGGCCGGAATACGCAGCATTGCAAAAAGATTATCAAAGAAGTCTAACGGCTATAGGGATGCTGTTTCTAGGATCATTCTAGCTAATAGGCACCGGGAAGCAGTTCTATCTTTAGCAGCTCAGCTCGGTTCTGAATTGTTTGAATACATTGACTTGAAGAATATTGGCATCAATGACCTGGCAAAGATTTATCATTATTCACGAGACAAGGTGCTTAGGAGGCAGATCGCTAGCATAGCCCATACCATTGCTAGAGAAAGAGAAGTACTTACCGAGGAAGAGGCATACAATTTGTTAAATGTATTACGAAAAGAGAACATGCTAACCGAGGATATTTTAGAGAAAATCGTGATAAGTAATCCAAGAACAGTTGACAATATCAGAAAAATTGTAAGTAAGGATACCCTTTTGGACATCGCAATAAAGAGTATAAAAAGACTAGGAAATGCCTCAAAGGGGGCAGAAATCACTGCTAAAGCACTAGGACTTTCATCAGGATATAGAGGGGCTATACAAGAGATTCTTCGCAATAATTCTCTTCTAGAGGCCCTTCAGAAAGGAGAAATAGATGGACAGGCAATCGAGATATTGAACAGAATTGCGGAAGCAAGGAATTTGCTTTCAAAGAGCCTTAAAGAGGGACTAAATACGGCATATAGTGACTACGCCCTCTCAGAACTAGAAAAGGCGGCAAGTATCTTAAAGAACATGCATAGCGACAACGATAAGGTTATGAAAGAAATAAAGCGAATATATGAATCCGTTATGGCACAAGCAAAGCTTCTAACAACCGGTGACATATATGCGGTTCTTAAATCTAAAGTAAGGGAAATGGGCCCAGCAGACGCTATACGATTTCTTTACGAAGTGGCAGCGCACTCGAAAGACAAGAAGCTTAGGCTGCTCGCTCTAAGATTACTTTCTATTAGCATAAAAAGAGCGATTGGCAACAAGTATACTATTAATAGATGGGCAACAAAGACAAGAAAGGGCCAGGGCCGCATAGATGTCCATAAGACTATAATGCTGCTTCTTCGGTGGCGCCAAGATGTCCCCGTTGCGCGTCAAAAGGCTAGGCGTAAGGGCATAGTTCTCGTAGTTGACAAAAGTGCTAGCATGAACGCATATGCTGTGAATGCACTTTTGGCAGCTACTGCACTAGCCCCCTTCGTAAGAAAAATCGTCTTCTTTGATTCAGACGTATATGTAGTTAACAGAATCGATCAAGTACCGATACATCAGCTAATAAGTATGGTCCTAGGCACGAAGTTCTACGGCTATACTAATATCATAAAAGCGCTTGAAGAAGCTGTTAAAGGACTCTCACCAACGAAGCTTGTACTTATAAGCGATTTAAAACAGACAGTTAGGCCCTATACGGAGGCGGACGTGTGTAAGAAACTATCTGAGCTACGAAGAAGAGGATGGATTATTGTGTTAATCGTCCCCATGATTAAAGAACTACTTTGCACACATAATGAAGGTATACGTGTATATACAATATCTCATCCAAATGATATTAGAAAAGTACTCTTAAAGCTCTAAATATCGGCAAAATTATTATTTAATTCACTGCCATTACACCATATAAATATTATGTCCTTATCCGTCTCGCCTATGTAAGTACCAAACCTTATGACACTGCTTTTACGGGCTTCACCTATTTTAAGGATAGAGACAATAGAGCATCCCTTATTTACGCGCCTAATCTCTGCCAGGCCTTTTGTTGGGTCGCTAAGTAACCCCAGTACAGTGAAAGAGAAAACCGTATCAATGCATTTATCGCGTAATGGAATGTATTCTGCATCTGCTTCAACTATATCGACTAAATATTCGATGCCCAACTTGTGTATACGTTCTTTAGCTTTTTTTAACATTCCAGGCGAAAGGTCAAGACAAATATAGTAGATTATAGAGTCGGAAAACTGATTCTTGATGCAATATTCTAAAAAGAGACCCGTACCACAACCATCATCAAGCACTACGCCTTGAGGTCTTAGACGCTTGGTTGCAACATTGTATTTTTTGCGTTGCTCCTCTCCATAAAGCTCATCGTATCCAGCACTTGTTGCATTATACTTTATCCTTAGGATCTTTTTTCTAGCCCAGCCCTTAGGATTGTTTATCAAGATTCAATACCCTTATGCCGTCTTGAAGAGCGTAATTAGAGTAAAAGTTATTATTAATGAGTTAGCAACCGTACATCGCTTCGAAACAAGCATGCATGTAACCAAAATCTCGTAACGTATTTGGTATAATAGATTAGAACATGTGTGATGCTGATAAAGGAGCGCGTATATTGTATAATGTACAAAAAAGTTGCTTACTTGAGTGCGACATGTAGCGTGCTTCTCGTAGCTTTTAGACCTGGCTCTCCGTGCTGTACCTGCTTGCATGTCGGACTAAATTCGCCCAAGTAGTGCCCTATCATTTCCGGCTGTATGCGTACGGGAACGAATTCTTTTCCATTATACACAGCTATTGTAAGTCCAACCATTTCCGGAAGTATTATCATATCTCTAACATGCGTTTTCACAACAACCTTTTTGCCTTCAAGAATCTTCTTACGTGCTTTTCGTATTTTCCATAGCAACCTTCTCTGTGCGTCAGTAAGGCCTCGCAGTAGGCTCCTTCTCTGTCTTGCAGGAAGGAGTTTTACAAACTCGTCCATCGGCATAGATAGTAGTTCTTCAAGACTGTATCCACGGTATCGGAATTTCTTCCATTCAGGCGGCAAACTATCCAACCATTTCTTCATTTCTTCATCGAGTTGTAATCGCTGCCTCTGCATACCTTTTCCCCTTGCACCTGATGTAAAGGGGGGTTGAATTAGGTTTACCTCTTCTTTCTACCTGTTGACCTAGCAGCTATATGGCCAACCTTGCGGCCCGGTGGTGCATTGCGCGATACAGTTGTTGGGAAGCTTGGGCTCTGGTGGCTGCCACCGCCATGTGGATGATTCACCGCATTCATTGCAACACCTCTTACACGAGGCCACACATGCGGCTTAGCACTCCATTTGTAGTAAGCCGCGCCAGCCTTGAGAAGGGGCTTCTCTAATCGTCCTCCGCCAGCTATAACTCCGATTGTTGCCCTAGCATCATTAGGTATTTCCTTGACTTTTCCACTAGGAAGCTGAACCAGTGTCTTATTTCCGCTTCTCCCTATTATTACTGCATAAGTGCCAGACGATCTTGCTAATTTCCCTCCGTCTCCTGGATGTATCTCTATGTTTGTTATTTGTGTTCCTTCAGGTATTTTGCCTACTGGCAGTATGTTGCCATTGGCAGGCTTTGCGTCTGGCCCGACTTCTATTACCTGTCCAACATACATGCCCTCAACAGCCGGTATCCAGAATTCTTGTCCATTTTCAAGCACCACATGAGCTAGCGGCACCCATCTTCCAGGGTCGTGAACTAGTTCTACAACTCTGCCTCTTAATGTGACTGGGGTTAACGGTGGATACCGTGCAGGCGCTGGATGAAGCCATGGCCTACTCCTATATACTGGTGAGCCTTTGCCTCTACGCTGTATTATCAAGCGCTTGCCCATGTCTTAGCACCCTGCTCCCAGCTTCCACGTGCCTCCTCTGCTTCCTCTTAACTGTTATCGAGGGTACTCGTATTCGGAATAGGATGGGCTTTGATCTTTTGAAGTTCTTTAATAAAGCCTCACCTACTCCAAGTCTATACAAGTACTGAGCGTATTCATCGCCGATATTACTATATTTTAATACATTTTTAACATATTCTTTGCTTGAAGACCCAAAAATTATTATATTGTGAACATTGTTCCACACATAATCGGCAAAGTCTAAAGGCTCCTGGGAAGCTAGGAAAAGGTTAACATTTTTGCTACGTGCTTCTCGGATAATTTCTGCAAAGCCAGAATATCGAGAAAGCCGCCAAAACTCATCAATAACTATAGCAATATTCTTACAATTATTTGACCTAATACTCTCCATCATATTATTTGCTCTAAGAATATCTCTTAAATTCTCTATATCACCCTCAAGTACGTTATCATATTCACGAAGGTCGGAATCTCTTACTATTCTTTTTAAATCCCCCTTCGGATCAAAAAACACAATACAATATTGCTCACTAATCGAGAGGTTCATTATTATATTGCCTAGCAGCGTTGTTTTACCTCTACCACTTGGCCCGACGATAACCGTTTGAAGCGAGCCTATTTCTTTATCGATTAACGGTAATACTACTGGAGAGTTAAGACGTAATTCGCTGCCAATAATTACACCATTATCGAGAGACAAGCTTGAAATTATATAATCATAATCAATAATATCAAGAAAATTTCTTATTATTTTATTTTTTGATATTAAATTTTTTCTCTTTATTATAGATAAGTTACATAAAGGTGTAAGATTACAACCATAATAAGAAAGACTTGACTTAACTTTATCTATCGCATCTTCACTTTCAAATAAAAGTATAATCTCAGGTTTTACAGGATCATTATATTTTGAAATCTCCTTATAAATAGATTCCATTAATTCTAGCTTCCTTTTAGCTCGTAAATTATCAGGATTACGCTCAATCTCGACCCTATAGGTTATTATTTTTGCCTCAAGCTCTCTTAATGCTTTAACAAAATTTATATTCTCAAATAATATGATAAAGCCCTTAACCCTATTATGTAAGATATCGTAGAAGGCATTATTTCTAAAAAGGTCATTAATACATTCTTCTCCGCTTATTTTTAATACATAGAAACAGCTTTTTCCAAGAGACAGACAGCATTTAGTCGCTGAAGACATACTTCTTGAAAACAACCCAATTCTATCGTCTAGAGCTACAAGCGCTGAGAAAACGGCGCCAGCAAATAGAATAAAAATTGGAATCACGGTCATTTTACACACCACTTCTTATTAGATTCACTACTATGATAAACGACATTATATTAATAAATGATAGCAAAGATAGTATTTTTTCATTATTATTAATTGATACCATTAAACCTATTATGGAGGCTGAAAAAGCTATAGCTAGCGTTAGAGGAAGGCTCAGTCTTATCTGCCTGGGTTTTTCAGCCATATTGTTTTCACCTCACACTACAGTAGCCTTAAACTAGAAGTCGAGCATTACACGGGCATGAGTAGCGCCTAATAATCGTGCAAAAGATGTTGATATAAGCCCCATGATTGTTAAATAAGCGAATATGGCAGAAGGCAATAACACCATATACATTATAAGGTAGGCAAACGTGTCAAAAGGAAAGCTCTCATTCCTGCTTGTCCCGCTTATAATACTACTGGCTACAACTTGATCCCATTCAACACTACATACGCCGCTTTTTTCGACAACTACTCTTATAGGGTAGCCTATTCCTCCGTAAATCCCGAAACCATATAATGATACGGCTATACCACGCCATTGGGCTTGCTTAAAGCTCCTTGAGTATATATCACCGCCTTCAGTCTTAACACGTATTGAGCAATCTCTAGGACTACCTATGACAATTTTCACGAAATGCGTATTCATAGGCGTACATTCAATTATGCTTTTATCAGCACTATTTTCGATTAGTCTTATATTATCACAATCAAGTACCTTAATAACTATGTCAGGTCTTATATAAACTATATCTTTTAGCCTTATATTGAGCCTATAAGGTGCTTCATCGAGTTCATATGTAGCCTTAAGATCCTTAGGGATATTTACTTTGTATACAGTATCTGACCTTATGCCCATTGCTTCGAATCTAATATCATAAGTACCATTAGGCAAACTATTAGGCGGGATAATGTAGTATGAACCATCGGGCCTTAGCTTTAGCAGATAAGTAATATTAAGCTGAATATTATGAAACTTAAGTAATCCTCCCTGAGGGGTGTTTTTAGAAGCATCATACACCGTTCCCCATAAATTATAGAAGGCCAAGGAGTATGATGGTGGCTTTTCTGGAACTATCATGCTGCTTGAATAGCCTTGAAACATGTTTTGATACAGAAAGCTTAGCCAATGAGGTAGAAAGGGGAGCATCGCATTACTTACTATACTGAAAGCTATCAAGGATGCGCCAGCATTTCTTCCAATTCTAAATGGTAGAGCCATTAGTACTGTTCCAAGTGCTACTAACGTTGCCTTAGCGGCTGCGATTATTGAGGCTATTATCGCAATTATGGCTAGCGACACTATAATGGCATAGAGATTAAACGTTAATGGCAAGAAAAAGAAGGATACAAAGCGTCCCATTGACGACATTGAGATGGAAATCGATGCATAAATAGCTCTATATATGAGGTCAAATATGAGAAGGGCAGACATTCGTGCCCTTACATAGGTAATTATGTCATTAAGTGTATATCCACTCCAAGAAGCTATCATATCAGACAAGTATAATATAGATGAGAATGCCAATACCAGGATTACAGCCCATATGCTATCCTGTATGAGTATCGGAGCCCAGCGTTTTAACCCTCTAACCGGAATAGGAAGCATATATATGAGGACTCCTATATAATATGTTAACACCGCTATTTGAGCTGCCAAAAGAAGAAGACTTGTAGGCTCTAGTCTGACCAACTAGAATCACCCGGTAACGTTAATTGCGGGTGCGCCTGCAACCATGTTGACTATGTAGGAGATCAATGCAAATATTGACGAGCCAAGCGCGAGCCAGAATGCTGCCCACACGGCATCTTCAACGAGGTCTTGGCCCACTCTTTTAACTCTGATGAAAGGTATTGGAGAACCTTTTAGTAACCATCCTATACTCCATGTTAGTAGGAATAAGCCCCATGCAACTGCAACAACTTTGCTTGTAAGTGTGCTGATGAAAGTCGTGATGTCGCCCAATACTACCCCTACATCCTAGGCAAAATAGGATGTGGAGGCATAGACTCGGGTAAAACTATTTTCTAAAAGCAATATAAACGAACTATTATAACTATTTCTTTTTCTCAATTTTATGCTTATATTTATGGTAATTTATTTCTGCTTCTATTAATGCTCTATAAAAGGCTTCCTCACCAAACACTATCTTCTGAAGTACTCTACGAGCCGTAGCAGGCCCTACACCGATCCACATTAATGCTTCAGCGCCTTTCCTACCATAATTAAGAACTATATCGGCTTTCTCGTAGATATTTTGAAGCTTCCTTATTTCTTCCCGCTTTAGCTTGCCCTTTCTTGTTCTCTTCACAAGAAGGCGCCGTACTTCCTTTTCCTCTTCTTGGCTCTTAGCAGGATAAAGCAACCTAGAACCGCAACGTGGACACGACGGTTTATCTGGAAGGTTCTCTATTCTAGCCCTGTAGCTATTCCCACACATTAAACATATCAACGTGACTTCTTTCTTCGAAAGTCTACGCTTCACTGCTTCTGCTATAAGCGTCGATGGTAACTGCTGAGCAACAACCCTATCACTAAACCTAGCCTCATTTATCGCATCTTCAGTTAACGGACTAGCATTTCTAAGTTTAACTATCTTCAGCCGCTTCTTTCCTCGCCGAAGCTCATCAATGAATTCTTGTAGCTTAACTAAATCTATTTTCCTCACAAATATCTCTCTTAGAGCCTCTTCACCTAAAATAGTGTCTCTGAGTCTTACTAAAATACGCTTCAGCATGCTTTGATCTTTAATATTCCTATTAACTGCACCACTTCTTAGTGCTACACGAAATAGGGTCCAGTCAAACAGCTTACTCTTCTTTACTGCATCAACAACGAGTCTATAAACTTCATCATTATTCAACTTTGTAATACCTTCAAGCATTGTTTTTACATAGGTACTTGGCTTAATTGATGAAAATTTAACAACAACGATGTAGGGAGTGCTTGCGGTGGCGGGGTTATATCCCTCGACCTGGCTGATATAGTTTGCTAATAGATACTCAAGTGCCTTGTTTGCACGTGAACCAAGAAAGCTGTAGATTATGACTATATCTCCATAGTGTTCAACTACTATGTTTTTATCGTTCGGCAAAACACCTATTCGTGATAAATAATTGCTAATCTTTTCCGTTACGTATCTCTTAGACTCTACGTCAAGAGGATATGAGTTGAGTACACTCTTGTTAGCAAGGATTCTTCTCAGTACACTTCCTACTTCACGTGCAACGCCGTTTTCAACCGGAATGAGTTCGCCCTCCCAGGCAGGAGGAAATAGTTTCTCGGAATCTCTCTTTGGGACGACTTTAACACTATCATTACTTATATCAACTACTTCCCATATTCGGCCCGCAAGAACAAACATATCACCCTTATCAAGCGTAGCAACAAACTCCTCATCAAGCACACCTATCTTAGAGCCTGATGATATATCGATCACAATATATTGCTTAGTTTCTGTTATCATCGTTGTTGAATAATAATAGCTCTTACTCCTAGGCCCCTGCCTCATCTTATTATCCCTAATCCTTAGTATTCCAACAGTCTCGCCTATTTGTATGAGCTGGTTGAAAGTATCAAAGTCAAGGTTCTCGTAGAATTTGCTGCGCGTAATAATGTTATACGCCCTGGTAACCTCTATTTCACCTTGTTCAATTACAAGTCCAACTAACTGATGTATGAGGGCGTCAAGCGCGTTCTCATGTATATATAGATTCTCTATGTTGCCGCGCATAGTTCTTGCAGCTATTATTGCTGACTCGAGAATGTCAAAAACATTGTTTGAGGTAACTATGATGCCCCTGGATACAAGCCCTACTCTGTGTGACGCGCGACCAACTCGCTGGGCAAGTTTTAATGCCTGGCGTGGCGACATATATTGGATAACAAGATTAACTTCTCCGATATCTATTCCGAGCTCTAGGCTAGAGGTCGCAACAAGCGCCTTTACATTGCCTTCACGGAACTCGTTCTCGCCACGTATTCGCTCGTCCTTACTTAGACTGCCATGATGAACTCTAACAATATCACCAAGCTCTTTACGCAGGAGAGCCCCAAGTACCTCTGCTGTATCACGGGTATTCGTAAATATGAGCACTTTTCCGTACGTACCACGAACAATGCTTGCTATGAATTTTGCTCTATCATCTATCTCAGTAGAACTGCTACCCTGCGTTCTAGGCATTTTTACGCGAATATTATAATTCTTCATGAGATGCCTAAGGTCAACTACTTTGAATGCTCTATAACCCATTATATATCGTGCTACGTCGTAAGGCCGATTTAGCGTCGCTGATAACGCTATTATTTTTATCTTCTTTGTGCTATAAAGAGCTTCAACACGTTCCAAGGCCAGTGAGAGTTCAACACCTCTCTTGCTGGATAAAAGTTCATGAACTTCATCAATAATTATATATTCTAAATATTTGATATTTTGTTGAAATTTCTTTACAGATAACATTAGGTAAAATGTTTCCGGAGTCATAATTGCAATAGCGGGTGGATTCCTTAGAAACTCTTGTTTTTCTCTTTCGCTGCTATCACCATGCCTCAGCGATATTGACACACCAACCGAGTCACCTATTTGAGTCAATCTATGAAAAATATCACGATTAAGACTACGTAGAGGCGTAATGTATAGTGCCCTTATACCTGTAAGTCTTTCTTCAAGTATTTTCGACATTACTGGAAAGAAGGCAGCTTCTGTTTTTCCGCTCCCTGTAGGCGCTGAAACAAGCACACTATATCCTCTAAGAACTATCGGTATAACTTCTCTTTGTACTACTGTAGGCTCCTTATAACCAAACCTTTCTATTACTTTTCTGAGTCTCTCGTGCAATAGCGAGAAAGCATTATTTTGCACCATGCCTCTGTGTTCCCCTCTTGGGAAGACATCCTTATGGACACTAAAGATAAGAGGATACTCTTTACATTATCCGTAGCTTTGGCTACTCTCTTGTTACCCTCGCAAATATTCCTAATCGTTGCCCCATTAATAGGTATTACCATTATCCTCATAACCCTATCCTTCTCAACAATAGTTTACGTTATTATTACAAATATTTTGCTAATACCATTAAACATTATATATACAGATTTTCTATCTACAAGAGAATGGATGTTACACCCTACTACTCTACAATCCTTGATCGCTGTCATTATATTTTATCCAATTTTAGGGTTTATTATAATAATTATGATACTTCGCAAAATAAAAACAGATCTGCCAGTTGAAAGAGTCTTCAGCAATCTTAGCATAGCTGTATCCCATTACGTTGACAATTTCTGTATCGTTCAATCGAAATTACCTCTCCTATATTCATTGCTATCAATACTACTCTTTATTCTAGCAAAGTATTCTTCAAAGATAATTATCACTAATAATACTATTTTTAATATTACCAATACTATTATCTTTATTATATTTTTTATTATATTTATACCATTCTATACGACATCCCTACATTTAGCTTTAACATCCTTATTGATATCGATCGCGTCTTTACGGTATCCGCCAATAATATTTACGTTAGCCGTTCTTCTCCCTTTCGACACACTTGAGGTCTACTATAGTGCTTTGAAAAAGAAAGGAGCGGAAATAGGCGAAATTGTTGCAGTCTTACAACGTAATCCTCTCATAAGATATAATGAATTAAAAATTGAAACTAAATCAACATATAAATGGGCATTAATATACAGCGAAGTACTGTATAGATTAAATCCTGAAACAAAGGAAAATCCGCACATAATCATAACCGGTTCCTCCGGTTCAGGCAAATCATTCACTGCAGCAGTTATAGCTAAGTCATTAAGCAGAGTAGGTAATAGTCCATCAATACTTATTATAGATCCTCATGGAGAGTATAAGGATTATGTCAGAGATGCATTAATAGTGCAAGCAGACAAATATTCAATAAATCCTCTTGATCTTAACGGTAGGTCCCCGCGCCAGCGTGCTATCGAGGTTGCACTCATAATTTCTAGTATCTTTAATCTTGGCCCACTCCAATCAAGAATTCTTGAAGAGGCCATAATCATTGCATACGAATCAAGAGGAATAATTGAATCAGACAAAGAGACGTGGAAAACTGCTCCACCATCGCTTAAAGACGTTGCCTACATACTTCGAAAACTCGCACATAACGATAAGCGTGCAGACGTTGTAGCGATGTATATCGAGTCTTTAGTCTCGCGCATATTCGGAAAAACTAGTATAAGTATAAATAAATTGCTTGAAGCAAACAAACCAATAATACTAGATTTATCGGGTTTGAGTGAACGTACATGGCAACAATTATTCACGGAGCTATTTCTTGAAAAAATCTATGTATATCTTAAGGAGAAAGGCATTACTGACAAGCTAAGACTAATAATGATTATCGACGAAGCCCATCTGTTTGCTCGCAAAACTAAGCGCCGAAACGTAGTAACAAATATGGCTGCAGAATTGAGAAAATACGGCCTATCATTGATACTGGTTACGCAGAAATATGATGACGTTGATGACGCTATACTAGCTAACATAGGAACAAAGATAGCCCTTAGACATACTGAGCCAAAAACGGCTAAACAAGTAGCAGAGGCTCTTGCCTCTGGAATCGAGCAGGATGAACTAAAGGTACTAGTGGAGACTCTCAATATTGTTCCGCAAGGCTATGCAATTATACGTGATTATTATATAAATAAACCTCTTCTTGTAAAAATAATTCTTAATTAATATTTTGCTATTATTTTAAATAAGAATCAAAAACAATACCCTTTTGCATTAAATATTTAATAGGCAGTAACTCGTGTAACGTGTTCATGCAAGACATGTGGTAACGCGGAGGCATGATACAAGTGTCGGAAGAAGAAACAATTATTGAGGAGGGCGCCGAGGAAGAGCAAACAAGCGCAGCCGAAGCTGAGGATGTTGAAGAAACAGTTGAGATCGATATCAATGCATCCCTACTCGAAGCGATGGTTAAGAGAACCGAAATACTTGAAAAAGCGCTTAAAGGAGAAATAAGTGTTGAAGAGGCCCTTGCCCAGCTTCAAGCAACACCGGTACCCGTATTAGGAGGCTCAAAACGAAGACGGAAGAGAAGATGAAATTAATACTGGTTTGTAAATAGTTATATGTATCTCAAAAAGCCTTCTTTACTTCAACTTCGTACCCGAGCGCCTTCAGAGCATTTACCAGGAGATCTACTGATATTCTCCTATCAAAAATTATTACAGCATATGGCTTATCATCTTCTTTTATCAATTTAACTTTATCAACAATTGCTTCGCCCTTTATATAATCGTCAGCCTTATGCGGCGGGGCCAAATAATCTTTAAATTTCTTTCTCATATATTCATAAAATTCATCAAAATTTTTCAAATATCGAAGCGTCTCCTGTATATCATTCGGTGTTTTACCTAGCATCTCTGATATCTTTTCAAGAAGTTCTATTGCTTCGTCCCGAGGAAGTTTTACACTCTTATACTTTGCAAAATCTACTTCTAGGATTATGGTCTTTTGGATACTCAACGATACTACACCCCTTGAAGAGAATATGCCTAGTCCAAGTAATAAACCTGAATACCAAAATAGAGGATGCGGCATCATCCCTCAGAGCGGCCTACAAAACGGGGCATTAAGCAAATGTACCCCGCCGCGATTACCGCGCATCATCGGTCAGCCATTAGTAATATTTTCATTGTGTAGACGGGCTTTTATTCACTAGAGTGCTAAGAATACTAGCTGTTGCGTGGAGGTGAAAACCTGTGAGCATATATTGGGAGCGGTGTAGCATTTGTGGAAGACATCGCCCTACAAGGCAGTGTTGGCTTCATCCGGAGAGAAATGTCTGCCCCTATTGTTGCTTAGCTTGCCCCGAGAGACCGCATTGCCCTAGGCCAGCTTGGTTTCCATCAATAAAAGCCGTAGAAAGAAGGCCGCCGAGGGATGTTGAGGCTAAAAAAGCCTTGGAAGAATTGCTTAGAAAGCTGGAAAGCAGCTAGACTCTTGGCGAAACCCAGTAAACCAATATACCGCCACCCGGTAAGTCAAAGCTAAGCCTCATAGGCAATGATTCACCATACTGCAATGTAACTGTATCTGCAGCACTGGTAGCTTTCAGAGTAGCCTTGAGCAGATCTATGGAGTACTTTGCCGTTATGGGCGGGTTACCGGTTACATCCAAGCTTAATAATGGATCTCCCTGGAGAAGTATGCCTTTGTACCTCTTTTGCGTCGACTCCGCGTGAACTTCTATCTTATCCTCAAGCGTTCTAAACTCAACCTCATCGCTCACAATCTTGGCATCATTAATTACATTCTTAAAGTCCTCTGCCATCATTCTTGCAGTAACACTTAACTCGACTTGGGGCTCACTTAGCTCCTCCACAACGCCTTCACGCAATGGTACATAAAATGAGCGCACTATTCCGGTTTTCTTGTCATGAAAGTTTACCTCCAGTCGCCTATGTTCTTCGTCGAGTTTCAACTCTACTATATCGTTTCTTGTACCCCTTTTCGCTATTCGATTGAGCTCGTCTGAGCTCACAATAAACGTCTTTTTCTCCTCCTGGAGCTCATAAGAATCGAATACAGTAACGGGGAGCCTTAGAATAATCATTGTTGTCTTATCGGGGGTTAATGCCCTAACCTCAAGGCCTTCAGCTGTGGCTATAAACGGTATCTCGTCCATAACTTTCGCTATAGTCTGTACTATATACTTAAACTTAGTCGCAGCAGGATAGACGGCTCTAAAGCTCATGCCCTACACCTTCCTAATATAGAACTAAGTTAAAGAGAACCTTATTTATGCCTGAGGCTATGATTCGTTAGCAGAAACGGCAATGATGCAGCTCTACCCGCCTCGACAAAAACGTGCCGGATGAAGATCTAACCACCGACTGAGCCCCTTATACGGCATACATTAATGTACAACAATTTGCTTACTTGTTGCAAAGTTATCTCGGGCTATGCTTCTGAAACGTTGCGCGTCTTCAAACATGTAAATATTATTAAACATTACATAGATATCTGATATGTCGTTATTAACAATATACTTCTCAATTATTTTGACTAGCCTTGATAAGTCTTCATCAGTGTATTTATAACGATAATTTACTTCACGACCGCCAAGGCCGTGCAGCCTGAAGTAAAGCACCGATTGACTCTGGCAAATAATTGGTTCATCGCGTAAGGGATCAACTATGTGTATGATGCCATAGTTACACATAATTGATTGCAACACTTCTTTATGATTACGCCATGTCCCTCTGGGCTCCCAGCCGATTACGATTTTCCCTTTATCTTCAATGTACCCAGTAGCTTCTTTGAAGAACTCCCTAACCATAGTTGCGTTCTCCTCGCTATATCCAAAACTGGGCGGCGTCTGCAATACTATCACATGTGCGTTAAGTATAGCCGCTATCTCAACAGTTTTAATCCATGCACTAAGATTCTCTCTTGTTGGCTTCATATATCCATAGTTTTCCTTTTTTCCGGGAGGTGGTTGACGAAGTCTACGCCAGGTCGGGCTTGATGCCGGATGTGTTATAACCTGCCACGCTTTCATATTGAAACGGAAGTCTGTGGGAGCCTCATTTCGCCATTTTTCAGCCGTTTTCTTCTCTGGCAAATTATAAAATGTTTGTTGAAGCTCTACAGTCTTAAAATGTTCAAAGTATTTTTTCCTAGCTACGGGGAACCCGCAGCACCCAACCCAGATCTGAGAAACAGGCAAGGAAAGACCCCTGCCGGAGACTGCCCAGTATCGTATTTTTGTTAAGCTTACTCGTAGGCTCCTACGGTTCGTTCATTACTATAAGTATTATTTATCTCTAAAAAAGTACAAGATTCAAACTATAGCATGTTTCTTATCTTATCAACGCTTCAACGAACGAGCTTGTATGAATCTTACAACATCAAGGTTAGATAGCTCAGATTTTATTTCCTCGATGTCTTTCGACGACTTCGACACATCCACCACTATCACGCACTCAGCGAATTCTCCTCTCTTTATTGAAGTACACTGCGATATTACTATATCTGCGCCAAGTTCTGCCAAACGACTAGCTACTTTAGCTAACGCGCCAGGAACATCCTTTATCTCAATACGGAGTTCGTATAGCTTTGCTTCCGTGCTTGGCAGAGGCGTCAATATTATTTCACGTCTATCTGCATCAGCGATAAGTATGAGATTCATGCCTTCAACTATATTTAGTGCCTCGCGAACAACTAGCGGGATAGTTACTCTTCCCTTGCTATCGACTTTCACTATCTCGGTTGTTCTCATTTTCCCAACCGTTTACCATAAAGTATTGTAAAACTTAAAATGGATTTTGTTGCTTATTCGGATACATTCTCCTTGTTTTCAACAATATCTATGATCTTCTTCGCTAATTCAAGTATGATCTTTGCCGCCTCACTATCAGGGTATTTGACGAAGAAGGGCTCACCACTATCGTTTGCACGTGATATTCTTGGGTCGATCGGTATCTCTGCTAGGAACGGCACATTATATTTCTCTGCTATCTTTCTTCCAGCGCCTTCACCAAAGATGTAATGCTTTGATCCATCGGGACACTTGAAATAACTCATATTTTCAACGATGCCGAGTATGGGGGCATTTAGTTTCCGGGCAAAGTTGATTGCCTTGGCAACAACAATTCGTGAAACATCAGACGGGATTGTAACTATTATTGTCCCCGTTAAGTCCTTTATAAGTTGGACTATTGTGAGTTGCTCGTCACCAGTGCCAGGCGGAAGATCGATAAGAAGGTAATCAAGTGTGCCCCATTCAGCATATGCTAACATTTCTCGTATAGCAGATGTAGATAGAGGACCTCTCCAAATAACTGGTGTGTCTTCTGAGGGCAACATGATTCCTATGGATAGCACCTTTACTCCCAAAGGAGCAATTACTGGAAGTATGCGACCGTCGTCTGTTGCCATAACCGGCTGTCCTGCAACCCCCATCATTTTAGGTATTGATGGTCCATAAATGTCTGCATCAAGAACGCCCACTTGACGGCCAAGATAGGCTAGTGCAAAAGCGAGACTTGCAGTTACAAATGACTTACCTACTCCTCCTTTACCGCTAAGTATTGCTATCTTATATTTTATTTTTTCTAAATTCTTTCTAACTCTTTCTTCTTGTTCTCTTATCTTTTTTATAGCCTCTATACGAGCCTTTACTTCGGGGGGGACATTGCGCGATGCCGACACGGTAGCCACCTCTAACTCTAACCGATTAGTGCGTTGTTGCCAGCGTTCTCTTATTAACATTCCCATATTTACAAGTGTTAATGGGGTATTCTTATACTTGTAATACGAATGCACTTCACGGTATAAGTATGAGGCCAAAAAGAGAGAACCTTTACGATAAACGGGTAGTATCAACTTATGTTTTGGATGTAATGCATAACTTCTACAGCTATAAAGAGATCTCCATGCTAACAGGTATACCTATTTCAATGATAAGCCGCTATTTACGTAGAAAAACTTTACCAAGCGAAAAAATGGCCAATAAAATAATAAAAAAGTTTCTTCAAAATAAGAATATTATTGAAAGATTTATAACTCTCTTACAAGAAGAACCTGATCTTTTATATACGCAAAAAGTATCCGAAATTATAAACCTCGTAATACTCAATAATTATGCGGAATTGCTTAGTAATATTGACTTTATTATTGGATTTAATGATCCGACCATACTCATAGCCACTAAGCTTTCGGAACGCGAACAAAAAGATATTCTAATTTTGCATTTTGTTCCAATAGTTCCTTATTTAAACGCGGACTGCTTCTCTCTAACGAGTTCGCGATTTATATTCTATGTGTGTGCAAAAAGAGGATACAGAACCCGATATAGGTCATTAAGGGCACTTTTACTTTATCCATTAATTATTCCTATAGAATTGGCTAATGATATTAAAACGAGAATAATACAAGAACTTAGACTTTCCGCACTTAAGATACTAATACTTTCCTGTATGGATAAAAACAAGATAACTGAGAATAGAGACTTTATTTGTATATCTGGGCGCGATGACCGAGGTTTTAAACACTGACAGAGGGGAAATGATGACGAACCCACGCCGGGAGCCCCAGTTATTAGTTGATGAGAACTTTTTGAAGGCGTTTGCAAGTATTAATGATTGCCGATATGTTGCTATATTGCTAAGAAATAATGACACCATTATTGGCTACTTATATAAAGTCATGCTTTCGCTTAGCGGGGACAACGATGAACTTGTTAGATTAGGGTACATATTATACCTAAATAGAGTAAATAAATGCACAAATAATATTTCTGTTGATTCCCTTTTATATATATGCAGAGAAGAGAATAAGCTAATACTAGTTATAGACAGAGAGGATGTCTTTACCGATATACTTAAGTGTATTAATATTAGGGAAAAGGAGGCTTCTGAAAAATCGCCAAAAATTATTTGTTTATACGCTATTGAAGAATTGAGCGAAAAACTAGGATGTATTACTGCTTATTGATAACTTAGGAGGGCGCTAGGACCGCAATAACGAGGCTAAGCAAAGGTGCTGATGATTGTTTGTGAAGTTTAAAATATGCAGATGGCTTGAGAGGAGCGAATTCCAATCTATTATTAGACTTGCGACCTACTTGGGCAGAGAATCGGGCTGCAGTCTCTTTATGATAACTTTAGATGGTAATAGCTATGCAAAGAAGATTGAGGAAATTATAGAATTTATTGAAAGATTTGGGGGAGAATTGGATACAGACTCCAGACTATTGATTGAAAAAATTCAAAACGAACTAAGAAAAGTCATTATAAGAAAAGATGAGAAAGGATATATTATCAAATCCCAGAGTTATCTAAACGATTATCTCACATACTTTAGGGAAAGAGGGCTAGTAAGGTACTCGCGCATTAAGCAAGGCTTTATTGTAAAGCCTTATGCTATTGCAGATATAATCGAACGATTAGAGCTTGAAGGATTCAAAATAATCGATGAAACTAGTCTTATAAGACCTAATAACATAGATATAGAGTTTAAAGGTAATCTACGTGATTATCAGCTTGAAGCCCTTGAAGCCTGGCGCAATAACAAGTTTAGAGGCGTAATAGTACTACCCACTGGCACGGGGAAGACCATAATAGGAGTTGCGGCTATAGCATCACTCAAAGTACCAACCCTTATTGTAGTTTATACGAGGGAACAGCTCCTTGAGTGGATGAACAAGATAGCAACGTTTACAGACAATGGCAAACGACTTATTGGTGCTTTCTACTCGGACGAAAAGGAAATTAAACCAATTACCATCACAACCTACCAATCAGCTCACAGAAATATCGATATATTGAAAGATAAGTTCTCGCTTCTAATCGTTGATGAGGCCCATCACCTTCCTGCTGACAAATTTAAGCGGATAGCCGAAGAAGTCCTTTCCCCTTATCGCTTAGGTTTATCAGCGACACCTTACCGGGAAGACGGTAGACATGAAGAGCTATTCAGTCTCATAGGCGGAATAGTATATAGACGAACATTAAGCGAGTTAATGGAGCAAGGCTACGTGGCGCCCTTCGAAATAATACCTGTAGTTGTACGTCCAGAACGCGATATACTAGCAAAATATCGTGAAATTAGAAAGAAGTTTATTACATTAGCAAGGGGACGTAGTATTGAAGAACTAGTAAGAGCTGCAGCCGTGGGCGATAACTCAGCTCGGCAAGCAATTCAGCTTATGAATCAAGCTAGAAAGCTTCTTATAAGCTCAAAAGCCAAACTTGAAAAACTTAAAGAGATTTTCGAAAGGGAGTATAATGCGGGCTCGAAAATACTTATTTTTACTCAATACGTTGAGCAAGCAGAGATTATAGGAAAGAACCTTGGGATACCAGTTATTACAAGTAAAACAAACAAAAATATTAGGAATATAATATTTAACTTATTTAAAAACGGGAGATATAGGGCTTTAGTTTTAACAACTCTAGGCGACGAAGGAATTGATATCCCTGATGCAAACGTCGGAATAGTTGTGTCAGGAACCTCTTCTCGGAGACAGTTCATTCAAAGACTTGGAAGATTACTTCGTCCGGGCAAGTCTAAAACTGCACGGCTCTATTATATAGCGCTCAAAGGCACACATGAGGAAACAACGATGAGGAAAGTCTTGTCTAAGGTAAAAGAGTATCTAGGCTAATAGAATAAAAATTATACAGGAATTGAGTAAAACATGGTGCATCCTTCTTATATGCCTCTAGGGTAGAGAAAGTTATGACGGCAGGAAGGTAGTGGCTAACGAGGGAGACAATAATGCAACTGTTGAAGAATCAAGGCAAGTTTGATGTGGCTTATGATATTGTTGCCCCTGATATAAGTCTCGGCGGGACCGGGAATCAGACGAAATATTCTATGAATTTTAACCTATATCACGAACCTAGTTCTGTTAAGAGCGCTTTTCTAGATTTAGCTGTACTTGTCAAAGATCTTAGCGTTAGAAGATGGAAAATTTCTATAGCAGATGTGGTATTAACTAGAGAATTTAAGCCTCAAAATTGCAGAAAAATTAGCAATGGATATGTCTGTAAGCTCGTATTCGATGTAACGCCCATTATCAAGTCAAAGATGACTGATGAGTATAATGTAGAGATAAACTATTTAGAACTAAAAGAGCTTACACTGCTTCATATAGGTCTTTTAACCGTGTACAATGACGAGAACGCATCAAGTAAATACATATATGTTGTTGAGCCTATAGTTATTGAGGCTAACAGATCAATAAGCATAGACATAGATCAGCCAATGAGCGAGGCAAACATCAAAATGAGCATATATTTGCCTCACGCATCAGCAAAGCTGTTAATAAAGGGCGATGGGTATGAAAAAGCGTTAACAGAATATAGGGGGACAATAGAGTATACGGGTCAAGTCGGAAGCATAAAGACACTAATGCTTTCACATATTGGAAACGCTACTTACCTACCTAGGGAGATTATCATTCCAGCAATGTTAATATATGAAACTACAGCACCAAAACCAGTAATAGATGTAAGAATGGCTACAAGACGTGAGTATGATACTGTTAGCATTGAGATACGAAACAGTGGGGAGAAGAAAGTAACAAACATGATAGTAGTTAGCATCTCTCTAGGCAATATCATAGAGCGCAAGATTATCGATGAGCTCAATCCTGGTGAAACAAAGGTAATAAATGTAAAAATTAATCCAGAAGCTTTAACAACAATACGTGTTATATGGAAGCATAAAGGTGAAAACTTTATTAGAGAAATAAAGGTACGAAGTTCCTAGCGTCGGCTTTAAATACAACACCATAGCTAGAATGATGAATTACTCCCGGACTGATTAAGCCAGAATGAAGATAACTTACCCAGCTGAATTATTAATATATTTATCAAGTCTATTATTAACTACGTTCCTAATGAATTCTTCTAGTTCGATTGCCTTTAATTTTTGAATATTAACTTTATATCTTGTTCCAACATCTTCAAGGCTTTGGCTATCTAGTGGAATTATATACCATTTTCCTCCCTTAAATCGTACTGCAAGGAGAGTCTGCGCGTTTGCTCTTGCTGCAAAATCTTTCAATTTTCTAACTTTTTCTTTATCAAGGTATATTATATGGTCCTTATTGCTTCTATATTTGACTTCAAAAACATATACATTTCCTTTATATATTGCTACAACATCTGGGTAAAAGATTTTACGAGCACCTGAACCGCTAGCAGGGCCTCGAATTACTGCAAACCCCCTAGACCAGAGCTTTTGAACAAGTTCACGCTCGGCTCTGAATCCTCTCTTTCGTCTATTCATTTCTCGTTCATCCTATCATGTTGATTCTTATATTGACGCCATACTTGTCTTCAAGCTTTCTTATTCTCTTCATCTTCTTCATCAGAGCTCTTGCCGCAACTCTCGGCACATTGACAACTATGGTACCGTCTTGTACCTCTACCTGTGCCCCTGGAATCATCCTCTCAATAATTCTTTTAATTTTCTCTGCGGGCCCTTGTGCTTGCACAGACTTAACCGGCACAACAACAGTTTGCTCTCCGAATGTATATATCTCGTATTCAAGTTCGTCTGTGAGCACATCTCTTACCTCCACGACAGGTCTTGCAAGCTCTGCTTCACGTAGCCCTGTTGGCAGTTTCACCGTCATTCTCAGACCATACACTTTTTCAACACTCCCCTTATTTATGAAAATAACTGTATCTATGATGCTAGGCAACATTCCTATATCAACACGCCTTATGAATCGTTGAACCGCATCAATAGGCGATGTTGCATGTACAACTCCTATCATACCGATACCCGCAAGGCGTAAATCAATGTATAGACGGAAGTCCTCATCTGTTCGTAGTTCGTCAAATACAGTATAGTCCGGCCTACTTAGGAGCAGTATATCGTGGAGTTCACCTAGCTCTGCAAAACTCTTAGAGTACTGAGTTATCTGAGGAGGCAAACTCATATCCCTAGGAGATTCTATTGTCTTCACTACTTTGCCTTTTGATGAGTAATATTCTGCAAGAGCCTGGGCAAACGTTGTCTTACCCATGCCAGGAGCTCCTGCAATCAGTATACCTTCTGCCCTCTCTTCGAGCCGCTGTAAGAGCTTTGCCGGGAGCTTATAATCGCTGAGTTTTAACTTCTTAACGGGTCTGACAGCTGTTATTTCCCATCCTTCGCTTAGAGGAGGCCTTGTGATTACTATACGGAATGAGCCAAGCTGGACTATGGTAGAGCCTTCACGATCTATTTCTATAAAGCCGTCTTGTCTACGCCTGGCTGCTTCAACTATCTCTCTCGCTATTTGCTCGACCTCATCTCTGCTTAAACTTTGAGAAGTTAGCTCAACCAGTACCCAATTACCTGGCGAACCCTTTTTCGCGACAATCGGTGCTCCCTCCTTTATGTGGACGCTCATAGTGTTTTCGTCAAAATACTCCTCTATTTTTAGCCTCTCTACAGACTTTATTCGCGGAGGTATATACACAACACTCATACCCATAGCTTCAGCAACGAGTGCTTGAACCCTATCAGAAGTGATAAGCGTTGCTCCAGCTTCGTAAGCGTAGTCCCTTATTAGTGCGTCAATGGAGCCGGACCTTGCATATTTTATGTCGCTGAATGATGGACGCTGCCCTGCTATTTCTAGCTCTATAAGGCCTTGTTCGGCAAGCATTCGTATTTTCTTAATCTCTTCTAGCCCTGCATAGCCGGTTGCTCTGCCCTGATTAGCTTGATTCTCTAACTCGGCAAGAACAGCCCTATGAATAATTACCTTGCCTCTAATCTTACCCTCACTTATAAGCCTAGAAATCATCCCCTCAATTATCACGCTTGTATCCGGTACGTATACCGGCAGCGACGACTCCGTGTATGCGTACACGGCTCCAAAACTCCCCATTAGGAACAAAAACATTTTGCCTAGCTGTTCTTTTCTCTTTCTCTCAAAGCAAAACCATTATGCTAGGAAAAACTTGCTAAGTAACAAGTGTAGTAATGACTAAAGTGATAGATTCGGTCTACTCACCCAAACCTCTAGATACGCTTTGCTGCCTTAAAGACGGGGATACAATGCCTCAAATAAAACTAAGTATTGAGCGTTTAGCATCAACACTTGTGGCGTTAGGGTTTATTTATGTAAGTGTTGACCAATTAGCAAGACTCTTAGGCGTTTCAACAAAAACTGCTGGACGAATACTTGCCGAAATGCACAGAAGAGGACTGGTCAGAAAGTGGAGCAAAAGAACATATAAACTTAACATAGCAAGTCTTGCCCTCGGTGAAAAAACACTTGCCTAAGCCGCGGAAATTGATATTAGTAACTGCAGAGCACCATCCTCATCACAATCTCTGGTTAAAATTACTCGATGAAATAGCTAAAGAAAAGGGCCTCGATAAGGAGGTCAGAATTGAGGACTATGTTTTCCTTATAGAACACGGCGATACAGACGAGCTTGGAATGGCATGGGTTCCACAACTCCTAGTAGAACTTGACAATGGCGAGATAAAATTACTGCTTTCACGACTCCCTCTTGATGAGAAGCTGCAGCCAAGCATTGAAAAAGCGAAAGAGGAAATAATGAAAAAGCTAGAGGAGCTAGAAAGATAGTCAAGTATTATAACTCGGAACTCAGATACCAGGAGGCATAATATGAACTCGGTACTTGTCCCCTTCGTTCCAACACCTATATACGTTGCTCGAAAGATGCTTGAACTTGCAGGGGCACAAGAAGACGACGTTGTCATTGACTTAGGATGCGGAGATGGAAGAATACCAATTATCGCTGTAAAAGAATTTAATGTTAAGCGCGCAATTTGTGTTGAAATACAAAGACATCTTGCAGAGCAAGCAAGAGAGAATGTACACAAGCTAGGACTTGATGATAAGATTGAAATAATAAACGACGATATGTTTAAGGTTAATATATCCGAGGCGTCGATAGTAACGCTCTTCCTCTTAACAAGCGTAAATGACGCACTTGCATCAAAACTCAGAGAAGAACTCCGTGTAGGAACACGTATAGTTTCCCACGAGTTTAGAATAACAAAGTGGGAACCAATAATCTTCTCTACCGTAAACGATGGAAGAGTATCACACAACCTCTACTTATATATAATAGGATACTCGGATAAATAATCACGAAGAAATTTAAGGTTTAAAAATCCTCATTCTTGTGAAGCACTACCACGGTGACGAATCATTAAGGTAATCGTGATACGGGCAGATGAAGGAAAGATAACAGAAGAGGACATACAAGAGGGTAATTTCGGTGAAATAGCAAAGGCAGTTTCTAAGAAAGCTCTAGAAGAATGGAACCCAGAAAGCAGCGACTTCACTGCAATACGGACAAAGTTTGAACTAAGATACAGATTACCCATTGATCCCGATCTCTTCGACAAGCTACAAGAATACAACTTTGAAATGTTTAGAGAGGGAAATGAACTGGTAGTAAACCTACCAGTACTTACAATAAGCTTTGATAATGCATGGCTCGGCGACTCCTACTTAGATAAACGCATGTATCTTATAGCTCCATACTTGGACGAAGAAGAGGCCAAACAGCTTAAAGAATATTTGGTTGATGCAACTAAGGAGCCGAAGAAAGTCGGGACAGGAGAAGCTGAGATAACTCTAAGTGAAGAAGAATTAAAACGGCTAGAAGAGGGACTAGAAGAAGTTGAAGAAGAAAAACCAAGAAAGAAGAGAAGAAAACGAAAGAAGTAGGACTCGCTGAAAAGTGAGAAATGTCACATATAAGCTACCCTCATCGACAAATTATCTTTTACTAGAGAAAATAAATGCTTCGAGCCGCGAGGCCCCGATAATCTCGTCCCATGACATACTTATTGCAGATAGTAGTTGCTCAAATACACTTCTCATACTTTCAATATACTTCTCAATGTCGACTTCTGGCAGCCTTGCAAGTTGGACTGGTTTCACTCCTTCCTTGCTCTTAACCTTTACAAACGACACTATATCGCCTGGAAGCACTTGTACGCCGACACTTAGTAATTGACGGGCTGCTTTGACGTGCTGAGGCGTATTCTTCGTGTATTCATGAACGGGTTTGTTGAGCGCCATTTTAATTGCAAGTTCATCCAAGTTGTAGCTTAGATCACGAAGACCTTTATACATTTCTTTTAAGCGCTTCTTGATATCATTGCGTACCCTGACGAAGTCTTCAGGGGTCCTAACTGAACTTATGACCTTGATTATCTCGGCAAACTCGCGCTTTAGGAACTCTGGAGTGTTGCGTTTCTTTGCAACCATTCCCTTTACGTCAACACTTCCATCCTCATATACTCCTATATAGTTTTTCTTTAGTCCACTAAATGTTACAAATCTATAAATCTTGTCAACTTCCAAATCGAGTCCAAATTCTTTTTCAACATACTCTTGAAGCTCTTGTAATTTGCCGGAATGAGGGTTCCAAACAAAGAGAGAATCTGTGTCTCCATATAGAACGCGGAGGCCTAGCTCGGCAGCCTTTTGAAGCGTTTGCTTAATCGTGTAACGTCCTATAGCTGTGACGCTTTCAGCTACTGGTGGTGCATAAAATGGGAAGTTTTCAGCACCAAATACACCGTAACTGGCATTTATATATACTTTCATAGCTGCTTGTACTACGTTGTACCATTCACGTTTATCAGGAGGAAGCTCCTTGTTTTTCGCCTTCTTCTTATATATTTTTACTCGATAATCTCTTAGTAATCCAACTATTTGCGATGTAAGACCACGTATACTCATACATACCTTATGACCTACACCTGGAACATCAACCAATTTTGATTCGGGGCAATATGCTGGATTAACTGTCTCGTAGCTTAAGTTCCATCTCTTAATTATACTTGGATACAGGCTTGCAAAGTCAAGCACAACTACGTTAAAGAACACGCCACTAGCAGGGTCAAGTACTATCGCTCCTTGATACTTCTTGCCCTTTATTATTGCAAGCGATTTTACCCCTCCTTTTAGTTTAATAATCTCTTCCCTTGTCGGTATGAGATAGCCTCTGCGCCTATGTTCCCAATAGAAAAGGCTCTTAATCCAAGCAGATACTTGGCTTCGTGTTACATCTTCTATAGGAAGCTTCGATATACGCATTAGCAGTATAATCAACGTCCATACAAGGTCATTATTAAACTTTGTAAGCTGTAAAGTTAGGTACGCGTCCCGCGCATTATACCTTACGAGCTCAAGTAAAGAGAGATCGCTTATCGATGACTCCACTTCTACCTTATGTTCGCCTAAAAGAGCCGAGGCAATAGCGTCAAGTGTGAACTCCTTATAGGCGTTGCCGAAAGCATATGCTTGTATAGCTTTAATGTTAAAGAATTGATATAAGTCGATATGTACACCATACTTCATTGAAACATAGTTTCGCGTGATCCGGAACGGTATATGGCTCTTATCTATACCTAGTCGTAATGCTCTCATATAGAGATAGGGAAAGTCGAAGTTATCGCCGTTGAAGCTTATCACTATTGGGTAGTTTGCGAGTATCTTAAAGGTTTCAAGAATTAGAGCACGCTCATCATCGAATATTTCGATATGGATATTCTTTGGTAGCGCCTCGCGAAGCTTACCGAGTCTTAGATTAGGCCTTTTTAAGACGAAAACTGCTTGGCTACCATCCTCGAAGGCAAATGCGACACTGATTACAGGGTAAGAGGCCGTACTAGGGTCCGGAACTCTACCTTTAAACGGTGTATAGACCTCAATGTCAACTGCTACTCGTTTCGGCTTAGGGGGAGGTGCTTCAAATATAGGATACCACTTTACAGCTAGGTTAATTGTATCTTCATCCTCATTCTCAAACGCAGATTTGATATATGATAATTCTTCGCCGCTGACAGTTATAGGATTCTCTACAAGCCTATTTCCCCTAACCTCATATATCATGCCAGGAACAAGCCCATAGTCATATATATAGTTATGGTGAAATTTTATGTTAGCTTCCCAAGCACGTGGAACCTTATCTCTGAGGACGCGGACTATATCCGGGGTTCTCACGACTATTTTTGTAACCTTCTTCTTTTGCCATCTAAGTAGGTCAAACTTCTCAACGACCTCTACATGATCAAAGCCTGGATGCCGAACGACACTAGGTATCTCTTGCAGCTTATCCGGAGGTATATCTGTTAAGAAATACGGCTTATATCCTGTCTTATCATGATAAACTATGACTTCGCCACGCTGATCATCATATAGCTTTACAACTGCAACACCTGCATCACCATCATAATAGGTTTGTATGAGAAAGCCCTTATCTCCCTCAACGGCTTCACGCGGAAGCCTAAGAAGAGGCAACGAGCTAAGGCTTCTCAAAGAATCTACTTCAGCTTCTTTTAGAGACTCATAAAGCGATACATCAATAGATTCATCTTCACCCGCTTGCTCCTTCGCCGCACTGACATTAGACAAGTTAGCCTCAACATTTTCTTTATAACGCTCTTTAGCGTCATGCTCCTCTATTGAACTAGGCTTCTCGCTAAGCATATCGACAGAAGCACTATCTACGCTAAGCTCGCGAGTTCTTTGAGACTTAAGCTCGTTCAACAACTCCTCAAGACTTCCAGCTGCAGAATCGTTATCCTTAGAAGGCGGTGTTAAAGAGGCAGAATTGTTCTTCTTAGGAAACTCTTGTTCCTTCTCTTTTCTATCTTCTTTCTTGCCGAGAAATTCTAGTAGGCTCTTTACACCCTCAGGACGCTGGCGCAAACGCCGCGGCGGCATCTATCTAGCGCACCCATAGTAACATAGTATTAGAGCGTAACACCGTATAAGAGCACTCAGACCATTCAGACCATTATAGATCCTGGCTACTTCACGAATCGAGATACCAACTAAAACAAGGCTTTTAAGGGAAATAACGATTATTCGTCTATTAACACGGCTGGGCCCGTAGTCTAGCCAGGATAGGACGCCGGCCTGCGGAGCCGGTAGTCCGGGGTTCAAATCCCCGCGGGCCCGCCACCTTTCATTCTATATACCGTTTATTTGTCATGGCTTGCTGCTCTACGTCGTACCTAGTGTACTGTACAATGGTCTTATCAGTTGTAACTCCAAGCTGTGGAGTAAGTAGCCACCATATTGTGGGACTACATGGAGAAATATCTGATGGATTCCAAATTTTAACATTATGATACTATACTTTTGCAAAGATGTATTGATTATATTGTGAAATATGTGTATACCTCTATCGGTGATGGGTACGAGTTTATTTCGCGAGACTCTTGTCTCTTTTGCTCAACGAATCCTTCTATTACCTCTTTGGTAAATATCGGTTTTAGGAAGTCGTTGTCGCTTTCTAGCTCATCAAGGGCCTCGTCAAGGCTTCTGGGTAGTTCCTTTATTCCTAGTCTCTTCTTTTCTTCTTCGCTCATAGTATAGACGTTTTTATCGACAGGGTCTCCTGGATCTATTTTCTTCTTTATACCGTCAAGACCGGCTGCAAGTATTGCTGCAAACGCGAGATACGGGTTGGCACTTGGATCTGGTGACCGGAATTCTATTCTCTTCTCCTTCTCTCCTTCTACTCCGTAGCTCGGTATCCTTATTGCAGCGCTTCGGTTAGCTTTGCTCCAAACGAGGTAGACTGGGGCCTCGTAGCCCGGTACTAGTCTCTTATAGCTGTTTACTGTAGGAGCGACAATGGCGGCAAGAGCTCTTCCATGCTCTATTATGCCTCCTATGAAGTATCTTGCTGTTTGACTCAGCTGAGCATAGTCGTCATCGGGGTCGTAGAAGAGGTTGTGTTCATTACTCCACAAGCTTATATGTGTGTGCATTCCGTTCCCATTATCTCCGGCAACGGGCTTGGGCATAAAGACTGCCCATAAGCCATACTTTGCCGCAATATTACGAGCAACATACTTCAGTGTTATAACTCTATCAGCTGTTTCAACGAGTTCTCCGAACCTAAAACCTATCTCGACTTGTCCGAGAGCAGCTACCTCATGATGCATGCTTTCTATTCGGAAGCCAAAATACTTCTCCAACGTATCGGCTATCTCGATAAGAACTGGATATACTCTGTTAAACGGCTCCGGCGTATGATATGCTTTCTTGATGCGTTGGAAGCCCGAACCATTGGCGCTTGGAGGATATTCAAGCGACTCCACCTTATAGCATAGCCCTGTTACAGGCGATGCAACGTCAAAATACACCTTGCTTAATAGCATGAATTCTACTTCGGGTCCGAAGTACGCCTTCATTCCTAGAGAGTCCAAGTACTTAACTGCGCGCTCAGCTATGTATCGAGGGTCTTTTGCATATCGTCCACTACGATCATATATTTCTGCTACGACTCTCCCACTTCTATCTCTCCAAGGTATCACGGCAAACGTTTCAAGAACTGGTTTTAGCCTTAAATCGCTTTCATCTATAGAAGTGAATCCTTCCACGCTACTACCATCAAGCAGGCTCAAGCCTTGTTTGATCGCCTTCTCGTCTATTTCGCGAGAGGCAACCGTTACGCTTCTAAGATAGCCCGCTAAATCGGTAAACTGCAATTCTATCCATTGAACTTCTTTCGGTATCCCACCTATAATGTTGTTCAAATTAACGCCCTCCACTAGAGACTTCTTGAACATCTTTATATATTATTCTATCATTTGTTCTGTACAATATTCGGGTCTTCATGCTTTCTTTATTTTATAAGCTCTGTACATTGTTAGAACAAGTTACGGGGAAGAGGGAAACTCCAATGAAGTGCAGCATCTTCGCTTACATCGATGCAACCAATATTCCAAAGATTACTATTGAATCAACTTGTGATAGACTATATACTTGTGCTCCTAGGAAATTCATTGATAGAGAGGAGGGAATTGATTTCAGAATTCATGGCGGATGCCTAATAGGTGAGACTAAAGGCGGAAGAGCAAACATCTCAATGAGGTATCCTTCCCTAGATAAGCTCCTTCCAGAAACACCTGTAAAAGCACACATGGTCCAGACATTTCCGCCTTATCAAGAGGCTGAGATAGTCCTAGTCATAGATTCTAGCCCAAATACTGATTTTTACGGAATGTTAGAAAGAAAATCTACTGTTATATCTACAACTAAACGCACAATACTTGCAGGAAAAGGTGTTTTACAACTCGTTAACGATAAGCAAATAATTAGCCGTAGCGACGGCGAAAGCCTAGATGAAGTGCTAGTTGATAATACTATTGGGTTCGAGACGACATATCCGATCTTACCGCTGGAAAAACACGCACAAATCATTAGAAGATGTAGCTTTCTACACCATATTGACGAAGATATCCTACTATATCAATATGGCGCGCCAGACTTCGTTTTAAGTTATGCCGACAGTTTAAGAAAACAAAAAAAGTTCATGGAGCCTTTAAGACTACATGCTGCACTCTCCAAGCTCTATGCAGGGTTACTAAAAGCAAGCAACGTGACAGAGCCAAGCGATATATATAATATTGCTGTGGAAATAGCTAAAACAATGCATTTATCGATTATTAGTATAGGGCGTCAAGATAAAAATACATTTATCAAGCCTGTAGTGAGTGGTATAGCCTTTCGCATTAAATTGCGCAAAAAACATCAAGACACAGACCATGTTGTCTCCGTCCTTGTGGATAGGGACATGGTTGTGCATGGTTCATGGGAAGAGGTTAGCGTGCTTTGCACTAATTGCTGGGAGCCCTTAACTCTCTACGAGCAGAGCTTGTGAACCCGGAGTTCTTTCTAAGACTTTGCTCACACCATTTACTTGTTGAACCTCAATTACCTTGTCTGCTGCTTCCTCTAGTTCTCTTTCATGAGTAATTACTACCAACTGGGCAAGACCCGTTGATTCTAATCCATAACGTATAATGTTGATTAATTCTCTCCTTTTTTCCTCATCAAGGTGAACCGTTGGCTCATCCATGATTAACGTCTCGATACTCTCACCAACTAACCGCGCTATAGCGAGTCTATATGCTATCGCTAAGGCTATGCGTTCACCTCCGCTAAGCATCTGTACACTCTTCTCACCATTCCTGGTCACAACATAGACATTGTAATCCTCGTCAAGCCGTATATCGGTGAAGTCTATGTTAAAGGCATATAGTATGTCTCGTAGACACTGTTCAAGCCGGTTTCTCGCAGCTTCCCTAATTATCCTCGGTATTCCATTCGGGCTCAAAGCTCTACGTATTTTTTCAAGTACGTTTATTACTTTTCTGTACTTTTCCACATATTCTTCAATTTCTCTTATCTTTTCCATAGCTTCTTTGAACTCTTTCTCGCGTTCCTTAATTACGCGCAGCCTTGCATCCAGCTCTGCAACTTCACTGTATAATCCCCTAACTTCTCTTTCAAGTAATGAAAGTTCTTCACGCTTTGCCTCAACATATTTGCGAAGCCGTTCATATTCTTCTCTAAGCTGGTCAAGAGCCTCAATCTCTTTCTTAATAGAATTAATACGATCCATTAAGAGCTTCTGCCTTCTCTCAAGTTCCGGAAGCTTCTGGGCTACTGAGCTTACTCTTGCAACCTCTTCCATGTATTGTCTAATCTCTTCCTCTAGTTGACTCCTTTGGGGAGGCTCCCTTAGTCCTAGACGGTCAAGGATTTCGCGAGCCCTAAGTACTAGTGAACTTATACTTGCTTCTAGTTTTTCCAAATCTTCTTTGTACCTTTCGAGGTCTTTTGCTCTTCGTATAAGAACTTGATATCTCACTACATATTCGTGAAGCCTCTCCGCCCTATCCTTTGCCTCCTTGTACTCCTTGTAAGCAGCATATACTTCTAAGAGGGAAGACTTCAGTTCACGTAGCCGCGAATTAAGCTCACTTAGCTCTTGTTGACGAAGCCTTATCGATCTTACGGTTACTTCTACGTCTTGTAGAAGTGCTTCTATTTCGTTTCTTAGCTCGCTTACTTTTGCCAGCTGAGATTCTATCTCATTACCTTTTCTTTGAAGTTGTAATAATTCGTTCTCAAGCCTTCTCTTATCATCGCGTAGCCTCGCTATTAGCTTTACACGTTCATCGTCGCTTAGCGGTCTGCCACAAAGCGGGCATACTCCTCGCGCCGTTGTTAGCTTTAGCAATTTATCCTCTAGTTCACGAATCCTCGTCGTCGCACTTGCAATGAGAGATTGAATTGTCTTTTCTTTCTGCCTAAGGTTCTCTTCTTGGCGTCTTAGTGCATCAAGGAGAGTTTTAACAGCATCACTAATCGCGTTTATGTCGTTTGGCGGCTCGAAGGGGAGATAATGCTTAGCTTTATCCATAACCCGCTGTGTCTCGTTCTCTATTAGACTTGTGATCTCGTTTATTTTATTCTTCAATCTACTTATTTCTGACTCTATATAGCGATACTTGTCCTCAATATCTTTCTTATCCTCTATAATCCTTAATAGTTCTTCGTATTCTTTTACTTTAGGTTCTAGCTCATCTAGTTCCTTAACTTCGTTCTCAAGCTCTTTTATACGCTCCTTTAGCCGCCGTCTTTCCCTTTCAAATAATTCTAAATCACTTAAGATTCTAACCAGCTCGGTTTTCATTTCTATTTGTTCACGTTTCTTTTTCAGTTCTTCGAGCCGAATAGATGCCTTCCGGGCCTCAGCTAGCTCTTTTTCAACAGCTTCGAGATCCTTGATAAGTACCTCAAGGTCCTTCTTTTTATTCTCTATCATTTCTATAGTTTTCTCAAGACTTATTAATCGCCCTGTGCTTTCATCAAGCTCGCTCTTAAGCGCTGAGAGCCGCTGCTCTTTTTCATGAAGCAATGGCTTCTTTCTAGCCAAAGCCTCCTCAATTTCTCTAGACTTTGCAATCTCGGAGCGGAGAACCTCCAACCTTTGCTTCTCTCTTTGGAGCAATCGTTCTCTGTCTTGAAGTATCTTCCTTGCTGTACGGGTAATGTCAGCTATTCTATCGAAAGCTTTTTCAACAGCCTTGAGCCTTAAAATGGTATCTATTAGTTCAATTCGCTTATCCTTATTAATTAGTATTTCTTCTATCTGACCCTGCCTTGTTATTATCAACTTCTCGGCTATTTGGGGATCTATGCCTATTATTTTCCTTAGCTCCGAGGCTACCGTAGAAGGAGAAGTAGCTATGACTGCTGGTTTTCCGTCAATGATCTCAATGAGCTTAGTATCGGTGCGTCCATGCCTTGATATAGTCTTTTGTATGCGGTAGTAACGCCCATTACTGATGAAATCTATTATAATTCTAGCATAGTGTGCGCCTAGCCGGATTATAGTTTCTTTCTTGTTGCGCGGATCCCTGCTATGCGTACCGAAAAACGCATATGATATAGCATCTATAATGCTCGACTTGCCTGCACCATTCGGACCAACAATAGCTATAATTCCTTTCCCGAGATCTATAGTGCTCTTTCTATGGCTTAGCACATTCTCTAATTCAACCCTTTCAATAATCAATTGTTTTACACCTCTACCCCAAAGTATTTCTTAATGATCTCCTCTGCTTGGCGAAGGGCAGCTTGCTTGGGCTCAATACTTAATGCGTCTATAAGATCTAGTGCAAGCTTAGCCTCCTCGTCGCTCCCTAACACCTCTTTTAGAATCTCATAGAGGTTTATCGCTGAAGTGCTCTGCTGCACAGGGTGGGGAAGCCTAGTGTCAATAGTGGATATTCTCAGTCTGAGAGCGAGTACGTAATCACGGAGGAGCTGCTCTATCTTCGAATATATTTGCTGCTTTTTCCCTCTAGGCACTCGTTCCACTATGATGTGGAGTAATGGTTTCTTCCCGAAACTAGCTATTTTCATTACTTCTTCTCTAAGGCTTACTAGGAATGATGCTAACGCCTTATCATCAGAGAATATATGCCTTCTAACTAGCTGAGGACGAGGACTTGTCAACCTTACCTTGTTAATGCTTATAGTCTTTGAAGCCCCAATTTCGGCTAATACAATATACCTTTCACTCTGAGCCTCTGCTTCATCGAGACGGAGAGCTTCAGGCGAACCTGGATATACTACAGCGCTTTCACCTAGTCTAAACGTTTTAAATAGGTGGATATGCCCCATGGCATAGTATGAGTAGTTCTTAGGGAGCTCACCTAATTCGATCTCGTATTCAGGTGCAACGTTTCTCAGCGTCTGGTGAAGCATAAGGATGGATGGAGCCTCTGACCTACCTAGACTCAGTTTCTTGAACGCCTCGAGAATCCTTTGACGAGCACCTGGACCCTTCATGTTACGATAGCCGGCAACGATAACTTTCTTCCCGCGCGCTCTTACTTGTATTTTCTCCGGCTCGCGAAGCCCAACCACTTTAACAAGGCCAAGACGCTCTAACACCAGGAGTGGTGGAATCACTCTTCTTTTAGGGATATCGTGATCGCCGGGAACAACAAGCAAGGGTATACCTTTCTCTCTTAAGCGCGATAAATGAGGAATAGCATGATAATAGGCTTGTGGTGGTGGATTGACAGAATCAAAGAAGTCACCACTATGTATGACGATATCAACATGCTCTTTGATAGCTATGTCAATTACTTCTCCGAAAACTTCGTAAATATCACGCTCACGCTCCACAAGGGCATATTGTCGGAACCCTAGATGAGTATCTGATACATGTAAAATGGCTGCAGTGTCCTCCAACACTTATACACCCTACCCCTACATAGTAAGATCCGGATGTATTACTTCATAATATTGAGGACCATGGATCTTCTACTATATTCTCGTCATTATCTATGGCCGTCGATTTAACCCACTCGGCTACAACGTCTATATCGCTACCCCCAAATTTGCCTTCAAACTTGTCTATCTTGACTAGCGCCGGCAAAGCTATCATGGGCCCGATGACTATTGCTTCACCGATATTAAGCGATGGCAGATGAGCTAAGAGGTCGTCGCTGAGACGTTCACTAGCAGCTTGTACATACTTTTGATCACTTGGTTCAACTATTCGCAGTATTATCATATTGTTTGCCTGGCTGAGTATGTCTTGATCAACGTTCTTTGGCCTTTGACTAACTATTGTCAATCCGATGCCAAACTTTCTTCCCTCTCTAGCAATCCTGGCAAGCCAGTACTTGGACAATGTATCCTCGTCTCGAGGTGCTATTATGTGCGCTTCCTCAACAACAACAAGTATTGGAACCGGGATGCGGCTCTTACCTAGAAGGCGGTGCTGCTTGCGCTCCTGAAGAATAACGCGTAACATATGACTAACTATAACGTCGGCTGCATCTCTGTCCAGCCTGCTAAGGTCAACAACATTCACATAGCCAAACCTTAGTCTCGACACAAGATCGACGGCGGTATCGTCTATTATTTCTCCGTATCTCTCCTTCAGATTATCAACTTTGTTTTGAAGCGCAATTGCAGCACTTGACTCCTCTCTTCGTAGTCGCGTTTTTGAGGCAATCTTTTCAAGCTCTTCAACGAGCTCGTCTAGGAAGTCGCTGCGATGCTCATTCCGTTCCCTTAGTGATCTAAGAGCCTTGCGCAAGACTCTTTCTTGGTTATAGAAGCGCCTTTCAACACCTAGAAGAGTCATTATTTCTTGGACACTGAGCGTCCAAGGATTAAGCTTAGGTTCAATAATGTTCAGCCTACCTCCACCTATCGTCGAATTAACGTACTCGCCGTGAAAGTCGAAGATGAGGATCGTGGCACCTATTCGGACAAGACGGTCAGCAATTATTGCGACCGTGTTGCTTTTTCCAGCACCGGTTACAGCTAGTACGGCTAAGTGACGCGTAACAAGCATATTAACATTAACATAGACTGGTACATCTGTTCTTGAAGCAAGCTTACCTATCCTTATCTTATACGGCTCTTGGCCTCCGAATATACGGCGCAAAAGATCGGAAGGAGCTCTGTAGACGCGTGAGCCAGGAAGCGGTGGAAGTCTAGGAAGCTCTAGTCTCTCTAAGTCCCCTAGTAGACGGGCGACGCATTCAAAGTAAATATCGTTGTTATCTCCGCCACCAGAAAACAGCCTTTCTAACACGATCGGGTCATATATACTTTGCATAGCTGAAAGTGTTAAGCTTCGGGTTCCAACAGCCTCAACGAACCCCAGGACAAAACCATTACTATGTTCTACTAACACGTAATCTGCTACGGGCGGCGGATTCCTCGAGACAAACTTTACTACGCTTGGCGTTGCATTATCTACAACTACTCCAACGATATCGTTCTCCGCACGAACACTACCAGGACCAGCATGGTCTTCATGCATTATCGACAGGATTACCCCCGAATAACAATATTATTACGCTATGAGAGGTCTCAATGATATTTAAAAAGGTTCGGCCGCGTCAGGATATTCTATGCAGACGTTTCCTCCCTTAGCCTTAGAATATATGGAACACGGTGGAGCAACCATTATGCCGGCATAGTAGAGTCCTTTCGATGCACGTACGATTTTTACGAGTATAAGGATGTCGGGATTATCTAGGTTAACCGGGAGCTCTATTCCTTTCGCAAGATGCCTTATCGCTTCATCCTTGTGGAGAAGCCTCCCACTCTCATTATCTACTAAGTGCCCTTCAAGTCTAATGGCAAACGTCTTACCATCCTTACTTCCATACTTTTCTTGAAGCGTTTTCTTAACAGTCTTATCAACATCGTCTAAATACGGTGAAGACACCGCATCTAAAGGTATAGCTCTCAATATGACGCTATCGTCGGTGAGTTCACGTGCGAGCTTAGCCACGGCTTTGTAGGGGTCATCAACGCTTAAAAGCAGCAGGGATTGAGGAGCAGCAAAGAGCCTCACAGCTCCCAGTATGCTTCGGATCGTCCTCATAGCCTCTCTTGACGCATAGTACCCTGGTTCATGAGCTACTATTAGGTTGAATAGCTTGCTGAGGCCCAATATTCATCCTCCCTATATCTCGTCGGCTAGAAGAGGAGAGCGCTAAGAGCCTAATATCTTGATACAACCACTTCTCTTCTTAGCAATGTCTCTAACCAAGCCGCAACTCTGCCTGCATCTTTGACATCTTTACACCTAAGCTCTACAAGCCATGGCCTTGTTCGACGAGTATGTACTCGGGGTTTTTTGCATCCGAGAGCCTCGGCAGCCTCGATTAGTTCTTCTACGCTGTACCTAATTTCTCTAGAGGATATACCGCATGGCCCCCACTTGCATCCATAGCACCACATTTTATGCGAATACACATTGGCGGAGCAGCTACTTGGTAGCACGATAAGTCCCAGTTTTCTAGCCAATTTGGCGATTCTATCCTTAATGTCATTTTCAACAATTGTGGCTTGGTCCTTATCCGAACGCGGATTCCTTGGCAACCTCTTTAAGATTTCCCTTATGTCAACAACTCCCGATGCTTTAAGCCTTTTAATAATTCCCGGGGTCACGCGCAGGGAACCTAGTACAACAGTTCGTATACCAGCCTTCCTTGCCAAGGACAGTATATTCTCAGCTTCCCTGTCAGTTACACCGGGGATTATTGGACGCATAAAGAGCGTTACACTAATGCCTTTGCTTATTAGCTTTGAGGCAAAGTCAAGCCTTTTTTCAGGCGAGGGAGCAGCAGGCTCTAATTTCTTTGCAAAATTAATAGTAACTATTGTGATTAGCACATTAATATTGGGATCCGAGACTCTGACAAGCTTATCAATATCTTCATCACTTAAGATAGACTTTGTTGATATTTGTTGAGGATTTCTTAGATAATGATACGTCGCCTCAATGTATTCCAGTGCACGCTCCTTTGTTTCTGGAAGAAATGGTTCAGTTACTGAACCAAAGGCTAAGAGAGTGCCATGGGGTCCTGGCACAAAGTACTTATTCATGAGCAGTGCATAGACAAGCTGTTTTCCGTTCAAAGGATAAGGCTTGGGCTTCATGGGAAACCCCATATCGGGGACATAGCAATAGAGGCATCCGAGGTTACAACCTATACCGGTGTGTATGGTCATTCCACATGGCCTAGGCCGGCGCTTAGCATGGTGATCGTTTCTGGCTTGCTCTATTTCTCTCTGCGAAAGCTCTGATTCCAGCCTTGAAGCCAAAGAACTTTTTAGCTTAAGTAGTTCCTCAAGCCTTCTAACTAGGCTCGTTGCAGCCTCCAACGCCCTTTAGCCCTTTCAACTAGGTATAACCAATGTGGGTTAATTTACAAGGGGGTTGAGGAGCTATTGTGTTCAAAGCTCCTATAGTCGAATGGCCCGACCTACCTGAAATCAAGGTAAGGAATACGTTTGGAAATCGTATAGAGGTGTTCAAACCGCTTAAGCCCGGCATCGTGAGAATGTACACGTGTGGGCCAACCGTCTATGATTATTCGCATCTCGGTCATGCGAGAACATATGTTGCCTTTGACGCTATAAAGAGGTATCTTGTACTACGAGGCTATAACGTCATACATGTACAAAACATAACCGATATCGATGATAAGATAATAAACAAAGCCAACGAGCAAGGGGTTGATTGGAGAGAAATAGTTGACACCTATATGAAAGACTATCTAGAAATGCTCAAAAAGCTAAGGATAAAAATTGATATTCATCCGAGAGTAACAGAGCATATTAACGATATAATAGAGTTTATACAAGGCTTGATAGAGAAGGGCTATGCGTATGTGGCGCCAAGTGGTAGCGTTTACTTTGACGTAGAAAAGTACGATGACTATGGCGCTCTTAGTGGCAGATTTAGCCCAGAAGAGTGGAGACAGGAAGAGGATGTTCTTCGCGAAAAGAAGCATCCCTATGATTTTGCACTGTGGAAGGCCTGGAAACCAGGCGAGCCCTACTGGGAAGCGCCATGGGGTAAAGGAAGGCCTGGCTGGCATATAGAGTGCAGCGTAATGTCTTCAAAATACCTCGGCCCACAGTTCGACATACATGGAGGCGGCCAAGACCTCATATTCCCTCACCATGAAAACGAGAGGGCGCAGAGTGAAGCATACTTTGGTAAAAAGCCGTGGGTGAAGTATTGGCTTCATACAGGCTACTTAATGATAAGCGGGGAAAAGATGAGCAAAAGTCTTGGAAACATTGTGGTGTTTAGAGAAGCTGAGAAAAAATGGGGTGCAAAGACGCTGCGCATGTGGCTGCTAAGCGCCCACTATAGGGCACAAATAGACTATAATGATGATGCATTAACCCAGGCACAAACTAATCTGAAAAGAATTGAATCGGCGTACAAGAGCCTCTTACACATGCTTGAAGCTATAACGCCCCCTGGGAGTCTCAGCGAGAAAGAAACAAGTGTGCTACAAGAAGTACTCAGACTATATAAAGAGTTTCATGAATATATGAGTGATGACTTTAATACTGCAGGCGCGCTCGCATCAATACTACAGCTTGTTAGAGTGATTAATCGCGATATTTTGACAAACGAATACTTTACTGCAGGGATAATGGCCTATAAGCTGCTTAGGGAATTCAACGCGGTTTTCGACGTCATAGAAGAAAAGCCTCTAATGCCCGCTGAAGAGGAGGTAAACAGACTAATAGAACTCATAGTGAAGGTTAGATCAGAGCTGAGAGCACGAAAAGAATATGACCTAGCTGATTGGATTCGTGCCGAACTATCTAGACTCGGAATAAAGCTCCTCGATTATCCGGGCGGCAAAACCGTGTGGAGGATTGAGAAATAATTTAAAACCGAGTTTTTCTTAAGGTATTTTTAACTCCTCCTTTCTGATTTTCAGCATGCTTAAGGCACTTCTTAGCACCTTATCTTTTTCACTGCCACTCAGCTTTCTATCAGATACTCCTTTTACATATACATAGAATACTCTTTGCCAAGACCTTGGCAGCTCAATAACAGCAACCGGATCCCAGCCCGGTATCGGAAAGTCAAGCGATATTATTACCGTACCTTCCCTTAGCTCCTCCTCAAGCTTTGGCCGAAGCTTCTGGTTGACACTCGTAAGCAAATACATATATATTATATTTGCATCCTTCAGCTCTATCTTGAAGAAATCACCCTCTATTACATCCACGTTCTCGCTTAACTTGTTTTCTTCAACATTCTTACGTGCTTTCTCAACAAGGTCTTTGCGCGCCTCTATACATTTGACCCTTACATGGGGGAATTCTTTGGCTATAGCAATAGCTACTCTACCATCGCCGCAGCCAATGTCGTAGATAATGCTGCCCTTCGACGGATTAAGAAGGGATACTAGGGCCTTTATTACCTCATCGCGGGTAGGAACCCAAGGCACCGACGGCTGATAGTTCCAATACATTTCTTTCCCCGGTACCTTTCCCTCCTCTTCCTACATAAAGTAAGTAGATGAACGAAGGGGTGCAAAAACTTGTCTCAGAACAGTACTTGTCAAAGACTTATACTGTCGGCTTTAATATCCTAAGCCTTGAGGGGCTGTGCATGGAGCAGCTTGGTATTGCGCCAAAGCTTGTGCTTATAGGGTTCATAGTGATTCTCGTCGGCATGCTTCTCATTATTGTTGGCTTCCTCTACACAGCCCTAAGGGCATCAAGCGGCGAGGTCGGAGGAGTAGTAGTAATAGGGCCCATACCCATAATATTTGGAACAAGCGAGAGAGCTGTAAAAATAGCAGTACTCGCTGCAATAATATTAATGGTCCTTGCAATAATATTGATGCTGCTTCCATACTTTTTATTTAAAGCCCCTAGAACGTCTACCCCATAACATACCTTTAGACAATGACCGATTGTATCGCGGAGCATAGAGAAAAAGAGGCGAAAAATCGTATATTATTTCTATGGGCTTATGAGGAAGGCCCTGGGCTCTACCGAAACCCATGAGGAATAGGGGATGCCGGCCCGAGGCCCTCTGGAAACCGAGTTCGAGCACTTACTAAGCTTAGATAACTCAAAGAAAATACTCAATAAAATAGTGTGCAGAGGAGTGGCTTTCCACCTCCTCTCATATTATGAAGAGGATTGCTCACATAGGGCAAGGGTCGCTGTTGACGACAATAAAGACACAGTAATTATCTTTGACGAGCATAAATGCTGTACGGATAGTATTGATGCTTTTAGAAACTACATCAGCAAAGCTATAATGGTGCCTATTAAGGAGTGCAACATAAAATGCTTAGAAAATGAGCCATGGTCTGCAAAAACCTATGATCATTTAAGCAAGGAAGCGGTATCGCTATTTATACAAGGATTTGGAAACTTGATGAGACAAGCAGCATCAACGGGCTATGAGTATTTCTTAATTATTGGGTGGAACGCCGAAGCCGCATATGGACGCGGAGGCGAAACACGAATATCACTACCGTCTATACCTGCCGTCATCATGGCACATACACATCCAAGTCCTTATTGTTATCCATCTGGCCCTGATATCGAATCAACAGCAGAGTTTCTCTCAGCAGGCGGCTTAGCAGAGCTAATATTTTCTACAAATTGCGTATCAGTTATCAGGCTAAGTAAGCCCCTACAAGAGGATGATTATTGGGCTTTAATCGAAATAGCCAAAGAAGTTAAGAAGGCAAAAGACGATTACTCCGGCTACATTAGAGCGATTAATAGGCTTAACATGCTGCATACGATTGTGTTCGAGATAATGTGACTATATCATTGGAGATAAGTAGATTAATCGCCTAGAGCGAAAAAGAATTGCTGGAAGCTATGTGCTGACGTGGACCGGAGCTGACCCCTTTGCTAATGTGATGAAGCTTCGGGCGCTACTGAGAAATCCATAACCCCTTCTTGACAAGGTAGTTTTTGACCCAAGGAAGTAGTTCCCAGCCATGCTCAAGTTTTACCAATGCTTTGGAATCGCATACAATTTCATTAAATCTACCAATTTCGCCTTCTATCGCCGGGTTACTGAGCATCCAGGGCACTGGGTCTCCGCTATGACTCTTGAGGCTCCAGGGCGTTGCATGGTCGGATGTAACGATGATAGCGGTCTCTTCGAGGTTTATGCTATCTAAGAGGGGCTGTACGAAGTATTCATCTATTAGTTCAATTGCTCTCTTCTTCTTATCAAAGCTACCATCGTGTCCAGGTTCATCGGGCCCTTTTAGATGAATATATGTGAAATCGTTCTCTCTTATTGCTTCTATGGCTTTTTCAAGCCGGTTAGGGAGGTCCTTCTCTAGGTTCCCGCTAGGAGGCTCAACAGTATAGATATTCATGGCTGCTGCACGTGCAATACCTATTTCGACGGGCATTTCCGCTATGGCTGCCGCGCTTTTCACTCCTAGTATTGAAGACAGAGGCGGCATTTTAGGCATCTTATCGCCGGCATCTCGGAGGAGTAGAACGTTTGCTTTCAGTAATCCACGTTGCTCACGCATTTTGTTTACTTCATGTTTTTCTAATATTTCTATTGTTTTTTCAATAAATTCATCAACAAGTTTACATGTATTATATGCCTCAGGTATATCACTGAGAGGCTTACATCGCGGCAATACCATATCTGGATTTTGAACAGCGACTGAGACCTTGCCTTTTCTCACATATGCTGGATCTATGTTCTGTACCTCTGCACTGAGCCTATAGGTTTCGCTCCCCAGTATAACAACTGCTCTATGACCTATGGTAGCCCTCACAACCGCATATCCGTCAAGACTGAGCCTCATACCATCAAGGCTCGCTGCAAGCGCCTTGGCTTCCTCGCTGCTCAAGCTACGTCCAACACGCCTATCTATTACCCTACGTGTCTTAGGGTCTATAGTTGCAAAGTTGGCCCTAAATGCGACTTCATAGCCTTCTCGAATACTTAGACCTATACCTAATGCCTCGAGAGGGCCTCTTCCAGTATAGTATTTTTCTGGATCATATCCGAGCAGAGAAATTGTCGCAAGATCACTCTCTGGCGCTATTCCCGGTTCTACGGGATAATGAAAACCACAAACAGCATTCTTAGCCAATGTGTCAAGGCCTGGAGTCTTTGCCTCGCTCAGAGGCGTTTTGCCGTCCACAGGACGGTCGGCAGCACCATCTAGGATTAATAATACTAGCTTGTTTACGCTAGGCAAAAGGACTACACCGTTTGACTAGCTATGTGTAAGCCTTTTTCGTTCTTTCTCCAAGAAGTCAAACGCAATAGTAAACGACTTGGCAATTGCATCCTCATATGGGAGGATCTCACTTCTAAGCATGTCTATGAATTCTTTCAATACTTTTAGTCTTCTATGAGCCTCTTGGCGAGAAACATCTAGACACATAAGGTCTGGGAGCTTGACTAATTTTTCCCATACATGTGCTAACGTGTCTGCAACCACTCGGCTCCTCATAGCGGACGTCTCTATAAGCCTATAGACACCGATGGCTCCTAAGGCGTCGAGCTTGTCAGCATCACTAACTATGCACGACTCCATACTTGAAGGTTTACCTCCTATACTAAAGCTATGTTCAAGAATAGCATCAATAACGTGTTTCTGCTTATCCCTACTTATTCCTACTTCTTCGAGAATAGGCTTTGCTAGTATAGCGCTTATCTCTGCATGATGGAGATTAAGATAGTCCTCAAACCCCCTACCAATATCATGCAATAATGATGCTAATATAACGACTTCTTCATCCATATTAACGTCTTGAAGCCTTTTAACCAAGTAGAGCGAGTTACATAAGACTCTTATCGTGTGTGGGAGGCCGTGAGATTCATCCATGCCCTGCATCATTAGTACATATGCAACTATTTTTTTACACCAGCTGTAACGTATACATATATCCTCAAACATACTGCTACAATCCATACGGGTATCCCGATGAATGCTTCCGGCGGAGCTGATACCTACATAAGTGTATGGCGTGATGAACTCTTCGCTGTACTGAGGGGCATTGAACCAGGCTAGACTACTGCTCCTATAAAGGCAAAGAATATTACTGCACCGAGTCCTATTAAGGCAAGTCGCAGTCCGCTAATGATCGGATTCTCTCCGCTTATATGCCCGAGATATGCTCCAAGGGCAAACAATTCTCCAATAATTATCGCTGCAGACGCATAGACAAGTAATGATATTCGCGCGCCGAACCCTAGAACTGCTGATATGATGAACGGCAATATTCCTATAAGGGGGAGGATTATTGCTCCAAAGCCACTCCAGATAGCAACGTAGAGTGGGACAACACGCGCTGCACGTTCATATATGCTTCCCTTAAGTGAGTGAAGTACAGCTTTCTCAGTTTCACGTAGCTCTCTCAGTCTCTCGGCTCTTTCAGACATGTATGTTGCTATGAATCCACTGAAGAATCCCATAGCAAATGAAGCTCCTGCAACGCCTCCTATGTAGTTAGCAGGGTTGGTTGCTCCGCTGAGATAACTTCCGAGAATGACACCAAGGCTTGAGAGGAGCCCATCAAAACTATTAGTAATGAACATTCTACGAGCAATGCTTCTTGCTTCAAGTATACGTGCGTATGTACTCATGCTTCTAAGTTGTGAGAGTAAGTCTATTACAGACCTAATGATTCTCTTGAACACGTCCTTGTTTGTCAAGGCTCCGCGTAGCACCTGCAACCTGATTCCTACTATCTGGTATAAAGCAGAGCACGTGCTTCTAGTTGAAGCGTAAAGGGCAAAGAACCCAATTAGGGAAATTCACGAAGACCTTCAATAAAAACATTGTTGTATTTTAGATAATGTAGTGCTGGGTGTATTAAACCAACATGATCTCGTTTTCGTACAATCATCGCCCTTTTACACGCTTTATGTATTCTTCTTTCTCTATGACTATTTTTCCTGCACCGTCGCGGCGAACTATTATTAGTAAGTCGCTTTCTCGATAGCCGCAACGGGGGCATCGATAATAATAGCGTATCTTCTTGGAACCATTCTCGCCAAACTCTATTTCGACTCTGTACTCCATTTTAACTCCACATCTTGGGCAAACCACTTCGCCATTACTTTTCATAGCTACTCACCACAGTTCACGTCCTGCTGGCCTTTCATTTACTCGTATCTCTTTGATTGAGTGACACCACGCTTTCCATTAAATACTAGTCTTCGAGTACGGCCAATATCTGTTTAACCCTTCATATGAACTAGGTGTAGAATGTGTAAGCGGAATATTTCAGCGCTGTTGATATAGGGTTCTGGTGCCACTAGTCAGACACATGGTGGCTCTGCTCTGCTCTTTGACGCTTACGGCAGGCCTTTGACCAACTTACGAATAATGGTTACCGGTAGATGTAACTTTTCGTGTATTTTCTGCCACATGGAGGGCTACAAGGAATCTCATCTCCGAGAGATAGAGCTAAGTCTTGAAGAAATAGAGCTGTTAAAGGAAGCAGCTGATAGGCTAGATATCAAGGCGTTTAAAATTACAGGGGGTGAACCCACACTTCGTGAGGATCTTGTTGACATAGTACGTATACTAAAACGCAATAACGCATACGTATCTCTTACGACTAATGCATCACTACTTCATAAGCATTTACCTGGCATAGCTGATGCAGGTATTGACCACATAAATGTAAGTCTTCACGCACTAGATGAGGAGAGATTTAGAAAGATAACCAGATCGTCTCTCTTTCGGAGAGTAATTGAAAACTTGAAACTTCTTAAGGATTATAATATACCTATTAAGATCAATTTCGTCATACTGAGGGGGCTCAACGAGCAAGATATACCTAAGGTCATTGATCTCGCAGCAGATCTCAATGCAATGGTACAATTTATAGAGCTACACCCCGTAGGAAAGGCAATCAAAACCTTCAAAAACCACTACCTTCCCCGATGGCGCATTGTAGAAATGCTCGAGAATAGAATAATATCAATAGAGTATAGGCTAGGGCTACACAACCGCCCCATAATTACACTAGATAATGGGGTCAGAGTAGAGCTTGTAGGACCTGTAGGAAATTACCTATTTTGTGCAGGCTGTACCAGAATAAGGGTTACTTATGATTTTAAGCTTTTACCGTGCTTAAATTGGAGGGGCGAACCCGTAGAGGTAAGGCCTCGCATCGCGAATGCCTCAACACGTGAGGAAAAAGTGGAAAAAATAATTGAGGCAATACGTGAGGCAAATAGCCTTCGGAAACCATTTGTAATGTATCCGCTGGATGCAAAACTCTGGAAACCAGGAAGGAAATGGAAAACAATGCGTCTTGGCCTCCCAAAAAGAGATGGAAGAATGATGTTTACAGGAAAAGATGGCATAAAACACTTAACAAAATACCTTGAAGAATGGGGGAAATACGCTCTTAGCTAACGCTTCTTGGCCCGGTACCTTCCTCTTGGAATAGCTTAGGAAAGTGCCATGAGGGCCTTCTCTAGTATTATTACGAGGAACAGCATACCGAGATGCATATTTACCATCTTAAACGCTTTGAACGAAGTCTCCTTATCGCCTTTTTTATCAACATACTCTACTGCGAGACTAAAGATGTGGGAAGACGCTAAGAGCCCATAAGCCAGTGATGCAACCCCCACTGCACCTAGAAGCCAAAGGGCTATAATCACGTGTGCTAATACGAGCGCACCGAGTCCTATACCTGTGCCGACAGCTGTGGCATCAGCTACTACTGGCAACATTGGAACATTTGCAGCGGCGTAATCTTCTCGATAATATGAGGCTAGGAACCAGATATGGCTAGGAACCCATGCTGCAACGAGTAATGAAAACAGCACTGCAGGTGCAGTTATGGAGCTTGTTGCAGCGGCCCACCCACCTAGCGCGGGTGCTCCTCCTGCTACAGCACCCATGATTATGCTAAGCGGTGTTCGTCGTTTAAGAAGCAGGGTATATGCAATAATGTCGAAGAAGAATCCAACAAATATGGCGAGACTATAGTAGACATTTACCAATAAAGCTCCCAGCACTAGCGAGATAATGAATAAGCTTATTGAGAGGTATAGAACAGATCTTGGTTTAACGAGGCCGCTTGGCAAGGGCCGCTTATTAGTACGTGCCATTAAAGCATCTATATCTCTGTCAAAATACATGTTAACAGCTGTAGTTGAGCCTATTGCCATATACCCTATTATCCATAACCATAGATGGGTTTCTATGGGTTTATGAAGGCCTCCACCCGCTATAAATGCAGTATACATTGAAAAGAGTAACAACATTGTTTGCTTAAACTTAGTCAATTCACCGATTACGTGCATCAGACTGGTCGACGCTGCTCTCCCTATTTTGTTCATTTGCACCGATCCTCCCGCACCATTCATTTTAGTAGTGCACCCCAGATTTCAAAAACAGTGATGCATGCAGCCTAAAATACCTTAAACATATGTTAATATTGGTGAGGATTATGATTGATTGCTACTCTGTTGAGCTCGGGGCCAACTCGCATAATCTAACCAGTATCTACGAGTGCATGGATGCGCTGTTTAACTTTATTTGTAAGAAACATGCAGAGCAAGCTAGAGTAAAATGCACAACCACTAAGACGAAATCATGGATAATAATAGGGACAAGCAACTGTTTAATAAAGGTTACAACACCACACCCTGTTCAAAAAATTGAAGGCACTGGGTTCTTCCCGTCAATGTTTTCGTCGAGCATAAGGATAATATGCGATAGTCCGTTCTCCGTTGCAGAGACAAGCGATATTATACTTAAGGTCTTAGGTAGCTGTAGTAATATTGGAGTCACGTTGACTAGGTGAGGAGGCCGAAACTACGCGATGATGTGGGTAAGCGGTCACAGAGAATAGATGAAGACACTCCCATGGACTGAGCATATCTCATGTTACTGTTTTAAACGACAAAATCCTTCTATACATTCACCTAGATATTTTAACCATACTCCTGGAGTAAGGGTGGTAATACGTGCCAGGCCCACTTAGAGGCAGAGACTTATTATCAATAAAGGATCTTTCAAGAGAAGAAATAGAATTAGTACTTGATACTGCAAGGATAATGAAGACTAGATACTACTCCGGCGAAAGAATAATACCTGTCCTAAAGGGAAAGACTGTCGCGCTAATCTTTGAGAAGCCGAGCACACGTACAAGAGTTAGCATGGAAGTAGCAGTAGCTCAGCTAGGAGGTTATCCACTATATCTTCGACGCGACGAACTCCAGCTAGCCAGGGGCGAGCCTATTAAGGACACGGCCCGCGTGCTCTCGCGCTACGTTGATGCAATCGCAGCAAGAGTATATAGCCATAAGAGCCTGGAGGAGCTGGCCGCATATTCCTCTGTACCGGTAATAAACATGCTAAGCGATCTTGAGCACCCCTTACAAGCGCTTGCTGACGTATTAACGATTAAGGAGAAGAAGGGCTCCGTAAAAGGGGTAAAAATAGTATATGTCGGCGATGCACGAAACAACGTAGCTCATAGCCTTATGCTTGCCGTGGCAAAGCTTGGTGGCCACATAGTTCTTGCATCACCAAAGGAGCTAAGACCTCGTGAAGACATCTTGCAAGCAGCCATACAAGCTGCCAACGAAAGCGGCGGACTAGTGGAACTAATCGAGGACCCCTTTGAAGCCGTCAAGGGGGCTGACGTTGTATACACAGATGTATGGGTTAGCATGGGTGAAGAAGCCCAAGCAGAGGAGAAGAGAAGGCTTCTAAAGAATTACCAAGTTAATGAAAAACTGATGTCGCTTGCAAATAATAATGCAATCTTCATGCACTGCTTACCAGCACACCGTGGTGAAGAAGTCACAGAAGAGGTTATTGAAGGGCCATGGAGCGTCGTATGGGATCAAGCAGAGAATAGACTGCACGCACAAAAAGCTGTATTAGCTCTAATTCTTAGCGACTAAACTAATTGTAAAAACCAAGTAGGTGTTAATCCCTAATTCTTTTTACAACAACGCCACTTTCCTTAACAGTTGCCAAGGCTTCCTCGCTTAGCTTAGGCCCTGCACCATAGAGTACAAGTACTGGGCGCGCGCCAAGACTCTTAGCCTTTGACAGAAGGGTTTCAACATCGGCTTTGTTAACAGTTCTTTTTTCAACTATAACATCTACTGCATATTTTTCCGAACCCTTTATGGCTACGAAAGACACCTTGCCATGCCTGGTCTGTACATGCATTCTTACGTGGAATCCTGCCTCAACATATTTTCCTGCAACTCTGCCCTCAACACCATAGCGCTGTTCTAGCTTCTTTTGCTGGAACACGATCTCGGCCAAGGTCACGTCCAGTACTCACCCCAATGACCTCCCCTAGCGCTAGCCCTTTTAATCTTCAAGCATCGTTAGGGATGAGGGATGTAGGTCATGGACCCTGTCCTGGCACTTGGCGTTGCCGGAATGATTTTCATAGTAATAGGGTGGGCTGTATCTATAACGGCTCTTCCTCCTTTAAGGCTAAGCGTCTTGTATTTTATGGGAAGCCTTCTCCTAACCCTCTATGCTATCATGATAAGGGACCCTATCTTTACAGTACTCAATGCTGCCGCTGCTCTACTTGCCTTGGCAAACATACTGAGAACGCTTAAAGTCCGCAGGAAAGATTGAAGCTAAATGACCGATACGGGGATGAGTAATGGTGAAGAAAGACGTGACAAAACGGGGCAGACATAAAGACTCTTCCAGTGCTTCAATGCTTAAGCAATTGTCTCACATCTTTCACCGGTATGGTTTCTTATTTACAATAACTGTCGTACTTATAGCGATAGTTACTGGTTATTACGTACGTTACATGCCATATAACAATTACAAGGAGATAGTTGATAATTCAGTAGAAATGGGGCTAGGAGATGTTTCAACCGTAGCATATTTCGGCGCAATGGATCCATTGATAGAATATTGGCTCGCAAACTACCTCCACACACATGGCCTCAGTTCATGGGACACACTTAAGCCCCCCAATCCTGCTGTAATGAAGTTCTGGTACCCATGGGGTAGAGACTTTACTCGGTCAGAGAAACCGTTCATACCATTCATAGGGGCATTACCACCAAGCGGGCTCAGTGTTGCCCAGTGGGTTACACTAATACCTCCAATCTTCGGAGCACTCCTAGTCCTTATAGCAGCAGCATACATGTACAGACTCTATGGAGAAGGTGCCGCAATAGCTGCAGCACTTCTAGCTGCTGTGCTTCCATCCTCTATAATTAGAACATATGCAGGATTCGTAGAGAAAGTCGGCGTAGCAATGCCCTTCCTCGTTGCAGCTATATGGATATTTGCTGAAAGCCTACGCCGCAAAGACTTCATACTCGCAGCGCTCTCAGGCATAATTGGTGGCTTCATAGCATTAGTCTGGGGAGGTTACCTCTTAGCCGGACTCGTAATAGCTGCTACAGCAATACTTTCACCATTAGCTTCGAGCACGCGAGAAGAGGTGCGAACAAACTTCTTATTAGGCATCACGGGCACTACTGCATACTTTATCACATTACTAGTGGTAAGAGCAACCTCGTTGTCTATACCGCCGAGATTTATGCTTCTCCCGCTCATAGCAACAATCGTGTTCTTTGCAATATATGAAGCAATTATGAGCATTTTCAAGGGCAAGAAAGGTTACATAACAGTTGAGAAGCTAAAGCCGATATATGCCGGTATACTGATACTCTCCTGGATAGCTGTACTGTTTACTGCCCCCTCCATCGGTATATCCGGAAAATACTACTATGCAATGCTCGGACCCCTAAGGGGGCTCGCATCAAAAGGCCTAGGAGTAATAGAATTCACTGTAGCAGAGAACAATCCACCAAGCTTCCCGCTCCTGCTCCATAGAATGAACATAGTGCTCTTCGTAGCACCCATTGCCGGCCTCTACCTGCTCTATAGAGCCCTGAGAAACAACAAATCAGAACACTTGCCGCTCTCAATAGCCTCGCTAGCCTTCTACTATGCTGTTCTAGGCATGGCTTACTTTGAACAAGTTGCCTCAGTTTTCGGAGTACTCGCTACGGCTGCAATGCTGGGAGACATGGTAAGAGGGCTATCGCCGACAGATAAAGCCAGGAGGGCAAAAGCTTTGAGACCACGCGAGGAAATCTATGAGGTAAAAGTTGTAGGTGCAGCACTCCTAGCGATATTAGTATTTGTAGGCATCGCAGCAGGTGCAGCAGAGTCGCTAAGCATGGTGAGAACCACAGCTCCTATCCAGCTAGACATGCCTAGTATGAATGCACAACAATATGGTTGGCTATATTTGCTACACTTATTGCGCACGAAGACAAGCAACGATACAGTTGTAGTTGCATGGTGGGATTACGGTTATCTGATAACCGTTGGCTCAGACAGAGCCACGGTAGCAGACGGCTCAACATCTAATGGTACACAGATTAAGCTGCTGGCAAAGTTCTTTACAACGACAAGCGAAGAAGAAGCTTCAAATATCCTTAAGTCCTTAAGACTTAAACCAAATAAAACACTGGTACTGATTCATGAGGCTGTGCTCTATAATCCTTCAACAGGCGCTATAATCTATAGCCCAAGCCTCGGGGACATCGCTAAATCGTCTGCAATGCTTCTAATAGCTGGAGTAATGAAGCTAAATGAGGGACTAACCCAGAGAGTACTGCAGCACTACTTAAACTCAACCATATACAAAATGTTCGTAGACGCTCCGTATCATCTGAACACGAGCGGGATACTGTTCATACCTTTCAAGGGAGTGAGCAAAGGATTTAACGTAACATCGGTCTACGTGGCTGGGCTAAACCAGCAGGGCAAACCAGTAAAGTTTAAACACTTCAAGCCATACTTAGTACTCTTATCGCCCTTCGTCGATAGGCAAGGCAACGTTATAATTCAAAAAGTTGGCAATGACACCTACATTCTCGGAATAGCCTATATCGTCTATCAATGGATAGGCTAGAGTCGGACAATGCAACTAGGTAAGTCCTATGTGTCCTTTCCCTTTTTAGGGCATCTCTAAGAAACACACCTAACTCTATGGTGATATAGGCGCGGCGACGACCTAGTTCTAGCTAAGAAAGGGGTTAAGCATGCTGTTCCGCGCAAAGAGGAGGAGACAGGCTAGTCCTAGGATACGGCTTCTAGAGCTAGCCGTTGCTACACGCTATGCCGTATCGAGACTAAGCTTGCTTGCATCGAGGCTCCGTAATACCTATGAAAGGACGAAAGATGAAGCACTAAAACCTATGTTACAGAAGATTCTCTACTTACAAGCCGTTCTCGAAATAGCATCAATAAGGCTCGAGACACTTGCTGATATAGGACTCATCGCATCAGAGGACTTATCGGTACTTAAGCGGGTTGTGACCGATCTCCGAAATACAGAAGGACTTGTCATGCCGGCCATATCAAGCATGTTAACAGATCTTGATAACATGATATCCCAAATAGCATCCGCAAGCGGCATAGAGCTTACTCCAAGCAGTCCAGTAGTCGAAGAGCATGCAAGAAAAATTCTCCAAGAAGCACAAATAGTTGCTGAAGAGCGATTAAAGGAATATTTCCCCTCCTAGTACCTAATCCATATGTCATATATAAGCCGAGTTTAGATATCCTCAACCTTGTATTATAGTTGTAGGGAAGCATACCCCTGCTCTTCGTTTAAAACTCAAAGCGTGTTAGAGTAAATAAAACACTGGGTGCAAATAGTCATAATGAGCCTAGAAGAAACCGTTAGAGAGAAAATACTTAGACTACTCATAGAGGCCAAGCGCCCCCTTACTGCAAGAGAAATCGCTGAAATGGTTGGACTTGACCCTTATAGGGGGGAAGCTGAGGTTTACGAGCACCTAAAGCATATTGCAAAGACTCTTCGCAGAAGATATGGTGGACGGGCTGTTCTCTACATGATTCCCCCACGGTGTAAAGACTGCGGGTATGTCTTCAAAGACCTAAAGGAGCCTCGCAAGCCGAGTCGTTGTCCTCGCTGCAAGAGCCAAAGAATAGAGCCGCCAAAATTCTATATAGAGACCGAGTAGCCGCAAAAGTATGGTGAAGTAGTTGAAGACAATAATAGTGTTGTTTAAAGACAGCAACACGGTAAGGATCAAGTACTACGACGATGATGGGCGCCTTGCCGAGGAAAAGGAGCTTAACAATATCAAGCTCGTATCATTACAGAGGCCTGCCCTAGCACCAACTGGACTCATTAAGGGGGTCAACGTGTATGTAATTGACGGTAAACCGGAGATTGAGGTTAGAGGCGCCGCGCTCCTCGTAAAGTAGTTCTACAGATTCCCCGACCATTGTTATTCCGACAATGGCGTGGAGGACGACATAAAATGTTAGAGGCACGGATTGAGAAGAGCAAGAGCCGGAGAGGAAAGCACGCCGTACGCGATATAGTCCTCCTAGTCTCAGCTGAAGGTGATGTAAAAGAGGCGAGGCCTAGAATAGCTCATCCAGTAAAGCCGGTTTATAGTAAAGGTGAAGCCTACAGAGTTTACCTTGATGTTCCTGAGGGATGGTACATGGTTCAAGTACACCTTGTACGTAATTTGCGTGGACACGTGAAGGGATACATAGAGGTTTATTCTCCCGCAGGCGAGCTCTTATTGCGTGCAAACTACGAGAAGCTTAAGCTCCGCTACAGTAAGGGCAATCCACAATATAGCTGGATTATACAGAGGGTCGCAGACTACCTCAAATTACCGGTAAAGAACATAAACTTGGAACCAGCCTTTCTTGCAAAACGGAGTAACGATAGTAGGCGCTAGTTCGTATCAAGCCATTTTTGCACCATGACTACGTAGTGCCGATGACCGGGGCCTCTTTACTAAGCCCGTGAGGGCTATGACGTATTCACGGACCGGGGGAGGCTTTTCAAGATGAGCAAGAGATTTTTACGCACACTTGCCGAAAAAGAAGTCAAGAAAATATTACTCGTACATGCCAAGCAATCAAATGTACCATTGGAAGAGATAGTGGAATGGCTATACTACGAGGCCGGGGTAAAGGCAAAGCCTTCCTGGAAGGACGTTGAAGAAAAAATCCTTAGAAACGAGATTGACGCACAAGCGTTTGCCGCTTTCCTACTAGACTACGGGGTCGAGATTAACGAGGACAAGTGGATCGAGATTATTAACAAGTATTCAGGGCTAGAAGAGCCACGCTTTCTAAGACCAAGGCAAAAAGAGGAGCGAAAGCAGTGAAGTGTAGTAAGAACCTAGAAAAGCTAGTAAGAAAAGTTCCGAAAAATGATCCATTATTACTCGAGGCACTTCTTGTCATAAAATATCTTGAACCAATCGGTAGGATTCTCTTATCAAGGATGCTTGATGTGGGCGAAAAGAGGTCAAGAAACATTCTCTTAACGCTTAGGAGGCATGGATTCGTAGAACACACAAGAGGAGGTGCCGTTCTCACCGAGGAAGCCAAACAACTGCTTGACATCATCGTATGCGAGTCCGTAGACAACTACACTGCAGCTATTGTACCGTGTGCGATTGACTCAGAAAGTATTCTTGAAGTAAGGGATCTTCTCGTACTAAGCCTTGGCTCGCCAAAACCCTTAGAAGCTATTGGAGTCATCGCCGATGGTGATGCTGTGTTTCCAGGCGTACCTGAGGTTTATGCAAGAAGCTATGTTAGTGCTGCAAGGAAATTGATTGCTAAGAAATTGTTCCTGTTAAACATTGACGCGTCTATCGCATTATTTCAGCGATCTTGTCTCTATAAGTGTTGTTCACGTTTCTTACATGTTTTCACTAGTTCATTAATGCGATCTGCCACTATGTCGCGGACGCGTTGAACACCGTCCACTAAGTCTATTACCTCTTCTACAGGCCTGGGTACAGCGTTGCGCCAAGATTCGTCGCCTAAGATCATCTTGCAGCGTATAGCTTCTCCTCTCCACTCGTCTCTGCGCCGAAGAGGAGGTGTTACTACATTTATACCGGCGTCTCTAAATCCTCGAGCTACTGCTGGATTTGCCGTAGCAACCGCATCCACTGGAGGCACATATGCGAGTATATATGAAGCATATCCTTGGAATATTCTTAGGGTATGTATTGTAGCTGTTAAGAATCTTCTACCGTCAATTCCGCTCTCAATTAGCGAATTGTGTATCATTAATAAGCGCTCGCCAGCTGTAAATGGATTAAGCCAGGTATGGCTCTCATCCGCCATTCCTATGAGAATTACTACCTCGTCAAAATACTCGAGCAGCCACTTGACGGCCTCCAAATGCCCTTTATGGAATGGTTGAAAACGGCCAAAGAACAATACTCGTCTCTTTCTACTGCTGGCCTTCACGGCCCTACTTCCCGGGGAACTAACCAGCAGCAGGGAGTAGAAGAAGATAGAGCTAGCAGCTACCTAGGAACTAAAGCGGGCGACTCATTTGAAGCGACGCGTCTGCTTCGTCGTGAATCCCCTTGCCGGAATAGGCGGACCTTTAGCGCTTAAAGGAAGCGATGGCGAAGCAGCATTAATCGCACTTAGAAAAGGTGCAAAACTAGTGGCTCCCAGCCGAGCTTTAACTTTTCTTAGAAAGGTCAAAGAGCTTGGCCTCGATAAGGATATTGAGTTTCTGACAGCGAGTGATCTTATGGGCGAGGAGCTTCTAAAGGAAGTAAGCATACAAGATTTTCAAAAGGTCTATACCTATTCAGTGTTCCCGACCTCGCCTAAGGATACTATAAACACTGTTAGGAACTGTATAATCAATAATGCGGACTTGGTTGTTTTTGTAGGCGGTGACGGCACTGCACGCGACATAGTAGATGCTCTTAGATCGGCCAACAGAGAGGAAATACCCCTCCTCGGAGTACCCGGCGGGGTAAAGATGTATAGCTCCGTATTCGCAGAAAACCCTGAAGCAGCCGCCAATGCATTACTGGACTGGGTTAGAAATCCAAGCACTTGCGACGCCGAGATATTGGACATAGACGAGGATGCTTTTAGAAGAGGTGAACTCCGCGTCAAACTTTATGGATACGTGAAAACACCGTGCAGCCGGTACCTTGTTGGCTCTTCAAAACAACCATCTCTTTCAACACTCGATGAAGAGGAAAATAAGGAAGCTATTGCAAGATACGTTGTAGAGAACATGGAAGAATGTACCCTCTATATCGTAGGACCGGGTACGACGACAAAGAAGATCGCAGACATTCTCGGTCTTCCAAAAACAGTGCTCGGCGTAGATGTTTATCACGATAAGGAGGTTGTTGCGCTCGATGTTGACGAAGAGACCCTATACAATATAGTAAAAAAGCATATAGAAAAAGGCGGAAAGGCTAAGATTATTGTCACGCCTATTGGGGGCCAAGGCTACATACTAGGTCGAGGTAACCAGCAAATTTCGCCAAGGATAGTGAAGCTTGCAAGGCCAAAGAACATAATTGTTATTGCAACAAGGAGCAAGTTATCAAGACTTAGAAAGCTCAGAGTAGACACCGGCGATCCTGAGCTAGATCAGTTGCTGCGCGGATATGTAAGGGTCATAGTTGACTATGGAGAAGAACATGTTATGCCGGTGGACTAGGGACATGGAAAGGTGGAAGCTATGTACGTGTTTCACGGGAGAGACGAAATCGAGCTTCCTGAACCATTATCGGTAGTTGCTGCGTCACTAGCTATAGCCTTCGGCTTTGACGGTATACGATTATTGAACATTATTGCTAGGCCCCTAGGTTACTCTGCTGGCGTACTTGTTGGAGCTCTTATAGGGTTTCTTGTGCACGAATATGCGCACAAATATGCTGCAGTAAGGGAATCATGTATGGCAAGGTTTACGTTATCGAAGCGCGGTATGCTGATTACACTGTTGTCCGGCATATTGGTTAGTGTCGGCATACCTTTCGCAATACTAGCACCCGGTTATGTTAGAATAGCCTTCTGCTGGGGGGCTCCGCGTGAGGAAAATATCGCAATAGCGGGCCCGTTGTCAAACATCGTTCTAAGCTTTGTGGCAATTATTGGTGCGAGGAGTATGACAAACTATCGTCTCGTGTACTTGCTTACAGGGTTCGCCGATATCAATGCGTGGTTCGCGTTATTTAATCTCTTACCGCTATACCCCCTTGACGGCTCAAAAATATTCTCCAAAAACATAGCTGCATGGTTGCTCCTCTTCATACTTGCAGTATACTTAGCACTAGCAGCCTAATCAGAGACCAATCTGTAATAAACTCTTTTTCTTCGTCTTCCACGACTCTCTAGCCTAACCACTTCTATGCCTGGAATTTCACACGTGTTCTTTACGTGAGGCCCACCGTCAGCTTGTATATCTATACCGGGTATCTCCACGATGCGCAGCCTATCTACCTCTGGAGGAAGCCTATCCGCTAGCTTCACTATGCCTGGAATCCGGAGTGCCTCTTCTCTAGGCAACCAGTAGACTTTAACCTCTATACATCTCTTAATAATACTGTTCGTCTCGTCTACGGCCTCCATTATTGCCTTCTTCCAGTCCTCAACCTGGATTTCAAAATCATCCCGCGCCATATCGGGAGAAATATGGCCACCAGTCACGCGCGCACCATACTTATTATAAAGCACTGCTGCAAGAATATGGCTAGCCGTGTGTAGCTGCATCATCCTATAGCGCCGCTCCCAGTCAATAATCCCACGAACCTTCATACCCGGCTTCACATTTGACAAGTCTCCCTCAACTATGTGCGCGACATCACCATTATCTAGAACTGTGTCAACAACCTCTAAGGCTACTCCATTCTCAACGATAAGCTTACCCTTATCAGCATCTAGGCCACCCGCGGGTCTCGGATGGAAAGCCGTAGCTTGGAGAAACACCTTGTTGCCATCTATCCTTGTCACTACGCTTTCAAATTCCCTTAAATAACTATCTTCTTGGAATAAAAGCTTAGCAGGCATACCGAACCCCTCGATAAATGCATCAATACGAGAGTTAAGAACTACAGGGGGTTAAGCAACTAACTCCACGAGCCGAGTCAACCTTAAGAGCCCGGATAGCTCAGCGGGATCCCTAGCTGGTGGAAGTTCCTCTACCAGCAAAGTGCTTGACCGAGCAACGGCGAGGAAACTACTAGCTTTTGGCGCACTAATACCAAGAATTTCAAGAGCTTGCCTCAGCTTCTCTCCTGTAAAGACCATGGCCTTCCCTGGTGCAACAAGAATAAACAAGTCAACACTCTTCTCAACACCTACATAAGGTATCACTGAGTCCGAAAAAGACTCTATTAGAAGAATGTCGGCGCCTCTCCCTAGTTCTTCGCGGCATTCCTCAAGCAAGTTGCTCGCGTTTGGTGAGGCTAAGTAGTTCAGTATTACTTCTGGCTCTGCTGGTTCCGAGTCAAGTTTCTCGGCGAGGACACGCATTTTTTCACGTACATACATAGGCATAATCAAGAGGTTTCTTTCAAATAAGTAATGCTTTGTTTTCCTTTCTTTACAGGACGTAATCCGTGCCATCAAAACCATGTTCTTGATATTAGAGATTGCCGCATAGTACTCGCTTGGACCTCTCATTGCTAACGGATCGGGATAGGAGAGCAATATATCAATAGGGTTAACCATATGCGGGTTCTCTAGCCCAAGGTATTTCTCGTATATGAGTATGTCATTGCCTACAAGAATGCCTTTTCTAAGCGACTCGTGCACAGCGTTATAGCTTTGCCAGAAATTATGGCCCGCTACAGGTTTGAACACTCTTACGCTATATCCCATCTCTTTGAGAAGCTTGGCAAGACCCACCACAAGCCACGTTTTTCCAGAATCATACTCCAAGAGGCCACTTACAAGTATTGTATAAACCATTTCAAAACACCCTAGCCAGGTATTATTTCGTCTCCACCGCTGAAATCCCGCACATTCCAGGAATACTACTCTATGGGGTTGTATGAGGAAGCGAATAAGTATTACTAGCGACGATGACTTCGCAATACTGGCTGCGAGTTCCGAGACCCTAGATGAAACCCAGCAGCGTAATAAGCCGAGAAGCAAGCTTGTAGAGGCTATAGCAGTACTGCTGCTTGCTAGACCTATGCGGGCATCCGAAATAGCGCAAGTTGTGGGCAAGCCAACACGCTATGTGAGTAGCTATCTAAGTTACTGGAAGACGAGAGGCTTGTTTGACTACGAGAACGGATTCTGGGTCTTGACACCACTAGGCGAGGAATTCGCTCGCAATATACTTGAGCGCGAGATGAACTCGAGAGTGGCACAGTACGCTGCACTTGCAAGACAAATACTTTCTGAGAGTCTAAGTGAAACAGTAAAAGCGACAATGAATAACAAAAAAGTTTTCGCAGAGCCCGATGTCTCAGGCCAAATTCAGCCATTTATTGCCGAGTTAACTAGTAATAGAAGCAATAAACGACAAAAGAAAAAGCCAAAGAAGCTCTGCATACGATCAATACTTGATGATCTAGAACTCGACGAAGATGAAAGACTTGTTCTTGAGGCTTTAATGGAGCACTACATTAAGTGGAACATGACATATACTTACATAGATCAACTTGAGAAAACGCTTGAAGCTGATAGAGCATGGCTACTTACTGTCCTAAGGAGCCTTCAGTCAAAGGGCTTGATATATATTTACAACGATAAGAGACTCGGGACACGCATTGGCCTCTCAAAGAATACAAAACGCCTCTTAGCACTATGTTCAAGCATCTAGAAATCTAGAAACAGCGAGGTAGCTGTTATTTCTTCTATTTCAACATATGGGCTAGTAACGCAGTATTATTGTCAGGGGAATACCTCTGCTTTACTATACTCTGGAAGGGCTTAGCTTAATTATCTTAAATTATAACATTGAAGCAAAAGCTCAGTTTATACAAACTGGCAAGGGTACATTAATATAAAGAGTCAGAACAATGACCACCATGAGTATTGGCATTTAACCATTATTGTAACTACATAGGAATAAACAAAGAGGGCAATACCCCTATTCCTTAGTTCTCCTAGAGTACATCGATTCTAGTCAGTTGTAGAAGTAGTAGGATAATAGCTATAGAAAAGAAATGCTGCATGATATGAAGAGTCTTCTAACTCTATATTCCAAAGGCTTTACGACGGTTTCTTATCTTAATTTGCCAATAGAGCTCTCTTGTTTGTGGAGTTATGTTTATTCGTATTATTTTTCCTGAGACCGTGACCAGGTATATGGCGTCATCGTGCAGTTCCGCATCAATAATGTCGTTAAGGTTTATTGTCATGTTAGTCAATTTATGATTCTTTTGTTTGAGAAGGGAGTCAGCAAAGCGGCTAAAGCCGAGTTTATCCAAGGGTATTCTCTGCCCTCGCAGTTATAGAATATATTGTTGTGCAGAGTATTTAAACCTAGTGGGCATGGAGAGTACTGGGGATGTAGAGGCCGATTTATTCTGACCCTTTGAGTGATGATTGGAGACCTCGCTGAACCGACATTTAATGCATTGTTTGAAAAATGTCGTGCTAGTAAAGTTCTTCTAGCTTTTGTTTTATTACTTTCTCTGCGTCTTGTTTACCTATTTTCTTATAACTGATATTATTTGTTATTTCTACTATTTTCTCCGTATTTGATGTTATTTGTTCAATGTCTTCTTCAAGAATGGTTTCTGCGCTGTACGCCTCCTTTCCATGGACAACGATAATTTTAGCCTTTGTTTTCCCATCTATTGGTGATAGTATTACGAGGCCTACATTTCCGCCTTTCTCGTCTTTGAGAATAAGGAGTTCTTCTCCACTGCGTGTCTTCCCGACAGATAGCGCATCAGCTATCCTTGTTGGAGGCTTATACTCTTCTTCAACCTTGGCTGCGACGATTTCTTCCCGGCGTGCTGCTACTTCCCTCTCTACTTCGCGCTCCTTGGCCTCTGTCCATGCTCTTTCTTCCTCTGATACAGGTCGCTCAAGTACCTCCTTTGCTGCCGAGATTACCTCTTTTACGGCCTTGTCTACTTCCTCGTCAGGTATTCTCCTAAACGCCTCTACTCTGAGGGTGTCAAGCTTCCACTCAATGTCGCCGTCTTTTAGCTCGTACTCAATCCTTATCCGAACAACATCACCCTTGTCTATCTTTAGCTTGTTGACGAGTATCTCGAATAGAAGCCTGTTGAGCTCACCCGCCCTATAGGCTACTTGTTTCGACTCAATAGCTCCTTTCTTTATCTCGTCCCTGAGCTGTGCAAATAAGACTCTGCGTAGCTTATCAGCATATGCCCCAGCTATTACAAAACCTGTAGAGAGCTGTGGCACAATACATCGCCATTTATGAGAGAACTGTATTGAGGGAGGGTTAAATGTAGTCTAGCTGTGCCTTATGTACTCGTCTAAGCGCTTAGTCTTAGCATACTTTGTGAGCAGTTTTGACGAATTAAGGGCTTCGACAGCCTTCTTGGATCTTAGTATTTTTGATGCTTCTGTGATCGCCTCCCTTAGGCTATTAGTCTTAAAGGGTGTGAGTGAAAGTGCCCTCCGAACACTCTCTCTAATGTGCCAATTGCCTACTGGTGCGTAGTAGTCGCGTGTTATTTCCCGAATTATTATTGCCTTCGCTTGTCTTCGTTCTCTGAATAAGTATTCTGCTATTGCAAGCCTTATTGCAATATACCCGCCATCGATTATATTCATTCTTAGCGAGGGACGTTCACTGATACGGTAAGCTATCGGTTCTCTTGCTCCTTGCGTCCAAGGGGTAAAGGGATGCCAGACCTCGTATAGCTCAGCTTCGTAGCTTCCTGGCAATAGAATAATTGTGAATATGTTGCCTAGATAGGAGTAGTTAAATACACGGATCTCGTTAATTGGCCTAAAGGTTCGGACGCTTCGAAGCAAATTGGTTGAAATAATTTGGTCAACCGCGGTTATAGCCCATCGTGTTGGTACAAGTCGCCTGTTTCTCTTTTTCCCGAAGAGGCCTAGGGAGAACGCCTTTATTATCGTGTAAATGTCTGTATTGTTGCGGTAGAGATCCATTACGGCTTCGACAGCACTGACGTCATCCCATATCATTTTTTTAAGTCTTTTCGGAAGGACTGGATTGCTTGTAATCTTGAGAAGTGTAGCAGGCGCTGAGGGGCCTTGAGGGGCCAGTAGGCCGTCGAAGCGAAGGGTTGGTATAGGAGGCTTTTCTAGGCTGGCTTCGCTGTCTACGGGCTTTACTGAGGCAGCTGCAATTGAGACTTCCTTCTCGTATAGGCGCCAAGGGTCTGTGGCTTTGGCCCTTGTTAGTGCTCCTACAAGCTGTGATCTAAGCTGGAGAATCTCTCCAAGGCTTGCACCGGAGCTGTGCCACCCGATGGGGTCATCGTATCGTCGTGCAGTTTCGCCCCATACACCTGGAGGGATTTGGTAGAAAATTGGTACGAGGGGGTAATTCTTCTCACCAACAATTATGCTTGGAGGAGAAGAGCCTTCAACGTCCCTTGGATTTGCGGCCCTTGATAGAGCTTGTACTTGGGCTCTAAACCTTGCAAGTATTGGGCAATAGGGGAGGCCGCAGAGCCGCTTGTAGCCCTTGCACTTGGCACAGAGTTCTGGAGGTATTCTTCTTGGCACAGTGGCCTTACCCTCTATTCTAAGTTTAGGAGATTATTCTTGGTGTAAAAGGCTTCACTAGGCCCCTGAGGCTCTTGGAGGATGGGTAAGGTGTGTTGTAACGCTATTCGCTAGTAGAGTTTGAAGCGTAGAACGCCTACGAGACCTTTGAATGTCTTTCTTATCCACTCGGCTTCAGGGAAATCGCCTGTAAGAATGTATACCTCGGTTCCATATTTCTTCGCTTCTTCAGCGAGTTGTTCTGCGTCGTGCCTTTCCTCGTCAACGACTATAAACTTTAATGCTCCCATCTCTAGTGCTGTCTTGATGTCGCGGTCACCGTATATCGCTAGCCCATCGTCTTTTGCTAGGTGGAGTTTGAACTCTTCTATAGCCTTGTGTAGTTCGGCATACTTGTTCTTTTCTATGATGTCTGCGGCCCTTATTACGAGTTCGCGGAGCCCTGCCTCGCCCTGGTATGCGACGTCAACGGTCTGCGAGGCGATCTTCTGCCTTACGCGGTAGTCGAGAAAGTCCTTTGCTTCTTTGAGGAAGTCTTGCTTAGCGTATGCTGGGCCGCCTATTATTATTGCTTTAAGCTTGCCTTTCTCAATGAATGGTAAGAAGTGTTTATTCATTGCCTGTGCTACTTCCTGGTAGAAGCCTTTCACGAATTGCTCAATTTGTCTATCGAAACGCCTCTGGCTCTGGCCTCCTCGGTGGTGCTTGCCTGGTACATAGCCCTCTAGCTCCTCGAGTACCTGTATCCTGCTTCCTTTGAGAATACCTATTGTTGCTTCATCTCTTTCTACGATAACGAGTCCGTATACTTCGTCGCTTTCAACCATTTCTTCAAGAAACTCGGTGTGGAACCATTTATCGGTTCTATAGAAGAACACAGGTACAGGTTCTGGCGGTGAGAACATTAAGCATATGAATTCGTTAGTATCCATGTCTTGGCCGCAGAACAGTACTAGGCCGTTCTCTGGAACCTTTTGGACCTTCGATAGCCTATCAATAGCGGCTGCTAATGCTCGTTGAACAGCGTCACGGGTTCGTTTCAGCTTAATGTTATCAGTTATGGAGTATTCTGTTCGGAGCAGGTTTACTACATCGCTTATCGGCCTCCCCGGCGGAATATATAGGCTTAGCAGAACGGTTGCTGGCGCCTTCCATTTCTTTAGCTCTCTTATAATCTTTTTCAGCGTGGTCTTATCTATCTCAAGCCTTGCCGCACTCATAAGCGTCCCCTATTCCGGAAGAAATATGCTAACATACATTTATATTAGATACTAGCCTAGGCTAGACAATGCCTTATTGGTATTACTACGTCTCTTCCAGTATATCCTCGAGCTCTTAGAGGATATAGTTAATGGGTACTGTGGCATGGTTATCGAAATAACGGTGTTTAGAGGCTATGGCCCATTAAGCCATAGTTTAGCAAGAAACATTGAGAAGGCTGCTAATGCTCTGCGGGAAAAAGGGTATATTGTATCTGTGCACGAGGTAACGGTTCCTGTGATAGACCTAGAAGAGGGGTTTACTCCCTTTGTTTTCGTCAATGGAGTAGAAATACCTGTACCAGCTGTCGATGTCTCAGAAGAAGTCCTAGCCGAGTATCTAGTAGGCTCCAATATGATCCTTGAATCATTGATAGGATTACCTTCCCCGCCATCAATAGTTTGTAATAGTCAATAAAGCTTGTGAGAATTTACTCGTAATTATTTTCTCGTCCCTACGTTCTCGCTTTTATTCCCATCTTGTAGAAGGGGCATGTAGACCAGTATCTCTCGCACTTCGTTACCTCGCTTCGCGTTAGTAATCTATTAAGTACCTCGCAGAACGCCAGGTAGCCTCCTCCATAATTATATACCCTCATAAAGGGACACTCCGAGCGGGGCCGAGTTGATAACAAGTGAATAGCGGTATAAGGGCGAAGCTGCTTCTCCAAAGCAGGCTTCATTGCAGCCTCTAGCGGTGACTGCTTCTTAGAAGCCTCCGGGTCAACATAGAATCTACACGACTTATACTCGGCCTCCGAGCCAAGGCATCTTTCTTTTGATACGACGGCTGAAGAAGGCTTACCAAGCTTAGGCGAAGTACAGACACCGTTCTGGTACCATGGGCATGGCACTACGTAGTCTCCTCCGAGGAAAGTATGTAATAATACAATAGTAGCCGCTTTTCTGTATACAGGCCGAAGAAGTGCAAGGCACTAATTTGGTTTAACCAGTTGATGTGGTGTTTTCGCCTCTACATGCTCTGAGTTCTTTTCTCAGTTTTTCGTTCTCCCTCTCTAGCGCTTCAAGTCGTTCTTCGAGTTTACGTATAATGGCCAATAAGTCTTTAATCTGTTCGAAGACCTTGTTCTCGCTAATGATATTTGCAATCTCGTTTCTTATTCGCTTATTCTCCTCTATTAGAATGCTTAGCTTTTCCTCGCAAGTGCTCTTAGCCGCCAAGGTCCTCACGTCATTGTTATGCTATATTGCAGCAAGGTGGATTCTTGCAGCAAGGGTCTATACCCGCCTTGCACCGGGTCTTGACCCACTCTCTTATCATCGAGGCAGCCCTCTCGTCAAGCGTTATTAGAGCCCCGATAACATATGCGTTTGCATGGCAGAATCCTTCCTTCTTCAGTGTCTTTGTCAGCGTTGACAGCAATGACTTTATTAAAACGAGCCAAAGATTCCAGTCAGGTAGGCCAAAGAGTTCTCTATCATCGGATATCTTATAGCGTGCTAGGACATCTTCTGCAAGAGCTATAATTTTCGCTGCGACTTGTCCGGGAACCTTGGCAGCCCTTAAGCTAGTTTGTAGAGCCTCCAAGAGCTTCACGGCTCTCCTACCTTTTATTGCTACCAGGTTAGAGCCCTACCACTGTAATATTAAAAGAATGAGCTTTCTTAGCCGCAATAGGCTATAGGCTATAAGCCTATTAACTAGTTAGGATAGAGATCCTCGGGGGATGATAGTAAATGGCCTCTACTGAAAAACAATAATATTTGATGAAGCTTTAGGCCGTTGACCCCCTATATGTATAAAAAGTTAGCAAAGGAAAGACAGCGGATATGGCGCTATTTTACAAGAGTTTCTTTATTTCGTAGCGAATTTCATATACCATTGCACGTATCTCTGAGGGCATGAAGTCTAAGCCTATTATGCGTGTATACAATTTATCGGCTTCACTAAACGCATTATATGGGCTAATTGTATCAGTGTCACATAGCATTATGCTTATACGGTTGAAGGTATTAATTACGTATTCAAGTTCATCTACAAGCCTCTTAATAAGGAAAGTGTTTGGACTCGCCCTCATTTTCCTTGAATAGTTCTCGTAGTATTTTTTGGCCAGTCTTTCGCCATATTTGATATGCTCACATATTGTGAGCAACTCTAGTCTATTTGCCGTAAACACTGCTGCGGCCCCCTAGCAAGTTGTATGAATAAGTATTTACGAGCAGTCCAAAACGATTTGGCCTAATAATACCCTGCAAAGCCTCATTAACGATAAGATTTATGGGGTTTAAAATGTAAGGGCTATAAAAGGGTGTGGCCCCTACAGGAGAAGCATGGGGAGTGAGTGGGCTTGGCAGCTGATCCAAGGCGCAGAAATAACGAGGAGGTATATGTTTACGATCAAGGAATAGTTCTCGATAAGCTATATGAAGACGATGATGTAGTAGTTGTTGTTGCGCCTAATGAGGATCAATTGCGTGATATAATTCTTGAGCTTTTACAGGAGAGGCCTATGACGGTTCGAGAGCTGCATAGTAAGCTTTCCGGTCTTGCAAGTGAAGACAAAATTAGGTATGCCCTCAATAAGCTAATTGAAGAAGGTATAGTCGAAGGAGATGAAGAAGGAAGATACTATGCTCTATATACATAGACATATCGGATGATGCAGGAGAGAGCTTTATGATATGTAGTTATGCCGTATTTTCTTCTTAACATTAATTTTATATAAAATTTTGCATGACTATTTTTATTGTATAGTCTTGGGTGAAAGTTTCGAATAGGTATTCAATAATTACCTTGTATATGTTCCTCTAGGAGTTATTATGCAGTTCTTTTAGCTAAATGTAAGTTTTTTGCAAATTTTTTTGTACTAATACTGTCCATTAGTTTCAGCTAGGGGTCTCTATGTATGATGTTATAGTAAAGATACTCATTCCACCAGTGTTTATAGTTCTTCATGAAATGTTACATTACGCTGCTGCACGCCTTCTGGGCCTAAAGGCGTATTTTACCATTGGAACAGACGGATTATTGAGATCCCCCAGTGTTTTTGTAGATGATTATAATGTTGATTTGTTTAAAAGAAGTTTTATACTTTATTTTCCATATATACTTAATATTCTTATGTTGTTTAGCAATGATTGTTTTATAAAAATATTTGCTATATTAACTATGCCTAATGCGTTCTTAGAATATGAACAGAATAGAAAGCATGGACTTGTTGTTGCAGCGCTTGTGCTTGTAGTGCTGATCAGTATTGTTGAAAAACATGTTGCAAACATTTGTTCATAGCTTAGACAGCCAATGTTAAGTCAAGGAAGTCCATCGGTAGAGGCCTGCCTTTGGCCTTTAGCTCATCGTATTTCTGTGAAAGCCATTCTATGAATACAGGACACCCATCGAATTTGCCGTCTCGTTCGCAGCGCTCACCTAGCTTGAGGAAGCATTTCCCGGTTCGCTTGTCATAATATGGGCACATTTTGTGGTACTGTTTTGCGCTTCTAAGCATTCTCATTATCCAGCGCTTCTTTGGATCTTTTCTTTCCCTCTCCTCTGCTTGACTTAAAATACGTTCCAGTTCTTCGTTCGAGATATGCTTCGCGGTCATGTTTTCACCCCGTATCATATGTATTAGCCTAGTTATCATACGGCCAAGGCTTGAAAGACGTTGTTTAGACCTTGTATAGGAGGGGCTTATGCCAGGCTTTTCTTTTACTATAAATAACTACCTATATTTTTGCCGGTTTAGACAACGGTAATGTATTGGCTGTGCGCTTATGCTAGGAGGTCTAAATATGATGACAAGCAATAGTCGCAACAACAGCCAGTTGAGGATTATAGGCGCTGGCGTTGCTGGATCCATTATGGCGTATTTGGCCACCATGAATGGTTTCGTCGTAGAAACGTATGATATCTCACCCAGCTATACCAAGCCATGCGGAGAGGCATTCCCTTTATGGCTTCTCGGCGTTCTTGATAAGTGGAATGTTCCAAGGCCGCCTATATATGATCGAATACATGTATTCAAAATATATGATGAAAATCTTAACATGATTCGCGTAATCGAGTCAAAGGAGCCCGTTTGGGCTATCATAGATAAGGCGGTATGGATAAACAATATTAGAAATAAGGTTGGAATCAAAACAATAAGAGAACAAATAAAATGTTCAAGTGATATCGATGATAACGTGCTTTTCTTCGATGCACGCGGCCCCTTCGCATCCAAGGGGCAGAAAGTGCTGGTATGGCAAGCACTAGCTAAGAACCGTATTGGTATCTCGGGAGAGGCTATACAAGTCATTGATTTTGGGGGAGCACCTGGCCTTGTGTGGGTATTTAGTAAAGGCGATACCATTAACATTGGTGGAGGATTTCTAGGTAACAATACACCCCGAGCAAGATCTTTGAAAATAATTTCGCGCTTATTAGGAGAACAAGTAGAAAACAGCATACTAGAGGAAAAGCACTCAATAGTCACGATATTGCCAGAAATAAGCCTAGGAAGCGGCAATTGTATAAGGGTAGGTGAAGCAGCTGGTCTCGTAATGAGTCTTGGAGGAGAAGGTATTAGGCCTGCAGTTCTCTCCGCTATTGCTGCCTTCGAGTCACTAAAATATAGCGGGGATGGTGAATTGTCTTTTGGCTGGAACTCTTATCGGGAAAAACTTAGACCGCTAATATATCAGGTAAGGATTAACAAGCTAATATTTGGTATGAGTGCATCACTGGGCAGTGCTTTTGCAAAAAAGGTTCTTGCCTCCTTGGATGACGATATCCTCATAGAGTGGTTTAAGGGTCAGCTTGGGCTAAAAACATCGTTGCCAAAACTGACTGGCTTTATCTTAAAATCGCTCCTAGAGTAAGCGCTTGTAACTGCTGACAACAACTAGCTACTTAGTTTTGAAATCTTCTCGGCGACGTCGTCAGCTGATTTGAATTGCAGGTTTCTAACCTCGATAGTATCTACTATTAAGACTCCATCCTTTCTCTTTATGTCGGTAAGGACGACCTTTATATCGTCCTTCTCGGCTTCTATTATCTTATTTTTCTCATCCAGCTTAGATATCTTGAAACCCTTTGAGGAGAGCGCGCTTGCGACTTCTCTTACAACGGCTGTATCATCAGTTCTAGTCTCTGTCTCCTTAGTTTCAGCGCCAAGAGTTTTCAGGCGCTCATCTATCGCCTCAACTATTTCTGGTATGTCGCTATATGCTTTCTTTGCTTCTTCAAGTATCTTTTTGAGTATTTCTAGGCCTTTATCGTTCGACTTCAAGAGAGTTACAAGGTCATCGAAGTCGCGGCTTCTAATATAATCGGCTAGCTTGCGTATGTCGCCGCTAAATGCGTCAAATTTGTATTTGTCCTCAGCTTTCCCCACAAGTTTCTTAACGTCATCAATAAATTGTTGAGGCACGTCAGAGCTTGCAAGCACGCGGTTAACTATGTGGCGTAGGAAGTCTATTTTTCGTCGAGAGACTGTTGTACTCATCGTAAACACCTTTATTATGTTATAGTAGCTTGGTGCGTTAAGTTTGGAGTCCCCTGTGTGGTTCCATTTTCCGCTACCTCTTGTTTGAAACTTATTTGTTTTTCAGAATACTGTGCAATGATGTATGGAGACTAAAAGGGATGATAGATTATGGGGAATCTCTTGCATCTTTCACGTATTATACACGAGAATGTAGCCGAGATCGATATTTCCGAAACCAATGGACGAGTCGAGGTAGTTGTTAAGGCCTTACATGATGAGGGAATTGCAGTAAACAAGCACCGAATCAAAGGATATCTAGAAAAAGTTAACATTTCTTCAAAATTACTAAATAAAATATCCTTCAACAATAACAATATAATAAAGTTTGTGTCGCCTATAAAGTGTGTGGTAGTAAGTATAGAGGTCAAGATAAATAATGGAGAAAATTCCGTAAGTATAGGAATAGATTATTGTGATGGGCCTCCATACAATGAAGAATTAGATGAGATTTTCTCTGCAAGAACATCATGGTAGGCGATTGTTTTGCACGTTTTCATCCTCAAGAGTAATATAGAGTAACGTATTAGTTTTGAGTTACTAAACAATAGAATGGGGGATAATTGTTGGAGTTTAGTCCTAAACTAAAGAAAATTGATGTCGTTGATATACCGATACCGGAAGGCGCTAATGTGATTATCGGGCAATCTCATTTCATAAAAACGCTTGAGGATCTCTATGAGGCTCTTGTAACTAGTGTGCCCAATATACGGTTTGGCATAGCTTTTTGCGAGGCTAGCCAGAAGCGACTAATTAGATATGAGGGTAATGATGAAGAACTCAAAAACTACGCTATAGAGGCGGCTAAGCGTATTGCAGCAGGCCATGTGTTCGTAATCTATATTCGTAATGCGTGGCCTATAAATGTGCTTAATGCCATCAAGCACGTACAAGAAGTTGTAAGGATATACGCGGCTACAGCTAATCCGCTACAAGTGCTTGTTGCCGAGACGGACCAGGGTAGAGGAGTCATAGGTGTTGTTGACGGCTATACACCTTTAGGCGTTGAGACCGAGGATGATATTGCCGAGAGACGGGCATTTCTGAGAAAAATAGGGTATAAGAAGTAATAGGTCATGGCCTCGGGGCCCGGCTGACTCCCATCATTATTTCAGTTCCGCCATAGGTTGTCCTCACCGGCATACCGTACAGTGTATCTACACAATACCCCTTCTATGTGTTTATCTTGGCTATATTTTGAAGTCAAGTATTTCTTTGAACAATTGTAAGTGGTGTCTGTGGTAGAGGTGCACAGTTATTGAGCAAGTCCAATGTCGTAATCCGTGTATTCGGAGCGGATAGGTTAGACATTGATGGAGTATTGCTAACAGTACTTAGGCCGGAAAAGGAGGAACAGCGTGTTGGCGACATCTACGATATAGTAGCAGAGTATAAGGAGAGATATAAAGCTACACCAGGAAAGGTCATAGTGTTTTCTGAGAGAGGTAAGGAAGAAGATACGTATAGAACTACTATAACGACTATTGACAATTGTACTCTTCTATTCCCTGAACCTGTACGTCTTCGCGCTGTTCGGATATTAAAAGGGCTTAAACACGGTCAAAAGGTTGGACTAGATGCGTTCAAACGGATATCGTTTGATGAAGATATCTACATATATTGTGGAGAGGTTGTTCTCGCAGATGATGTTGACGCCGTGATTCTTGAGACTGAGAAAGGCTTTCGCACGATCACTAAAAGGGAGACATAATTTACAAAACATACTGCGTAACTAGGGGATGAAGGAAGACTCCAATTATGAGCCTGGAGAGGCTATGAGTAAGCTCCGCCCCTCCTGACCCTTCTCAAAGGTTTCTAAGACGCCAGATGTAGTCTTCCAGCTCCCTTCTAGTGATTTCGTAGACTTGGTCTAAGTGGACACGCCTTATATGCAGATAAAGCCCTTTTCGGGTAAAAGGGCCTCTGCCACACAATTTGCATCTAAGCGTATCGCCGTCGTGAACTACAAGTTGTGATGCAACTCGCTCAATTATCTCAAGAGCAGCGCTCCTAAGGCTTGGTGGAAGAGCAGAGACGTCGTAGGAGAGGTTGCAAGCCCTCCGGATTGCCAAGTCAGCTATTTTTGCGACGATCTCTACCAGTTGAACGCCTCGTGAATCCAACTCTTTCTCATCCTCCTGGTTTTGTCGCTAATAGTGCTATAGCTGCTGTACGCAATCCCTTACACCCTTGTTCTAGCGCTTTGTTTGTTATTACTTCTTTAGCCTTCTCGTTGACACCAAGATATTCCATTAACTCTCTTAGGAGCTCGATCTCGTCCTCCTCTCTGCACTTTCCTATGCTCAGAACTGTAAGTAGGGCTTCTAAGCCATCCTCTCCAAGAAGCTCTATGAGGTCATCTATTTCTTTCTCCTTCATGCTGCAGTATGGTAACAAGTCCTCTATGTAAGTGTAATATGTGTTTGACCTAATCCATTCCGATAATAAGTCGTAGAGATGCTCTCTTGCTTCATCCGCGGGGACGCCAAGCTTCTTGAGAACTGAAGTAATTGAGGCAACAATAGATATTTCTTTTTCAATACTTGTTTCTTGTATGACGTCTTGGCTTAAAGATATTGTAGCCGAGGAATCGCTAATTGCCTCCACGGGCAAGGTTGCACCCAGCGCTTATCCTAATATTTACTTTATTTCGAAAAGCATTAGGATTAATATTACCAGGCCGTAACTCCGTTAAGAAGTATCCTGCCGCTCCAAATTATATCAGCTGGACTAGGATACCTCATTGCACTAGCTTGTTGCTCGGTCCGGGTACATGTCATCATTTGACATAAAACATAAACTAATACCCGGTTCTGGCACTAGTATAGCTATAGGGATTTATAGTTGGCTAGATTAGTTTGTGCAAGATGCGGTAAGGAATTAAAGCCAGGTGCTCACGTCGGTGCATTGTGTCTGGACTGCTTTCTTGAAACAACACAATTGCTGTGTATTCCTAAGCGCATAGAATTTGATTATTGTAAATACTGTGGGAGTATACGTATAGGATACAAGTGGGTTGAAGGAGGAGAGCTTGGAGATGCTGCACGTCGCTATCTAGAATGGTATGTTGCGAATCAAGTAAAGCCGTGTACACCATTAGTCATCTCCTATAAACTTGAAGAAATAACTCCACATACAATTCCATCCTGGAGAACAGTATATGAACTAACATTCAGCTTTGTCATAAAGGACGTTGATGATGTAGTGAGACAAACCTACAATGTTGAAATATATGCTAAGCCAACAGTGTGCCCTCTCTGTAAGGAGAGCCGAAGCGGCGACTATGACGTTGTAGTACAGCTAAGAGGGATGCCGCCAAGAAAGCTTGCTGAGGCTCTTTCTAGCCTCTTCGAGACAAGTAGGCAAGTGGTTTCATCTATAATTGATATAGTCGAACTAAAAAATGGAGCCGATATCTATCTGTCTGACCGAGGTAGTGCATCAAAGATAATAAAAGAGCTTAGGAAAAAATTTGAAGTAAATATACTAAGAACGTCAGAGGATGTTGGTGTATCGTCAACCGGGCTACGGCGTCGAAGAATGATCTATTCTGTAAGGCTTTCGATGAAAAGGAGGCGTACAGGTTGAAGGAGAGTATTGACTATGACTACATACCAGAAGAATATCTAAAAGAAATTGAAGAAGCTGAGGCAGAACTTAGGCAAAAACGACGCAAGAAAAATCCCTATCCTTCTTCACGGGACGTGGTTGAAGCAGTCATTGAAGCGGTAGGAAGTTTTGCTGGCCATCCAGACGATTTTCCGGAGTATGTGCTAGAGATTCTCAAAGAAAAGGGATTCGACGTTAGGCATGTAACAATTAAGCGTATATGGAGAACATACGAGAACTTGGTAAGAAAGGGTGTTATCTCTGACCGTTTAGGTGTTTTAGCGCGTTACGATTACGAGGAGTAGAGTGTTTCACCGATATCATCTTGCTAAGAGCGACCTTATAGCCCAGTAGTATACAATGTATTGCCTGGGGGAACAGTTGAGAGTACTAATTAAGCATGGGGACACTTGGCTACAGTTAAAGGAGGTCTATGTGCTTCAGCGACGTCCCCGTAAGCGTGGGCGCCGGTCGGCCCAGCCGCGCTCCTCTCCATATGGAATGGTTGCAGAAAGTGTTGATGATGTAAAGATAAATGGTTATAAATACAGCGATACTTTGATCATACCGGCGAGCAAGGTTAGCCGGTTTGCTGCAAGAGCACACATGGCCCCCGTTGATGCAGTGGTTCTCATAGAGCCAGAGGGGATCGATAAGTACAAGGCGAGAATATATGCAAAATCGCAAAAGGAGCTTACGGAGGCACGCGAGACTGCTTTAAAAATACTCTCAACGCTATACTCGAGAAAGAGCTTTGAAGAAGAGGAAGAGGAAACCGAGGAGGAAGCAAGTGAAGAGGGCGAAGAAGAATAGATGTGATATATGTGGAAGGCCGGCTACCCATGTCTGTCCTCTGTGTGGGAGAAGCGTCTGTGACCAGCATTGGGCTGGCGATAAGTGTGTAATTTGCTCCCAAGCACTCTGTGCTGTATGTAAATCAAATCTGTCTATAGCGACATGCCCTATTTGTGGTCGGCCCGTTTGCGAAAAATGTTCTATCCAGGTGACCCCGGTTATTAGGGTCTGTGTAGAGTGTGCAAGAAGGTATCTAAAAAACGGTGAATGGCCTCCTCAAGAACTCTTGCGCCAAGACTTACTGAGGCTATCAAGGAGTGTTGCTGAGTTTCTCAAAAAGTGGGCTGCTTCACCTAAGTTCAGAGAACGCTGAATCATTACACACTTACTCTTTGTTGATGAATTCGTTAAGTGTTCTTGAACTCTTCCTGGTAATTCGCGCTCTTATTCTTAAAGGTATCAAGTGTGATCCATCGCATGTTGGAGCTGTATGTAGGTTCGGAAACCCCTCTCTACACGTAGCATACTCCATGCCTAGTCGCAACGCTATTTTCCTAACTCTTAGAAGAATCTCTTTTCGTATCTCTAGTGGAAGATAGCGGTATCCGTATAGTCGTTCTCCCCTGATTTTGTAGAGTTCGTCATACTTTTGTCTAAGCTCGGGAAAAGCCTCTAGCATTCTCTTGTAGTTGTCTGGTTTAGCTTTGTATGTTGAGGTAACAACAAATCTTGCGCCCGCAGCCCTGGCAGCCTCCAAGACCTCTGAGATATTTTCTTCAGAATCCGTTAGAAGAGGAAAAACAGGGTCTAATCGAATACCAACTGGTACTCCTTCTTCGTTAAGTCTCTTTAAGGCAAGTATGCGGTCTCGAGGACTAGGTGCACCAGGTTCAAGTCTCCTTGCCAGAGTCTCATCAAGCGTTGTAATCGTCATTGTTACGGCTGCGTTGCCGCTGGCAAGCAGTTTTGCGTCGCGTGCCACAAGCGAGCCCTTTGTTATAATTAATACTTTGAAGCCGAGTGGCAAGAGCTGCTCTAGGCTCCACCTGGTTAGTTTGTACTTCGCCTCTTCGGGAGGGTACGGATCACTACTCGTCGACATATCTATGTGAAATCGTGGGTCAATTACATGTGCTATATCATATAGAAGTCTTTCCTTGTAGTTCTTCTTAGGTGTGCTAGGCTTCCTACCGATATATGATGTAGCGTAACAATATAGGCAAAAATGACTGCAGCCGGTATAGGGGTTAAGGGAGTATTTTGGAGGGCATGTGCAAAGAGGGTTGCCCCATGGGTCAAATGCGTTTACGACCTTGCCGCTGCGCAGTATCTGCCTTCTCTTCATGACGTCTAGTCCTTGATACATTATTCTTGGTTTAGAGTTCTATATTTGCATGCTTTGCTTTCAAATCTTTCTCGCTCTTTCCGAGCCTATGCATGAGCTCAACAACTACTCCATCAAGGAAAGCAAGTGCAGTATCCTCGAAGAGTGTGCCAAGGGGTGCTAGTGGTTCATGTATGCCCAGTATCTGTCTTGCGAAGTAGTCTATATCCGGTGCAAGCTTTGTACGGCCAGGTATCTCTACAACGATATCGGCTAGTTTGCCTAAGGGGCTCTCAGGATAGCTTGTGATGGCAATTATTTTTGCCTTGACCTTCTTCGCCGCTTCAGCTGCTGTGACAATGAGTTGCGTCCTGCCAGAACCCGATATTGCAACCACGACATCGTTTTCCCCTATGCTCGGCGTTATCGTTTCACCTAGCACGTAGACATTGAACCCTAGATGCATAAGGCGCATCGCAAAAGCCCGTCCCACGAGCCCGCTGCGGCCAGCGCCCATAACCAGGACCTTCCTACCTTCCTGGTATGCGTCTACGAGCGCATCTATCATTCTTTTCACTTCTTGTTCGTGGAGCTTGTCAGCGACCTTCTCTATAAATACCGCTATTTCCTTCATGGTCTTCCTTACATAATCCATTAGAGTAGCCCCTCCTTACCGCTTACTCGTGTCAATGTTAGAACGGTTTAAATTGTTAAAGAAGCAGCTTGTACCCAGCGTTAAGCTTTTATTCAAAATAGATTTCTCAGTGTGTAATGGCCCTTATCTTGGTACCGTGCCCAAAAGTTCGACAAAGTAAGGTGGTCAGTTATTGCTTCGCCAGCTGCGCTTAGAAGGAAACCGATTAGTGAATACGCAAAGCGCTTGTTCGAGATAGCGCAGAAATGGCAAAAAGCTTGGAGAGAATCTAGGATATTTGAAGCAGATCCCCGTGAAGACAAACCAAAGTTCTTCCTTACTGCAGCATTCCCGTATCCAAACAGCCCGCTACACCTGGGACACGGAAGGACCTATACTATTACCGACGCGTATGCACGCTACCTTAGAATGAAAGGATACAACGTATTATTCCCGATGGGATTTCACTATACTGGAACACCGATACTGACAATGGCAGAGCAGATAGCAAGTGGCGACAAGGAGTTAATAGATCTAATGATAAACGTCTATGATGTGCCTCCGGAAGATATTGAGAAGCTGAAAGACCCCCTGTCGCTAGCTCGCTACTTTCACACAGACGCAAAAAACGCAATGATGGAAATGGGTTACAGTATTGACTGGAGAAGAGAATTTACTAGCATAGATCCCGAATTCAAGAAATTCATTACATGGCAGTTTATAAAGCTACGAGAGAAAGGCCTCGTAACTAAGGGAACGCATCCTGTCGGCTGGTGCCCGAAGCATGGCATGCCAGTAGGAATGCATGATACCAAAGGTGACGTTGAACCGGAAATCGGCGAGTTTACTCTAATACTGTTCAAGCTAAGTGATTTCGACTACTATCTTCCGGCAGCTACACTGAGGCCGGAAACGGTCTTCGGCGTTACAAATATCTGGGTTAACCCGGATGCCGAGTACAGCCTAGTAATAATTGATGGCAAGAAATATATTGTTAGCAAGAGGGCGGCATTTAAGCTAAGATTCCAGCGAGACAACGTTGCTGAAACAAAGACGCTCAAAGGAAGCGAACTCGTAGGCAAATGGGTAATCAATCCAGCAACAGGTGAAAAGGTTCCAATACTACCTGCCAGCTTCGTTGACCCTGACACTGCGACTGGTGTGGTAATGAGTGTTCCAGCTCATGCTCCATACGACTATGTGGCTCTACGTGACTTGATTGATAATAACAGCGAGCTTCTATCAAAGCTTGGAATAGATCCGGAAAGGCTCAAGCCTATACCGCTTATAAGAGTTCCAGGATATGGTGAGATACCGGCAAAAGATATCGTTGAAAAAATGGGCATAAAGAGCCAGCTAGAAAAAGATAAGCTCGATGAAGCAACAAAAACTCTCTATAGTGATGAGTTTAATAAAGGTATAATGAGGACTGATATTATCAATAGAGTTTACCAAGAAGTTCCGGAGGAGTATAGGAAATTCATAGTCGCTGCCCTAAAAGCCTGGATACTTGGTCGTCCGGTGCGCGAAGCCCGCGATGCAGTAGCTAAGTGGTTGACCGAACTAGGTTACGGGGACAAAATGTATGAGATAATGAACCGCCCCGTCTATTGTCGTTGTGGCACAGAAATAGTTGTGAAAGTGCTGAAGGATCAATGGTTTATAAACTATGGCGATCCAGCCTGGAAGCAAAGAGTGCTTGAACTGCTTAAAGAGATGCGGATTGTTCCTGAAATAATGCGGGATGAATTCATAAAAGTGGTTGACTGGCTCCGCGAAAGGGCAGCTGCAAGAACGCGTGGGCTTGGAACCGAGCTGCCCTGGGCTCCTGGATGGATCATTGAAAGTCTCAGTGACTCAACAATATACATGGCGTTCTACACGGTTATCCATAAAATAAGAAGCTACGGATTAAAAGCCGATCAACTAGCACCGAGCTTCTGGGACTATGTATTACTTGGAAAAGGCAATGTAACAGCTGTTTCAAGGGAAACAAGCATACCCGTTGGTGTGCTTGAAGACTTGCGTCGTGAATTCGAGTACTGGTACCCGTTGGACTCAAGGCATAGTGGCAGAGACCTAGTGCCAAATCACTTGACATTCTTCCTGTTTAATCACGTAGCCATATTTCCCAGAGACAAATGGCCGCGCCAAATAGTGGTTAATGGCTTCGTGCTACTTGAAGGAAAGAAAATGAGTAAGAGCCTGCGAAACATCGTTCCACTTAGAAGAGCTCTACGCGTCTACGGTGTTGACACAGTACGTGCGACACTACTAGCAGCAGCGGAAATACTACAAGATGCAAACTTCACCGAGGAGCTTGCTCGTAGCGTTATGTCGCAACTACGCAAAATAGAGCAAATAGTTAGCGAGCTAAGAAACATAGATAGTGAAACCACGATAGCTGATAGATGGCTTGTCAGTAGATTACAAAAACACATAGAACAAGTCACCAATGCTTTCGATGGCTTAAGGATCCGCGCAGCCACAGTAAGGGTCCTCTATGAGATGGAAAACGATGCAAAGAAGTACCTTGAGATTAGGGGCAGACCTGGCCCCGCGCTCAGAGAGTATGTTGATGCCTGGATACGGATGTTAGCACCCATAGCTCCTCATCTAGCTGAGGAACTCTGGCATAGTATTGGGAAGCAAGGCTTCGTCTCGGTAGAGTCATGGCCTCTACCCGATAGCTCTAAGATCGATGATGAGGCTGAACTCGCAGTGTCCTATGTTGACAAGGTCGTGGAGGATATAAAAGCCATATTAAGAATCTATAGAGGTGAACCGCATAAGGTAGTGTTAATCGTTGAGAAACCTGAGGCCTGGAAGTATGCCTCACTAGTGGCGTCTGTGATAATCAATAAGGGCCAGATGAGGGATGCAATAAAGGCATTAATGAATGAAGGTCTTGGAGGCAAACAGGCAGCAGCTCTAGCAAAGAAACTGTTCGAGTACATGCGGGGGCTTGATGAAGAAACAATTAGAAGGATAGCAAGCATAAGAAGCTTCAATGAGCGGGAAGTACTGAAAACGTTTAGCGGCTACATTGCGTCAAGAATTGGAATAGAAAATGTAGAGGTAATAAGTGTTGACGAAGCAGGAGATAATGTGCCGAAACAGAAACTTGCCGCCGTAATACCGGGGAGACCAGCTATAGTAATAAGCTAGTATATTTCAACATATCTTCCTTTCATCTTAATGCAGCCTTTTTCGGCTAATTCGATGAGCTTGCTTCTGGCAATGGTCTTAGGTATTTTAAGATTAAGAGATACAATTTCTACGGCTTCGCGTAGCTCGATGTCGCCCGAGCCGTAATATTCATGCAGTAAATTCATAATTTCATTGCTACACGGCTCCTCTATAGGGTGAAGCAATTCAAGTCCTCTTATCTCTACATACTCTCTTCGTGGTAAAGCGTCGTGCCTGTCAACGAATTCTATAAGATAAAGATTCGCGTCAATACTGCGTGCATTTAGTCTCAATAAGCCAAGTTTACGCCAATTGCGCAGTATGGTGCCTGCAACTATAAGGATGTTTTTTGGCCTATTGTCACACCAGAGAATTATTCCTTTCTTCTCGCTATTCAGTGGACATTCGTTGCACGAATACACCCTATCTTTTTCAGCTCTATCAAGTGTTTTTTCGATAATTGTCTTAATTACTGGGCTTGCGCAGATATAGGAGTCTTTATGAATAATGTATGCATAAAGTGATAAAGCTAAGGCAAGTCGCTGAGGAGCCTTAGGCATATATAGAGGTACTCCTTCTTCAACAAGCTTTAATACATATAGCTTATCCAAGAGATCTCAGTCCCCCATACCACCAGTAAACTGTCAAAGAAAATACCAAGGAGGCTGGATCAGCGTAGCTCAGCCTCTTCACTATTCTGCCTCCGTTTATTCATCACATCCAGTCTCTCTCTTAAGGACTATACTTGAGATTCATAACTTTTACCACTATTCTAGTCACAATGCTGAGGTAGTAGGGTATCCAATAAAAGGGAACGTGATACAGTATCAAGAATTGGCCCCGTGACAGCTCCGTAGCGGAGCAGAGTGATCGGGGCCGGGACGTATTCACCGCGCTCTCTTCCTCTACGATTTTAAGTCCGGGCTTCCAGTTATTGCATGACATACTGGGACAAAGCCTTTGAGCTTACTCGTGATGTCTACATCTGATGTTCACAGTCCGCGTTATCTAATGCACTATATGTCGGCGCTCTCAAAGCATCGCGCTGACTGCGAGAAAGTAGAGCTAGTCCTATGGGCTGGTGATATGGTTGAGAAAGGAAATGTTGCTGCACTGAAACCGGTTATTGAAGTTACAAAGAAGTTTTGCGGTAAAGCAAGGATAATCGCGGTTTTTGGCAACGAAGAATACATGGATAGAGAAAGAGAGTTCATCACTAGATACCCGGAAATTGTGTGGCTAAATGACAACCATTATGTGTATGTATCAAGCGGTGGCGAGGAGATAGCAATCTATGGTACAAGGGGTTCCCTGGATAGACCTACAAGGTGGCAACGGCGCCATATTCCAGGCATTGAGAAAGTTTATCGTGAACGTGCTATACGTCTAAAAGAAGAAGTTCTTCGTCTTAAAAAAGAGTATGAGAAGGTAGTAGTGCTAATGCATTATGCGCCAACATACCTGACACTTGAAGGAGAAGATAAGAGTATATGGCCGGAAATGGGCAGTATTTTTATGGAAAAAGCTATAAGAGAGTCAAAACCAAATATAGTGATACATGGTCATGCCCATAACTCTAAACGGCTAGAGGTAACAATAGACAATATACTCATAGTGAATGTTGCATTTCCTGCAAGAAAAGACGTGACGATCTTGACCATATAGTATTGCGCAGAAGAGCCGATGATTCGTGGCCGCCTAAGCTGATCGAAATGATGAGTCTTTTACGGGTTGAGGCTCAGTCAGCCGCCACAACTTCATCGTATTTTACTCGCCTATGTCGGGATGGTCATCACAGCCTCTCTTACCAGTTCCAGAGCGCTAGTAAAATATAGCTATCTAAGCCAATAAAAATGAATTACCTATGAGGGGGCAGAGCATGGGTTCAAGGCTTATCGATATGCATGCTCATCTCCACGAGTTTAGTGAAGAGCAGCTTAAAAGTATACTCTCCGGCCTAGGAGAGGAAGCTATCTTAGTTGGTGTAAGTGATGACCTAGAGTCCTCCTATAGGACTATAGAACTAGCAAGACAATACTCCATGATCATTCCATGCATAGGTCTCCATCCATGGAGTATTAAGAACGAAAAGGAAGCCATAGATGAGGCAAAGAGAATCGTAGAACTAGCTCTTGATAAAGGCATACGTTGCATAGGCGAAGTTGGTCTTGACACTAAATTTGTTGGAGAAACTATAGAGAAGCAAAGAAAGGTCTTCGCTATATTTTTAGAGGCTGCGAGGGAGCACAACCTCGTACTAAACTTGCATACCGCAGGTACTTGGAGTGAAGTATTTGACTTGCTTGTCAAGTATGATATCAAGTATGCGAACTTTCACTGGTATACTGGCCCCCTCGCTTTATTGGGCCAAATAGAACAGCATGGGTATACCATTTCCATAAATCCTGCTATAAAGATACAAAAGAAGCATAGAGAAGTAGTCAAGAAGGCAAGCATTAGCATTATGCTAACAGAGTCAGACTCGCCATACGAGTACCGTGGAATGAAACTGACACCGCTTATGATCATCGACGTTCTCAAGGAAATCGCGTTAATTAAGAACATGGATTTTGTTGAGGTTAAAAACCAGGTATGGAACAACTTTAGAGAAAAATACCACGTGCTTCTAACGGCTAAACTAAGTATGTGAGATATTGTTCTTATTTTGCTTCATCTTTCTTGCCAAACAGTATTTCGTCGGGAACGATGCCTCTATATGCCTCGTAGTATATTGGTGTACTCTTTAGTAGCTTAATGTTGCGCACATACTTCACATCAGGCCCTATGCCTTTGCCTCCATACTTTTTCTTGTATTCCTCTAGAGGTATACCGTACTTCTTTATCACGTAGTCTCTATAGAGGTCGTTCAATACGTTGTAGGCACAGAATGGCACGATTCTTCCATCAGGCATTAGGTAGTGTATATTACACCTCATTACTCTCTCAACGTCATAGTTGTATTGATCCATGAAGTGCATGTTTCCTAGGAAGAGCAGTCTATAGTGAAGCTCGCCTAACGCTTCGTAGTTCCTCTTAATGAATACATTGACTAGCAGCTTTGTTATATTGAGGTCTTTTGGTATTTTCTCTTTTATAGTGAACTTGGGCAAGTCCTTTACTATTGTTGCGAGTCTTATCGTCTTCCTAAACTTGGAGCCGAAGCTTTCCGAGTCCTTGCGTAGCTCAGCAGTCTTCTGGTCCATATATTCTATGAAGCCCTCTACGTCGAAGAACTCTGTAATGGGTATGAATTTCTTGGGTAGGCCGTCGGCGCCGCGTTCGACGAATACATATGTCGCGGAGCCGCAAGCAGGGTGGTTGCCCATGCATACTTTTAGTTCGCCACTTACAGCTTCAAGGAAGTAAGCAAATTTTGCTGCAACCGGTATAGGGAACCAGGCATCCATAGGTATTTGTCCATCGGTTTGTTCTTCGACCCAGCGTAGGACGTCGGGTATGGTTACTCTGTACTTTCTTCTCTCATCTTTCTTCATTCTTCCTGTAAGGCTTACAGGCTGGAAGTTAACGCCGCGTACAACATCTATGTGCTTTGCGGCAAACTTTACTATAGCTCCAAGCTCTTGGTCATTTATACCCTTAATGACTGTTGGAACTAGTACGACGCTGGTCATTCCAGCCTTGCGGAAAACTTCAAGCGTGTATGGGACCTCCCAATGGTTCTTTGGATTCGCTCTTGGTGTTACACCGTCAAAGCTCATATAGACAGTATTTACTCCTGCTTCTCTAAGAGTACGCGCATATCTAACTGCCTCTTCAGGGCTCTTCTCAAACCATAGCCTTGCAAAAGTTATTCCATGCGTGTTTAGCTGGATGTGAGTTACGCCCTCCTCCTTAAGGAGCTTTATTATCTCTGGTAAGTCTTCTCGAAGTGTTGGCTCACCGCCCGTTATCTGTACAGCCATAGACACGCCCTGCTTCTTGTACTGGCGAATCATTGCCCTTATCTGGTCAAGCGTGGGTTCATAAACGTAGCCCATCTTTTCTGCATAGAAGAAGCAGTACCAGCATGAGAGATCACAGCGATTAGTTACGACAAGGTTTGCTAGCGCCGTGTGATTCTTATGTAGTGGGCATAGGCCGCAGTTAAATGGGCATGGTGCTTTTAGCTGTACGTATGGCTTTACCCCGACACCTTCTTCTTCATACTTGAAGAACCTATAATAGGTCCTTGCATCGCCAAAGTAAAGTTCTTCTATCTCTCCGTGTTCTGGGCATACTTTTCTGATGTATATCTTGTTGTCTTTCTCAAATATTATTGCTGGAAGGAGTCTCAAACAATACGGACAAATGCTGGTTGTATATGCTACGAATTTTTCGCCGTCTTTAAGCTTTGGTATTGGTCCGCCTATCTTTATCCTCTTCTCGGCTATTACTATGGTCTTTGTTTTTGGATCATATTCTCCAGGAGCCTCCATAACGGTATCGTCGGCTAATGGATTGCTTGCTCTCTCTTTCTGGTATGGGACTGTCATCTTTATTCCCTCTAAGCACCTACTCCATACCCAGTGTATCTCTTTTTTACACACATTTAAATGGTATAGCTCATTGTATAGGTTACGCTCATTAACGCGTTTAAGAAAACACACATGTATGTCCTTTTATGCTTAGAAGTCCTTTGTGGCCAGTAGTGCCAATTATCTTTCTGAGCTCAATGTCGGACTTGAAGGGCCTCTGCGATATTATCTTCCTAGCTACTTCGGGGCCGACTATCCTAGTGAGAATAGATAGTGGTGTATTGTTTGGATTAAGTGGTATGGGTAGTCCCCTCACACTTCTAGATGAATGGGCGTAAATATAGACATCTATAACGGCCTTTACCTCGATTTTGCATGGTATTTCTACGACTAATGGATAGCTCCCAGCTTGTCTAGCAAAGGTAACCTTTAGCTGGGGATCATATTTTTCAACGTAGAGGTATCTTAGTATCGTGCCCCGTGGAACCAAACGTTCAAGAAAGAGCCGCGAATAATTGAGCGCTTGTCGCTCAAACCTTTTTGCCGACTTTAGATGTTTTTCGATAATTTTTGTACCATATTTTGCAAGAACAGTATTGGGTAGAATGAGTACTTTTCTCACGTTTATGCGGCGTACATTGAGGCCTTTCTCGTAGATCCTCCTGAGGAATTCCTCATTAAGTCGATAAGTTTCCTTCGTCTCCCCTATAAGGCCTAGTACAAAGTTTATTCCCGGAAGGAGCTCAGGTAGGCCGTTATAGCCAGGCCTATTGCCATATTTGTTTATTATTTCTATTGCTCTAAGCGATTCTTCCGGGTAAGTTTTCAGATTATTCGCCTTAACAACTCGTGGATCAGCTGTTTCAATGCCTAGTGCAGCCACGTCGCCAGGCGTATGGTACTGAATGATTATCTTTAAGATTTCGATGCTTTCCTCCTCGTATCTAACAATTGTGCCAGGATTCACGTTATCTATGTGGAGCGTTTGAAGACCTGGCGCAACAACTCTTATTCCATAAAACAGCCTTCTAATGGCCTCCGGATTGGGGCGGGGCCACTCCTTTTCCGCGAGTTCATTGCTACCATAAGTCATTATGTCTGCTTGTCTGCCTATACGGAAATGTCGTACGCCAGCCTTATAGAGCGCCTCAACCTCCTTAACTACGTCCTCTACTTTCCGTTGGCGTGGTCTTCCGTATAGCTTGGTTGCGCAGAAGCTGCATCCTCCACTTATCCAACGCGGGCATCCCCGATAGGTTTCTATTTCCGCTATAAGGTTATAGCCGTAATTGGGGTGTTGGGTCACTATTCTGGCGCCTAGTCGCGAAAATTCTGCAAGAGGGGCAAGGTTCTCGTCATCGATTATGCTCCAGGGGTGTGCTTTTTCTTCACCGAATCTGAATAATTCGTAAATGTACGCCTCTGGCTCACCAGCAACTATTACGTCGAAATTCTCCTTGACAGTCCTTGGTAATGCAGCTACCGTTCCTCCGATGTTGCCTATCCCCCATCTAGCGGCGGCGCCAGCAAGTACCTTGAACGGCCTATCTATAAGGCGAAACCACGTCTGGAGTTCCTGAAGAGTTATGGGTTCTCCTCCGAGGTATTTTCCGGGGACAATTGCGCCTGCTATTACGACTAGAAGATCATATGTGTTTGCTTGTTTGAGGAAGTTGTGTATATTTCTTCTCGCCTGGTCTACGGTCATGTAGCGAATACTGACAGTCTTATCCACGCTCCATATAGCCCCAGCTATGTACCTTGGATACACGTCTAGGTAAGGAGGTACCCCAAAACCAGCAGGTTCGTCAGTATAGCCATCAAGTATTAGAACTCTCTTGAAACGTGCCAAGACCGCTACACCTATCTGCTCACCGGCTCATATACTATGCCTAGTTTGTCTGCAAGTGCCATTACCTCTTCTACCTCTTCTCTGTAAACAGGCCTCGAGAGTTCCGGCCAGCGCCTAGGATATTGGGCTACCAGGTTCTCTGGCCTATATTGATCCATTATGTTTACAAGCACCTTGTCCTTAGGAAGGTTCTCTGCTATCCATCTTATTATCCTTTTGCTACAGCACTCTACGTGGCCTGGGAGCACAAGATGACGTATAATCATGTCTCCATCCCTTGATGCTATGATGTGATTCCTAGACACGACTTCAAAATAGCGTGGTACGGCCGACAAACGCAAAGCACACTTATTGTTACCATATTTGAAATCAGGCAGCCAAAGATCGATTACGTCTGTTAATACCTCTGTTACCTCTAAGGTCATATACATGTTGCTGTTCCATATTTGCGGCACATTTATATCTAAGAATTTGAATGACTCTATTATTGTGTGAAGGCTAGGTGTGGGCTCGCCGCCTACATGGTTAATGTTTCTGGCTCCCATAATTCGTAACTGGTATTGTATTTCTGCCAGCCTTCTGGGCGTAACTACTTCACCGCTTCTAGGGTATTTTTGACTAATATCATAGTTCTGACAATATACACATGTAAAGTTGCAGCCCCCATAAAATATTGTTCCGCTAGGAACGAGCGGCGCCTCCTCACCCAAGTGATGGAACCAGCTATGCACATATGTGCGGTGATCTAGCCGGCAGGCTCCAATACGTTTGCTCCTATCAATTAAGCACCGTCGTTCACATAGCCTACAAGGATTGAAGAGCTTTTTAACAATCTGTATATCAACGTCAAGGAGAGAAACAACGCCCTTCCAGCCCTTATAGTCTTTCTCAAAATCCTCAAGTAGGTACTTTTCACGACTAGCTGCATTAACTAGCAACCTATGTTCCTTTACCATCCTCCGGCGTAAGTCAAGTAATTGTTCTAGGTCAAAGGAATCTATTTTCCTCTCTGGGCTCTCAGCAATCTTTGCCAAGAGAAACTTTGCCGGGACTCTATCAATCATGACAAGATAGTACCATTTAAGCCTTTTGCGTACTTCATCGTTATCCCAAATGTAGATAGCGTCAGGCCTTAGACGGCGCCAAATCTTCTCCGGCACAAATCTTTCAAAAAGAAACATCCCCTAGGCACCCATAGCCTAGGAAAAAGGAGTCAGCTACGATTAAGAAGTCAAAACACACTGTCATAACCTATGGGTCTTAATCGCTCTTCGCGCTTCCCTTCTCAGTCCTCTCCTTAACTATCTTATATGCCTTCCAGAAAGGCAGCCGTACATAATATTCTGCAAGCTCGAGTAACCTGTTAAGCTCGTCAGGAGTTGCATAGTCTATAGGCTCTCCCTCATAATTAGCTTGCTCCCATCGGCGATGCAGCTCTTCTACCGTTTTCTCAACATATGGGTCGCTGTAAAATGCCGCCTTATTCAACTGCGGCGCATTCTCAATAAGTGATAATATCCTCTCTTTTATCTCCACTTCTACCTTCCTCCCTACGCTCTACTTTCTACGTTCAGCAGGGTATATGGCTTCCTTCGGAGCCTTCTCAAACGGTTCAAGATATTTCCTAAGAACTTTCGGTATCGTAACTGCACCGTCTGGTTCCTGGAAGTTCTCCAGAATTGCAGTAATAGTTCTAGTAGATGCTATTGCTGTAGAATTAAGTGTATGGACATACTCTCTCTCCATCCCTTTTCTGCGAACAAGCCTTATGTTCAGTCTGTAGCTTTGCCAGTCAGTTGTATTGCTTGCACTGACCATTTCCCTATACTTGCCCTGGGCAGGCATCCATGCTTCAAGATCATATTTCTTTGCCGCTGGAGCGCCTAGTTCTCCGGATACAACGTTTACGACCCGGTAAGGCAGACCTAGGCCCTGGAAGAGCTCCTCAGCGTTGCGTATCAGTTCTTCGTGAATATCCCAGCTCTCCTCCGGTTTTGCAAAGACGTATTGCTCAACCTTATGGAACTGGTGGACGCGGAAGATTCCCTTAAGGTCGCGGTTACCGGCTCCTGCCTCCTTCCTAAAGCATGGGCTTATACCGACCAGCTTTATTGGAAGCTCGTCTTCCATTATCTCCTCATTGTAGTATAGTGCTGCTAACGGGTGCTCGGCTGTAGCTATAAGGTATAGATCTTCGTCTTCGATCTTGTAGATAGCGTCCTTAAAGGTTTCTAGGTCAACTACCCCCATCATTATCCTGTGACGAAGCATGTATGGAGGCAGTACGAGCTTATACCCCTTTGCAGTTAGCCTATCAATAGCATATAGTAGTAGCGCGAAGTCTAGCCAAACGATGTCGTCAAATAGGTAGTAGAAACGAGATCCTGCAACTTCGGCTGCCTTCTGGGTATCGCCGAGTCTAAGAACGTACTCTAGCATGTCGGCATGGCCAACTGGCTTCCAGTCTATGAGTTCGTAGTCTACCTTGAATCCCCACTTCTCGGTTTGTTCTTTAAACTTGTCCAAGTACTCTCTATATACACGTGGTTTGCCCCAGAATCGTATTGGAACATTCTCGTCGTCTGAGAAACCGACGGGAACTGATTCGTGAACTATGTTAGGCAATGAGAGCAGTATGCGCTGCCTTTCTTCCTCAATAATCTTAAGCTTCTGTTCAAGCTCTTCTCGGGTACGTAGGAGCTTCTTAGCTTCCTCTATTAGCTTCCTCCTTTCCTTATCGTCTTTCGCCTTGGCTATGCTCCTTGTGATTAAGTTGTGCTGGTGCCTAATTTCGTCAACCATTCTTTTAAGCTTTCTCCACTCTTCGTCAAGCTGGCGTGCCTTATCAACTAAGCTCTCATCCATTCCACGCTTTCTAAGGCTTTCCTTTAAAATCTCTGGATTATTGCGAAGATAGGTCAAGATGCTCCATGGCAAGGAAGTGCTACCCCACAGAAAACCCTCTAACTAGGAGCGTTATTGTGTATATCGTTACGAGCCCTTGTACAGTTTATATAATGCAGCAGAGTTCGAAGTGTAGGCAACCGCGGCATGACCACTAATTAACGCTGAGGCTGCCTAAAATATACGGGTGTAAAAATGCCTCTCATGTTCTGCGAGGATAAGTGTATCGAAAAGTGCAGCAATTTAGAGCACCAAGGCTTTGAGACATATAACGAGTGTGTCGAAGAATGCATATATCATTGCGCGGTCGTGAAGGATCTCAAGATAATTAATAATAGGGATAGGTAGTCGAAACGTTGTTGTCTCTCTTTGAAAAATGTCGCCTGGTTTTATGCACAAACTATGCTTCCTGTGAGCCGTACATTTCTTCATAGCGTTTTATCCATTCTTCCACGACGTCGTAGCCAAATAGTTCTTTAAGCTGCTGCCTTCCCTCGGGAGTAACTCTTCTAGGATCCCAGGGGGTTTCGAGATCCAGCTCAATTTCAACATCTTCGGCTTCCGGAACCGCTTGGCGGATAGCTTCTTCAGCCATAAATGCTATTTGGCCTGATACTGGGCATCCTGGTGCAGTTAATCCAAGCCTAACCTTTATCTTGCCATCTTCTATCTTTATGTCGTAGACAAGGCCTAAATCGTATATGTTCACGGGAATTTCTGGGTCATACACATTTCTTAGCGCTTCTATGACCTTCTTTTTTACTTCCTCGGGGTCGAGCTTCTTCTTAGCAACTTCTTTGCTCATATGTCTACCCTCCTTTAACTAGAGTAGAAATAAACCGCCTATTAATACTCTTTTTCGCCAACACCTTTCAGTGTCTTTTTTGAAAATATAGAAATAGTTAAAAAGTATGCTATAATAGGTGCAAATATTATTAATGCTATTGTTAAAAATAGTAGGATTTTACTATTTATTCTTATAGCAGCATAGAGTAAGGCGAATAATAAGGCAGTCATCGGCAACAATATGGTGTTATATTGTTTTGCAAGCCTTGAAAAACTCATTGTGACCTCCCGTGTTCTCCTATAAGCTTGCTAAGCTCAGCCAAAACAGTATTAGCTTTCTTTTCTGCTTCCTCACATGTATTGCCAAAGGCTAGCACCTTTACATCAATAATGGGTTCTCTCAGTTCGTGGCCCTTCGGATGGCTCTTGACATAGCAGTCTAGGCATTTCTTTGAAGCTCTTCGTAGAAGAGGAGCAAGCGTTGATTCGGGTATACCTTTGATCTCGGTTCCCTTTTCTATGACGCAGATTTTTGGAAAAATGAATCGTATTTTATCCAGGGCTAAGGGCAGCATTTCTTCCATTTCTCTTGGAACTCCCGGCAATGCTATTATGAATGTAGTATCGTGGTGGAGTAACATACCCGGTGCAGCTCCAACTTTATTCGGTATAGGGGTTGAGCCAGCAGGCAGATAAGCCATCTTTAGACGTTCGGGAGTAAGTGGTAAGCCTCGTTGCGAGTAAAACTTATTGATCATTTCTAGGGCCTCGCTATTGAGTACTAAAGGCCTATTTGTTGCAGCAGCTATTGCTTCGAGAGTCTTATCGTCGTCGGTTGGGCCTAACCCTCCTGTTGTTACTATTATGTCTGCTCGTTGCAGCGCCTCTCTTATGGTAGATACTATGTCGTCTATAGAGTCGCCGATAGTGACTATTCTATCAACTATTGCGCCCCTAAGGGTGAGCTCCTTGGCTATGTGTGCCGCATTAGTATTAACTATTCTGCCAATAAGTAGCTCATAGCCGATCGTAACTATCCATGCACGAGGCCTGTACATCTCGAACGATACCTAGAAAACCCTACTATGAATACACCTATTCAAAATGCGCGCCGCCCCCCGGACAGCCCCGCGGCACGGGGCATGGATGAGGGTAAGGGGACTTGCCTCCCGCAATTCTTTGCTTAGATACGAATAAACAATTAGATGAAATATTATTTTATACATGTTTTTAGATAGCTAGATGGTTTGTTACCAGAGCAAGTATAATTTACCATCGCTTATCGGGTTGATATCAAAGCAGTACTTTACCTCAAGGAACTCCTTCCTATACTCGGTAACCTCCTTTGCTATTTTCGCAGGATCCTCTTTATCTATCAGTACCCTCTTCATGAAGCGTGCTATATCCTTCATATTGTCCTCCTTCATTCCGTACCTTGTCATTTCTTGTACACCGAGGCGGAGGCCACTCGGATCCTTTATAGCGTCTGGCGGATCGTATGGCAGTAGATTCTTGTTTACAATGATGTTTGCTTGTTCAAGCAAAACTGCAGCCTTTGCGCCTCCACCCTGTGCTCGGACATCGAGTACTACCTGGTGGCTTCTTGTATAGCCAAGGTGCTCGCCGAGAACCTTGAACCCCTCAGCAGCCAGTGCCTCTGCTAATGCTCTTGCATTACGTACTACCTGGTCCGCATATGCTTCTCCAAAGTATTTCATCTCTATAGCTGTTATAGCTAAGGCGGGTAGACGGTGAAGGTGATGATTACTTACAAAGTAGGGGAAGACAGCCCTTGATATCCTCTTATAGAGCTGTTCATCTCTCGTAGCAATTATGCCGCCCTGAGGCCCAGGAAATGTTTTGTGAGTTGAAGCTGTTAGAACATCTGCACCGTGGTCGAGAGGATTTCGCCATCGTTTTCCAACTATTAGTCCTAGGACATGAGCAGCATCATATACGAGCTTGCCACCTACAGAGTGGATAGCTTCTGCAATTTCTTTAACCGGGTGCGGGAAAAGATAGACACTCCCTCCTAGCACCGCGAATGATGGCTTGACACTCTCTATTAGCTTAACCGCCTTATCCACGTCAACATTGAGGTTCTCAGCATCATATGGCATCTCTATATGCTCTATACACAGGGCTCCAAGTGTGCCGAACTTTGTATGGCTCACATGCGCGCCTGCTTGCACGGGCGCGATGACTGCCTTTGACCCACATTCGCCTAGCACTCTAAACACTGAGGCATTAGCAATGGTTCCGCTCACTGGTCTCGGATCTACGAAGGCTCCTCCGAGAATGTCGCCCATGAGCTTCATTACGCGTGTTTCAACTTCGTCAACATACTTTGTTCCTTGGTAGTATCTTTTGAAGGGTTTTCCTTCAGCATATCTGTGCATCATGTCGCTGATGTATGCTGCAAGGGCTAGAGGGCTCATGGCGTTCTCGCTGGCAATCAGGTTAATAGTTTCCTTCTTGCGCCATATATTATGGCGTTGTGTTAGCTCTAGTACCTCTCTTGCCTCGGGAGGAATTAGGGAGAAAGCCTTGTCCCAAAAAGGAGTAGTCAATTTGTATGGCACCGAGTAGTCTACTCGGAGAGTGGTTGGTCTAGTAAGCTTAACGCTACGAATTACTGGATTCTATGCTTGATAAGTCCTTTGCATTACTCATGCGTAAATGTGTGATGCTTTTAACCGGTTTATCGGTTGCGAGGACCCGCAAAGCACCCATGTATGCCTTTTCAACTATGTCATAGGTTACGGGTATGCCTATATCATCCTCCATTCTCCGCAGAAGCCAGTATGCATCTACTATGCTATGCCACTCACCAGCCTTTCGAATAAGTATATCCCTAGCTTTTTCCTCTGCAATAGAGAATCGTGGGTCTACATAATCTTTAGACCTCTTAGCCTCGTCTGTATGCTTAAACGAACTCACTTCGCTGAGCCCCAAGTAATACCTTTAATTATACCTCTGCGGTTAATTTGGTGTTCCACTCGGCTAAAGGTACTACCGGAAACGAACGTAAGAATTCCCCGTGGATGCCCACTCTCCCTATTTTCATTTCTAATGATTGCCTTGGCTGGGTTATTGGGGGCTCAGCATCTTAAGAGCTAATTCGCTCAGTACTTACACCGGGGTCTCACTGTGTCGGCAAGCCTAGGGTCAATTAACGTCTCAACACATGATGTCGGGACACACATTGAAATCGAAATCGGCGCAGCCGTAGATGTCGAGATAATTGTATATGGTGGTTTAGATCCTTTAACAGATGAACTCGTTGAAAATGCGAAGAAGGCCTCTGAGAAACTCTTCAAGGAATACGGGATAGATGCCATAGTTATTCCTAGAACAGTTTACTGGGACATATTTACACAATACATACCAGCATCTGATACACTGCCTCTGCTCGTAATTAACGGTAGAGAAGTTGCAAGGGGCAGAAGCCTAGCCGTAGAGGAGATAGTCGATATAGCGCTGGAAATGCTCGGTATTAAGGAGCGCGAAAAAGCACTACCTTTTATTGGAAAGAGAAGCAGCGACATTCTCCAAGCAGCAATTACTGAATAGGAAGCGTTTACTCGCAGCAATATGCTCCTTAAAGTGTTTGGCGCACGAGGCTCTGGCCACAACTCCGTGTTTTTCAAGCAGTGTTAATATGCACGAAGTCGCCGAGGTAGCAGCTAATAGTGCCTCAGTAAAGTCCATTCCGCTATAAATAGCATAAAGTATGAGTGTAGCAAGAATATCTCCTGCACCTACAGAGTAACCCGATTTTAGCAAAGGCTCAATACTTAAACATACTCCGTTATCCGCGGCAACAAGCCCAGCAGAACCCATGGTTAGTACTACTCTAATGCCTCTCCTTACGAGAATTCTCGTTGCGGTGGTAGCGGCTTCAATGTTGTTTGCGAAGTCTTCTAGGCTGAACTTAGCTATTACACAATTAGACGAACTCAGCACGATGGAAGACAGTACGGAAAGAGCAGCCTCGAACGTGTTAATGACTTCACTGTCTTCTAGCTTTAGTCTCGAAAACCCTTGAATATCAACTAGCGTGCAGCCATGGGAGTTTATTACTTTGAGCATGTCAGAAGTCGTGTACTCCCATAATAAGGGCGAGAACAGCGCAAAACTCGATTCCTGTGAAACAACGATGCTTTTGTACTCCTTTCCGAGAAGTTTTATTTTTCGTTCATCATTTTGAACGTCTATTTTAAAAATTAATGTATGGTTGTCTATTTTGACGGGTTTTTTGCTAGTTGGATTAAGATATTCTATTAGTGCTAAACTGCTTTCAGCATTATCTGGGATATTTAAGATTATTCTATAAGTTGCTCCTATAGCATGCAGTGCAAGTGATGCATAAAATGGTGGGCCGCCCTTAGTGAACTTCGCTCCCACCACATCGATTGTTGGAGTTGAATAAATGTCTAGTAAAAAGGTTTTATTCTTCTTCATCCTCTTCATATTCCTCTTCTTGCTCTTCTACTCTAGTCCGAGGCATGATTGTTTGTTTCTCAAGCCTCTTGGTATGTGCTAATAAATGAAATATAAGGTCTTCAGCTGTGAAGAAATATGCTGCCTTTTTCTCCTCGCCGCATATAGGGCATAGAAGTAGCCCTGTCTCCTTATCCCTTTTGACTTTAAGTCTCACGCCATGACTCTCTATTATTATATCCTCCCAGCTAGGGGTCCATTGAAGCGCCATTGGCATCACATCTTCTCTGCAAGTTTTTGCTCAAACTCGTTGAATATTCTCTCTGTCTCCTTTATCCATTCACTTAGCTGCGCTGGGCTCTCCGGATAGTTCATGTAGTGATCCCTAGCCTTTTTCATGTAGTCGCCGACGAGTTTGAGCTTTGCGAGAAGGCTTGGTCTCCCAAGACCCCTAATTATTATCTTTGCTTTCTCAAGCGTACTTATGCGGAGTTCGCCAACATTGCTTGTATATAGCACGTCCTCCTCTGGAAGAAGCTTCTTCTCCATACCGTATCGTATATCGTCGTTGGGTAAACGCTGCAAGAACCTCCTGAAGACGTCTAGGGCTGCTTGCTTGGCTCCTACATTTTGCATATAGTTTATGTTTAGGCTCCATAAGCCTTCTTCGCTGAAATCGTTCCTGTTATATGCTTCTTCGATTGCTTGTGCAGCGTAGTATGCTGCTCGGAACGCGTAGCCCATACCGCCTCCGTGTACAGGGTTGACAGTGTATCCTGCATCGCCTATGGCAACTATGCCTGGTCCAACAAGTGTATTAGACGGCCTACGCGTTGGGAGAGGTGCACCGGCGGCATTGTGCACATGATACTTCTTTTGGAGAAGTGGATGTTTAGTTAGCTTCTCTTTGTATATAGTCATTGGGTTCGGATAGCCCATGCCACCTTGTACGCCGAGGCCTACGTTAACACTCTTCGCTGATTCCGGGAAGTACCACCAGTATCCTCCTGGTGCGATTTCTTGGTCAAGATATATCCGTATCACATCCGGCTCATCTATCTTGTAATCTTCGTATTCTATAACCTCGCGGTACGCTATATTCGTATCTCTTGGGTCTATGGGCTCATAGATGGGCCATTCGTGTGGAAGCTTGTTTCTCAGCACTCTTGAGAAGCCCGTTGCCTCGATAACAATGCTGGATCTGAGTTCGGCAACCTTATCTGCTATCTTGGCACGTACTCCCACAACCTTGTTATCTTTTATTATCGGCTCTAGAACCTTCGAGTTGAAGAATACATCGACGTTATCTTTGTCAATGACGCTTTCAACAAGCCATTTTCCAAACGCATTACGGTTAATGATGTAGCCTTCTCCGTGAACCCTATACCTTGTAGTCTCACCTGGCGAGTATATGTCAATAGCCTTGACATGGTTCTTTATTACTGTGCTTGGAGGCTCGGGGAGACCTGCTTCACGTGGATGATGTGCTCCCAGTGCATCGCCGCATGGTTTTCCCCAAAGGGTGTTAAGGTTGCGCCAATCAATTGCTGCGACATTAAAGCCTTTACGTGCCAAGTGCCAGAGTGCAACTGTGCCGGCTGGCCCGAGACCCGCTATAATCACGTCGTACTTTTCGCGCACACGACCACCTCTAAGCGGTTAAGGCGCTAAGGGTTTCCGAGCTTTTCACACTCTGTTATCGGGTGTTTATTAGTGCTAGGTCTCATACTCTATGCAATGTAGCATTCTTTCAACACGTTAATATGTTAGTGATTACGCCGTCTCGGGAAAAGTAGTCTGAATATTAGGGGCTGTTCTCCCGAAATACCTCTGGAGAGTGGTAGAGATGAGTTCTCCTTGGAGACGCAGATTTGGGTTCGGGCTTGGCGACGTATTTGATGAGATAGAGAGAACAATAAGGGAAATGGAACGCTTTGTTGCAAGGATGATGGAAGAGTTCGAGGCACGGGCACTATCACCGTCACTAGAATCCAAGGGTGAAGTACGCGGCCCCATAGTGTATGGCGTAAGAATAACCATAGGTCCCGACGGACAGCCGATAATAGAGGAGTTCGGCAACGTTAAGCGCATTGGTAGGAAAGCCGTTGTAGAAGAAGTCGTTGAGCCACTAGTAGATGTTATAGAGGAGAAGGACAAAGTTACGGTTATCGCGGAAGTACCAGGTGTAGATAAGGATAAGATTAAGATAAAGGTCAAAGATAACAAGCTCATAATAAGAGCGGAGGACAAGGATAGGAAGTACTACAAGGAAATAGAGTTACCTGCAGAGGTAAAACCGGAAACTGCTAAGGCGAAGTATAGGAATGGTATACTTGAAATAACTTTTGAGAAGAAAAAACCCGAAAAAGAGGAAGAGGAAGAAGGCTTAGAAATAAAAGTCGAGTAAGCATTATGAGTTAGTCCCGTCTTTTTTCATTAAGTGGCTCGGTTCTAGCTTTCGGAGATACTATTGTGCTAACTCCTTCGGGATCCTCTATTATGACGGTAAAGTCTTCTTGTCCCTCTTTTGCCCGCTTTATCCATTCAAGGAGTTCATTGCATTTCTCCTTACTTGCTTCGGGGTCTTTACAAGCAAGTTCTATTGCTTCGCGGAATCTTTCAAGAAGCCCCTCCACGGTAGTTATGAAGCCTTGCGAGGCAGGCCCTGGGTGCATCTCAAGGCCTTTTTCTGGAATAATTATGGATGCTGATGAAGCCCTCACAACTAACGCGTTGAGGTCGTCCTCGTCTTCTACTTTGAGTATTATTCTTTGAGGTGGCTTGGCCTCGGCAAGTCTTACATCATTATACTTATATCCGCATTTCTCGCACTTGCCAGTCGTGAGTATTATCTTTCCAACAAGCGGTAGATCGTATAAGTAATCAGTTATTCGGAGAGACTTTGATCCACAAATTGGGCATGTTACTACTGCTTCTCCTAGCTTTACTAATTTTGTGCTGTTATTTTTCAATAATTCGTCTTGCTGCTTGGTACTCATTTCTTGCACCTATGTTTTTCACTATTAGAGCTTGAACTAATACGTATTTGTAATATCTGAAAGTATTACCCTTACCTCTTTCATCCTGTTTGATTTAAAAATTCTCACATGTTATTGAGCGTTTTTATGACAATTATTTAAAAACTTCCCTATATTTTAGGCTCAACGTAATATCATATGCTAGGAGGTACGTGGTGAAAGCATGGCAAGAATTAATAGAGTGCAGCGCCCTGTCTTTGACATAGTGATTCCTTCACCTAAGAAAGTGGTTAGCATAAAGCTTGAAGTCGACCTCCTTGAGGAGATAGACCGGTTGTGGCGGAGCCTAGGCTATACGTCGCGTAGCGAGTTCATACGCGAGGCATTGATTTATTACATGCAAGTGGTTAGCAGTATATCCTTTGAATCTACTCAGGAAGTAAGTGTTATCGAGAATAATCCTGCAATGAAAATAGACGATAATGATGAAGATAAAAAGGTTAAGGACGGAGCATTGGTAGTTCTTGATACTGCTACCGATATAGCCTAGGCGGTTTCCGTTATTTTCGCGTTCCTATCTTAGAGAGGAGTTCCTGTAGGACTTCTCTATATGTGCGTGCACATTGCTCGAAGTCCGATATTATTTTCTGAATAACTTTTTCCGGGTCTTGTACGTAGTATTTGTATTTTGGTCTTCCTGCGCCTCCCTTCTTTTCGCGTGTTCTTGAAACGAATCCGATCTCAACGAGCTTTGTTAGGCTTCTATTAACGGTGGCCTTGCTTAGCTTAAGTTTTTCTGCAAGTTCGTCTACTGTGTATTCTTTGCCTTTGAGTAGTTCCACTAATATTGCTGTATCTGTTTCGCTTAGATCGTAGCAGAAGCGTAGTCCCTCTACTATGCTTGCCTCTCTCCCTGTAGGAAGTCTGAGCCTTATTTCTTCGAGGCTTGCCGACATGTTAGTTCCCCTTTAAGCTAGTTTATTCGCCATTTTTGATAATATGGTTAGACTATTTATTATCTTTTTCTCAACTAGTTACTAACGCAGCGATTATTGGCGTAATAAAAGCTTCAACAAAGGCCGCGATGAAAAGTAACACGGAAACTGTAAGGAGACCTTTTAACGTCTTGGCTAAAAGCGTTTTTCCGGCCCTATTTTTCTTATTAATAGAGAAAGGTAATTGAATTCCGAGAAAGGCGGCATAGAGCATTGCTGGTATCTCTATTACTCCGTGCGGTAGGAGGAGAGATAGTACTGTAAGGATAGGTATATTATTCTTAAGTGCAAGCGCTATTACCGTGCCAACTGCGTAGCCGTTTATCCAGACCTGGTAGAATCCAAGCAGTATAGTTAAAGAAAATATAAAGATAATTAACGATACTACTATATTATTTAAATATATTGATATAAATTCCCAAAATGCGGGTAAGGTGTTAACTATGTTTAGGTATTTGTTTTCTTTAATAAGCTCAGCATAGGGATGCGAAAGCCCCATTATTGCTCCGATTATGTAGGCTAACGTTATAGAAGCCGCCAATAGTACTTTAAAAATGGCGCTACTTGGCTTCATGTGTTTTGGCACCGCAAGAATACAGAATAAACTCGCAACATAATATAGTATTTACCAGGACCTATCATAAGAAGAGAATATGAGAAGCTAAGCAGCCGTGATGAACGATTCCGGGCCGAGGATCAACATTCCTATGAAGAACCGTGTGAGGACTGATTCATATCTTCATTACTTCCATGCATATCTTCGGAACTCTATAGCCAAAAAAGTAGTCTAAAATGACGCGCTGGCATGGAAATGGAATAATGCTTGTCTTGTGATGATGCCCCTACACTTATTGACCCTGGGTGCTCCAGGGTATGATGAAGTGGTCCTTCGCTGAAAGCATGAAGCGGGGGTAGCCGTACCATAGTCTTGAAGGTGTTGGAAGGGTGACAGTCATGTCTGGACTCATGTTTGCTGATGCACATGCACATTTCTCTCCAAAGGGGTTAGGTGCATTTAATATAGCTAAGAAGTTTAAGGAGAAAAACGGCTGGTTCATTGCATTTATTGCGCTCTCGCCATGGCACTATGGAATAAATATTACGCCAAGAACAGCCTTTGACGCGTATATTAGGTCCATAGAGATTTTCTTAAAGGGATGTGCCGAGGCACGGCAAGCAGGAATACGCGTATCATGTCTTGCAGGCTTTCATCCAGCTGATGTTGATAAGCTTATAAGCATTGGTATGGCGCCAGAGGAGGTTCTGGATGTAGGCATTAAGGTTGTAGAGTACGAGGTAGAGCTTTGCGAAAAGGGAATTATTAACGGAATCGGCGAAGTTGGCCGTCAACATTATAAGACGATGCCGGAGCGCTTAGCTATAGCGTCAACAATAATGCTAAGAGCATTCGAACTCGTAAGCGGCGGGTGTCGCATACATCTTCATCTTGAGAACTCCGGCGCAGCAACAGTAAAGACTGTTGAGAAGCTCGTAGAGCTAGCTAAAGCGCCCCGACACCTCATATTATTTCATCATGCGTCGACACGCGTAGCAGACATTGCGACACAAAGCGGTTTCTGGGCAACTCTGCCTGGTAAGAAAGAGCTCTTACGAAAAGCGCTTCAGCAGATAAGGAGAATTGATAGAGTGCTTATTGAGTCGGACTACATAGATGACCCTAAAAGGCCTTGCGTCTCTTCATGCCCGTGGGAAATCGTGGATAATCAATTAGCTCTACTACAGGAAGGCATAATAGACGAGGAAGTCGTTGCTAAAATAAATATTGATAACATTATAGCTTTCTATGATGTTGAGGCGCCTAGCTAATAGAAATGACTTTCAGTGCCTCATATTTGTCAAGTTTTGTTGCAACCATGTAGCTATCAGAGATAGCTCTTAGGTCCGGATTGTTGCCGTGGATCATAACTGTGTGCAACCTTGCGTTTGCGCGCGCGAGCCCCCGTTTTACCATATCTATAGCTACCCGGTCTTCACCATCAGTTATCAGTATTATGTCAGAGACCCGGTTCCCGGAAGTTGTTGACGCTATATCGTCGGTCGCGGTCAGTATTGCTCTCGTTATATCGGTTCCGCCATTGGCCCTTATGCGTGCAAGATACTCTAGTAGCTTTACTACGTCCCTTCCATGAATTCTCTTAGAGATTCGGATTGGCGGGTAAGGTATGCTGTCGAAGAAGCGTACAAAGAATTCTCTTCTCTCCCTAACTGCTCGCTGTGCTAGCGCGAGTGCGACTGCCTTTGCCCATACAATTTTAAGCCCCATCATGCTGCCGCTCTTGTCTAGGAGAATGTAGAATTTACCGTAATCCCTTGTGACGACTTTTCGGTATAGAAGCAGGTTTCGCTCGGCAAACTTGATAAGAAATAGCTCTTTTGGTAGAGCAAGCTCACTTGGCACTATCTTCTCAACGTCGTTGCCGAGTTCATAGCCTTCTAATTCGCCTCGAGGGCTCGGAACCTTTTTAAGCCGTATATACATGTTCGCCTCGTCTTCAACTAGCTTAAGTACCTCAAAGATTGCTTTTACATTAGTGTTTTTAGCCAAGTTGATAACGTCTTGGATAACGTCGTCAAGTGAGAGCATAGATGCGTTTCCAGCTGCAAATTTCATAGCAAGACTTGATATTTCTTTGGCTTGTCTAGCAACATCTTGAACCGACTCTAGAGCTTTGTCAACTATGTTGTTAAGCTCCTCGTTACTCTGTCCAGCGCTTGGTGCTTGCATTTGTTCATCTGCTTTCGCGTCTCCGCCTTGGTGCTGGTTTAGCCTCCTAAGCTCTTCAGCTATAGTTTCCATTAGTACTGCTGATACGACGGTACTAGTGGTTGAATCAGCCACAGTATAGCGCTTAACGTTTCTCAACTGGTTTGAGGACAAAAGCGCGGAGAGCAGAGCATACTTTGTCAATTCTTTTTGATCCTTCTTTTCTGGCTCTCTTAGAATGGGGAATGGAAGAAAGAGTGCATAGTATATTGATATTGAGAGTTTCTCGTCAAAGAAATCCGGCTTATGGGCCGGGTTTGGAAGAAGCTTATGAAGTATGGATATTATTCTCTCGGCTCGATACTTTGTCGGAGGATCATCTAGGCTTACGCCTTTAATATATGGCATCTGGCTATATCCCCAGTTTATATGAGATTTTTTCAAGCAGTTTATCTATTTCCTCAAGTGTCTGCTCGGCGAGCTTTTTCACGCTCTGATTATCGGTTTCCTTTAATATGTTCAATATTCTACTCTTAGCTATCTTTAAGCTCCTAAACAAGTCAACGAGTCTCGGATCATAGCTCCGCATCGTGTCGACAAGGTGGTACGTTTCCCTGACATTGGCCCTTATGTCGTTGAGTTCTTTTATGAAGCGCTCTGGCATCTTGAGCTCTTCAGACAGTATTATATGTACTTTCTCGAAGTCCTCTATATCTCTCGGTGCTACGTATTTTAGTGCAACTAGGTCTTTCTCCTGCGCAACAATTCTCCCCTCTAGCAATGCGTGTGCAGCAACTACCTTCAGCGCCTTTGTCTTCCTTCGATCTGTTAGGTGTATACCTCTTTCCTCGAATATTGCGTAAAGCCTTAGCAGCTTCGGCTTTACCTGTGAGAGATCAACGTTGAACACTAGCTTGTGAACCTGCATGAGGGTGTTCATGTCTAGCACTGGCTCGGCCGGCGGGACCTTACCAGACTCTATTCTCCACCCAGCATCCAGTAGCTCGCTCCACTTGTTCTCGGGCACGGGCTTAGCATATTGCCTTATGAGGAAGCGGTCATAGATAGCCTCTAGCTCTGGCTCCTCGGGCACACGGTTGGTTGCACCTATAAGAGTCCATAGAGGTACGTGAATCTCTGTGTAACCATCATACCATATACGTTCCTGCATAATGCTTAGGAGTGCGTTTAACACTGCAGAGTTAGCGTTGAACACCTCGTCGAGGAACACTATTTCGGCTTCCGGCATCTTGCCCTTAGTAATCCTAACGTATTTGCCTTCGTGGAGAGCATTGAGGTCCAGAGGCCCAAACAGTTCACTGGGCTCTGTGTACTTGGTTAAGAGGTACTTGAAGAATCTTGCATTAATGAGTTCAGCAGCTCTCCTAGCTATGGCTGATTTAGCTGTGCCCGGCTCACCAATCAGAATAACATGCTCCCTAGCCATCAGTGCGAGGGTCAGCGCTTCTACCTCCTCGTCTCGAGCTACGAAGGGCTCTCTCAGTGCTTTATAGAACGCCTGGACTTTTTCTAAGAGTCCTTCAACACCTTTATCGACTAGCTTCAACCTTGTGCAGCCCCATAACCAGTATTACACAAGCCTTTGCTAGGGAATATATCTTACCTCCTATCTATGATAGCATGGTTATAGAGCTAGTCAATAATATATCTGACAAGGACTTGTTATAAAACCGAGGATGAGCCCGGTTTTCAGCTGACCCCTGGCTACCAGGGATGAAGACGAGTTGCTCAGCTGACAACTAACTACTCACTTAAACATTTTGATAATAGCGTCATAGCGAGCAATCGTATCTCGTCTACTGCCTTCTTCTTATCGTAGGATCGGTAACCGGTGCACTCATCACAGCCCGTGCTCATGAGACGGGGTTTCTCCTCATCTCCTACGTGCTAAAAACGTGTTGCTAGCATTATTTCTATTACCGGTACTACAGATAGGGAATAATAACAAGGGCGATGAAGAGGATTGCACGTCGGCGATTCCTGATGAGCGCCCTCCACCGGCTCTGAGCCTAATTCTTGAAGCACGGCAACTGAAACACTTACTAAGGGGCATAATAGTATGCATCAGACGGAGGCTCTCAATGCACGCGGAAGATATTGTAAAAGAATTAGAGAATTGTCTAAGCTATAAGCAGGAAGACTCTCAAATAGTTATAACCAATAAGTGTGATAAGCAGTTAAACCTAAAGGCCATAGAAGTCGAGTACTTCGTATACATAGCGCGATCCGGTATGGAATCAACGGAGCGCGTTGAGCTCGGACACCTACGGAAACGCGTTACAGAGAGAATAACTATAGACCAAGCCCTAGCTCCAAAGTCGTCGCTAAGCATATACTTCGGCATTATTCGTAACCTTGAAGCAGTATATGCGATTGTAGAGATAGGTGGAAAAGAGTATCGAATAGAGGCTCAGAAGGAGGAATCACAGTAGCCTTTTTCCTGCTATAGTTTTTAGCTAAGAATGCTAGGTTGTTGTCTTGCTCTTAGCCGTTGCTATAGCCTCAACTATGCCCGCCCTTATCATCGACACAGCTATCGCTGCTAGTAGGATTGACATTATCTTAGAGAGTGCGAGTGCACCGTTCTCGCCTAGAAGTTCTAATAATTTCTCGCTATAGGCAAGCATTGCATAGGTTATGGCTGTGTTTACAGCTATGCTTATAATCGCGTACAGTATGCCGTAAATCGCCTTTATATATAGCACAGTGGCTATGGCTGCGGGGCCAGCTAGAAGAGGTGTAGCAAGCGGCACTATTGCTATCGCTTCAGCCTCTTCTGGATGGCGTATTCCTGTTGCCTCGGTCCAGCCGAAGATACCGGCAATTCCGTAGATTAGCAGTATTATTCCGCCAGCTATGCGGAAGTCTGCGAGGGATAAGCCGAAATAATATAGCAATAGGTCGCCCACAAGTGCAAAGATTAACAGTATTATTGTTGCAACCACGCAGCTGTCCTTAACTATTTTTTGGCGTTTTTCGTCAGAGAGCATTGATGTTAACCCATAGAATAGGGGGGCATTGCCTACGGGGTCTATGGCTATGAATAATATTGTTAGTGAATGAATCATGTACGTTAGATTAATGCTTGCGTTTAATGCGTTCGGCATACCTATTTAGCGCCTCCACGACCTTGTCTATGAGCTCCTTCCTGCAATCCTCTAAGCATTTCTCTTTGCAAATGTCATCGTCTTCTGGGCAGCCAGAGCTGTGCGCGCATTGTACTTGGCATCGCTTATCGTTAAGCAGGAGTGCATAAATCCTTTGCCTTCTATCAATCACAACCGTGTTGAGAAGAAAGGCAAGACCAGCTTCTCTGACAACGCTCATAACGTCCTCGTGTCTATCCAGCGAATCCTGGTAAACAAAGCCGCCAAAGTACTTCAGAGCATCAGCAATCCTTTGTGCAATTCTAGCCTTATCCTCCACCTACAGCACCTATTCTAGACCAGTAATGAATCAGTATAAAACCTTCTAAAGCAAAGCCTAAAGGGAGTAGAGGTTAAGCAGGGCGAGGAAATGTCGCTCGGCGTTTACCTGGTCTTCGCGGCACTCTTGGCAGGATTATTCCTAGTAGAGATAAAGGCGAGGGAAAACAGTGCTGAGAACAAGCACCTCATAATGGTGAACCACGGTGCGCTCCTCCTATTAATCATTTCCTTTGCAATCTACGTTGTTGTCTGCGGCATGTCCACTAATTAAACCTTGTTGAAAACAGTTATTGCTCCGGGTGTCCTCAGGCAAACGGAGAGGCGATGAGTATGGCACACTATCCTCGTATTCCAGTGGCTCACCTGGAGGGCCTAGTTGCAGTTGGCTTAGCCAAAAGGTATTGGTGGGAAAAATGCGATACTCCCGGCATGACCCGCTTCTTTGTTGAGACAAAGGATGGGAAAATATATGAGACCAAGTGCGTCGACGACAGAGGTGCGAGAAAGGTTATTACGTACCTATCGTTCATATCGCGTCATAACAAGGACCTTGTACTAGACATAGTGGTTGACAAGGAGGAAGTATTTGTCCCCGAAGAGGACGAGCAACAGCAATAGCGCGTTCAACGGGGTCCCATAGTGATAACTAGATCTTAGCACCACTTTTGTTCATAGCCGGTCCGGACGTAAACGCTAAGCTAATTAATACTATTCGGGCATACTCCTCAAACGCCTGGCGTTGGATAAGAGAGGTGGAGCAGTATGGGTAAGCGTATGAGGATGACGCTACCAAAGAAGGAGGAGGACCTTCAAAAAGTCGTAGAGGAAGTCCAGGAAACACACGACCATCACCACCATCACCATGAACATGTGGAGGGCCTTGACGAGATCCTCCACACAATAGACGTCTTAATGGACGTTATGAACACGAGGATAAGTGACCTAGAAGAGAAAGTAGAGTTTCTGAGGGACGAATTACTTGACCTCTACCGCTTATTTGGAGCAATAGTTGAAGCATTAGCGGCAGAGACGCCAGAAGCAAAGAAGACAGCTCTAAGCAAAGCCTATGAGATACTAAGCAAATCAGTAGGAAAAACGCTGGAAAAAGCCTAAGATAAAGGCTCAACAAATGTAGATGCCTCAGCAACCCCCACAGCTATAGCATCAACCGAGTCGCCGCCTCCTAAGACAATCCTAGCTTTTAGCCCTCTCACACGGAACCTGCCTCCCTCGAAGAGAGCAGGAACATAGAACCCATCAAAAACAACGATATAGCCTTCCTTCGTCTCAACGATTCCCGGAAAATCCCCAAGCCTTGCATCGTATGGCTCAACACTAACCCGCGTCTCAGTAACCTCGCTGGTAATAATCCATACTCTTCTCTCCTCCTCGGTTCTGCGCTGCGAGTCGAGAACAGAGATGCTAGCCTCGCGGCCGGCTAAGCGGAGCCTCGTCCACGGCCTCAAGACCCTCCTAGCAACCCCTAAGGGTATATGTCTACTAGAAGCCTCATGCAAAACATACTCCTCTGACAAGAACCTCTCGCCAACAGGAACGCGCTTCTCCTCCGCAGCTTCAACCAGCTCTATAAGGCGCTCATAGCACCAGGGAGAAGCAATATCAAACACGACATCTATGTCAGAGAACTCCATAAAACTCCCCATAAGAAGAGAACCCGTCGGTCTCAAGCACTCGATAACACCGGAGCCGACTAAGTCCCGGAGCTCAGATACTGCTTCAATCCATACCTCAAGGTAATCAAGACCCCGTATACGGTAAAACATATCAGCAAACAACTTGCCACTACAAACAATCACATTCCTCTCACAAGGCCCTACCGATATAAGCGGCACATCCCTACCATACTGAGCTACATATGACAAGAAACCGGATCTACGTGCAGCACGATAAACCTCGCCAGGTGCATAACTAGAAAGTAGCCGCTCAAGACTTTCTCCAAGAAACCTCCAAGGCCCCTGGCCGAAAACGTACTTAGGAACAACAAGATAGAATCCACCAATAACACGCCTAACGACAGCAGAAACACCACCATTGCTTATATTAATAACGATATCGCCCGGAAGCACAGTTGTTGTATTTAAAGCCGGTTTACACCAAGAAGGTATTCTCATCATTTTGGTCATCTCTTCCCTATACTCTAGTAGTACTCTCCCCTAGAAGCAAGTAGATTAAGATATAACAGAGAAGGAGCTTCCGACCAAGAAACACATCTTAATTGTTGCTGCATTTTTACAAAAAGATAGAAACAATTTTTAGATAAAAGAGGTTGGCGGGCCCGCGGGGATTTGAACCCCGGACCTCCGGCTCCGAAGGCCGGCGCCCTATCCTGGCTAGGCTACGGGCCCGCCTGGTTCCCGTGTTGTCTGTTAGATTGGTAAGGGTAGGGTGTTTTTACATTCTTTCGAGGGGTTTTATGCCAAGCACTTTGAGCGCGTTTGCTATCACGGTTTTAGCTGTGTATACCAGTGCTAGCTTGTAGTTCCTCTTGGCTGGGTCGGGCTCGTTTATTGCGCTGTCGCCGCTTGTGTACCACTTGTTAAAGGTGTCTGCTAGGTTGTTGAGATACGCTACTATTAGTTCTGGTTTGAGCTCGTCGGCTGCTTTTGCAAATATATATGGATAGTTGAGCAGTTGTAGTACGAGTTTTCTTCTCAAGGGGTTCTCGTTTGCTGCGTTGTAATCTATGTTGTTCCACTCTATGCTTATTGCTCTCTCCGCTGCTTTTGCGAGTATATTTGCTGCTCTGGCATGCGTATAGAGTATGTAGGGTGCGCTGTTCTGCTCGAAGTTGAGCGCTTCTTCGATGTTGAACGTCATTGGCTTCGTTGCTGAGACTGAGACTAGTGTGTAGCGTATTGCCGCTGTTCCTACTGCTTCTGCTATCTTTTGCTTCTCTTCTTCGGGTAGGTTGGGTGAGCGCTTCTCAACCTCTGCTCGTGCTCTCGCGACAGCCTGGTCTATGAGCTCGTCCAGTGTGACGTACTCGCCTCTCCTGCCGCTCATTCGGCGCCCCGGTAGGTGAACCATTTCATAGGCGTAGTGGTGCATGTTGAGGCCTTCACGTCGGTAGCCGAGTGCTACGAGTGCGAGCCTTATCTGGAGCTGGGGGAGCCTTTGCTCTGCCGCGATCACGTTGTACACTTTGTCTGCGTTGAATTCTCTGAACTTCTTTATGCTATACGCTATGTCTCTTGTAGTGTAGAGCGTTGTGCCATCGCTTCTCTGTAGGATAAGTGGTGGGACTTCATAGTTCTCTGGTACTCCTAGCGCCTGGCGTACGACGGGGTCGTCGAGGATTGGTTGGAGGTTTAGTGCTAGTGCTCCCTTATAGGTCGTTGCATAGGGGCTTTTGCGCGCCTCTTCAAGGATTCGGCCTACAAGGCTGCTCCATACTAGGTCGCTTTCCCAGTCCCACTGGTCAAAGCCAATGCCGAGCCTTGCGAGTGTCTCCCTAAAACCTTTTAGACACTCTTCTACAACGCCTCGCGTAAGCTTTACTATTTCCTCGTCTCTGCGAAACTCGTAGCTCTTCATTATCTCCGATATATCTTTGTCTGGATCCCTGCCCTTCACGGCCTCTGCGAGCTTCTCGAAAAGCTCTGGAGCCTTCTCTCTTAGCCTCGAGGCTGCTGCTACAAGCTCGTCGAGCTCCCTTAGCCTCTCCCTATACTTCTCTTCCTCACCCTGCTCTTTCAGCTGCTCGAGTTCTTTCTTCAGAGACTCTATATCTGCAAGGGTATGAGTAAGCGCATAGACAAGGCCTATCCAGTGATCAGGCTTAACATTCCCTGGTATAGATAAGCCGCCGAGAAGCTTAACCCCATAAACAAGCACTGCTACTTGGCGCCCCATATCATCGATATAGAACCTAGTTTGCACAACGTGTCCTCTCTCTCTAAGCATCCTTGCAAGTGTGTCTCCCAGTGCAGCATTACGTGCATGGCCTATGTGTAGAGGATGTACTGGGTTCGCACTCGTATGCTCAACGACTATTCTAAGAGGCTTATCTACCTTCAAGTGCCCAAAGCTCTCACCGTCCTCGAGCACCGCCCTGAAGAGCTCCTTCGAGATCACCGAAGCATCTAGAACTATGTTAACATAGCCCGCAACTTGTTTCACATCTGCAACGTGCTCTATCTTCCTCAGCCTCTCCGCAACACTTTGAGAAAATAGCTTGAAGTCCACGCCGTGCTTCTTAGCGAAGCGTGCCACAGGGATGCCGTAGTCCCCTAGCTCTGGCCGAGGTGACTCAGAAACAATGAACTCAACCTCTTTTTCCTCCACCGTGGTGCCCATTGCCCGCAGTGTCTCTGCAACAGCGCGTGCAAGGACACGATAAGGCGTAAGCTCATATATTCTTCGTGTCGCCTGCAAGGCCTCCAACACGCCCTTATAGCTAAAATACTTGACTAAGGGTACTGTTTTGTTTTATGCTAAAAACGCTATATTCCTTTTCCGCGCAGACTAGGCTCTAGCCTCGGTTTCCCGAAGCGCCTCAATAATTTTCTCTATGACTTGGTCAGCGGTCACACCGTGTATCCTAATCTTCTTTGTCCTCGAGCGCGCGCCGTAGACTATCTCTACCCTCGATGTCGGCACCTTCAGCAACCTGGCGAAGAACCTTACAAGGCTTGCATTCGCTCTCCCCTCTATTGGAGGCTCATCTGTGTAGAATACCAGCTCGCCGGTCTCCATTTTGAGCCCCGTGAATCTAGCCTCCGGCTTAACGTAGAGAGTTACATCGACGTAGTTCTCTCCTTCCTGAATTAGCTTTCTCAGTGCTTCCTCCATGCTAGTTCACCTCTACGAGAGAACGCCATCTTCACATCCATATAACCTTGTGGATGCTGTGGGCAAAAAGAGTATTCTAGGAGAAGCATACACTATGCTAGAAGGGGGGTGCCTAAGGCCTGCACAGATTCTATGAGATAGTTGATACCGGTACACCGATAAGCAAGGCCATAAGATTGTTTGCTACGCGCGGCATAGGCCATGCAGCAGTTGTTGATGAAAACAATATCCTCGTAGGTATACTATCCGTAAAGGATATTGCAAAGTATGTTGTAGAAGCCTTTGAGAATGCAGGAACAGTAGAGCAAGCAACCATGGAGGCAGTGCTTGACACGGCTGTGGCCGAGATATCGACAAAACCCCCTATCGTGATACGTGAGCCGGATCTATGCAAGGCAGCAGAGCTAATAGTGACTCGAAACATAGGATTCGTGCCCCTCGTGGACGATAATGGCAAGTTCCTAGGAGGCTACGCGGAGCTGGATACTGCCTTCGAGCTACTTGATTCAGAAAAGCCTGCAAGAAGATACGCAACAAATAATGTAGTCGTAGGAGAGCCTGAACAACCGCTCATAGAAGCGCTCGGATTCATGCTTGAGCAAGGCTTTAGACGAATGCCATTCAAGTACGACGAAGACTACTATATTTCAACAATGTCTTCGCTTCTGCGAGCAATAGTCCGAAAGCCGAGAGCAGAAACCCTTCTACGACCAGTGGCCGAGTACGCATCACCAGCAGCAGTACTCAACTATGACGAAGCCCGGGTCAGCGATGTGGCAGAAATAATCCTTGCTATTACTGAGAGAGCTGTCCTCTTACTCGAGGACCACGATCTTAAGGCAATTATGACCGAGAGGGACCTAGTCAGAGCATACATGGATGAAAAAGAATGCAGCCGAATGAAATACTAATGGCCCTATCATTGCTTTTCGCAGCACTAAGCTTAGTAACCGTACTTGCAAGAAGACTCATTTGCAGGGGACGCCGGATTGAACGAGCTCTTCGAAAAAAGACCTAAAAAGCTATGTATAAAAGATATCGAGAAGTTGTACATCGAGTATGATAAGCAAAGCGACACACTATATATCCACTTTGCTGACCCGGAGGAAGAAGCTGAAGAAGCCATGCTTATAGGCGATAACATAGTAGTAAGAATACGAGATGGGGAAATTCTAGGAATAACTGTTATGGAATTTATGAGGCATGTAGAGCAACAATAATCCTTAATGCTCCCATCTAGTGTGTCTGCATACTGGCTGAGAATCCGAGCCTCCTATAACGTTTATAACGTTTTAGAGGCAAGTCATACCAAAATGATTACCATGAAGAACTTGCTCAGCATTGGGTTGTATTATGTTAAGCAGCATTCTAGACAGAGACGGCCGATGAAGAGCCGTGTTTCATTGAGCCCTAGAATATGGGCTATGAGATTGCCGTGGCCGTCTCTGAGGCATCTTCCTCCGAGATGCTGCTTCTATCGGCATAGTGTACTCGATACTTCCTTGGGCGCAGCCTTGCAACTATGTAGTTGAATGCTTTCCATGGATCGCCTCTTTCGCCGCATGTATAGACGTCAACTGTTGCGTAACCGTAGTCCGGCCATGTGTGTATCGACACATGGCTCTCAAGGACAAGAGCTATGACAGAAACCCCGCCATGGTGGCCTTGGAACTTCCAGACCTTTAGATCAACTAGATGCATGTCTCCCGCCTTGGCGGCATCAACTACAAGCTTTCGCAGGAAATCCTCGTTCTCTAGGAGCTCGCGCTTAACCCCATATAGGTTGCCATACACGTGTCTGCCTATGATGAAATCCTCGTTGCCCTTTTCTGTACCATCGGCCTGCATCTTACTAACCAGCTGGGCCACTATTCTGCACCTCTTTGACTATGCAATTGTGCATCGAAGTTTGTACCGTTATACCTTATTGTACCGTTTAGGGAACCTCGCCATAAGGGAGTTTTTATAGATTTAGGTTAAATAAGTGTAGAGAAAACCGTATAGAAACAGAGATAATAAAACATTTGATTGTTTCTATCATAGCTGCTAGAAGGCATTGCCTAACACTTAAAGTTCTCAACTATCAAGTTTAGCCTCTCAGCCAGCGTACATACTTCGTCACGCGGAACAACTGCTATAGAGCCATCCTCTCCTCGGAGTACCACGAGGCCTTCCAGCTCTTCTGCTCGAACTCTGAGAGGTTGCTTTGGCCGTGCCAGTAGCAATATTTCCGGAAGCCGTGCCTTCTTCTTTTCGCCAGCCTTAGCCGGCATACATACATCGACCTAGTCTTGTATTATACAGAACTAGGATTAGTGAAAAAGCTTGGCCCTATTCAGAGTATAGCAATATTATTCAGCGGTAAGTTGCGGTGTGTCTCAGTTTGTTTGCGTCGTTGCTGAGGCTGCTGAGGCTGCCTTTGTCCTCTTTTTTCCGAACTTAATACCCCATTCAAGGCTTAGTGCTTCTCTTAGGACTCTTCTCCTACGTCTCTCTTCTAGTTCCTCTAGCACGCCAGGCATGTCAGGGGTTGCGTACCTTCCGCCTCGGAGTTCGACTATTTTGCCGGCTTGTCTTAGCTTTATCAATGCCCTTCTTAGCCTGTCCTCGCCCGCCGTACCACTGAATACTTCTCTGAGCTCTTTCCAAGTTACTGGCCGGCCCTTAGTTCTAATGTACTTGTAGACTAGGTCCATTAGCTCTTCGTCTGTTGGTGCCTTCATTACTACGAGTTCTTCGTCTTCGTATAGTACTTTGAGTTCTAGCTCGCTCATATGTCTCACCCATATAAGTTTTACTATGTGTGTTCTTGATAAGTATTACCGTTGAGGAAAAGCTATAGGCTTAGATTTTTGGGTAGCCTTTCTGAATAGTGTTATAAACGTGTGTAAAAATACCTTTTTGACGGAAATCTTATAAATCCACTAATCGAAGCAACTACTATTAACTATTACTGCTCCTTGAAGCCCAGACTTCGTACAACATGGAGAACCCGGGCGTCTATACGTGCAAGCACAGCGATTATTGCAGTACTAAGACCGGTAATGTACATGTGAATAGGAATATAGAGGGGGGCAAGGCTTGGCTCCTCGATATATGATTCAACAAGTCCAATAGTGCTCGCCATGCTGGTTGCAAGATTGGCTACAATATCGTTCTCCGTAGCCGTCCCGTCAAGCACACTATAGGTAAATGAGCGAAGGCTTTCAACGAACTCGACAAGGGCGGAAGCCATTTCAAAGCCAATTTGTGTTAATGAACAGGTTTTCTCGTTCTCTTTTCCACTGCAGCTCACAAAATCGTAGAAAATAAGCATGTTGATAACTTTTCCTAGTGAGCGGCACTGAAACCCCCTGCTCTCAATCATAGTATTTAGATCCGAGATACTAGTTGGGCCATGGACGAGTTGGCGCAGCACAAGTATTGCACAACGATATGTTGGCGCAAGTGACCTTAGTACACGTTTATCGGCCCTCATGAGCAATGTTTCAACGTACTCTTCAAGGTCTCTTCTGGTAGTATCCATGCTTAACTCTCCGTATAGCACCGAGTATCTGTACCATGTACTTGTGCGTTGCTATGCGGTCAGCGGCAGCAATATGTTTGCAACGCCATCGATAAGCCATGTAGTTAATAAAAATACATGATCGTTCAGTGGCGCCCAAATTCTTCATCGCTAATGGCTCGCAGGTGGACGGTTCATCATCTACGAGGAATCATTGAGCTCGTTTAGTATAAATGAGCGAGTATATCTAATAATCTCCACTATGTTTATGGCTGCAGGGCATTTAAGGACGCATGCTCCACATAGAGTACAAGTAAAGAGCGAGTCAAGAACGTTCTTCGTCTCTTCAATGCCTCCTTCGAGGACAAGCTTGGCCAGTGCTACTCTGCCCCTTGGCCCGTATCCCCTGTGGTCGCCATGGGGCTGGGTAGGGCAGACCGCCTCGCAAAAACCGCAATACATGCATTTCTCTGCTTCCTTGATTATAGCAGACGGGTCGCTGGTCATTGCTTATATCACCTTGCCGGGATTGAGTATATTCTTAGGATCAAATGCTTCCTTAATCTTTCGCATGATTTCAAGAGCCTTGATAGCATTATTGGCCTTGAGTTCCATTACGAGGCCCTCCTTCTTTAGCAAGCCTATTCCGTGTTCTGCGCTAATGGTTCCTCCAAGCCTTATTGCTAGTCTCATTAGCTCCGTAGCCCATTCGTGCACCCTTCTTACTTGAGCTTGATCAGAGGGGTCGAATCCTACCGCTGGGTGAAGGTTTCCATCACCTATATGGCCGCCCATTATGGTTTGGAGACCGTATTTTTCCTCAAGCATTCTTATCTCGTTTACCGCTTCTATAAGCCTGCTTGGAGGCACGGCTATATCTTCAATCAATACCTGGACCTTGTTCTTCCCGAGAATTTGGCGTGAAAGAGCTATTTGGACGGGAAAGAGGCTTTTACGAAGTGCTAGGAATCCCTTCTTCTCGGCTTCTTCGAGACTTGACGCAGTATATATATTTGAGGCACCATGTTCGCGCATAATGCTCGATATTTCTTCCTTTACTCTGCTAGCAGCTTCTCTCGCTGTATCAACCGTGACAAGAAGCATGTTCCCCTTAGCCTTTATAGGAGTGTTGATAAGCTCGGATGCCTTACTAACTGTTTTTGCATCGAGGAACTCCATGAGCAATGGCTGTATAGCTCTCTCCTTTATGTCTTGAACAGTATTGACAAGGTCTTCTAGATTATCAAAAAATGCTAGTACTGTTGGTGTTGCCTCTGGTAGGGGCGTTATGCGCAGATATGCCTCGGTAACTACGGCCAGTGTGCCCTCACTGCCAACGATAAGCCTTACAAGGTCGTACCCTTGTCTGCACTTGAGTGTACGGCACCCAATCCTCATTATAGTTCCTTTTTCATCGGGTAACACGATTTCTAAACCTAGAACCCAGTCACGCATAGTTCCATACTTGGCTCCACGCATGCCACCGGCTCCAGTGTTTATAGCGCCGCCGATTGTCGCGACAGACGAGCTTGCCGGGTCAACTGGAAACATGTGCCCGTGTTTTGCGAGAACGAGATTCAGTTCGTCAATTCTTAACCCTGGTTCGGCTCTAACGATGGAATCAACTATTCTAATCTCTTTTAGTGAACGCATCCGCTCTGTACTGAGCACTATTCCCTTGTTGATGGGGACGGCGGAGCCAGAGAGGCTAGTAGAGGAGCCGACAGGGAACACTTTGATATCGTGTTTATATGCGTAAGAGAGTAGAACCGAGACATCTTTGGCCGACTCTGGGAAAACAACTGCTAACGGTAACTCTTTCGAAGAAAGACCGCTAGCTTCTCGTATATATAACGAGACCACGGCAGAGTCATCGTAGACTTTTTCCTTGCCTAAGACATCCTTAAGTAATTGTGCAATGCCTCGCAATAGAGCTTCACACCTAGCAGCAAGTACGATACGATGAAATAACACGCTCTATTAGATAAGCAAGCCCGGGCTCAATGTAAAATTTTACCGTTACTTAATACAATAGCTTGTCTCACGGGCGAGTAGATGAAATGTGACATTAGGATCGAGGCAGTACTCTATATTAGTTGTGGAGGAGCAATAATTGGAGGTAAAGGCCTAGTTGAATCCCTTAAAGCCATAGAGGAGGCTGGAAGTATACGTGCAGCAGCAGAAAAGCTTGGAATAAATTATCGCAGACTCTGGACGCGCATAAAACATGCAGAGACCATACTCGGTGCCCGCTTAGTTGAAACGGATAGGAAAGGCTCAAAGCTTACACCCTTGGCGAGAAGGATAATCGCTGCATATGAACTCATGGAGCATATTCTTAAAAAGCATGGAATTGAATCTTTCAATATTACAGACGCCGAGTGCGAGGCCTAATTTTTAACATGTTGATTGTTTATGTTACTATACTAAGGTTGTTGATAATAAGCGGGATACTTGTTTAAACCTAGGAAGACATAAGCTAATGCATAGGGATGACCTGCTTGCATAGATTCATCTTATTCCTAAGCTTCGACCTAGATGTTGACTCTGCTGAAGCGCGTAAAGGGGCTGACCCCGTAGCGAGAAGCCGGGGGCGCTTTGCAGCTCGGCGTGGCTTGTTTAAGGTTCTTGATGTCCTTCGAAAGCATGGCATAAGGTCAACATTCTTTGTTCCAGGGTGGGTCGCGGAACAATACCCAGAGCTAGTGGCAAGAATTATTGACGAAGGCCATGAAGTAGCAGCGCATGGGTATATGCATGAGCGATTAGATGAACTATCGTGGGAAGAGGAGAGAAAGGTATTTGAAAGCATGGTCTCAGCGCTCCGAAAGGTAGTAGGGTCAAACCTCTATGGTTTTAGGGCGCCATACTGGAAGTGGAGCAGTCACACATTAGGCTTTATCACGAGCTATGGCTTTGTTTATGATAGTAGTTTGATGGACGATGAAGAGCCATACATAATTAGCAGGAATGGTATAAGGCTTGTCGAGCTCCCGGTTGATTGGAGACTCGATGACTGGCCTTATTTGGAGTACTATCGCTCGCTTACTCCTAGTCAGCTTCTTGACATGTGGCTTGAGGAGATAAGGTATGCTTCAGAGAATAACGGGTACCTTTCACTGACTATGCATCCTCAATGTATTGGGAGGGGTAGCAGGATACGCGTACTCGAGGAGGTAATTAGTGAGGCAAAGAAGCTAGGTGCATGGCTGCCCACAGGCTCCGAGCTAGCTAAGAATGTTCTACATAACCAGGAACGCGTTAAGGAGCATCTGGAGGGATAGTGATATGAACCTAGGTCAGCTTTTTACCGCGGTTGCTAGGAGCGTAGACGAGCTTCGCGGATACGAGCTACTAGCATCGCTCTCTAGGTTCCATAGATTACAGGGTAGTGATGAGCTGGTTATTGCTGCAGAGCATGTTGCCCAACTATTCGATGAACTAGGAATAGAATATAGATTTGAAAGCCTCCAAGGGCCCCTGGGGTTACATGAATATTGGGGGTTCTGGGAGCCTCGGGGATGGCGACTCGAGTCAGCTACAATTGAAGCCCGCGGAGAAAATGGAGAGTGGCATGAAGTACTAAGTAATCTCGACACCCCTCTTATAGCTATGGCTGGCTCGCCTCCCGGAGAAGAAGAGGGCATATTGCGCTTCGAAGAAGGCAATATACGGCTTGTCCGAAAATTTAACACTGTAGAATACTATGAAGCTGACGAAGAAGGTGTTAACGCTGTTATAGGCTTGCACAAAGGGCCCGGGATAAGATATTGGGGGCTTTTTCCACCACACTTCCGTGACCCGCCGAGAACACTCGCCGCAAGTATAAACTATGAACAAGCCCTTCTCCTCGTAGGAAAAAAAGTTAGAATACGAATCGATAGCAGTTATGACGTGTTATCTAAGACACCAATCCTCCGAGCAAGTATAGGTGATGGTGCCGCTTCAATAGTCCTCGTAGCCCACATATGTCACCCGCGCCCAGGAAGCCACGACAATGCAAGTGGAGTGGCAGTACTAGTAGAGGCTCTTGCTGCCTTACAGCATTACAGCGAAAAACTATCCAACGCAGGCATAAGGGTAGAAGCGTTCTTCGTTCCAGAATGGACAGGACTTGCTGCCGCAGACATCCACGGCATATTAAATACAGAGGAGGCTTTACTAGGGCTTAGTGTTGACATGGTTGCTGCAAATCTAGCTATAACTGGAGGAAGGTTGAGGTTAGTTGCTAGTCCGCCACCCCTCATCAACCCGTTTGATATTGTTCTCGACGAGGTGCTTGGACGGGTTGATGCAGAAAACTATGGCGGGATAGTACCCTATGAGCCTGGAAGTGATCATGATATACTGGTATCGCTTGGGGTACCTGGCTCGATGCTTAATGAGTGGCCTGATGCCTATTATCATACGAGCCTCGATACCCCTGACCACGTATCAGTCACTAGAATAAAGAAGATATCAGCGGCGATTGCTTCGTCGATAATATTGTTTACGGAGAAAATACGTGATATTGGCTCCCTAGTAAAGAGATCAATCGCACCATATTATAGTACAGTAGAGGAGGGTCTTCTAAGTGAGTTCGAGAAATACGCCGTGCAGAGGCTAAAGAAGCTCTTACGAGGCTCGGCAGCTGAGCCACAGTGGAATAATGATATAACCGTTGTGAAGAGGGGTGCTCCAACGCTTGCGTATCTTTACTTGAGCGGCGAAAAGAGTCTTGCAAAACGGCTTGCCAATAATAGAGATATGTATGAAGCTATGCTTCGTCTTGGAGTACTAGCGTCAGGCGTATCTAGCTTAGAGGTTGCCGTGAAAATCCTGCAAAGTATTGGACTGAGACTTGACGAAGAAGTTGTGGGTGTTGTTCGAAAGCATTTGGCTGGCGAACTGGATCCTGCTAGAAAACACTAGTTTAACAAACTCTCTAAAGGTCATGAAAACGGCTCCTTTTTCGCGGTGGAATTGTATAAGTCTTTGCAGATTCTTTAAAGCGTGTTCACCGGTGCCAAACTTGCAGTCAAAACGTACCTTTTTCTTCCGCATATCAACATATTCCCATGGGTGTGCAAAGTATACTATTGGCGATTTAAGCCTGGAATGAATTGCTTTCTGGATTCTCCATGGAAGCCTTAGTACGGATGAAGTAACAGATGCAGGCACACGTATAATTCCTTCCTCGAATATCTCTAGCCCTCTAGGGAAAGGAGGTTTATACTTAGCATTAGATGAGTCACTCATATAATTATTATCAATTAGTATTCTAATGTAATGTTCCGGAAACATTAAATTAGGTGCTCTAAATGAAATGACATCGCCGAAGCGTCTCAGTAGCGTGGTTGCCTTCTCAATAGCCTTGCGCGCCTCGTCGTAACTAAGCTTGTCAAACCTTTCATGTCTATATCCATGGCAGCCTAGTTCATGCCCTTCATCCACTATTCTTTTAACTATTTTTGGGAACTTTTCAGCTATAACCGCAGTGGTGAAGAACGTAGCCCTCACATTCTCCGTGCTAAGAAGTTCAAGGATCAGGGGCATTCCCTGTTCTATCCCTGTAGTGCTGCTTAGATAGGGAGGGCAGTCTGGCTCAACATCAAAGCTTATTAAGACTATCTTTTCCATAGCTTGCTCAGCCTCAGCCAGCCCTTATAAAGTAGGAATAGTTTCTCTTCGGGGTCACTTGAATCGAGCACTGACTTGTATATCTCAAGTATCTCGTAGACTATCTTATTCCAGGAAAAGTTGCGTGCAACATGATAGGGAGCATGTTCCCTCATTTTTGCGCGAATATCATCACTCTCTGCGAGGAACACTAAGCGGTTAACAGCTTCTTCATCATCTTTTACAAGGAATCCCGTCACGCCATCAACGACTACATCTTCGATGCCGCCGCCGCGATAGCCGAGAACCGGTGTGCCACAAGCCATGGACTCGAGTGCTGTTATTGAGAACGCCTCAATAGGCGATGGCACGATTGTTAAGTCGGCTGCCCAGTAATATTCTCGCAGCATTTTCCTTTCAACAAATCCGTTCATATAGGCTTTGAATAGTTCTTTAGCCTTATACTGGCTTATCTCGTTCTCGATAACCGGTCTATAAGGGCCATCGCCAACTATCACTAGGTATAGTCGCTTGTGCTTAGTACGGCTCAGCGACTTCGAGGCCTCGGCAACAATCCTTGGAACAACGTGTATTCGTTTCCGTTCGGTAAAGCGACCTGGTGCAAAGATTACGACATCGTTCTGAGAGGCGCCGATAGCTGCTCTGGCCCTCATTCTTTCTTCATGATCTGGTGGTCTCCAAAAACTCGTGTCAACGGCGTTAGGTACTATATGGAGTGGTCGAGGATCATTTTTGAGTAGTTTTCTCGTATCTCTAGCTACGGCTCTGCTCACAGCAATAAAAGCATCTACACGTTTTAACGCGTACCTTAGTATGGGTAACCATAGCTTCCATCGACGTCGTTTCCACTCAAAGAATGAATGGTTTGTAGCGACTACAGGTACTCCTCTAAGTCCTCGCGAAATATTCGCAATTATTATGCCCAATGGTGAGTAAATACTATGTATGTGTGTTAAATCAAACCTCTCTTTCTTATAGAGCTTATTAGCTTCATATATTGTTCTTATACCGAGAGATATATGTTCTTGAGAATTGTATATTTCGCCGTGGAGCCTGTGAACCTTAAACGGAAAATTATCTTGAAACTTTGAGCCAAATTTCCTATAATCGTGAGTAATCACGTGGGGTTCATGACCTAAGCGGAGTAGATTTAACGCTAACTCTTGCACATGGGTCTCAATACCGCCTATTTTTGGGTAGAACCAGTCTGACGCCAGCGCGATCTTAAGAGTCTCCAAGCATGCCATCCTCCAGTAACGGTCGCCACAACGCCCCCGAGTAGCGTAGCTATTGCATAAGATATAAGCCTCTCCATAATCATTATTGTGACAGCCTTGTTTGGAGGAGCACCAAGGGCAACGAGAAGCGCTGTAAGCCCGCCCTCCACTATTCCTAGTCCGCCGGGAGTTATTGCAAACAAGCTTACCGCTAGATAACCTATGGACAATAAGATAAATCTTAAGAGGGGTGCCTTCCAGCTTACTGCCAAGCCGATAACATATAGTCTCATAACGTCTAGGATCCAGACGAATGAGCTTATGGCAATACTTATTGCGAGGATCTTTTTATCTGAAATCATCTCCCTTAGCGATGCTATCTCGGCGTCTCCGTTTAGTAATTGAATCCCTCTCTCTGCCATCTTTTCAATCGCATAGTTCATGAGTCTATCCCAATATCTTACTCCAATGTATATTCCAACTATAGGTAATATGGCTGCAGCAATAACGTATATGGTCAAGTTGCCAGACATTAGCTCCATATAGAGTCCTACAATCGCCATGGCTATGACGGGGAAAGCTTCAGAAAACCGTTCAAAAGCTATGGCAGTGACAATATTGACGAGAGGGGCCTTTGTCTTAAAATATACATAAGCAGCCCTTGCAAGTTCCCCACCTGTTTTCGCGCTAGGCGTTAGGTTATTTACGACGATTGTTAGCATATGTGCAGCAACGGCATCTTTTATGCTTATCTCGATACTCACTTTTCTTAAAACAAGTTGCAAACGGAGCGCGTAAAGAAGCACGGATAAATAGTAAAGGCCTAAGGCCAAAAGGATGTAGTATAGGTTAACCGTTGCTAGGTCCTTAACCCCTTCCGAAAGATACCGGAGAAGCTCTATCTCCAGGGTTTTCCACCGGTAAAGCCCGCTTTACCTAATACTACTATACTGGCTAGGAACAAACCTTGCCAGTAAAGCCTTATTGGATAGCTCCCAGCATAGTCTCTGTGAAGCGAGTCTAGAACCGTATTATTATTGATGTCGGGACATCGTCTACCAAGATTACTTCAAGCTTAGCTTCAAGCCCTATCTCTGCTAGTTTTTCGACACCTTTTCGAGCTGTCTGAAGCTTGGCTATCTTTTTGTTAATAGACTCAGCCAGGTCTTCAAGATAACGAAGCTCCACAGATGGCGGCGGGTTGATGATAAGCTCCATACCCTCCTCAAGCTTTATTATATCTTGTCTTTCAGATTGCACAGATTCCCTTTTAGCACCGAGCCTCATGACTAATTCCCTAATCTTTTTATCAAGCTCGCTCTTTGCCCGCAGCTCCTCTATTATGCGCAGGAGCTCGCCAAGAGTTTTTCTAAGATCTGTTAATTGTAGGTCTATAAATCGTAGTAGCTCCTGTGCAGAAGAGAATTCTTTTATGCCTGTAGCCACCTTTCTCCCCCACGCATGTAGAAGCTTTTATACCAAACAATTTATTTTCAACGTACATTAAAACGTGTTTTCAAGTATGTCTAGGTTTAGAACTCTTCTGTTGATAGCCGTTCTAGGACGCGTTTGAAGTACATGCGTACAGCAACTATCAGTATAGCACCAACTATTGCTATTGTTATCGGTATTATATACTTCTTTATAAGAGTTGCTGGTGTTGGCTTAAGTTTTACAATATAGCTTGCTGATGCATGGATAGTTGATACGAGGCATTTTAAGTAATAACCAGGCGAACTAGCGCAAACCTTGTAAGTGCCGTAAGGAATGTTTATGCTTACTTGTCCGTTTTCATCGCTAACATACTTTAAGTTTAGTATGTTGTCAATGCCGGTTATTGTCACAGTTGCACCAGTTATTTTCTCGCCCTCTGTGCTCATAATTACTAATGTGTACTTGTATGAATTTCTTACGAGCTTTAAAACAATGTCTTTTTTCTGTGGTTTAACTTTTTTCTCTAAATTCTTATAAACGTTGTTAGCTGACTTAATACTTATAGTTGAACCATTTATCAATATGGGTAAGGCTAGCCGGTGAACTTTGCCCTTAGCAAGACTTGCTACTTCTTTGCCGTCAAGGACAACAGTGATATTATCAATTATTTTCCCTCCCTTTGAAATAGAATCAACTATTATAATGTTGCTTATTTTTCTGCCACGCTTAACAAGGATACTAATGTTCTCTCTATCAATGCCCTTAACTTCAAAGCATGTCTTATTAGTCATGTATAGCTTAAACCCTAGGTACTCTTCCAGCGGTATGGCCTCAAGACAATATTTTCCTTTAATTAACTCGATACTTATTTTTCCATTCATTGATTCAGATGTAATAACGGGTTTTGTTGCATTCACATAGTAGATTTTAATCAGTGTCTTAACGGGTTTTTCGCCTTCCGAATACGTCTCTATACTTACAGGATGCTTCATTGGGACAAGCCTTACAGTTATCATTGTAGTTGGCTTGTCTAGTGGAATATGTACGTTGTACTTTATGTCGGCAAATAGCTTTCCATAGCCAGTAGGAGGTAGGTCAATAATTTCTATAATTGCGTCCCCTCTATAGAGGGTTGTAAAACTTATATCTGTTGGTTGTAATGGCGCTTTTACATGGTACTCGAAGAGCTTTTCCCCATTCTTGCCATAAACCTTAACTAAGAGAATATCTAGGTTCGTGGTATCGACAAGCGCTTTCTTAACATCTTGGCTCGGCGATAATCGTACTATTGTCGTTATAGGTCTTCTATTAACTTCTATACTTATGTTCAATTCTTGAGGAATTAGTGCTGACGTTGCTGATTCGCGATATAATATACCAGAAGGGTCAAGGACACGTATTGTATAGTTTCCTGGAATAAGGTGCTTAAGACTAATCACTGATACATTAGCCGGATAGTGATATACATAGGTTTTATTCCTCTTTATGTCGTGGACATAAACCTCTAGATCGACTAGAGGAGGTGCCTTGGTATAGGAGTCCCTAATGGATAATGAGACGTTGTATTTCTTATATGGAATCTTTATTATGATGTCGTCGTAGGTAATTGATGTGCTACTACAATTAATAGTTTTTACTATGTTCTCGTATTTTTCTTTTTCAAAAGGCTCTATAATTACTTGTGTGAACGCGTACTTGAAGCAAGGCACATCGGCTATATTTGTCTCTGATACTACCTCCCTTTGCAGTACCGTTGTATTGCCGAGCAGTATTTTCGTTATTGCTTTAAATCCCTTTATGGGCTCGTTATCCTCGTTTATGACCGTTATCCTAGCTGTTCCGACAATGAAATCGTTAAAACTCTTTATAGTTACTCCTTTATCTATAACCTTGTTAACATTTGTTAGTACTGTAAGACCTTTTACTGTCGGAATAACAGCATAGAGCGTATTGTTGAATGATTTTTCAATAAAGAATGCCTGCAAGCCGTTGAAGTATACGAAGGGCTCATTATTTGTAGAGATTGTGTAAATTCTTGGAGGCTTATCCCCGGTTATTACAGCTAATGCTACGTTACCTTTACTATCCGAGCCGGAGAGAATGTACTCGTTCCTTGCCTTCACTAGACTAATTGTTCTAATTTGTGATAATAATGGTAGAGACCACTTGAGAGCATAGGAGCCGTTTTCGGTTTTCTCTGCAATATAGATATCGCCGCTACTAGTCCCTATTGCGACGAGCTTTGTATCAGTACTAACAGCTACATATGTGGCCTTTATGCCTGCATAGTACCGCCATAGCTGAATTAGTGGGCTAAAGTCCTTTCTAGCAAAGACTAGTATTGCGATAAAGTCTTCGGTCGTGAATACCTTTGATCTCGAGCCGGATATCCATAGGTAGATTCTATCACTATCCATATATGCTAATAGCACATTTATATTTCCTAATGTGTTCGTGGTTGTGCGTTGCAGGGGATATTCCTTTAACGTAAGATTACCTTCCGGGCTTAGAATGGCTAGATAATTCTGTTTTGAAAACATGGTTAATAATTGACAGGGTACTGTCATATTTGGCTCAATTAAAAGAGGCTTGCTAATGTTCTGGGATATAAGCTGGTCTAGGGGGACTACTATTGGACCATAGCATCTTTTGTCTATTTTAGCGTAAAACATGAGCTTGGGCTGCGACTTTGGAATAGCTATCATAGTAGAGCCATTAGTGATAGTAGCTTCTGAGACGAGTGTATGGCTTACAACAAGGTACAATAAGCCGCTATTAACTAGGGAGCCGTTTGCCCAAAGAACCTCTATTGGTACTTGTATTGTAGCTGCAGGTGCAACCTCTTCTTTGGCTACTAGCAAGTAAGTATATTCAAGGCTGCTATTCCTCGATATGAGTACAGGAATTATATCATCTATCTTAACTCCTTCTCTTTTCTTCTCAAGAAGCGTTCCTATGACTGGACGGGCTTCGAACCATGTATCCTTATAAGACCTTATTGCGAAAACTCCTTTGTCAGTCAATACTATATATGCGCGGGGCCCATATGGATATATTTTATGAATGTTGCCCAATACAGCGAAAAATGTTGTAGTATTTTGCGCCAAATCTATTATCAGAACCTTATTTGCAAAACCGATTGCTACTGATAAAGGGTCCAAAAGGCTGTCAAGGGCTACAGCTGATACTCTTGAAGGAATACTTATGTTCTTTATTATTTCGTAGCGTGGAGGAGCTGAAGGCTTAATTTTCATCAGTACAACATAGTTTGTATTGTTATTCTCAATAGCGAATAAGTACAAGTCCTTCGATAAGTGTTGCGACAAGTAAACAGACCCAAGCCTCCAGGTTAGCCCAAAGGGAATATCCATCGAAGAATTGCTATCTTCTGCAGATGCCACGGTATGTATAATTACCAGGCTTGTTACGAGTGCTAGGAAAAGTACGGTCACTAATACATGGTTAATTCTGAGGCTGCGGCGGGCTTCGACAAAGCTAAACAAGTTCACTATACCCGTGGCTTCATGTCCTCATCCTTAAAACTTAAAAATATTATTGCTTATTCTACCTATCCGGAGCCTAGCAAAGGTTCTTAGAGTAATGCAGCAAAATATTCCGGGGATCTAGGTGCCAAAAATACGATTGAATATAAATTTAGGAAAAATACGGCTCAGAAAACACAAAAAGGCAAAGACCGAGGATAGCGAAGAACACAAGATACCTGTTGAGAAAATTGAAAAAGCAGAACATGTTACTTCGATTATGATAAGCTACAGAGATTATAAAGAGTTAGAGTCGTATCCTCTTGAAGAACCCTGGGCCTACGCACGCATATTGCAGCACAAGAAAACAAGCGAAATAATCTACTATATCGATGAAGTTCCTCTTTCTCCCAAAGAAAAGGAGGTCTATGAACAAATAATGGACATACTTTATTGGGAACTAGAACCCCCTCCTTCCGATAAGGAGATTGTCTCCTATTTTACTGCTGAGGCAAAAAGAATTGTAAATACTTTCCAGATAAGAATGGGGAGAACCCCTGGTATATCTTGGAGCAAGATACTCTATTATGTACTTAGAGATGCTGTGGGTTTCGGTCCTATCGACCCGCTTATGAAGGATCCCTTTGTAGAAGATATTTCATGTAGCGGTGTGCGCAAGCCAGTCTATGTTTGGCACTCGCGCTACGAGTACATACCCACATCTTTGATATTCTCGGACGAGGACGAGCTTGACAACCTTGTTATAAAGCTGGCCCATATGGCTGGAAAACACGTTTCAGTAGCTTTTCCAGTAGTAGACGCTATACTGCCAGGCGGTCATCGACTGGCCGCAACTTACCGTAGAGAGGTGTCAACCTCTGGTTCAACATTCACTATTAGAAAGTTCCGCGAGGAACCTCTAACAATTGTTGATTTGCTTGAATTTGGGACCTTGAGCCCGCGCCTAGCCGCATACTATTGGTTGCTCATGGAGTTTAAGCGTCCTGGAATGATAATGGGTGTGACGGGCTCAGGTAAAACCACATCCCTTAACGCTCTTCTCACAATGTTGAAGCCGTCAGTCAAGGTTGTAACCATTGAAGATACACCGGAGCTCAGGCTACCGCTTGAGAACTGGACGCAACTTGTTCCCCGAATGAGCTATGGTCTTGGCGGAGAGCGTATAGGTGAAATCACGCTTTACGATCTTGTACGTATAAGTCTAAGATACAGACCAGACATAATTGTTGTCGGAGAAGTCCGTGGTGAGGAAGCGTATGTATTATTCCAGGCAATGGCCACTGGGCACGGCGGAATGACGACCCTGCACGCCGAGAACATAGATGCAGCAATTAAGAGGCTTACGAGCCCGCCAATGAACATACCGAAGGGTTATATACCCCTAATGAACTTTGCTGCCCTCATCAGAAGGGTAGAGATGATAGATAAGAGGACAGGAAAACCTATTGTAACGAGAAGAATAACAAACACATGGGAAATAGCCGATGCGGATACCTTTGTTGATGTGCATAAATGGGATCCAAAAGAGGATGAACACAACTTATTCCTCGAAAAGAGTGGGCTCTTAAAGCTCATAGCCGAGTTACGTGGCTGGGACATTGAACAAATATATGAAGAGCTAGATAGGCGAGCAACGGTAATGGAGTGGATGAGGCTGAAAGGGCTTAGAGGTTATAAGGAAGTTGCCCGTATTATTAGGGAGTACTATCTTGAGCCCGAAAGAATCTACCAGCGCGTCGTCAACGAGCTAGGGCCCAGTAATCCAGGCTAGGAGCGAGTTGCGCCAATACTAGGTGGTTAGAGCTTGTCGGACAGCAAGGCTGTGGGCGAGATAAAAAGTACTACATCGTTACTTCTCATATTTGATAGTGTAGCGCTTCTGCTGTTTCGGAAACAAGCAGAGGCTATAGTCAAACGGTTTAGGCTCAGCGAGGAAATAGAGAAGGCAGGGCTTACTGTCTTCCCAACTCTCTATGTCGCACGACTGTTGTTCGCAATACTCATCTTAAGCATAGTGCTGGGTATAACTGATATAATTGTTCTCCTCGTAGCTGAGTCACTGATAGCAAAAGTCATCATGTTGTTGGTATCGTTCTTAGTGCCTTTAATCTTGTTCAGTGTAGGACTTGCCTATCCAAGTATAAAGGCCTCGTCACGAGCAGATGCTGTGGACAAAGAGTTCCCATTTTTCGCGGCTTACATGACCGCAATGGCCTATGCAGGTGTTGCACCTGAGAAGGTAATAGAGCGTTTAGCCAATCTCAAAGTTTTTAAGGCTCTGCGCAAGGAAGCCCTAAGGATACTAAGAGATGTAAAAATCTTTGGAAAAGATATTCTTACAGCCCTTGAGAAGAACGCAGCCACTCATCCCTCAAGGCTTTACCGTGACTTCATGCTCGGCTACCTTACTACTATAAGGACTGGTGGAGATGTGCGTCATTACTTGGAGATAAGGACGCAAGAAGTCTTTGCAGCCCGCATGGAGGATTTGAGAAACCGTGCAGAAAAAGTAGGTCTTGTCGTAGAGGCTTATGCTGCAGTAGCTATTCTTGGCACGCTGTCTTTCTACATCTTCTTTATTGTGAGCGGCCTTGTTGGAGGAGGAGGCGGCTTTGCAGGCATTAACGGTATAATGTTATACACCTTTGTAGCTCTTCCGGCAATAACAGCGGCAATAATTTCAATGCTTGATAGCCTTATACCTGGACAAGAGGGAATACGTGAGCCCTACGCATATTTACTGGTATCTGGTGTGGCGGGTTTTCTCGTCACCGGTATCATGTTTAGCCTTACTGGTGCGCTTAGCGATGTCCTAACAAACAAGATTACAAGGAGCACTATAATCTGGCTAACCTCGTCATTAGCTGCAGGGCTATTTACAACATCTATTATCCCAGGCATAGTGTTTGTGAGAAGAGTGAGAAGAGAGAGGGCTGTACTGCGCGCTGTTTCCTCCTTCTTTAGGGATCTCTCGGAGATAAGAAGGACAGGACTTAGCCCCGAGAAAAGCCTCATCGTTTTAGCGAAGAGGAACTATGGTGAGCTAAACAACATTGTTAAGAGAATAGCTGGCGCAGTTTCAATCGGTCTCCACATAGAGAGAGCTGCACGTAGGGCACTTAGAGGCTATACTAGCTGGATACTTAGAGTAAGTATGAGGTTCCTTGTTGACGCGATAGACGTTGGCGGCGGCTCTGCGACGACAATAGATGCTATCGCGCGGTTTATTGCAAGCCTAATAGATATACATGAATCCCTAAGAAAGAGACTGAGACCCTACATAGTTATGCCGTACTTTGGTGCTATACTTGTAGCTGTGTCAAGCGTTCTTACTCTTCTAATGCTGTCGCAAGCAGTGAGCAATGTAGTCATAGGCGGGGCCGCATACCAGGCAAGAATCTCGCCTGAAACCATTAACATGTTGCTACTGATAGCTTCACTAGGCTCCATAGTCAATGCTTGGCTAAGTGGCCTTGTAGCAGGCAAGATACAGGATCAGAGCCTCGCTTCTGGATTCTTCCATGCGTCGCTGCTTACGGTACTGACGTTGCTCTCGCTACTAGCCGTCATAAACATGGCGCCATCCTTTGCCCCATCAGCGCCTCCTGGATAAGCAACAATGAGTCTCAGCAACTATGCAAGTTATTTCTCCTTTCTAGTTCCGCCAAAATACTCTAGTAGAGATTTTGAAGCTCTTGGCCTCTTTTTGCTCCTTATATCCCGGTATATCCTTACTATGTCTATTTGTTTGAATTCGAGACCAAGGCTTTGAGCAAGAATCACTGCATCCTTCGTAGCTGAAGGTGCAACGAGAATGCCTCTTACAGGTGCATTAGGATTTGCCTTCCGAAGCTCTTCGACGTAACTAAATAATTGTTTGACGGCATCCTTTGTGGCGGTAACTCTCTTAACCTCTATGACCACATAGTTGCCTTTCTTGTCTCTCGCAATTATGTCTGCGTAGCCTTCTCCTATACGGCGCTCACGTGAAATCACGTGCAAACCTTCCTCGATTATGTCGGGGTTTTCCGCTATGTAATCAGAGATCTCTCTTTCATCTAGATACTCTATGAAATCGGCGTCGTCAATGAGCTCCTTGGCTCTGGCAACGAGGTATACCTTATGAATGAAAATAGTCAGTATCTCTTTCGGCCTCTTCCTTATACTTCTAACTATCATTATATCCTTATCCATGTCTATATTTATTACATGGCTCTCGGGTTGCCAGTTAACTGGAGAGTAACCCGTCGGTCTATGAACTAATACTGCCCCGTCACGCTTTATTATAACTAATCTATCGCCCTGTCCAAGCCTGCTTGCGCCTCTGCCCTCGTATTCAACACTACACGATGCAAGCAGTAATACGGTGTCTTTTTGCTTAATGGCGTCTTTTAGAAATTCGTAGGCTTCTTTGGGCTCGGGGTAAAGCCTAATATCTATGCTTGGCTGATGATCCACCCTTTTCATCCCTCTAGGATAGGAGACTAATCTCATATGCCATAAGTCTATTTACGCTAATACCGTATCTGAGATAGTATGTAGTGGCTTTGCTTTTTGTTTTAGCACTCTTACAGCTAGCTAGCTGTAGGGCTGGTAACAATGAGTACTGCTGCTGCAATAGTTGACCTAAGGCTTTATCCGTTCCTAGCTGATGCTGGCGAGGTTGCTTACCGTCGATACGGGCTCGATTTAGCAAAGCTCGCCGAGATTAAGAACGATTTCCTTGACCTCGCAAGATCGCGTGTTGAGAAAATAATCAAGTCGGGGCACAGCACTAAACCGCTCGAGCAACCCGATGAAGAAATCCTGGTATTCCATTATGCGGCAGCTATGGTCGCAGCTATAAGAGATAAATGGCTTTCATCCAGATTCGCGCTAGCAGAAGCCGATAGGGCATACAATGGCCTAAAAGATGAAAGAGACGAAGTTCTAGCGCATATAGCCAGACTAGTTGGTATCTCTACACTACAGTACCGCAAGGGCCTCTATAAGTCGCCTATAGGCCTTGTGAGAGGCATAATAGTCTACGATATATACGACTACTCTGTAAGATTTGCAGAGTATGTTACGTTTGCACGTAGGCTCATCGGCGACCCTGCATGGAAGCCGGTCAACCTTCCCGTTCTGCGCGGTTATGTCTTTCTCAAAAAAGACCAGGTGGCACGATTAGCTAAAGAAGCCATAACGCTGTATATTGAAAACTATGTTGCGAATATTGCATCGAAAACAGCGTATCAGATCAAAGAGAAAATAAGAGAGCACATTGATGCCTTACGCAAGGTTCTCGCAGAAAGATATAAGCCAAGGATAGACAGCAAGGGCGCAATTTCCATTCCTAGAGGCGTTGTAATGGAGGAAGCTTTTCCACCCTGCATATCTGACCTAGTTGAACGTGCAAGACGTGGGGAGAACCTCAGCCATCACGAACGCTTTGCCCTTGCAACATTCATGCTAAACATCGGTGCTGATATAGAGACGGTTGTAGACCTATTTAGAAACATGCCAGATTTCAACGAAAAAATAACTAGATACCAAGTCGAACACTTGGCAGGACTTCGGGGCTCAGGTAAGAAGTACCTAGTTTATAGTTGTGAAAAAATGAAAACGCTCGGAATTTGTAAGGCAGAATGCGGTACCAGAAGCCCTCTTCAAGCATATTATAAAAACTTGAAAAAGATCTATAGATTGTCTAAAAACAAATCCCGGAATAAATAAAAGCTTTAACGATCTTGTTCAAAGATACTATTATCACTTTATAAAATACTTAAAACCTAGTGCATTGTATTATTTTAATTGAGGATAGTATAAGCGGTGACCAGGGGGTGAGAAAGATATGGCGACTCGCTCAGAACTAGATGAGATTGACATGGCGATACTGCGCGCTATGAAGGCAATAGGAAAGCCCACTAGGCCTAAAGAAATAGCTGCACAGGCAGGCCTTGATGCCCGAAGAGTGGCAGCCAAGATGAGAAAACTAGTCCGTCTCGGGCTTGTTGAGAGAGTTGAAGAAGGCGTCTACAAGCTTACCGAGGAAGGAGAAAAGATAGCTGGCTAGCGGCGAACAGAAGCTGACATGGCGTCTTGCTACATTGTTTTGCCCTTACGTGGTTTTTGTATTCTCCCAATACGGTTTCACGCAAGCAGTCCGAATATTGTGCATTAACCTTTAATACTATGTTTTCTAGAAGCCCTCTTGATGCGGGGTAGCGGGATGGCGGAAAGGTCGGCGAGGGAATATACGGCCTACGTCCCAGAGGATTTGTATAAACGGATAACCAGAGATATTCGAAGAGAAAAATACCTCACACCTTACATGCTTGCAGAAAAGTACAACATGACAGTAAGCCTTGCTAAGAAAGTCCTCAAGAGGCTTGAAAGAGAAGGCCTCGTTGAGCTCTATGCGCCTAATCGTCGTGCAGCAATATATCTCGTGAAGAAAGCGTCTAAGTAAAACTGCTTTTCTTTAAGCATTGCGTCTAGCTATACGGAAAATAGATGCATGTACCTTCTTTTAGCCATTATGTGTAGAATCTGTCTATACGTGTAGCATCGCGGCTCCCATGCATTGTCTAGAACTTGTGCCATACTAGCTTACGAGACACCTCGTAGGGAACAAGGGCCTTGATAAAGCAGAAGAAATCAATGACGAGTTTCGATATAGTTGCAGTTGTAAATGAGCTTAATACGAGGCTAAGGAGTGTACGCTTAAACAATATATATGCTTATGGAAAGGGTCTTATGCTTCGATTCAAGGGCGGCGGTGTTGATGCTCGGGTCGTTGCAGTGCCCGGAGAACGTGTTCATTTAACTCGATACGACATTGCCGAGAAATCGATGCCGCCCCCCTTCATAATGGGGCTAAGAAAGTATCTGAGAGGACTTGTACTGGATGGTGTCCAACAACTTGATTTTGATAGAATCGTTGAATTCGTGTTTAAAAAAGGCGACCAGGTTTATCGCCTCATAGTTGAGGTGCTTCCTCGGGGCATTATAGCATTACTCGATGAGAATGGAATCATTATCCAAGTAAATACCGCTATGAAGCTAAAGGATAGGGAAATAAGGCGCGGCGTGCGGTACCAGCCTCCTCCAAGCAGTAGTATATCGCCTGCAGAGCTAAGTAAAGAACATGTGCTATCAGGTTTAGCGGCAGCAGAAAAGGACAATGAGTGTAATGCTGTTAGATTCTTGGTCAGACTGCTTGGGTATCCCGGCGAGGCTGTAGAGGAGGCATTATTACGTGTAGGCTTATCGCCTGATACAAGTTGTATTGAGGTCGCTAAAGTTGTAGATGATCTTGTAGAGAGTTTTAGGGAAATCTATACTGAGTCGCTGAGTTCAAGAGGCTATATAGTATATGACAATAATGCCCCATTAACTATTGTGCCTTTTAAGCCAAGAATGCTTGTTGAGTATTATGGTTTCGGAGTTGAGGAGTTTAGCAGCTTTAGCGATGCGGCAGACGAGTATTTCGTTGAAATACTTAAAGCAGTGGAAGAGGAGAAGAAAGCAAGCCGTGTTGAAGCCGAGAGGGCAAAGCTTCTCTCATCGCTTGAGAAGGCGAGGAGGAGCCTTGAAGAACTTAAAGCTAAGATGGAGAAAGCTGAGAAGAAGGCGCAGCTTATTGCTGAAAACATATCGCTTCTCTACGAAGCACTAGAATGTGCTAGGCGCTACCGAGAAACAGCTGGCTGGGAGTATATTCCCGGGAATTGTCCAGGCGTTGTGGATGTTAGGCCCTCAGAAGGAAAAATACTTGTAAACATAAACGGCATTGTCGTTGATATCGATATTCGTAGCGATCCAAGTCAACTAGTCGTGGACCTGTATAAACGCGTTGGCGAAATTCGTGCAAAAGTTGAGCGCGGAAGGAAGGCAGTAGAAGAGCTCGAAAGGAAGTTGAAAGAACTTGACGCGTTGCAGAAAAGCATAAGGGTTGAAGCAAGGGCGAAGATCAGGAGAAAAGAATGGTATGAGAGGTATCACTGGCTTGTTACCAGTAATGGATTCTTAGCCATAGGTGGGCGTGACGCAGACCAGAACGAGTCAATAGTGAAGCGTTATCTTAATCCGCGTAGAATATTCATGCACGCGGATATACATGGCGCGCCCGCAGTTGTCGTGTTTGCAGAGGGGCATGAGCCACCAGAGACTGATCTCCGCGAGGCAGCACTGTTAACAGCGGCTTACTCAAAGGCGTGGAAGAGTGGTGTAGGAAGTGTAGATGTTTACTGGGTTTGGGGTAACCAGGTATCGAAGTCTCCTCCACCCGGCGAGTACATCTCAAAGGGAGCATTCATGGTTTATGGAAAGCGCAACTATATCCGAGGTGTTGAGCTTAGGCTCGCCCTAGGCGTTGGAAAGGAAAATGACTATCCAGTCGTAATAATTGGTCCCGAGTATCTTGTGAAGAGGAGGAGCCTTGTTTATGCGGTACTTATACCAGGAGACGAGGATCCCTCACTGCTTGCAAAAAGCCTTAAGAAGCGCTTCTACAAAAACGCCAGTGATGAACACCGAGAGCTAATTAGTGCTCTTAGTGTTGAAGACATTCGCGAGAGGATACCTGGACGTTCACGCCTCCTCAGCATAGCTAAGGGGGATGCGCTTGAGCCGCCAAGACCCATTAAGTACATATTTCGAGAAGAGAATGGCTAGGTCAAAGCTAGCCCTAGTAAGAGTGCTCTCGGGCTTTATCTTAGGCCTAATTGCGGGGAAGCTTGACGCAAGCCTCTGCTGGGTCTCAGCACTAATATTCGTGATAATCTACATAGCCACCATATATGTTTGGCCGCGTGGCGATACACTTGGGAGAAACGATGTTGTCTCCGCTGGAATAATTAGCAGCCCTGCAGCACTTATGCTTGGATACTTTATCGGCTCAGTGCTCTGAACTCCAAAATACACTTATCTGTTTATCCTCTATTTAGTTCTCTATACTCTTCCAGCCCTAACCCTCTAGCCAAGAGTTCTACGACCTCTCTAGATATCAGTGGTTTCCCATCCACAGCTGGATACGAGAATGGAAGTTCTATTTCAACTTCCACTAGCCCGAGATTAACTGTTATTCGGGGCCTATGTACGAGGGGAACATCGGAGGGATTAGCGCCCTCTATGACACGAAGGGCGACGTATACGGCGCCATCAATGCTTAGCTGATACGGGCCCAGGCTCCTTGACCGCATACCGGGCGCACGCGAAGTTAGAAGCTTTCTTGTCCTCGCCCGGGGCGGGTGATCGCCTAGAATACCCCCTATAACTATCGCTTCTGCCCTAGCAGCCTCTGCTGGCTCTAAGACCTTTTCCGCAAAGGGATCAAGGATTATTACATGTCCGGGATCAGAGTAAAGCACATCCCTAAGTTCAAGTACTGACTCTCCAAAACAACTACAAGTATTACCACATAGTCCGTGTCTTCTTGCCTCCGTGAGGTACCGGCCAAGATTAGTTATGACTAGTCTTTCGCCCGCGATGTTTTTCGCATGCTGGTATTCTGCCCTAATCCACTTCGAGAAATGATTCTCCAGATGCTCTATCACTATTAGCGGCTTTCTCTTTTTTCCACAGTTCTTTTCTCCGTGCCTCAAGAAGTTCAATAGGGTAGCCCATATATTCAGCCGCCGACATTACCCGCTTATTAATACTCCTTAGCTCCTCTAGGTAAGAAGGATAGTTTAGATCTCGTGCAAAGTGATGATCGACTATAACGGTATCAACGCTTTCCACGAGTTTTCTCAGATTGCTGAGGCCCTGGTTTACCTTGTCCTCCTCAACCTTTATTCCTGCAAAGTAGGTCGGAGGCCCACTTATGATTACGAGTGATGGTTTCCAAGAAAGAATGACATCTAGTGCTTTTCTGGACATAGGGCCTTGGACATCAGATGCATGAACTATTTTTTCGCCGCAACAACTTATCAAAACCATTACCACGTAGCCAAGCTTGGAGCCTTCAGCACCATGAGGGACTGGCGGTGAGCCAACAACTACGAAGTCTTTATCAACAATGTATGTGCTAGAGTCTAGAATATTAATAGACTTTGCTATCTCGCTAACCTTGTTCGTTTTAAGTAGTCTATGAGCCCTTATGCGCTGACTAACATTTATGTTTGACGAAGGGTCTTTTATAAGAAGTACTTTACCCCTATAGTACTCTACGTCCTCTGGCTTGTAGAGATAATGATCATAGTGATAATGTGTTATGATAACTATGTCTGCATCACTGATCTCTCCTAGTATTCTCTCCTTGATTTCGTTCAGCCTAGCTATTTCAACAGGATGAGGAGGTAACCCATATCTGCGAGGAGCGTAACTCACGCCTGGATCAATAAGTATCTTGACGCCGCCAACTTCTAAGCTCGTGGCCATAGATCTTGAGCCAAAGCTGTCCGCGCCAAGTATCTTGACTTTTACCTCTACCAAGACTAATCGCCTATTGATTATGTATCGGTGGCGGCCGCATCTTCTTCATCGCATCCGGCTCTGATGAGGGGAAGGCTCCTCACTTCCCCCGTACATTGCTTGAATCTATAATGCTAGGGTGCATAATTCTTACGCTAAGTACCGGAGCACGCAAGCTTATTGCGAGTCGCCTGCTAGAATTGATTGTTCGAAAAGCCAGCGGTATTTTCGTAGAGTTTTCTCGTCAATAAGCACATCGTTTCCATCAATAACGACCTTTAAGCCAGCTAGCGGGTGATAGGGTGGATCCGGGTAGTCCTTGAGCTCAGCTGGCTTCTCCTTGCCTACATATATCCATTTAATTCTTGAGGTTCTCCCCCTCTTTCCAACGTATTTTATCTTCCACCAATACCTGCCTATGTAGATGTAGGTCTTCTTGCCCTCGTTCGTCTTCTTCGTTACAATGTGCACTGGTTTGAGATAGTAACCTGTCTCGCGGATGAGCGTATTGTATCTATAGATCATTCTAATGTATTCTTCAAGAGCTTTTTCGAAATAAAAACGCCCATTCTTTATACGTATTAGTTTCGCCAAGTTTATCCAAGGCCTCTCGTTTACCACCTAAGCAGTGGCGGCCTCTTCTCCATTACTTTCCTACGTGCTTCTTCTAATAGCTTTGGAGCCTTATTCTCGAAGTCTGCAGGCAGTTTCTTGAAGAGGGGTTCAGGTTTTCCTATCTTGTGCCCTGGCTTTACTATGAAAGTGCTAGCAACCTTGCTCCAAATTCCTTTTTGGTGTACGCTGCCCTCCAGGTTGAGCATGCGCCATAGTTTTTCCGCAGATACTGGTGTGAAGGGTGCCAGGAGCACGGCGAGTGTTGCCACGGCGTTAATTGCTATGTATATTGTTGTTGCAGCATCTTCTGGATTAGTCTTTATTGCGTCCCAGGGAGCTTTGGCGTTTAAGTACTGGTTTCCTCTACGTGCAAGCTCTATTGTCTCTTCAAGTGCTTGTTTGAGTCTAAAAGCTTCGAATTGCTCGGCTACTCGGCTGGAGGCAGACTTTACATATTCTGCATATTCTCTATCGATGTCCGTATATTCTCCAGGCTCTGGCACTATCCCTTTGAATCTACTCTCCGTGAACTTTAGCACCCTATGCACAAAGTTGCCAATATCATCGTTCATATCCTTATTAACTATCTTCACGAGCTCCTTCCACGTAAAGTCTGTGTCCTTTGTCTCAGGCCTTATCTTAATAAGGACAAACCTCCAATAATCTGCTGGCAGAAGCTCAAGTGCTTCGTCGATCCAAATACCCCAACGCCTACTCTTTGAGAACTGCTCGCCCTCAAAGAGTAGGTACTCAGTAGCAGATATATACCACGGGAGGACGTATGGCTCTCCACTTGCCATAAGCATTGCTGGGAATATTATTGCGTGGAATGGAATATTGTCCTTGCCTATAAAGTAGACTGTTCGAGTCTCTTTATCAAACCAGTACCTCTTCCAGAGATCAGGGTCGCCGTGCTTTTCACCGAACTCCTTTGTTGCTGAGATATATCCCAGTAGCGCATCAAACCATACGTAGATTGTTTTGCCTTCAGCCCCAGGGAATGGTGCTGGTATTCCCCACTTGTTGTCTCGCGTGATGCTCCTAGGCTTAAGCCCCTCCTTTACCCAGTTAAGGCTATAGTTTTTGACCTTGGCGGGTAAGTTGCTCTCTTCAAGCCACTTCATTAGTTTATCTTGTAGCTTTGGTAAATCGAAGAACCAATGCTTGCTTTTACGGAACTCTACTGGCCCACCACATATAGCGCATCTCGGATTTATTAACTCGGTTGGGTGTAGTAGCCTACCACAGTTATCGCACTGGTCTCCATGGGCTTTAGGGTAGCCGCAGTAAGGACATGTTCCGATAACAAATCTGTCTGGTAGGAACATTTTATCGCGAGGACAATAGGGTAATATCTCGTCCTGTGTAAATACATATCCGTTGTTGTAGAGCTTCATCATGAATTCTCGCACGAATTCCTTATGGGTCTCGCTCTCCGTCCTCGTATAGTTATCAAAGCTTATACCGTACTCCTTAAACAGCTTTGTTATATATTCGTGAGCCTGATCTGTTAATTGTTTCGGGTGTACACCTCTCTTTATTGCCTCTATTTCGATCGGTGTACCGTGTTCATCGCTTCCGCTGACAAATACAACATCTTCTCCCTTAAGTCTGAGATAGCGTGCAAAGACGTCAGCGGAAAGTATTGAACCTATTAGGTTTCCTAGATGCGGTACGTTGTTAACGTATGGCCATGCTGACGCGACAACCCACTTTGCCATTGCCGGCACCTCTGGATAGAGAATGGCCGGGCAAGGCAAGTAATAAGATTTCTATATGAATAGAGGCCTTACCGGGCATTTTTGGGGGCTTAGGGGAATGAACACCTATAAACACATATCTATTGGAAACATAAATCTAGATATTTATGTCCTCGTAGAGAACATACCTGGACCCGACGAAGATACGACAGCGAAAGAACTCTATATAGGCCCCGGTGGTGCAGCATCTAATTATGCAGTGACCGTTGCAAGGTTTGGTCATGTGTCTTTCCTCGTTGGGCATCTAGGTGCGCGTGGTCTCGGAGCCTACTTATTAGACTCTTTGAGAAAAAGTGGAATTCGTACTGACTATGTAGTTGTACACCATGATCGGGACCCAGGTATTGTAGTGATACTTGTAGCGCCGGGCGGCGAGCGAGCAATGGCGACAATGAGGGGGGCAAATACATTGCTTAGAGGCGATGAAGCCGAGGGTGCTGAATCGGATATACTACACGTTGCTAGTAGAGAGCCAGAGATAGTTGCGCGTGCAACTGCTACAATAAACGCGAGATTCGTCACCTATGATCCCGGCGGACGTGTAGCTAAGAAGTATGGGCCCACGCTGTTGGAGCAGATAGTTGATAGAGTTGACCTTATTGCAGTTAACCGTGTTGAAGCAAGCCTTATCTTTGGTAGCAGAGACCCTGCACTAATAGCTTCAAAGCTTAGTGGAAGACTTAGGTTTGTTTTGCTGAAGAAAGGGGGAGAAGGTGCCTCATTAATTACCCGCGAAGGTGTATATGATGTCGAAGCATATAAGGAAGGCGAGGTCGTCGACACAACCGGTGCTGGCGACGTCTTCATAGCAGTGTTTAACACGTATTTCGTTGAGGGACATAGTATGGAAGAGGCGCTACGTGCAGCAAGCATTGCTTCAGGGCTCAAGGTGCAGAGGCGTGGGGCGCAAAGTATCCCTGGCAGAGAAGAGGTCGAAGAGAGACTCAGGGGGGGAAGCATCAAAGTCACCTACATCAAGCATTGACAGTGTTCCTGCTTTCCCGGTTGATTGCCGGCTACGTGATGGAAGGTTTTGTGCAAAGTGTTGCTATGACACGGAAATGCCGCTTACCGAGGAGGACATAAAGCGTATAGAAAGACTAGGCTATAGGAGAGAAGAGTTCGTCGTCATCGGCCCAGACGGGATTCCCAGATTACGCAATATTAATGGCCACTGTTTCTTCCTTGATCCATCCACGGGAAGGTGTAAGATATACGCCTACAGACCCGTAGGATGTAGACTTTATCCGCTCGTATATGCGCCTGGAAAAGGAGTTGTAGTTGACCCTTATTGTCCTAGAGCAAGATCTATCCCGAAGACTCTTATAAAAAAGTATGAAAAATATGTTATTGAGCTCATAAAGAAAATTTATGGGAAAAATGTGTTATAATAAGCTCTTTTATTTAGATATTTAGAGCACTAGCTGCTCGCCGTGCATTCTTCTCAATAGGACCCTATAGGTCGGTGTGACCGACTTCGGGTGATTAGCATAGACATCGTCGAGCCTTCCAACGCTTGTGTTACGTGGCGAGGACTTGACACTATTGGGATCCCTGTACGCAGTTTCAGCTATTTCTTTGAGCACTTCTGCATAACGCTCTATTTCTCTCCTAGGTTCGGACTCAGTGAACTCGATCATCAAGGCCTCCTCAACTATTAGGGGGAAGTATATTGTTGGTGCATGTAACCCTCTATCAAGTAAGGCCTTTGCGACATCTAGTGCTGTTACACCAGTATCGTGTGCCAGCGGCTTTGCTGAGAAAACTACTTCGTGCTTTCTAGGCCTATCAGGGTCGTATGGAAGCTCGTAGCCCTTTACATCCCGCATTAATGCTATAAAGTAATTGGTGTTTATTACGCTCTGTATTGCGGTTTCCCTCAGCCCTTTCCCGCCAAGAGCAGCAATATACAGGTATGCTTTCACTAAAGGAATAATATTTCCATAGTATGCACGGATTCTGCCAATACATCTCTCGCACTTGTAATCCCAGTAGTACTTGCCATTCTTCTTACCTATGAGGGGCCTCGGCAAATAATCAACAAGTTCTCCTTTGGCGCAGACAACTCCTGCCCCAGGTCCTCCTCCGCCATGTGGTGCAGAGAAGGTCTTGTGAAGATTTAGATGAACAATGTCGAACCCCATATCGCCTGGTCGTACAATACCCATTATACCGTTAAGGTTCGCGCCATCATAGTAGAGAAGCGAGCCATTCTCGTGAAGAATCTCTGCAACTTCAAGTATGCGGTCCTCGAATATTCCCAGGGTGTTTGGATTAGTAAGCATTATGCCAGCAGTCTTGGCACTCAGAACAGCCTTTATTGCGTCAAGATCGACAGTCCCATGCTCCGTTGACGGTATTCTTATAACACGGAAGCCCGCCATAGCCGCGCTTGCTGGGTTAGTTCCGTGGGCCGAATCTGGTATCAGCATTTCATCCCTATTCTCCCTCTTATCAATGAAGTATTTACGTATCATTAGCGCACCGGCGAGTTCTCCTGCAGCCCCTGCAGGAACCTGGAGACTACAACGATCCATACCAGTAAGCTCTGCGAGCCACTTCTCAAGCTCGTATAGCATTTCAAGGAGGCCTTGGACAGTCTCCTCGTCCTGATAGGGATGTAGGAATGCTATCCTAGGGTCGCGTGTAAGGACCTCATTGATCTTTGGATTATACTTCATTGTGCACGAGCCTAGGGGGACAGGGCCAACGTCCACACCATAGCTCATCTGACTTAGCCTAGTAAAGTGGCGTGTGACTTCTACCTCGCTCGCACCCGGTATGTTTGGCATCTCTTCTCTCAAGAGGCCACGCTTTGCTAGCTCTGATTCAGGTGTTGTTCCAAGGCTCTCTCTAATTACGTCATCTTCTTCTCTAAAAGGTATTATGTAGCCGCTTCGCTGAGGACCGCCTATATCGTATATAAGTGGTTCAGGCCATTTGGCTTGTCTCCATCCCCTCCGAAGGACAGTCACATCAACTCACCTATAGCTTCTACGAGTCTATCAATATCTTTCTTACTATGGGCCTCTGTTACACAGAAAAGGGCTGAGTACTCGTCTCTGAGAGGAGGTTTGTCCCTGAGATCAAGGCCGCCCATTATGCCCTTTGCTAGAAGTCGGCGGTGTATCTCTCTGTAGGGCTTGGGAAAGCGGGCAACGAACTCCTTGAAAAACTCTGCATCAAATAGTGGCGCCTTTACTCCGATTTCATTTAGCCTTTTTGCAGTATAGTGGCTCCTAATCCATATGGTCTTTGCTAACTCTCTTATACCGCGGCCTCCGAGAAGAGACAAGTACGCTGCTGCAGCAACAGCGAGGAGTGCCTCATTACTAGTTATATTGGATGTTGCCTTCTCTCTACGTATGTGTTGTTCACGCGTTTGAAGTATCATTACAAAGCCTTGTTCCGTTCCATCAATTGTCCGCGTAAGGCCGATGAGCCGGCCCGGCATCTGCCTTACAAGCTTCCTATCCCACTTAGTAGCAAATATGCCTAGAAGCGGGCCACCGTAGTTAAGTCCTATCCCAAGCGGTTGCGCATCACCAACAACTATGTCTGCACCGTACCTTCCAGGCGGCTTAACTATACCTAGACTGAGAGGCTCTATCCCTACAACAAACAAGGCTCCATGCTCATGCGCCTTATCAGCTATTGCTTCAAGATTCTCCTCAAGTACTCCAAAGAAGTTTGGTGTCTCGACATAAATAGCGGCTGTCTCGTTATCAATCTTTTTCTCAACTTCATTGATATCTATTTTGCCGCTTTCTTTCTCAAAACCTACTTCCTCTATTTTGACGTTCTTACCTATAAGCCATGTCCTAATTACCTCCATGTGCTCCGGATTAATATTTGAAGAAACAAGTAGCTTACGGCGACGAGTAACCCTCATAGCTGCTAATAAGGCCTCAGCTGCCGCAGTGCTCCAATCATACATAGAGACGTTCACAACATCCATTTCAAGGAGATCCGCCATGAGGCTCTGGTACTCAAAGAATGCTTGTAGAAGACCTTGGTTAATTTCAGGCTGATAAGGCGTATACGCGGTATAGAACTCGCTTCTCGAAATAATTGCGTCAATTACGGCAGGCACGTAGTGAAAACATATGCCTCCGCCGAGGAAAGGCGGTGGATCGGCGAAGTACTTGTTTCTTGAAAGTTTCTCGTCAATTATTCTCCTAAGCTCCCACTCTGAGAGCATCCTGCCAAAACCAACGCTTGGCGGCTCCTTGAGAGTGACCTCTCTCGGCACGTCACGATAAAGATCCATTGGGTCCCTTACTCCTATGCGTCTAAGCATTTCCTCTCTATCGCGGTTATTGGCTGAAGGTGCCCAGGGATATGTCACGGCCTGCCTCCACTAAGCCTACTTGAAAGACGTGGGGCTAAAACTATAGCACCGCCAGTGTTAAGCCTTGATATCCCCAGTCTGCTCTAAGAGTACCTGGGCTATGAAGAGAGTCATGCCAAAGGAACCCATAGTGGGATGTCTCCCTCCGGGGTAGCTGAGCCCCATTAAGATGAAATAAAACAATAGCTATATAGTGCCAGGTTGTGAATAGTTACGACTTAACCATTTAAAGATTTGAAAGAGGCTGGGAAGGCCCGCAGCGATGGATTTGGAGCCGCCGCCGGGATTTGAACCCGGGACCCCCGGCTCCCTCGGAACCCGCGGACACGTGCGGGCGCTTACGAGGCCGGTGCTCTGCCCGCTGAGCTACGGCGGCGCCCTCCACGTCTCCAGTACTTTTGCTATATTTTCATGACGCAGTGGCTTATAAAGGGATTCCTTCATTCATATAAAAACGGGCCTAATAGCCGATGAGGTGACACGCAGGCCTAGTACAGCCCCATACCGGGGGCAATGATAGAGCCCGTCCACGGCCGAGGCGATGTAGCTAGCGTAGCGTTGTGTTTTCCTTAGTGAACTCAGCGCTCAGCCATGCTCCTCATAGCACTTGCTAACTCGGTTTCCCTCTTTTCATCACAGTTATCTACGTTATACCTGCTATTTTACTTAGTTTTTAAAGGGGTTGTGACTAAGCCTTGCTCCGGGGACTTGGAGTGCTCTCACAGAGAACAATGATGATAATAAGCCAGATCTACATCGTGGTATTATCATATGCTTTTGCTGCTTTTCCGCGTTACGTCTGGTTGTTGTTCCTAGTATACCTAGGGCTCATGATAGGGATAAGTACCTATAGCGCTAGAAGTAGCGGTGGCGTTAGTGTATCGAGACAAGACATTGAGCGTGCGCGGCAGTTATTACGGGAAGAGAATGCGTTACAGCTAGCTATGGAGGACGAAGAGTTATTAGACTTATACTCTAAGCAAATGAAGGCTTCAATGATATCATTTGCAATAGTGTTCCTGTATCTGCCACTGTTCTGGGTTATCCGAGGTAATTATCAGAGTCTAGTGGATGGTCTCCGCGGGCTTGGTGTCCGCAGTGAAGTTATTGCAGGCTTTATAATATGGCTTAGTGTGTTTGAGGCTATGACTCTTTTGAACTTCCTAGTTCAGCGAAGACTAGGCCTTAAGGCTGGAAAGCCGCTTGCACCAATGGTGCCTAAGGGCTTCGTTGTAACAGATAAAGGTATTATGCTCAGAGGTTCTCTTGGGAAGGTTATTGGCTTTCCTCTTCCCGAGGGTACGAAAGTCGTTCTTAACGAGGAGAGGAACTATGTCGAAATAGAGGAGCCTAAGGGTGGGAAGATAAGACTGTATACGATGAAGGCTCGGAGGCTCTATGAGATTCTAATGAGGTATGGGCTAAGAAAGAAGGAAAAACAATAAGCCTCTCATATCTTATTCTCGGTAACCATTCTGTATTCAAGCTCATCGAGGTTTTCATGTTGCTTTAGCTCTTCAAGCATCTGTTCGAGCCTTTCTTTTTCACGGCGCCATCCTTCAGGGCATCCTTCACCGACACGTACCGGTTTTTCGAGCCTGGACAGCAGTACTACTCTGCTCTCTATCTGCTGGGATACTATGTTGTAACCTGTCATTTCGGCAAACTTCTTGGCAATGCTTAGTACCTCAATGTGTTTTAGCATGTCATCTCTTCTAAGTCTTTGCCTTGAGGCGCCAACATACATGTAGGATTTCAGCTCAATATAGGTTGGCTGTGAAATCTCCACCATCTTTGCCCACGCCTTAAGAGCCTCTTCGTGTATATTGAAGCTGCGGACAAGCGTGAATCGTATTACGGTTGGGCTAGAGAAACTTGGTAGAAGCTCTAGAGTCTTCATTGTTAGTTCCCAGGCTCTTGGTACAAGTGGTCTATTGAACTTCTCATAGCTCTTCTTATCCCAGGCCTCAATGCTTATATAGAGCTGTGTTGGCTCTTCCTCAAGGTTTGCTAGGACATCCGGCCTTACACCTCTCGTGACAAGAAATGTTGTTATTCCGCGCTTATGGTACTCTTGTATGAGTTCTCCTAGGCGTGGATATAGTGCGGGTTCGCCGGTTAGACTTATAGCTGCGTGGTGCGGGCTCATTGCTTCTTCTATTCTCTTCCGCATGGCGTCATCCAGCTTTGGGTGTCCTAGGTACCCCATAACGGCTTCTCTGTGCGCCTCGATACTTCCTTCAACAATTAGGTCAGGGTCGTCGACCCATGGAAGCTTAGTCTCGTCAAAGGACAGGGTATCTGTGGGGCGTAGGCGCCAGCAGTGTAGACATGCGTTCCAGCACCATAGCGCTGAAGGGGTCATTTGTATACATCTATGGCTTGCTATTCCGTAGAACTTGCACTTATAGCAATACCTATTTTCAACTATTGCTGCATGGGTCCAATGACATTTCTTGTACGCGCTATGTCTGCCTATTATTATATAGCCCTGTTTCTCCAGTATACGGTAAAGTGTGCGATAAGGCTCCGGAAAGTCTTCTACTCGGTATCTCCACCTCTTGTTGCGAACTGTTCTAAGTCTCGCTTCCTGCATAGTAGTATTTCCCCTCTCTACCCGTATTCGCGTGTTAAAATCATGAAAGCATAGTATAAGGCTAACGCATATCCGAGCGCCAAGTGCTTAGAAAATATGTGCTTCATAGTCACTTAATAATGTCTCTTGGCTTAGACTTAGCTCGGGATGAGGATCACACCCTTTAACTGAGCGATAATGGATAGATGATAGAAGTGGCCAGGACCGACCCGCTATTCATAGACTCAGTATTCCGCCGTCACATCACCACTCGGCTCCAAAGGTCCTCATCATGCAACATGCTGAGCCAACACCTAGCTGAAGAAGCGGAGGTGATGAATTCCCTGTGGACTGAGAAAGAGTCAGGGGTCATCTATTACTGTCACTACTTCTCCTGCTTCTTCCACGACACGCCAAAATTGGTCAACACTTCTTATTACATGTGTGAGTCCGTTATCAGTAATTGCGCCCTCGATTTTTAGTAATTTTTTCTTAAACTCTAAGCCCCTGCTATAACCACCAAGCCCTGTCTTTGATACGACACGGTGGCATGGAACAACGACTATATCCTTGTTGGCGCGCATATAGGCACCTATAGCCCGGGGTGAAGTCCCAGTAAGCTCGGCCAGCACAGAGTAGGTAACAGTATGACCCACAGGGACCAGCATGGTTAGCAAATATACAATTTCTCTACGAGAATGGGGGTCCTTCCAGCTCACCCTTTCAGCACCCTTAAACATAGTCAGCTCATCTGCGGGGAGGTCAAGTCATCCCCATATCTTTTCACAGTATTCTGGGCACAGGTTTAATCTCTTCACGCAAGGTCCTACCCTTGGCTCCATAGCGTAAAGTATATAGAGGAGGGACCATACTTAGTACCTTCATAAAACATGGAGGATGGCGGGGTAACATAGCGGGGTAGGGTAGCCTGGTAGCCCGCGGGGCTCATAACCCCGAGGTCGGTGGTTCAAATCCACCCCCCGCTACCAAGAGCCCGCACCGCGGGCCCCCCGCCACCATTTCCTGTTACAATATCTGTTTGTCTTAATGATGATAGGTCTTCTACAAGTAGATAACATTTACGCGTACAGTTGTCTTGTGAAATAGTGTCAGAGGGCTCTGCTACACTGTATTATGCTGAAGCATAATATATGGGTGTTCTTGTACTTTCGAAGGAAAATGATGGTTTATGAGCTGCCTTTTAAAATAATTAATTCGTTAACTATAAGTAATGGCGCTACCTATAGTGTTGCTATGTATAAAAATGCCTATGGAATTGAAATAAGCTCGAAAGGGGGCATACAGTTCGTAAAACTAGGAACGGGCAATGATAGAAATGAAGTAGACATGGGTAAGTGTAATAAGCTAGCAACTGATTATAGAGGTGTTCGCGCCCTATATCGTGTCGCAAAGAACAGGTTTTACTCATCGATCACAATATATCCAAGAATCACTGGATGCGTTAGCAGCGAAGCAATACACAATATAAAAATAATCAATGTTTTTAAGGAAGCTGATACGTTTGCCGTTGTCTACAAGAAGGGCAACGAGTACTTCGCTATTATCGACGATATTGGAGGCTTTTTGCATACGCGGATATCATCAATAAAACCTAAAACAATACTCTACGAAGGCGGGGTAATTGCTGTAAGATTTGACGATTTCGTTCGAGTTGTCTCCCCGGTTACCGGGATAGTTGATATACCCCTAAGAGAGAATATAGAGCCTTTAGGATACGATACTTCGACAAATACAGCAATCCTAGTTAGCCATGACACCGGTATAGTTTTCTCGGTAGATTCTTCGGGCTACATAGAGATACTAGCATCCTGTACAAATATGGCTAAAGGTAGAAGCATTAAGGGTGATACATATGTGCTTTGCGACCTGGAACCAATTAATTCCTCATTCTTTCCATTCTATTCGGCGAAGGTATTCCTCGATGTGTTTAAGAGTACTGAAAACATAGATTTACTTCACCCATACATATTGTCAGTTGTAAAGCTAGATTCAGGGAAAGAATTAATAATAGCACAAATTTTGTCATCAAAAGTATACGTAGATATAGAGTATAATAGTTTCGGTAAAATTCCTCTAGCAAAGACGTCTATATACATTAGCCGGCGAATAGGAAACAATAGTGAGTTCGAGATAGATTCGCGTATCAATAATATTATTCAAGAATTGTTTGGACAGTATTATCAGTCAGACGAGCATAGTACTGACATATACATGAGAATCAGCGTCTTTTTAGCTAGCAATGAAATATGTTATGGAGTGCAGTGCGGGAAGTGCATTGTCAGTATTAGCGCGATACCGGGAGAGATCCTTGAGCCCTATGGTGAAATAAACGCAAATTTAGTGATAGGAAATAAGGTACTTAAAGAAGTTGTATTTCAGGGAGATAAAGCGATAACAGCAATTAAAAATGTGGATGAATGCAATGCGCTTATTAACAGTAAAGATGTCTACATATGCATAAATGAAAATGAGAAATGCTATAGATCTACAGCATTGAATGTATTCAAGATAGATGATGAGGTAAAATGCAAACTAGATGGAGTAGAAGGTATAGATTTACTCCGTATAAAGTGCTCCTTGGGCGACAACTACTATAAAATTGTTAGCCAAGATTGTGTACTAGCTAAACACTCCACTAGCCGAGAACAAGTTCTAAGATTAGTAATAAGGCGAGATCAACCCTGTTTACTAGGCCTTGTTAACACGGATGGGTTCTTATTGAGGAAAAGAGTAAGTCCTAAGTCTTACTTCGAAGATGTAGAGTCGAAGCTCGCAAAAATAGATGATTTCGACATAGAGGAGACAAGGAATGGTTACGTACTGCTTGTTAAGGCAACGATGCATCCAGGCCTTGTAGTACTTGAGCTTGACGATATACCTCATATTGTCCAAGCCGGAATTGTTGCGCTACGAGCTAGCGGTAAGCACGTACTACGACTATGGTCTAGGAACGGGGTCATCGAGGATAGCCCAGCATTCCCTGAAACGGAGAAAATTGTTCTCTTCGAATCGTGTGGTCGTGAAGAGAACTGTCTGTATAGGATAGTTTGTCCCAAAGAATGCAGCTGTACATTTACATGCAACGGAGTAGTGTCGAGTGGCTCAGAAATATTGGTTAATGGTGACGACTTTAGCGCTGAATGCAAGTTGCTGCTAACGTGTAGAGGGATGTCGAAGCTGCTCAGGTTTAGTAATAGAGAAATAATGTTAAATCTTGCAGTACTTGAGGGAAGAAAGCTAGCTGGAGTTGCCAATCTCCTTTAGCTGTGACAGTACGTAGCTTCTTATCTGCTCAAGGCTCGGTAAGTCCCTGACAAGCTTGCCTCTTTCGATATAGAGTTGTAGCAGGGGCTTTGGTGGCTTGCCGTTGCTGCACATGGTCTTTGGTTCCTCTTGCCAGGGGATTACTATGTCTTCGAGTGTTTTGCACCGATAAACCTTCTTTGCTCCAGGGAGCTTTCCGCGCTTAGAAATGGGTATCCATTTACCCTCTTTATGCACCTCCACTATGTCCATGCTTATATCTATGCTGGGTGGAAACGCTATAGAAGTTCCAACTCCGAATGCGTCAGCTACGTCTCGTAGCTCTCTTATTTTCTCCTCGTCAAGCCCTCCACTCACTATTATCTTAACATTCTTGTATCCGTGTAGGTCTAGCGTCCATCTTACTTCCTCAACTATTTGGCGCATGTTGCCTCTCCTACTGCTCGGGGTATCAAGCCTTACGGCAGCTAGTCTCTCGCCAAGCGTTCTCGCGGCCAAGAGTGCTTCATAGCGCTCATCGTAAAACGTGTCTACAAGCGCTACACGAGCCACATCGCTCTCAACAACTTCGTCAAAGGCCTTCCAAGCCTCAACGGGGTTGCCGAACACAATTATTAGTGCATGGGGCATAGTTCCCTGTGGTTTAAGTCCAAGAGCCTTTTCCGAATAAGTTCCGGAGACAGCATCACAACCACCAAGATAGGCTGCCCTATCAGCCATAGGGGCAACTGCTGGATGGAGTGCGCGAAGCCCGAAGAAGAGAACAGGCTTGTCTCCTGCAGCCAGCTTCATACGGGCAGCTTTTGTTGCAATACTCGATTCGTGCCGTAGCACACCGAGGATTGCGGTCTCGAACTCGGCGAACTCGCAGTACGGCCCCTCAATGATCATTAAGGGAATTCGTGGCTGAAATATCGTTCCTTCTGGTAAAGCGTAGACATTAATGTCCTTGCCTTTTAAAATTGCTAATGCCTCTTCCAGCCCAGCAAAAACAGCCCATTCATATCCCTTAGGAAGACTATATGCGTGAAGTTCTGCCCTAACCAGTACATCACATAAGCCTTTTTCCTCCAAAATCTTCCTAGTACGCCTAAAGTATACATCAGTGACTTCTCCCTTGATTATATCTTCGGGAGACGCGACATAGAGCCTAGGTTGAGCCAATTTACTCACCCAAAACCTCTACTATTATTCTCCTAGAGCTACGAGGACCGTCAAGCTCTAGGAGAATAATTTCTTGCCATGTTCCACGTACAAGTCTACCGTCTTTTACAGGGAAAATGCGTGAAGGCCCTATCACGGCAGATGCTAGATGTGCGTGAGCATTGTTATCTATAAGGTTGTGTTTCCATCTATAATCTGGTTTAAAAACTTGTTTAATGAATTCTATGTAATCATCTATGAGTCCGGGCTCAAACTCATTTGCTATTATTGCCGCTGTAGCATGTGGTGCAAATACTAAGCAAATGCCATTTTGTATTCCGCTTTCGCGTACAGCCTCCTCGACGTAGCGAGTTATGTTTATTGCCTCGAGTCTTTTTGATGTATTTATCACGATTTCTTTGAAGAAGGTTTTCAATACCTAGAACCCCGTTCTGATAACTCTAAGGCAGTGAATTAAAGGGTGTAGCTCTGGCAGAGTAAGGAAGAGGGTGTATAGCTGAATGAGCGAGGATGTTGAAAAACTAAAAATGCTTATCAACGAAAAAATAAAGATTATTGAGAAGGAGCTTGGAGACCCACTTATCTATGCAACAAAGGACGATTTTGATAGGATCTTGTCAAAATATAAAGTAGTTGTAGTAGAGTTTTCAGCACCTTGGTGCAATCCGTGCAAAGCCTATACGCCTGTATTCAAAAGAGTTGCACGAAAGCTGGCGAATCCTGAGAAAGGAATAGTCTTTGTCTACCTAGATACTGACCAAGCACCTGAAATAGCTGATAGATACTCGGTTGACAATATACCAACGACCATAATTTTCGTAAATGGACATGTAGCTGACGTAATCATGGGAGCTACTCAGGAATCTCGACTAGAAGAGCGCATACTCAACATAGTTAAAGAGGTTTTTAAGGAACAATAGGACCTTACCAAGCAGCGTCGGCAAAGGGGGAGGAGCTTCATCCCTCGAGGGTCGCCTCGGGGACAGCGTCTCCTCATAACGCCAAGTTGATGTGAATATTTGTAAGGCTTAATATTGGTTTAACGAGTATGGGTGCCTATCAGAACGGCAACGTACTTGAAAACGTATTAAGAGGCGCTTAGGCATGCGATCAGAGTATCGCATTCCGGGTTTTGGACTCAAGCCTTTGATCGGAGTTGTCCATTTACCACCTTTACCTGGCTCAATTATAGGTTATTCGGGTATTGATAGAGTAATAGAATATAGTGTTGCCGAGGCAAAGAAGCTTGAAGAAGCCGGTTTCGACGCTGTAATACTTGAAAATTATTCTGATAATCCCTATTCAGTCAGAGTAAATGACCTTGTTCTATCATCTATTACAGTGATTGCACGAGAAGTCATACGTGAAACTGGGCTAAAAGTCGGAATAAGCTTATTACGAAATGCCGGGCTCCAAGGCCTTGCAGCAGCTTATGCTGCTGGCGCCCACTTTGTGAGAATAAACGCGTACTGCGAAGTAAGAGTGTCCGGCGAGGGCTTGCTGATGCCGATATCTCATGAGCTTGAGAAATTAAGACAAAGACTCGATAGACATGTTGCCGTCTTTGCCGACGTAGATGTAAAACATAGTAGTCCTTTAGGAGAGAGGCCACTTAGCGACGTAGTTCATGACTGCGTATCCCGAGGGAGAATGGATGCAATCATAGTAACAAGTCGTGCCACCTCGGAAGCCCCAAGCCCAGGCTACGTTGCAGCAATACGTCAACTAGCTAAAACAAAGCCAATAATAATAGGCAGTGGTATAACAGCCGAAAATATAAAGGCTTACTGGAACCTCGCAGACGGCTTCATAGTCGGCACATACATAAAGCACGGCGGCTCAACAAAAATGCCTATTGATCCGCAACGTGCAGCCAAATTGGCCTCAGTAGTCAGAGAGCTAAGAATAACAGCAAAGATAGCGAACTAAACAAGTAGCACAGTAAACTCTAGTCACTTATTCCTCAACGGTTCTAGGCGCTACTATGAACTTCTCCTCAGTGCGTGCCGCATTCTTCAAAGCAGTGTCGAGGTCAAAATCACGGCTGCTGGGTTCATCCCTTCTAAGGAACCCGGCTTGCCCCTCTTGTGGGTGATAAAGAGGCTCTATACCCTCAACGTTCGCCTGGAGGAGCCTGTCAACAATTTTCCTAGCGGCATTCATCCTCTCGGTGATACGCTTTCTAGTATCATCATCAAGTGTTATTCGGCTTAACCATGCAAGACGAGTAATCTCGTCGTCTTCTTTGCTCACTCCAACGATCACCCCTCAAGGCTTAAGGCATAGCTAGGGCCTCTATTCCAAGACGCTTAGAGACATAGGAGGCAAAATAATATGCTGAACGTCCTCCGCGATATGCATCGACAATGAGTAATCTTGGTTTTGCTTCTTCGACGTAATTAACTAGCTGACGGAAATCTGCATGATCACTAAACGAAACTATCCACTCATTTGGAGAAATTTGGCGATACGGTTCGCGTAGCTCCCATCCCGTAAGAAGTATATGTGTTCCTCTGTACTGTCTACGTCTACTCCACCACGAAGAATAGTGGTGGAATTGTACGTAGTATCCGTACTGTTGCGCTTCTTCAGCCGCCTTGGATCGAGCGATATACACGTCATTTATACAATAGCCGTGTTTGCAGAGCACTTTTGTCGTATTGTAAACGCGTCTACTCACTATGAAGGGTGCATCTATGTCAAATCTTCGTAGAATAAGCATGACTTCTTCTACTTTACCATTATACGCATATAGATGAACTGGGCCATGTATGAGTCCCTCTCTGACGATATCGCTTAAGATGTATTCCATTTCATCTTGCCAAGGCCGTATGTGTTCTTCAAGCCCATAGGTAGCGTCTATTACAAGGACGTCTAATCCCTTCAGTATCTCAGTGCCTGGTAGTTTAAAGTCCCCAGTATAACCTACTTGAAGACCATTTCTAAGCTCAACTATTACTTCAGCAGCACCGGGTATGTGGTTAGCCTTTCTAAGCTCAACTATATCATCTTCTATACGCACTCTAACCCCGTACGGCATTTCTAGCTTCTTGGCTGGAGGCACTCTCTTCCCTAATGCCTCGAGCAAGTCAAGCGTAAGCGGTGTCGCTGCAATGAAGTCTGACTCACGTATGCTTTGCGCAAGACCTCTAGTATGATCCTCATGTATGTGAGTAACAATACGTATCCTTCTTCTCGGATAATAACCGTCTACCGCAATGTAACTGCCGAGCAATATTGCGCCAGTCTCGGCAACTATTGCTGGTATATCGTAGCCCAAGGTACTGGCTGCCCCAAACACTGGATGCTATGGTATTACACTTATCTTTTGGGCTCAAATCCTTGGCCAAGCTCTACTTAGAATTTAAGGAGGCTAGAGATCTAGCATAACGGCTATGTTATAATTATTCATGCGTTAAATCAACCGAGAAGAAAGACATGACACAAGCATATGTGTTAAAAAGATAACTTGGGGGTTATATCATGCGGCTTCACAATTCTTAAGAGCGCATACTTTACTTTGTAAAGCCGAACGTTAGGTTGAAGAGCTGCTCTAGCTCCTTCTTAATGTCGTCACGCTTCTCCTTTACCGCCTTTGCTACCGCTTCAAGGGCTGTGTATGCTCTGCTGGGTATCTTTCCTCTGAACCACGAGATGTCCTTGGCCATTCCGACGCCGAGCTTCTCGTACTTTACGCCTACGACGGGGTCTTCTTCCCGCTCATTTATCAGCTTGTCCAGCTCTAGTACCAGTGTGCCGCGTGCCAGCATGTAGTCGCCATAGGGGTCAACGAGCTTCAGTACTTGCTTCTTTATCTTGCTGAGCACACGTATGCCAAGTATCTTGTCAGGAGACGGCCTTATCTTGGCTACTTGTAGTGCGCCAAGCAATGCTACTATTCCGCTGAGGTCGCTGAAGGGCTCGTACCATGGTCTTCCCCTGCCGCCTGCAACCATTTGTTCTGCCGACGCCCTCATCAGTACTTGACCGCTGAGTACGGTGTTGTAAGCGTATGCTTTCTTGAAGCGCTCGTCAAGAGCGATGTCTACAATGCTTTCGGCCTCGCTTCCAACGAATAGTGTGTGTCTTGCAGGGGTGTCAAATACTACGCCCATGTAGAAGCCCAGCATTGCTGCCGCTTCTGGTCTATCGGCGGCCTTTACCACCGTGTCGCCTAGTAGTGTTCTCTGAAGCGCTACGTCACTTAGTCTTCTCGGCGCCTCCGTATACGCTATTACTCTGACTAGTCCAAAGCTCTGGAGCATTCTCAGATAGTATAGAAGGTCGTTCATGCTGAAGTTCTTAAGGGCGACGTACTTCTCGCCTAGCATCTCAACTCTCACAATGCCGCCGACGATCTCGCTAACCTTCTTCGGGGCCTGGCCTGGCTCGGCTGCACCCGTTAGCATGTCCTTATAGAACTCTATTAGCCCGGAAATACCGCCTAGCTTACCCTGCGCTGCAGCGGCTAGCTCTTTGAACCTTCTAGGTACTCTAGCCTCTAGAGTCAGAGGTGGTAACAGCATGCTCCCACCACTCCAACTACCAGATAGTATAGGGTCAGAGAGTTAAAAATTACCCTCTTCAACACCTCAATACCGATTATCGCACTTTAGTATTATTAAGATGTTATATTCCGATTACAAAATCCCTAGGAATTATTATACATCAACATAGTAACTGAATAATAGCGCGAAATGAGCCTAATCAACTATACACATAATAAGAGTGTAAAGGTGGTTTTGGGTCAGGGCGCGAAACCCTCATCAAGTCTCAGAGGGCAACCGCAAGGACCCAGCTCATCATACCCTCATGTGTTCTTATCGGTACAATTGTAGCTATATATCGTCAAGGTGCTATAGCATAGTCTAATAAGTGTGTAGCAGTGAAAAGGGTCGGTGATGGGACTACACTTCACAGCCCTCTCGGGCTCGTGGAGCCCCCAGGCCTCATCCCCGTACTATTAACTAGTTCAAAGCGGTGCATAAAGCTATGTCTACGTCTACTAGTGATCTAGACTATATGAATTGGTTATTAGGATCTCTTCGAAAGTGCTTTGGCGAGCAAAAGACAAAAGAAATCAATAACTTGGTCAAGGAATGCCTAATTGGCGAACGTAGCGAAATAAACCTAGGAGTCCAAGTACAAAACAATATGTTAAAGCTCATTATTCCATGCACTCAGGTACCAGAAGCTATAGCTAATATTCTCCACGTGGTTTGCTTTGATGACTACCTGGTAAATACAGTGCTCCTAGGCACTGTGATTCCCAGTTCAATCGTGGTTGATGTGGGCGCCTTTCTCGGGTTCTTTACCCTCTATGTTGGACTCCTAATGAAGAGAGAAGGACTAATTGTAGCTGTTGAACCCAATCCTTATGCAAGGAATTATTTATATAAGAATTTGCTAGAGAATGGCTTTGAAAACATGGCTCGTGTTGATCCTCGCCTTATTTGTGCGTCAAGTGGTTGGAAAAAGCTATACTTGACGCAATATTGGGCGCTTTCATCCACAAACCCTGCATACATTAAAGAAATGAATGAAGAGATTGTGGCTGAACTCCGTCTACCATGTATTACGCTCAGACAACTTCTCGGCTCACATAAACTGGATCGAATTGATCTACTTAAGATAGACATTGAGGGATTAGAAGCAAATGTGCTGGAACAAGCACTTAAAGATAATATGCTTGAAAAGAACCGTGTAAGAGCTATTATCGTTGAGACACATTATCCCAGAGACAATGTCGCGAGGACGCTTTCTGCTTTGTTAAGGGCTGTTAGAGACAAGGGGTATGAAGTAATTGAGATAAATCCTCTAATTCCTGCTTGGAAACAAGTAATTGTCGTGGTAAAATGAGTCGTCAGTCCGGCCTCCGCGCTCACAGCCCTTATACATGGCATGAAGGGCTCGCAGGGGGTTCTAGGAAGAAATACATCATCCTAACTACTATACTTTCCTAGCTCCTCTTAACAAGCCGTTCGGGACTATAGACTTTCGCCGACCCTATTAAAGCTAAAATAGTTAACACCAAAAGCACTAAAAGATATAATATGGTCTGCGTTACAGCTCCAAGGGCATATGATTTAATTGCTGCAACAACATACGTGTAAGGTATCATGTAGAATGCTAGTCGTATTGATAGCGGTAGTGTTGAATAGTCAACAAAGAGCGCTGAGAGGAATATTATGGTTGCGAATCCTGTTATCATGCTTGCGGTAAGCGTTGCTGCTCTTTGGCCTGGAACGAGCAAAGTGATAAGCATTGTGAACGCCGCAGTGACCAGTACGGCGAGCAAAACTCCGGTGACATGTACAGCTACAAGTCCAGCGTCAAGTCCTCCGAGAACCAGGGAGGTGTACGCTATCGCGGCCAAAGCATCTATTCCTCCAGCTATTGACGCTGCTACGAGAGCGCCAGCAGTCTTGCCAAGTAGTAGCTCAAAGCCCGTTACTGGCGTAATAGCGAGTAATTCTCCGGTGCCGCTTTCCCGCTCCCTCGCGATGGCGTCAGCGATAGCTATGGCTGCGGGGTTTAAGACAAAGAAAACTGAGAATGCAAGGAACCTGGCAGTATTTGCCTTTGCAACTATCTCCGGAGAAACCGGTGCTCCGCCTGCACTAACGCTCTCAGATACTATGTAAACGGGGTTTCTGATATAGTCCGGATTAACAGTAATGCCTGCTTTTTTTGCCAGGACTCTTATGCGGCTAATTGATATGTTATGAGCGAATTCTGCTGCAATATTATTTAGAATAGTTGCTGCCTGGTCTGCTGCAGCCTTGCCAACTACTCTGTAGAAGTAAATGTAGACTGGCTTGTTTATGTCTGAGGCATTTACTCCAAACCCTCTTGGAATAAGTATTCCGGCAACTACATTGCTTGGTAAGCTACAATTATTTGTAACCGAGCCATTGACTAGAACCGGTTCTAGACCAGGAGTTACAACAATTGCGTGTACAAGCTTATTAGCGAACATATTTGCAAGCCTAGACTTATCGCAAACTAGTACTGCTATGGGGGCCTCTTGATGCGTTTGTAGCCCTGTTACTACAAGGCCAAGGATAGGAAATAGGAAAGCCGAAATAATCATCAATGCTATGCTCTTTTTATCCCTTAAGAATTCTAGGACCTCTTTCCACGCTATTGTAGTTGCCCGCTTCAACGCTATGGACCCTCCTTACTCCTCCACGACTTGACCGCATTGACGAAAGCTTCTTCGAGATCACGTCCACCATATTTTTCTATAAGATTTCCCGGTTTATCTATGTCAATAATTTTCCCTTCGGATATGAAAGCAACTCTGTCAGCTATGCGTTCAACTTCAAGCATGTTATGACTTGTAAGCAAGACAGCACGTCCAGATCTGGCAGCATCAACAATCAGTTTACGGACTTCAACAGAACTATATACGTCGAGCCCCGAAGTAGGCTCGTCAAGAATTAGGAGAGGTGTTTCAAGTGCAAGAGCAAGCGCCACAAGGAGCCTCCTCTTCATGCCTTTACTGTATTCACTAACCTTCCTTCTCAAATTATCTCCTAGGCCGGATATCTTTGCAGCCTTCTCTACAATTGATTGGACTCTACGGGGATCACTATAGTATAGCCTCGTATAGAATAACAGATGCTCGTAGCCTGTTAGTCGCGGATAAACAGCTGATTCCTCAGGGACGAATGCTATAAGCCCTTGCCGTCTCTCCGTCCCGCATATCTTAACCTCCCCGCTATCCGGCCTATATATGCCGGCAATCATCCTAATTGTTGTAGTCTTGCCGGCGCCATTAGGCCCTATAAGTGCGAAAACTTCTCCACTATTAATGCTAAACGTGATGGGACCTATTATTGGCCCTTTTTTAAACTTCTTTAACACAGAGTTAACAACGAGGACAGGATCACCGCAATGTGGCTGCAGCATAGTAGGACCCTGCAATAAGATACGCGTTTAGAACCGCGGCGGACTTAGTACTAGTATCGTCTTATGCTCTGGTAGGTCTCCCTTACTCAGTACTATAGTATTAGCGTCATGTCGCACAACGCGCCACTTCTTAGCATAGCGCAGCAACACGTCTAGAGGATCTAGAGGCAACTGCATGCCAGGAAGCCAATAATGTATAGGCACCACAACTTTCGCGCCAAGTGTATCAGCAGCCTCAAGAGCCCTCTTAGGATGCAACGTATAGACATTTCCTGCAGGAACAAATGCGACATCGGCTCTCAGTTTCTCAGCCTCATTACTTGTAAGAGGCCTACCTAGGTCACTCAGATGTGTAAGTTTTAATTCGTCAACTTCAATACGGTATGCAACCACGTATCCTCTTAGCCTCCCCTCAAACTCGTCATGAGGGAGCCTTAGACCTGTTATACGAAAAGGCCCTAGTTCAAAACTACCAATACGCTCACGCACCACTATAGTATCGCTACGGGCAACAGCCTCCACTGCATTGTGATCATAGTGTTCATGCGTAACTAGAATGTAATCGGGGCTTGTACTAGGCGGCTTGAAAACGGGGCCTAAACTGCCACCGTCATGGGGATCTATGAGGAGGCTTTTCCCGCAACATTTAATCTCCACACACGCATGTGCCCACCAAACTATCTCTACCCTTTTCTCCATCATTGTCCACCGATTACGATGATATAGTTCGTTATTGCTGAGATTGTATTTAATAAAGGCGAACAAGTAAAAACATCTTCAATCCCGAAACTTCTGACTGGGTAGGTATAAGAGCCTCGTAAGCCTGAAAACACTATTCACTTCATTAGTGCATCAAAGACTCCCCTTATCTGGGCCTTTGCTTGACCGCGTTCACAGTTAGCAACGATGTATCTACATGCAAGGTTCCCATCGCGGTATATGCATGCTATATTATCACTGGGAAGTTTTGCTAAATTCTCGGTATTTACGCTGAATTCAGCTTTAATTGCTTTTGAAATCTTATGTTCATACGTTTTCTGGCTAAGCGCTGAGGATGCTACGTAAATGTTTGCGGCGTCCTGTGGATTACTAAAGCTTACTATCCCGCTACGCCAAAGGAAGGCTAAATACGCAGCAGCGGCCTTGTAGTCTCCAACGCTTTTAGCAAAGTCTTCAAACACTGGTTTCTTCCCGTCCCTAATTGCCTTCAATACTGTATAAACAAGAGCATATTCTAGTCGATTAAGTTTACCCTCATCGATGCTTACTAGTCTCTTCTTTGTGCTTCTAATCTTGAGCTTAGGTCTCGGAAGCGCATAGGTTTTGAAGATAGCCTCTCCTGCTTCAATCGCTTTTCTGGCTTCTTCTAGGCCTTCGCCTGCTAGTAGTTTAGCCACATCAATTGTTTCAGGCATATCGCGCCCCTCCTCCACTCTTTTCCTGACGGAGATGTACTTATTCTACCTCCTTCTTCAAGTTAGCGGTTATCACGGGGCGTACAAGTGAGCGTCCAGCAAGAAAATGCTGCGCGTATATCATCGCTGCAAGGCAGAAACTATAGGGTTATTAATTGGCTCATAGAAGCTATTGGTCGACTGAGCTATGTTGAGAAGTGGATATTCATAAGCACTGTTACCGCAATAACGTCATCCCTCGTCATCGGTTTATTCTACATCATGCTTCGATTAGTTATAAAGATAAGCGCCATGCTCCATGGCGTACACGTAGAGACTGGTTTAACCGATTACTCTGTGCTGGCAATTCATTCACACAATAAGTTCATGATTGTGGTCACGCTCCTACTTGGAGCAGCTATCTCTTCAATAATTGTCTACAAATTAGAACCGGAGGCTGAAGGAGCTGGTGCAGAAAGCGTTGTAGAGGCTTATCATTTTAGAGCTGGTAGTCTTCGAGCCCGCATAGCAGCCGTAAAGACTGTTGCATCTGCGCTTGTACTCGGTATGGGTGGAAGCGCTGGCCCTGAGGGACCCTCGGTCCAGATAGGTGGCTCAGTTGGCGCATTCACAGCTTCAATTTTAAAGCTCGGCATAGAGGAGAGGCGTCTTGCTCTAATTGCTGGTGCAGCTGCGGCACTCTCATTTATATTCCAGAGCCCTATAGGAGCAGCAGTCTTTGCAGCCGAAATTCTCTATGAGGAAGTTCTCGAAGCCTCTGCACTGCCCCCCGCATTGTTATCATCGGCTATAGCGTACGCGTTATCCTTGCATATTCTGGGCCCAGAATATAAGCTGCCCTCGATTCTCATCAATGACCTATTATCGCTGTATAGCCCGGCGGCGCTTGGCGCATATATATTGCTTGGCCTAATCGAAGCAGTATTCGCGTATGCTTTTGTTAAAATATTTTACGCGATAAAAGAAAGAATTGATCGCTTAGTAGAGAAAGGTGTAATAAATGTTTACACGAAGACCATAGTTGGTGCTTCCCTAGCCAGCCTTATAGGCCTAGGTGTGCCGGCAGTCCTCGGTACCGGCGAAGAACTCCTAGGCGAAATGCTTAGTGCATTTGGCGCGCAAGAAGGAGTGGGGCAACTCGTAGGGCTGCATGGCTCAATCTTAGCGATTCTAATACTGCTTGCAGTTATGAAGATGCTAGCCACAAGCCTTACAGTAGGTAGCGGGCTAAGCGGCGGCCTCCTTACGCCAAGCCTCTTTATAGGAGCAATGGTTGGACAAGTAACAGGTATTATAATTGGCCCTCATATAGGTCTTCAACCAGCGGTCCTAGCGTATGTAGGTATGGCTTCGCTGGCGGGTGCGGCCTTTAAAGCTCCAATAGGTTTGGCGTTCTTTGTCGCCGAGATAGGTGGTACGCCAGCACTCATAGTTCCAGGCCTTGTCGCGTCTCTTACAGCTTCGCTAGCAACTCGGAGAGTTACATTCATAAAATCAGCGCTTCGCAAGCCTCTACCGCCTTCAACTTTTACTGCTGAATCGCTGCTTAACATATTGAGACGCATGGGGGCCAAAAACATTAATATAACTATACCTAGTATCGCGAAGAGATTTACAGCTATTGACTGGCATGCTTCCCTTCGTGATGCCGCAGCGATTATAATGAGAACAGGCCAAAGAATAGTACCGATTATCGATGAAAATAGACGCGTTGTAGGTGTGCTTGACCCGGCCTATATAGGTCTTGATCTTAGCTATATGATTAAGTCCAGCCAGCCGGTAATAGAGGTCTCTCTCATTAACGCACCTATAGTGAGGGAGACTGATCCGCTTATACGCGTATTAGAGGAAATGGTTGCCCACGGAGTGGACTATGTAATAGTTGTTGATAAGCAGTATCGCTACCTCGGGGTCATAATGTTTACCGATCTATTAAACGCTGTATTGCCCTATATCGCGACATCTCTCCAACAGAATAGTCTAAGCAGTAGAGGAGTAAAATGATACAAGCAAAAGATAATTAGGTTCAGCTCCATGTTCGTGTAGGATTTATGAGGGATTGCTAGTAATAGGATAAAAGGAGCATGATGTGGAATCCGGGAGCCTAGGCGCCATACCGGCGCTGATGAAGACCGCATACTTAACTGAACATTTATGATTCGCCGGGTGGTAAAAACTATATGACCATATACTTTGCGTACAATGAGCCCATGTCTGAAGTCGCAAGAAAGGCAGACACCGTGCTCCTAGTTATGGATTCCTATACAGCCTCTAATAGAGCACATTTCTATAGCTCGCTAGGCATCACGACAGAAATATATCCTCTTGATATGCGTGATTCACCCACAATATTCTCTCTCCTAGGCATACTTGCTTGGATAAACGAGGAGGGTCGAGGAAAAAGCATCGTAGTTGAGGGGCTCGGTCAACAAAGCCTACTCGAAGAAGCATTCAAAATAGTCTACATGGGGTACGATATAAGCGAAATTAATACAAATAAGCTCGTCTCGCCCCTGCATTTCCGCTCAATAATACATCTCTACGAACTTAGAAAGGCTGGAATAGTCCTCGAAGATGAGGCAAGAAGGTATATTGATGCAGCGTTTAGCGGCGGCGACGCCCATAAATCGAGCATCATAGAGCTTAGCCTTGACTTAATAATACAGCTCGAGAACAGAGGAGCCCCCATAGGCAATTTGTGCTCACTTGACATATTTCGAGCAGTGACAAAGAACCGAGAACCGCTAGAAAGATGCAAGCTCTACTTCGAGGCTGCAAAGCTTCTAGATGAATACAATACTGGCGCTGTGAAAACAGTAGCCCTTAGCCCGGCGGGCGGCAATAAGGTAGACGCGCTTGTTGGTTGCAAACTCATGTTCAGCGATGAGGAGTGTTGGCCAGAGGCCCTATCTGCCCAGAATGTGATAAGGATGCTACTAGATAGGAAAGCATTACTGCTAAATGATATAAGGATGGTGTTCCCAGAAGAAGCGGCATGTCTAGCCTATGATAAGAAAGGCATGGTGTGTACATTTGACCGAGAAGTGTAAGGGCTTTGCTGTAGGCGTTGATGAGGCTGGTCGTGGCCCCCTAATCGGCCCTATGGTACTTGCTCTTGTTGTTATTAAATGTGAAGACTTAGACGCTCTGGCTGAAACCGGTATTCGGGACAGCAAGGACTTAGAGCCCTATACGCGTAGAAGACTATTTGAAACTATACTTAGTAGTTCAAACTATGTGATTTACACCATTATTCCACCAGCCGTCATTGATTCCTTTAATCTCAATCAGCTTGAATACGAGACAATCGCATATATGCTTAAAAGACTACGTGAAGCAACGAGGATCGAGCCCTCCTTCTTATCAATATATATTGATGCTGTAGGTCCCGTGAATAAGATGAGGAACGAACTCCGGAAAAGGCTGCCATGGCTACGCTACTCAAGGCTTATTGTGGAGCCAAAAGCTGACTCAAAATATGTTGTTGTCGGGGCTGCGAGTATTATTGCAAAAGTAGTGCGTGATAAAGAGATTGAAAAGCTCAGAGAACTCTACGGAATAAGAGGATCTGGATACCCTACTGATCAGCGAACCATAGATTGGCTGCGCGAAGCATATGAAATGAACCCAGATAATCCTCCATGGTTTGTGAGGCGGACTTGGAGCACATTGAGGCAGCTTGCTCCTAAGTGGTACATAGAGAAGCGTAAGGAACTGTCAGCCTTAGGACCTAGGCAGCGGACTCTAACAGAGTTCCTCGGGGCCAATAAGCCTCGCCAAAAGCAGGGATGAGTACGTTGTCAGTTACGGCCACACTCTTCATCGCTACACATGTGCTCCGGTAAGCCCACCTATCATCATATTTTTGCACAAGGCGCATATTTGTATAAGCCCAGCTAATAATAATGAGATTTTCAAGGAGATTATTAGGGTATTGTCCTGGAGCGCTGTATAGATAGAGGGTAGTGCGAAATCCATAGCACCGAACGGATTAATGCCCAGGGTGTAGAGGCTGCATGGATAAGAAAGTCCGATATCTCATAGACTTTGTGGCTAAAACACTCTATGTGGTCATGGAGAAGAAGATTAGCCATGATAGGGCTTTTCAAATGGTGCTAAGAGAGTATAAGAAGGCTGCTAACGAGCTTCCACTCAAGATCCTCTACAAAGCTTCAAGAGACGTTGTGAACGACTACTATACGCTGCGCTATGCAGAGCAATATGTCTACGGTTCGCGTGGCAGTGCTAAGAGAATGGTGAGGCTCTGGCTCATTTTGAGAGGAGATGAAAAGGACTACCTCCACGCAATCTCTGATGGCATTGAAAGACTGAGAAGAAGACTTGCAAAGACGCTGCCAAAAAGAATAGAAAGTATTGACGAGCTCATTGACTCGATAGGGCAGACACCAGTACGAAGGCTATCCCTCCTATACTCGTACCCCGAGTGGTTTGTAGATCTCTTCGTAAAACTTGTCGGAGTAGAGGAGACTGAAAAGCTCCTCAAAGCACTTAACGAGGAGAAGTGGTGGATCAGAGTAAATACCCTCAAGACCGATGTAGATACAATAGCTCGGAGACTCCTAGAAAAGGGCGTGCTTGTTAGAAAAGATAATGATCTACCCTATATGCTTGAAGTAGTAGATTATAATGAGCCGCTTCACCACCTCGAAGAAATGTGGAACGGTGAAATAGTCTTCCAAGACAAAGCATCGGCCCTTGTAGTAGAGGCACTTGATCCGCAGCCAGGTGAATTCATTCTCGACATGGCAGCAGCTCCAGGAATAAAGGACAGCCTAATAATGCAGCTAACAAACAACGATGCACACATAGTGGCCATCGATATTTCCAGAGAACGAACAAAGAGGACACTTAGAGTACTCAAAATGCTTGGCGCAGACATATCCAAGATACATGTTGTAAACGCGGACTCCGCGCTATTCAGCCTTAGCAGAAGACCGGACAAAATCATACTAGACGCTCCATGCACAAGTAGTGGTGCTATAGGAAAGGACCCTGCTATCAAAATACACCTTGAGAACATAAACTGGGTGGCTAAGTTCCCCTCCCTGCAGTCAGAACTACTTCGCTCCGCACTAAGATACAAAGTCGATACCGTCTACGCTGTTTGCAGCCTTTTACCCTTTGAGGGAGAGGAAATCATAGATGCTTACGCTGATAGGCTTGACGAGCCTAAAATACCGGGGCACTACGGCTACAAAGCATATGAGCCCATAAGCGCCAAGGTTAAGCGCCTATTCCCCCATATACATGGTACTCAAGGCTTCTTCATAGCAAGGATAAGAGGAACCCCATGAATCCCGTGATGACAGTGCATTAGTTATAATAAAACCTTAGCAGCGTCACGAGGATAAAGAACAACTATTTCCCTGCATTATGTAGTGTATTATTGTACTTGGCGAGCGGGGGTCGGGGACCCCTGCGACACCGCCGCAGAGCGGCTGGATGAGCAGGGAGACGAATTGCACGTCCCCTACTCCTCCCATTATGCACTTATTCCTTGAAATATGGAGCAAGGACTCAGTCGCTGAATATGATAAAGGTAAATGTGTGGAATACACTAGAAGCTGAAGGCCGTTGTATCGTCATGTGATGAAAGCCCGGCGCACCGAAGACAACGCTAGCTTTTTGATAGAATACTGTGCCCAGATAGAGCCCGGGGTCCACGCTAATACGGGGCTAGAGTGAGGGGTTCCTCATATGGCCAAGTCAGATAAGAAAAAGAAAGAACCCGTTAGCGGTACAAAGAAAGAACTCGTCATCATAACACGTCCCGTTGTCACCAGGGATAAGGTTGAAAAGGATGAGCGAAAACGCCGCCTCCTAATGATACTAAAGGCTATGGACGACCAAGGAGGAATATATGAACGTAGTCTAGCTCACCTCGTATACTGGCTTCAGAGCGAGAAAGGGATGAATCTCGGCTACAACTTCTATGTAATAGGAGACGTGCCAACGTCGAAGGAGCTACACGAGGATATAGTAGCTCTTCTTTACGTAGGATTCGCGGAAACAGATCCGCGCACGAAGAAACTTAGATTGACGAGCGAGGGCAAGGAGTTCTTAGAGAAGGTACTCGATAAGGAGTACTATGAGCAACTTGCTGCCGCTATAGAAGAGTACAAGCCGAAGGTCGCAGCTCTTGATGCGCAAATAGAGCTGACTACGATGCTCCAACGCCCGAGGGCAAGGAGAAGACGATTATTCTAAACCTTATTATCTCATAATACATTTTCTTGCAACATTACTGGAGTAAAAATATGAATGATAATAGAGGCATGTGTCTTAGCTCTTCACATTATTTCTGTTGTCTACTCTATCCTCCCGGTGCTCCATGCCAAACAGCGTCTCGCCATACAGCTTCCCAATAGTCTTGCTCGCTGAATACTAGAGGTTTAATTACGGCGTCACGGATACGTCTAAGTAATGCGTGGTGGAAGGTCTCATCTTTTAGCATCATCTCTATTATGAAGCGAGCCGCTGCGTTGCCCCTTACTCGCCCGTCTTCGAGTAATCGCTTGAGTTCCTCTATGGCTTCCCTCTCTTCTTCTATGTGTCGTTCAATTTCTTTAGCTATTTCCTCTGATTCTTGCTCAGTGACAAGTCTTGGATTCTCAATAATATCTGCAAGAGCTTCATAGAGATGGGCGTGCTTTATAGAATCCATGGATACTGCCTTCATTATTGCCTTTAGCATTAAGTTGTGTGACTTTGCAGCTGTTTCCTCTAAGCGTTTTGCGTATTCTCGTTCACGCTTTGCCTCCTCGCGGAAATATGCGACTAAGTTCTTTATCTCAGACATGGCATGCCACCTATCGATTAACAAGAGTGATTATAGCTGTTGCGTCTAGATGTACTTCACATAGATAATAAGTATAGTGTGAAGACTTCAATATTTTGCTGCGTCGTTTAAGCATCAGTTGTAGCCGATATCGTGTCTGGGCTTAGCACTCCCTCCTCTGAACCACCATGTAATACCAGTGCTTATAACCGGGACTCTGCTTGAGCCAACAGTGGGTGCAGGGGTAAGCTATGCGAGTAAAGCATGTTGATGAGATTCTCAAAATAATGAGGAATATCGAGCAAGTCAGAAACATAGGTATTGTCGCCCACGTAGACCATGGCAAGACCACTACAAGCGACAGCCTACTAGCAGCGGCCGGAATAATATCGCAGAGAATAGCAGGCGAGGCACTAGCACTCGACTACCTCAAGGTAGAGCAGCAGAGAGGTATAACCGTAAAGGCTGCCAACATTAGCCTATATCACGAATACCAGGGCAGGCCTTATGTAATCAACCTCGTAGACACGCCGGGCCACGTCGACTTCTCGAGCCACGTTACCAGAAGCCTAAGGCTAATGGACGGCGCAATAGTAGTTGTCGATGCCGTTGAGGGAGTAATGCCCCAGACAGAGACTGTTCTCAGGCAGAGCCTTGAGGAGCGTGTACGCCCAATACTATTCATAAACAAGGTTGACCGCCTCATAAAGGAGCTAAAGTACACGCCTCAGCAGATACAACAGAGATTCGTAGAGATAATAAAGGAGATCAACTACCTTATCAGCATATACGCTGACGGCGAGTTCAAGAAGAAGTGGCAGCTAGACCCAATGAGCGGAATGGTGATATTCGGCAGCGCTAGGGACAAGTGGGGAATAAGCATACCAATGTCCCAGAAGAAGGGCATAAAGTTCTCAGACATTATAGAGGCCTATAAACGCGGCAAAGACGCAGTCGAAGAGTTCGCATCCAAGGTCGCACCACTCCACGAAGTCCTCCTCGACGCAGTGGTCAAGTTTATACCAAATCCGCGTGAAGCTCAGCGATACCGTATACCAAAGATATGGAAGGGTGATATCAATAGCGAAGTAGGAAAAGCGATGCTTGATGCTGATCCGAACGGCCCACTCGTGTACGCTATATCGTTCATGAGGGTTGATCCGCGCATACGCCGCCTAGTCGCGACTGGTAGAATCTTCAGCGGCACGTTGAGGCAAGGCGACGAGGTCTGGCTAATAAACGCCAGGAAGACAGCCAAGGTACTACAGGTAAGCATCTATATGGGTCCTGACAGAGAGGTTGTGGACGAGATACCTGCGGGTAATATAGCAGCAGCGCTTGGCCTCGAAGATGCGCGCACCGGTGAGACTGTAGTATCGGTAGACCTCAAGGACAAGGTGCCGCCATTCGAGAGGCTGCAATTCGTATCAGAACCAGTAGTGACGGTTGCAATAGAGCCAAAGAACCCCAAGGACCTGCCAAAGCTGATTGACGCCCTATACAAGCTAACAATAGAGGACCCGAGCCTCCAGGTCAAAATAAACCAGGAGACCGGCGAATACCTGCTCAGTGGCATGGGCCCACTACACATCGAGATAGCACTATGGTGGCTCAAAGAAACCTATGGACTAGAAGTAAAGACTAGTCCACCAATAGTCGTGTACCGTGAGACTGTCAGGACCAAGAGCCAGATATTCGAAGGCAAGAGCCCCAACAAGCACAACAAGCTCTACATAAGCGTAGAGCCGCTCAACGAGGAGACCATTAAGCTCATACAGAGCGGCGAGATAAGCGAAGACCAGGAGCCCCAGGAGAGGGCAAGGATACTGAGAGACAAGGCTGGCTGGGACTACGACGAAGCAAAGAGGATATGGGCTATAGACGAGAACTTCAACATATTCATAGACAAGACAACCGGTGTACAGCATCTACGAGAAGTAAAAGACACAATCATACAGGGCTTCCGCCTAGCAATGAGGGAAGGTCCGCTCGCAAAGGAGCCCGTGAGAGGCGTAAAAGTCATACTACACGATGCAGTAATCCACGAAGACCCAGCCCACCGCGGCCCCGCACAGATATACCCAGCAGTAAGAAACGCCATCTATGCTGGCATATTGACTGCAAAGCCGACACTGCTGGAGCCAATACAGAAGCTCGACATACGTGTCCCGCAAGAGTATCTCAGCAACGTGATAGCAGTAATATCGAGAAAGCGCGGCAAGATAATAGACATGAAGGAGCACGGCGTCGTAATGAGAGTCATAGCGGAGATACCGGTGGCCGAGAGCTTCGACCTAGCAGCAGAACTGAGAAGCGCGACACAGGGCAGAGCATTCTGGGGCACAGAGTTCAGCAGATGGGCACCAGTACCAGACAACATGCTAATGGACCTAATACGGAAGATAAGAGAGAGGAAAGGACTACCACCAGAGCCACCGAAGCCGGAAGAGTTCATATCGCCATACTAACGCCCATATTACTTTCCAACCGGCTCGAATTCCCAAACACAAGGGGCTTTTTGGCCAAAACCGTTATGCTGTCTACTCCATTTATGAAGAATCGTTGATTCGCTTTTCCGAGAAACTATTTTTGAACAGCTTAGTCCCGCCTAGTTTAAAATAGGGAACAAAAGCATGAGTAGAGCACTAATTCTCTACGATGATGTATTCAGACTCCACAAGGATCCTTTCGGCGACCACATGGAGTCGCCAGAAAGGATAACTCGCGTATTTAGTGCACTACGTGAGGCCGGGATATGGCCCTACTTCGTGTTTGAGAATCCGCGAAGAATAGGTATCAGAGAGAAAAGATTGTGTGAAGTCCATAGCTGTGACTACGTAGAGAAGATAAAGAAAATATCAGAGGAAGGAGGAGGTATTGTAGACCCCGACACATATGCAAACGAGTATACTTTTCAAGCGGGACTTCGCTATGCAGAAGCAGTAATTGATGCATCGAACAGAATCCTAAGCAACGAGTACGATATAGTCTTCGTGCCTGGCAGGCCGCCAGGACACCATGCAGGCATCTTCGGAAGCGCAATGGGGGCTCCCACACTAGGCTTCTGCATATTCAACGTATCGGCCCTCGCAGCGCTCCATCTTGCGAGCTTTTCGAGGAACCGTGTCCTAGTAGTCGACTTTGACCTCCACCATGGAAACGGTACACAGGAAATACTATACGATAAGCCCGAAGTAATTCACCTTGACTTGCACCAGGATCCCTCAACGATATATCCCGGGACGGGATGGCCTTGGCAAATAGGCGAAGGAGAAGCCAAGGGAACAAAGATAAACGTACTTGTTCCCCCGGACACAGGTGACGATGTATACATCAGCCTATTTGATAAAGCGATTGACATGATATTGGATTATTTCGGCAAGCCAGATTATATAGTCGTGGACGCAGGGTTCGACGGCTATATCGATGACGGCTTAGGACTGCTAAGACTCACCACCAATACCTATTATCATATAGGGCGACGCCTACGAGAACTAAGTAATAAGGTGCTAATAGTATTTGAGGGCGGATATTCAGCTGGGCTCCGTCACGCTCTTCCAGCGTTTCTTGCCGGAATTCTAGGCATACATGACGTGTCTCCCGAAGAAATGACGCAAAGTGATAAAAAGACTTGGGAGCAAGCACTAAGAGACTTCAACGAGACCGCGAAAAATGTTGAAGAAGCCCTTATGAAATACTAGGCTTTGCTTTCCTATGCTGTCTCCTTGAGCATCGTTGCTAAGCCGAGTATGGTCAGCACTATGTCCATGATGTCTCGTGACGATATAACGCCTACGGGCTTGCCCTCCTCATCTACCACGGGCATGTGGCGTACATTAAGGTCTCTCATCTTCTTAATTATTTCAAGTATGTTTTCATCGCGCTTAACCGTAATAGGGTTCTCAGTCATTACCTCCCAGGCCTGCCGTGTCTCGGCATCCCATCCCTGGGCACATGCAAATACGATATCCCGCTCAGTGACTATTCCTCGAAGCTTGCCTTCCTCGTCAACTATGAGTACGCTACCTATCCTCTTGTCTATCATGAGTTTCGATATTTCTCTAAGAGGGGTATTCATTGACGCGGTTACTGGTGGCTGAGTCATAATGTCTTCGGCGCGCAGGGGTATGGATCTCTTTTTACGTAGGAGAATCATGTGTATGTGCCTCCAGTTTATATAACATGTTTACTAGACATTATAGTAGTTTTGGCTGCACCTGTACATGTTATACTTTAACACAACAGCTTAACACGGCCAGTCTTAATCGTATTGCTCAGAAGCAATATTTTGCTAAGAACAAGGTTACCGATATACACGGTTAACGTAGGAATGACCTGCCCAGAAAACGGTATTGCCGAGGTAAGCTACAAGGCAGGCAGTCACAGGATTACCCTCATATTCTTTGATGAGGAAAATTATTGTATCGAGCGCGTAAACGAAGAGATAAAAATAGGCCTTGGAGCCGATAGCGCGTTTCTCGATGTACGCGAATCGCTATTCGGAGAAGTAATAGCTTCATTGATAGTGCTTAGGCCTAGTATAATTAAGGGAAATGAAGACCTTGTTTCAGAACTGTTTTGCAGCTATTATTTAAAGACAATAAATAATGAATTAAAGAAACTAAGACGTATATTTCAAGTAAACTATGAAAGGCTTAGAATCTCGCTTCTCTACCCACTGTTCTCGCGCCTATCAAGGCTACAGCTTCTTTATCCATGGCTAAGACCTATTTACAATGACCACATGTACTCTAACCTCTACTTTGCCTGGCTTAATGAAAAAGTGAGACAATGCGTATCCGTAGCTCGGGATAAAAACGGTGAAGTGCTTGTTACGCCATCATTCCTAGAAGAGATAGCTTCCTCGGACACTAGGCAAGCAACTACATTGGAGAGAATTACAGCAGTAACTAAAACCGTTACAAGCATAGCTTCCCCGTCAATATTGCAGGCTATACCTGCTTCACTCCTTGTTGAGGGTATTCAGTCGAAGCCTCATCCCCTTCTCCGTGATCCGCTTCTCCTTGTGCGCCTAGATGCAGCAAGAGTTGCAACAACGTTAATCGATTTCTATGATCAGCTGTTTAGCCTTACAAATCTATCAAAGGTAATTAACCGACTAAAGCCCAAGACTCGGAGGCATGGCATAATACGTGCAGCTGAAGCCGTCGAAGTAGAAGGAGTACGAACAGCTGTTGTAAAAAAGTATGCAGATATAGCAGCAGTTAAATGGCTTGTAGCAGCAATACTTACCCTTCAGCTACCAAAGCCGATACTCAGTGCACTTAAAAGACTCAATAACGAGTATTTCTTTAATAGAGTTCTCAGCGAAAAAGGCTATAACGTGGCCAACCCGATACTGCTTGATCCGCGTAGAAAACTTGCGGCCTACACCTATATAGAGGGCAAGAACCTTGCATCTATAGTTCAAGAAGAGCCAGATACCCCACTATACGAAGAACTTGGTAGGCTCATCGCATCGCTTCATAAGAATGATATATGCTTATGGGATCCTAATCCAAGCAATTTCATCTATAATGGCTCAGAGATTTTCATAGTCGATCTTGAGCAAGCACGTTTTGCATCAAACATAGAGGAAAAAGCACTAGATATAGCTATAGCGATCTACTATTCCCTGCTCTTTGACTTAAGTAAGGCGGCTGAACGTGCAACGCTATTTGCAAGAGGATACGTCGAAGGAGGCGGTGATAAAACTGCTATCCTAGAAGCCACTAAGCACAAATATATAGCACCCTTCTTCACAGCAGTGCCTTTCACGCATTTAGAGAAAGCTAGGAAGGCGTTGATAAATGCAATAGGGAATACGTGAAACACTTGGTGAGAATCTTTGCAGGAATCGTAACCGCTAGCTCCCTAAGCGAAAAAGGCTAGGGAAAATTATTGCGCTACCTCTTCTCCTTCCTCTTCTTGCCTCCTCCTCCACCCTTGCCTTTGGGCTCAATAAACTCCTTAAAGTACCAGCCATGGACATGCTTTATATGTTCCAATAATGCCTTGCGCCTAAACATTCCCTTACCGCACACAGGACATGGCCTTGCACCCGGCATTTCTCTCACCTTTCTACTGTTTTTCACAACCTTGCTCCAAGTTTGAGATGAGTAATCTAAGCCAGAGGGATAAACAAGTATTGCAGCTGCTACATGAATTAACCATATAGTCGTATGTAGTAGAGGATTCGGTTACGGGCCTTTACATCATAGCCTCACTGGGAGGCTCAAACCCGTGACCCTCACCACATCCCCTCCCTCACGTCACAGTAGCATAATAGCTGGCTAGAGGTAGATAAAGGACTTCGTTCATCAAAGGTGTAGGGCCACATAGTTATAACTCAGAGCAGTCTTGTGTCCTCCCCGGGAAGGTGGAGACCTATGCCCGGTTCTAGGAGCAAAGAGCTCTACGAGAAGGCACTCAGTATTTTCCCCGGTGGCGTTAATAGCCCTGTCCGTGCAGCTGTAAAGCCTTATCCCTTCTACGTTGAGCGCGCCGAAGGCCCCTACATCTACACGGTAGATGGCGAGAAGCTGATTGACTATGTCCTAGCCTATGGCCCCCTCTTTCTAGGCCATAAGCACCCAAGGGTTCTCGAGGCAGTGAGAGAACAACTTGAGAAAGGATGGCTCTACGGAGCCCCGTATGAACTCGAGATCAAGCTAGCAGAGAAGATTCTCAAATACTATCATCCCGGAGGCATGGTAAGATTCGTAAATACGGGTACAGAGGCAACGATGACTGCCATTAGGCTTGCGCGTGGAGTTACTGGCAGGGACCTCGTAGTCAAGTTTCAAGGATGTTATCATGGAGCTCATGATGCCGTGCTTGTAGGAGCGGGAAGCGCTGCTGCAGAGTACGGTGTGCCTATGAGCAAGGGTGTGCCCAGCGATGTTGCAAAGCTAACCCTTGTGGCAAAATACAATGACCTAGAGAGCGTTGAGAAAATAATGAGGAAGCATGGAGAAAAAGTAGCAGCCGTAATCGTTGAACCCGTTGTGGGTAATGCAGGTGTCATTCCGCCAAAACCTGGGTTCCTCCAAGGGCTCCGCGAGCTGACGAAAACCTATGGCGCACTCCTCATAATGGACGAGGTTATAACTGGGTTTAGGCTCGGACTCGGCGGAGCCCAAGAATACTACGGAGTTAAGGGAGACATAACGACTCTCGGGAAAATAGTTGGAGGAGGCATGCCAATAGGCGTCGTTGCAGCCAGTAAAGAGGTTATGAAAGAGCTCACACCCAGCGGCAAAGTATTCAACGCTGGCACATTCAATGCGCACCCCGTAACGATGGCTGCTGGCCTTGCAACAATAGAGGTTCTTGAAACCGGCGAGCCCTACAAGGTTGCAAATAACGCGGCAAAAACCCTTGTAGAAACACTTGGCGACTTGGTGAAGCGATATGGTATTGAGGCCACAATAAATCATGTTGAAAGCATGTTCCAAATATTCTTCACCGGAAACGAGGTAGCCTCTCCTGAGGACGCCCAGAAGAGCAAAAAAGAAGTCTATGTAGCGCTTCACGAGGAGTTGCTAAAGAGAGGCGTCTTCATAGCGCCGAGCCAGATGGAGGCGGTCTTTACCAGCGGTGTACATAGTGAAGATGTTGTAGAGGAAACTAAGAAAGCCCTAGAGGAATCGTTTAAGGCCCTACGAGAGCGTGGCTTGATATGAAGATACGTGTAGCAACCCGTGGCAGTAAGCTAAGCCTCGCACAGACAAACATAGCGCTCAACGAGATAAAAAAGGTCGCAGAAGACGTTGAGTTCGAAATAGTCATAGTTCGCACAAAGGGGGATATACATCAAGATAAGCCGTTCACAGCAATAGGGGGAAAGGGCCTCTTCGAGAAAGAAGTAAACCTTGCTGTACTTGAAGGCAGGGCAGATATCGCGGTCCATAGCTTAAAGGATGTGCCGAGCCAGGTGACGCCGGGACTAGTGCTTGGAATGACTCCTCCTCGCGACTCTCCATTCGACGTACTTGTATCCCGCAATGGCGCAAAAACGATATGGGATCTTCCTAGTGGGGCAGTAATAGGTACATCAAGTGCGCGTAGAACAGCCATGCTTAAACATGCTAGAAGAGACCTAGTGTTCAAGCCTCTGCGCGGCAACGTTGATACAAGGCTCGAGAAGCTCCGCAAAGGACTCTACGACGCGATCATAGTTGCCGAGGCAGCGTTACAGAGGCTCAGCATCAATATAGAGTACTGGAGGATTCCGCCCGAAATCCTTCCACCGGCCCCCAGCCAGGGCATTATAGGTGTGTACACGGTTTCGAAGCGACTAGACTTGTTAGACGTGCTTGAAAAAGCAACGCATAGGGAGACCATGATCGTTGCACGCGCAGAGAGGGCATTCCTTAGTAAAGCAGGCGGGGGCTGTCACGTTCCGCTCGGAGGTTATGCCTGGATAGAAGGTAACAAACTGAAGCTCTACGCCGCAGTAGCTAGCCTAGACGGCTCAAAGAGGGTTGATGTGGTACTTGAAGGCAGTCCGGAGCACCCAGAAAGCCTCGGCGTCTTGGCTGCGCTAGAGCTCCGAGATAAGGCGGAGAAGGCGGGAATAGAGATAAGATCCATGTAGTGATGCCTCATTATTTGATCAGGGTAGCGAAGAGGGTAATGATTTGCAGGGAGCCGGGAAAGAAGGATGTCGAAAAGGCAAGGTCTATATAGTTGGTGCTGGGCCCGGTGACCCTGAGCTGCTTACCCTGAAAGCGGTGAGGATCATTAGGAGCGCCGACGTCATAGTCTATGACCGGCTGGCGCCGACAGACTTCATCAAGAGAGAGGCAAAGAGCGATGCAGAACTGATTTACGCTGGCAAGGCTCCTGGAAGACACGCTATGAGCCAGGATGAAATAAACAAGCTACTAGAAGAGAAAGCGTGCGAAGGCAAACTCGTTGCAAGAATACATGGAGGAGACCCGTTCCTATTCGGCCGGGGCGAGGAAGAATGCATATACTTGGCTTCCCGCGGGATAAGCTGCGAAGTAGTCCCGGGTATAACAAGCGCCATAGCCGGCCCCGAGCTTGCCTGCATACCTCCAACTTCGCGTCTTGTCGCTTCTAGTGTCGCAATAGTGCCTGGAAGAGAGGCGGCGGAGCGCAAGGAGCGCCGCGTATACTATGGTAGGATAGCGAAGACTGTTGACACCATGATAGTCTTGATGGGCGTTGGCCGCTTATCGGAAATAGTGAATGAGCTGCTCGAGGAAGGACTAGACCCCTCAACACCAGTAGCTATTGTTGAAAATGCCTCGCTGCCTAACCAGCGGGTTGTAGTAGGCAGGCTTGCAAACATAGTTAGCAAGGCAAGAGAGGCTAATGTTAAGCCTCCAGCAGTCATAATTGTTGGAAAAGTTGTTTGGCTGAGGGATAAAATATGCCCAGAGACCAGCCGCTAGTCCTGCTTCTACGACCCCACCCTGTTGAGCCAGGCCCCCTAGCGGAGGCAGCAATAGTGGCTACGATTCCCGTCCTACGGGTAGTACCAAGCGAAGAATCCATCACGAAGATAGCCGCTCTCTTAGATAAATGTGACTGGCTTGTACTGACTAGCCCACGTGCCCCCGCTATGCTCAAGCCTATCCTAGGCAAACTGCGCAGTGTCGTTAAGAGCGGGCTCAGAATAGCGGTTGTCGGGCCAAAAACTGCGCAGAAACTACGCGAAGAACTAGGGCTAGAAGCCGTCCTTCAGCCAAGAGAGTACATGGGGAAAGTGCTTGCAGGAGAACTTGTCCGCCTTAAGCCTCGATGCGTGCTGCTCGCTCGATCCGAGAAAGCCAATCCAGAGCTAGCACGAATACTGAAAGAAAACAATATACAGTTCATAGAGGTCCCCCTTTACACTGTTGAGCCCATAGATGACGCATGTGAAGCAGCGGCAAGAATAGCCGACTTATTCGACTATGTAGTATTCACGAGCCCCAGTGTTGTTGACGCATTCATGGCTAAATACGGCAGAGGGAAAAAACCGAGAGAAGCAACATTCATTCCTGTTGCAATCGGGCCCACGACTGCAAAAAGGCTCGCATCGCACGGATTCACCGAGGTACTGGTACCGGACGAATACACGTTATCAGGTGTGACTAGGCTCGTCAAGAGTCACTGGGCCGCCAAAATAGGCGGTAAATAATGCGTGCAAACAAGTTCTTTATGAGACCTCTAAGCCCTAATCCCTTAAACCCCAGAGCGTAATCCGATACACCTTCAGCGCTTTCACGGTATTCAAGACCTCTTACAATCACGACTGGTATGCCTTCACTCGTCTGCCCCATTAGGAGAGCAGCAGCCGAGGCCACCTCGTCAACGATGATATCGACTCCACCGAACTTCGGCCTACCATAAATGTCTCTCGAAGCAAAACCATGCCTAACTGGCTCTATTCCAGAAGATCCTACAGCGACATCAACTGTGCCAACTTTGCCGCTGGTATTAGTCTCGGTATCAGTTATGACTACCGCAACTCTCTTACCAGTTAATTGCTCGATTTCATTCCTAAGCCTCCTAGCCTCTTCGTCGAAATTGACTATGTTTGCAACAGCGTATCCCGGAGGAACATTTGAGTAATCAACGCCACCATCCATTGCTATAAGGCCTTGGCGAGTCACAACGAACATTATTGACGAAATTGTGTTAATGAGCTTGTCGGCCTCCTCCGGGCTAGGGGATAGCCTTCTTAGCTTCTCTCCAAGAGCCCTGACATCAATGAATGCTATGAAGTCTTTTGAGGCTCTCAAAACAAGCTCTACTTCTACAGAATCCTTCCCAGTAACGAGGGACATCAGCCTTGCGGCAAACGACGGCTTGACCGTTCTCAAGTCAATCAGATGGCGGCGTGCCTTCATTACGAGCTTCGATGCAGCAACTATAACGTCTCTATCATGTATGCCGATACCCTCCTTCGCGGCAGTGTCTACAATGAGCTTTGCAAGATCTGTTCCAGGCCTTGCCTCGGGTAAGCTTAGCCCAATAACTTCGAAACGTCTAGCCACTGTTACGCCCATGAGTATTGCTTAAGCCGCTGACGTGGACTTATTAGTTGCACCGATAAACAAGGCATGGTTATTTCATCTAAGCGAGGAGTATGATATCACATTCCCTGAAAATAGGAGAGGAGAAGCCGGGTTGGAATGGTAGCCGGGCGGGGATTCGAACCCCGGTCACGGGGGTTCTTCCGCCCACGGGAAGGCCCGTAGCCCGCTGGGCGGCCAAAGCCCCGCATCCTTGGCCGCTAGACGACCCGGCTACCCGGTCTCTAGTTCCGTGTTTAGAGTAGTGTAGTCGCTTGCTAGGGTTTATTGGGCTTATCGCTTCTTGACGCGAGACTCAACTGGCGGCGGGTCGAACTTGTTCCTTATGAGGAACTTGTCAACCATGTCCTTTGCCTTCTCTCGGCGCTTCTGGTGCTCTTCTAGGAATTTTGCCACGCGCTCAGCTAGTTCTCTCTTGCATTCACCGCAGAGAAGCTTGCCTGTCTTGCAGGCCCAGTAGCGCTCTTCGAGCTTCTTGTCATCAGGCTCAAACATTAGCTCGTATAGCTTGAATATTGGGCATCGATCCGGGTTTCCTCCAAGCTTTCTCTGGAGCTCAGCGGTGGGCTGCCCCCCGGTGAACGCCCTCATGATTTTCTTCTTAGCCACTTCCGGCGGATCGGTTGTGTAGAGTGCTGTCTCGGGCTTAGAGGACGACATCTTTCCCTCGGGCCCAAGCCCCGGTAGTAGCTTACCGTGTATCTGTGCGGGTTTCGGGTAGCCGAGGCTTGGCGCAATGTCCCTGGCTATACGCCAGTATGGGTCTTGGTCTATGCCTGCAGGTATTAGGACCCATGTAGGTTCTCCGTAGATCTCTGAGGGCAGAAACGCCATTGCTATCTGGAGCGTTGGATAGAATATCATGCCGACGTTTGTTGAGTCTGTGAACCCAAATGCCGCCCTCTGCACGGAGAACGTTATCTTCTTTGCAACCCTCGCGGCTATGGGGTAGAGGTACCTAATGTCCTCGCTATCTATGACTATATGGGTCTTCTCCGGCTTGAACCCCACGGCTATTATGTCAAGAATATTCTCGTAGGCCATACGGTTAGTGTCCTCTAAGCGGTAGCCCTCTTCGTGCCAGAACTTCTCGTCGTCAGTGATCTGGAAGAACAAGTCTATGCCGAGCTTCTCTTGAAGCCACTTCGTAAACACCCATGGAAGTATGTGGCCGAGGTGCGTGTGTCCCGAAGGACCTCTACCGGTATAGAGTGCTGTTCTCTCACCGCGTCGATAAGCTTCGAGGAAGGCATCCAAGTCCCTATGGGAGTAAAACACGCGGCGCCGTATCATGAAGTGCTGTTCGCCAACAACCTCCTCTAGGAGCCTTGCCTCGCGCTCAGTAAGGGGCTTTGCACCGAATATCTCTATGAGCCTATTATAGTCAACGAATGCCTCAGCTTCCCAAGGAGTTACATCTGGCTGCTCGTTCGCCACAAAAGCTGACCACCAGGAAGGCTAGCGCACTACACGCCAGGGAGGTAAAGAGGCTAACGCGTCGCCAACTCCGATAAAACAATGCGGCGAGGGCAACCTAGATGAGAGTGCGACCGGGGACAACTACATAGTGGCAATGAGGGTGCCTGGGGGATCCCCCTAGCCTGACCACGGCTCAGGAGCCGTGGAGGTGAGGAGGTGGCCCCCTCCCCGAGCCACCTCAAGTAAAGGGGTGTATTCATGGGCGTGGGAGGACTTACAATCCTCCCCCTCTCCTCTATCTCAGTGGTGCTGAATTGTGGCCAAGTATCGTATTCCTTTATACGATGTCCATAGAGAACTAGGGGCAGAGTTCGGCGAGTTTGCTGGCTGGGAGGCACCAATAAACTATGGAAGCGTTATTGAGGAGCACTTGGCTGTACGGCGAACCGTCGGATTCTTCGACCTAAGCCATATGGGGCGCCTTATCCTAAGCGGGCTGGACGCGACAAAGGTTCTAGACTACCTTGTCCCTCGTGACATATCCTCCGAGGAGGGCATGATGGTTGGGCCTACAGCTATGCTTAATGAGAATGCTGGCTTCCGCGACGACATTATGACCTATAACCTAGGCTCTGATGGGTGGCTTATAGTGCCTAATGCAGCTAATAGAGAGAAGATATTGAGCCACATCCAAGAGTGGATAGGAAAGCTTAAAGCTAATGCACAAGTCGAGGACAAGACGTTCGACTGGGTGCTCTTCGCCGTCCAGGGGCCACGTGCAGCCAGGCTAATGGAACAGCTAGGAGTATCCCGCGAAGTCCTTGAGCTGAAGGCCCTAAGATTCGTGCGAAATGTCGTATTCGAGGCAGCGAGGGCAAAAGCATTACTTGTTTCGAGAAGCGGCTGGACCGGGGAAGATGGTTTCGAAATAATCGCCGAGGTCTCAGAGGGCGAAAAAATACTGCGCAAAGCAGCCGAGCTAGTAAAGAAGCTTGAGGGGAGCTTGTGCGGCTTAGGAGCCCGTGACAGCTTAAGAATGGAGATGGGCTTCGTCCTCTACGGCCACGAAATAGACGAGGAAATTAACCCAGTCGAGGCCCGTTATTGGTGGGTCTTCAAACCAGGCCCCAAAGCGGAATGTCTAGGTTGTCCAGCACTGCGCGAAGCACTCCGCAATGGCGCTGAAAAAGTTAGAGTTGGACTAAGGCTAAGCAAGAAGGCAAGAGTGATACCACGGCAGGGAGACAAGGTGTACATCGAAGACGTGGAAATAGGGTACGTCACAAGTGGCGCGTATAGCCCAGTGCTTGGCAGGAGTCTTGCCCAGGCATACATTGATGCAAAGCATGCATTAATGGGCTTAGATGTTGAGGTCGAGCGGCGCGGAAAGAGATACAAGGCAAAGATAATAGACTTCCCGGCAGTGACGCCAACGTCGAGCCTGCCAACCTAAACCAGCCTTTTCCTATTCATTGTCGAAGCTGAGGCAATAATTGGTTAACTAATTAAAACTTGGAAGAACATAGGTAAGTGATACCGCTGTAGCACCGGATACTGGACATACTCCGAGGAAGGTCTTCCTTTTCTCCAACCAGCTTAATACAGTGCTATAGATTACCTCGCCTAGTCTAAACCCTAACCTCTTCACAATATCTGGTTTGGTGGGAGCCGTGAGTCTGGCTCTAGAGAAGCTCGCGGCACTTGAAAGCTTATCCGAGAGCCTCGAAGAGGTGGGCAGCAACGAAGCCACCTCCTCTCCGATAATTAGCCCTCATCGCTTCATGGACCACGTGCGCACGGTTACTACTGCATTCATAATAGCTGGTAGGCTCGAGGGAGCACGGCTCATAAGGGTCGTGGAGGACTATGGGTTCTCGGAGACGATGTGGGCAAGGGTAATAGTGTGGTTCGACGGAGTAGTATTCTACATATATGCGAAACCATACATAGACGTTCCGGACGTAGATCTATTGGTTGACGATGCGGCAGAAATAGCTGAGAAGCTGGGAGAAAACCATGTAGTTCCCGTAGGCGCAGCTTATGAGTACAGTTTTGACGCCGAGAGATACGCTAAGAGTATCGAGGTCGAGCTAGTCCACCTAGGACTCTGACCTCCTAAGCTTCCTCAGCGCCTCTTCTACCAGCCTCCTAGCAACAACGGGGTCCGCTCTCCCCCTTGTTTCCCTCATAATCATCCCAACGAGAAAGTTTATTGCCCTCGGATTCCTCAGCGCATCCCTAACAGCCCTCGGGTTTTCCCTTATCACTTTCTCTACAATCGGCCTCAGCTTCTCCGGATCAGCTATTCTGGTATAGCCGAGTTTCTCGACAAGCTTGTCGGGCTCTTCCCCTGTTCTAACAAGGTGCTCGGCAAGCTCCTTTGCCTGCCTTATACTGATCACGCCGCTATCAACTAGCTCCATTACGCGCGCCACGTGGCTCGGCTTAACTCTAGAATAAAGAGGCCTAAGATCCTCATCTTTCAACCAGTTAAGGAGATCATTAACAATGTAGTTTGCAAGCCTGCCCACGTCACCTCTGTACGTCTTTGCCGCATCTTCGAAGAAGTCTGCCAAGACCTTCCTAGAAACAAGGACTTTCGCCGTTTGCGGGCGAAGACCATATTGTTCTATGAGTCTCTTTACCCGTGCATCGGGTAGTTCCGGCAAAGATTCTCTGAGCTTAGCGACAAGGTCTTCGGGGATAGGTATCGGAGGAAGATTAGGCTCCGGCATATATCGATAGTCTTCTTCTGCCTCCTTGGCCCGGGCTGGTAGTGTTACTTTCCTAACAGGGTCCCAGTGCCTAGTCTCCCTCTTTACCTTAAGCCCTTTTAGCACAAGGTCTCGTTGCCGGGTATACTCGTATGCAAGAGCCCTCTTCACCTCCTGTATACCCGTAATGTTCTTGATCTCTACTCTTTCTCCCCCCTCTATGCTGATATTGGCGTCAGCCCTCATTGAGCCCTCCAAGCCACAGTCGCAGATACCTAGGTGCTCAACAATGCTCCTAAGCTTCTCGAGAAACGCGGCTGCCTCTTCGGGGCTGCTCATATCTGGCTCGGTAACTATCTCGAGTAGAGCTATCCCGCTCCGATTGTAGTCGACAAGCACATAGGGGCTCGTATGAGGGCTTCCACCAGGATATACTATCCGGCCAGGGTCTTCCTCGATGTTTATTCTCCTAATCCTTACTCTTTTGGCGCCGCTTGGTGTCTCTATCTCAACGTAGCCGCCGCGGCAAATTGGCTCTAAGTACTGTGTTATCTGGTAGTTCTTCGGTAGATCGGGGTAAAAGTAGTGCTTTCGATCAAAGCGTAGAACTTTCGCCACCTTCCCGTTTATGGCGAGGCACAGCTGTATGGCCTTGTGGACCGCCTCCTCATTCGTTACTGGCAACGCTCCTGGGAGCCCAAGGCAGACGGGGCATACGTGAGTATTAGGCTGTGCTCTGCGGTAATCAGAGCTGCAGCCGCAGAATAGCTTGGTCTTAAGGCTTGTTATCTGGACGTGGATCTCGAGCCCTATTACGGCGCGCGGCTCCATCATGGCATTCTTCCTCGCCGCTAGCAGTGGCAGGGCCCTCTTCCTGTAAGCTGGGATATCCCTGCTAGGCCGTAGTGGCTTCACTCTCTGCGGGGATAAAACTATCTTCCTCGTAGACAAAACAATACTTGACCAGCTTTCGCTTCGCGGCTCTTGGAGGATGAGGTGTTTGCCTAGCCTCGAGGAGCTCGAGAAGCGCGCACTTAGCGTCCTTGATAACGCATACGCGCCCTACAGCGGTGTAAGGGTCGCGGCTGCTGTTGAGGCGGAGGATGGGTCAGTATTCCTTGGGGTAAATGTTGAGAACGCCAGCTATGGGCTAACTATATGCGCAGAGCGCTCAGCAGTAGCGTCAATGGTTACAGCTGGTAAGCGAAAACTGAGAAAGGTAGTAATTGTCTCGTCTACCGAGGAGCCACTTCCTCCGTGTGGCGCGTGCCTCCAGGTCCTGGTCGAGTTCGGTGATAGGGGTACAGTCGTGGTCTCTATATCAGCTAAGTCGGGCAAGAAGAAGATGTGGAGGCTAGAAGAGCTCGCAGGCCACCTCTTCTCAATAAAGGAGATAGTGCAAGGAGGTAGAGGGGCTCAGTCCTAACCCCCAGGCATCTTCATCAACGGTCTTCGAGTACAGGCCAGCCTCCTCACAGCCCAAGAAGACTATATGTAATGGCCTCCAGGCTCTAAAATAGAGAATCTACATGCAAACCTATTTTAACCCTAAACAGCTCCTATTCACATGTTAAACCGCGTAGCATGGTGTAATGTAAGAATGGAAAATAACGTAGAAGAAACCAAAATATCCGAGCTCAAACCCGGAATGAACAACGTAAACGTAAAGGTCCGCGTCCTCGAAGCCGAAGAGCCACGCGTGATAAACACGCGTAAAGGCCCCCGCACTATAAGCGAAGCAGTAGTCGGCGACGAGACTGGACGAACACGCTTAACCCTCTGGGGCCACGCGGCTGGCAGCCTCAAGCAGGGCGAGGCAGTAGAGATACACGGTGCATGGACAACGGCTTACCGCGGCCAAGTAGTCCTCAATGTTGGCGGTAAGAGCAACATAGAGCACGTTGCGGACGAGGAGGTCCCGGCAGCAGAGGACGTACCAGAGGAGACGCCGCGCGCGCCCGAGGGTTATCGCCCGCCTAGGCGTGGCGGAGCCGGAGGAGCACGCGGCTCCTATCGCAGGAGGCAGCCGCGCTTCTAAGACAGCATAGCCCCCATGCATGTGGGAGAGGCGCTGCCCGTAAACAAGTAGGTTTTTCAAAAGCCACGTAACATGGCTAATCCTTCAAAGTGTGTAGCTCCTTTTCGCGTGTTTCAGCTGTTGCATTATTTGTTCAGTCAGTGAATGCTGCCTCAACCCCGCTAAGCCTGAGAATAACCCCCGTCATGAGCATTATTGAGCCGGCTAAGAACATTAGAAGCGCTACAACTGATAATGAAAGGTATGGGTGGCTCACTAGGTGAGCTGTGGCGTTAAGCGATGCATAGATCGCGTTGTTGCTCCTGATAACTATGCTGTCAAGCGGTGATAAGCCTTGCAACGAGATGTTCTCTCCCGGCTTCACGCTTACCGATATATTGGTATATGGTGCCGAGATCACGGTAATCGTTGAAGGGCCGCGATTAAGTATTGTGAGATCTATGCTGCTTACCCTCTCGGCACGGAGGCCACTATCCTCGCGGAACAAGTTGAGCACCACGATGGAGTAAGACTTGTTGGAAGCTATCATGCGGCTAGCATGCACCTCACTAGTAACCGTATAAAGCGCTGCAATGGATGAAACTAGTGCGATAACTAGGAGCACTACACCGAACCTGATAAGATAGCTACTGAGAAACTTGGCCGCCATTTCTCACTCTGGCCCTCCGAGCTCCGCTCCGATTATGTCTCCCTCGCGGGCCACCATTATTGAACCTGGGTCACGCAATATCGGTTAATTTTGGTGTCGCGGCAACAAGCATTAGCCACTTAGTCGCCTGAAACCCGGCCTAAGAGTAGCGGGAAGAGAAGGCATGCCTAGACAAAAGACTTGGAAAAGGAAGTACCTCCTCTGGCGCATCACTCTACTAGCCAGCCTTGCGTTAATAGTGGTAGGCTTGTTTGCACCATCTATTACCATAAGGAAAGAGAGTGTGAGCGCTTGCCTCATACCGTACAACACACTTCACATTGCTATTCAAGAGATAAACTCGTCGCTCAAAGTAAAGGACATAGTGGTAATATACAGCAAGTGTACAACCACGGAATGCTCTTCTACATCATCAACAATAAGCATTAGCATAAATGATCTACGGGAAGGCGCAAAAACGATTGTCCTCGGGCCGAGCATGTTCAACAATATAGTAGCAGAGCTAGAGACAGGCGAAACACTACCAGCATCCAACGTGAAAAGCACTGGCATGCATGGATCATCCCTCCTCTTCACCTGGAACTATCCATCGCTCAAAATGCTACTATATGTAGGCATGTATGCGAAGAAGGCCTATATTAGCACGGATTATCCGCTATTTGGTTACGAGTCGCCAAGACAGTGCATGGCCAAGCATGTTAGTGAAGAAAGAGGTACGACCATAGGAGTCCTCGTATGTAGTAAGAATTTGTACGAAATACAGCTCGACTTTACTAGGAGACAATACCTTGGCCTCCTCGTGCAAAAGGCTGAGGTGGAGAGCTATGCTTGTCCCACAACGCTGCAGCTCCGAACATATATCGATACAGCGTTAATCCTGGAGGCGGCTGCGTCTTCGTTGCTCGCATCGTTAATCCTAACATACTTCAAAAATAGAAAGAAAACAATATGATCGCCCGTCCTATCCCGGCTTGAATATTTCCCAAAAGTATTCGGATTGCTTCTTCCAAGTTCTAAACTAGTATCTACCTAGCACCAGCAACATAGTTATCGCTATTTAAACTCAAAGTGTATTAGACTCAATTATGCGAGCCAGCGTCCACTCTAAGGAAAGCTTTTTAAAGACGTACAATAAATCTAATCTTATTGAGGTAAGGTAAGAGGACGCACACATAGGGGGATTCATGCCTTGAAGAAGTATTTAGCTCCAATCCTTGTAATAGCGCTCCTCGTAATTCCCTTCGCATCCTTCGTACAGCCAGCAGCGGCTCAGGCGGAGAAGGGCCCTGCAGCTGACCACGTTATTTGGAAGGCTGTCCCGTTGCAGAATGCTGTTCAAGCGTTGACGAGCGGCGACATCGATGTCTACTTGTTCGGTCTGCGGCCCTCTGCTGCCCAGCAGCTCGTAGGCAAGCCTGGCATTGCCCTCTACCAAGCCCCCGCAGGCCTTGTTGATATCGGGCTGAACCCGGCGCCGGTCATGATTGTGCAGCTCCCAGGCAAGGTTAGCAAGGCTGCCGCGGCCCAGGCCCTCGGCGTAGACCCCGTGGTAATCTCGGCGGTAACCTACATACCGGCTGACGCTAACCTAAGCATACTGAACTCGATGCCTTTCATTGGTGTACCTATAAACAAGACCGACGTAACTATCGTTGAGCTTTGTGCTAAGCCGGCAAGCCTCCCCGGTAACGTAGAAGTACTCTGGCAGAGCGACAAGTATGACATCAACCCATTCTGCTTCCGAGACATAAGGTTCGCGCTCAACTATGCCATCGATAGAGACTACATCGTTAAGAACATCTACAAGGGCCTAGCAATAGCGAAGTACACGTTCTATGGTCCAGACGACCCAGTATACACCGAGCTAATAGATATAGTAGCGAAGTACAAGTTCAGCTACAATCCCGACCTCGCAAAGAGCATAGTATCAAAGGTACTCGCAAAAGCTGGTGCTGAGCAAAGAGGTGAGGTCTGGTACTACAACGGTAAACCAATACAAGTGATTGGTATTATTCGTGTTGAGGACGAGAGGCACGAAATAGGCCTAATGTTCGCCAACGCCCTCGAGCAGATGGGTATACAAGTGATAAAACAAGAGGTAACCTTTACGGAAGCCATACCCAAGGTGTACTACACCGATCCACGCGACTTTGAGTGGCACTTCTACACTGAGGGCTGGGGCAAGGGTGCCATCGATAAGTGGGACCCATGGAACCTAGCACAGTTCGCTGCAGCATGGCTAGGCTGGTCACCAGGATGGTTCGAGCCAAGCTACTGGAACTACAGGAACTACACTATCGACTACTACAGCATGCTAACAGCACAGACACAGATAAATGCAGATCAGCTCAAGGAGAGCAATTATGTTGACTATCTAGTGTGGATACAAAAGGGATTCATAAAGCCTGGTGAAACAATTTACATAGAAAGCAAAGACCACTGGATTTCTTATCTACGTAGGGGCACTGAGCTAGGCCTCTTAGAGAGTATCAGAATCTGGATAGTTGCCACAATGGATACCTATGCTGCAAGGAGTGACGTCAAGGGCGTTACATTAGACCTTGGCGCTGGTTTAAGGAATCCATTCTTCTATCGTGGTATGTATAAGGAAGGTAGCGACACGATAAGGGTCGGTCATCTACACGTTTTCACGGCTGGTACGATCTGGGATCCGGTTGGCGGTTTCAGCGATGTCTACAGCGTTGATCCAATGAGGGCGACCTACGATCCATGGATTTGGAGACACCCGTTCAACGGCGAGCCAATACCGTTCCGTGTAACATTCAGCGTTGAGACGGCAGGCCCAACTGGTAAATTACAGGTGCCAGACGACGCAGTATGGTGGGACGCGAAGCATCACAAGTGGGTGCTCGCTAAGGAGCTAGGCAGGACAGAGGCAACAAGCAAGGTGGTATTCGACCTAAGCAACCTCATAGGAACACACTGGCACGATGGCGAGACAATAACCTGTGCAGACATAGTAGGTTACTATGCCGAGCTACTAGACCTAGCATACAACCCGACAAAGAGCCAGATAGAGGGAAGCGTGGCCTCCCAGCTACAGCAGAGCTTCAACACATTCGTAGCATTCAGGTTCCTGCCAGGACAGAAGAAGATAGAGGTCTACCTCAACTACTGGCACTTCGACCCCAACTACATAGCTGACTACGCAGTAATAGCTCCATCAATACCAGTACCGCTACTCCTAGCAGAAGACTACCTAGCATTCGTGAAGAAGACCTACGCGCTAAGCGACACCCGCAGCGAAAAGGAGAACATACCGCACATCAACCTAGTACTCAAGAACCACGCCGAGGACATAGCTAAGGCCCTCGATGAGATGAAGTTCGACGACTACAAGAGCTGGTTCACACTACCACACGGCAAGACCGTCATGACGCCGCAAGAGTGGAGTGACAGAGTATCAAAGATAAAGAACTACATAAAGGAGTACGGTGTTGCATGGATAAGCCAGGGTCCGTTCAAGCTAGTACGCTTCGACAAGGACGCCCAGGAGCTAGAATTAGAAGCCTTCCGTGATCCAGCATACCCGTTTGGCCCCAAGAAATGGGTATATGGCTTACCAGTTCCGACCGAAATAACTTCAGTAGTAGTACCTACTGTGGTTACGGGACAAGACGCCCAGATAACGATTGTTGTAAAAGGTCTCGAACCGATACACGTAATATACATCATACGTGATCCAGCAACAGGAGAAATTGTGTTAAAGGGCATGGCCCAAAAGACTGCAACTGGTTACATAGTAAAGTTGCCAGGTAAAATAACAATAAAGTTGAAGCCGAACTATGTATATGAACTCGAAATTGTGGCTTACAGCGAGCAAGTTGCATTGCCTGCTGGAAAGACGGCATTACTACAAACATTGTCGCCTGGATTAAGTCAACAATTATCGCAGACACAGAAACAGATACAGCAGCTCCAAAAGCAGCTTGGCCAGCAAGCTGAGGAGATACAGCAGCTAGGTCAGCAGGTGCAGCAGCTAGCACAGCAGCTCGGCCAGCTACAGCAGCAGCTTGGCCAGCAGGTAGCCCAGGTGTTGCAGCAGTCACTAACACAGCTGGCAAATACGATAAGCAAGTTAAGTACATCTACAGCGCAGGGCTTCGACACGGTCAATAAGCAGATAAAGACTCTCAGCGACACCCTTGCCAGCGTATCAAAGAGCGTAAGCGACCTCGACAAGAAGGTAAGCAACCTACAGAACAGCCTGAACACGTTAGCAACAAAGGACGACGTGAATAGCGTGGCGAGCAAGGCATCCTCAGCGGCAAGCAAGGCCAACGCAGCGCTATGGGTATCAGTGATCAACCTAATATTGCTACTAGTAGTAATAGCGCTGCTATTCCGCAAAGCCTGAGAATAGCAGCTGATTAGGGTTTTAAACCTATACTGTTTTTTGTTTTTGTATCTTTGTTCTTGTTTCTCATCTATTTATTTGCAGAGCATCGTTATAATTGTTTTATGTATCATCTTATCAGTATACTTCATAGTGGTTATGTTTGTTTAACGTTTTAGGCTGTGTGAATAATTACCTATTATCAGTTGATTCGCTAGGCTTTTTGTACCCCCTTGGCTCTCCTAAACGACTCGGACACAGACGAGAATATCCATGTCTCCTATATCAAAGCGTTGTCTGTACAAATCACCCTAATACAAGTCATATGTTTAGGTGTAGAGGGGTAACCGGGTCTTGGCGGGCAGGACTGCCTCTGTGCTTGCAAGGCGTGCCGTGTTCCTCACAATAGCACTTATCTTGATAATGATACTGACTGCTGCGATTATCGGTGCCTCTGGTTACGACGAGAAAGTGATAAGGGCGATTATTGGAACCGAGCTCCAGGCTTATAGGCAGTCGCTTCAACGCCAGAATATACCTGCGACGGAGATTCAGAAGCTTGTTGAGCAGCGTAAGCAAGAACTAATAGAAATATATGGGCTCAATAAGCCGTGGACTGCGCGTGTCCTTCCTATGGCGTTCCGTGCTCTGAAGCTTGATCTGGGCTATGTAAAGAGCCGCGCGGTTGCCGATGTCGTGGGGAAGCAGTTGCCTCTTAGCGTTAAGGATGCTATCCTAACGGTTCTCCCAAGAACGATAGTGATGTTGACTGTCGCCGAGCTCATATGTGCTGCTATAGCTCTCCGGCTTGCTCCATTGATAGCCTATAAGCGTGGAAGCCTTCTCGATAAATCGGTCATAGCGTATGCGGCGTTTACTAATGCCCTACCTATATGGTGGCTAGGCCTTATAGCAATATTCTTGTTTGGCTACGAGTTACGCATCGCTCCGACAGATTATAGGATAGTGATTAAGTATATTAACGAGTTTACAAGCAATCCTGGCGACGCCATGATAGGTTTGCTCAAAGTATCATGGCTACCGGTCACGGTGGTCGTGATAGGCCTTCTAGGCGGCTGGCTCTACGGTATACGAGCAATAGCTATACGTGTAGTCAACGAGGACTACGTCTATGTTGCAAAAGCTAAGGGCCTTCCAGAGGAAATAGTGGTCAAGCGCTACATTCTTCGAGTAATTCTGGGACCCGTGCTAACAATAGTGATACTGGCTCTTGCCGGCTCAATAGGTGGCTTCATTATCACGGAGTCAGTCTTCGACTGGCCAGGCATGGGTTCACTATACTATGCAGCAATAACGAGCGGTGATGCACCAACGCTCATCGGGCTCATATACATAACAACGTTGGTGTATATACTGGCGAGGTTTACTCTAGAGGTACTATACATACTCGTAGATCCACGTGTCCGTTACTAACCAAACTGTGTTTTTACGCAATTCATGTCTGTCTTAAACATGCTTCGTAGTGATTGATAAAGGATGTGTATGAGATAGGCCTCTTACCTGGGGGATAGGGTTTGAGCACGAAAGCTGCAGAAGTAAGGAAGAGAATGGCTAAGGCACGGTCGGAGAGATTCCGCGAGGCAAGAGAGATTCTTGACGAGGTCTGGAGGAGCCTAATGGGTAAAACGGGCCTCATACTCATAGTGTTCTTAGTAATTGTGTCAATTTACGCGCTGGTTTCGATGCCGCCAAATATAGTCAAGCTTTGGAATGATCCTAAGGCGTGGGAAGATAATCCATCAGTAGTTCCGCCTACCTGGGTCAGCTACTTCGGGACACCCGTTGCCCCCCACGTCGCAAAGGTGCTGAAGCCTTCACAGCAAGGAGTATATAGCTCGGCAATGATTGAGAACGCTGTTCCTGTTGCTGGTTTTGTGCAGGTCTTCTCGCTAGACTACAGACTTGACGCCAAGGCGTTCCCACAAGACATTATTGCTAAGATTGTTGATGCCTCTGCGAACCCTGTTGGCGGTGTACAACCCATTGTAACGGTGTACATGATTGTAAAGAGGCCCGACGGGCTCGTCGTCATGGTTAATTCGCCTGCGCCGCAGCCCCTCAAGGACATTATTGCGGCTGGCGTCATAAGGCTTGACCCTGCGCAGACAGCTGCCTCTCTTGCAGCAGCTTTTAACATAAGCCTTACGGAGGCCCAGGCGCAGCCCATACGGCTATTGTTCGGCAAGCTGGTCGGCAACCGTGTTGAACCGTTGCTCGGCACGTACAAGATAGACTTGATACTAATGTATGGCGGTGTTGACCCACACTCCATGGAGCAAGCTGTGAAGCAGGGCACCTCCGGCATACAGAGTGTCAAGATGATAGTAAAGGGCTCGGCCTACGGACTAATGGGCACCGACTACGTTGGCCACGACCTCTGGCTCGGCCTGCTCTTCGGATTCCCAGCCGCGTTGGCCGTTGGCTTCTTCGGCGCAGTAACAGCGGCACTCATAGGCATGATTATGGGAGTTATAAGCGGCTACTATGGCGGATGGGTTGACGAACTCATTCAGCGTACAGTAGACGTCCTCGGAAACATACCGCTTCTCCCAATACTGGTGCTGATAGGCGTTATTGTACAGGAATGGAACATTAGTCCCTGGGCGCGCTTGTTCATAATTATCGGCGTACTCGTTCTCGTATCCTGGGGCGGCTTAACGATAATCGTCAGATCAATGGTTCTCAGCATTAAGTCAGAACCATATATTGAGGCCGCGAAGGCGGTTGGCGCGAGCAATACGAGGATAATGTTTCGCCACATAGTGCCGCAGATATTGCCCTACGTGTTCGCTAACCTAGTGTTCTCGGTCCCAGCGGCAATACTGACCGAGGCCGGTCTAAGCATCCTAGGCATAAGGCACGGCCTGCCAACATGGGGCGCCATATTGAGCGATGCGGAGGCCTATGTTAGGAGCGGTGGCAGCTACGCGGTGTGGTGGTGGATACTGCCGCCTGGCATACTCATAGGTATAACCTCTGTAGCATTCGTGTTCCTAGGACTCGCGCTCGAAACAGTAGTTGAGCCAAGGCTCCGCAGGAGGTGAGGTGTATATGAGTAAGACAGTTATGAGTCAAAATGGCGTAATTAAGGCGGAGGAGCTAAGAGTATGGTTCCCTGTAAGGCGAAGCATTGTTGACGCCCTCCGTGGAAGACCCCAGCTCTTCGTCCATGCAGTCGACGGTGTCACGTTCGAGATACATGAGGCGGAAATATTCTGCCTTGTAGGAGAAAGCGGTTGCGGCAAAACTACGACGGGTAGGGCACTCCTACGCCTCATAGACAAGAGCAATGTTCGTGGTGGCCACGTCTACTTCCGCCCCAGCAAGGAGGTCTACGAGGAGGTTGCGCGACTAGCTCCTCAAGCAGTGGTTGAGGAGGGCGTCATAGACCTCTACCGGGTACCGGATAAGGCTATGAAGCCTCTGCGCAGGGAGCTACAAATAGTGTTCCAGGACCCCTTCGGCAGCCTCAACCCGCGCATGAAGATAGGCGATATACTCGAAGAGCCGCTCATAATTCACGGCATAGGTTCTACCCCGGAGGAGCGTGCAGAGATCATAGCGAGAGCCCTTGAAATCGTCAAGCTTACACCGCCCGAGGAGTTCGTTGATAGGTATCCGCACCAGCTCAGCGGTGGGCAGAGACAGAGAGTAGTGATAGCGAGAGCACTGCTCCTCAACCCAAGATTCCTCGTTGCCGACGAGCCTGTATCAATGCTCGACGTATCTATACGTGCAGAGATCCTCGAGATACTGTTCGAGCTGAAGGAGAAGCACGGCCTAGCGCAGCTGTTCATTACACACGACCTAGCGCTCGCGAGGCACGTGTGCGACCGATTAGCAGTAATGTACCTTGGCAGGATAGTCGAGATGGGACCAACCGACGTAGTCATATCGAAGCCACTGCACCCCTACACTAGGGCGCTCATGGCAGCAGTACCTGAGCCCGACCCGCGCAACAGGCTCCGCGTAAGAAACGTCCCGATAAAGGGCGAGGTAACAAGCGCGGTTCACTTGCCGAGAGGATGCAGGTTTAGGCCGAGATGCGTAGCATACGACCAGACGCCAGCAGTGAGACCGAAATGCGACTCAGAAGAACCGCCACTCTTCGAGGCGGAGCCAGGGCACCACGTCGCCTGCTGGCTACACGCCCCGAGAGAAAAACTCGGGGCATAGCCCTTTTCTCGACCCGGAATAATTTTTAAGATAATTCCTCGCCACGTCCAAACCCTGGCTAATGTATCTAGCTTCTGGCACGGTGTTACTTCCTCCTAACCCAACTATCCAGCTCCTAACCCAGTATGCTTGTCGGGGAGAATGTTGCAGAGATATGGTAAACTCCTCCTAAGCATAGGATACTTGTCCGCACCCTTTGCCGGACCCGGCTCAGCAGTAATAACGGCCGCGGGCTGGCTCTCCTACGGCTCCGAGTCCGGCAAGAACCACTTGAGCATGATCGGGCTCATAGGCCTGCTAGGTGTTGCGGGAATACTAAGCGGCACCTATGTGGCCAGCCTCTCCGGGCTACAGGGCGCCGGGGGAGTACTGCTGCTACTCTACTTCGCCCTCGGAGTCGCGGCGATATGGATGCTCGGCTCGGAGCACAACAACTCAGCACTAAAGGCTGCCGCAATGCTGCTCGCAGTCTCATGGCTCCTAGCAGTAGCTGGCGCCAGCGACATAAGCAGCGCCACTAGCGCTGCATCGGGCACGGTCATCGACTGGGGAGGAGTCTCCTGGGCAAACGCGGCAGCACACAACGTTATACAGAAGATAGGCGGCTCAGCGGCAATAGCAAAGGCCCTTGCCCTGCTAGGAGCGGTGCTAGCGAGCTTTGGCTTCCTATCGCTAAACGAAGCGCGTACCGGTATATCGCATGAAGAAACAATATTCAGCATAGGAACATACTAAGAGCCAGCCCGTTAAGCGTTTTTATACCTCCAAGGATTCTCCCTCTTCATAGCACTGATATTGGTTCTCTCGCCTTCTTCTCTATTAGCCGCATGTCCTTTGCACGGTTTTCTCTGAGCGCTTTAATACCCGCTTCTTAATAGGTATTACCACACGTAGAGGGTGCAAGACAATTTGAGCACAGAAGCAAGCACACTGCGCCCAACAACCGGGATAATAAAGCCCCGCTTCAGCATAAGAAAGAACGGTGACGGCAGCCTCGTGCCACGGCACCACAGCGGCATAGACCCGGGCCTCGTGGGAGAGAAAGCATTCAAGCACCCGGCTGTGGCGAAGTGGTGGGGCTGGCTACTAAGCGAATACGAGCCCCCATATAGCGTGGCACTGATAACTCCGTGTAGCAACGTCAAGCCGTACACGAAGAGTCCTACGAGCAGAAAGATAAGAGGCCTACTAAGGCGCCTAGACCTATGGGATAGTGAAAACAATAGGCCCCGAGGCATTGTTTGGCTATACTTCAGCGACTTGCTGATATTCGTGCCCTACGAGCAGGCCGAGGAGTACCCGGCCTGCTGCTACGAGGTGCCACCTCAACTCGTCCTAGCGAACCCGGGGCTGGTTGAGCTCGTAACTAGCAAGCTGTCGGAGGCCGTCAAGCACCTAGCCGATTACTTGGAGCAATTCGTCGTGTTCTTGCCAAGGAGGCACCTTACCTTGTGGGAGGCGGCGAAGAAGAAGTCGGCTAGATGGCCCGCAGAGCTGAGAGTAAAGTACACCCTCTTCTCGACAAGCGGGGTAGAAGCAGCGCTTAAGACCGTACTAGAAGAGCGTTGACGTGATGCCAGCAACTCTTTTCAAGTATTACTCTTCAAAGCCTCCCATGAGGAGCAGCTCGGCCAGCGCTCTAACATATCCTTGCCCAAGAAACGGGGAAGCTAGGACCCATGGCCTGGGAGTGGAAGTGGAGCAAGCACACAATACTCTTCAAGGGAGCAGAGAGCTTCGAGCAAACCGAGGCCCCGGTCTACCATAGCACCGGAGGGCCGTTGTTCAAGACGCTTCTCAGCAGCGGTTGCAGAATGGACTGCCGCTACTGCCCATTTGCCCGTTTCTGTAGAATTGCGCGCGAGCGCTGGGATCGGGAAAAGCTCGTTAAGGCATTTCTCACAGCGTACGAGGAGGGAATAGTTCGCGGACTCTTTCTTAGCAGCGCGCTCTACGGCGACCCCGAGAGGGTTACGACAGATATAATCGAGGTTGCAGAGGAGCTTCGCAGAAGGGGATACAACGGCTATATACATCTGCGCCTAATGCCCGGTACGCCGTCTCAGCTCGTGAAAAGGGCGCTAGAGGTAGCAGACAGGGTGGGGATAAACCTAGAGGCTCCTAACCCCTCAGCTTTCTCCGAGATAGCTCCTAGCAAGGGTAGCTGGAGTCTAGATATCTACTCAAAGCTACTCTACGCGGCAAGAATAGCCAAGAGCGCGAAGCGCGTTGACACGCAGCTAGTTCTCGGTGCAAGCGACGAGACGGACACCGAGGTCTTAAGCCTCATAGAAGTACTCGTATCTAACGGCATAGGCATAGTCCACTTCAGCCCCTATACACCAATACCTGGCACGCCTCTCGCAGAGAAAAAGAAGAAGCCAACCCCTCTCTGGAGGACAAAACAGCTCTATGAAGCCCTTGTCCTCATACGAGACTACGGGTTTAGGCTAAAAGACATCAAGCCGCTAATCAGGGAAGACGGCAACATGCCGCGGCTAGGTAAAAGCCTCAAGGAAAGCATAGCAGAGCTACATCCAGGCTGGTTCCCTGTAGACATAGCCACAGCTGGTCAACAAGAACTCCTCCGTGTACCCGGTATAGGTCCTCGCAGCGCCCGGGCCATCATCAAGCTGCGCCGCTCGGGGCAGAAACTGGACGTATTTACGCTACAGAAAATCCTCGGTCCTCAGCGCCTAAGGAAGGCCCTCCCCTTCCTAGACCTCTCTAACACCAATAGGTAAGCGTACAACATAGACAAGGCCTTTAATGGGCTTCTATGCTCATTGAGCAGAAACCAGTGATACCCGGCGCCCTGGTATACAAGAGCACTACGAATATGTAGCTGAGATAGATACTGCTAAGTTAGCGGGGAAGCAGGGCCAATAGTGCCCTGAAGCCACTCTTCCGGTGAAGCAATGTGATAAGCGGGGAGATTGCTAGGAGCAGCGGTGCCCAGAGCAGCCGGGTTCATCAAGTAATCATTCGCTACACGCTGTACTTTCTACCATTCCTAGTCGCTTACATGCTTTACGAATCAATTAGGGCGATAGTTGTAAGTGTGCGCGGCCTAGTCTACTATGGATTCCTTCTGGAAATGAGCAAGAAGTTATTTGGAACACCGCTCACCCTGGTTCTCGCATCTCATCGAAACATAGTCCTAGACATTGTTGCCGGAGTTGTCTACGCGCTGCACCCTATCTACTTCTTCCTATTCGCTGTCTACGCGTTGTTAAAGAGTAAGCGTGTATTCGAATACCTCTTAGCCGCGTTCATAGTTAGCAGCGCTGTCGCGATAACAGTGTACGTAGTGATGCCCAGTGCTCCTCCCTGGATAGCACTGCCCGGAGTACAGCGCCCACCCAACTTCCTCCTAGAAATCCTTGAGAAGCTGACAGGGGCACGAATAGATCCTAACCCTTATGCGGCTATGCCTAGCATGCACCTCGCCATGGCCACGATCTTCGCATATTACTACTACCGTCTCCGGCACAGACTCGTTCTCCCAATAACATGGGTAACCTTGATGGCTTTCTCAACGATGTATACACTAAATCACTACTTCGTAGACGTGGTTGCTGGCATAGCCTTGGGCCTAGTCTCCTGTATAATTGCTGATCGCTACCTCGGACCAAGACTTGGTAATAGCCTTGAGAGGATTGTTGCAAAGCTAGTAGCAGACTAGCGGCAGCACAATTGTGACTACTTCGCCGCTTGTCAGCCTTAAGTATACTTGCACCGGAGTCGTTTTATAGACTAGTAGCTCGCCTCTCATCTCTTTGGGGGCAGTCGGGCCGATCGCACTGTACAATATTGTGAGCTTTGTATAATAGGCATCCTCTCCAAGAACGCCTCCCATTGGTATCGTATATGTTGTCCGAAGCAGGGGCGCGGGCTCAGAGTCATAGAACTCCCATGCAAGCGTATCCTGTAGCATAAAGAGCTTAACATCAACGCTGGCCAGGGAGTTGAGTCCGCCTTGCTTTGTTCCTTTAAGGATGAGTCTTGCAAAGAAAGCTTCTCCTAAGCTTGGCTGTATTTTTCTCTCAAAGGGGAAAGCAGTACCCGTAGACAAGTTAATCTTCTCGTCAAGGACTCTCTCTATGCTTGAGCACATACTCGTCGAAGGCACTATGCGTTCAGCGTAAAATCTTAGAATGGACGCCGAGCCGGGCTTTGTAATGGTTAGTACCCCTCTATCGCTTGACGAGAAGTACTCCACCATGGTTCCTTTCTCTAGCATTATGGGTGTTGAAGGCTTTACAACCACTGTCTCGTTTTCAACCCTAATAGTTATTTTCTCTACAAGGATCTCCTGGCCAGGATTAATAAACATGTGACACCTAAAGATATTCCCTAATATGTCTTCGCATACGCCGTTGGCAAGTATGTTCAGCTGCTCTGCTGTGCCCTCTTCGTGTTCTTTCCCGGTACTGAAGAATGCTAATGCCATGACCAGCACGGCTACTAGTATAAGGGCAATAGTCGTTGCTGCAAGTTTCGTCCTCTTCTCCAACTCCCGTACCGCCCCGCGGCGCTATTATTGCGATAAAAGTATTAGCATTCTCTGCCAAAACCTATAGGCCCTACTATGGCCTTTGCACATAAGAAGCCTCGTTGCATGGCTCCGTTTAGCCACGATTTATTCATGAATTGTTACAAGGCTAGTATCAATAACTATGTGTATTTGTCTATGCTCCAGCTTCTCGGCTTCAAGCGGCGGCACATATGCTCTAAGAAGGGTGCCTGTGCCAGCTAGCCTTACAATCGCTATTGCCCTACCACGCTCCCTTATAACTTGAACAATTCTCGCTGGATAAGCACCCTCAACTCTTTCTCTGACAAGCTTTACGGCCTCTGGGGGGAATACAGCAGTACCCTCGCCAAGTCCTAGAACCTCTGCATCAACGATATTGTGGCCGAGGAATACGGCAGCGTCAAGGTTCGGAGGCCTATAGTAGATTTCAGCGGGCTCTCCCTCAGCTATTATTCTGCCCTCTACCAATATTGCCATCCTCGTTGCAAGGCTAAGGGCCTCGTCCTGGTCGTGGGTAACGTGGATAACGGTTAGCCCGAGCTCGCGATGAAGGCTCATAAGCTCTAGCCTGAGCCTCTCGGCAAGAGGCCTATCGAGGTGGCTTAGAGGCTCGTCAAGCAGGAGTATGCGAGGCTCGGTTGCAAGTGCTGCTGCTAGTGCTGCTCGCTGTAATTGCCCCCCGCTTAGCTCGCCAGGACGCTTATGCGAGACACTGCTAAGCCCAAGCTTCTCAAGCAGCCTCTTTGCCTCCTCCTCGGCTACGCTCCTCTGCACCTTCCTCCTAGTAGTAATAGCGAGAATGATGTTCTCCTTCACGGAGAGGTGGGGAAGCAGGCCGGGAATCTGCTGAACAAGGGCGACCCCCCTAGACCAAGGGGGCAAGCCTCTAGCAGACCTGCCATCAATAACTATATCGCCCCTCGAAGGCTCTACCAGGCCCGCAATAGTCCTCAATAATGTTGTCTTACCGGAGCCGCTGGGGCCGAGAACGACGAGGTAGCTCCCCCTGGGTACACAGAGGCTAACACCGCGAAGGACCTCCTCGCCCCCAAGCCTTACGGCCAGACCTCTTACCTCTAGGAAGCACTTGTTGCTTAGCGGCATTCCCCAGCCCCTATGGAGTGGCTCCGAGAGCCTTAGAAGGCCTAGGCCGATATCCTCCTATACGGTCTGAGAAACCCTGGAGGCTAAAATAGCCTTGAACAAGGTTCTTGCAGCGCTTTCGCGTAAGCCGTTCGCAGTCATAGGGCACCGGGGTGCGAGGGGGAGAGCCCCCGAAAACACGCTAACAGCTCTTCGCTACGCCATAAGTGTTGGAGCCGACATAGCCGAATTTGATGTCCAGCGCACGCGTGACGGAGTCCTAGTAGCCAGCCACGACCCAGTATTAAGGAGCCGGGAGGGAGTCGCGATAAATATCCGCGAATCTCTTTACGAAGAAGTTGCCCGTGTAGAGCTTCCTGGCGGCGAACATGTACCCCGAATAGAGGAAGTAATCAGTGAGGCCCGTGGAAAGATAGCGCTATTTCTAGAAGTCAAGGAGCCAAGCGATACTCGGCCCCTAATAGAGCTTGTGGAAGAGCATGGCGCCGATGACTATGTTGCCGTGATAAGCTTCCACGAGGAAGCAATAGCTGAGCTGAAGAAGATTAAACCCCATATACCTGGCGGCCTAATATATTTCAAGCCGCCAGGCCTCATAACTCAGTGCAAGAAGATAGGATGCGAAATCGTGCTGCCCAGGTACCCCTTAGCAACACCGAAGGCGGTTAGCTTCGCGCACCGCCTCGGACTAAAAGTAGTCGCGTGGACCGTGAATGACGAGAAACTATTCTATGAGATGCATAAGAGAAGTGTTGACGGGATAGCGACAGACTACCCAGACATAGGCGTAAGGATACGCGACTCCATAGCCCAAGGAAAAAGTATAGCATAGCTCCCCGCTCAATGCCTGGTCTCGGCCCGGTTAACTCTTAATAAGGAGGGGTACCAAGCCCCATATACACCCGAATCGGGAAGAAAGAAGGGGGTGCGGCTCAGCCGTGTCGAGAAAGCTACGCCTAATAAGGAGGCTTGAGAGGCATCTTCGCAAACACCCTAACGACAAGCAGGCAAAAGAGCTATTGGAGGCGTTGAAGGAAGGTAGATACGAGTGGCGCGGTAAGAGCGTAGTAATAAAGCCTAAGGAGGCTGCAGCCCAGTCTAGCTAGTTCTCTTTTTGCAGGGACACGACCCTCTTAGAGCCCGCACTATAGTATTTACACCTAGTCCACGGTGGAGCAAGCAAGGGTTTTTCCTGAACATAGCTTCTTCTAAGCATTAGTGCGGCCTCGGCCTTGCAAAGCTCGTAGCCGAGGTAGGCGTAGTGACTCGGCTCAGAAGCTAGGCCTAGGAATGCTGCTGCCTTGTAGATTTCTTCGCCACGGGTACCCCGTATTTCCACTACTCCTTTTCTCCCGATGTAGATGTCTCTTATCTCGTCCTTCTCTACAGTGATTAGATGGCTTCCTGTTAGGTCTTGTCGAAAGCCGTGCCAGGCAGCGAGAATGGATGCATCGAAGACCTTGTCTCTCCTCCGAGGCAGCCTTGGAGGTGGCTGTGGCCTCTTCTCCTTGGCTAGCAGCAGGTCTATTCCCAGGTCTTTGGGCGGCCTCTTCTTAAGCAAAGAAATACCCGTCATAGTGGCCGCTATCGCCGCCTCGGTTACGGCCATGGTGGTCTTCCTGCTCTCCTCTGTTACAAGCAGAATGCTTGCCCCGAGCTCGGCTACTAGCTGTGTAAGCACAGCCACTTGGCCAGGGCTATCAGCGTCGACAAGCTCGTAGACATTCGCTATTCCTGCGAGGATCGGCGTATCCTTAATAATCCTTGAAGCCATGTAGTAGGCCGCTATGCTTTCTCCAAATCCGTATCCCGGGGCAGTGAGGACGGGGTCGGCTACTGGGACTAGGCCCCTCTCCTGCGCCTTCTCCACGAGGTGTTTCAGCTTCTCTGCCCGCTCACTTGGCTCAGCTGGCAACGAGTAACCCTTGCCATATGGCGCAACGACTACTGCGGTGCCCCGTGGAAGCACGTCGAACAACGGGTCATCCATGCCCAGGGTGAAGACGAGGCAGGCCAGGCCCTCAGAGACTGCCTCTGCCGCGAGGACGCGGTCAGGAGTATCAATGGCCACTGGCCTGCCTACGGCCTCGACTACGCGGCTTAGCGCCTTGAGTGCTTCATCTGTGCTCCAGCTAGAGGAGAACCCGGCAACAACTATGTCGGCACCACGGCGCAGAAGCTCACCGGCCTTCTCAGCTGCTTCCTCTACGTGATCCTCTCCCTGCTCAACATAAACCTCGGCCACCACCACCAGTGGCGGTGGGCGTAACGGCACCTTGACCCCGCAAACCTCTACGCCTGGCGACTCCTCGTGGTAGCGGCGCAGCTCCTCTAACCACTTGTCTAGCATGAGGCTCGGCTCCAGCCTCTTCAGCCGCTTCAGTTCCTCCAGCCCTTGTTCCCCAAGCTCGACGAGCAGGAGGAGGGTTCCAGGCTCTTCGGGCCCCTTGACGACGGGCGCGCCCGCTGCATCCTCTAGCTCATCTACACTGTAGCCCAGGGTCCCAGGCACGATAACTAGGTCGTAGCGCCCCTTATGCTCCATGAGTACTCTGCGAAGAAGCTCGCGAGGTATAAGTGCTGCAACCTCCACCGGCGCCTCTATGACCTCGAAGACCCAGCCAGTCTTCTCCGAGAGCATGGAGGCTAGGTCGCGCAGCCTTGGCGCCGCCCTCTTACCGGTGACGAGGGCTATTCGCGGCAAGGTCTACCCTTCTCCCAGGTACCTGGAGCACCAAGGAAGCAATATTACTATCTGTGAGCACCGGGAATCGTTCAGAGGCGCGACACTATGGCAGCGAAGAGAGCTATTGAAGCCATAGCGCTGGGCGTTGGCGTAGTGGAGGCTCTTATATGCCTGCTTGGCGGCGTAGTTGGCTGCAAGGCAGTAACAGCTATCGGTGGGGAGGGAGCCTATATGGCGATAGGGCTCATAGTCTACGTCCTCATCAGCGGGGTTGCCGGCATAAGGCTGGTCTCAGGCCTCACGCTTGGCGCATCTACGGGCGTGCTTCTAAAGACACTGATCAATCTGCCCCGTCCTCCGAGCTCCGAGTGGCTTGTACCTGCAAGCGGTCCTGGATTCCCTAGTGGTCACGCGCTCATGTCTACACTGTTCTGGGGCATAGTTGCAGCTGAGACCCGGAGCCCCCTAGTGTTGCTGGGTGGCTCGTTGTCGGTGGCAGCTGTTTCGGCCTCCAGGCTCGTGCTACACGTACACTATTCCAGGGACATTGTTGGCGGCATAATCGTCGGCTCGGTTCTGGCACTAATTTACTTCTCTGCGAGGATGAGGCTCTGCAGTCTGCGCCTCGCGACAGTGCTCGTCGCGGCTTCAGCCCCCCTGGCAGCTGTAGCGTTGCTCGCTTCGCCCAGCTACAGCTCTGCACAGCACGTTATGGGGATAGTCCTAGGCTTAGCGGCTGGCCTCGCAATCCTCTACACGGGGGTAGGCAAGGAGAGCCTTGTAGAGAAACTAGGAGCCCTTGGGACTCTCCTAGCGCTCACGTGGTCAGGGCTTGGCGCCATCGCAGCGAAGCTCTCCTCTGGCTCCCCCATCTCGGTGCTCGGTTTTGCTCTCTTCGCGTTCCTGGTAACGACTTCTCGGCCAATAGCATTGCTCCTGGTATTGGCGCGTAAAGAGGAAAAGAGATGAGCAAAGCAACTATCGCTACTATTCACCAAAATAGTTGAATATAAAAACAGCGTGGTCCCTAGGGGCTAGTTTAGCGTCTTCCAGGGCCTTTTCGCAAAGTGTCGCAGCAACAGTCTTGCAGCAACAACGATTGGGTCCCATACAGGGTTGGCTCCCGGCCAGTAGGATATATCGTAGCTGAACAGATCCCACACCGTGCCGTGGCCCCAGATAAGCGCTGCCACAACGTTTACGCGCCAAAACGCGCTTGCATCCTCGGAGACGGCTTGTGCTCCGAGAAGCCTGCCAGTCTCCTCGTCAGCGATAACCTTGAGCCTTATCTCTGGCCCTCCACCGAAGTAGTGTGCCTTCGTCCTTGCAGTAAGCGTTGCAGCAACTGGTTTGAACCCGTACCTGCTGGCCTCTTCTTCTCGTAGACCTGTGGCCGCGACGTAGAGCCCGAAGGCGCCGAAGGCGCTTGAGCGCAATACACCCGGAAACACAGCGTCCCCGCCAGCAATATTGGTGCCAGCGACGTAGCCCTGCTTGTTAGCGGCAGGCGCGAACGGCCACCAAACCCTCCCACCAGTTATAATGTCCCTCGTCTCAACGGCGTCGCCGATAGCATAGATGTACTCGTTGCTAGTCCTCATCCTCTCATCTGTCCAAATGGCGCCCGTCTCGCCTATTCGTAGCCCAGCCTTCTCGGCCAACGCCGTATCGGGAACTATTCCCGGAGACACTATGAAGGCATCAGCCTCCACCGAGTCGCCGCCCTCTAGAACGACTCGCCTCGCCACGCCACCATCGCCTTCAATAGACACAGCCCTCTTGCCGAGCACGAGTTCAACTCCCCTGCTCCTCGCCTTCTCCTCAACAACCTCAGCCATTTCCGGGTCGAGAACCTTGTTGGCCAAGTGGTCACGGCTATGTATGAGGACTACCTCCCTACCAAGCTCAGCAATATTGTCGGCAGCCTCTATGCCGGTATAGCCACCCCCTATGACGGCTACTCGCTTAACACTGTTATCGACAACGTACTTCCTTATAGCATCAGCCTCGTCGAGACTATGCAGCGCAAAGACATTTTTATACATGAGCCACTCTCGCGGAACACGTGGCTTAGCACCAGTAGCCAATACGAGGTAATCATACTCGTAGACGCCTTCCTCGCCGCTCCTTGTACGGTACCTTATCCTCCTCGCATCAGCCTCAACGTCTACGACCTCGGTGTATAGGTTAATCTTTATCCCGCGCTTCTTCGTAAACTCCTCCGGAGAATAGTACAGTAACTCCTCTAGTCGCTTAACGCGGCAGCCGAGATAGTAGGGTGTGCCGCAGAGGGCGAAACTAACCCACCCAGACTTCTCGAACACCACGACCTCGGCCTTGTCGCGGAGCAAGCGCTTGACACGACTAGCAGCACTCATACCAGCCGCTCCAGCACCCACAACAGCAACCCGGAGAACCATTACACATGCCCTCCACGAACACTATATGGGCTCCTCAAGGTACAAAGACTTAACTATGCTAAAGAAAACCAGGGGTAACGGCCTAGCACCAAGACACCTCTCTTAGTCCTCAGCCCTGACCTCCCTAAGCGTCTTATAAATCGGGCCACTCCTCGTCAATATGCTCTGCTTAAGCCTAACAGACTCAAGCACTATCTCGCCAACCTCCTCTTCGGCCAGCTCGTGGAGAAGCTTCACAACCCTATCGATGTTACGCCGCCCCTTAATCCTAGCAAGAGTAACATGTGGCACAAACTCCTCCCTCTCTGGCCGGAACCCCAGGCGGCGAAGACCATGCTCAATCTCCTTGTAGATCCTCGTAAGCTCGTCAGCGCCCTCGCTCACACCAACCCATATAACCCTCGGGTTACTCGTGCTTGGAAACGCCCCGACACCTCTAAGCCTAATAACCACCCGCCTCGGCCTAGCAGACTCAATAACCCTCGCGATCTCGTCAACCATGCCCATTGGAATATTGCCTAGAAACCTTATCGTAATATGCAGGTTCTGGTCCTCAACAGGCTTCATGGGCGCACCAGTAGCGACAAACGCATCACGAATAGCAACAAGCCTAGCAATAACCCTAGGATCCTCTATATCCACAGCTATAAACGCCCTAATAGTCTCGGACAAGGCTCACCACAACCCAGAGCTCCAAGCCAGGGACAACAAGACGCAACCAACTAAATGAATGTTAATGAACCAAGCAAAATAAAACCCGGAACCCAGGCAAAACAAATACACAATACACGGGGGTGCGGCGGTCGTCTAGCCTGGACTAGGACGCCGGCCTCCCAAGCCGGTGATCCCGGGTTCAAATCCCGGCCGCCGCACCAACTCCTCTTTCATCGCTGTCCGTCAACAAAGAAGTCCTCGGTGAAGCATTCTATTCGTATAATATTCCCTGGTTTGATGGTCAACCGGTAGCCGTCCCGTAGAGCGAATCACGGCATGTTGCAGTATTAATTGTAATACCCGTTTCTTACGCGATAACTTAATCAGTCCATAGACAAGCAGATAGAAAGCTGGAGGTCGCCGCGAATTGTCAGCAGCTATTGAGAAGGCTATCCTAGAGGAGATTCGGAGCCTCAAAACGATACTGGAACGTATAGAAGCTTTACTAGAAGAGCGCCTTATAGGTCTTGAAGAACCCTTACCGGATGAAGTTAAAGCAATCAAGGAGTATGAAAACGAAAAGAGGAGTGGTAAGGTGGAGCTATTAAGGCTAGAGGACATTATCAAGGAGAGTGTAGAGTAAGGTGAGGTACGAGGTACATCTTACGCGAAAGGCTAAGAAACAGCTTGATAATCTAGATCCTCAAGTAAGAAAAAGAATCCTTGAAGCGTTACTAGTGCTTAGAGACTACGGCTTTACACAAAGGCTTGACATTAAGAAGCTTAAGGGCTATAAAAATCATTACAGGTTTCGCGTCGGTGAATACCGTGTCCTATTTGAACTAGAGAAGCCAAATAAGATAATAATCTATGCCATTCTTCCGAGAAAACAAGCATATCAATAAAAATCTAGTTAATATTATTTGATAATTTGATAATTAGATCAGAATTGCTTAAAGATAAGCAGAGACTTGAATATGCTATCAGGAATTAAATGACACGAATAATTCATTTATGATACTTCACTATGGTATTGTTAAAAAAAGACCAAAGCTAAGGCTTAGATATTTGCCTAAATTTGCTATTAGTCTTAATTTCGGAAGTTGTTCGGGGGTTAAGCAGTGACAAACTGTAATCGTTGTGTCATTTTGCTTGACGTTTCTAAAGAGAGCCAAATATTGGGTTATGGTGTTATAATTCTTGATGAAAATACTATTAGACATTTTTGGAGACTTATATGTGGAGTTTGGGCTCCCTTGACTCGTGCATCTATACACTGCAAGGAACTTCTAGAGGCATCCATGTGGGGATTTAAGTGGAGTATACATATGCGTCTAGAACCTTATATACGTCATAATCTGATTAAGGCACTTAATCAGGCTAGAATGATTATTTTAGCCTCTGTGCGTAAACTTATGGATGCTATTGATTTTATTATCATAAGAAGTGCTAGTATTTGTAGTACTTTAGTAGTAATACATGATGGAGGTCCGGAAGAGAATAAATGTGCTAACATAATTAAACGACGTGCAAGGAAAGAAGGGCTAAATGTTTATATACATGGAAAATATACACCTGCACTAATGCTCGCTGATTATATTGCTGGCATTGCGCGTAATCTTGTTCTAATAAAGCTACAGCCACCTCAAGGTAAAAAAACTCCACATAAATACAATACATATATAGGAGCTTATAAGAGACTTTACAAGCTAAAGGGAAAAGTGCACGAATTCTTATAGGGTGTTAATTTATGAGTGCTAGAACGGCTATGTATGCTTTGCGTGATATAGCGCGTGAAATAATAGTTCTTCACGAGCCTGCAAATCCGGGTCTTGAGTCTAATCTTCGCCGCGTGTCTAAATGCCTTGATGCTGGTGGCGCTTTATATGGTTATTATGGTAGTGGTAAGAGCTTGTTATCGCTACTTTACTCGCTTTATAAGACATTGCTAGGTGAGCCAACAGTGGTTATAGAAGCATATTCAGTTTTACGCTCACGGAGAGAACAATCATTTAGTTCCTTTTCTCCGACCTTGGAAGTGTTAGGTATCCTCAATGAAAGTATTAATAATGGCGAAAAAGTAGGGCATGCGATTACTAGGTGGCTAGAAAGTATCGGAGACGGAGCTAAATTAAAGCTTAATGATCTCTATGATATATTTAGACGCTTCATGGATGTGAAAATTTCAATATCGGGTGAAGGATTTGAAAAACTTTTAAACCTAATAGATATATTAGAGGAGAAACTTCATATAGCCCATATAGTTGTTGACGAATTTGAGAGACTTATTGTAAATCCAAATGTCTATGGATATAGAACTAGAGGGGAGTTATTTGAAGATTTCTTTATGTTTGTCGACAGAAAAAGACCAAATGTCGGGCTTTCAATTCCTCATACACTTCGTAGCATGTTAGACTTAGAAACTATAGCAAGGATGCAACCCATGACACAGATTATTTACGAGGAAAAAGAATTATTGGCACTTTTTGAGAGATTTGCTCGTGTAAGAGCACCTTCACACCTTGTAGAAAAACTTATAAATGAGTTAAAAGAACTCGGAATATACTTTAAGGTTCCTAGAGCAGTTGTGAGTCTTGTCAACGAGGCACTTGAAAGAAAAGATTTGAGAGAAATTGCTTCAGAAAGAATAAAATTCCTCTGTCTTGTTGCATATAATTTCCGAACCAAAAGTTTTAGAAAAAGATCTCTTTTATGCTTGTTTTACGCATATGCGTGGCTTAGGCAAGACATCTTTGATCCCATAAGCGAAGAAAAGCTATCTAATATGTTAAAGAGCGTCTGCTCTCTAGTACATGATGCTATATCTGGTAAAATTTTACGAAGTCTGCACAATAAATTCTATGAAAGCCTTATAGAGGTTTGTGGTGCGATGGATCCTCGAAGTATACTTAGAATAGCACGCAATTATAACATTCTTGAGAGGCTTGGTTCAGTATATGTATTATCGCCTCAAGCTATAGATAATCTTCTCTCTTCAATACAAGGTGAATTAGCAGACATATTGACGAAAAGTTATGAAATACGATTTGAACCTAGATCGCTTCTTGTAGAGCTTCAGCTTTATGGTAGGGAGTGATTTTTATGAAACTTCCTACTTTACATCGAGGGCCTTGGATATATCAATCTCCTAGAATTACGATGATATTAGCTTATTTATATTCTAAGACGAAGGACCAGCAAATAATAGCAAACATAATAAAGGAGCATATTCAGTATGTATTAAAGCTTTCTTCGTCGGAAGAGAAGAGTTGGATTGTTAAAAGATTAGAAGGGCTTGGCTATGAGCGGAAAAGGCCGTGGGCAAAAGAAGTTGAGAGACTCGTAGACCCTAATATAGCAGCCTATTATTTTGAAAAGCTAGGCTTACAGGGAAATAAGTTAAAAATGCTCATAGAGTTTATAGAACAGTTATTGCGCATATTACGTGCTAGAGATACTTTACGTGCTGTTGCATATTTGCCACCAATGCTTACTTTGCCAGAGAAGGTACTGTTATTGAATTGCTTATCTTCGTCAAAATATTTTGATCTTAAAACTAGCTTAAAAGTAGTAATTCTCTCTTGGATTAAAGAAACAGATCCTTTGGAATTGCTTGAGGGGGAAATAAATCAGAAGAGAAAACAGTTTCGATTTCGATATACGTATCTCACAAGTTTGAATATAGTTACAGGAAAACGATCCAGACCAAGGCCAACTCTTATAGGTTTTATACTGACATATGTAGTTGAAAATAATATTAATAATGTTATAGACACATATGTGAGGGCTCTTATAGATTATCGTAAATTAATACCAATGCTTTTGCTTGATATTTTTTCACTTGATATTGCTATTAAGGATATGTTAGAAAGCTATATAAATCTTGTTTCAAAAATATTATCAAATATTAAACAAAATATTATAAAATCAAAAGAAATTCTAGCTATGTTGCACGAAGAGGTAGCTTATTTACCTCTAGACGTAAGAGGGTTAACGGCTGTGACAATACTAAAACATATTAACACGGTATTACGTCTCATCGAGACATAGGAGAATTTTCTCAGCACTGTTTTTATGTTATAAAATAATTGTTTATATCTTTATAATATAAAGATATAAAGAAAAAGCTAGATAACACATTTTTCGATTTCGCTATATTATTAAATTTTATTAGCTTTTTGGTAACACATCTTTTCTTTATTTTATTCTATTATTTCCTTAATATTTATTATAATCGATAATATTTATAGTAATCTTACTCAAAATTAACAGTGTTGACATTGTTAATTTATTCCTATATAGTATGTCGCTCAACGATCCTATTTTAGCCTCGGCTCGCTGGGCGGCATACACTACCTTATTGGCAAGTGATATTCTTCTATTTTCTGGTTAAATAGCATCGTTATAGCTGCATAGATAATTATGAACATTTTCAAGATAAATGAATGCCTAGCAGATAGGTCATTATTCTAAATGCTCACTAAAGAGTTAAGAGGATAGGATTAGGCTGTATTGCCCCACGGGATATTTCGAAAATGTCTCCGCCTCAGCCTCCACCTATAAGAAGAGGCATAGACGCCCGAGACCTGCTTGAAGCTGCGAGAAGAGCTATAGATACTGTTAGTAGGGCACTACCCTATATAGTACCTGGGCCCATAATTCTTCATCGAGGTCCAGCAGGAGAAGTACATGTTGATATCCCGCTACTTTATCAAGGCATGGCACTGGATAAGATTCATTTCGACCCAGGCGAGAATAGACCATCACCTAAGGGAAGGCCCATAGTATGGCTTGGAAAGATCGACTTACACGAGGTCAGGGAGATCGCGAAAACAATTGTTTCTGAGCTACGTGTATTAGGTGCTGCAGAGTATCGAGAACCGGAAGCAGCCTGGATCGTGCCTCTAGCATGGGGCCCCTTCATAGTTGCTCATATTAAAGTTAGTAGTAATGGTGATGAGATTATACCGGACTACGGTCTTACGAGAGAACTTAGGAGAATGGCTCCATAAACTGGAAGCCCTAGTGAAAAGAATCCTCGCAGATAAGCTTCTCTCAGCTCTACTCGCTCTCTACTTGGTTTTGTGCCTACTTGATCATAGTCTTCCCTCGAATAGTCTCGCTCTTCTAGAACCCCGTATCTATGTAAGCCTCGTAGCCCTCCTAGCTGCTTCTAGAGCTCTTGACCTCTCTGGTGCAGTCTCTAGGCTTGCTGTCTCAATGCTTGTGAAGCGCCAGGGCCGCTTAGACGCTTCTACTATTCTGCTACTGGTCGTAGGGAGTGGCCTCATCTCGATGATTATAACAAATGACGCAGCGCTCTTCGTCTTTATACCCTTAGTAGCGTCTTTTGAGAGGATATTGCGCCTCAACCTTGCATGGTTATACGTCTTAATTGCACTCTCAGTCAATGTTACATCAATGATGAGCCCTATAGGAAATCCACAAAACCTCTATCTCTGGCAATACTATGGACTAAGTATACACCAATTCGTTCTCACCTTGCTCCCCTATACAATACTCTCTATAACCTTACTGCTATCCTACACGTTGTTGATGTACTCAAGGCTTCTAGCACATCGTTCGAACTCCTCCCTAGACATACTGCCTCCTCCCATTAAGACTGAGTGGAAACTAGCCCTAGCTTCTCTACTCTCGATCTCGGCGTTATTCGTAGCTAGCCATTATGGGCTCCAGTATCTTGCATTTGTGCTAACAATAGCATTGATCTCATCCGCTGATCCTCGCGCCTTAAAATCTTTAGATCTAGGACTCTTAGCAATATTTGGCTTATTCTTCATAGATTTTGGCGAAATTTCTAAACTATTAGCCCCCTATATAAGGGTGCCAGATAGTGCAGTAGGCTTGATAGCTCTAGCTGTAGGCCTAAGCCAGGTTATAAGTAATGTACCAGCAACAATTATGCTCGCCCACCTCGTGCAGCCGAAGAAGTGGTGGGCACTTGCGCTCGGCACTAATATAGGTGGAACCTTATTACTAACGGGCTCGCTTGTCAACCTAATAGTTACAAGGCTCTCTAGACTCAAGGCCAATACTTATCATAAGTATGCTGTCCCATATTCTCTCGCTCTTCTACTTACTCTGCTATGTACTACATACTTAAAGACTCATTGAGAAGCAAGCTAATTGTATCTCGGCCTGCTTGGAGAATAGTTAAGGAGTAGAGGGAGCCGTTGTCTCCTAAATACCCCTTATCCAGCTTTGTAGCCTAAAGATTATGAAGCAAAATATGAGTGCTTATAAACTAAGCTATATTAACCACTTGGTCAGCTTAACGAGGATCGGGTCTGAAGCGTGTATAACAGTGAACAGGGCACTCGGATAGCGATACCTGTCCTAGAAGATAGGGGACTTGACAGTGTAATTTCTGAGCACTTCGGCCGTGCACCATACTTTTTAATAATTGATATAAGAGACGGGAAAATTATCAATGTAGAGAAAGTGGCTAACTCAGCTGCCGAGAATCACGCCCCCGGGGAGATTCCTCTCTTGCTACGCGAACTCGGCGTTAATGTAGTTATAGTTAGGGGTATTGGTCGACGTGCTGCAGCCTTTTTCGAAGAATATGGTATAGAAGTTGTCAGCGGCGCTGATGGCCCTGTTAAGGACATTATCCAGGCCTATATTGACGGCATGCTGCAATCCCGCGAATATAAGCCTATGAGACGCTGGAGAGAGAAGTGCAAACACAGGGAGGTAGCATAGAGTACTCTTACCCCATCTGAGCCACCATGATCTTTGTTAGTTGTATCTTTCAGTTAATCGGTATGTAATCTAATATTTAGTATTTTTGAATATTAATAGTTGCTGCCCATGGTGCTCACTATTGCTTATAAAAGTTTGAGCTTATTAGAGGGAAAGCATAGGCAGTCTCTGCCCTACATTGCGCATTTATGGATTAACGTGGAAGGGTAGAGGCAGGCGTGGAGCGCGTGTATCTTGTCGTTGTCGTAGTGCTCGTGGTAGTTGCTTGGCTTAGCGGATACATGGTTGCACAATATATGGGCGGCCACGAAGAGACTGTGCCGGATTGGTGTCTTGAGCTTAAAGAGAGCTATGGCGCCTTGAAGGAGGAGTTGCGAGAGATAAACGAGTCCTACAAGACGCTTCTAGGGAATTATAGTTTGCTTCTTGCTAGGCTCCAGGAGACTGAGAGGAACTACTCGGCTATGCTGGGCAGCTATGAGGGGCTCCGCGCCAAGGCCCAGGAGCTTGCAACGAGGCTAGCAGAGGCTCTAGGTAACCTTTCGAGGCTCTCAGCAAAGTACAGTGAGGCCTTGAGGAAGCTCGCCGAGTATGAGAGCCTTGTAAATGCTCTCTCGGCGAACTATACTGCGTGTGTTAAGGCAAAGGCATTGATAGAGTCGAGGCTAATCGCTCTGAACAACTCCTACCAGGAGCTGCTGAGGAGGTATGAAGGGCTTAGTGCGCAGTACCAGCAGCTCTTTAGCAACTATAAGGAGTTGTTAGAAGAGTTCAAGACCCTGCAAGCCAACTATACAGAGCTTAGTAAAGAGTATCGACGCTTAAAGGAGAGGTATGAGGCTCTGCTCGAAAACTATAGTGCTAATGCGGATCTATTAACAAGACTTGTTGTGAGAACAGATCTATGGAACGGCTACATACTCGATGAAGAGGATTTTAATGAGTTCCTTGACTCCCTGCTTGCAGAGGACACGAAGCTAGCTAGAAAACTATCAATAACACACGAAGTTAGTGGGCTCAAGACTAGTCAGAGGGTTCTCCGCGTCTGGTCGTGGATACTAAGCAGCATGGGGTATTTCCCAGACTCCTATACAAGGGTAACTGACCCCTTCCTCTACGACATACATGTTACTCATCAGACATGGGAACTCCTTAACGAGACAATAGCTAAGGGTGGAGGAGACTGCGAAGACCTAGCGCTACTGGCTTACAGTGTGCTCTCGGCAACCAAGACTAGCAGCGAAAAAGTATACCTTATAACAATCCTTATCGGCGAGGACGGGAACAAGTTCTACGGCCACATGGCGGCACTAGTAGTGAGGACACTAAGCAACGGAAAAGAGTACTATATCGTAGACCCTGCAGGCAATTATCTCAACGGCATAAGCATGGCCTACTTAGTCAAAGGAGTCTACGCGAACGGGACATACTGGGAGGTACCGCTTTGGGCACACGCGTTGTCGCGCGAGACGAAGGAGTACCTTATGCGCTGGAAGCTCGCAACCATAGTATACTACATGGATGGTAGCCAGCTCCGGACCCCCGCCTATAAGCACTTTAGAGAGGCTAGTCAGGCGCTGAGAGACTGGCTCGGCTACTGGGCCGGACAGCTAGGATCCATAGTATTTGATGCGAGAATAAGGCTTGACACTATAGGATTTCATAAAATATTTCAAAACTATATAGATGTAAGTTCTTTTCTCGAAGAAGAACAGTAATCTAGATAAGTAAAGTAGACTCTGTATAACACTATATTTTAATAGAACGCGTACTTGCTAATACTTGTAGCAGAAATCACCACGTTGCGGTAGTAATATATTCCCCTTCTTGGGTAATACTAAGTGAGAGTGTATAACTTTTGAGCGAAAATACATCCTCCAAAGACGACGCTACCCCCATCAACGCTAAGGATTTGAATGAAATTCTCACAGTGATCTGCGATAAGGCCGGCATCTTTTGTGAACGGGTAAACGACACAGAAAGAATGAACCGTGTTGTCGGATTCGGGCTTGGCTTATTAGAGACGTATTGGCTTCTAGTTAACGAGGGCGGACACGAGCTCCTAAGCTACTGCCTTAACTACAATGATTGTAGAAACGAGGCCGTAAACACGGCTTTAAGCGTTGCAGACATGTATATCAGAAACGAGTACTTCTTCACAATTAGCATTGAAGATATAAGAAGAATAATAAGCAAGATAAAACAGATCAAAAATCCCTAACACCGATAATTAGCCTATATTCTACACCATTATATTCCGCCTAGCACGGCATAGAGTGGTACACATAAGGGTGCGTCTAAAAATACTTAGTCCTACACAGCTAATTCTACCCATATATTGGTGACCAGCCCTCCCAAGTATATATCTGGCGGGGACTGGGGCTTGAACGCGCTTTTTGCAACAATAATAATACTCGGGGTAACGGTCGTCCTGCTAGCAGCGGTAACGGGTTACATAGTGACCACTGTACATGGTGTCGAGAAGACTAATCCCGTTAAAATACTCCGTATAGGTATGGACAGTAACCTCGTTGTATGCAACGATTCCTCTAACTGGAGTGCTGTCCTCTACTTCCCGTTCCAAGAGAAGGGCACTGTCTCAGTAAAGCTAGAATCAATAGAATTCACCAACGCGGGGCGCACCAGAATAGAATACTATATAATCTACGATAGAGCGCCTGACCCAGACAATATCTGCAATGCGTTACCCCAGCACTCCCCTAGCGGCGTTATACTAGAACCTGGCGATAAAGGCTACCTAGCAATATTTGTCCCCAAGGAGTTCCAGCTGCCTAGCAATATCCCGTTCTACATGAACGTAATAATATATACAAGTAGCGGTGAAATTTACCTAACAGTACCAATCATTGTCCAGAGTAAAGCCCAGTAGCACACGAACGAGAACAGTAATAGTCCTAAGCCTAGTCAAGAACAGAGCCATAATTTAACTATAGTTGGTTAAGCAGTGCTTCTGTCGCAGTACAGGGTACTGGAATGAGTATTGTCAAGTGTGGGGAGAAACAAGGGCTGCTTGTGGACCGTTGGTGGGCCCGGGGGGATTCGAACCCCCGACCTCCCGGTTATCAGCCGGGCGCTCTAACCGGGCTGAGCTACGGGCCCATCCTGGGCGTCTCCTTGTTGCCGTGTAGTGTGTACTGTACTAGTCTGAGGGTTATTTTTGTCTTAACCCTTCCTGTTAGCCATCTCCCTATATGTCTCTTGATGCATACTACTACTCGGTGCTCGTAGGGGTGTCTCTGAGGCGTAAGAGGAGTAGAGGTGGTATTAGTAAAAGTGGTTCTAGCAGGCTTGTGAGGGAGGAGTTTCTCCGCGAGGCGAGCGAGGCTGTAACCCCTGTTCACGGCCAGGGCTTCTTCTACGTTGGGTACGGCTACATAGCCTACTACATAGTGTTCGACTACGTTGACCCCCTTGGTTATTACGATGCGGTTCTCCGAGACGAGAAACTCTTCGAGGAGGAGACTGCGAAGCTTGCATACAATATGCAGGAACTGGTGGATAGGGAGGAGGTAATGGTTAACGGTGAAAGGGTTAGGCCTCGCGTGGTCCTAGTAGATATAGGGTTTAGGGGTAAGAAGAGCCAGGTCTTCGTCGTATTTGGGCTCCGCTTTAGGGCACCGATTCGCAGCGGGAGAAACGTCTACGAGAACCGGTACGAGGCTGAGCCTATTGAGTACAATTATGAGGCCTACTGGGTGTTTCCTCCCGGCTCAAGAATAATCGAGGTAGACATGGGACCAGGGAGCGAGGACTGGGACATAGTGGATAACAACGTGGTCGCTATATATGGGAGGAGGGGTGGAAGGACGGGCGGCTACGAGAAAATAGTCTTCGAACTCCCCTAGAGTATCCCCGAAACATCGTATACCGTGACGGGGCCCTCTACTTCGCCTTTCAGTATCCTTGTGAGGAGTGCTCTCGTCTCAGCCTCCGTCAATGCCTGGTTAACCCTGGCTCCCGCCACTGGTTCTCCGCGCCTAATTACTATGATGATGTCCTTCCCTTCAATGGTTGCCTTAACTAGTACTGGTTCTCCGCGCCTAAGCAGGTCCTCGAACTCCTGGCCCGAGGGAGGGCCACGATACAGCGTCTTAGCTCTCAGTATGACTCCAAGCAGCTGTGTAGGATCAGCAAGCCTGTCTGATAACTCTTTTCTCCAATAAGTAACCACTGGCGTTGGAACAAGCCTTCGTAGCGCCAATGGAATGTAGTCTGGGGCCTCTTTGCGCTTCAACGGCTTCTCAAGAGCGCCTGCCTCGCCCTGCGTAATTACGTAGACGCCTTCGCTGACCTTCTGCGCTTTTAGCCCTTGCCGTGAGGCCCAGGCCTCGAGAAGAGGCTCCGCATCAGCATCAACTGCTACAGTTATGCGGCCAGTCTTCTGGAGTGCAGCGATTAGCTCGTCGTATGGTATAAAGGGCCCCATGCCCCTATACTCCAATCGTGGAGCCTCGCCCATAGCTATACCTACCCCCTATACGTGTTTAGGTATAGTCTCAACTATTTCGCGTAGGCCCTCAATGATTGTCCTTGCTTCTTGGCGCCCGATTACGAGTGGGCCATGGTGTGGCGCCAATACCTCGATGTCTAGCCTGCTGACCTCGTTTATCCATGCCCGGAGCTTGCTGGGGCTTGCAACGTGTCTGAGGTAGGGTGCTACAAGCTTCAAGTACTCTTCTACATCGCTTACATATGGCTCCCAGAGGCCTGGAGGCGTTATTGCTCCTAGGCTTGTTCCTGTAAATAGGGTCTTCGAGACGGGGTCGTAGAGCGAAATATTGTGGGGCTGGAGGCCAGCACCTGGCACTACGAGAAGCCTTATACGCCCAAAGGCCTCCTCGTGGACCTCTAGTCGCACTCTCTTCACGTTGGGGCCTATGTGTGATATGGCTGAGTTGAGTATGCTCGATTGGTACGGAGTAGCGTAGACATATGCTCTCGGGTTCTTTCGGAGAAACATGTCTATACCGGCCACGATGTCTGCCTCTATGTGTGTTAGTGCTACGTGCTTTACCTTGTCAATGCCCTCTGTGACTTCCTCTATGTTGAGTATATGTCTCTCCTCAAGGCCTGATGGATTGACTATGACGGCCTCTTTTCCATCGAACACCATGAAGGTGTTGGATAAGAGGCCTCCACAAGCAGCGCAGCCCTTTACAGAGGCCCAGTACACTCTATGAGAGCCGCTGCTAGCTATCTCTAGGGGTGCGTAGATTACTGATTCTCTTCCACCGTAGAGAGCCCACGCCTTTACAGTGACCCTGCGCGCTAGGGGGAGGTTTGCGTAGAGAACATCGTCTCCACTGAGTCTCTGGCCAGGCAGCTCGGCGTAGAGTCCGGTGATCTTGTTGCCTCTTATCACGGCTCGTAGCGTGAAAGGCTCTCTCTCGTCAAGCGACTCGACCTCAACGAGGTAGTGGTCGGGGCCAAGGGCCGATATGACTCGTAGGGCGGATTCGAGGGTAATGTTGAATACGGGGACGAATGCATCGTAGTAGACAAGCGTTGTGAGTACTGGAGGTTCCTTCTCGAGTGCGGCGAGCTTATTGTCTTCCTCGTTCACCTCAACCGAGGGATATGCGGATTCGATTCTCCTCCTGATTATGTCTGCTAGTTCGGAGCCAAAAGTATCTATTATCCTGGCTACTCTTCCCACGCCCTCACATACAACCGTTATCAGTGTTTGTAGTCCTTGCTGCACGGCGCTTATCTGGACAACCATCATGTCAGTATCGCTGCGAAATATGGCGGCAATCGATGAGGGGGTCTCAAAGACATCCATTACAAGCCTTACTTTCTCCGTGCCCCGGCGCCCCTTCGGAACGATTACTGCGATGTAGTTGCTTCCCATTTCGTCAACAACGGATATTCTACGGATTATGTCTGTTACTGAGCCTATTAGTCTTCTTGCCTCGGTAGGGCTGAGTGAGACAAGGAACTGTTTCCTCAAGACTACAACTTTCCCCGTATCTTCGTTTTCCACGGGGGAGTAACAATTTTATACGTTATTGAGGCCGTGCATTCGGTGTCATCTATTTTCCCACGCGGCATCGTCTTTTGAAAGCCATACTGTTTAATAATCCTATATGGGCTCGGTATCCCTGGGATATTTGAGGGGATAGAGGTTTGGGTTATAGCATCAAAGATCTTGCATGGCTCGTAGGCAAGCTCAGAGACGAGGGAATTCGCGGAGTAATAATTGGCAGCACTGTTATAGACCTCGAGCTACGGCGCAAAGAGTTCGAAGACGATATTGACATCTTTGCTCTCGAGCCTAGCCCCCTCATCGAGGAGGACACTTATCGTGAAATAGCATATAGGAACGAGTGGCAGATGAGCTACACGGCTCTCGGCACACCAAAGTTCGTCGTAAGGCTTCCAAGCGGGGAGGAAGTCATAGTCGAGTTCTACGAGAACATACACGACTTTTACATACCATTAGAGATCATAGAGAATGCTCCAAAGAAGACAATAAGCGGCGTAGAAGTCAGGCTCATAAGGCCAGAGGACTACATCGTGCTCAAGGCAAAAGCTGCCAGGGATCCCGACATAGAGGATCTAAGGATAGTCAGGGAGTATATTGACGCCGGGAGGCTCAGAATAGACGAACGCATCATAAAGAGGGATCTAGAACTCCTCCCAGAGGAGGATCGACGACTCGCTATAAGCAAGCTTCGCGGCCTCGGCTTCCGCGTCTAAACCCCTCTTTATCCGGGAAATACTTCCCCGTGCTCGGGGCACTAGTGATTAGTATTGCTCCGAAGAGTATACCTCGTGGTGTACGAGTTATGGCAGGTAACAGCTTCTACGAGTACTACTTGTCCTGGGCTAATCCGGCCCGCAGAGCATATAGCACGGGTCTATCGCTGAGCCTTCCGGCAGCCTATTCCTCGAGCCAGGTAATAGTTGTCTGCGGAATGGGTGGGAGCGGAGCAGCCGGCGACTACCTTGCCTCCATCTCTGCACGGTACGGCGGCACCCCAGTAATCGCGCTCAAGGAGGCTGATCCTCCTAGCTGGGTGTCGAGAGGAGCCCTTGTCTATGCTGTAAGCTTCTCAGGTAATACGCGGGAAACGCTGAACTGTGCCCGCAGGAGCTACGAGCTAGGAGCCCATGTAGTGGCAGTGACCACGGGGGGAAGACTAGCAGCATGGGCCCGGGAGCGCAGCCTCCCGGTAGCAGTTGTTGAACAAGCTCCTGCCCCGCGCGCTGGCTGGCCCCAGCTCTTCTACACACTGCTCGGAAGCCTCATCGGGAACGGGTTCCTCAACGTCCCGGGAACAGATGTAGAGGACTCACTAAGGCTCCTCGGAGAAAAAGAGGCCGCCGAGAAACGCGCAGAGGAGCTGGCATCATGGCTACACGAGGCTAAGGAGAACAGGGTGGTACTTGCTCCAGCCCCGTACTACCCAGTAGCGGTGAGGATTCGCAGCGAACTAGCAGAAAACGCGAAGACCGCCAGCGATGCCTCGCAAGTACCGGAGTCAGGGCACAATATACTCGAGGGATGGGCTAGCGAGGGCCGCTACCACTTCCTCGTCGTAGACCCCGGCGAGGAGCCTTGGAGCAAGCTACTAGAGGAATTCGTTGCCCTCGCGAGGCCAGCCGACTTCCACGTAGAGAAGCTACTAGGAGACAACATGGTCTCGAAGATGGTCTGGGGCACCTGGCTAGCCGGGCTGTCCTCGGTGAAGCTGGCAGCAATGAAGGGTGTTGACGCAGAGAAGCTCTCAGCTATCAAGATGTTCCGCCGAGTAGTGGAGGAGACCACAGAGTGGGGAGCATAGGGCCAGGGGCTTCTCAATAAATTCTTCGAAGGCGAGAAAAGGGGGCAATACTTAATAAAGCAGTTAGGCCCACCAATCGCCTTCGGAGGAGGAGAAGAATGCCCAGCGAATACCTCTCCAAGGTAAAGGACCTAATAAAGCCGAAGCTAGAGGAGAAGGGCCTCAAGGCACTCCTAGTAGGCTCGACGCTCAAGCTAGTCAAGGACGGAGACACTGTTATGAATATTAGCGACAAAGGCGAAATAGTTGAGCTAAGCTTCAAGGGCAAAAAGTACACCTACGACAAGTGGTACACGAAGCCAGAGCACCTAGCTAAAACGATAACAGTTACGCTAGACGCCCAGCTCTAAGACAAAAGACAAAGGTATGGCGCTAATAGACAAGCCTACAAAAATTTTTACACAAGGAAGCACACAATGCAGTATTTTCACGCTTCTCTCATTATCCTTGCCATTCCTCTTCTGGTTATATGATTAGGGGGCTGGAGTTCAACGATAGAATATATTGTGGCTAGAACACATCGTAGGAGCAGGGAGTATTATGTCGCTACCACCGACACTGTTCCTCCAAAGCGGTCTCGGGGCAGGAATATACGTGGTTGATGCCACGCCGCAGATGCTTGATATAGACTTCATAAAGACCTATCTAGTCGCGGACAATACTGCATGTGCGCTCATAGACTCCGGGCCGAGTAACGCGGCAAGTCATGTCGCAGAGACTCTGACAAGGCTTTGCAAAAACCAGGAGACAATATACATAGTTCTAACCCATATACACTTGGACCACGGCGGAGGAGTAGCCCTAGTAGCAGAGCACCTAGCCCAGCAAGGCTACCGAGTAGAGACACTTGTGCACCCACGTGGCGAGAAACATCTCCGAGACCCCTCAAAGCTTTGGCAGGCATCGAGACAAGTACTTGGCGAAAGGGCATACGAGTTCGGAGAACCAGTCCCCTACTCGCTGAGCGGGCTACGCCCAACCAGTGACGGCGAGAAACTATGCCTTGGCAACACAGTTCTCGAAATAATCCATACACCGGGCCACGCGAGTCACCACCAGAGCATAGTGCTAGGGCTCCCAGAAGGCACCATAGTCTTCACGGGAGACTCGGCAGGAGTATATGACCCCTTGACAAGCGGACTAGCGCCAACAACGCCGCCACCCTTCCGCCTGGAACCCTTCCTTCAAAGCCTAAAGAAAATGAAAGCCTACGACCCGGAATGGATAGCGCCAACACACCTAGGCCCTGGTCCTGGAAACCTGCTAGAGAAGCACGAGGAGCAAGTAAAGCTCTGGGTGGACATAGTTAGCGAGAACCCCGGGCTAAGCACGGAGCAATTACTGGAAAAGATACTAGAGAGGGACGAGCTGTCAAGAAAGCTATACACAGGCCTCGGCTGGAGCAAGCAAATCCAAGGCGTACTGGTTGACAGCATAGAGGGTATAAAAGCCTACATAGAGCAAGCAAAGAGGTAGCAAGCATATTTTACTTGATTATGTCTAGAGGCTCGTTTTGGCAACCTAATACCTTAGCGGGAGCTCGTACTTTTGCTAGGAGCGTATTGTATGCTCGGAACAAGAAGCTGGAAAAGAAAAACGTATGCGCCTTCTCATTGTGTTGCCGGGCTAGCCTTTTTGGCTATCTTTATCTTCGCGCCTAGTTCTTGTTCCAGCTTCTTCCACTCCTTGATGTTGTAGATGCAGCCTGGATCCGGTGCGAGCGGGTCTCCGAAGTAGGCGTAGGCCCTGGCGCGGCAGCCGCCGCAGATGTACTTGTATGGGCATTTGCCGCAGAATCCTTTCAGCAGCTCGCGGTTCCGTAGTGCCTTGAAGAGGGGCGCTGTTTCCCATATCTCGCGGAAGCTCTTTTCACGCACGTTGCCGACCTTGATTGGCAGGAAGACGCATGGTGCTACGTCTCCGTTTGGCTGTATTGCTGCATATATTCTCCCGGCGCCACAGCCTCCAACGAACTCGGCTACGGCTTTCACAATTGGGTCGTTTCCTACGTAGAAGTGTGTGGGAGCCACGTCCTTTCCTCCGCTGAGCTGGAGTGCTACGCGGCCGTACTGGGGCGCAGTGCTGACTATCTGTATTTTCCTCTTCTGCATTTCTTTGTAGATATGCCTTAGAAATTCCTCGCGCTCCATGGGGTCTAGGTCTAGCCACATGTTCTCCTTTCCACGACCCACTGGCACGAAGTTGAAGAATACGACGCGCTCAACGCCTATGCTCTCTGCGAGATCAAGAAGGTCATCCACCTCGTCTATGTTGGCCTTCGTAACCGTTACTGCCATGGCGTGGCTCACGCCAAGCTTAACCGCGTTCTCAAGAGCCTTTACCGCTCTCTGCCATGCACCCGGGACGCCGCGGAACCAGTCATGCTTCTTCGGGTTAGCACTGTCAACCGAGACCTCTACGTAGCGTAGCCCGAGCTTGACGGCCTTCTCTAGCTTCTCTATATCTGCGAACATCCACCCATTAGTCGCCACAGCCGCATAGATGCCCCGTCTACCGAGCTCGTGGACTATCTGGTAGAAGTGGGGATGAATAGTTGGCTCTCCGCCGCTGAGTGCTACGGCAGCGACGCCAGCACGGTCAAGATCCTCGACAAGCCGTATCTTCTCTTCAAGCGTAAGCTCGTCTGGTAGCGGGTGATCGGCTCTCTGGTAGCAGTGCTTACACCTAAGGTTACACATGTTAGTGAAGTTCCACACTATGAGGAATGGCGCCGGCATTTTCTGCGGAACAGTTACCCCGTAGAGAGCTAGGCCCTCGAATACGAGCGATATGCCGCGCCTCAAAGCGGGGTCACGGAGAGCCTGCCTCGCCTCCTCGATGTCCCCGTGTAGCATCTTTACTCCTATCTCAACTATCTTGTTGATTATCGCTGAGATGAAGCGCGCGGTCACAGGGCACGAGTAGACGTTCTGGCCAGCGAACTTGGTAAGCGCGTGATAGAGTAGTGTTGCGTTGACCTCGCCCCGATCCTCGTGTATACAGTCGGCTCGCTTAACTGCTAGGCGTAGAATAGACCTTGTAACGGGGTTGTTGAACATGATCCTGATAGCTGCTAGGTACGACCCTATGCCGCCCCTCTTGGCCTCCTTTAACACTTTTTCCTCTAGTTCGTCCGATACGTGTTCTCCAAGACTACTCATACCTATGTCTCACCTCTTCCACTTGAGCGGGTGCACGACGAAGTCTTTCACCATTGAGAAAAACTCCCTGCCTAGGACGCCTACGAGATCCTTTAATCTGCCAGCCCTTAGCTCACGCCATACGAAGGCGGGGCGCAGGTAGAAGCGTCGGTACGCGTACTTGATCATTGACTGGAGCTGCTGCCTAGTAAAGTGGAAGCCCCTCATAACTGCGCGCACGGTCGTATAGTGCTCCCAGTTAGTGTCCTCTATCAGGTTGTACTTCTTCGCGTACTGGTAGAGCGGTGTACCGGGATAAGGCGTGAGGGCGGTGAACTGTGCGTAGTCGGGGTCAATCTTTATAGCGAACTCCACGGTCTTCTTCATATCGTCAATGGTTTCCCAGGGGAACCCGAGTATGAATGAGGCCGTGGCGAAGCCGCCGAGTTCCTTCTTCCACTGGAAGACCCTCTCAACCTGCTCTATTGTTATCTTCTTCCCTATGCGGTTCAGCGTCTCCTGGCTAGCAGACTCAACGCCAAAGTAGAGCGCTACGCAGCCATTATCGTAGAGGAACTTCATGTACTCCTTCGTCATGTGGTCGACTCGCGAGCCGCATGCGAACGTGAGGTCGAGGCCCCTCTTCTTGAACTCCGCGACCAGGTCTGTCATGAACTTCCTTCCAACACCTATATCGTCGTCTGCAAACACGACGTGCTTCGCCTTATACTTGTACACTGCCTCCTCTATCTCGTCGGCGACTCTTATCGCAGAGCGGATGCGCACTCTTCTTCCGAAGAAGTAGCTTGTAGAACAGTACATGCAGCCGTAGGGGCAGCCGCGGCTAGCCATGACGTGGATTATCCTTATCGGTTTACCGAACAACGTGTACTTGTCCATGGGGAGCAGGTGGCGCGCAGGCCAAGGAAGCTCGTCGAGGTCGGGCGGAGGCCTCTCAGGTGTTAGCACTATTTTCTCGCTTCTTTTCGACTTGAAGGCAATTCCGCGTACCTTTTTCAAACGCTCTTCGTCGAACCCGTACCTCTCAAGAACATCTATTAGTTCGGCTGCTGTGTACTCGCCCTCGCCTCGTACAACTATGTCTGCACCGTTCTCCAGTGCTTCCTTGAACATGAATGTGGGGTGTATGCCTCCAACAATAACCGGTACATCTGGAAGCTCTTCTCGTACGAGCTTTATTGCACGATAGCCGCGGGGAGCCGTGGGGGTTATCAGTGAGAAGCCTATGATGTCCGGCTTCCACGACTTTACCTCGCTTAGCCACTGCTCAGTACTCATCTCAAGAGTAGGCGTGTCGATTATCTTTACCTTGTGCCCTGCTCGTTCGAGCACAGCAGCTATGTATGCTAGACCCAGCGGGGGAGCCTTCATTCCCGTTATCTTGTATATCTCGAGCGTATGTATGTCGGGGGGAAGCGTAAGGAGTACGCGCAAGTCTATACCCGAGAAGAATATTGACCCCGGGGTTAGTATTAGGGTAACTTGTACATGAAGCAATGTTTTGCCGTGATTAGACAGGTAGATAAGGACGGGCAGAATCCGGGAGCGGAGTCACCGCTCTTCTTTATTCGACTCGATATATATTTTCTTTGCGAGAGGTGATACACGCAGAAGTTCGTCCAGACTCCGAGGCACATAGGGTAAGATCATTCTTAGCAACGGAGCCTCCCTGTTAAGTAGGTCAAGGACTGCTGAGAGCATGTTGAGAAGAGATTTACTTGTTTCACGGAAATCGTAAACAGCCTTGCCGCTCATTTCTAGCATTGAGGACAAGAAGCTTGGCCTCGTCCGGGAGAGGAGCCCAACAATGTAAGACGCGCTTAGCATTATTGACGCGTGACCAAGCCTTCCTTGCAGGTAGATGTACAGGGAGTTGCAGTTTGGTACTTCGTAGCATCGATCCCCGAGAGTAAGACAGTCTATCTTGTCAACGGGGACCATTGTGATTGCATCGTGGTAGGCGATGCCGTGCTCTACCCGGGGCCGGATGACAAATATGGTATCATGGTAGTGGTAGATTATTTGTCCTCCCTGTATGCTTCTCTGTTTTGCAGCTCTCCATATCCTGCGGATACTGTACTCGCTCAGCCCTCTACTCCTTAGAAATGTCGTTGTGAAAACCGGTGCATCAATACACCTAAGCGAATGCATTGATGCGCATAGCTTGGAGATATCCCTAAGCCCTAGAAGGACGGCCTCAAAGAGCCTTATGAGGTCTCTTTGTAGCCTATCTTGCACTCTGCTCGTCCTCCCCTCCTTCCCTAAGGAATAGGATAATTATAGTGCTCTCTAGGGGTCTGGGTATAGGATTATCTCCAATTATATGGCTATTTTCTTTTCCTCGGCCAGGTGTCCGCTCATCATCTAGACTAGTCAGCGGAGGTGCATACAAGTCCTCACTGGTTTCACTTGATCCACAAAAATGGCACGCTGCTACAAGGGCCCTAGAGGCGTAGACTTAGTCTTCGAAGGACGTTCTCGAGCGTTACTAGATCAACGTCTTCCCGGAGCCTAACTATGGCTAAGCCGCTGTGCCCGCCTATATCCTCTGCTACGCCCTCCTTTACTAGGCCTGTTGCTACCCGGTAGGCTCCGCGCCCCTTGCTCCTTATTATTAGGAGCCTCACGCCATCGTCTCTCTCAACGAGCAGCGCTACCGGTTGCTTCAGTATCTTATACAGTTTTGACGCTAGTGCGCTTGAGCCCCTGTTTACCCACTTTCCTCTAGCATCCACGAAGCGTATATAGCCTACCCGTTTAGCAGTAATGGCTAGCTCCTTGGCCTTCTCTGCGATCTCTTTGTCACTCTCCTCCGCTATCTTGACCACTTTTTCTACGAGCTTAGTGTCGAACGGCATGTCCTGGGGCAGCGGGCTCGCGAGCCACTTGACGAGCTTCCTCCACAACTCCTTGTCGCGGAGCACTGTGCATGCCTTCGATATGCTCGCCGCAAGCTTCACGACCCGCCTCTCTGCCTCTGTTAGCGGCCTAGCGCCTCTCTCAAGAACGCCAACGGCCTTCATGAATGCTTCCAGCCTTGGCGTCATGTGGCGTACTCCTAGGCTTCGTAGCAAGTTATAGGTCAGCATTGCTGTCGGCTTATGCCCGAGGTATATTTCTTCGCTTAGCTCGTATAGCTTCTTAGACATGTAGATTGTTGAGAAGTGGTGGTCTATGTATATTAGCCGCGTCCCTTTACAGTCTCGCATGAAGTCTAGGAGCACTTCGTGTATGTCCTTAGTGAGTGGTATATCCAGCACAGCTAATGCGTCGGGACAGTTACCGGCCTCCAGTATGTGTTGGAGAGCGTCCTTGAATCCCCGGGGCCCAGCAGGCTCGAGGCTGACCTCGTGCCTACCCTTGAGCGGATAAACCTTCCTATAGTACTGTGCATAGTATAGCATCGCTGCAGCAGTTACCCCATCCGCATCCCAGTCAGCTATAATCCCTACCGGTATCTTGACAAGGCTCCTCGGCTTCATAGTATCAGCTCCCAGTACCTACTATTTGCAAAACACCCCCCTAAGTCTAGATAGGACGCTACTAACGAGAATAAGCAAAACAACAGCATTTACGCTGGTAAGACCAAATTATGCTCGTAAAAGGACTAGAAAGAGCGGTGCTCACTGATTAATCAGTGCTGGCTAGCCGGGCATGAACTGCAGCAGTTCGTGCTCATTCACAGCAAGTTGATGAGTAGTTGCCCCGTGTATCCCGTTATTGCGAGGACTGTAAAGTTGAAGGCAAGCTGTGCCGCCAAGGGGTCGGCGTTTGGCGGTACACGGTCTCCGGATAATGCTCTCGTGGTTTCGATTGCCTTTGGTATGCTTAGTAAGGGTAGGAGTGCGAGGGGCTGTCTCGCCGCGACGGCTATCAGTGCTTGGGCGGCATAGGCTAGTGCAACGAGTGCTTTGAAGAGTTTCTGTGTCTTCTGCTTGCCGAGTATAGTCGCTATTGTCACGAACCCAGCTGCTTTGTCTGTCTCAATGTCGCGCAGGTTGTTGGCGACGAGTACACCGACTATTAGCAGCGCTATAGGAAACGACACTATAACCGGCTCCAGTATCTTGACCAGCCCGCTGGCCATGTAGAAGACCCCAATCGGTATTATTATGCCCCAGGCTATGTATACGAGAAGCTCTCCAAGTCCCCTATACTTGGCCTTTATCGGCGGCCCCGTGTACGAGTAGGCTGCGAGTAGTCCTAGTAGTGCTAGGAAGGGTGCAAGAGGCCTCGCGGCCCAAGTGATTAGTGCGAGTATGGTTCCTGCGAGGCCCAGTCCTATGCCGTAGGCCAGGGTTGCTTGAGGCGTTAATATGTTGGCGAAGATGGGGTGTGGCCGGTATATCACTGTGCCGGTGCCTGGCTTGTCAACCCCGTAGCGGTAGTCGAAGTAGTCGTTCAGCACGTTTGCTGCTGCGTGGAGCAGTACGCTTCCAGCTATGGCGACTATTACTAGCGGTATGTTGACGGCATAGCCGGCTATTGTGGCGTACAGTGCAACCACTATGGATAAGAGTATCGTCATGGGGAAGCTCCATGGCCTTGTGGCGATGAGGAGCCCCCCTAGCCCCAAATATTACCACCAGCTAGTGGTGTAGACTACTAAGAGGAAGCAGTTTAGAGTATTCTTGAACGCGAAAAACCTTCGGCAAACCAAGTCTACAAATCATAGCCGAGAAGGGGTTGCCAGCACTGCCTAGTACTACGGCTCCGACTTAGAGGTGCATTATTAGTCTCTCTCCGCACTTGTTCTCCGATAGGGTGGCAGGAGAGGGTTCAGCTATGAGCAGGCTCGAAGAATTGATCGAGGAGGCTGTTCCGCGACTAAGAGAAATCGGGGGCTTCGTTAAGAAGCGCGTCGAGTCAGTTCTGGTTGCTGGGGATACCCACGGCTATAGAGAGGCCACCGAGTGGGTCCTAAAAATAGCGGACAAGCTAAACCCGGAGCTAGTAGTCTTCCTCGGCGACTACGTTGACCGAGGGCCTCGCGGCGTCGAGAATCTTGAGCTACTCCTCGAGCGCTTCATATCCGAGCCTCATCGCTACCTGCTCCTCAGAGGAAACCACGAATCACCGGTAATGAACTACTACTATGGGTTCCGCGAGGAGCTTGTCAACAAGCTCGGCCCGGAGGCTTTGAGAAGTGTGGAGCAGCTCTACGAGTGCCTCGTGCTCCACGCAGTCATAAACGATGTGTGGCTCGTTCACGGCGGAGTACCTTGCAGAGACTGTGGTGGGGGAGAAGAGCCACCCGTAGAGCTAGATCTGCTCGTCAAGGAGTCGGAGGAGATACACTGCAAGGAAGATGCGTTGGAGCCGGAGGGCCTAGTAATGCAGATGCTGTGGAACGACCCAGAGGGGAGCATCGAGTGGTTTGCTCCTAGCATGAGGGGGTCAGGCATATACCTCTACGGGAGGAAGGCTTGGAGTAACTTCCTCGAGCATAACGGCCTCAAGTTCATCCTACGCGCACACGAGACCGTTGACGCTGTAGCAGTGTGGAAGCCTGACGGTGGCTATGAGCCAGGGCTAAGCCACGGCCAAGAGCTTCGCGTAGAGGATCTCCACGGCACGGTAGTCACGGTGTTCACGAGCCTCTACCATGGTCGTGGAGCAGGAGCAGTCTACATGACCCAGGATGTGTTCAAGGTGTACAGGTTCCCCGAAGAGCCGTAAAGGGAGGAGAGTAGTGTTCGAGAAGAGCCGTCGCCGGCTCGGCGCCCCCTCACAGAGGGAAAGGGGAGCCACCGGCTCCCTCAGGGGCGCCCAGCAGAGTGATGTACCCTGGCCCGTGTATCTAGGTTTTTCCGGCTGCCTCGCTTTTCCCGAGGAGGAGCTCCCTGTACACTCGGAGAACTAGGCGGTGATAGTGCTCAGCAAAGTTCGTGCGTAGTGCCAGCCTCTTCCCTATTACCAGGATACCGTCATGCGGCCCCATTACGAGCCCTGTTAGCGGGAAACAAGTAGTTATGAATGGCTCATACTTCTTGGGCTCCCTGCCCTCTAGGAGTTTGACGATGCTCTCTGCCGCAGTCCTTGCGGATCTAATTGCCTCTCTCGCGACTTTGAGCGAAAGGCAGCCCCCGCGCCTTATCGAAGCAGCATCCCCGACGGCGAACACTTTGCCACCGAGGCCAGGTACGCGAAGATATTCGTCAACGAGGAAGAAGCCTCCCTTACCAAGAGCCTCTTTTGGAGCATTGACCCCGGGTCCCTGGAGCCCAGCACTCCAGACGACAAGGTCCGCCTCAACGGTATCGCCTCCCTCAAACACTACCCGGCCAGGCTCTACGCGTACGACGCGGTGATCCATGAGCAGGACTGCTCCCAGTTCGCCGAGGATGCGCTTAGCTATCTCCGAGGCCGCCTTATTACCTAGTAGCTGTAGGGGCTCAGAAAGCATGTCTATAACGGCCACACTGAGCCCGAGCCCCTTCTCCGTGCTTAGCCACAGCAGCTCGGCGGCAAGCTCAACGCCAACAAACCCTGCTCCGACGATAGCTATGCCCCCAACATCGCCATCCACGACCATTCGGTTAATCCTCTCAGCTTCCTCGGGAGAATAGAGGGGCACGCTATGCTCCTCGGCCCCTGGTACACCGTAGAAAGCGGGGCGTGCACCGGTAGCCAAAACCAGGTAATCATAGTCAATGGGTTCTCCATTCGACAGAGTAGCCTTGTTCGGCGAAACCTCTACAACCTTGTCGCTAATGATTTGAACGCCGTATTTCTCGGCGAAACCTCGTACATTTAGCACGGCCTCCTCCGCACCATATCTCCCAGAGGCTATGGCCGGTATGAGTGGCTGGAACGAGAACACAGGCCTCGGAGTAATCCACAAGCACTCATTGCTTTCGCAAACACCCCTTTGCCCAAGAACCCTAACTGCCTCTACACCTGCAAACCCGCTGCCAGCGACAACAATGCGAGCCAAGATGCCTCTTTCCTCCCACACGTGCCTGGTGGGAAGAAGGAGGGTGCTAGGATAAAACAGCTAGGCTCGTGCCCCTAGCGAGAAGAGGCCAAAACATGGTACAGCAGTATCGATTCCCGAGGCAAGGAAACAGAGAAGGAAAGGGGATTAAAATAAGGCTTGTGGACTAGTTGTTCACTTCTCTGCTGCGTATTTCTCTGCAAGGGGTACGGCGTCGTCTAGGCCTAGCTTCTTCAGCGTTTCAGGCTTGGGTACTCCGTTGCTTGCCCAGCCGCGCTCCTCGTAGTACATCTTCAGCATCTCTATGAACTTGTCCTTGTCGAGCTTTGCGCCCTTGAGTGGGCCCTTGGTAAGTGGTTCCTTGAACCACCGCTCTGGCGGCATGTCCATCTCTATGCTCCAGCCATCCATCTCTCTTATCCAGATCATTCTTATCAGTGCGTATATTCTGTCGGCAACGGTGAAGAAGTCGTCAAGGGTGTAGCTGAGACCTGTTGCTGCGTTGAACATTCTCACGTAGTGGTCTAGGCTCAGACCGAGCTCTATCCATGGGAACCTGCACGCTACAGCTGACTCGAAGAAGCCTCCACGTATCCTCTGCTGCTCTATGACCTTCTGCACCTTTGGCCGGTCGTAGTTGAAGCGGCCGTGCTGCACCTCCCAGCTGATAACCCATGCGTCCTTGTGGTGGGCGCCTATCGGGCTAGTGGCGTATGCTAGGGCCATGCCTGGTGCGGCGTGGCAGTCGTAGGCGCTTATCTCGAGGCCCTTCACGTGCATGGCGTACCATGTCTCGCCTACCTTCTCTGATACCCTCTTTACGCCCTCTGCGAGGAGATTACCTACGCCGCGGCGGTATGCAATGTCCTCTATTAGCTTCCTTATCTTCCGGAATTCTCCCCACCTGGCGTCGAGCTCTAGTTTGCCCCTCTCAGCAGCCTCTAGGGCGTAGCCAAGGGTGTTGCCAAGGCTTATCGTGTCAAGCCCCAGCATGTCTGCAAGCCTGTTGAGCACGCCGACGTCCTCGAGGCGCCCGATCCCTATGTTGCTTCCAAGCATGGCGACGTTCTCGTAGTCGAGCTCCGACTTCTGGCCCTCCGAGTCCTTAATCGTGTGGCCACAGCTCATTACACAGTAGGGGCAACTCCTCACTTCAACCTTTATCTTCTCCATGTAGTTGCCGCCTATCCTCTCGTAGTCGTCGAACACGCCTTCGCGGAAATTATACGTCGGTAACACGCTCGCATTCTGGGACCACTCGATGGTCATCATTGTGCCCTGGCGCATCCAGAAGTCGTAGTTCGGCGAGGACTTGGTCTCCCGGATAGCCTCCCTTGCAAACTTCATATACTTGTCAGGGTCGAACAACTCCGGCCTCTTCGTGCCCTTCACGACTATTGCCTTGAGCTTCTTGCTGCCCATCACTGCCCCCATTCCTGGGCGGCCACCGCTTCTACCCTTCTGTGCAACAACGGTGGCATAGCGTACAAGGTTCTCTCCGGCAGGCCCTATTATGAGGAACCCGGCGTTCTTACCATATCTCTCTGTGAGCTTGTCGTGCGTCGTGAACGCGTCTAGGCCCCAGAGATCCTCAGCGCTATCAATCCTAGCCTTATCGTCCTCTATTACGAGCACACCGGGCTTCTCGAGGGCACCCTTAATCACTACTGCGTCCCAGCCGGCCGCACGCAAGTGTATCGAGGCCCAGGAACCAATGTTACCGTCGCCGTAGCCCCCGGTCAAAGGGCTCTTCGCAGCTACCACAACCTTGCCCGTATTCGGGCCGGGGAGAGCAGTAAGGGCTCCAACAGCTACTACGAAGAGGTTATCGGGGCTAAGAGGGTCAGTCCCAGGCTTAAGGTGATCCCATAGAATCTTAGCGGCGAACCCCCTGCCGCCCAGGAACATCTTCGCCATTTCGCCGGGGTAGCGCCACTCGCGGAACTCTCCGCGAGAGAGGTCCACCCAGAGAATGCGCTTGCTCCAGCTATACAGCCTCTCGTCAGACAAACCACTACACCGTTTATGAGACTAGTATGAGACTGATAGAAAAACTAGGCGCCGAGCCGACCACTAGGCACTTTTACCTTCTACGGGGATTCTTTGGCGCAAGGGCCCGGCATTGCCTGTAGCAGCGCGGCTTTGGGACATAGCACTAATCGCCCTGGGAGGAGCACTAGGAGCCTTGGCGCGGTGGAGCCTCGCCTCAATCGTTCAGAATAACCACGAGTTCCCCATAGGCACGCTCGTAGTTAATGTGCTCGGATCCCTACTCCTAGGCTTCGTGCTTGGAGCAGCATCGCTATACGGCGCCTTCACCAGGGAGCAGCGCTTGTTGCTGGCAACGGGGTTTGCTGGAGCCTTTACAACGTTTTCAACATTCATGTACGAGTCGTTAATGCTGCTGGTAGAGTATTCTGCGGCTTATGCGATCGCCTACATAGGGCTAAGCATAAGCCTAGGCCTAGCAGCAGTTTACCTGGGCTACACGCTCGCAGCAATGGTGTACAAGCCTTGACTCGCTACGCTAGGCTAAGAATCTATATAGGCGAATCAGATCGATACCAGCACAAGCCCCTCTACATGTACCTCCTCGAATGGTTCCACCACCACGGCTTCAAAGGGGCAACAGTGATACGGGGAATAGCAGGCTACGGTTCTCACAGCAAGATTCACAGCGTAAGCGTTTTCAGGCTATCAGAGGATCTACCAATAATAGTCGAAGTTGTAGACGAGGAGGAAAAGATACACGGCTCGCTAGACGAGATAAAGAAGCTCGTAAAAGAAGGGCTGATAACGATTGAGCCTGTAGAAGTAGTCTTCTATGGGCATAGAGAAGAATAGAATTACGGCGAGGAAGCGTGGAGAAGAATTATCAAGTTCTAGGTTAGCGTTGTAAAAAAGCCTGGGTTAATCTTTTTTCCCTAAGATTTGTGGAGATGGATTGTATGGTGTTACTGGCAGTTGGCGACGCGCTTTAGGAACTTCCTGGCCATCTCCTTCTCTTCGGGTGTGGCCTTGTCCTCGTAGCAGAACCACCAGTCGAAGCACTTGAACTGCTTCAACCTCTCAGCAGCCTCTTGCTCGGTTGATGCTGGTGGTACTATTACGTTGTCACCGATTATTTCGTTGTTTGGCCAGTTGGCTGGGAATGCTCTGCCATACTTGGTGTTAAGCTGTAGTGCTTCTAGTAGCCTTAGTATCTCGTCAATGTTTCTGCCAACGTCTAGCGGGTAGTAGAGTATTGCTCTAATGATGCCCTTGTTGTCTACGATGAAGACTGCTCTGACTGTTACGACGCCACTCTCTGCGTGAATCATTCCTAGCTTCTTGGCTACTTGGCCCATCGGGTCAGCGATTATCGGGAATGGTATCTCTACTCCAAGCTTCTCCTTGATCCACTCCTTCCACTTGATGTGGCTGAAGCTGTTGTCTACGCTTAGGCCTATTAGCTCGGTGTTGAGCTTCTGGAAGTCCTCGTACCTCTTGGCGAAGGCCACGAACTCTGTTGTACATACTGGTGTGAAGTCTGCTGGGTGGCTGAAGAGGACGAACCACTTACCCTTCTCGACGAAGTAGTCTGGTAGCTTTATTACACCTCTGTCAGTCTTTACCTCCATCTCTGGGAACTTTTCACCAATTAGGGGTATTTCGCCGGGCATTCCTCATGCACCTCTATTCCGGTTTCTCCGTATTCTCTGTTTTCTAGAAATAGTTTCTAACAAGATTTAAGCCTATCCCCGCAGCCTACAGGGTAATACCCTGTTCGTTTCCACTCCTTCAGCGAGACCTCTAAGGGAAAAAGCTTGCTCCGTAGACGAATGCTTGCGTAAAACAAGTAGTTATTGGATGCTTCTTAGCCTCGATAACTTTGCCGGTAATACTTGTCGCATCGCGTCCAACGAGGACTCTTCGGACAGAACGCTTCAGTATGCTTGGGCGTCGTAGCCACACCTATATTGCCCAATAACCGGCTATGACGAGAAAAGGGGATAAGTATGCACCGCGAATGTGTCTCACTGTTTGCTTTAGCGCTAATTGTCCCCCTTACAGCAATATTTGTCGCAATAGCTGTTTCTCCGTGGTTTAGCTTCTGGAACAACGCTCTAAGCGATCTAGGGCATCAAGAAAAGCACCCCGCGTCTGCAAAGATATTTAATGCTGGGCTAGGCCTTGGCGCCATAATTTTGGCGCTGCTTGCATGCAAGTGTCTCCGAGGCATCTGTAATGCATTAGTGGTAGCTGCCGCGGCTAGTCTCGTCCTCGTAGCAGTCTACAACGAGGCCTATGGTAAGATCCACTTCTGGGTCTCGGTTCTATTCTTTCTCTCACTACTCTCACTAGTCATCGCTAAACTCTACTTAGGCCCTACTAGGAGAATAAGAATATACTCTGCCATCACTGCTACAATCTATGTACTCATCTGGTACCTGCACTTCGTTGAAGAAACGCCGCCAGGTGCTGCGATACCTGAACTAACCTCTGTAACACTCTATGCGCCTCTCTTGCTTGACTGTCTTAAGAGACCTTCACCCTAGGAGTATGTATCGCGCACACTTTCTATACTTTCTAAAAACGGTGTACTTTTCAACCCCGCTCCCCGGGTGGGCATAGTCCCCAGAATAAGGCCTTGTGTTATAGAAGGAACCCGTATTGATGTGGTTCGGGTTCGTGATTGTCAGACTTATTGCATCTACTTGTTTTCCGCGATTCTGTAGTCTATTCCCATTATAATGGGATTGACGAAATATTTATAACTACCTTTACTCAGTGAGCGGTGAACAACACTCGGTAGACATACAAGAGACTAGGGGGTGTGTATGTCATGGCTAACACGAAGCTCATAGTTGGATCGATAATAATACTACTCATAGTAATCGGTGCAGCCGTATACCTAGCACAGAAGGGAGGAAAGCAGACAACAACCACGTCCCCAGCAGCTACTCAAGCATCTGCTTCACAACCAGCTACGCAGGCAACCCAGACAGTGCCATCAGAAACAACTACCCAGACACAGGCATCAGCCAACATTAAAGTCGTGAAGATCGGTGCATTGCTTCCGCTAACCGGTGACCTCGCATCCTTCGGCAAAGCGAATGAGGAGTCAATACTTCTAGCAGAGAAGGATGTCAACAAGTACCTTGAGGAAAAAGGCGCTAATTGGAGAATAAAGATAGTAATAGTCGATACTGCTACTGATCCCGCTACGGCTAAGGAGCGCTTTGACACACTCTACCAGCAGGGCATAAGGTTCTTCATAGGTCCGATGACTAGCGCCGAGCTAGCGCAGATAGTGAGCCTCATACAGCAGGGCTATAAGGCGGTAGTAATTAGTCAGTCAAGCACAGCGCCGTCACTGGCCCTCAAGGACACGGTATTCAGGTTCCCGCCTCCAGACGAATTCCAGGGCAAAGTACTGGCAAAGCTCTACCAGAAGGACGGCGTAACCCACGTTATAATGGTTTACCGCAACGATGACTGGGGAAGCGGTCTCGCAGGCTACATAGAGAAGTACGCCAAGGCAGCCGGGATCAGCATCGTGCAGAAGATACCATACGACCCCAAGGCAGCAAACTTCGCAAACGTCGTCGAGCAGATAAAGACGGCCGTAGAGAATCTCCTCAACAAGGGCGTACCAGCCGACAAGATCGGTGTAGAACTGATAGGCTTCGACGAAACAGCCAACATACTAGAACAAGCAAACAACTACGACGTTCTGAAGAAAGTAAAGTGGTACGGCAGCGATGGTAGCGCGCTCAGCCAGGCAGTACTACAGAGCCCTGGCGCAGCAGAATTCGCGGCCACAGTGAAGTGGAAGAACACGATAACATTCTCTATAAGTGACAAGACCGCGAGGGTCTACTGTACGCTGAAGAAGAAGCTAGGCTACAGCCCAGACCCGTACAGCCTCATAGCCTATGATGCCGTGTGGGCAATGGCCCTAGCTATAGAGAAAGCAGGCGGGCCTAACGCGACACCCGATGCTGTTGCAAAGGCGATACCAGAGGTGCTCAAGAACTATGTCGGGGTCTCCGGTAAGATAGTCCTAAACGAGTACGGCGATAGAGCCGGCTCGGACTATGGCATATTCACTGTAGTGAAGACCGATGATAAGTATGAATGGAGGCTAATAGAGCTCTACAAGTTCGAGAAGGACGACATCGTGCCAGTCCAGGGCAACCCGCTATCCTGTGAACAGCAATAAGGCATAAACGGTCAACTAATCCATCCATAATACATTCTTTTTGAGAAAAATTCTTTCCTCTTTTCAATAATTATCATATCCCACAATAAGTCTATACACTTATTAACCCTCTAGGATAGAGAAGCCCCTAGGCTCATGGTGCTCTAGGCCGCCATTTCGCGGTTGCTCGGCGTCCCACGCGCTGAACAGGACAGGGTGATGCTTTGATGGACGCGGTACTGGAGGCGTATGGGCTCGTAAAGACGTTTGGTGCTCTAAGAGCACTTGACGGTGTCGATATCCGTGTACCCCGCGGTAAGATAACGCTACTAATAGGGCCCAATGGGAGCGGCAAGAGCACGCTCATAAACGTTCTTAGCGGAGTCTATAAGCCGGACGCAGGCAAGATAATACTCGACGGGGAGGAAATAACCCATCTTCCTCCACACGAGCGTTTCCGCCGCGGCCTCGTACGCTCCTTCCAGATTCCCCGCCTCTTCTCGGGCCTAGCCGTCATAGAGAACACTGTCTATGCTCGCTACGGGAACCCCGGCGAGGGAGTCATCAGCGGCCTCTTTCGCAGAAAGTGGCTCAGCTTCGAGGAGGAGACTGCTAGGCGCGCAGCAAGGTACCTAGGTATAACGAAGATAGCGAAGCTTTGGAGCCGCAAGCCCAGTGAGCTCAGCGGTGGCCAGATGAAGCTCCTAGAGATTGCTAGGGTGCTTATGCCCGACAATCCCAAGGTAATCCTCATGGACGAGCCCACGGCGGGTGTAAATCCTACGCTCGCCCACGAGATTTTCCAGTTTATTCGCTCACTCCGAGACCGCTACAACCTCTCTTTCCTCATAATAGAGCATCGCTTAGACATAGCTGTAGAGTACGTTGACTACGCTTACGCAATGGCCCTTGGCAGGATAATTGCTGAGGGCAAGCCCCGCGAGGTCCTCGAGAACCCCGTCGTCATTGACAGCTACCTAGGGGGATGAGGAGCAATGGTTGATGATGTTATTCTTAGGACGGAGATGCTTAACGCTGGATATGGTCGCTTCCACATATTGTTCGACATAAGCATAGCTGTGCGACGCGGCGAGATATTCGTAATAGTCGGGCCTAATGGGAGCGGCAAGAGTACTTTTCTAAAGACACTTTTCGGCCTGACAAGGATCTATTCCGGTAAAATAGAGTTCGAGGGCAAGGATATAACGCATCTGCCTCCACATGCCAGGGCGAGGCTGGGGATAGCATACCTGCCGCAGACAAACAATGTCTTCGCAGAGCTCACGGTAAAGGAAAACCTCTACATGGCTGGCTACGGTATCGATAGGAGCATAGTTGAGAAAAGGGTCCAGGAAGTCCTCGAGTACTTCCCCATACTTCGGGAAAAGCTAAGCGTCAAGGCAAAGGCTCTCAGTGGTGGCCAGCGCCAGCTCCTCGCAATGGCTATGGCGCTTATCCGCGACCCCAGGCTATTCATGTTCGACGAACCCACTGCAGGGCTCGCGCCAAAGGCCGCCAAGGAACTCGTTGATAGGATTATCTGGCTCCGTCAAGAACTCGGAAAGACAATTGTCTGGGTTGAGCAGAACGCTAGGCTCGCACTCGAGCAAGGCGATACGGCTGCTCTCCTCGTTTCCGGACGCGTAGCGTACTCCGGTCCTGCCCGAGAACTCCTCGCAGACAAAGAGCTAGGCAAGAAGTACCTCGGCCTCAAGGGGTGAACAAGGCATGGGTATTCTCCCGAGCCTCCCATTCGTGCTAACAAGCATAGCCTATGCCTCGGCAATAGGCCTGCTCAGCATGGGGCTCAACCTAACCTATCTCACAACAAGAGTACCGAACTTCGCCCACGCAACAATAGGCATGATAGGGGCAGTGGTAACGCTCTTCCTAATTGACAAGTTTTTCTACAAGCCTAGCTGGGCTATCTTCATTGCTGGTCCCCTCGTGGGAGGCGCGGCTGCCGCACTCTTCGCGGCATTCATGTACGTCGCTATACTGAAGCCCCTCGCTGACCGCGGAAACACGGTAATAGGGTTAATGATAGCAACATTTGCCGTAGACATAATCTTGCTCAACATATTGACGCTAATACTGAACATTGTCCATGGCGTGCACATACCTAAGCTCATTGGCGCGCCCATAGCGGGGTTCCAGCCAAAGATAAGGATAGGCAGCTATATCATAGACTCCTACACAGTTGTGCTCCCACTAGCAGCCATAGTATTGACTACAGTGTTCCACCTCTTCCTCACAAGAACCAGCTTCGGAATAGCAATGAGGGCGTCAATAGAGAACCCAGACCTCGCAAGCGCGATGGGAGTCAACGTCAACCTGGTCTATACTACGTCTTGGGCTATTAGCGGCTTCCTCGCCGGAGCAGCCGGAGCACTGATAGCATTCACCTTCAAGGGCGTTGACCCAAGCGTCTCCGCGCTCATCATTGTAACCGTGTTCGCGGGCAGCATCGTCGGGGGACTCACGAGCGTGTACTGGGGACTCATAGGTGGACTCCTAGTCGGCCTAGCCGAGAAGTTAGGCACGGTACTAATTGACAACATTTATCACGCATACTTTGTTACTAATCTAGGCTTCCCGAACGTCTCGCTAATAAACTACGAGAAAATAATGAGCCTCGGCCTCGTGATCATAGTCCTCCTCTATGCTCCGCAAGGTCTCGCGGGCATTGATTGGAGAAGACTAGTCACGAGAAAGAAGTCCAAGGGGTGACCTTGATGCTCGAGTGGTGGATATTCAGCGAATCATTCCTAATAACCATATTCGTCTACACGGTTGTATCTATCAGTCTAAACCTAGAGGCAGGATTCACCGGTATACCAAACTTCGGCAAACACTTCTTCGTATTCCTGGGAGCATTCGCAGCACAAGGCATCGGTGTACGAATAGCTGCCTGGCTCTACGAGAAGCTCGAGCCACAAGCAGCCCAGGAGGCGCTGCAACAAGTCTCAATGATGGTGCCAAGCGTGTCACCCAACGCCTCCCTAGTATCGATAGCGGCGAACCCGGATGCAAACAGGATAATAGTAAACAACTACCTGAAGCCCTTCGTGACGAGCAACCTCGGCGTAGAGGTGCTACTAGCCATAGTGATACTGGGGGTTACGGTTGCACTGGCGCTGATCTTCGGCCTTGTAGCAAGCTATGCGGCGCTACGGCTGCGGGAGGACTATCTCGCTATACTGTTGCTCTCATTCGCCGAGCTAATGGTCATGGTTGTGTTCTACCAGTCGGAGAGCCTCAATGGGGGCAACAAGGGCCTATGGGCGATAACGTTTACGAGGAATCCGATGAGGTTCGCGCTGATAGGTAGCGCGGCACTAGCTATCCTAGCATATATCTATGCTGAAAAGATAGCCAACAGCCCCATGGGAAGAGCTATGAGGGCGGTGAGAGACGACGAGGTAGCAGCAAGCGTGTTCGGCCGCGACATAGCATCAATAAGGCTCAGAGTAATAATGGTTGCCTCAGTAATGGCCGCGCTTGCTGGCCTCTTCTATATACAGAACAATGCATCAGCAACATCGATAACATTCAACCGTGTAGCATGGACATTCCTACCATGGGCTATGATAATACTGGGCGGAATGGCTAACAATGCCGGAGCCGTAATAGGTACACTAGTCTTCCTCATAGGAATGAGGCTCTTCACGTACTACCAGGACCAAATAAGCCACCTCCTTGGCATACAGGCTAGCCTCGTGGCAAGCCTGCTGCCGAACATATTGATAGGTATACTGATTCTAGTGGTACTGTATCTACGCCCTCAAGGAATAATACCGGAGCACATAAGCAAGACACTGGACTTTAAGAAAATAATGAGGGAGGAGGCAGGCTTAGAGGAAACAATTGGCAACAATGGGGATAGAAAGAAGGAGGCTTAAGACCTCATCTAGGCTCCAAAGAAGCGTTTCCTTAGCGTATATCAGTCCTCGTCATTGTCGTGGATTCGTAGTGGGTTGGGCAATACTTAAAACCACTTCATATTAACACCAAAAAAAGACGGTGAAAGGATATGAGATCGGCTGCAGCGTTAGCCCTCCTGGCGATATTCCTTGCACCACTGATAGGGCAAGTGGCATTTGCAGCAGAGAAGCCGGTCACAATAACCATTGGTGCGCTGCTCCCGCTTACTGGAGACCTAAGCGACTACGGTATCAGGCAGAAGGCCACACTGGAAGTAGCCATAGAGGATATGAACAAGTACCTTGAGGAGCACAATGCCTGGTTCCGCTTAGCGCTAGCGGTAGAGGATACTGCTACTCAGCCCGACCAGGCGGTGCAGAAGTTTAACGCCCTAGTAGCTAGGGGCATCAAGTTCATAATCGGCCCGATGAGCAGCGCTGAGGCAAAGAAAGTCAAGGATCTAGCAACTCAGCAGAACGTGCTCCTCATAAGCCCCTCGAGCACTGCGGACGAGCTAGCAATACCGGGCGACAACCTCTACAGATTCTGCTCGCCAAACGCTGTAGAGGCAGATGCGCTTGCAAAGCTAATGGAGGACCTGGGCATCAAGGGTATCGTTATAATAGTGCGTGCTGATACCTGGGGCGAGGACCTGAGGAAAGCTGTTGAGGAGAACGCTAAGAAGCTAGGCATAGAGGTTAAGCCGGCACTGGAGTACAACCCTGAGTCGCCGAACTTCGGAGCCATAGCGTCCCAAGCCAAGGACTATGTTGACGATCTCGCGAAGAAGTATGGTAAGCCACACGTAGCAGTAGTTATCTTGTCGTTCAAGGAGGCAGTGCAGTTAATGACGGAGGCGGCTAACTACAAGTCGCTGAGAGACGTTCTCTGGATAGGTAGTGACGCGACAGCAAAGCTCGCGACAATAAGCCAGGACCCCGTTGTAAGGCAGTTCGCCAAGGAAACTCTGTTCATCAACCCGTTGTACTCGCCAGCAGCCACCGAGAACCAGAAGAGGATAGCGGAGAAGGTCAAGGCTATGATAAAGGACGTTCCAGATGCCTATAGCTATGCGGGCTACGACGCAGTAGTAGCCATAGCGCTTGCGCTTATGAAGGCGCCGCCAGAGATAAGGAATGATCCAGACAAGCTCGTAGACTTCGTGAAGCAGCAGCTGGACAACGGGCTCACAATGACGGACGAATTTGCAAAGCTATCTGCGACCGGCAAGTTCCCGCTAAGCAAGGCAGGCGACCGCGCAACGGCTGACTTCGACTGGTGGATAGTATATGACTTCAACAACAAGTGGGACTGGTACCTTGTAGGCAAGTACTTCGGCCTCAACCAGTCAAATGTCTGGTACAAGATCAACGGCGTAACATACCTTGACCTCGTGAAGCAGAAGTTCGGCCAGGCAAAGCCCACAACATCGGCGCCAGCAACCACGACACAGAGCCAGCCACAACAGCAGCCTACAACTGCGGCACCAAGCACACAGACAACAGCTAAGGAGGAGAAGAAGGGAGGCGGCAGCAACGCCGCACTCATCGCTGGCATAATAATAGTAATAATAGTGATAATCGGAGCAGCACTAGCACTACGCAAGAAGTAGGCCCCTTCCAAGGGGGGATGAAGTAGTCTTCGCAGAGGGAGTTTTTTAGCCATGAATAACAATTGGCTCCTAGTATTCGCGTTTTTACCCGTTCACCCCTCTCGTCTAGTCGTTTTAACTACTTGTAGCCGTAGCCCTGGTTGACAGGATGAAGCGTCAGCGTATCCAGGCGGAGGAGGTGTCTGGGAAGGTGTCACAACAAGCTGCTGCGGCTGAGAAGCCACCAAGCCCGGTACAAGACGATATCATATTGTGGACGGAGGGCGTAGTGAAGCGATTCGGCGGCGTAGTCGCTCTCGACGGGGTCTCTGTGCGCATACCTAGGAAGAAGATAACTCTCCTAATAGGCCCGAATGGTAGCGGAAAAACCACGCTCGTCAACGTGATAACAGGGTTCTATCCGCCGGATAAGGGCCGGGTAATCTACGAAGGCAAGGACATAACGGGTAAGCCTCCCCACCTCATAGCGCGCATGGGGATTATAAGGACATTCCAGATACCAAAGCCGTTCATGAACCTCACCGTGCTTGAGAACCTACTTGCAGCTAACCCGCCGGGGAGCTACGAGAACCCATACCTCGCATGGGTGAGCAAGAGGCGCTGGCTCAACGTTGAGCAAGACGCTGTTGAGAGGGCTTTTCAGATACTGAAGCTCCTTGGCCTCGAGAACGAGTGGGACCAGAAGGCTACATCGCTCAGCGGTGCTGGGCTCAAGCTACTAGAGGTTGGGAGAGCATTGATGAGCGGCGCCAAGCTAATGATAATGGACGAGCCGGCTGCAGGCGTGAACCCCGCGAAAGCCCACGAGATATTCGCTACGCTGACGAGGCTACGCGATGAGCACGGGATAACCTTCTTCATAATCGAGCACAGAATAGATATTGCCGCAAAGTACGTTGACTATGCCTACGCGATGGCTCTTGGCAGGGTGATAAGCGAGGGCTCGCCCGAGAAAGTGCTCCACGATCCACGCGTAATCGAGAGCTACATAGGCTCCTAGCCAGGTGGTTCATTATGCCTAAGCCAATGCTTGTCCTTAAGAAGATAAACTCTGGTTACGGGAAGTTCCACATACTCTTCGATATCGACCTTGAGGTTCCCCGCGGCAAGATAACCGTAGTGGTCGGCCCCAATGGTGCTGGCAAGACAACGCTCCTCAATACTATCTTCGGGCTGGCAACTATTCATAGTGGCCGCATAGTCTACGAGGGCCAAGACATAACTAATGTGCCAGCCTATAAGAGGGCGAAGATGGGGATGGCTTACACGCTCCAGCTCTTCAACATATTTAGCACGTTGACGGTCAGGGAGAACCTCTTACTAGCAACCTATGATATCCCGCCAGATGAGGCCAAGAAGCGCATGGAGGAGGTCTTCCAGCTCTTCCCGAGGCTAAAGGAGCGCCTCTTCCAGAAAGCTGGCACGCTCAGCGGCGGCGAGAGACAAATGCTCGCCATCGCTATTAGCATGCTCAGGAAGCCGAAGCTAATGCTCCTCGACGAGCCAACGGCGGGCCTCGCGCCCAAGCTAGCCAAGGAGGTGTTCGAGGCTATAAGGCAGCTAGGCGACCAAGGATACACCATTATCCTTGCCGAGCAGAACGCTAAGGGAGCCCTAGAGATAGGCGACGAGGCAGTAGTGATTGCAAGCGGCAGGATAGTTGCCAGGGGCAAGGCGCAGGAACTCCTACACGATCGTGACCTTGCGAGGAAGTATCTTGGTCTCGAACTCGAAGCCTAGGAGTAAAAGGGGTGGAATGGAATGGCTGTCATGAGTATTCAGTCCACGTTTCAAGCTCTCTACTATGCGAGCCTTCTCTCAATACTGAGTGTTGGCGTAACACTGTCCTATATGACTACGAAGGTTTTCAACTTCGCCCACGTAAGGTTCGCAATGGTCTCGAGCTATGTTGCGGCAACGGTTATTCTACTGCTTGTCAGAGCCCTAGGAATCCACGGGGACTTTGCATGGAAGCAGGTCGCCGGCCTACAGATGAGGATGCCTCTACCCTGGTGGGTCTACGCTGCGGCACTAGTAGCGGCGTTTGTTGTTGGTGGGCTCGTAGCCGTGGCACAGTATTATCTCGTCCTGCGTCCGCTTCAGCGCCGCGGAGCAGGAAGCATGGCGCTAATGATATCGACGCTTGGATTTGACTTCGTATTGATAGCGATACTGTTCATATACATGACTCTGCCGCAGATAAGGCGTATGACCGCTGAGGCCATACCTCTAATAGGCAAGGTATCGTTCGATAGCCTCGGCATGGATTCCCTTGATATAGTTATAAGTACGGGCTCTGTTACGATACGCGGAGCCGTCATCTTGGCAATAGTATTTGCGCTGGCAACCATCATTGGGCTCTACTTGTTGCTCACCCGGACCAAGCTGGGAATAATGATGAGGTCATCGATAGAGAACCCTAGGCTATCGCTAGTGCTAGGCATAAACGTTGACCGCGTCTTCGCCATAACGTGGTTCATCGCTGGCGCGATAGCCGGGCTAGCAGGCTACCTATTCATCTTCGCAACGGTATACCTTGCACGTGTATCGCCTACGTCGCCCTCGGACCAGATAATAGTCAGCGTGTTCGCGGGCAGCATTGTTGGTGGCATCAACAGCGTCCCAGGCAGCATAGGTGGAGGCTTCCTCATAGGCCTCATAGAGAAGTTCTTCGTACCACTACTAAGCGGTGTGACCGGTCCGGGCATAGTTAAGTACGACAAGGTATTCTCGATGCTCGCGGTAGCGCTGACGCTGCTCTTCATACCAGAGGGACTCGCCTCAGTTAACTGGAGGCGTCTTTTCAGATCAAGGTCTTCATCATCAACATCCGGGTGATAATGGGGAGGTGGTACTAGATGGTTAATGCGGTTGCGCTTGCGGAACAAGTATTCTCGTTCATAGGCGTATACGCGATCGTCACATTAGCGCTGAATATCAAGGCAGGGCACACCGGTATACCGGACTTCGGCCACGCAATGTTCTTCGGTATAGGCGGCATAGTTGTTGGCAACCTTGCAGCCCACTTGGCTGCAGCGCTCGCAGCTGGATCTGTTCCAGGTGTGTCTGTTTCCGGAGTACTTGCCAACAATACTGCCACTCTGAATGCCCTCAACACTCAGTACTTCCCGAGCCACCCAGGGGTTGCGATAGGCCTCATACTGTTCGCCATAGTTGTCGCCCTCGTGCTCGGAGGCATAGTGGGCTGGCTGGCAAGCTTACCAGCACTCAGGCTGCGGGGCGAGTACTTGGCAATACTGTTGTTAGCGACAGCTGAGGCTGTGAGAATATTCGTCACTTACACAAAGCAGATAATGGGAAGCACGCCGACGGTTGGCCTATCAACACCAGATCTCTTCGCCTGGGCCGGCGACTCCGGTGCTGCGGCAACAGTGTTCACAGTGCTAATGGCGATTATAGTGTTCATAGTGTTTGAGCGCATACACAACTCGCCAGCTGGCAGGCTCTTCAGAGCGGTAAGAGACGACGAGGACGCCGCAAAGGCCCTCGGAAGAGACGTCGTGGTCGTCAGAAGAGACGCAATGATAATAGGCAGTGCGGTCGCAGCCCTCGGAGGCGTAGTATACGCGCTAAACCCGTTCCTAGGCGGAGGCGCCGTTGCAGCAGCATCAATATTCAACAGAGTATTCTGGACCTTCTGGCCCTGGGCCCTCATGATACTCGGCGGCATGGCCAGCAACCGCGGAGTAGTAGCGGCGACAATCCTTGTAGGCGTGCTCCTCGTGTGGCCTATCCGCGTCTACAAGGTACAGCTAGCAGAAGCTCTTGGAGCAAGCGCGCTAGGATTAGACCCCAATAGCTTCGCGAACGCATTAGAATACCTGCTGCTAGGACTTCTAATAATACTGGCACTAGCATTGAAGCCCGAAGGAATAATACCAGAGCCGCCAAGCAAGACGCTAGACTTCAAACAATTCGCCAAAAGAGTACTAGGGAAAGACTCAGAAGCTCAGTAAAGTTTTAGCAGAGAGTTTAGTAGAGCTTCCCCATAGGTTTTTTATCATCAAAATCTGATTGTATTCTAATATATGTATGTCTTCTTGTCTTCACCTTCAACTAGGTTATAGGAAACTCGCTTTTTGTCTCAGCATATATTGGATACAAAATAATGGTACAATAGCATATGGTGCCTGGTATAGATAAATTTATGATCTAGAGGTTATAGCTCGTTTTCGTCCTTAAGCATTTTAGAAGGTCGGCGAGGCAACCCTTGCAACTCATTGGCTGCAATTACTGTTACTCGAATTTGCTATGAACAGTATAATTCTCAGCAATTCTTTCATCGGCTATGCCCGGCTTAGCTTTCAACAGCCACTCTGCATACTCTCGGTCACTACCACGTATATGAGTTTCAAGAAGCTCAGCTGTGTCAGCCACAGCCTCTATTACTTTGTCTAGTTTATCGTCTTGAACGAGTCTGCCCACGAGACCAAGTAATGTTGCGTGTTCCTTACGTAGCTCATCAATACCAGGGTAGCCAAGTTTCTCTAATACATATTCTTCATCATCTATGTGCTGTCTAAGAACATCTATGAAAATCTTTATGCGTTTCTCTATTTCCTTGTACTCGGCTCCAACAAGGATATACCTATACATGTTATTAAAAGCATTTATGAGCGACATGTGTTCTCTGTCAAGGCCTTGTACGTATACGCTTAGCCTGGGACCCCAGGCTATCGGTCTCCAATATAAGTGGTAGAATACGGCCCTTACTTTTCCGACATAGCTTACGGCCTGGTTTATTGCTTCAAGCCCATATATATCTCCCTGCCTAATACTGCTTACCCGTGCACCCGTAATGACAGCATAGTATGCTAGGAGCCAAGCCTCCCACTCACTGCCTTGGACATTTATAAGATATATCGATTTGAGTGAACCGGGTCTTTTTACTAGTTTGTTTCTCAGCTCGTCTAGAGACCCTCTAAGTTCAACTATTTTCTCCTCATCCTTTACGCCCAGCTTTTCTGCGATGATCCGTGGTTTTCGGAGTATAGGGCTTGTTTCCTCTATGTAGCGTGAGACGAAATTGTATGGTGGGACGAGTATTGTTGGATAAGGCTGTTCCTCAGCAATCTCGGGAATCAAGCCCTCTTTCAGAATTTTCTTGGCCCTAGGATCCCTTATGATTCTGCGAAAAAGCTTTCCGAAAGGCATCGACTGCACCAGTACTTTTGTGTACTTTAATGCTAATGGTTAATAAGTAGTAGTGATTACATAATATATTGCTTGTTTAATAAACGTATATATTGAGTCACTATAAGAGAATGGGTTAAAGGATACAGCATTTTATAGAGTTTTCGAGCTCAGTGCTCGGCCGGATTCTTCACCGCCCTTCGGCTAAGCATAATCCCCGGCTCATCATCGCGGAGATACGTGAATTATCCCATCAATACTCGCGTATTTCCCGAGCATATACACCGGATTGAATTCTTCTCCTAAGCGTAGTGCCTTACCCCTCTTATTTACATCATTCAGTAAAATACGCTGTGCGGGTGGGATAATTGGCGCTTACCTCCTCTAGCCCCGTTCTAGTGGTTGGTGTTGACGCAGCTCGGCCAGAGGAGAGAGCGAAGGCATTCTCTGTTCTAAGGTATGCGATAATCGCACGGCTACTGTTGGCTCCTACGCCGCTTCACCAACTAATAGAGGACCTAGTCATGCTGAGGGAAGCGGGTTTCCTGCCTCCTGCGTTCACGCTCAGAGACATACTAGAAGAGGTTGAACTCTACGAGGCTCTTGGCCTTATATACGAGAACGATGAAGGCTTGCTCACTGTTAACACGGAGATGCTCAGCGACGAGGAAATAGTTGTGCGCATAGAGAACGTATTGCTAGGAATGGCTGACTTGATAAGCTCAGGCCTCCCCCTGCCGCCACGCAGCGTGGCTGCTGTAGCCTAGGTATAGTGTTATTCATCGATAATTATTCGGTGATTGCGCTAGAACTATACACATTATTTGCAGGCACTGGTTTCGTTCATCCTTATTCTCTTCAAGTCTATTACTATGCTCTCGGATAGCTTCTCTAACTTGGCGGCAGACCGGTTGACAAGCTTAAACCAGTCTCCTTTAGTGCTATGGGTCCTTGTGGCATTTGCTAAGTATTTTTCTAAGTCTTTAAGCCCGTCCTCGAGTACTCGAAGCCTATCGAGATACATGTCTTTGAGCGCTTTGTATGCGCATTCATTTCCAACTGTGGCTGCATACATGTTTATTGCACGAAGTAAAAGCCTTAGCTCTTCGATAAGGCTGTTTAAGCGATATATTACGTTGTTGGGTTCTCCGTTGCCGCCATAGACTATTACTGAGTCAATAGTAGAGGCATACCCGGCAACAATTACTGCACAGCTGAAGCTATCCGTATAGTTATTCTCCAACGTATATGTTATAAGCCCTAGCGCTTCCAGGAGGTTATCTAGGCGCTCCCTTAGCTCCCTTAGTTCGATATATACTAGCTTCTCTTGTAGGCTCTTAGCGGAACTATGGGCGTAGTAGCCGTAGTAAATGCTGATAAGTATTATGGTTAAGCCTATTGCGAAGAAGGCTCTGGCGCCATTCTTCTGCAAAAACACGTACTTGCACCACGTGGCAAAAAGGCTTCAAGACATGTATTATTTTCTTGCCTATTCCTTGGGCTAGCTTAGTAGCTTGTCTAAGAGCTTTTTTGCCTCAGTCCTAAACTCCTCTATGCTTTTTTCCTCGTTGACGAGCATGTGGTCCGCAAGAGCTATGACGTTTCCGAGCCCGAAGCCGAGCTCCGTTAGGTCGCGTGCGACAAAGTCCTCCCAGGTCTTGGGGTCGCCGGGTCGTCCCCGCCTCCTTATCCTCTCGAACCGTGTCCGTGGAGACGCGTGTACAGCGACTATGATTACTTCGCCGTAGCGGCGGAACACGTTTACCTCGTCTAGGCTCCTCACACCGTCCACGAGCACGACGCTATTATTAGTTCTCCTTATTTTCTCCGCGGTCCTCTCAGCGACAACCGTGGGGCCGTATTCTTCCCTAAGCTTCTTGGCAACCATGTTGAGATTGCTGGGTGTGGGTTCAAGCCCCCTTCTCGCCGCTTCTTCGCGGACTACGTCACCCATAACGAAAACGGGTATTCCCATCTCCTTGGCGATGCTAGATACTATTGACTTCCCGCTTCCAGGCATACCGGCTACAAGGACTATGATCCTATGGGCTCCGGGCTCCAATACTCGCCCAATTACTAAGGGTTCGGGTAAGAACAAGGCTCATTATTTAAGGAGAGCGCCGAAACCCAGAGGAGAGCCTCTAGTCCTCTGGCATGGGGTTCTCGTAGATAGGCCTACCCATCTTGGTTGGAGGCGCTAGCCAGTCAACCACGGCTCTGGGGTCGCTGTGCTCTATCGTGAACACAATTGGGCCTAGAGGAGCCTCGGCGTCAAGGTCTACTAGGCTGACCCTGCCGACGAAAGCTGCCTGCTTGTTCAGCTTAAACACTAGCAGCCCCCTGTCTATGCCTCTCAGCATGTAGCTACGGGCAGCGTCGAGTATGCGCTCCATTCGCAGCTTTTCGTGGAGCTTGACGAGGCCTCTAAGACTATAGGACTCAGCCACTACCAGCTGATAGCCTCCTCCCAAGTCCTCCACGTGGATAATGTCTGGCATGAAGACGTTCAGTATGGCCTTCTTAACCCTCTCAACGTCCTCTGTGGGGCGTACCTCTGCCTCAACCCTTACACGAGCCATGATCCGCCAATCCCTTATAAAGGATGAGGGCCCGGAGCCCCCCATATAGTTTGCCTAAGTGGGTGCCGTAGCTCTTCAGCCCAGGCTGCCTTCATCGTGCTTGATTTAGCTATGACGCCTTTGCAAGCTTGTCCGCGTAGCCGAGTCTCAGGGGAATCTCTAGCCCAGAAAAGAACAATGCCCGTGACCCCCCTACTAGGAAGCTTCATTACTCTGCCTAGAGAACATATAGAAAAACATACCGGGCAAAGCAAGAACAGGAGGGGAATAGACATGGCCGAGGTCACGGAGAATATTCTTGAGGAGCTTCGGAAAGTTATAGCCGAGACACCGTGTCCGGGCTGGGCTCATGCCCCGCACCCTGCCGACGTGATAATAGTTGCTAAGGGCAGGACTATAGAGGAGGCCTTTGAGCAGGCAGCAATAGGGGTCTACGAGGTAATAACTGACACGTCTAAGGTTGAGCCCCTTGAGGAGAGAAGCATAGAGGATGAGGGCGAGGATCTCGAGCAGCTACTCTATCGCTGGATAGAGGATCTCTTGTTCTATACTGATAGCGAGGGCCTCGTCTTCTCAAAGTTCAAGGTGGAGCCCATAGAGAAGGCCGCCGATGAGCAAGGAAACCTGATCCTCAGGCTCAGGGCAAAGGCCTGGGGCGAGAAACTGACACCCGGCAAGCACCCAACCAGGACAGTGGTAAAGGCGATGACGTACGCGATGATGGAGATAGTGAAGGAGAACGGGTGCTGGAGGGTACAATTCGTGGTAGATATCTAGGCCCAGCTTTTTCGCCCCCTAATAGTCCTCCTTTGCATCCGAGGAAGAGATTCTGTCCCGGTGTTGACGACGTGCCTCTAGGCTTCGAGGAATACGTCTTCCTCGTCCGCAACCTTCGGGGAGTCTATGCTCCTCTCCCCAACGACGACCACGGCGCCTATGTTGGGTGGATTACTCGTCGCTACCGCTACCGCGACATAGGCGTTGCCAGCTGCATAGTGGAGGCCGCGGGCAACGTCTTTGAGGGAAGGCTTGGCGGTAACCCGTTCCACGTACTAGAGCCTCCGACAGAGAAGCTGCGCGAAGCCCTTCGGGAGGCGGGTAACGCTTTGGCGGAGAGGATCAATAGTTGTCTCGCGGAGTCTCTTCTCCTAAGCCTGGTCTACGCCTCACCCCTGTACGTCACCCAGGGGAGTCTTGGAGAACTAGAAGGCGCGGGCCTAGTAGTAGGAATAGTCAAGGGCGGAATCGCCGACCTCAATTCTGCTAGGCTGCACATGAGGATAGCGGGGTACAGCATCCTAGACCGCTATACCACCTCAGTGAAGGAGGCCATTGACTGCATCTCACGAGGCTGCTCCCCGGACGAGATACTTGGGCTCCGCAAAGAGTTCGCGGCGAAGGACGCTAAGAGATATTGGCGCATAGCCGGAAAGGGGAGCGACCCCGTAATAGCTTATCTCGACCACGTGCACGTCCTCGTAGAGAAAGGTGTTGCAGCTAGACTTGTTGGCTGGGAAGAGCGTGTACTACTCGCCATGCCGGTGGGATTCGTGCTTGATTCCGCGATAAAGGCTACTGGCTAGTCTCCCTGTGAAAGCGCCCTTCTCAGCGCCTCCAGTATATCCTCCACTGTCACGCCGTATATCGTGGCCTGTAGTCCTCGGAGCGCCTGCTCCACCTCGTCTACTACCTTATCCCTACTAGTTTCTAAGGATTCGAGCCTCTCTATGAGCTTCTCCATCTCGTCCTCGGGGTCGGCGAAGAAGTCGCCGCTAAGCAGCACGCCGCACACCACGTTATCCTTATCAATCCTGATGCATACTCTCGCTAACTTGCCGCCAGGGTGCTTCTTCTCACCACAGAGCAGCTTCACTACTCCCCTTCACCTCCCTCCCAGCACTTCCTTAACCTCCTCTGCAACCTTCTCCTGCTCCGGATCGGGCTGAGCAGCCCACATGAGTGCTTCTGCCTCGTCCCCGCTAAGCGAATCCTTCACGAAACCAAGGTACTTGAGGTTCCAAGCAGGCCTAGAGTATTTCTCGCGATAGAGCCTCAAAGCCTCTCTCAGTTCCTCCCGTGATGCTTCGCCCCACTCCTTCTCCAGGCCAAGCTTCTCGGCGAGCGCATCTGCTATCGCAGAGTATACCTCGCGGGGCTCCAACTTCCTCCCCACGGCCTCCTCGAGCGTGATAACCCTCTTAACCCTGCTACCGACGAAGCGCTTGTCCGAGAGCTTCTCCTTCGAGATCCTCAGCACCCGGCCGAGTATAGCCAAGTCGCTTGAGACCAGGAGAGCACCATGGACGAAGAGCTTGCCGGGAGCACTGGTGCCAGCTAGCCCAGAGACCTTTCTCCCATCAATCTCGACGTCGTTGAGTGCACGGTAGTAGGCATTGTTGGCGCCAAGAGAGCTAAGCGCATCAGCAACGGCCTCTCCGACCAAGTGGAAAAGGTCAACAACCGTTCTCGCCCCCGCCACGCCTTGTTTGACGACGAGCGCGTAGTTTATGTTACCAAGATCATGGTAGACGGCGCCGCCGCCAGTAAAGCGGCGTACCAGCTTCACACCCATGTCGCGGAGAGCATCCGGGTTCACCTCTAGGGCGGCGCACTGGTGCCGACCAATCACGACAACCCGGTCGTTCCTCCAGAAGCGTAGCACGCCGCCTTCTCCGCTAAAGACCCGGTAAAAGGCCTCCTCGAAGCCGAGGTTGAAGAACTGGTTACGAGGCCACTCAGCTACAAAAACCCGGAGTATGCCCATGTCGCGGACCCAGGCAAAGACTGAGAACAGGGTTTGAGGAGCTTTAGGCTTACCGTCCTGCTAGACGGCGTCGCGTTGACTACATGCACTGGGTCCGGAGAATGGACCTGCTTAAAGCCATGGGTGCTGTGCCCCCAGCGCTTGGCGTGCTTTTAAGCATGCATGCAAGTGCTAAGGCATCCCTCTCCCGTGATGGGAGAAGGCTCTTAATAATCGCGGCGACTTGTTCACAGCTCAGCTCATCGAACCCCGTACCATAGATCTTCTTGCCAAGCACACTTAGGGTTACATGGAGTCCAAAGGCGCTTGCCGAGTATTCCCTCCCCTCCTCTTCTGCTTCCTCTATTCTCCCACCCGCTAAGTAATAGAGGGTAGTACCTCTACTTCTACCAGACTATACATCGCATCTACACCCCTCTCCAAGACGAGGCCAAGGCTCAAAATAATCATCGTAATCAAGCACTAGTTGAGCAACGATTATCCCTATTCCTATGCCTGGATTCCTCGCCGAAACAATATCGGCGACAGAGAACACTACTCGTAAGAAGCGGGGTTCAGCGCCGTGCCGCGCATAGTTAGGATAAGCACCGAGAAGACCACGTGCGAAGCACTGATCGAGGAAAGCCGGGACAGTAAAGGCCTGCTCCTACTACACGGTTACAGCTTCCGCTACACGGTTTGGTCCGAGCCAAGCATAACCAGCTTTCTGGCCGAGAGGGGATGGGGCTACGCTGCGCCCGACATGCCGTACGGGAAGTCAACGAGCTGCACCAAGAAAACGCAGAGCCTTGAAACAAACCTCGAGGTAGCGGAAAAGGCGTTGGCCGAGGCACGGATAGAGCGCTTCATAGCAGTCGGGGCAAGCATGGGTGCGCGCTACGCCTTAGCGCTAGCAGCACGAAGACCAGGCCAAGTACTAGGAATAGTACTTGTCGGCCCAGCACTCGGCCGCAGCGCCGACGAGCTGTTGGCAGAGGCCGCTGAAAAGCTACGAGGAAGACCAGTACTCGTAGTCAGAGGCACCGGAGACACTGTCGCGACAAAAGAAGCGGTAGAGAGAGTTGTGAAAGCCCTTTCCGCGACATACGTAGAGATACCTAGGGCCGGGCACGTGGCTCACAGGGATAGCCCAGAAGAATTCAAGAAAGTGCTCAGCGAATACCTCAATAGCATACAGCTCTGATGATTTCGTAGCCAGCGCAGCAAATGGCGAAAACCCTCTAGTAGCCGAAGGAATCTCTAGACATGTTTTCTCTCCTATCATTACTCTATTCCCGCGAACTACTAGCGCCCAGGATAGGCAGCCTGCACATTCTTAATGAGCCCAAGCCGGCTATCTAAGATGATATGACCCCGGTCTTAAAGAGCATAGATATAAAATATTTTAGAAACAATAGATCTCATACAGGCCGTCAAGGCTTTACAGTTGGTTTTAAAAGTCATGGCTATGAGTATACATATGTAATGGGACAGCTACAAGGAGCCGAGGTGGAATGATTTGACAGCAGAGGAGCTCCAATTCGATAAAGAAAAGGCAGAGCTACACATAGGTGCAGGCAAGGAGCGCTACATCCTCATCCCTATGCGAGCCTACGCGGCAATCATTGACGCCATTGTTGGTCTCGTAGGCGAATCAGCAGCGAGCGCCCCACTATACTACATAGGGAAGAAAATAGGGGCAGGGACTCGTAGAAGAACTAAAGACGAGACTTGAAAAACACGTGGAAGAAGCCAATGTCGAGAACCTAGTCAAAGAGTACGCGGGGCTCCTAGAAGAACTCGGCTTCGGCAAAATAGAGATTGCTGAGTTCGACTCCAAACACGCAGTGATAAAAATGAAGAACCCGCCGAGCATGGCCGGCATAGCACTAGTTAAAGGCTCTGCTGAAAAACTCCTATTGCAAGGCAAGAAGATTTGCCACCTAGAGGCCGGTATGATGGCGGGTGCTTTCGAGGAAGTGCTCAACGCCAAGTACCAGGGACTAGAAAAAGAACATGGATCAGTCGATGACCCGTACTGCATTATAGAGGTTAAGAAAATCGGTGGGTAAGGCATTAGAACTTGTTCTTAATTGTGCTGCGGCCCTAGATCCTTGTCTAGTAATATCATATAGTCGATCCGCCACTACTTCTCTTATTTTTGAAGCAGGGTTGCTCCTTTTTGCGTCGTTGTTGTGCATTCTCTAGGCCATTGGATGTTCTGTGATAATGGCGAATAGCTTAGGAGCATGATCCGTTCTGATCCTTAATCCAAATTGGTGTTTTTACATTAATTATTGTAACTTTGCTGTTGTCTCTATGTTTTAGCACTTGTTTAAAACTCTCTTGCAGCGCACGGAGCCTTTCTTCATGGGGGTTGGAGCCGGGTTGACTTCTAGGAGAGAGTTCCTCAAGCTCCTCGGCACTGGTATTGTAGGCTTAGCTGTCGGGGCCGGAATCGGCTATGCTGCTAAGAAGGGTGGCGGTGTACGCACCGTCACCAAGACTGTTGGCGGCGGGGGCGCTGCCCCTACGACAACGGTTACTAAGACCGTGCAGGCTAGCGGTAGGAAGATTAAGGCTCTCTGGGTCTACGTGGGCCCCATAGGCGATTATGGCTGGACTCACGCCCATGACGCCGGTAGGCGCGCGGCCGAGAAGGCTCTGAAGGGCCTCGTCGAGACCAAGTACTTGGAGAAAGTGTCGGGCGGCGAGGCCTATGAGAGAATAAAAGCCGCCTTGGAGGCAGAGCGCTTCGACGCAGTCTTTGCCACGAGCTTCGACTTTCTCGACGCTGTTAGGAGGCTGGCCAAGGAGTACCCTGACATAATGTTCTATCACTGCAGCGGGCCCTGGGAAATGTTCAAAGACTTGCCCAACGTCGCGACATACTTCGCAGAGTTCTACCAGCTATACTATCTCAACGGTATCGCCGCCGGCGCAGTAACCAAGACATGCAAGGTCGGCTACGTCCCAGCATTCCTCATACCAGAGGTAGTAAGGCACATCAATGCCTTCGCCCTCGGCGCAGTCCACGGAGCCAAGCTCATGGGCAAGTGCGGTAGCGGCGAAAAGCTCGAGATCTACGTCTCCGCACCCCTCAGGGAATGGTTCAACCCATCCAAGGCAAGAGAGTACGCAGCAGCCCTCATAAACCAGTACAACGTGGACGTGCTCGCATTCACCGAGGACTCCACAGCAGTGCTAGAAACAGCGGCAGAGTACGGCGCCTACAGCTTCAGCCACTACAGCAACATGCTCGAATACTTCACCAAGGGCAAGGGAGCCTCCTCGCCCAACGCGAAGAGAGTCGTAGAGCACCACTTGACTGGCCAAGTAGCCGACTGGGCACCTATCTACACCTATCTCCTATCAAAGCTCGTAGCCGGGTCAGCGGAGAAGGAAGACGTGTGGGCAAGGATAGGCGACTTCACCCCGATAAAGTGGAGGAGGCCACCAGAGCGCTCGACAGCGGGGAGACACGAGGGCGCAGTCTACCTAGCCCCGCTCAACACCAGCGTCATCCCTGCGAAGGCCATGGATGAGATAAAGAGGCTCTACGAGGATATGAAGGAGCTGCTCTTTGAGCCGTTCACTGGCCCGATAAGGGGCTACACAATAGACCCAGCGACCGGCAAGAAGATCGGAGACGTCGAGGTAAAGGTGCCAGAGGGCCAGAGATGGGGAAGAAACGAGCTATGGGGATGCAGCACAAGGTGCTGGGACAAGTGCTTCACCGAGCAACAGCCAAAGACATGCAACACGATGAACTGGTTCTACGAGAAAATAATAACCCTAGGCAGCTAAGAGGCAGCGATTTCTCGCAACAAGTCTTTGCTTAGTCTGTTTCCCTGCTTTTTCTCTTCAAACTATTTAGGGTCAAAACACTATGCTTCTTCACGAATCATGTCTCGCCGCTACAGCTTCCACCGCTTCCATAGTTAAGGAGACAGGGATGACCTCAATTCCTTATAGACGGGGGCTCGCTGGACAAGCTGTTTCCAGCCATGCTGCGAGCCCTGCTAGGCTAATATTACGGAGTAGATGCTGTAGTAGCTCAATCATTTGTCCTCCCATAGGAGGCTAGGAATTAGCGCTACAACTCTAGGGTTTTCAGGAGAGTGCAGGCGGATCATACATCTCTACTAGTAGCTCATAGAGGCGTAGCCACTCAAACCCCCTGCTTGTTATCACGTACCTGCCCTCTTCGTCTTTCTGCACTAGCCCCCTCAAGGCCATGGTTTCGAGCAGTATTCGGGCCCTTCGATGAGAAAGATTTGCCTCCAGTGCCAAGCGGTTAACGTTTTTCGGTGTCAGTGAGGCAAGGGCTCGGAGAATATCTGCTACAATGTCGTGGCGGCACCTCTTCACGGAGCTACTTGCACCTCCCTTATGGATTCCCGCTCTAATTCTACCAGCTGGGCCTGTAGTCATGTCTTGCGGACGAGTCGTACGGCCTCCACATATACCGGGTAATCACCTAGTCCTAGTATCCCGGAGTAGAGGTGTCCAGGCTGTGAGCGAGCTGAAGGTTGGTGGAAGCGTCAAGCTCCGCGGCCCTATATCGTTCCGAGTCCTCGACGTAGCGGGCTCGCTTAGCATTGAGGGCGACGTAGAGGTAGAGGAGGATTTCAAAGTATCGGGCTCGGGGAAGGTGAAGGGCAGGCTGAAGGCTAAGAGTATTCGTGCGGCTGGCAGCCTCGACGTGGAAGGCGAAGTTGTTGCGGAGGAGATAGACTTCTCCGGCTCAATGAAGGCCTCAGCGATAAAGACTGGCTCGCTCAGTGTCTCCGGCTCGCTGAAGAGCGGCGTGATAGAGGCGAGAGAAGTAGAGATCCATGGAAGCGTTAAGGGTGATATAAAGGCGGTAAGCGTCATCATAGGGAAGAAGTCGAAGGTTCGTGGAACAATAGTTGCTGATAGGGTTGTTGTTGAGAGGAAGGCTGAAGTTGAGAGAATCATTGCCAGAGAGGTTGTCATCGAGAAAGACGCTGAGGCTGATTACGTTGAGGCCGAGAAGGCTATTGTTAAGCGGGGAGCCTATGTAGGAGAACTGCGCTACGTCAAGGAATACGTTGCGGAGGAGGGCGCCGAGGTAGATCGTGTAACTAGGATAGAGCGCCTCTCGGCTGAAGCCCCCTAGACACTAGACTCTCAGCCTAGGGGTTGTTGGCTCTACGCTGAGGCTCCACCATTCTGCCACGAGGCTTTAAAGGCTGAGTAGCTTATGCACTGATTTTGCCTAGTGACCCGGCAACGGCTCTACAGTAAAGACAGTGTGCTTTGGTGACACCTCTAGTGTTTTCAGCCAGGGCTTCTATGTCTACGTAGACGAGGGAGCATCTGAGTGAAGCGCCGCGAGCTAGCAGTGTTATTAGCCGTGTTTGTGGCCGTTGCTAGTGCTAGTGCCGGTGCTGGTTTAGCGAGGCTTGCGTTGGCGAGGTATCTGCGCTACGACCTGGGTACATCGGTGCTCGTCGCGTCCAGCCTTACCAGCTGGTTCATGGTGTTTAGGGCTGTTTCGTCCCTCGTTACCGGCGTCATTGTTGATGCTTGGCCGTCGGCTTCTCGGCTGTTTCTCCCCCTCCCCCTCGCACTGATAGCGCTAATAGTGTATACTGAGTCCCTTGTAACAGACCCCTTTACTGCCCTCGTGCTCAACGGGTTGTGGGGCCTTCTTGGAGGAATGGTTTGGCCTCTTGCCCAGACCACGACCTCGCTTCTCGCGCGCAGCTGGAGCAATACAGCTATGAGCATCTACTTCGCAATGGGGTTTCTAGGGGTAACGCTTGGCCAAGCCCTCTATGGCTTCCTCCCGTTCTCTAATGCAGGTGTTTTGCGCGTCTCGGTGCTATTCTTCCTCGTCGCGGCTGGATTCATGGTGGTTGCTGCAAGCTATGCTCCTGCAGCAATTAGGTCTGGGAGAGAGAGGCGTCGAGGCAAAAAGCTGCGTGAAACCGTTATGGGGGAGACCGTTATGCTGCTCCTCGTCGTGGCCTTTGTAGCAGGTTTTGCCTCGGGTCTTCTGAGAGAGTTCCTCTACATCTACCTCGGCGAGGTATACGGGCTTAGTCGCCGCGGGCTGGCCTCCGTACTCGCAGTCGCAGGTGTTGCATCATTCGCAGCAGGGCTCGGCATCGGGCCGCTCGCCGACCGGGTCGGTGTAAGCAGAGCACTCGTACTCATACTGCTCACTGGAGCTGTTGGTGGCGTCTTGCTTGCATCGCCGGAGCTACTAGCAGCATTCACGGGAATAGTATTGATGAACATGGCTACTCGCGGAAGCCTACCATTGACGCGTAACGCTGTACTGCTCGGAGCTTCTGCATCCCTCGTAGCGCTCTCGAATACCTTGAACAATGCGGGGCAAGTAATTTCACCCATAATTGCGGGCTATCTCTACGAGCACACGGCGTGTGAGACTACGCCACTGATACACCTGTACTGCAAGGGCTCACCATACCTACTCTCATCAGCATTAATGATACTCGTCGTCATAATCTATGCTGTTCTTCGCCGCAAAAGGAGTTAATCCCCTCATCGCCCATTGGGCTGATGACTGGCTCCACCGACAGTATTGTGCAAAAGATATACCTATATGTACTCATAGCTATACCTGTCTACTGGTGAAGTGTTTGGCAGACGGTGCTGCGCCGACGTATGGCTTCGGCGACGTGATATGGTGGCTATTCTGGCTGCTATTCCTAATACTGATGCTTGAACCCGTTATGAGTATGCGGAGACTGCACGCGGCAAGACTGTCCCTTATTAGGGAAATGGAGAGGAAGTACGGGTGGCGCGTAATAACGATGATTCACCGCGAGGAGCGAGTATCGTTCTTCGGTATACCGATACAGAGGTTCATAAACATTGAGGACTCCGAGGCAGTGCTCCGCGCGATAAGGACCACGCCTCCAGACAAGCCCATAGCACTGATACTCCACACGCCGGGAGGCCTCGTCCTAGCCGCTAGCCAGATAGCAATGGCTCTCAAGAGGCACCCCGGCAAGAAAATAGTAATTGTGCCCCACTACGCTATGAGCGGTGGCACACTCATAGCATTAGCGGCCGACGAGATACTGATGGATCCGAACGCGGTGCTTGGCCCGCTTGACCCCCAGCTAGCACTTGGGCCACAGGGCCCGGTGGTACCGGCGCCAAGCATAGTGAAGGTGGCCAAAATGAAGAAGGACAAGGCCGCCGACACAACGCTCATCGTTGCCGACGTCGCCGAGAAGGCCATCATGGAGATGCAGGAAACCATAGTAGAGCTGCTCAAGGACAAAATGGGCGAGGATAAGGCGAAGGAGCTCGCAAAGATACTGACAGAGGGCAGGTGGACACACGACTACCCGATAACCGTTGAGAAGGCGAGGGAGCTAGGCCTGCCAGTAAAGACCGAGGTACCGCCAGAGGTCTATGAGCTAATGGAGCTGTATCCACAAGCGCCAGGCAACCGGCCCGGAGTAGAATACATACCGCAGCCGCTGCCAACGCCAAGCCATAGGCAGCACGGCGGAAATACTCGCGGAGTAGCGGTGATCGTGAGACGATTCCTCGGCTAGAGAAAACAATGTGTAAAACAAGTCTCTCTTTTTATTACCTCGATGCCTAAGATAATGGGTTTTTCGCCAAGTAGCATATTCTTGGCAATGCAGCACCGCTACGACTCCATCTTTTTAACTCGGACACCGTCGCCTAGAACCCAGTATGTTCCGTCGCTTCTCTCCTCGAGCTTGAATATCGGTGCCTTGTGCTTAACCTCTTCTAGGAGTAGGGCTGCTGTGTGGAATGCTTCATGCCTGCTCCTAGCTGATACGAGGATATGGATTGTGTAGTCTCCGGGCCTTCTTTCCCCAATGTAGTGTAGTACGGCCACGTCTATCACGCCTGGGACGTCGGCATATTTTGCTGCCAGCTCGTAGAGCTTTCGATCCGCAAGCTCCCGGTATGCGTCGTAGACTAGCTTGTCTACGCGGTTTCCGTTGACATAGCCCTTGACGAACCCCGTGAATCCTACTACTGCGCCGCCTCCGAGAACAGTTGCGCGGAGCGCCATCGCCTTTACAAGCTTGTCAAGGGACATGTTTTCCTCCGGCATAATGACTCTGGCGACGAGGACGCCCGGCTTGGGCACAAGGGCGTAGCAAGCCGTATTGGAGGGCACCTCGTCTTGGGGGTCGAGAATCTTGCCGCTACAAGCGATGGCGTAGTCCTCTCCTAGTCCCAGCTCGGTAGCGATCTCCGAGACCCTCGAAGCAGCTGTATCCGCTTCCTCTTCGCTGATATCCAGGCCGGTGAAGCGGAGCACGCGCAGGTGGGGCATAGTCCCTGTCTCCGAGAAAGCAGTAATACCCCTCTAGAGGCTCTTTACGGTGTCCCCGAAACTCGTGTCTCCAGAATCCTCTCCGCTACGGCAGAGACACCGAAGCGTAGCGGATCAGTAACGGGTACCAAGTACTCCCTGCTATACTTCTCGATTAGCCTTTTCGCGTCTTCCTCGCCGAGCATGCTAGTATTCAGCGCTATGCCGGCTACAACCATGTCGGGGTAGGGATTGAGGCTCCTAAGGTACAAGATCTCCTCACGGGGCTCGGGAACAGGTAAGGGCTTTGCAGCATGCTCAAACCCAGCTCTCGTGGTCCTCCCAGGCACGTGTGCTATAACGATGTGTGTTGGTGCCGCCCCGCGCAGGATCCCCAACGATACGTGGCCGTAAGCCTCGTGGCTTATCGCTGCCTGGCCCTCAACTACGATTGCCTCGCAGCCCCTCTCAGCCTCATCGACAACAGCCTTCTCTACGGCCCCCGCGACGAAGTCGCTCGGTACTGCGTCAGCAACTATGCCGCGGGCTCCAAGGAGTAGCATTGTCTGCCCAGTCCCAACCATGCAGGCCCTTATTCCCCTCCTAGCTAGCTCCTCGTAGAGAGTATACGTCACAATATTCTTGCCCGCGTCGCAATCCGTTCCCGCGACGAGTACACGGATAACCCTCGTTAATAATACGCTTCCATCCCAGATCCTGAGATAACTTGGGTCAGGCTTACGCACGTCAACGATCCTCGCGCCAGAGGACTCGGCCGCTCTCCTCAGCCGCGGTATGTCGGAGAGGAAGGTGTGGAGCCCACTATAGACGTCTATGCCGAGGCTGAGGGCTCGCTCGATGTCGTCGAGCCACTCCTCCGGCAATCGTCCCCCTACGGGCGCAGCTCCAAGAATTAACGCGCTTGGCTGGTAGCGCAGAGCATCGCCAAGAGACCCTACAACTGGTATGCCGCGCTCCTCGATACCTAGTACTTCTCCTGCATCACGACCCGCATTACGCCTATCAACGACTGCCACTATGTCCCAGAGCAGCCCTCCATTAAAGATAACAAGGTCGTGGGCAGTCTTACCTTCTGGCAACCCGTAAGCGCCATCGGCATAAACTATTGCCTTGCGTCGCCCCCTGTGATAAACCATCGGCAAGACAGAAGCCACCTAGGATCCATGGAGGCATTGTTGCAGCAAAATATAAGCATAAAGGCGCTAATTACGGTAGAAATAGCATACCTTACACAGCGTCGCAGCCATAGCCTTTCTACGCTAACGGGACGATACGAGGACTATATGCGCTAAGACCTCTTATGAGGTGTATCGAGTCTTTGAGAATAGCCTATCAGTAATGGCTTGAGAACCGGGTACCTGTGTCGCGAAAAGTGTAGAGAAGGGAAAGAAAAAGGTATGGGGTTTGAACTATCTTAAGTACGTGATTATATAGTGCGTTTGTAGGCTATCAATAAGCCGCCTATGAGGCCGAGCCATGCACCTAGTGTGTAGAATCCTCCGTCAAAGGGTAGGGTGATCAGTGATAGTATTGCTACAGTCCATCCCACGGCGGTAGGGTGCTTATTGTACCAGTAGAGCGTGATGAATATGAGAATGCTTAGGATTATTTCAGTCCAGCCGGTTACGGCTGCGGATCCGTAGTGCCAGCCATAGAAGTTGCCCGTGCTAAGTACTGCGATACCGTCTATGAGTATGAGGAGTGCTCCTAGGGCTGCGGTCCACAGAGCGTAGCTTGGTACTTTCGTGGTCATTTGTGTGCTTCTTGTGAGAGCTTTCTGCTCTGACACACCTTTCACCGTGTATATGTGTGTTCTTTAACACCCGTATACGTTTAACGCTTGTGTAAGAAAAATGAATAAATTGATACTATATGTATTTCAAGTAAAATAATAAACACTATTTTTTCAAAAACAAATATTATAAAGAATCAATTATCTGAATTAAGAGGTAAGCATCGATAGGAATTTGAAACAAATTACTATTCTCAAAACTCTCTGAGCCCCTGCGTAGCATTGCGCGGCTTGGATGAAAAGGGGTGGTAGCATAGCCCCGAGCGGGCATGGACGGCTTAATCCTTTAGCGAGCTTAGTGCGGGATAGCTGCTTCTAGTATAGCTGCTGCAGCTTATAGTCTTCGTTACAACTACTTTAGGGAAGAGCTTCCTTGCCTTCTCCACGAGGCTCCCTATCGGGCCAGTACTCTTGAACGCGTATACTGCTGGTCCTTTACCCGAGATGCCTGCTGTCTCGGCTTCGCTTCTTATTAGCTCGAATAAGGGCTCAGCACTCGTTCCCGTCGCTAACGCTGTGGCTACACCGTTTACGAGTACTGTCTTGCCCCAGTCGCCGTCCTCGAGGAGCCTCCATGCCGCGAGGTATAGTGGTTGGTATATTTCAAATGCTTCCCTGTCTATGCTCTTTATGCTTCGTCTCCCCGGTACAGCTATTACGACTAGGCCCTCGGGGCCATCGATGTGTCTTAACAGTTGCTGCGAAGCGTTATTCGTTGCATAGGTGCCGCACCCGCTTACAGCAAGGTGGTCGTCGAGGGCCCCAGTAATCGTTAGCCCAGCCGCCCTAGCTACTTCAACTCCAAGCTTGGCCAGCTCTAGCAGAGACGATTGGTAGCCTAGCAGTCTTAGCCCAGCCTCTAGGGCCGCGTTTATGAGAGCACTGCTCCCCTTGAGGCCTGCTTCAAGAGGTATGTCCGAGATGCCGCGGATGCAGAGTGAGCCAATGCCCTTACCTACGTGCTTGCTCAGTGTATCAGCTACTGCCTCGAGGATTGCCTTGTCTACTTCGACGCGTGTGCTCCGCGTAATGGTATAGCCCCTTGGCTTACTACACTTCCAGGCCTCCACGCTGAGCCAAAGATCTATTGCTGTGGCGGCTCCGAGCCCTCCCGTGCCTATCGCGTTCACAACCCCTATGGCTCCATGGGCTCTGCCTCGGGCTGTCTCCACGCAAGACCCCTCTGAGCAACTAGTGGGAGAACCGGGAGCCTAATTAAAGGAGCCCCCTTACCCGTGTCAGAGTAGCCAGGAAGGCCTAGCTATCCAAGCCAGCGCGGAGGCCATGTGGTTTCTAGGAGGGTGTTTACAAGCCTTGGTTAACGAGAGCATAGTACTACTAGGGCCATCGATCCTAGACGGCTCAGTGAGGGCTCCTCCCTCTAAGAGCTATTCGCATCGCGCCTTCTTCGCGTCATTGCTTGCACGAGGCGAAAGCACCATAGTCAACCCCCTGTGGAGCAATGACACTGCTACATCTCTAGCAGCCATTCGAGCCCTAGGGGCCCAAGCACGGCGCATTGATAACGCCCTACGAGTAGTATCTGATGGCGCTAGGGGGCTGCGCTGGGCCCCAGTTATCTATGTAGCCGAGTCAGGTACGACAATGAGGCTGGTAACGGCTCTGCTAGGCCTGCTCGACAAGCCTGTACTAGTTTATGGGCGTGGCCGTATCCACGAGCGCCCAGTCAAAGGGCTGCTCGAGGCCCTTGGAAGTCTTGGCGCTGAATATATTGTTTCGCGAGGCTGCTGCCCGCCACATGTAGTCAAGGGGCCGGTTAGAGGTAGCCATGTCAAGGTTGATGCAAGGGAGAGTAGCCAGTATGTTTCAGCACTCCTTATGCTCGGGGCAGGGTTGGGAGAGCTAGACATAACTGTTACTAATCTTGAGTCAAAGCCATATGTTGACATAACTATTCGCGTCCTTGAAGCCTACGGTGTAAGCGTTGAGCGCGAAGATTATCGGTGGTTCCACGTAGTCGGTGAGCCGGTACCAGTTACATACGTCGTGCCTGGGGACTGGAGCAGCGCAGCGGCACTGCTCGCGGCAGGAGCCGTTGCTGGGCACGTACGCGTGGAGGGGCTTGACCCGGCGGACCCCCAGCCCGATAAAGCGATAACGTACATATTAAGATCTATGGGCGCTGGCATAAGGGTTAGAGAAAACTATGCTGAGGCTTGGAGTACTGGGCGCCTAGAGGGGTTCGAAACGCGTATTCAAGACTATCCCGATCTAGGCCCCGTCTTGGCTGCGCTTGCGGCAATTGCATGCGGTTACTCGAGGATATGTTGTGCGGAGAGACTTAGGCTCAAGGAGAGTGACCGCGTAGAGGCAATCCTAGACCTTATGAGGCGTAGTGGCGTAGATTCGTGGCTCGAGGAAGGGGACAAGGGGCTCTGCATAGTAGTTAGGGGTGCATGTGGCAGGCTAAGGGGCGGAGTCGTCTACGATGTACATGGGGACCACCGGGTAGCAATGGCGGCAGCCATCTTGGGCCTCGCCTCAGCAGGGGAAACGGTTATCAGAAACCCAGGTGTCGTGGCTAAGTCCTTTCCCGGTTTCTGGGATGCTTTGAAAAAGCTTGGTGCGAGGATAGTTGAGGAGAAGTAGTTGAAGAGGGATGAGTATCCTTGGCGATGGGCAGGCTTCTCAGGTTTACATTGTTCGGGGAGAGCCACGGGTGCTGCGTGGGCTTTGTGCTTGAAGGAGTTCCGCCGGGGATACCGCTCGACGCTGACGAGATAAACCGGGAGCTGGCTCTTCGCCGTCCCGGAAGATTATTGACAAGCCCCCGACGAGAACCCGACACCGTCGAGATACTGAGCGGAGTCTACATGGGGTATACTACTGGCGCCCCTCTGGCTGCAATTATTCGCAACCGCGATATCGATAGCAGTTTCTACGAGAAAACTGTGCGATACCGTCCCAGACCCGGGCACTCCGACCTCACAGCAAGGCTCCGCTACATGGGGTTCAACGATTACCGTGGCGGCGGCATGTTCTCGGGAAGGCTTACGGCAGCAATAGTCGCTGCGGGCACCATAGCGAAGAAGATCATTGGTAGGCATGGCGTAGCTCTCTATGCTTATCTGCGCCGACTAGGGCCTGCTGAGTGCCCTGAGCCAGAGAGCCTAGAGAAGCCCGACGAGCTGGAGAAGGCTCGCAACGCGAGGAACCAGAGCCCAGTATTCTGTCACGACACGCAAGCCTCCGAGGAGATGGCTGCCGCGCTTAGAGACGCGATGAGGAGCGGAGATAGCCTCGGAGGCCTCGTAGAGCTATGGATCCTCGGAGCGCCGCCAGGGCTAGGGGACCCACCGTTAGAGCCCCTGGACGCAGAGCTGGCAAAGGCGTTCTTCTCGATACCAGGCGTTAGGGGAGTAGAGCTCGGAGTAGGCATGAAGGCAGCCGAGCTGAGGGGCTCAGAGGCGACCGACAACATAGTAATCACCGAGGATGGGACTCCAAGACCAGTACCTGGGCACAGCGGAGGAGTACTAGGCGGACTCTCAACGGGGGCACCAATAGTCATGAGGATAGCGTTCAAACCGACCTCGACGATAAGAAAGCCCTTGCAGACAATTGACTGGAGAAGCTACGAGCCAGCAGAAATAACAGGGCGAGGCAGACACGACCCAGCTATAGCGATAAGAGCAATACCCGTAGTAGAGGCGGTCGCCGCACTAGTACTAGGAGACCACTTACTGAGATGGCTCTCCTACAGACTAGAGCACTACCACTGGCTTGAAGAAGGTATAGGCAGCTCCTGGGAGGAGTAACCAATTTGTTTGTAAACAGTGTTTAGGGCAGATTATCACGGTATTGGAAGCTAGGCCCATGGGGCTGGGGCATGGCGTTCAGAGGATAGTTGTTTTACTATAAGCCTTGGCACAGCGATCCCCTGCTACAAGGTCTCAACTCTTATTCCGAGCTCTCGTAGGATTAACTCCCTCTTTGCTACAATGTCTTTGTCGAATGTCGCAAAGCGTTCTGCGCCGAGAAGCCTACATGACACAATATGGAGAAGGTCTAGCGTTCTAAGCTTGAGAGCGTCTGCGAGCCTAGAGGCCTGTAGAAGCACCTCGTCGAAATCTAGCTCGCCGATCCGGGCACCAATACTCTCAATAGAGTATATGGCGAGAGACAGCGGCGCCTCTAGACCAGCCCGCGAATACACAGAGGCGAGCTCAACTAGCGTTAGCTTGCTGACAACTCGTTTATCATTCACCGCCTCTAGTAGCTTGACGGCCTTCGAGTGATTAGGGTCCAGCTCATCCATGTAGGAGATTATCACATTGGTATCCACGTATATCATCTACTTCGCCCTTCTTCGAGAAGCTCGGTGAGCCTACCGTGCCGGATCCGGTACCTCCTCTCCCTTAGTTCTTCAACCTTCTCGTACACGTTTTCCCAGAACCTTATCTCCTCCATGACGCTTCCAAGGCCACGCTCAATCATAATGTTAAAGGCGTGTGAACGGCTCCTCGCAAGGCCGTACTTAACCATCTTATCGGCTAGCTCAACGAGTTCTTTCCTAACCTTAATAGATACAGTAACAGACACTGCACCCCCGATAATAGAGGATATACCCAGGTATACCGATATAAGGGGCTCGTTCTCCATAGCCTTCTAGTTCTACCGATTAACGCGACAGCAGTCTCTGTATGGATGCAAAACGCTCGCAGCCAAGAGGGCCCTCTATGACCCTTATTATGAATTGCCATGCCTAGGTCTTCTTATGGTATGGGTAGCTTCCAAGTACCCTTAGGAACAGGCTCCTCTGATGTACTTCTTTCAGCGACTCTGCGACATTCTTGTCGAGCCTTGTCCCCTCTAGCTCAACGTAGAAGTTATAGTGCCACGGTTTGCCGGGGGCCGGCATAGAGTAGATCATTTTGAGGTTTATGTTCCTGGTTGCAAAGGGTTCAAGCCAGTAGTGCAGCGAGCCTGGCTGGTCGGGAAGAGCAGCTACAATCATTGTTCTCGACGCATTTCTTGGCTGGTCGTGCCACGCGAGGACTATGAACCTTGTATAGTTGTTTTCAGGACCTATGTTGTTATTTACGACTTCTAGTTTGTTTTCGGAGGCTGCGCGTTGGCTACATATACAGTAGCCCCCGTTTCTAGCAGCTTCTTCTGCCGCCTTACTCGTGCTCGAAGTCGGAACATACTCGTAGGTACCTAGTAGCTTGTTAACCGAGTGATAGGCTTCTCCATAAGCATGTGGGTGCGTGTAAAGCCTCTTTGGCGCACCGTCACCACTTCTTGCGAGCACGAGCCCTATTTTCATCTCTATACCGGCATATATGCTGAGCATAGTGGAGGCGAGGTTGTGTAAGGTCTCGCCTACTGGGCCCTCGAGACTATTCTCCAGCGGCACTACTCCGTAATCTGCCTCATAGTTCTCTACACGGTTAAAGACCTCCGTCACGCTCCTTGCAGGCACTAGTTCATATCCGTGGAACAACTCCTCGGCAGCGATATGGGTAAAGCTATTCCTCGGCCCAAGAAACGCTACTCGCTTGCCAGTCAACAGCAACGCCTCCCTAGGCCCTCTAGGATAGGCTCTCTAAGGCTTCAAGCAGGGCCGATAGGGCTTCCCGGCTGTACGGGTTCTCCTTCCTAATCTCATCCACCACTCCGTGGAGAAGCTCAAGCCTCTCAGCTACACTCATAGTGCTCCTTAGGCTCCTGGTTACGAGCCCCTTCAGCTGCTCCTCGCTGATTCCTAGCTTTCTCGCGAGCCGCTGGGAGGCTAGCCGGTACAGGTCGTAGACAAGGTGGTGGAGCACCTGGTTAACAGCCATAATCCTGTCATGTGTATCCGGGTCTAGCTCAACGGCCTTGAGGCCCAAGCCGTTAAGAAGCCTCATAAGCCTAGGCTTCCATGCAACAAGCCTCACCGGGATAACGGCGACCCGTTCTCCTGCGATGCAGTGCACTGGGCCGAACAAGGGGTGAAGGCTAGCATACTCTGGCGGATCCTCTGCCCCGCCGAGAATCTCCTCTATCCTAGGCACTAGGGGCTTCTTCGCTGAAGCCAAGTCTGTGAACAGCATGCTCCGCCTAGCACACGTTACGTGCTCCTTGAAGAGCCCCGGCACCGCTGAGCCGGGGACAGCGTATATAACCATGTCTGCCCAGTCAATGCCCCTACAAGGCTCCATGGCCACGGCGCCGAGCCTCTCGGCAAGCTTCTGCGCCTTCTCCTCACTCCTGCCTCCTATCGCTACCCAGCAACCCGCGCGCAAGAGGTTCTCGGCAAAAGTGGCGGCCATGCCGCCGTAGCCGTAGATGTAGACCCGGAGCCTCTCAGCACAGTATAGCTGAGCACAGCGAGACTCCTTTATAAGCACGGTATAGAGGTGCTCAACAAGCTCCTCGCTGAGACCGAGCCTACGCGCCTCCTCTGACAGCGTGGCGAGAAGCTCCTTTTCCCTCTTGTCGTCGTAGACGGGGAGACCGGTACTCCGCTTAATCTTGCTAATACTTCTTACTACTCCTAGCCTTGCAGCAATGAGGCGTAGAATACTCGTATCAATGTTCTCCAACGTGCTCCTAAGGGCCCTCAACTCTTCTCTAGCTACTTCCTCCACCTCTCAACAGCCTCCGCTATGCTCCTCGCTATCTGCCTCGGCATGAGCCCATGGCGCTCATAGAGGTCTAGAATGCTTCTAGCACTATGGCCGTAGCCCCTAGGCGCCACCGGTATGATAGGTACAGGGTAGTGCTGGGCGAGCGTCTCGGCCACGGCGCCGAAGACTCCTCCGCGGGGAAAATGCTCCTCAACGACAATCACTAGCCCGGTTCGCTGGGCAAGAGCCACGAGCCCGGCCTCGTCAACGGGCTTCACGGTATGCAGATTGGCTACAGCAACGCTGATGCCCTTCTCCTCGAGAATCTTGGCGGCCTCAATCACATGCGCTAGCACGGGCCCAGCAGAGACCACAGCCACATCACTACCGTCGCGCAGCACCTCTAGTCTCCCAAACCTATACTCTGCTCCAGGATCAGTCACCTGCGGCGAATAATCCCTGCCAATACGCATATAGGCGGGGCCGTGAACCTCGTGGAGCCTTATCAAGGCCTTATAGGCTTGGAAGGCATCAGCTGGAACAACCACAGCCATGTTGTGGAGAACCCTCATGACCGCTATGTCCTCTAGGCTCTGGTGGCTAGCACCGTCACCGTGGTCACTGAACCCGCTATGCGTAGCAATGAGCTTCACGTTGAGCCTCATACGGTCAATAGTGTTCCTTATCTGCTCCCACGCCCTCATCATGAACATTGCGAACGCGGCCGCATACGGCTTCTTGCCCGCCAAGGCGAGCCCGGCAGTAAAGCCAACCATGTCCTGCTCCGATATCCCTATGTTAACGAACCTCTCCGGGTACTTGTCACCAAACCACTTGGTCCTCGTACTCCGGGCAACGTCGGCAGTAACAACTACAACGTCTCTATCAATGTCGCCCAGGTATAGCAGCGCCTTGCCCACAGCGTCGCGCATGGCCCCGAGATTCTCTGCTACAACCATGCTAGACATGCTGGCCACCGGTGGCTTCGAGTAATCCCAGGCCATTGCCTCTCCGAGTATGCGCTATGATAGCGACGGGCCGTGGGGATGCGTCCGCGTACTCTAGGGCCTCTAGGAGCATCTCGTAGCTATGGCCGTCAACCTCTAGGACTTGCCACCCTAGGCTCTGAAACCTATCGGCAAGGCTGCCCTTGTTCTTGATCTCGCTTGTCGCCCCGTCAAGCTGGTATCCATTGTTATCCACTATTGCTACCACGTTGCGTAGGCCGAGATGAGGTATCGTCGCGGCTGCTTCCCATACCTGCCCCTCATCGAGCTCGCCGTCGCCGAGGACAACGAAGACCTTGTGCTCGTCCTCGGTGCCGTCAAGCCTCATCGCGTATGCTATCCCGGCCGCAATGCTGAGGCCCTGGCCAAGGCTGCCCGTCGACACATCAACCCCGTCAAGGCTGTTATCCGGATGCCCCTCTAGGCCATCAATGTCACGTATCCCGTCTAGGTCCTCCTCCGAGAGCTTGCCCAGCTCTACGAGGAGCGCGTAGAGCGCTGGCACGGCATGCCCTTTGCTCAGTATTAGCCAGTCCCTCTGAGTTGGTTTGGATCCTGTCCGCTGAAGCCCTCTACCGACCAGTATAGCGTTTAGGATATCGAGACTGCTTAGTGAGGAGCCGACATGTATACTCTTCTCCACTGAGGCCATTCGGAGAACTCTATCACGTGCGCGGAGCGCTACTGAGTGCAGGAACTGGATTCTGCTCCGCGGGGAGACGAGCCCGCTCCTCTTTACGACTTCTAGCCTCGATACAATAGGCAACTCCCTCCTCTATTCCGCTGAGCTAGGTTTTCCACGTCTGCGTCTACGTGCAGCACAACACACCGGTGTAGGGGTAAAAATATATTTCTAAGCTGTGCTTACACGGCCCCTATGAGGCTCAAAGACGCTAAGAGAATGGGTGCACGGGTATTGGATTGCTGGAGAGTGCTCCACAAGGGAGGCGGGCCGATAAGCTTCCGAGTCGGCCGCGCAGTTGTCGGCGGAGAAGAGCCCCTAGTAATAGCCGGGCCATGCAGCGTTGAAAACCCTGACATGATTCTTGAAACAGCCGCGACACTCAAGCAGATACTCGTTGACAGGCTCGGTTTCAGCAACGTTATACTCCGCGGCGGAGCCTGGAAACCACGCACTAGTCCCTACAGCTTCCAGGGGCACGGCGAGAAAGCACTCGAATGGCTGAGAGAGGCAGGCGACAAGACCGGACTACCCGTGATGACGGAGGTAATGGATCCCCGGGACGTCGGTACTGCAGCCGAGTACGTCGACGCCATATGGGTTGGCGCTAGAAATATGCAGAACACGCCGCTCCTAAAAGAACTAGCCAAGGCGGGTAAACCCGTGTTCCTGAAGCGCCACTTCGGCTCAACGATAAACGAGTGGCTCTGTTCAGCCGAGTACCTATTAGCAGACGGCCTAGAAGAGGTAGCTCTGATAGAGAGGGGGATAAGGTGTATCAACGAGTACGCGAGGTTTAGCCTCGATATAACGGTCGTGCCGGTGGTGAAGGAGGTCTCAAGGCTCCCAATAATAGTTGATGTAAGCCACCCTGCTGGGCGCCGCAGCCTCGTCCCATGGCTCGCTCGCGCAGCACTTGCGGCAGGAGCCCATGGCATAATGGTTGAGGTTCACCCGAGGCCTGACGAGGCACTAAGCGATGCAAAGCAGCAGCTAGACTTCAGAATGTTTGAGACAATGGTGAAGGAGTTAAGGGAGATGGGGTTGCTGTGAGCCTCGAGCACAGCACGTGGGCGATAAACGAGTCCATCAGCGTCGATATAGCTGTGGGGCCGGGAGCGCGCATAGTATTGCCAAGACTTGTCCGGGAAGCAGGCCGGGACTACACCTCTATACTAATAGTCGCAGACTCCGGGGTTCCCGGGAGATTCGTCGAGGACATGGTGGAGGCATTTACCCGGGAAGGCTTCAGAGTAGAGAAGCTAGTTGTGAAAGGAGGAGAGAAGGCCAAGAGCATCAACACCGTCGTTGGGCTATGGGAGTGGTTGCTCAAAGTAGGAGCTGATAGGTGGAGCCTCCTCGTAGCTTATGGCGGTGGAGCGGTGAGCGATGCTGCTGGCTTTGCGGCAGCCACCTACATGAGGGGCATAGACTGGGCTACAGTACCCACGACGCTTCTCTCTATGGCGGATGCCGCGGCGGGCGGCAAGACCGCGATAGACTTCAACGCGAAGAACATTATCGGTGCTTTCCATCACCCACGCTTCATAGTTGCCGATACAGAGCATCTCGAGACGCTCGATGAGAGAAACTATGTCTCCGGGCTAGCAGAGGTAGTCAAGCACGCACTTCTCGAGGGAGAATGGTTCCTCGACTGGTTACGTAGGAACCGAGAGGCAATTCTTGCCAGAAGCCACGCCGAGGCATCGAAGATGATAAGGATGAGCCTGGATACGAAGATGAAGATAGTTGCAAGAGACTATAGGGAGAGGAAGGGTGATCGCATGCTCCTCAACCTGGGCCATACAGTTGCCCATGCGGTTGAGAAGGCCACAGGGTATACAGTGAGTCACGGAGAAGCCGTGGCAATAGGCCTCGTAGTCGAGGCCTACGCGGCTACGAGGATAACTGGATTGCCGAGAAGCAGCATTGAGGAAATAAGGGAGACCCTAAGCCTCTTTGGCCTCCCTACGAGGCCGCCGAGCAACATAAGCGCGGACGAGGCCGTAAAGCTGATGAGACTTGATAAGAAGAGGAGAGGAGACAAGCTAACACTACCATTACTAGAGGCTATTGGGCGCCCGGTCCTCGTGGACCTGAGACTAGACGAGGCCGAGAAAGTACTAGCGGAGGCATGGAGGGAGGCTGGCAACGCCTAACCCTTTGAACCACGTGGCATGCGTACCTTCGCCCGGGCTTAGTTCCGATGAAATCCTTGAGCTAGTGACGAGCAAGGAGTGTAGGCTAGTAGAGCTCCGCCTAGACCTACTAGGCTATACGCGTAGCGAGGCACTAGGGCTCGTAGAGGCTTTCGCATCTCGTGGAGTAAGGACGATTGTTACCCTGCGCGATAGCCGTGAAGGGGGAAAATACAGTGGGTCAGACGACGAGAAGGCTCTTCTCCTACTAGAGGCGCTTGATAGGGGGGCGTGGCTCATAGACGTTGAGTACCGCTTCCCTCTCCTCGACAAGGTGCTGGGGGATGCCCGGGGCCGCGTCCTGGTATCATTCCATGATTATCGGTGGACGCCTCCCTCCGAGGTCCTCTACAGCTATGCGGGCGACATGATAAGGCGGGGAGCAGCGATAGCCAAGATAGTTACTATGGCAAGGAGCTTTAGTGACAATTGGCGCCTAATAGGCCTCAACACGTGGAGGCCCGGAAAGGTGGTAGCGTTCGCAATGGGTAAGAAAGGCAGGCTCTCAAGGATACTCGCACCTCTGGCTGGAGCTCCCTTCACATATGCTGCCCTCGGTGAACCAGTAGCACCTGGGCAGCTGGGCTTAGACGAGCTGCTAGCCGCGTGGCGGCTCCTGGGAGCAATAGACTAGGCTAGGCCACGGGGGCCTCCTTTAGCCTATCAACTTGTGAGGAGCAGTGTTGCTAGCCACTCGTGCTCAGATACTTTACAACCTCGTTTACTACGTAGTTGTAGTCATCAATACTGGGCTCTATGCCTAGCCATATCTTCTCCGCGTATAGTGCTTGCCAGACAAGCATACAGAGCCCGGTGACTGTTCTCGCCCCTCTCTTTCGCGCTTCTCGGAGAAGCAGGGTTTCCAGCGGCTGATAAACCATGTCAAATACTACTTGGCCGCTATGAATTGCGGCGATAACGGGTGGTGCTTGATCGGGGCAGCAAGACTTGCTTCCGAGAGGCGTAGCGTTAACTATTATGTCGGCTCTTCTTGCCGCGTTCTCCGCGTCGTCTAAACTACTAATCTCCAAATCTATGCCGAGCCCCCTAGCCCAGTGAGCCAGCTTCTTCGCTCTGTCCATGCTCCTATTGGCAACAATTATCCTGGATACGCCGAGCCTATACAGAGCGTAGACAGCGGCTCTCGCAGCCCCGCCAGCACCTATGACTAGGGCCCTCTCCCCCTGGATTCTCCCGAGGCACTTCATCACACCCAAGTAGTCAGTGTTGTAGCCCCACAGCTTCCCGCCCCCGTTCTTAACAGTGTTTACCGCCCCTATCTCCGCGGCATCTTCCTCAAGGCCATCGAGAAGCCCTATTATCTTCTCCTTGAGCGGGATAGTCGCGTTGAACCCGGCTGCCAGGCTGCGCAGAGCATGCACCCTCTCAGCCAAGGCCTCCGGCACTGTATCCCATACCAGGTAAACAGCATCAACGCCGTAGCGCTCATAAAATGTGCAATGAATGAGAGGGCTCAAGCTGTGTTTAACAGGACTACCTATGAGCCCGTAGAGCCTAGTCCCCGGGGAACACCGCCTAGGCAAGTACCCTACACCTCGTAGCACCTACGTAGGCCTTAAGCTAACCCCGCTAGCGATGGGAAAGCTCCCGTGAGGCAACAATAACACCTACATCAATAAAGACTATGAGGTACGTCTCCAGGGTTGCTGCGCTCGGCCACCCAGGCCACAGGGCAAGCAATACTCCAAGCGGTATAGATACTAGGAGCGCTGCTAGAGACACTTTCGCAGCCCTTGAGCCCCGCTTGGCTTGCCCGTAGAGGAGGAGGCTCAGCCCCCAGTAGCTCTGGATAAAGAACCACGTGGAGACGCATACGTGGTGCCTTGTCCCGGAAGGGAATATGCCTATGAGTAGGAGGAATACGCCGGCCACAACCATGTAGGAGGCCCCAATGGCCTCGGGCTTGTTCTCGGCGAGATAGGTGGCCGCGATACCCCATAGCGCAAGCAGTACTCCGAGCAGCACCAAGCCATAGTTGTAGAGGCCTGGGCAGCAGCTACGGGGGCCACCTAGGTCGCTGAAAGCGTGCCTAGTGAATACGAACCAGTCTCTGTTAAGAAGCCACGCAGCCCCGATAATGAGCCACGCGAGTACTACTACGAGGGGTCCTAGGTATATTAGGTAGCGGCTAATCCTAGCAGTCTCCAAGACCTCTGCATCCCATATAAAAGACTTGATGCACGGAATAATATAGTGGTGCATCGTATTGCAAGACAAGTACATAGAGGTAATGCCTGGGGTTCACTCCCGCCTCCTCTACTGCAGCGACGAAGCAGTAGTCATCGAGACGCTTCTAGAGAAGGGCGCTGTTGTGCCAAAGCACAGTCATACTAGTCTACAAGTCTCCTTCTGCCAAAGAGGCCTCCTAGAGCTGAAGATAGGTGGCAAGACAGTAGTCATGAGGCCTGGTGATCTCCAAGTTATCCCGCCGGGAGTCGAGCATGAGGCCAGGGCTCTGGAGGAGACAGTAGTCGTTGACGTCAATGCACCGTTTACAGAGGATCGTAAAGGCCTCGTGGAGAAGCTGGGAGGGTGCCAAGCAGCACAAGTAAAGAAAGGCTAGGGAGCCGAGGAGTTCTTAGACGAGCACGACTACCCCTACCAGTATCAGTAATATGCCGGCCACTGCGCTCAGCTCGGCCGAGTACCTGGCAACAGCTTCTTGCACCTTCCTTACCCGATACGCAGCCGTTATGGAGACACCTATCACGAGGAGAGGGGCGACGAACACAAGGTTGTAGATGAGCAGGTATGGTAGTAGCTCTGTGATCGATGTAGCGCTGCTTGCCCGGGCTAGCGTGATGAATGCGAGGAGGGGCCCGCTACTACATGGCAAGAGCGTGAAGGAGGCCAGGAAGCCTAGAAGCCCCGCGGCCAGGATGCTCCAAGCTGCTCGTAGGGCGTGCTTTGAGAGCTTTCCCCCAGGTCTTGCAAGGGGCAGTGCCTTTCCGTGTCTCTCAGCGACCGCCTCTGCAAGGGTATAGGAGCCGAAAGCCATCGCCACGACTCCCAGGAGCCATATAGGCAGAGTTGTCGAGGCAAAGGCTATTCCGAGGGCAACCAGGAGGTAACCTATGTAAACGGCTGCCGTGAAAGCCAGGGCGGTAGCCATTACCCTTTTCGGACTCTTCGTGCGAATAGAGGTTGCGAGCAAGAGCACAGCATACACGTAGAAAGTACACGGATTGATGCTGTCAAGCGCGGCGAACCCGACAAGCTCGCCGAGAAGCCTAGTATGGAGCACTTTTGTAGTCAAACCCCCATGCTCGGTGATTAATGTTATCCCGTAACTAGCCCGGGCTAATCAGCTCTGAAGCGTTGATTGTGGCTGTACAGAGTACTTGGTAAAGCTCCTTCGAGGCATCTATCTCGCCATACTTGTCTCCAGCCAGGTAGACGTGAATCTTGCCCTCCATTCTTGGCTCACTGCTTAGGAGCGCCTCGTTCCACCACTCGGTGCTTCTGAGCTCCCCGACTTCTACGAAGAGGATCCCGTCCTTGCTGCAAGCAACTATTGTCGGGACTCCCTGTGTTGCCTTGAGCTTGTAGAGAGCCCAGAAGGCTTCTGCACAACCACTGTTAAGGACGGAGCAGAAGTAAGACCTTATACCTGTCCTCGAGGAGTACCTCTCAAAGAATTCCTCCATTGCCTTGCAATGAGGGCATCTCGGATCACCTATTTCCACTATGAATACGTTCCTGTGCTCAATTGTAGTAGTCGGGTTCTGCTGAGCATTAGTAGTACTAGTTGTTTGGCTACTCGTTCTGGGCGCTTCGGCGGAACTGGCAGTGCTACTAGTATTGTCTCCGATATGTAGGCCTAGGCCCAGGACTAGTGCAGCCACGACTACAATACTGATTAGTAAGACTAGGAGCGGATACTGGCTTCTCACCTTCACGAATCACCTTTTCTCCAGGACAGCGTAGTACGCGTTGCTCTCTTCTCCGCGCTCTATAACCTTTGCCGCGTTGCTCTTCTCTATACTAGAGATAGTTTCGTCTAATACCTCCTTTGCAGACTTGGCGACAATTACTTTCAGTTTCTCACCGCTCTCCAGCTTGTCTAGCTCAGCTAGCACGTACAGCGTATAGTCGCCACACGCTGATGCTATTTTTCTAAGATCAAACACCTTCACGCGTAATCCCCGGATGATAAGGTTGCTAAGGATTGTTAAAAAGATTTCCCAGCTTGTGCAAAAATAGAGATAAAATGATATCACTGCTTCATTCTACTAGCCGAGGCGCTTATTTATCCCAGATAGAAGCTGCTTCATCGACGCTCTTCGGTTCTTTAACGATAACTTTGCCCCTAGTAGTGATGAAGGCTGGTACACGGCTGCTCGGGATACCATAGCCTTGCACAATTGCGGCCTCCGCGTTCACGCTCCAAAGCTCCGTATCCGGGCAATGAGCAACAACTTGGATACTATAGTATAGTGCCCTCGTACACGGCAGTCCGGAGACGACATAGAGGGCTAGGCGGCCACTTGGACATCTAGACGGCTTCTCGCCCTCCCATGCGCCTCCGGCCAGCGCTATCGAAAGATAAAAGGGCATGAGGAGTACGTCGGCGGGGATACCGTAGTACACTAGTCTGCCCTGTAGCCGCCCGCCTACGCGTATAGCGGGCTCTGGTAATTGCTCCCCCCACTTGTCAAGCTCAAGACGCTTCAGAACAACCTTTTCGTAGACCCCGAGCCTTCGCTTAACGTATTCGTAGCCCTCCTCGGAGAAAGGTGATAAGGGAACAACCTCTACGTCAACCTCTACGGGCTCAACAAGCTTCTCTAGGAAATCTCTCGCCTCGCTCAAAGAAGGCAAGCCGGATACAGCCAGCAAAGAGTCTAACATAGCTTCTTTCAAAAACTTCGCATCGTACAATACTATCCCTAGTAATGAGTAAAAACAGTGAGCCCGGTACTAAAAACTGAGCCGTACATCTACGAAGAAGGCTCGCATATAGCTCTGCACCTTGGTCAGAAGACGAGCGTTACACGGTACAAGGGAATGAAGTATATGGGTAACAGTGTGCGGGCACCCAAAGGGGCCGCGGCTCATCCAGGCCGCCGTGGAACCAGCGGCTGTCTACCGCGGCACCCCGGTAATAGAATCTTGGACTAGGATTCGCGCTGGAATAAGGATAACGCTCGGCTAGCTCATCGATGCTCCGGGGCTCCTGCCCTTCTCGTATATCTGTCGCAGCTTCTCCACCTCTTCCTTGCTCAGCAACGGCGCCTCCGAGGCCTCTACGAGCTCTCTTAGCTTCTCCTTGGTCCTTGCCGCGACCTCTATCGTGTCTACCGGTATGCTTGAGTATATGAATCGTAGCGCGAGCTGCGCGGGCGTATTAGCCTCGAGGAGTGTGGCAAGCTCCTCTCTCAGAGTCTTCTCCATGAACTTGTAGAGTACGAGTGCGCTACGATACCAGCCTCTCATCCTCTTGCCGCCAGCATAGTACGGCTCCATGTTCTCCCAGCTACTCGGAGTCTCCCCCAGCATCAGGCCGCCAGCATGAGGCATCGCGACTATTATGCCGCGGCCCTTCTCCCTCGCCTCCCTAGCTATGGTCGCTCCGGGCTCCTGCTCCAAGACATTGTAGACGAAGCGCAGAGCCTCAACCTCATCGTGGCGAAGAGCCTCTCTAGCAGCTAGCAGGGCGTCCGGGTCCTGGCTTATCGAGACAGCTAGGTGACTTGCAAGCTCGTCCTCCACGAGGCCCCGCATAGCCTCGTAGAGCGCCCTGTTGCGGAGAACCTCGAGGCCCGGGTCATGGATTATAGCTAAATCTACAGGGCATTTTCCTAGAGCCTCACATGCCTCCTCTAGGCTGCTGGTTAGGAATTCTGGCTCGAAGCTCTGTCCTCCCCCGCGCTTATAGCCCACAAGCACACCTACTACTGCTTCCTCGATGTCCTCGCCGAGCCCGCGGCGAAGCGCCTCTAGCGCCTCCATGCCGTACACTGGCGCCGTGATGTAGAAGTTTATGCCTAGGCTCCACGCCTCTTTGACGAGCTCTGCGAGGTCCCGGCGAGAGAGCCCCTCGTAGGGACCGTGTACACCGTAAACAGCGTACGCGATGGCCGATACTTTTAGCCCGGTTCTCCCGAGCACATTGTACTTCACGATACGCGCACCTCTCAGAAAAGACCTTATTGTATGCATCTTATTAAACATGTTCTTTTAGTTCCTATTTTATCAAACAAAATACTTACCTAATTATATGCTAGCTAGTACGTGCTGCTGTCTCGCCTACACAATCCTATATAGGAGGATGTAAGGATTCCATGCCGGCGCATAGGAGAAGGAGAAGTGGCTAGTCAAGCAGGGGGCGAAAAGCGGGATCTGTGGCTACTAGTTATTGCTACCTACATGTTCTTCTCCGGAATGATGTCGATAACCTCTATCGTCGCCAGGTATGCAAGGTTCCTAGGAGTGAGCATAGCCAGCACAGGGATAATCTTCTCACTGGCGTCATTGTCGGCCGCGGTTCTCCGCATCCCGGTTGGTGTTGCAGCCGACCGCATCGGCCCCAGGCCCTTCATGGCGCTCGGAGGGTTATCGCTGGCACTCGCCGGCCTCGTAGCCATGGTGAGCGAGAGCGGCCTAGGACTAGGCATAACGAGGATAATGCAGGGCGTCGGCCTAGCACTCTTCGTTGCACCGAGCATCTACGTTGCGAGCATGGTGCGAGGAGTAAGCGTTAACACCGCCGTCTCGCTACGTAGTGCAGCTATATCGACTGCCTCGGCAACAGCGCCCTTCATAGCGGGCCTCATAGTCGATAAAGCCGGCTACGGAGCTGCCTTCGCCTACGCTGTACTAAACTCAATAGGAGCTGCGGCTGCTTCATCACTCATCAAAGCCGGAGCGCCCCCGGCAAGAGCTGGGAAGCCGAGACTAGGAGAGGCTTTCTCAGCCCTACGGAGGATATGGATAATAGCAGTAACACCAATTGTTGATGGAGCAGTCTTCCTCGGATTCCAGTCACTGCCGCAGGCAAACCTCAAGGACCTTGGCTACCCTGCCACTGTCTTCGGCACCGCGCTCTCCCTCAGCGGCGCCACAGGGCTCGTAGCAAGGCTATCAACATCGGCACTAGTGCCGCTGATAGGGTGCATCGCGACGATGCTTATGGGCTACACGCTACTAGTTGGCGCCACAGCTGTGCTTCTCGCCTCAGTTCTCCCCCCATGGATATACTTGTCGGGCTCCCTATACGGCGCAGGATTCGGCCTCATAGCGCCCTCGGAACAAGTCCTCATAGTGTCGAACGTTGAGCCGAGAATAAGGAACACCGTACTCTCAATGTATACCCTCTCCTTCGACATAGGCGGCTTCATAGGCTCAACACTACTAGGAGCCATAGCTGAGCGAGGAGGCTACGAGGCAGGCTACACCGCTATGTTAGTAATGCAAGCACTATCCCTGGTACTCGTGGCATCATGGAGTATTTCTCGCAGGAGACTAAGAACGTGTTAGGCACCGGCCCCTGCCTCTCTATCCCTAGATCAGCGTTCAATGTTCAACCTTGCCCGGGCTTATTAGGGACAAGCCTAGCCCTTACACATGTCTCCAGTTGTAGGCCGCAAGGAGGCTCTTTGGCAACTTTACTCCTATTAGTAGCGTGACCTTATCCTGTGGTCGTAAAAATCTAGAAAACTGTTCACGTTACGAATTATGCGATATAGGTATTTGTACAAATTATTCGTGTTATCCTCGTTTAAAATATGGCATGTTGTATCTAGCCGTCGCCATATAAGTAGTTTTCTTTAACTGGTGTGAATGGGGAAGAGATATGACCGAGGCATATATGCCCTGGCTCCAGGAATACTTGAAGGACATGGGTATAGACGAGATAGTTGTTAAGACCGCGGAGAACGAGGAAGAACTAGACAAAGCGGTCTGCAGGCACAGCACCACGGTAGTCTTGTTCAGCAGCCCTACGTGTCCAGCATGCGCCGCCTATAGGCCGATATTCTATACCTATGCATACAAGGCTTTGAAGAAGTATGGCGAGAAGAAAGTAGGGTTCTACGAGGCAGACGTCTACAATATGCTTGAGAAGGCATGGGAGCTCGGAATATCGGCTACACCGACCACGATAATATTCAAGAAGTGCAAGCCGGTCGACGGCATAATAGGGCTTGTTGACGAGGAGTATCTAGCCGAGCTCGTGGAAAAACATTTAGAGAAATAATAGTCCCCGGCTAGAAGACTGTTTCAGCTCCCCTATGCTAGGCCATGCTCGCCTAGTAGCCTCCAGTACTCCTCATCGTTTAGTATCTCTTCCTGTTCTCTACGGATTTTTGAGAGAAGACCAGCTGCACCCCTTTGCACAAAGCGAGCCATGTCCTCTACTAGTTCCTTCCTCGGGAAGGGTTTCGAGGGTAACCCGCTCCTACCAATACTTGCCTTGGCAATTAGCCATGCCCCCACATTAGTTGGTGTTGCAAGCTGCTTCAGCTCCTCCCGCGCCAAGCTGCCTCCGCTGGCCCACCAGTACTCTCTTACAAACGATATGCCAAGTGCACGCATCACCTTATTGCGCCACTCCTCCCAGAGTTCTTTACCGCGCCTCTTGACCTCGCTGATAACGCTCTTCGGGTTAGCGCCGCTTAAAGGTGCACGGGTAGCAGCAGAGGCAAAGTCCGTGTCTAGGACCGGGGCTATATCGTCGTGTAGATATGCCACTGCAGCGGCGTAGGCGCTGTGAAGCACTGTCTCCATGAACGCCTCTACTGGGTCTTTTCCACTAGGCTTCCAGGAGCCCGTGATTATTGCCTCTGCTTCCTCAGGCTCTACGGGATCGGTCGCCGCTGGTACGCCGTCAACCAGTATCCAGGGGACGCTCCATATATTTCTCCGAAGCACCTCTGAGCCCGCAGGGTCAGCTGTCGAGGCCAGCTCTACTCTATCTAAGAGGCCTTTCCTAGCGAGATTCTTCACTACATGGTAGCTCGTCGCACACGTGGGGTGAATATACATGAGTATTCTCGGCAAGGCTTATTTCTCCAAGCAGAAGAGTTTCTTGCAGGAAATTAACGCTAGTGTCGCCTCATACCCGTCACCCCGGCTCTACGAACCCAACTACCTCGTAGTCGGGGAGTGTTACTAGCCAGGGCTCTGTACCATTATACGCCATTGCGGGGTCTATTACGAGCCACGTAGTATTGCCCCGGCTTATAGACGTGAAGCCGTCGAAAGGCACGCCTAGTGCTTGGAGGAGTGCAGCCATTCTCGCAGATAACTCCTCTTTGTCGGGGGGGAGAGCCACCAGTACCGAGGCGTGGTCGGGTACGTGGTCACCACTAGTATCTACGAGGGCGACCCCGGCCCGCAGCCCCACGGCGCGATACATTGATGCCAGGAGGACGGCGAAATCGTCGCAGTCCCCGCTCATAGTCTTAAGGGTTTCATCGGGTGACGCCACGTATTCTAAGCCCCTTGGATCACTGACGTAGCGCAGATTGTCTCTAGCCCAGAGAGCTATTGCGAGCACCTTGTAAACGGGGTCATTAGTTATGTTGCGGGGCAGGCTAGCGGAGACCGCCACGCGTACAAGGGCCTTCTCCGACCCATTGTTAAGCAGACACAAGCTTGCATCAATAATGCTTCTCGGCACAAGGTGCTCAGAGAGGCCCCTGCCCGGGGCCGCTTCTCCGAGATACTCCTCCCTCCCCCCGATAACCAGGTAGACGTCCACGGAGCCACCGCCCGTAGCGTCAACGCTAAACCAGTAGACGATGCCCTTGTAGAGCTTGAGCCCAACACACTGCCTCCACCCAGGAACAAGCTCAACGGATTCATTAACGAGGATACTCCTCCGCGAAGCATAGTCTACGAGGGCTCGGAGAGCCTGGTCACGCACAGTGCTCGAAGGCCCTCTTACAAGCAACGACCTAATAGTCTCAACTATGCTGGCTAAGTCATGCCCTCTACCCGTCTTTGCGACAGCATGCATACTGCAGGAGTCGTTGCAGGACAAGTGCTTGGCCACGAGCAAGCCAGCCACGAATCCCGATGCGAACACGGCTGTAAAGACGAGTACGAGTAGCCGCCTATCTCGCCACATGTCACAGCGCCATCGGCCGCGTCTATAGAGGCCCCTGTGCGGGAAGGAAAGAGGGTCGGTATCCAGGGTTTTCAGCACACTGCAGCATAATACTGTTGCCCTGGGGCTAAGCCCCCGTCTAGAACATCATCCCCTCTTCACCATGTGCTGTCTCAATCTCTTAAAGAATTATGACCGCGTCGCCCAGTACCGTTCCTTTTTACTCTCTAGTGCTCAAGGCCTTCTCAACCAGCTCCATTAGCTTCTCCGCAGCCTGCGCCGCCGCCACGACGTCTTCGGGGGTGCATATCCTCTCCCCAGCACACTGGTGAAGCCCGGCCGCGCGCTGGAAGATGTCTAGGACTTCCTCGCCCAGCTTCTCTGCTACCCTATTCTTATACTCCCATAGCTCTTCGTCGCTCTCTATCTGTTTGCCGTCGACGCCGTAAGCGTACGCCTTTACCGCGAGGCTGACCGCGTCCCAGAGGGTCTCGGCCGCCAGGTCTACTCGCCCACCCTGGGCATCCCTTATTGCACGCTCTACGAGCTCCCTTGACTTCCGGATACACTCCTCAGCCCTAGAAGCCCTTACACACATTACGCAAGAAACACCCCACATGCCCGCAGAGAGGGAGCCTCTATGCCTCCGAGCATGGAGGGTATATGCTTGGTGGGAGTATTTAAACAATACCTAGTAGGTATTCTATTCTCACAATAAGACCACTAAGACGTATACAGCGGCCTTGGCGCCTCCCCTGGGGTGAAATAGCCCAAGAAGAGAGCTAATCATCAGCACCTACATCCTCCCAAAACTATCGCCATGCCATCCCCCGGTGCAGCTACACACCCTTAGCCCGGCCGATCCCCCATTCATCGCCTCAAAGACCGGTCAAGCAAGAAGAAACCATAGAGGCAGCACAACGACTAGCCAAAGGTGCTCGAGGAAGAAGCTCCTAAGCGGCAATAAGGCAAGAAGACTAGCAACGACGCCGAAGAGGAAGCGGTAACCCCTCCTTCCTTGTCGAAGACAAGGCTTAGATACGTGGGCCTCACGCTAAGCATCGTACCTAACACGTTGAGTAGGGTTATGTTATGCATAGAACTTTGTAATAAGCATTACAGGGCCGCCTACGAAGCCTCCACCAGTCTCTACCGGAGCTACTTGAAAGTATATGCCAAGACTGTTCGAGATAGTCTTAGCGACTACGCGTGCACGCGGCCCAAGCACCCGCTCCATAGCCTCGTACGCCCTATCGGGCTCAGTGACTAGGAGCTCCTCGAAACTAACACCATAGTGTCTACGAGCATAACTATTCAATACGACGTATAAGCCAACCATACTCCTAACAAGGTACTCCCTGACCTCCAGGGGGCTAGGCAATTCTCGGTAACACCCTTGTATTACTGGGCCCAAAGCTTAATAAAACAAGCACGAAACCCTTGACGAACACCCCCTTGCGCAAAATATAAAACACTCTCCGCCTAGGAAAAGAAAGAAAAGCCTACTTGCCCCCGTCCTCAAGCAAGCGATACTTACGAAGAATACCATAAATATCAAAGCCAACAGGCTCAGTGGTCCACTTATCCCGGAACGGGTCATAAAGCTCAAAAGGCAAAGGCGTAACCTTCGTACGATAACCTATAAGGGGATACAAGATACAGGAAGCAATCCTCCTAAGAACTTCTGTATGAAACTCCGAGGGGACACCAAGGCTTGCGATAACGTACTCGTCTGAAGCAATAATGTTTGCTGCAGAAGCAGTAACACTAGCAGCAACATAGACCTCGTCAAGACAGTCTCCGCGGGCCACAAAGCCTATCCTCTGGAAACAGTCACCCATGAGCGCCTTTCGGGCCCATATGCGGCCAGCAACACCGCTACGAGAAAGCTGATAATAATGACGATAAACGAAGCGATACTTAAGGAAAGCATCGCTCTCAATACCAGCCTCCTCTTCAAGCCTCGCATTAACAGCATAGACTAGTTCGCGCAACCTACGAGTAGAGAGCTTAGGCTCAAGGTCAAGAATAGAGATTATAATATAGTCCATCAAGTACATTCTCGACTTATGAGGAGGAGCATTGAGCACGCGCCGCAGTGTATCATAAGCAGCGCTGACGTTCTCCTCGCTGAACCCCAGCTCGCCCGTACAATTCCACACAGGGAGACGATCGCCTACAAAGAAATACATAACATTATCTCTAAACTTCTTCACCCAGTCCTCAACAGCAGGTAAGACAATAGGTATCAATGATTCGTGAACATCGTATGAGATGTGCACGAGGTTGCCAAGGAAGAAAACAATTGTGCCAACAAGCCTCGGGTATGGTAAGCCTGATATCTCTCTCACTTTTTGCACATTTATGAGCTGTCTCCACAGCTCCTTATCTCTTATGCCTATAACGATGTTTCTAAACCCTAATGGAGACACATAGCGAACATGAAGTGCTGGTTCGGGCAGCTTTTTCACTACTTCGTGAAGAGTTGGTCTTGATACTCCGAATGCTTCCTTGTCTAGGCGGTAGTCGTAGCATGTTAGTAGTGCTGCTATCCTCTTTTCCTGCTTGTTTTGCTTCACTAGTTTTGCTCCCCCTGGGGAATTGTGTCTAGGCCCCTTTATCTGGCTCGCCAAACAGGCCTCCAAGAACCTGCTTGGAATTGGTTTAGAAATGTGGTAGCAGAACTACTTGCACTTACAAGGCTAAGTGGCGAGGTGTGATCTAGGTATGAAGAAGCTCGCAAAGCTCGCAGCTCAAATAGAGAACACCCCCTGGCTCAAACTAGCCCTAGTAGCAGCAATGGCTGCAGCAGTAGTAGCGTCTAAGAACCTGCTCCCCACAGACATAAAGGAAACTGATGTAGGCGCGGTCTAACCACAACGTGTTTTTCAGCCATAAATTAAACACGTTTTTGCCTAAGCGAGCCCACATAGTTTCTTCAATGCCTCGTCCTCGCTTACCCATATTGTCTTCATAGGGTCGTTTTGCTATCTCTACCTGCTTTGCTGTGTGGCTGTGCTTCTGGGTGCATGGGTGCGTGTACTGGTGTATCTCTTGGCCGGTTTCTGCGCGGCAGTGGCGCCGGGGCATCTTTGCGTCGCTGGGCGCTATTCATCGGCCTAGCCATGTGCGGGGAGAATGATGGGGCCATAGCAATATCGGTGTTTGCGCTGTCTTCCCGGAGTAATTATTGTGATAAAAGTGTGGTTTGTGTGAGGTGTCTAGGCTAGTTGTTCATGTTATCTTGTTCTTCTTTGTTGTTTTGCCTCCTCTAGTGTCTTGATTCTTTGTGGCCTTGTTGTAGGTTTCTTAGTTGCTTTTGCTAGTATTATTGCTAGGCTTGCTATCAGTGCTGCTGCGGCGGCTTCTCCGGGTAGCCCGGCTTTCGCGATCTTCGCCGCTATCTCGGCTAGTGCTAGTGATAGCACGGCTATCATTGTAGCGCGTACGTGTACCGGTTTCACCCTGTGTACTAGCTTGGCTCCAGTGGCTCCTCCTGCTGCCCCCGCGGCCATTACTAGGAGTACTGCTGTGTAGCCTATGCTTATGCCGTGTGTGGTGTGGAGGGCGTAGAGATAGGTTGTGAACGCTGTTGCTGAGACTATGAGGGCTGTTGCAGCCGTGTTTGCGGATATCTTCTTGGGGTCGTTGTGGAGGTACGAGTATGCTATGAGCGCTATGGGTGCCGCATCCATGCCTATTAGCCCCGCTATTACTCCCTCAGCGGCTCCTAGCGCGGCAGCGATCCCCCCGCTTTTCTTGCCGCTTGGCGGTGCTGGTGGTGCTGTGAGCCTGTAGAGGGCGAAGACCAGGAATGCGCCGAAGGCTACGAGTATTATGATTCTCGGGGTGTGGACTGCTATGTAGACCCCTAGCGGTACTAGCATTACTGCGGGTGCTGCTACTGTGGCCACTTTCTTCCAGTCTACTAGGCCGCGGCGAGTATGCAGCGCTGTGACCACTGCTAGGTCGGCGATGTTCTGCGCCAGGGCTAGTGTTATTGCTGTGTAGACGCTTAGTCCTAGGGCTATGTAGTTGGGTACTAGTACTCCGGCTGCACCCATTCCCGCTATGGCGAATATTGTTGAGAGTATGTATGTTAGTGCGGCGAGTGCCCCGATCATTCTTGACCACCCGGTTAGTTTGTATCTGTTAGAATAGAAGAAATATTTATACTTACCGATCGGTCAAACCGGTCGGTCAGTAAAGAGGTATTTAAACAAACACTATACGAGTATAAGGACTCGGGAGAAGGAAGTGACGAGAGAAGAAGCCGAGGAAACAAGGGAACGAATCATAAAAGCAGCAATGAAGGTGTTCGCGGAGCACGGCTACTTCCGGGCCCCAGTACGCCTAATAGCTATGGAGGCCGGCGTCTCGAAGGGCCTAATATTCTGGTACTTCCGCAGCAAGGACGAGATAATACAACAGGTAGCCCTCAAAGCACTCCCCCACGACGTGATAAAGACTTGTCTCGACGAGGACCTCCGAGGCTGCAGCCTCCTCGAATGCATAGCCCAGCGATACATAAGCAAGTACAGCGACGAGACCATGACAAGGCTGCTCATACATACGCTTGACGTAAAGAACGTGTACGAGTCGGTGGACAAGCTGTTCCGAGACACATGCGAACAAATGCTCGGAGAAGTAGCTAAGCGATCGTTCCCCAGGGTAGGCGAGAAGAGGGCGAGGACACTTGCACGCCTGTTCTTCGGAGGCTTGCTCTGCCTGGTACTGAGTAAGCCGAAAGACATGAGCGTTCAAGAATACATCGAGGAGACTATTGGGATAATGAGGCCCTATTGCGGTAGCGGGCAGGAAGAAAACAAGGCAGGATAACAAGTAGAGAGAGAAAAGTCCATTACTTAAGTACCTTTCAAGCCCCTTGGACACGGCTTAAAGAAAAACTAGCAAGGTTTAAAGAAAGATTTGGAACATGGTTACTATCTTACCGTCTTCCGATCTTTACAGTAATAGTTGCCTCGGCTGTCTTCGTTACAAATATTCCCCGGAGCCTCGGCAGTGCCTGTAGGTATGCTATTGCCACCGGTGCCTGTACTACTGGTACTAGTGCTGCTGGCACAGCTGCAGCAGGCCCTAGAGCCATGAGGGCTATTGCTGCTGCCACGCTCGCGTTCTTCGTCGCAGATATGAACGCTATTGCTGCGTGGTCCTCGTAGCATATGCCTAGCAGCTTGTCTAGTAGCGTCACTGAGCCAAGCAGTGCTGCGAGCATAGCTGTCTGGAGCGCTATGATCTCTGCCGCCAAGAGTGGCTTCGAGACGAGCATGCCCGCCTTGTTTGCCACGAGCAGGGCTATCAGTATGAGCATCGTTATCATTGTTGATAGCGATAGGTGTGGCTTAATGCTCTGCTCCAGCATCCTGGTTATACATGCCTTGATCTCCTCGAGGCTCTTATCCTCGATGGCCTCTAGGCACTTGATCTTGCCGCGGTAGGCCCCGTGGTTCTCAATGATTTTTCCAGCGCGGCGATACACTATGGCGTAGCGGGTCAGCTGTCCAGCCACGAGGGGTATTAGCAGTGTGTAGGTTAGCGATGCAATGACTTTTCCTAGCGGTATTTTCACGGAGGTCATGGATGCGTAGAGGTGCATGTAGAGCGGTATCGCGCCGAACGCTCCTAGGAGGCTCAGCACTGCGAGGACAGTAGCTAGCTCTATGTTACCCTCTGCCAGCAACACGTAGCCGAGGGAGGCGCTCGACGCTGGCACGATATTGGCTACGAAGAACCCCAGGGCTATCTGCTTCTCTGCGAACAGCTTGGAGAACAGCATTGCTAGTAGCGGGGCAGCTATGAACACCATTGATACGCCTAGCAAGACTCCGCGGAGATTCTTGGCGGCATCGCGTAGCTTCTCTGTGCGCAGCTGTATCATTGACGGATAGATGGTGAGTATTGCGAATAATAGTATAGTATCCTTGACCAGCTCCTGGTGGGTCCTGAAGAAGCCTCGGTACGCGTAGCCGACTACCAGGCCTATGATGAGGGCTATTATGCTGTACAATAGTAGGAAATCTTTCATATGTTTCGATAACCGCTTTACATCCGGCATATTCGCACCCACTTACTGACCGGCCGGTCAGAAACATAATAAACCTTACCCCGCACACCTCCCAAAACAAGCCATTAAAGGACTACAGAGAGGCCCCGCATCCAGGCCCTACTCGCTCATCCTCCCATGGACGCTACAGAACAGCCCCAATACATGGCCCCATGCACTGAGACATGGACGGCGAGGTACATGCTTAATTATTGGTTGTCTAACCTGGTTTTACCCTGGGTAAACCGGGTTTGACTCTCAGGCTCCGAGTCGGCAGAAAAGGCTACATCATACTGCCAAAAGCCCTAAGGGAAGCCGTAGGGATAGATGAGGGAGACGAAGTAGTAGTTGAGATAAGGGATGGGATACTCATAAAGCCAGCCAAGAAGAACATTGACACCGAGGAGGTTAAGAGGCGTCTCAGAGAACACGCTGCAAAGCTGAAGAACCTACAGGAGAGACGGGAACCAGGGCCAGGAGAAGCAGCGACAAGCAGCCTAGAAGAGGAGTTCGAGCAGTGAAGGCATTCCTAGACACACCCCTACTAATATACCTCAACACTGTTGTTAACGACGAGCACCGACTAGTATATGAGAACTTCTACATAGACATATTGTCGAAGTACAAGCTCTACACAGACGTACTTGTTCTCGACGAGCTAATCTACGTCTCAAAGAAGAAGTACGGAGTACCCTACACAATAACCCTCGACTTCATAGACTCCATAGTCCTTCCCTATATCACGGTAATAGCCCTAGGCGAAGAAGAATACCACGAGGCAGCCAAGCTATTGGCAAAACATAACCTCAAACCCTCAGACGCACTCCACATAGCCGCCATGAAGACAAACAACATAGAAATAATCATAAGCGAGGACAAGGAGCTAGACCGAGTACCCGGAGTAAAACGAGCCTGGATCACAGAAGAGACCTAAGGTAAAAGAACTCACACTTTTCTCACGCGAGGCGCTAGGCATCCCCCACCCTCCCCCAGCCAAATCATAGTACGAGAGCGGGCCCTGCCCCAAGCGCGGCTAAGCTCCCAGCCCCGGGAACATGGAGCCCGGGGAAGCAGCCGAGAAGATGCATATATTTCATTAATATCTAGTAGTGCAATATTTTTCGAAAATATCCAGGTTATTAAGAACCGGTGGCCAGCAACGGCTCCAGAGAGGGGTCACCAGACGGCTTCTTCGCGATTAGGTCGCCAGCCAGGCTAAGACGGGTCATGCGGGCTTCTCCATGGGGGTGGTTAAATCTACTGGGCGGGAAGTTAACCGCGAGTTAACTTCACCAACACGCGAAGAACGGAAACGAAACACGATGAACAAGCATGAAGCGAAGACAGAGCCCCAGAGAAGCGATAACCCATCCTCCTCCGCTGATAAGGCCTCAGGCCGCTAAGCAACATTACACCTAGGGAGCGCCTAGCATTCCTCCTACCCGGCTATGTGCTCTAGGCTCTTCGAGACATCCGGGGCCTTCCTCAATATCTCCTTATCCTCCGTCAAGAGCACCAAGTTGTGCCTACGGGCCTTGTACACGTAGGCCGCATCATAGTACGTTAGCCCAGTCTCGAGCGCTATCTTAGCTATTTCACCTATATCGTTAACAGTAATAGGTATAACCTCTACAAGGCCAACCACTTCTTTGAAGCCTCGTAGAAAGCCCAGAGGATCATCAATTAGTCCACGCCTAGCAGAAACCATTACCGCATTACCCACCTCGTAAATAGTCAAATCAAGAATCGCAGACTCCTCGACGAACTCCACATACCTCCTAGGATTCTCAAGTACCTTGTAGAGAACAGAAGCATCAAGCAAAAACCTAGGCAAGAGGAGCCCTCCTCCTACCCTCCCTTACGATCCTAACCCAGTCCTCGCTACTCATGCCGCGCACCCTCCGAGCCATGTCCTCGAGAGCCTCCTCGATCCTCCTTCGACGAGCCTCCCGTATCGCCTCCTCGAGAGCCTTCTCAACAACCTCGCGAATATTTATCCCAAGCCTCTCTGCTTCCTCCTTGAGCTCCCTTCTAACACGCACAGATAGAACAACGGAACCCATACAAGGCCCCAGGGACAGCTATGTAGACGGAAACCTATGTATACTTTGCTATAGCATACCAACGCGTTTCAGCCGACAAGAGCCCTAGAGGCGAAACAATAAACATAATTAATGTAAATAGGTGTTACCGCTCGGCACCCGCCTCCTTGGGCTCCTAGTATTTGGGCTATGTAGTGTAAGGGGAAGCACGCGTACTATCTACACCAAAACATTTAGATAACAGATTACACATGCATTATTTAAACAGATTAGCCTCCTCCAAGGGTATTACGCCTAGACCCGCGCCCACGCCAGCCTCCCCTCTCCGGGCTAGATACAGTACGGGCTAAGAGCTGTGCGATCCCGCAAAACTATTTCAAATCAACATTAATGTTTTCAGATAAGGTATCAATATTTAAGCGTTACCAAGGGTAACACGCTACAAGCTCTACCCCAGTCACCGGGCCCTAACTGATCTAGCACATTCACTACGCAGCTGTGTAAAAACCTGGGCTAACGAGTTATGGAATAATTAAAGTGTATCCACCGATGGACACGCCGGTATACCGGGCACTTTGTACGTGTCTCTACACGTAGCCCTGCTCACCGTTAGAGCGTCAGAGATGTACAGCAATGTAAACCACTATCGCTCTGCAAATTAATCATAACTAGGCTCTAGAGATTAACTCAGCCAGAAGCTGAGCAATCCATAGAGCCTCGGATAAGGATAGGCAAGCAGGAAAATAAGTAGTAGCTAGGCTTGCCACGAGCAGAGGAGATGGGAAAAAAGATTGCTAAGCGGTATAACTTGCACCCTTTCTCAAGATACTCTTTCGATTGATGCATAGTAGTCAAATACTAGGGGATAGCCGTACTGTGCCGCTATATCTGCAAGATACTCGTCCTTAACCGTATGCTTAAACACAAGCACGTGAACCTCATTAAAGTTTATTCCCGCTGCGTAGATTTGGAGATCTACTTCGCCCCATACTTGTGTATTTGTTGCAGAGAAGATCACTACTTGAAGTGCCGACTTGCTAAGTGATGCATACTTATTAGCTGTAAATATAGCACCTAATCCATCACCTATAGCGTTAAACAGTAATGTGATTAGTCCACCTAGATCGATAGAGTAGGTTTGACTTATTCTAGTCCTATCAATTTCTTCATGGTATGGGTGTGCCGATATATGCTTGTCGTAGATGAGCTTGTATGTGAGCCCTAGGTTTGATGATATACCAACCAATTCTTCCCATACTTGATTCAATTCCTGTACTGTTGGATAAGAGAACGGTGCTGCTATGGCATCCATGTGCTGGTAGTCGTATTGTATTATGTAATCTGGTATAAATCTGAATGTGGGCGTTACTCTCCATACTTCTTGTCCATTCAAGTAAGTCTTGTCAATGTGATAAACTATTGCTATAGCGTCGCCCATGTACACTATATCGGCTGGTGCAAATATATAGGCTGCACCATCACCCTCAACACCATCGGGCGCAATTGATATTGGGCTCAAGTCTGAGGGCTTATTCACGACGTTATCGTAGCCAAGGAATATTATACCTCCTATTGATATGCCTATTTTTGTCTCATGTTGCTCATATGCTGCAACATCCATAACGAGTTGTATATTATGCGGTAATGGAATGGATGTCGATGATAATGCTATCCTCATTATTGGGGCTTTGCCGTAGTGTTTAACTATCGAGCCAGGTGGATATTGGTCTTGCCAACCTGCTACCACCGAGTACCATCCTGTATATTCTGCTAGCCTCGCTATGAGCTTGTCCATAAAGTGTATGCCTGGGCCTAGATCTAGCATTGTACTTGATATTGCGCTTGTTACTTGCTCGGGGCTACAGTACCCTGGGTAATAGTATTGCTTGGAGAAGAGCTCTGCGAACAGCTCCCACAGTTCTTTTACTACTTGCTCCTTTGGCACGGACGAGGAGACTAGTTCTATTTGGCTGAGCCATTCCTGTGGCGGGTTGTAGCGATTGTTGTATAGTTCTTGGTTATAGATGGTTGTAGTTAGTAGTGGGCAGCCGCCAACGCTTGCTGGGTATAGTTGTACTGGCTTTATGCCTACGGGTTGAGGGCTTATTTTGCGAGGTGTTTGCCCTATATTGTTCTTTGGTATTTTGACAAGGCTATTTATTGTTTTTGTCATGTTTATTAGTCTTATTTTCTCCTTGATTGTTATTTTCCGTGCATCTAGTAGTGCTAATGGGCTCTTGATGGCTCTCTGGTACGCCTCGGTTGTGCTTAGGTGTTTTATCTTTGTGTAGTAGCTTTGTGTGCCGAGGTTGTAGCTTGCTATATATATGTGGCCTTTACTGTCTACTAGGTAGTATACTATCTGTAGGCTCGCTTCATAGGTTGCGTACTTTCCTGCTCTGTTAACGAATTCTAGGTATTTCTGCCTTAGAATCCTCTTATCGAAGCTAAATTTTACCGTATTATTGCCTTCTCGTATCTGCTTCACTGTAAGCGTCTTCTCCATGGGAAGGGCTCCCGGCACTAGTAGTGTTACTGTCACCCATCCACCCATGTTGCTTGGTATTGTATCCTTATCTATCACCACTACCAGCTGGTTTGAAGTACTAAACGACACTGAGACAAGAGCTAGAGTAAGGGGCTCTAGAAGTAATAGTGCTGCTAATAGTATAGGGGCTTTTTCGGCCAGGCGCCTTAATTTCACTAGTTATTCACCATTTGCCTTCTAATGGACATATATATATATAATTATTTTGTTCAATAAGCTCTGATCAAAAACTGTAAGTATATGTATGCATGTTAACATGTTGAATATATAGTTTATGACCCGGTTGCACCAAAGCGGAGATAGCCCGGGCATAGGAGTAAAGGATTAGCAGTAGTACATATCCCTACTATCCGGTGGAGGTGACTCCGCTGGCTATAGGTAATAGTGCTAAGAGACAGGAGCTTGTCCGGGAGATCATTAAGGCTGTTGAGGAGGACAGGGAGCTGCGCTACGCGCTACTCGGAGCACTCGGCTTCACGGAGCTGTTGGAGAGGTTCAGTAGGCTCGAGGAGAGGCAACAGAGGCTAGAAGAAAGGCAGCAGCGACTAGAGGAGGAGTTCAAGAAGCTAGAAGAGAGGTTCGCGCAACTAGAAGAAAGATTTGCCAGGATCGAGGAGAGATTCGCAAGAATAGAGGAGAGGCAGCAGGAAATAGAGAAGAGGCTCGTGGCGCTCGAGGAGCGTGTTGCCAGGCTTGAGGAGGAGATGAGAGAGACTCGCCGCGTCGTACTGGTTATCGCTCACAGGTTCGGCGTTATTAGTGAGGAGGCTTTCCGCGAGGCAATGAGGTTTGTCGTAGAAGAGGTGTTTGGGGTAGCTACTGTCGAGAAGTGGGTGTACAAGGACGAGGAGGGCTTCGTGTACGGCTACCCTAGCGTTGTCGAGGTCGACGTACTGGTTAGGGACGGTGAGCACATATTGTTGGAGATAAAGTCCAGGGTCTCCAAGGCAGATGTTTCCGAGATTCATAAGATAGGCTTGCTATACGAGAGGGTTGAGAAGAAGAAGCCCAGGCTAGTTGTGCTCGGCGGCTTCATCGACCCGGAGGCTAGGAGGCTGGCGAAGCGGCTAGGAGTAGAGGTTATACCGATAACCTCTGAGGCAAGCATGTAGGGGATATCCCTCGCCTTGATTATCCCTTCTTGTTTAATTCTTCCCTAGCATCCTCATACATGGATGGGGCTACAAGGCTTGTCGAGTAGCAGTGGTAATGGGTTCTCTGAGTGTGTGAGGCGGGTGGCTTCTAGGTGGAGGCTCCGCTACGTTGTATTGTTTGGTTCTCGTGGCCGGGGCTACTGGGGGCCTCATAGTGATTTCGACTTGGCTGTGAAGGCTGGTAGGAGGCTGGGCTTCGTCGAGAGGGGGCTCCTATACGCTGAGCTGGAGGAGTGCCTTCCCGAGGGGGCTAGGCTTGACCTGGTTTTCCTCGACGACTGGAACCCCGTGGTTGCATGGGAGGCTCTGGCTAGGGGAAAACTCCTATACAGCTGCGGCGATGAGTGCCTACGCGAATACTACGAGGACTTGGCGCGTGCAATAGACGAGGTAGCCGACCTGGAGCCCCTCATAAGGCTGTTTGAGAGGGAGAATAGGCGTGCCCTCGCCGGGACTAGTGGCGAGGATATCGAGGGCTAGGAGGAGCCTCGAGAGGCTCAGGAAGATAGCTAGGCACAGCTTCGAGGAATACATGGGCGACGAGGATTTGCAGGCGCTCGCGGAGCGCCACCTACACGTACTGCTAGAAGCGATACTCGACCTTGCCGCCTTCATCGCTGCGCGAAGAGGCCTAGCCAGGGGCCCGACCTACCGGGATATAGTGGAGGCGGTTATCGAGGCCGGGGTAGTGCCCAAGGAGTTCAGCGACCTCGCACGAGCAATACCGGGTATGAGGAACATCCTCGTCCACGGGTACGCAGAGATAAGGCACGACATAATATACGAGACCCTTAAGAACGAGCTGGACGCGCTTACCCGGATTCTCGACGCTTTGGCTGAGGAGGCTCAGCGGCTCGACCCATAGGGAGTCTTTAGCGCCCAGGAAAAAGGCTCATGGAAAAGAGTAGGGAAAGGTGTTCTCCTACTTCTTCGTTTCCGGTGTGTAGCAGTATTCTCGGCGTGCGTGGTCTAGGGTTACTTTGCCGTCTTCTAGGTCTCTGAGTATTAGTTCCTCTGGGCGTTTGCAGGGGTCTCCGTAGCCTCCTCCTCCCGGCGTGTTTATGTACACCGTGTCGCCTCTCCGTAGCCTTCTCGTCGCCTTGATGGGTAGCTCTATTTTCTCGCCGCTAGCCGTCACTATGTAGTGTTTACTGGGGGCGCCTGGCTTGCCGCCCACGAGGCCCCATGGACGTAGTTTTCCTCTCTCCGAGAACACTGTGAGGGTGGCGCCGTCCTCTAGGACCGTGAAGGCGCGTATTACTCCTAGTCCTCCCCTATAGGTTCCCGGTCCACCGCTGTTTGGCCTCAGCTCGTAAGCCTTGAAGAGAACCGGGTACTCTTGCTCAATCACCTCTATAGGCGTGTTGAGAGTATTAGTCATATTGGTGTGCACCCCGTCTACGCCGTCGCAGCACGGTCTTGCACCGCTCCCGCAGCCAAGGGTTTCGTAGAACGCCCAGCCCTTACCGCCCACCATTACGTTGGTCATTGTGCCGCAGCTAGCCGCTGGAACCCTGCCGGGGAAGGCTTCGGCGAGCGCCCTTAAGACCACGTCTGCTATGCGCTGAGACGTCTCAACGTTCCCCCCGCCAACGGGTGCCGGGGGCTCAGGGTTCACCAAGGTGCCTCGCGGCGCACGTATCTCTACTACGCGGTAGAAGCCCTGGTTCATTGGCATCTCCGGGTCTATGACTGATTTGAGCGCGAACGTTGTCGCAGCGACAGTTACCCCGTAGACGGCGTTGATGGGCTCCTCTACCTGTGGGTCGGTGCCGGTGAAGTCTACGAGGACCTTGTCCCTGGTTATTGTTAGCCTTGTCTTTATCTTTGCTAGTTCGCCGCTGCTCAGCTCGAGGTAGTCCTCGGCCTCGTAGCTTCCCTCGGCTCCGGTTTCCTCGACTATTGTTCTGAGCCTGTTCCTGGTATAGCGCTCAGTGTAGCCGAGTATCTCGCCCCATGCCTCGAGGAGCGTGTCTGCGCCGTAGCGGTCTGCTAGCTCTTTCACCCTCTTCTCGCCCAGGTTGAGGGCAGCGAGCTGCGCCATGAGGTCGCCTTGGAAGTAGCGCGGGGTGCGGACATTGGCCTTTATGAGCTCCACTATGTCTCTGCGCAGCCTCCCCTCCTCAACTATCTTGATGGGGGGTATCACCAGCCCCTCTTCTAGGAGCATCTTGGCCCCGCCGCCAATGCTTCCAGGTACAACCCCTCCCACGTCTACGTGGTGGGCCTTGTTCGCGACCATTGCGACTAGCTTGTCGCCCACGTAGACCGGCTTCGCGACCATGACGTCGTTGAGGTGTGTGCCGGAGATGTAGGGATCGTTGGTTATGACCACGTCGCCGGGGCCCAGCTCTATACCGTGCTCCTCCAAGTACCTTGTAAGGTTCTTCACGCCCACCGGCATGCTTCCGAGGTGTACTGGTATGTGCTCAGCCTGTGCCAGGAGATCGCCGCTGGGGGTTAGTACTGCGCAGCTGTGGTCCAGCCGGTCCCTTATATTGGGGCTGAAAGCCGTGTTGCGGAGAACCACGCCCATCTCTTCCGAGGCGTAGATGAGCGCGTGCCTCAGTACCTCAACAGTGACAGGGTCAACCATTGCGGACCAGCCTCCGAGGAGCCTTGTCAGCCACGCGTTATCCTGACGGAAAAGAAACCGTCTACGCGGGCAACGTGGCTCGGCGGGACAAGGATTGTGCTCTCATCGCTCTCTATGATCGCTGGCCCCTCTATCTCCGCGCCGGGGCGTAGCTCTGGCCGCCAGTACACCGGTGTATCAACCCAGCCCGTTTCCTCGAAGAATACTCTGCGCGAACGCCTAGGCTCCGGTCGGTGGGGCTTCTCTTCTCCCCGCGGCAGCTGGGGCTTAGGTATAGCGCCTATGGCCACTATGCGGGCATTCACGATGACTACTGGTTCGCCGCGGAGACTATACCCGTAGCGCGCCTCGTGCTTCTCGTGGAAAGCCTCAACAGCCTCACCTATGTCTCCGCGATAGGGTACTGTAAGCTCGTATGCTTGGCCAAGGTAGTGCATGTCTAGGAGCCTCGTTATCCTTATATCCTCTCTCCTCACGCCCTCGGAGAGCAGCATACTCACAGCCTCTTTCTCGAGATCCTGGAACACCTTCTCGAGCTCCTCCTCGCTCGCCTCGTCAGCCTTCTTCACGACCGCCTTGTGGAGGTCGTGGCGATAATCGGTTACGAGTAGGCCCAGCGCGGAGAAAACGCCCGGCAGCGGGGGAACCACTACCTCCTTGACGCCTATCTCTGCAGCGAGGGCTGCTGCGTGCAAGGGACCTGCCCCGCCGAACGCGAACATTGAGAACTCTCTCGGGTCGTAGCCTCTCTCTACGCTTACGAGGCGGAGAGCACGCGCCATGACGGTGTTCGCGATCCTTATTATCGAGGACGCTAGCTCCTCTAGCCCCATGCCGAGCCTGTCGCCTAGCTTGCGGAGAGCCTTCTCCGCGAGATCCCTTCTCAGCTTAACCCTCCCGCCTGCTAGCTCGTCAGGGAGCCTGCCGAGCACGTAGTTAGCATCAGTTATGGTTGGCTCCTCGCCGCCTCTCCCATAGCACGCTGGGCCGGGATCGGCTCCCGCGCTCACGGGTCCCACGCGCAGAGCCCCACCAGGGTCTATCCAGGCAATAGTTCCACCTCCGGCGCTTACCTCTGCGAGGTCGATGTAGGGGTAGCGGACGGGGTAGCCGGAGCCGCGGAGAAGCCTACCCATGTGGACCTTGCCGCCGACCTCGTACTCCGGCACAATAAGGGGCTCCCCATCAACTATCGTGGAGGCCTTGGCCGTGGTGCCTCCCATGTCAAATCCGAGCGCCCTATTGATCCCCATCAGCCTCGAGAAGTAGGCTACAGCTACTGCTCCAGCAGCCGGCCCGCTCTCAATAAAGGCCGCAGGATACCTGGTGGCCTCCTCTGAGCCCGCGACGCCGCCGCTACTCTGCATCACGAGGAGCTTGCCCTGGAACCCCTTGACTCGCAGCTCCTCCACGACCCTCTCAATATAGGTTGCGAGCAGGGGCTTCAGCACCCCGTTCACGACGGCCGTGCTCGTGCGCTCATACTCCTTCGGCTGCGGGTCGACCTCGTAGCTTGTAACAACTATTGCTCCCGGGCACTCCTCCTGGATAATCTTCTTGGCTTGCTCCTCGTGCACCGGGTTCAAGTAGCTATGGAGGAATGAGATAACAAACACCTTTGCCTTGCCGCACCATTCTCTCGCGACCTTTCTGACCTCGTCGGGGTTCAGGGGTTCCAGTTCCTCTCCCTTGGGCCCTATTCTCCCGGAGACCCCTATGCGCCTAGACCTAGGGATTAGGGGGCGGGGCTTCTCGAAGAACAAATTGTAGAGCTCGGGGCGGTTCTGTCTCCCAATCTCGAGTACGTCTCTGAACCCCTTGTTCGTCACTAGCACCGCTACCGGGATCTCTAGGCCAACCTGCCCGAGAAACGTGTTTGTCCCAAGGGTCGAGGCGTGGACTATTATCGAGACCGTGTCGAGGCTCCAGCCAAGCCTCTCAATACCGTCCATTAAGCCCTTCCAGGGCTCACGGGGAGTAGTAAGCACCTTCAAGTGAAGGAGCGTGCCCGTCTCCTCGTCGAAGCCAACGACGTCGGTAAAAGTGCCCCCTATGTCTGCTCCTATGCGCTTAGCCACGGACTTGACACCTCTGCGGCTAAACCACGGTTACGAGCAATATGCGGCTCGATGCGTGGAGGGGGAAAAACCGTGTTACGGGGAACCTATATGCCTAGGTAGGCCTCTCTTATCTTCGGGTTCTTCTCGAGTTCCTCGGGCGTGCCCTCCAGCACTATTCTTCCCGTCTCGAGCACGTAGGCCCTGTCCGCCACCTTGAGCGATTGCTTCACGTTCTGCTCTACAAGCAGTATGGTGAGTCCGTATTCGTCGCGCAGCCTCCTAGACAGCATTATAACCTCCTTTGCAAGCTTTGGGGCGAGGCCTAGGCTGGGCTCATCCATCATGAGGAGAGTAGGCCTCTGCACAAGTGCCCTTGCTATGGCGAGCATTTGTTGTTCTCCACCGCTAAGTGTTCCTGCTAACTGGTTCCTCCTCTCGCGGAGCCTTGGGAACAAATCGTAGACCATTTCAAGGCTTTCCTGGAACTTCTCCTTAGCCCTCTTGGTGTATGCTGCAACCCTTAGGTTCTCGTAGACTGTTAGCTTGGGAAAGATCCCCCTACCTTCCGGGACATGGGATATACCCATCTCTACGCGCTTATAGGCAGGGACATGGGTTATGTCGCTACCCTTCCACACTATCCTGCCCCTGCGGGGGACCAGGAGCCCGGATATGGTGCGCAACGTGGTCGTCTTCCCAGCGCCGTTCGAGCCCAGCAAGGCGACTATCTCGCCCTCATTGACGTGGAACGATACGCCGAACAGTGCTTGGAACTCGCCGTAGAATACCTCTATTGATTCTACGCGGAGTATTTCACCACCCATCCCGTGGACACCCTCCTAGCAAGCAATCATGGGTGTTGGGTTACTCCTCTGAGCCGAGGTAGGCCTCAATAACCTTTGGATTGTTGGCCACCTCCTGGGGGGTTCCCTCAGCTATCTTTCTCCCATAGTGAAGGACTACTATTCTCTCGGCGAAATTCATTACCGCCCTCATAACGTGCTCAACCATGATCATAGTTATACCCTTCCTTGATAGCTCGAGGAACATGTCTACCACTTCGTCCACCTCTCTCGGGCGGAGGCCGGCGGCAACCTCGTCAAGGAGAAGTAGCTCGGGCCGCGTAGCCAGCGCCCTAGCAACCTCGAGCCTCTTCTTCTCAACCAGGTTGAGGTCCTTTGCAAGCACATTCCTCTTCTCGTAGAGCCCAACAGTCTCTAGGACTTCTAGCGCGTACTCTCTCGCCTTCCCTATATCGTGTTCTCTCAGCAACGCCCCTATGACGACGTTGTCTAGTACGGTCATGTTGTTGAGGGGCCTAACTATCTGGAATGTGCGCGCAATACCCTTCCACGCTACTTTGTGCGGAGGCCAACCAGTAATATCGACGCCCTTGAAGATTACGCGGCCGCTGTCAGGCTTATAGATCCCAGATATCACGTTGAAGAGCGTCGTCTTGCCCGCGCCGTTGGGCCCTATAAGGCCTAGCCGCTCACCCCTCCTAACCTCAAGCGATACGCCGTCTAGAGCCCTGATACCTCCGAACCTCTTAACGACATTATCAACTACTAGGAGCTTCTCCGACAACGCAGCTACACCCTCCTAAGAACGCCCTTCCTTTTTAGATACCCGATTACGCCCTCGGGGAGAGCGAGGGAGATTAGGAGGAGGAGAATGCCGACGACGGCGACGTGTAGGCCGAAGTACCTGGGGAACGCTGATACTATCTTTACTCTCACGAACTCGGCTGCAGGTATGAATATGAATGCGCCTACTACTGGCCCAATGAACGTGTATATGCCGCCTATTATGCCCGCTATCGACATATAGGTAGATATCGTTATGAGGTCGAAGACTGCGAAGGGGTCAACGTAGCGGAACCTTATAGCGTAAAGGGCGCCCGCAAGCCCGGTGAAGAAGCTGCTGATAACCAGTGATAGCATCTTGTAGCGGAACGTGTCTATTCCAAGGGTCTCTGCAACTACCTCGTCCTCCCTTATCGTCTGGAAGTAGTAGCCCGTCCTACTATTGATTATTCGGTGGAGAACTACTAGCTCTATTGCGAGAACGAATAGGGCCACGTATACGTAGACGTAGGGCCCGGTGTACTGGAGATAGTAGAGAGCCTTGCCTCCACCAACTATCGGCGACTGGAGGCCACGTGATCCTCCCACGTAGTCCCAGTGCGCAAAAGCGAGCTTGAATATCTCGCCAACAGCTATCGTGGCTAGTGTGAACCAGTGGCTACGTAAGCGTAGGAGCGGGAAGCCTAGCAGGAACCCAGTTATAGCAGCCATGATGCCTGCAACCCATATTCCTACCCAGGGCGTCACATCGTAGTACAGCATCAGTATCATAGTCGTATAGGCGCCCACGCCGAAGAATACTGCATGCCCGAGGCTGAAGAGCCCCGTGTATCCCTCCATGAGGTTCCAAGCCATCGCCGCTATCCCGTACATTATTGCGAGAAACACCATATTGGCGTAGAATGGCAGGTTTGCTAGCCAGAACAGCACTGGCAGTACCAGGAGCAGTGCCACGAGGAGTACTACGAGGGGGTTTTTCAAGTACTCTTGTAGCCCGGGCATGGCCTTACTCACCTTTGCCGAAGAGGCCTGTTGGCTTGAAGAGCAATATGATGAGGAATATGATGAACGCTACTACGTCCTTTAGCGCAGGGGTTATGTAGAGGGCACTAAGGCTCTCAATAAGCCCTATTATTATGCCGCCGAGATATGCTCCAAAGACGCTGCCGAACCCGCCGAGGACAACGACTATGAACGCTATGAGGGCGAAGAAGGCACCCATCTCCGGGAATATGGGATAAAATAACGCAAGTATGGCGCCAGCTGCGCCAGCTATTCCCACGCCGAGGCCAAATGCTATATCGTACATCTTCTTGACGTTAATCCCCATTAGCTGCGCTACTTGGCGATTCTGGGACGTTGCTCTAAGAGCTATACCTGTATCAGTCTTGAATAAGAAGATGTAGAGGCCTAGGGCTGTTATAAGTGATGCCGCGAAAGCTATGAGCTTCGCGAGCGGGAGAGTGATGGGCCCAACATGGTAGAACACGTTGGCATACCACGTCGTTATGCGCCTAGTGTAGGGACCTATTGCCGCCTGTACACCGTACCGTATTATGAGGAGGACTGCGAATGTTGCCGCGATTTGCGTCAATAGCGGCGCGTCCAGGATCCTGTTTATTACTCCACGCTGCGTAGCGACACCCAAGACAAACACGACGCCAAACGCGATGACGGCCCCGATAAGAGGGTCTAAGCCCATTAGCGTGAACAAGTAGTATGCCGTGAGGGCACCCAGCATCATGTAGTCGCCGTGAGCGAAGTTTATTATCTCCATTACTCCCCAGATGAGCGCAAGGCCTACACCTACCATCGCGTAGATACTGCCAGTCAGTATGCCGTCAACTGTTGCCGCAGCTATATCGGCTAAGCCGACCAAATCACCTTACACCTCTCCACTGTATAGTGATACGGGAAAGTGTTGAGGATACGAGGATAGAGGAATAGAGAGGCATGTGTATAGAGTAGTTTGTCTAAGGGTAAGAAAAATGGTATGGAGTATGATCATTTCCTTGTCCACCTTAGTCCTTATCGCTGGTTCCATGGCGGGAATGGCACAACTGGCTCCTTTGTGGCAAAGTCCGGTGGGTAGACCGTGTAGTACTTACCGTCAGTCATCATTTGGACTATTATTCCTTGGCCTAGTATGTTCTGGCCATTCTCGTCAAACTTTACGCCCTTCCAAGGCATTATGAGCTTGTCTCCAGGAATGTAGAGGTTTGCCAGCGAGTCTCGGAGCACTGAGCGGAACTTCTCCAAGTCGTCCCACGGCTTAGCCTTCTTGCACGCGTCTTCGAGCGCGTAGTAGAGCACGATCATGCCGGTATAGTCTCTCGCAGAGTTACCGTTAAGATCGACACCATACTTCTTCTTATACTCCTCGTTTATCTGTTTAAGCCTCGGAATCTTCTCTATCAAGTCCCAGTTGAAGACCTCTCTCGAGAAGATGTACCAGCCGTCCTTGCCGACGTTCTTGACGTAGCCGGGCGAGATGAAGCCAGCGTCCTGTGCCAGTACAACCTTTGGCGCGAAGTTGTGGGCCTTCATTGTTCTGACCAGGAGCAGTGCGTCCTGGACATAGGAGGCCACTAGCAATATGTCGGGGTTGGCGGACTTGAGCGCCTCAACCTCGGTGTCAAGGCTGGTGACGGTTGCGGCGTGGTAGCTGACCTCCTTCACGAGCTTGAACCCTGCCTCAGTGAAGTACTTCTTCCAGGCCTCGGCTACGGCTGTGCCCCACTCGCTGTCCTCGTGTATTATGGCGAAGGTCTTGAGCCCTAGGTTGTACTTCTCGTTGAGCCACTTGGCGAACTCTGCTTGCTGCTGCGCGAACATCTCGTCGTGGGGCGTTACTCTGAAGAACCACTTGTAGCCACGCTTCGTTAGCAGCGGCGATGTTGAGTCAGGGTTTACGAAGGGTACATGGTACCTCTCTGCTACCTCGCTAGCCGTCTTGGTTACTGCGCTCTGGTAAGCCCCTACAAGGGCGACGACGTGCTCCTGCGTTATGAGCCTCTCTGCCTCGGCTGCGCCGGTCTCGGGCTTGCCAGCGCTATCTCCCCAGACTACTACTATTTTCGCTCCTCCACAGTTCTTCACGCCGCCCTGGGAATTGATCTGGTCAACCGCGAACTCGATTCCGTGCTTCAAGTCGGCACCTGTCTCGGCCAAGCGGCCGCTCAGGGGGAGGATGACGCCAACCTTTATCACGTGCTCCTTGGCGCCGCCTCCCCCGCCCTTGGAGGCGTAGAGATAGGCTGCAACACCTATTACAGCGATAATTACTATGGCGACGGTTATCCATACAATAGTGGATTGCTTGGCCAAGCTAACACCTACCTTTACTATTTTTAGTCCACTTTGTGGGAAAGTAAGTAAGGGGTTTATTAAAAACTGAGCCGAGTGGTGTAAATTCATGTATGGCTGGCGGGCAAGGATAGGCCTCATTGTCCCGTCTTCAAATACCACTATGGAGCCGGAGATGTGGCGGCTTGTGCCCAGCGGTGTAAGCATACACACTGCGAGGGTTAAGCTCGAGAAAGTAACCGTTGAAGAACTCCTGGCTATGGAGAAGGAGGCATCCTATGCTGCTAGGCTCCTCGCGACAGCTGACGTAGACCTAATAGTCTATGGATGCACTACAGGGAGCCTTGTGGGAGGACCCGGCTACGACGAGAAGATAACGAAGAGCCTCGAAGAAGCCTCCGGCAAGCCAGCAATTGCTACCGCTACAGCCGTTGTAGAGGCGTTGAGGTTCCTGGATGCAAAACGTGTAGCACTGGCAACCCCCTACATAGACGAGGTCAATGAGAAGGAGGTGCGCTTTCTCGAACACCACGGCTTCGAAGTAGTAGACCTAAAGGCGTTCAGAATAGAGAAGAATACCGATATCGGGAAAACTCCGCCGGAGAAGGTCTACCGGCTCGCCCGCAGCCTTGACACGAGTAGAGCAGACGCAGTTTTCATAAGCTGTACAAACCTGCGCACCATAGAGGTCATAGACCCCTTGGAGACAGACCTAGGCCTACCAGTAATATCAAGCAACACTGCTACAGCCTGGCTAGCCCTCCGGCGACTCGGCATAAAGGAGGCCGGGTTCCCTGCCGGGAGACTACTCAAGAGCCTATAGCTATCCCCTTTTCCCGGTAGCTCGTTGCTGTGTGGCCCGGTAATATTGAGGCGCGGTGCTCTATGCCTCTCCTAGCCACAATAGATTCGGCTGGGGGTCTGAGAGTGGGTTATCGTCCCCGACGCTTCTTCCCAGACGCCGCACCAACGCTGCTCGCCAAGGCCGCTCCCGTGATCGCGCCGTACATGGAGACTTGCCTGGGCTACACGGCTGGCTGCGGTGCAGAGAATGGGCGTCGGCGCTAAGGCTCCACCGGCACCAGAGGAAGGCGTCCCGGTTCACTGTGATGTTTTTCTCCTAGGTCTCCTAGCCTGCCTCGACTCCAGTGCCGCAGGGTAGGGCAGGGGCTCCAGGTGCTCCTCTTCATAGTTCTCGCCTAGGATTATCCACCCAAGCATAACTTGTTCAACATCCTCCGCGCTAACACTCTGTAACGATGCAGGTTTTACGACCACCTTCTGGGCCGCAACATCGAGTTCCTCCACGAGCGCTAATACGTCAGTGCCTTTCCTCAGCCTCAGCCCGGCTACCAGCCCCCTTGCCCAGTGCGGCCTCAGCCACTTGGCAGGAGGCTCCGGCCTCTTCCTAGACTCGACGTAGACCCTTGAGCTGCAAGTGTAGACGACTTGGTCCTCGGCCACAGTAAAGGGGCAAAGTGGCACCACGTCTACGCCACGGAGCACCATGGGCTTGGCCCCCGCGAAGAGGGATGCAAATGCTCTCTGGCGGTAAGCCCGCCTCTCCCCACGTGAACGGAGACGGACAAGGCTACCAGGAACCGCGGGTGCCTCAATGATCTCTGCACCCGCTCCTCTCAACGCTTTTGCCAAGGGCTTGGAGCCGAGCACGACTACGGCGTCGGGGCCCAGTGCCTCGATTAAGCCACGCTTATACACTGCTCCGCGCCCGTCAACGAACCCATCAGTGTCCACTACGAAGCCCTTGCTGAGACGGGAAACTGCCCGGGACGAGGCGGAGACTACAAGATCCATAACCTTTTCCGCCGAGACGTGGCCGACAAAGAAGCCCCCGCTTGGAGCAAGGTCTTGCAATGCTATGACAGGCTCGCTGCTAGAAGCATAGGAGACCATAGCCGGTGTACCAAGCTCGTTTTGCCCAATATCAGCCTCCACGACGGGGAGTCCGAGGACGTTGTGAATCCAGGTAGTGAGCGTAGATTTGCCGGCCTCAACGCCGCCCACAACAACTATTCTACGAAAGCCCCTTGAACCAATATCCTCCACTATACTACTCCACTGCTCCACTAGCTCGAAGCCCTCTCTCAGCACACGGTAAGAGCCAGAAGCACCCATACCGACACAGATCCTCGCCTCTTCTAGGGAGTAGAACGATGCCCCGCGATTAGCCCTAATAATTATCTCTCGGCCCGCCTCAATGCGGAGCCCAGAGGCGAGAAACACGCCCTTCTCGACAACTATCTTTGCCGGACCCGAAACCCATACACCGAGGCCGCGAGGCGCGTCAAGACACTCCATGCGTGTGCCCCGAGCCGTAACCGTGGAGCCTGGCCGGAAAAGACCCCTCTGCGTACCTAGGCTAGGAAGGCACGCGGAACTGGATGAATAGAGCCACTATTGGTGCAACGCCTAGCTATCCGGGAAAAAGTAAAACAAGGTAGGACCTTGCAGTATAGGCCCTCGGGGACCCCACTCCCACTAATGAGAATGGTCTCCTGATTGGGGTGAGCCGCGTGGCTCTCTTGATGGCTGCACGTAGAGAGGAACACGTGGTTGGAAAATACAAGATAACAATACTATACGATGATCAAGGGCGGGCAATAGGCGCCTTCATAGAGGGTGGTAGACTCGCTAGGCCACTCTATATAGCTGCGAAAGAACCCGCCTCGGTCAAGCTACCTAAGCCAGTACTAAGGTTCCTCGCCAAACACGGCTTCAACGTGAAAGCATAGAGGGCTCGGTAGTCGGGGCTCAAATCACCGGCCAAGTGGCCTCTTTTCAACGAAGAGTTCCTCACAGCCCCTCCTCTTTGCCCTGGCTAACTGCTAGGCAATGCTCTCTGCTTTCCCGGTGTCCTTCTCTGCTAGCTCTCCGGCATGCGTCTCCCTGTGTTTTTCTCTATCCTCTCGGCTCGCCAATACCCTGTTCAATAGTTTGGCTATTTTCTCGGGCCTAGTCTCGGTGCTATGTATTGAGGTCTCTGCACCAGGGCCGAACACGTAGACGTTCGTATACGGTATTGTTATCAGCATGCGAATACTTGAGCGGAGATCAAGGGTATCGGCTACGAGTACAAGATTCTCAACAATGCCGTGCTTGTGAGTAGCATAGCCTGCCACAACGTATCCATGATTCTCTAGTATGTTTGCAGCCCTGCTCGCAGTCTGGTCTATTAGCCTGCTCATCCCCATCTTGCGCAGCGGGAGCAACACGTCGTAGCCAAGCTTGTAGGAGTACTCCCTGCCGTCTACCTCTACGTGGAGAATGGACGGCATGTAGCCGGGCTCGACGAATAGTCTCCACTCGGTGCTCGATGCCCCGAGCTCTTCTCGCAGGTAGAGCCATGGGTCGAAAGAGACTATCTCTAAGAGCACGAGCTTCGTAATACCCGGTGGCCCGGCATACCTGCATCGCACAAACATTCTCTTCGCGTGCTGAACCGCCTCAATAACCTCCTCGGCGCCAATAAAGTGAGCCACCTCTAGCCTACCAGAGCCCTTCTCGCAGAGGCTATGGAGCCCGCTCCTACGTAGAAGCCTCGTTACACCGACTACGCGGTAGTCTAGGCTAGTGCTTCCCCTGAACTCTATCCGGTCTCCACTGGGCTCGGGAAAATCCTTCCTCAAGACCTTCTCAACCCGCTACTAAGTCCTTTAACGCCTCGAGAAAAGAGGTGACACGCTTAGCCATCGCGTCGAAGTGGTTGCCGTCGCCGAGATCCTCCCTAGAAGCAATATATGCAGCCAAGCCAGCGTAGAACGCGTCAAAAGACGCCTCGCCTAGCTCTCCGGCCGCCTCGCTGACCAAGGCCCAGTAGTCCTCGAGCTTCCCGGGCTGACTGGCTCCACGCTGCAATGCATACGCTTCTATGCCTAGAAGGATACTGCTCCAGAGCCTACGATAAGCGTCCCGATACTCTCCTGCCTCTGCATGTGCTCTCGCGTGGCGCAGACTGGTCTCAGCGGCCTCGAGGAGGGCGCGCGGCTTCTCCTCCTCCGACACTATGCCGAGCAAGAGGTGGACCATGAGTGCCTCGGGTGTGGTGCCCCGTCTCTCTGCTTCCTCGCGGAGAGCACGGAGAATAGTGTCAGGCAGGAATACGGTTTCTCCTGGCAGGGGATCTCCCCACTTACTAAGAAAGGCACTCTTGTTCCTATTTTATCCTACCATAATCGAGTACCTGGAGACAAAAATAAGGGGAGACTTGACCCCTGGGTTCCTCGGTGCAGTGCTTGGCTAGAGCAATTGTACCAATAATGGCTATCATCGTGTTAGCAGTACTGCTCGCCCTAATGCTCTTGATGGGGCTGGGTGTCGAGGGCTGGGTTGAAGGTGAAGAGACAGGCATGAAGCGAGGCGCTGTGTGCCGCCTAGGCCCTCTACGAGTGACCATAAGCTCTTCCTATGACTCCCGCAATGCCTCTGTGACACTTGTCTACACGATTCAGCCCCCAAACCCGTGTTACAAGCTCATAGGCATAGGCGTCAACAAGAGCGTGCTTGCAGGCAACGTGCTCAGAGCCGTGGTAGATATTAGGATGGAGGGGCCTGCTGAGGGAACCTACTGTGTACAAGTACTGCCATCCCCCACGGTGTCTAAGGTAAGCATACCGGCGGTATCCAAGCCGGACACCATAGAGCTTACTACAAGGCTATTCCTCGTGAAAGGTGATAAGACTGAGACACATAGCTGTACGGTTGTCATCGGGGATCAGCATTAGCTAGGCGCCCGCTTTTTACGGGAACTAGCTTATTTTTCTCGCTTCGTGCCCCTCCTCCTCGGCGTAAAACGGTTAGCGCCTTTGTCTCCCTTACAAGGCTTGGCCTGAGAGGTGCCTGGGCTTGGAGGCTGGTGAGGAGAAGCGTGTACCCCGTTACTTGGAGAAGCTCACGCCCGTGAAGGAGGCTATAGATATTATACGGAAGAGGGTTAAGCCCGTAGAGGACACGGTTGTTCTCCCTGTCTGGGAGGCTGTTGGCCGCGTCCTCGCAGAGGATCTCCGCTCCCCCCACGATTTCCCGCCTAGGCCTCGCGCGGCCTACGATGGCTACGCTGTGCGCTCCGAGGATACCCCCGGCAAGCTCAAGGTCATAGGAGAGGCGCCTATAGGCAAGGTAGAGATAGAGTACCGCGTAGAGCCGGGCACCGCCGTCTACGTGTCCACGGGGGCTTATCTCCCCGATGGAGCAGACACCGTTGTGCCCGAGGAGGCCGTGAGGCTCGAAGACGGCTACATCGTCATAGACAAGAAGTTCGAAGCAGGCAAGAACATCGACCCAGTCGGCTTCTATGCGCGCCGCGGCCAAGTACTGCTGCCCAAGGGCTACGTCCTCACAGAGCTGGACGTCGTAGGGCTCCTAGACATAGCAGTTACGCGGGCCAAGGTGTTCCGCGAGATACGCGTAGGCATAATAGCTACGGGCACAGAGCTCTTCGAGCCAAGCAGCCCCGAGGAGGCGGAGAAGAGGATACTCCGAGGCGAGGTAGCAGAGACCACTGCGAAGCTCATAGAGAACATGATTGCCCGATACACTCCGTGGGCGAGAGTGGTCAAGCGCGTACTCCTACCCGACTACATTGATACCATTGAGTGGTACATTAAGAGGCAGATGAACAACCTAGACCTGGTAATCATGACAGGCGGTACGGGGCCGAGCGAGGTTGACCCGTTCTACAAGCTCGCTGATAGGCTCGGCGCAGAAGTCCTCTTCCGAGGCCTATTCGTGAGAGGAGGAAGACCCACCTCTGCAGCACTCCTGCCGAACGGCACACTACTACTAGCCCTCTCCGGTCACCCCGTCTCGGCGCTCCACGGCTTCCTCCGCCTCCTCTACCACGTGTTAAAACACATGGGCAATGTTGAGAGGGCCGGAGAGCCCCCGATACCAGCGTACGCTGCACTAGCGCAGCCGCTAAAGTCTAAGAGACCGGAGCCCATCAAGGCTAAGCTCTACTGGCGCGACGGAGTATTAGTGGCGGAGCCGCTGCCGCGAGAGAGACAACTATCATCAGTGACTGTGAGCAACGTGGAGGCTGACGGCATACTGCTCGTCGACAAGAATGAGTACGATGCCGGCGACCTGGTACCGGTAATGGTTTACAGAGAGCCCATAGAACTCCCCAAAGAGGGGAAGAGAGAGGAGGCGGAAGAGTAACAAATATTATCAATGTGCAGTATTTTTTATAGTGGTGTAACAACTGTGCCACTCTACGTTATTCTCTCCAAGCTAACCGACAAGGGAGCCCAAACCATATTCAAGAAGCCCGAGCGCATACTCGAGGTAAACAAGGAGCTAGAAGACATGGGGCTCAAGGTTCTTCAACAATACCTCGTATTCGGTGAATGGGATTTCCTAAACATAGTTGAGGCCAAGGATGACCAATCACTCGCAGCCGCGCTGATAAACCTTAACATGAGAGGCACTATACGCACAGCAACCTACAAGCTAATGCCCGTCAACGAGCTAATAGAGGCAGTGAAGAAAGCTGCAGAGAAGCGCGGCGAGTAAGACCTGGGCCCGCTAGTTGCGCCGGGCCGCCCTAGCCTCCTGGACTAGTTTTCTCTGCCTCTTCTCGTACTCCCTTTCAAAGAACTCTGCGAGAGCCTCAAGCTCGCCGAGCCTGCCCTGCCGAGCCTGCTCCTGTGCATAGAGGATGAGAGGCCTCATAAGCTTCTTCAACAAGCTCCGGGTGAAGGATGCGAGGGGCTCGGCAGCAGCCCCGTCGATACCCCTGCTTCTCAGAGCGGTTGCGAGCTCGTCGAGCTCCTCCGAGGCAACAGCCTCTGCATACCTCATTATCTTGGCTATTATTTCGTCAGCAAGCTTTCTCTCCCATTTAGCCATAAACACCTTTATCTCCTCCTCGATAATCTTCTCGGCCTTCGGCACCTCCCGCAGCCTCCTCTCTATCGTCTCCCTTATAGCGTTCTTAACCTCCTCTAGCCCCGCATACACAAGCGTCTCCGGCACTGGCTGCTCCACTGCAGGCGGCACAGAGATATCGACTATCAGCGCACCCGGCTTTAGATAGCCTAGCATCTCTCTTCTCACGAGGGGCTCGGGCGCGTTTATAGCGACGAAGACGAGGCGTGCATCCCTAAGCGCTTCTCCTAGCTCGTCGAGGCCGCGTGCCTCTCCACCCACCTTGGCCGCGAGCTCCACTGCTTTCTCAACACTGCGGTTCACGATAACTATGCGGGCACGGGGCCACTTCTCGCGGGCAAGGCCAGCTATTATCGAGCCCGCCTCCCCTGCGCCAACCACTACTATCTTCTCCTCACCGACGTCGCCGAGCCGCATCCATGCAAGCTTTACAGCTGCGCCGGGGAACCCGACGTTGCCGCGGGCTATCCCCGTCTTGCTCCTAACAAGCTTGCCGACATGTATCGCGAACTGGAAGAGCATGGATAAGCGCTTCGAGGCGAAGCCCTCGCGCCTAGCATCCTCATAGGCCTTCGCGACCTGGCCGAGGATCTCGTTCTCCCCGACAACGGCTGACTCGAGGCCAGAGGCGACACGGAAGAGGTGACGAACAGCGTCAACACCGCGGAAGATGCGGGCATAGCTCCACGCGTCGCCTAGGAATTCGCGGACAGCGTCCAGGAACTCGTCGACGCGGGAAGAATAAGCGTATGCCTCGAAGCGGTTACAGGTAGAGAGGACAACTATCTCCTCCGCGAAGGGGGAGAGGACGCGGTAGGCGCGGGGAGCGCGCTGCTCGAGCAGGCCTATTACTTGTAGCGGGGCCCAGCGGTGGCTAACACTTACTGCGACAATGTTCTCTATCCCTGGAGCCACGTCCACCACCATCCATAAGCGGCGAGCATGGGGCACAGCGAGACGAGTCTGGGTAAGCGTCACCTTGCCGTCTACGTATCCGAGCACTATGTTATCCTATATGCTGGTTTGTAATTGTTTCTCCCTAAAAAATAAGGATGCGGAGGTATATTCAAAATAGTTCGGTGCACAGATAGATTCTCTACTGGAGGAGTAACACCTGGAGGAGCATTAACCCTCTGCTCTGCATTAGGCCGCAGCAAGCCTCCTTGAAACAATGTACACGCTCATAGGTGGTCCGTGATTTGCCCAAAATACCCGCAGTCGTAATAGCCTCAACGAGGCCCACCACAATTGAGGAGTGCTGCTATATACAGCAACTCATACTCAGAGCAGAAAACATGTGCGACACGCTCCAGGCGAGCTGTAGGCTCGGGAGAAGCGGCGCAGAGATAGAATACCCCCTGCTCGTCGCCCAGATTCTCTACGCGTCCAGGCTCGGAGACCTCGTTGAGGGATGGATAAGGATACAGGGAGAACCACAGGCCCTGGACGCGCTGGAAACCGTTCTGAAGAGAGACCCGGGCATCTCTTTCCAGACAGTCAGCGAGGCCAAGCAGAGCCTCCTCTTGAAGACACTGATGCCCCCGGAGAAGTGGTGTGGTGGCTGCAAGCTCTGCCCCTACATAGATGCATTGCCCAACACGATGCCCCTCAACATAGTTGTGACGAGCAACTACATAGTAGTAGTCCTCGTCGCTTCGAGGCCCAGCGTTCTCAAGTCCCTCGAGGACCTCGGATACAAGGTGCTCGACACGATACCGGTGGAGGAGGTAGCCGAGGCACTCACCTCGAAGCAGGAAATAGCGCTGATGCTCGCCTACCTCTACGGCTACTACGAGAACCCGCGCCGCATAAGCATACGGGAACTCGCAAGCAAGCTAGGCATGTCTGGCTCCGCGCTAGCAGAGCTATTGCGCAAAGCAGAGCAACGAATAATAAAGAACTATGTGGTAATCAATCTAGCACACCACCTCTACATAACCCTTAGAAAACCAGTGAAGGAAAAGAACAAGGACTAGGCAGAGACACGCTAATACAATGTAGGAAAAAACAAGGTCGCCAAAATGCCTACTTCTTACCACCCATGTATTTCTCAAGAGCCTTGCGAAGAGGATCTGCGTCGCCTTTATCAAGGGCGTCAAGAGCTTTAAGCAGCTCTTGGGGTGGTATAAACGCTACAAGCACGGTGCGAAGCAACAACCTAGCGCGGTGGCGATCGCCCTTGGTATACTCTAGCAACACCTCATAGGCCTTCAACGGGTCGTCTAAGAGGAGTGACGCGAAATCTACACGATACTTCCTGAACGCTATATTGTTCAGCATAGAGACTGCACCAAGAGCAACGCTCCTCAGCCTCCTCACTATCTGTCCCGCAAACTCGTTCCTCGAAACCACGGACATCATCACCTAGGCCCAGATCACCTAGTGGAACAAATGTCTAGATCATTACTAGACAAGATCCTCGGCAAGAAGATCCCTAAGACTCTTTAGATCAGCCCTTTCTATTCTAGTGATGTTGACAAAGCGCCTCGCATCGATCGACAGTCTTAGCGTAGCGCTTATTAACTGGTGATGAATCGTCACCATCACTTCGCGATAAGGCTTACTTGGCCTTAAATGTTCAACAGGAGTTTCAATACTGATTATAGCATCGTAGAGAGGAGCTAAGGGGTCTTCTTGAACAGTCTCCCTGTTAAGCCCAAGCATATTGTAAAGATATACGCCGGTTATTCTGCGACGCCGCAGCCACAATATGAAGTTGAAGAGCTCCGGAAGTATCTCATCCCGCGGCTGAAGCCTTTCTAGAAGGTTAAAGCCTTCAATAACCACTACTTTGGGCTTAACGAGGTCAACGGCCATCCTCAAGAGTATTGTGAGTTCTTGAGGCGTATATGCGCTTGGGTTAAGTGAAAACGCTGCAATACGTTCAATAGAGTCTTCTCCCTCCTTGATCTCTCCTACTGTTTTCAGAATGTTTTGCACTACTTGAGTTATTGCTTGTGAGCTTGTTTGAAGGCTTAGAACTAGTACCTTCTTCTTAGTCCTAAGGTGTGCAAGCACTGGTATAAGGCTTATAAACATCTTTACCATGCTAGGTTCTACTGCAATAGCTATTTGTGAGTCAGCAGTCAATATCAAGTATGGACAAACTTCCTCAAGTAGAACTCTCCTCTCGGTATATGGTAGCTCTATCCTAGCTAGCCCCGTCTTCATGAGTATTGCAAGGAATTCACAGAGGCTGTAGACCTTGCTGTAATCAGGTGGAGGTATTTCTTCAAGCTTCTCTGGAAGAACTATGTTTATGAGTTCGCCGTGCCTTATGTAGAAGGGTAGTTCTGATATACTTATAGGGGCCCAGCGGGCTTTGCGTATCTCCATTATTCTTAGAGGCTTGCCCCTCCTAGTCTCGAAGCGGAGGATTATGACACCATCAACTACGAATTCTTCAACACCCTCACCGACCATTTGCGCGCCATAGGGGTATTCTGCTATGAGGACGCTGGTTACGCCGAGGGGCTTGATACCGTTTACGAAGAAGTTTTGTAGCAATTCTCTTACACGGGCCTTATCCCTCCCAAGTATCTGGAGCATAACGGTAACGCTGTCAACTACTAGCCTCTTCGCGCCCATGTTTATAGCGAGTGTCGCGACCTCTTCGAGCTGCTGCTCAAGGGCATCGACATCGGCTATTGTGAGTGCCTCCACGTACTTGAATATTCCTTGGTCCTCATACTTCTTGAAGTCTACTCCGAGGCTACGCATATGGGCATAGAAGTCTCTCTTAGGCTCAACGAAGTTTACATAGATTCCTGGCTCGCCCCTCCTCAAGCCCTCGTAGATGAACCTGGCGGCGAAAGTAGACTTACCAGTACCCGGGTTACCTGCCACAAGGATTACAGCGCCTCTCGGAAAGCCGCCGCGCAGGAGCTTATCGAGGCCGCTTATACCGCTAGGTATTATCTCGAACTCGTCATACGTGTATAGTATTCCGTGTATCTTCTCCTCGAAGCCCTTATCATTGCCAGCTTCGTTTCCCTGGCCGCCCATATTATCGCCTCTCTGATGATTTATGCAGTGAGTCTTATTCAGCCCCGGTTAGGTATAGCTATGGCCATTAAGCGGTATTTAAAACCCCTATGCTGTATAACTAATAACCAGGTAATGAATGCAATGATTATAGTGTTCTTATAGTATAAGAGCAACTAAGATAATAAGAATATCTAATACGAATATTAGTCTCATAGGTAACGAAACCCCTATATTTTAGAGCTAATATAATTCCCCTTACACGGGGATTCTAAACGCGATGAACCAGCGAGGAAGTGCTTCTACCGGTATTCAGAGCCTTGACGAGATACTGTGCGGCGGCGTGCCGCAGGGCTCGTTCGTGATTCTCGCCGGGCACCCGGGCTCCGGTAAGACAACGTTGGCGGCCACTTCATCGAGGCAGGTTTGCGGCAGGGCGAGAAAGCAGTATATGTGAGCCTCAGCGAGAGAGCGGAGGAATTCCTAGACCACATGAAACGCGTCGGAATAGACCTTGCCTCCTATAGGGAGAAGGGGCTTCTCAAGTACTATTGGCTCCCCTTGGCTAAGGATGCAAGGGTTCTAGCCGACAAGGTTGTAGAAATAGTTGTGACCGAGAAGCCGCAGCGACTAGTAATTGACACTCTGACTCCTCTCTTAAAAGCACTGAGGGCGGGAGCTAGCCGCGAGTTCCTCCACAACTTGGTAAACCTTGTGACAAAGCCATCGCGTATAACAGTTTACGCGCTCCTCGAGGTACCACACGGCTCTAGGACTATCGGGTATGGACTGGAAGAGTTCATTGCAGACGCGATAATGTTGCTGAGGCTTGATGAGTACCGGGGGATAGTTAGAAGGACCCTGAGCATACGCAAGGCGCGCTGGTGCCCCCAGACAAGAATGAGCTACGGGTTCGAGATAACTAGCCGCGGCATAGTAGTATATAGGGAATACATAGGTGGTGTTAAGGGCCGCTTCGACCTCTCACAAAAGCACAGTACCGGGGTACCAGAGCTCGACAAGATGCTCAGGGGAGGAATACCTAGAGGCGCTATAGTTGTTATCTCGGGGCCCAGTGGAGTAGGCAAGTCTACGCTTGCTCTAACGATTATTAAGGCAGAGCTTGAGCGGGGCGGAAAACCCCTATATGTCACGTTCGAGGAGTCGGTTGAACAAGTAAGGTATATTGCAAGAACCCTTGGCATAGAGGGCGAGTTTGACATAATCTCATTGTCGCCGCTCGGAATAACCCCCTCCGGTCTCTACAGCATAGCTATAGACCGCATGGACACCTACAAGCCCACACTAGTAGTTATCGACGGTATTGGCATAGTGCTGAAGTGGTACGGGGAGGAGACGGGGCTAAACCTCGTAAGGACACTGGCCTATGAGGCGAAGCTGCGCGGCATCACAACAATATTGACGAGCCTAGAAGACTTGCTGAGCGGAGCAGGGTCTCCGAGCCTCAGCACCATAGCCGATGTATTGATCGGACTGGGGTTTGAGCGCGACAACGACGTTATTCGCAGAGTTATAGCCGTGCTTAAGGCGCGGGGCATAGTCCACGATACTCGTGTACGAGAGATTGTTTTTGAGCAAGACCGTATAAGCATAGATAAATATGAGCGGGGAGCGAGTGGGATAAACAAGCCCTAAGGGGAGATTATGAACTTGAGCCAGGAAGAGAGCAGGCTTATATCGATGGTTTTTCGCGAGGCCTTGGATATGGCGTGTTACCCGGTAGCCATAGCCGTGAAGCTCGGGTTCGATGCTCGCGGGAAAGATATGGGTTCAATGCTCCTTAACGACCCTAAGGAGTTCTATGCGCTGCTCAGGGAACTTCTTGGAGGAGACGATGTGGTTGCCGAGTCATGCTTAGATATGACGTTGCGCATAATTATAACGCATTACCGGATCGACGCTGATCCTAAGGAGCTTCTAAGGTCTATCAAGAACGGTGAAGCAGATAAGGTGCGCAAGTTCCTCGAAGAGCTTGTCAAGAGGGTTCAGGAGGAGGGTCTACTCTAGTTCCTTCTCCGGAGCTGTAGCGGCTCCGGCTTGTACCGGTCTTGGTGCTGAGTTATCGTTCCTTGAATGTCTGTTCTCGTGCAGGAGGGTATGGCGACATAGGAGCTGTGTTACCGAGTTCTATCACGACTGTGGCTTGTTTACCGAGTGCACGTTGCACGTCATAGTAGCATCCTTGGCGAGAACACCATTATCAATGTGTCTGCGAGCGTGAGCAGTGCCATGTATTTCGCCGTCATGGGGGTATAGCCGTGGACTATCCTTGCGACTATGAAGGCTGAGGCGGCTATGATTGCTAGTAGTGAGTAGTAGTAGAGGCCGAGGAGTATGCCGGGATCGATTGGCTTCCCGAACATGGGCATGCTCATTGTTGACATTTTCTCTACAAGGCCTATGACTATCCCTGCGGAGAAGGCATAAGTTATTGATGCGAGGGAGGTTACGAAGCCGTATTCGCTTAGGCGGGACTTTACGAGGCTGAGTAGTCGGCGCGTGCTCTGCGCGTGGCTTGATGCTACGCCGAGGACGCGGTGCATCATGCCCCGGCTCTTCGTGGCGGAGACGATGCTGTAGGCGTAGATTCTTACCCGTCGAGGCGTGTCGCGGAACGCTTCCCTGAATGCTTTTTCGAGGTCGCCGGTTGCGCGATATATCCTGGCCATCTTCTCCACGATGATCGACATGGGTGGGTCGAGGATTCTTGAGGCTA